>NZ_JBIGIK010000001.1:0-1584112 GCF_043556395.1 Microbacterium hanjuni
TTCCGAACCCGGAAGCTAAGCCTCTCAGCGCCGATGGTACTGCAGGGGTGACCCTGTGGGAGAGTAGGACACCGCCGGACTTCTTCCGAGAAATGGCCACCCAACGATGGGTGGCCATTTCGCGTTATACGGGCGATCATCGTTCCGGAGAGGATTGTCCACATGGCTTCCGATGATGGCGACCGCCCGAACGGCGACGAACGTCGCGATCGCGCCCCCCGCCGTGACTCCGGTTCCGGTCCATCCCGCGCCGGTGCACCGCGCCGTGATGGCAAGCCCGCTTTCGGGGGAGCCCCGCGTCGCGATGGCGCACCTTCGCGTGATGGAGCACCTCGCCGTGACGGTGCGCCTGCCCGCGGCGGAGCCCCGCGCCGCGATGGCAAGCCCGCTTTCGGGGGAGCCCCGCGTCGCGATGGCGCACCTTCGCGTGATGGAGCACCTCGCCGCGATGGTGCTCCTGCCCGTGGTGGCGCCCCGCGCCGCGACGGTGCACCGGCCCGTGGTGGCGCTCCGTATCGCGACAGGGCTCAAGGTCGCGACGGTGGCTCGACCGGGCGTCCTCCCGAGCGCGGGGGCCGACCCGCGTTCGGCGGGGGAGACCGCGACCGCGCCTCTCGTCCACCCGAGCGGTTCCGCGAGTCGGGGCCGGAGCTCCCCGATGACGTGACTGCTCGCGACCTCGCGGGCCCGGCGCGCAACGAGCTGAAGACTCTGAGCAAGGAGAACGCCGACAACGTCGCCCGCCACCTCGCCATGGCGGCGCGGCTGATCGACGACGACCCCGCACTCGCTCACGAGCACGCCCTTGCCGCCACGCGGCGCGCCGGGCGCATCGCGGTGGTGCGTGAGACGGCCGCGATCACGGCCTACGCGGTCGGCGACTTCGCCCTGGCACTGCGCGAGTTGCGCACCTACCGTCGCATCTCGGGTCGTGATGATCAGATCGCGCTCCTCGTCGACAGCGAACGAGGAGTCGGACGTCCTGATCGCGCTCTCGAGGTCGGCCGGGGGGTCGACCGTGCCTCGCTGCCCGTCGGCGCCCGCGTCGAGCTCGCGATCGCCATGTCCGGCGCTCGGCTCGACCTCGGCGAGACCGAGCGCGCCCTGCAGGAGCTGGACATCCCCGAGCTCGATCCTGATCGCGCCTTCGAATGGAGCCCGGCGCTGTTCGCGGCGCGCGCGACCGTGCTCGAAGAACTCGGTCGGGACGAGGAAGCCGCGCAATGGTACGAGCGCGCCGACGTCGCCGCCGACGCGCTCGACACAGCATCCGGAGCCGCCGACCTCGAAGTGATGGTCGTCGAGGAGACGGGCGAGCCCGACGACGCTCCCGCCCCGGCTGCGCCTGCGCCGGCAGCGACCGACCCGGAAGAGCCCGCGAACTGATGTGGGGCAAGCGCGCCGTCGACCCGACCCCGTTAGAGGGGGTCGACGTGGTGCTGGCCGACCTCGACGGTGTCGTCTACGCGGGAGCTGGACCGATCGCCTACGCCGTCGAAAGCCTCAACCGCGCGCGGGAGGGCAGGCGCCTCGGGTACATCACCAACAACGCCTCGCGCACCGACGCGTCTGTGGCTGCGCACCTGAGCGAACTCGGCCTCCCCACCGCCCCGAGTGATGTCGTCACGAGTCCGCAGGCCGCGATGCGGCTTCTGGTGGAGGTCGTGCCGCCCGGCTCGACGATCCTCGTCGTGGGCGGCGAGGGTCTCGTCGTCGAGGTGGAGAAGGCCGGTTTCGTCGTGACGCGATCGGCCGACGACGCGCCGGCGGCCGTGGTGCAGGGATTCGCCCCCGACGTCGCGTGGGTGCATCTCGCCGAAGCCGCATTCGCCCTGCAGAAGCCGCTGGATGAGGGCGGCATCCCGTGGATCGCCACGAACACCGACTGGACGATCCCGCAGGCACGCGGTATCGCCCCGGGAAACGGCACGCTCGTCTCGGCGGTCCACACGGCCGTCGGGCGCCTCGCGACCGTCGCCGGCAAGCCCGAGGTGCCGATCTTCCACGAGGCGGTGCGCCGGTTCGACGCGGTCAGTCCGCTGTTCATCGGCGATCGCCTCGATACCGACATCAAGGGCGCGGTCGCCGCGGGGATGCGCTCCGCCGCCGTGCTCACCGGTATCGATCGCCCCAAGCACCTTCTCGCAGCACCGCCCGACTCGCGGCCCGACTACATCCTGGGCGATCTGCGCGAGCTGTTCGAGCCCTATCCCGCCACGCTGACGAAGGGCACCCGCACGACGGTCGGCGGGGCAGTCGTCGAGGTCGACGGTGCGGACCTGCGGATCATCACCGCCGGTGACCGCCCCATCGACCTGGTGCGCGCCGGATGCGCGGCCGTCTGGGACTCGGGTCGGGCGATCTTCGGCTTCCGGGTGCCGGATCGGCTGTATGCCGACCCCTTCGCTCGGCGCTGAGGTCGTTACGATAGCGGCATGACCGACGCCACGTTCGCGGACGACGCCGGGCCGGAGCTGATCAGCCGCCTTCGCGTCATCGAGGGCCAACCGCTCGCCGACCGTGCCGCCGCATACGCGGGATTGCACGAGGAACTGGCTCGCCGACTCGAGTCCGGACCCGCGGATCGCGGCGCTGCCGGATGACGCCGCGCCTCGACACCCTTCTCGCCGCCTCCGGGCTCGCCCGCTCGCGCACCCAGGCCGCGCAACTGATCACCGACGGGCTGGTCACGGTGGACGGCACGATCCTGGTCAAGCCTTCGGCCGCCGTTTCCGAGACCGCTCGGATCGAGGTCGCGGGCGACGACCACTACGTCAGCCGGGCCGCACACAAGCTGATCGCCGGCCTCGACGCCTTCGACATTCCCGTGGCGGGTCGTCTGGCGCTGGACATGGGCGCCTCGACCGGCGGGTTCACCCAGGTGCTTCGCGAGCGGGGGGCGGAGCTCGTGCTCGCGGTCGACGTCGGCCACGGCCAACTCGCGCCGCGCATCGCGGAAGACCGGGGAGTCATCCTCGTCGAGGGGTTCAACGTGCGCCACATGGACGCGGCGTCCCTCGCAGCGGCGACGGGAGTCGACCGCGCGCCGTCCCTCGTCACGGGCGACCTGTCCTTCATCTCCCTCGTGCACGTGCTCCCGGCCGTGGCCGCCGTGGCCGCGCCCGACGCCGACATCGTGCTCCTCATCAAGCCGCAGTTCGAAGTGGGCCGTACGGCCGTCCGCGGCGGCCTCGTCACCGACCCGGCCCTGCGAGCGGACGCGGTCTCGACCGTGCTGTGGGGCGCCTGGGACGTGGGGCTGCGCACGGCGGGTATCATCGCTTCCCCCGTCGTCGGACACCACGGCAACCACGAATACGTGGCGTATCTCTCCTCCTCGCGAGGCAGCGATCCGTCGGAATGGGCAAGCACCGTGAACGAACTGACCGGAATCCGATGAGCTCTCCCGTACGCAACATCCTCGTCGTCGCCCACGCGCGCCGCGACGACACGGTCGCCGCCGCTGCGCGCGTCATCGCCCTGTTGACCGGAGCGGGAGCCCGTGCGGTGCTGTCGCCCGATGACCGGCAGGATCTCGAGGGCGCGATCCCGCTCGACGGCGTCGGCACCCTGGGCATCGACATTCCTCTCGACGACATCGAACTCGCGATCGTGCTCGGCGGCGACGGCACGATCCTGCGCGCCGCCGAGCTGGTGCGCGGGGGGACCGCGCCGGTACTCGGCATCAACATGGGTCACGTCGGTTTCCTCGCGGAGAGCGAGCGCGACGACATGGACGACGCGGTGCGTCGCGTGATCGAGCGCGCCTACCGGGTCGAGGAACGCCTCGCCCTCTCGGTGCGCGTGAAGGACTCCGCCGACGCCGTCATCTACGAGACCTGGGCGCTCAACGAGGCCACCGTCGAGAAGGCCAGCAGAGAGCGGATGCTGGAGGTCGTCATCGAAGTCGACGGTCGCCCCCTGTCGTCCTTCGGCTGCGACGGCGTGGTCGTCGCGACGCCGACCGGCTCGACCGCCTACAACTTCTCGGCGGGGGGCCCGATCATCTGGCCGTCCGTCGAAGCGATGGCCGTGGTGCCGCTGTCGGCGCACGCCCTCTTCGCCCGCCCGCTCGTCGTGGGCCCGGAGGCACCGATCGCGATCGAGGTGCTCGAACGCACGAGCGGCACCGGCATCCTGTGGGCCGACGGTCGGCGCTCGCACGAATTGCCGCCGGGCGCGCGCGTGGTGGTGCGGCGCTCGACGACGCCGGTGCGCCTGGCGCGCCTGCATCCGCCCGCGTTCACCGATCGTCTCGTGCGCAAGTTCCGACTGCCGGTCGCGGGCTGGCGTGGTCCGGCCGGACCGGTGTCTCCGTGATCGAGGAGATGCGCCTGCACGATCTGGGCGTCATCGCCGACGCGACCTTGCAGATCGGGCCGGGATTCACCGCCATCACGGGGGAGACCGGAGCAGGCAAGACGATGGTCGTGACCGGTCTCGGCCTGTTGCTGGGCCAGCGGTCCGATTCGGGGGCGGTGCGCTCGGGCGCGGCCCACGCCTCGGTCGAAGGAGTGTGGGCGGTTCCGGCCGCGGGCCGGGTCGTCGATCGCGTCCGGGAGGCGGGCGGCGATGTCGAGCCGATCGGCGACGGCACGGCCGAGCTGATCCTGGGCCGCACCGTGTCGAGCGAGGGGCGCGGTCGGGCAACGGTGGGCGGTCGCTCGGCGCCGGCTGGAGTGCTGGCCGACCTCGCCGACGATCTCGTCGTCGTGCACGGCCAGTCGGAGCAGCTGCGCCTGCGCTCGGCGGTCGCGCAGCGCGACGCGCTCGACCGTTTCGCGGGAGCACCGGTGAGCGAGGCCCTCTCGGTCTATCGCGCACAGTTCGAACGGTGGCAGGAGCTCGATGCGGAGCTGACCGGTCTGCGTGAGCACCGCGGTGCCCGCGTCCGCGAAGCGGAGGATCTCCGCGCCGCCCTGGCCGAGATCGACGCGGCCGCTCCGGTCGCGGGGGAGGACGCCGACCTCGCCGCCCGCGCCGAACGGCTCGCCAACGCCGAGGAGCTGCGACTCGCGGCGGCGACCGCTCATGAGGCGCTCTCGAGTGAGACGGATGCTGCAGACGCCCTGGCCTCGCTTGCCGAGGCCCGACGCGCGCTCGAGCGCGGCAGCATCCGCGATGCGACCCTCGAGTCCCTCGCCGAGCAGGCCGCCGACCTCGGGTATCGGACCGCCGACCTCGCCACTGCGATCTCGGCCTACCTCGCCGACCTCGACGAGACGGGCCCCCACGAGTTGGCGGCGGTCGAGGAGCGGCGCGCCGTGCTCGGTGCGCTCGTGCGCGCCCACGGCTCGCTCGAGGCCGCCCTTGCGCTGCAGGAGAGCGGCTCGGCGCGACTGGCCGAACTCGACGACGACGACGATCGCGTCGAGCGGCTCACCGCCGCGCGTGACGCCGCCGAGGCGAACCTCGACGAAGCGGCGCAGGCGGTGACCGCAGCCCGGGAAGCTGCGGCCGTGCGCCTCGGCGCCGCCGTCACGGAAGAACTGCACGCCCTCGCCCTTCCCGACGCCACCCTGCTCGTGCGCGTCTCGCCCGGCGCGCCCTCGGCCGCCGGTCGTGATGAGGTCACGATCCTGCTCGCCCCGCACCCCGGTGCCGAAGCGCGGCCGGTCGCCCGCGGGGCCTCCGGTGGTGAGCTCAGTCGCGTCATGCTCGCGATCGAGGTCGTCATCGCCGGTGTCGATCCGGTGCCCACCTTCGTGTTCGACGAGGTGGATGCCGGGATCGGCGGCGCCGCGGCCATCGAGGTCGGTCGCCGGCTGGCGCGACTGGCACAGACGTCGCAGGTGATCGCCGTCACGCACCTGGCGCAGGTCGCCGCCTTCGCCGGGAACCACCTGTCCGTCGTCAAGACCAGCGACGGTTCGGTGACCGCCTCGAGCGTGCGCCGCCTCGAAGGGGCGGAGCGCGAGGCCGAGATGGCCCGTCTGCTGTCGGGTCTCGCGGACTCGGACGCTGCACTCACCCACGCTCGCGAGTTGCTGGCCGCAGCGCTCGCGCGCCAGTGAGACCCTCGCCGCCCGAGAGTTCGGGTGGGGCGCACCTCCCCGATGGCGCGGTGCGCATCGCCCCGTCCCGACAGACGCCGCTCTACCAGGCGCTGTCGCGCTGGATGCTGCGTGCAGAGGCGCGCTCGCGCGCCCGGGGTTCGCGCCGGGTGCGGGCCGTGGTGCGGTCCATCTGGGTGGCGGTCGCTCTCGTCGGGGTGTTCCTGCTCTTCGGCCCGGTGATCAACGCTCCCATCACGCTCGAAGACATCACGTCCGCGGCGGAGGACGTCGATGAGCGATGGATCGCCGCGTCCTTCGACGCCGCCCACACCGTCGAACGCTCCGCTGACGGCAGGCTCGTGCTGCGGGTCGAGGAGACGATCGAAGCGGTCTTCCCCGACGAAGTCGACGAGCAGGGGATCGAGCGCACGATCGCGTCGCTGTACGAGGGGCATGACCTGCATCCCGCCGACGTCAGCGCCGAGGTCGACGGGCAACCGATCACCGTCGACGTCTCGAACAGCCCGACGCGGACCACGTTCGCGCTCGACACCGGAGCCGAACTCGACGGGCGTCACACCTTCGTCCTCCGTTACGCCCTGCGAGATGTCGCGTCCTCGGTGCTCGACGAGTCGACCGGGCAGCGGCGCGACGTGCTGCGGTGGGACATCTTCGGACCGGCGTGGGCGCAAGGACTCGGGGGGTCATCACTCACCCTCACCCTGCCGACCGAGCTCGACGCGGAGTTGCTGCAGCCCCCGTTCGCCGCGGTCGCCTGGGCGATCGTCGGCGACAGCGAACGACTCACCCCCGACAGCGAGACCGCGTCGACGGTCACCTACGTCGTCGACAACGATCAACGCCTCCCTCCGCACGCGGAGTTCTGGTTCAGCCTCGATTTCCGCGACGGCACGTTCACGATGCCCCCGCCCTCGCCCCTGTACTGGGTGCTGGTGGTGGGCCCGTTCCTGCCGCTCCTCCTACTCGGGGTTACGCTGGTGTTCTCCCTCGCCGCCCGGGCGGTGGCGTGGAGCGATGCGCGCGGTCGGGCATGGTTCGTCGCGCAGTCCGAGCCCGACCCCGACATCTCGGCCGACCTCGCGGCGCGCCTGAGCCGCTCCGTGCTCACCGCTCCGCTCGTGTCCGCCGTCGCCCGGTACGCCGCTGCCCCTTCCGACGCGACGGCGCGCGCCGCCCTCGGGCGTTCCGCCGCGCGCGCCGGCCGCTGGGGCGACCTGGCGAACGCGTGGCGGGTCTATCTCGGCGGGCCGGCGTGGGCCGAGCAGTTCCGTCGGGGCCTGCGCCGGGTGCCGCGCGGCGTCGTGCGCGACACGTTCATCGGCGCGAGCCTCGCGCTGACAGTGGTGCAGTGGGGGCTGGTGCGCCAGCTCTCGCACCAGATCTCCCTCAGCGAGTACTGGTGGCCGTGGGCGATCGTCGCGCTCTCCGCGGTTGCGGGCGTCGTGGTGCTCACGATCGCGCTCACCGCGCGCCCCTTGACCCGTCCCGGCGCGTTCGCGGCAGAGCGCTTGCGGGGGGTGCGGCTGTTCCTCGAGCAGACGAGCGCCGCCGGTCGCATCACCCTGCGCGATCCCTTACTGCCCTATGTCGCGATGTTCACGCCGCCCCGGGCCGCCGGCGAGACCATCACGGACCTGCTGCGTCAGGACGGCCATGCCGAGGTCTCGGCGGGGCAGGGCTTCCTGACCGCGCCTCGACTCATCGTTCGCGCCGTCGCCGTGGCATCTCTCCTCGCGATGCTCGTCGTCGCGTTCACCCTTCCCTCGCCCTCCGAGCGCAGCCCCGAAGAGGACGTGTCGTACTCGGGCGACCTGCCCGGCGGGCGCGGCTGGGTGGTGAGCGACGCGGACCTCGACGCCCACCTCTCGCGCGGACAAGACGGTCGGGCGCACATCGAGGCCACGGAGACCCTGCAGGTCCTGGTCGACGGGGATCGGCTCGAGATGCCCCAGCTCATGCGTCAGTACCGGGATCGGGTGAACGGAAACGACCTGGGCTTGGCGATCGTCTCGGTGCGCCTGGACGGCGAAGACGCCCCGTACGAGCTGCGCCGCGAGCAGGGGATGGCGTTCCTGCAGACGAGGTTCCTCGACCCGTGGGCGGGCGAGCACGAGATCGAGATCCGCTACGAACTGGCCGATGCGGCGACCGCCGTCGAGACCGCCGACGGCTGGCGGGACCAGGTGCAATGGACCGGCCTCAACGAAGGATGGGAGAGCGCCTGGTCGTGGCAGGAGGAGGGCGCGATCGAGCGCGTCGCCGCGCAGGTGAGCGTGGACGCCGTCCTCGATGCCTCGATCGAGGACGATGCGAGCGGGTGGCTCACCTGGTACCGCTCGAGCCGGGCCACCGACCTCACGCCCCTCACGGGCGGAGTCGCCGCGGACGACGAGGTCGTCCGCTCCTGGGAGCTCGAGGTGGAGGACGACGGTTACTGGTCGAGCGACGCGAATCGGGATGTGGGCGTGCGACTGACGTTCCCGGCGGGCACCTTCGATGAGACCGACCGCGGTGCGTGGTACCGGGCAGAGATCGCCCGAGCCGCCCCCGTGGCGGTCTCACTCGTGCTGTCCGCCCTCTCGCTGGTGTTCGGCGCGTGGCCTCTTCTGGCGCGATCGGACGAGAGGCGGCGGCGATTCCAACAGGGCGGGATGCGACGCGACCTCGTCCGATGGATTCCGGGATGGTTCGCAGCATCCGCTCTCGTCTCCTTCGTCTGGGTGACGGCGGATGCTGTTCCCGAAGATCCGGTGCTCCCGCTCGTGGGCCTCCCGGCGGTCGCTGCGTGCGTCGTCGGCGTGATCAGTCTGGTGAGAACCAGGCAGAAGGCCCTCGTCGTCGTACCCGCGCCTCGTACGAAGAGCGGGCGTCCGTCGTCGTCACGGCGGAAGAAGCGTGGCAGACTTCGCAGGAAGTGAGCGCCTGCCGCACCGCGACCGGATCGGACCGATAGGATTGAAGCCCGTGATGCAGAATTCAGAAGCGGGACGTTCCACCGGCTCCACAGAGCACCAGACCCAGACGACGAAGCACATCTTCGTCACGGGTGGTGTCGTGTCGTCCTTGGGTAAGGGACTCACCGCCGCCAGCCTCGGCAACCTGCTCACCGCGCGGGGTCTCCGCGTCGTCATGCAGAAGCTCGACCCGTATCTCAACGTCGATCCGGGAACGATGAACCCGTTCCAGCACGGCGAAGTCTTCGTCACCGACGACGGCGCCGAGACCGACCTCGACATCGGCCACTACGAGCGGTTCCTCGACATTCAGCTGAGCCAGGCGGCGAACGTCACCACAGGCCAGATCTATTCGCAGGTCATCGCGCGCGAACGCCGGGGTGAGTACCTCGGCGACACCGTGCAGGTCATCCCGCACATCACCGACGAGATCAAGCGGCGCATGCGGCTGCAGGCGAGCGAAGACCCCCAGCCCGACGTGATCATCACCGAGATCGGCGGAACGGTGGGCGACATCGAGTCGCAGCCGTTCATCGAGTCGGCACGGCAGATCCGCCACGAGCTGGGCCGCAATAACGTCTTCTTCGTGCATGTCTCGCTCGTGCCGTTCATGGGCGCGTCGGGGGAGCAGAAGACCAAGCCCACCCAGCACTCCGTCGCCACCCTGCGCTCGATCGGTATCCAGCCCGACGCTCTGGTGCTGCGCAGCGACCGTCCGGTCACCGAGTCGAACAAGCGCAAGATCGCGCTCATGTGCGACGTGGACGAATCGGCCGTCGTGAACGCCGTCGACGTGCCCAGCATCTACGACATCCCGACGATGCTGAACGAGCAGGGCCTGGACGACTACATCGTGCAGTCCCTCGGACTCGCCAAAGCGGCCGACGTCGACTGGTCGCGGTGGGAGCGCGTGCTGCAAGCGGTGCACAACCCGAAGCACGAGGTCACGATCGGTCTCGTCGGCAAGTACATCGACCTGCCCGACGCGTACCTCTCGGTGACCGAGGCGCTCAAGGCGGGCGGGTTCGCGCACGAGACGCACGTCAAGGTCACCTGGATCCCCTCCGACCAGTGCGAGACGCCCGAGGGTGCGGAGAAGGCGCTCGGCCACCTCGACGGCATCGTCATCCCCGGCGGCTTCGGCATCCGCGGCATCGAGGGCAAGCTCGGCGCGCTGCGTTTCGCCCGCGAGCAGATGATCCCCACCCTCGGCATCTGCCTGGGCCTGCAGTGCATCGTCGTCGAGTACGCCCGGAACAAGGCCGGCCTCGAGCAGGCATCGTCGAGCGAATTCGATCCCGACACCCCGCACCCGGTGGTGGCCACGATGGCCGAGCAGGTCGACATCCTCGACCGTGGCGACCTCGGGGGCACCATGCGGCTGGGGCTGTATCCGGCCGACCTCGCCGCCGGGTCACTGGCGGAGGAGGTGTACGGGGCGCCGCAGGTGTCGGAGCGTCACCGTCACCGCTACGAGGTGAACAACGCCTACCGCGAGCAGCTGGCCGACGCCGGCCTGGTGTTCTCGGGCGTGAACCCCGACCTCGGGCTGGTGGAGTACGTCGAACTGCCGCGAGACGTGCACCCGTACTACATCGCCACCCAGGCCCACCCCGAGCTGCGATCGCGCCCGACCACCCCGCATCCGCTCTTCCGCGGACTCGTCGAGGCTGCCCTGGAACGCCACCGCGCGAGCGAGCTGTTCGACGTCGAGGAGAACTGACGTGGATCCGCGCACCCTTCACGACGAAGACGTGCAGCCCGAGGTGCTCGCCTCCGAGCAGGTCTTCACCGGCGCGATCTGGAACGTACGCTCCGAGACCGTGCTCTACGGTGACGGCCAGATGGAGCGCCAGTACGTCGAGCACCCGGGCGCGGCCGCGATCGTCGCGCTCGACGCCGACGACCGGGTCGTGCTGATCCAGCAGTACCGCCACCCGATCCGCTCGCGCGATTGGGAGATTCCGGCTGGCCTGCTCGACGTCGCGGGGGAGGACCCTGCGGCGGCTGCTGCCCGCGAGCTGGCTGAGGAAGTGGACCTCATCGCCGCCCGGTGGCAGTTGCTCAGCGCCGTGCACACCTCGCCCGGCGGCAACGACGAGGTCGTGCACCTCTTCCTGGCCCGCGACCTGTCGCCCACGGACGACGCGTTCGAGCGCGAAGACGAAGAGGCGGACATCCAGGTCGAGCGCGTCGCGATCGACGAAGTGATCGCCGCGATCCTCGACGGTCGGGTGCGCAACGCCATCCTGATCACCGGAGTGCTGATGACGGCCGAAGTGCTGCGCCGGGAAGCCGACACGGCGGGCTGACGTGCGCATCGAGCGGGCGGTGGACGCGTACCTGCGGCACGTCACGCTCGAGCGCGGTCTGTCCGACCACACCGCCGCCGCATACCGCCGCGACCTCGAGGTGTATGCGCGGTGGCTGGCCGGACGTGCCATCACCGACACGGAGGCGGTGACGCCCGCCCTCATCGCCGACTTCGCCGCTGAGCGCGCCTCGTCCGTGCCGGCGCCCGCGGCGTCGTCGCTCGCGCGCATCCACTCCTCGGTGCGGGGGCTGCACCGCTTCCTCGTGCGCGAGGGGATCGAGTCCGAGGATCCCAGCGGACGCCTCCGCCCCCCGAAGGCGCCGCGACGGCTGCCGAAGGCGCTCACCATCGAGCAGATCGAGAGGCTCCTGGATGCTGCGGGCCCCCCGCCGGGGGAGGACACGGCCGCCGAGCCGGTCGCGGTGCGTGATCGCGCCCTCCTCGAGCTGTTGTACGCCACCGGAGCGCGCGTCTCGGAGATCGTGCAGCTCGACGTCGACGACCTCGCCCACGGCGAGATCCTGCGGGTGCGCGGCAAGGGCGATAAGGAACGCATCATCCCCGTCGGCTCGTACGCGCGCGCGGCGCTGGAGGCGTACCTCGCTCGAGTGAGACCCGAGCTGGCGCGGCGCGGGCGGTCGAGCCCGCGCCTCTTCCTCGGACTGCGGGGAGCGCCGCTGTCGCGCCAGAGTGCGTGGCTCGTCATCCAGCAGGCGTCGGAGCGAGCCGGGATGGAAGCCCACGTCTCACCGCACACGTTCCGCCACTCGTTCGCGACGCACCTGCTGCAGGGCGGTGCCGATGTGCGCGTCGTACAGGAGCTCCTCGGCCACGCCTCGGTGGCCACCACCCAGATCTACACCCACGTGAGCGTCGACGCCCTGCGCGACGTCTACGCCACCTCCCACCCGCGCGCACGGTAGGCATTGTTTCCGGGCCGTGACGTTTCCGTCCGGCACGGTCTTGCTGCCCTAGCCTCCGACACAGGGGCGAGGTCAGGGTCGACAAGAGGAGAACCACATCGTGGTGAAGGTGCAGCGCCGTTGGGCGCCCGTGGGAATCGGTATGGCAGCGGGGCTGCTGATGGTCGGCGTGGGTCTCACCCCCGCGATGGCGGTGGATCCGGAAGATCTCGAGGACCGCGTGACCGTCGCGGGTGTGCGGGCGCATCTCGACGCGCTGCAGGCGATCGCAACGGCGAACGGAGGCAACCGCGCAGCGGGGACCACGGGCTACGAGGCGAGCGGGCAGTACATCGAGCAGGTGCTGATCGCCGCCGGTTACGAACCGGTGCGGCACGACTTCGAAGCGACGACGCAGAGCATCGACGATTACTCCCTCGCCATCGACGGCATCACCTTCACCGACGACGAGGACGGCGACGGCGCCCCCGGCCCGCTCGGCCTGCCGATGGAGTTCACCCCGTCGACACCGGTCGCGGGCCTGACGGACGTGCCTCTCATCGCCCCTGCCGTCGCGACCGGATGCGACGACAGTGAATGGGGCGACGTCGATGCGACCGGGCAGATCGCCATCGTCTCGCGCGGCGTCTGCGCGTTCTCGGAGAAGTCGGCAGCGGCCGGTCGCGCGGGTGCGCTCGCGGTCATCGTCTACAACACCGAGGCGGTTCCCCTCGCCGGCACACTCGGCGAGCAGACTCCCGACCTGATCCCCTCCGTCGGGATCCTGCCCTCGCAGGGACAGACCATCCTGGCGGCGATGGCGCTCGGACCGGTCACGGCCGATCTCCAGCTGCAGCAAACGGTCTCGGTCATCCAGACGTTCAACATCACCGCGGACACTCCAACGGGTAACCCGGAGAACACGGTCATGCTCGGCGCGCACCTCGATTCCGTTCTCGAGGGGCCGGGAATCAACGACAACGGTTCGGGCTCGGCGGCGATCCTCGAGACCGCGGTGCAGCTCGCAGCATCCGGTCCTCTCACCAACCGGGTGCGATTCGCGTGGTGGGGCGCGGAGGAGCTCGGGCTGTTCGGTTCGGCGGACTACGTCGCCCGGTTGAGCGACGAAGAGGCGGCAGACATCGTCACGTACCTCAACTTCGACATGATCGGCTCGCCCAACTACGTCATCTCGGTGTACGACGCCGACGAGTCCACCTACGAGGCGCCGGTCGAGGTGCCCGCAGGCTCGATCGAGACCGAGGACGCGCTGACCGACTATTTCGACGAGATCGGCCAGCCCTGGATCGACACGGCCTTCGATGGGCGAAGCGACTACGACGCGTTCATCTCGGCGGGGATAGCAGCCTCCGGACTGTTCACCGGCGCCGACGACGTCAAGACGGCCGATGAAGCGGCCCTCTTCGGCGGAACCGTCGGTGAGGCGCACGACCAGAACTACCACTCCGCCGGCGACGACATCGACAACATCAACGACACCGCGCTCGGGATCATGATCGGTGCCATCGCGCATGTGACGGCCGAGTTCGCGAACGACGTGTCGGGGATTCCGGGTGCCGTCCTGGCTCCCGTCCCGCCGACCCCCACCCCGACACCGACCCCGATCCTGGCGATCGCGGACCCGGAGCTGCTCGCCGAGAGCGGCGGCGAGGCGGAGACGGCCTGGGGCGCCGGCGCTGCGTTGCTGCTGGGGCTGGGCGTGCTCACCCTCGTGGCGGCCCGGCGTCGCACCCGGATCTCCTAGCGGGGCGCGCCGAGTGGGCCGAGCCCGGTGTGCCCCGCGGGCCACCGGGCCGGCACGTCGGTAAGATCGAGCGGACGGCAGCGAAGGCAGGAGAGTCCGTGGCGGTTAGCGCAGCGAAGGGATCGGCGAAAGCCGGCGGCGACGAGGTCACCCTCGGACCCACCGGGCGCCCGTATCACGGTTTCGCGACGCCCCCGAAGCTCGACAGCCATGGCCCGGCGCGCATCATCGCGCTGTGCAACCAGAAGGGCGGGGTCGGCAAGACGACCACGACCATCAACCTGGCGGCCGCTCTCGCCCAGTACGGGCGGAAGGTGCTCGCGATCGACTTCGATCCGCAGGGCGCCCTCTCGGCCGGGCTCGGCATTCAGACGCACGACGCCCCCACGATCTACGATCTGCTGCTGGACACCAAGCGTGACCCGTACGACGTCATCGTGCCCACGCGGGTCGAGGGCCTCGACATCATCCCGGCCAACATCGACCTCTCCGCGGCCGAGGTCCACCTGGTCAATGAGGTGGCCCGGGAGTCGATCCTGGCCCGGGTGCTGCGCAAGGTCACGGCCGACTACGACGTCATCCTCATCGACTGCCAGCCCTCGCTGGGCCTGTTGACCGTCAACGCCCTGACGGCGAGCCACGGTGTCGTCATCCCGCTCGAGTGCGAGTTCTTCGCCCTCCGCGGTGTGGCCCTCCTGATCGAGACGATCGACAAGGTGCGCGACCGGCTCAACCCCTCGATCACCCTCGACGGTGTGCTCGCCACGATGTACGACCCTCGCACCCTGCACTCCCGCGAGGTGCTCGAGCGCGTCGTCGACGCCTTCGGTGACGACGTACTGGAGACCGTCATCGGACGAACGGTGAAGTTCCCCGACGCCTCGGTGTCGGGGATGCCCATCACCGAATTCGCGCCCGAGCATGCCGCGGCCCAGGCCTACCTGCGTCTGGCGCGGGAACTGGTCGCCCGTGGCGCTGTCGCCTGACGCTCCGATCGGGGCGCAGGACGCGGATGCTGCGGGGTTCCGCGTCTCACTGAGCGTTTTCGACGGACCCTTCGACCTGTTGCTGACGCTCATCTCCAAGCATGAACTCGACATCACCGAGGTCTCGCTCAGTCAGGTGACCGACGAATTCATCGCGTACCTGCGCGCCCTCGGGCCCGACGGCGATCTCGACGAGGCATCCGAGTTCCTCGTTGTGGCGGCGACCTTGCTCGACATGAAGGTCGCGGGCCTCCTCCCGCAGGGAGAGCTCGTCGATGCGGAGTCGGTCGCGCTGCTCGAGGCGCGCGACCTGCTGTTCGCGCGCCTGCTGCAGTACCGCGCCTTCAAGGAGGCGTCGGGCTGGTTCGCGTCGCGCCTGCAGGGGGAGGACCGCCGGCACGTCCGCGCGGTGCGCCTCGACGAGAAGTACCGCGCCGCGGTCCCCGAACTCGTCTGGACGCTGAGCCTCGAGGACTTCGCCGCGCTCGCCGTACTCGCGTTCTCCCCGCGCGAGATCCCGACGGTCGGGCTCGATCATCTGCACGCCCCGCTCGTCAGCATCCGCGAACAGGCCGCGGTCGTGGTCACCTTGCTGCGCAGCGCCGGCACCCTGACCTTCCGTGACCTCATCGCCGGGGTCGCTCAGCCGGGGGTCGTGGTGGCACGGTTCCTCTCCGTGCTCGAGCTGTATCGCCACGCCGCCCTCACCTTCGAGCAGCTGGAACCGCTCGGTGAGCTCACCCTGCGCTGGAGCGCCGAACGCTGGTCGGATGAGAACCTCGCCGCCCTGGGAGCCGACTATGACCGATGACCCCACTCCTTCCGCCGTCTCGGACGTCGCCCGCCGGCTGGAAGCGATCCTGCTCGTGATCGAGGAGCCGCAGAGTCTCGTGAGCCTCGCCGCGGCCGTTGCCGCGCCCGTGGCCGCGGTGCGCCAGGCCGTCGAGACACTCGTCGACGACTACGACGGCCGGGGCGCGGGTCCTCGGCGCGGTTTCGAGTTGCGCGAGGTCGGCGGGGGCTGGCGGCTGTACGTGCGGGCGGAACACGACGACCTCGTGTCGGAGTTCGTCAACACCCAAGCGCCGTCGCGGCTGTCGCAGGCCGCGCTCGAGACGCTCGCGGTGATCGCGTACAAGCAGCCCGTCACCCGCGGCCAGGTCGCCGCCATCCGGGCGGTCAACGTCGACTCCGTGGTGCGCACCCTGCTCGGGCGTGGACTCATCGCCGAAGCTTTCGCCGACCCCGAGACGGGCGCGATCCACTACGGCACGACCGACGCGTTGCTGGTGAACCTCGGCATCAACTCCCTCGACGAGCTGCCGCGCATCGCGCCGCTCCTCGACGACGGTTCGGACGGCTTCGACGGCTTCGACAGAGAGGTGGTCCGATGAGCGACCCCACAGCAGACAACGGCACGACCGATCCAGGTGTCCTCCACGACGGCATCCGCTTGCAGAAAGTGCTCTCCGCCGCCGGCGTCGCGTCACGGCGGGTCAGCGAAGACATGATCGTCGAGGGCCGGGTGCGTGTGAACGGCATCGTGGTCACCGAGCTCGGCCGCCGGATCGACCCCGAGACCGACCTCGTCGACGTCGACGGCGTGGCCATTCAATTGGATGCGACGAAGCGCTACGTCATGCTCAACAAACCCACGGGCGTCGTGAGCACGATGAGCGACGAGCGGGGACGCCCTGATCTGCAGCAGTACACGACCGAGTGGCCGGAGCGGCTCTTCAACGTCGGGCGTCTCGATGCGGACACGAGCGGGCTGCTCATCCTCACCAACGACGGCGACCTCGCGCACGTGCTCGCCCACCCCTCGTTCGGGGTCGACAAGCTCTACATCGCGAAGGTCACCGGCCGGGTCACGCCGCAGACCATCGCCCGCCTCACCCGCGGCGTCGAGCTCGAGGACGGCCCGATCGCCGCCGACAAGGCGCGGTTGCTGGACGAGTCCGATGGCTCGAGCATCGTGGAATTGACCCTGCACTCCGGCCGCAACCGCATCGTGCGGCGCCTGATGGCCGAGGTCGGCCACCCCGTCGTCGAGCTGGTGCGCCGGCGGTTCGGCCCGCTGACCCTGGGAACGCTCCCCGTCGGTCGTGCCCGCGAATTGACTAAGGTAGAGCGGGGCGCCCTTCTCACGCTGTCGCGTCGCGACTCCCCGGAAACGGGCCCCGACACCGGCTCCCCGACCGAGGCCTCGCCCACTGAGTGAGGATGGTCGCGCCTACCGCGCCGGCTACCTGGAGATTCCTTGACCGATCTGATCGCCCCATCGGCGCGTTCGGCGACGCCGTTGCCGGCGCGCGTGCGCGGCACGGTGCGCGTGGTCGGTGCGGGCCTTCTCGGTGCGAGCGTCGGTCACGCGCTGCGGGCCGTCGGCGTGGACGTGGTGCTCGATGACACCTCGCCCGCGCAGCTGCGCCTCGCTGTGGACTACGGCGCGGGTCGCCCGGCGGGCCCGGATGATGCGCCGACGCTGATCGTCGTCGCCGTGCCGCCCGATGTCACCGCCGACGTCATCGCGCGCGAACTGGCGGCGTTTCCGGACGCCGTGGTGACCGACGTCGCGAGCGTGAAGCTCGAACCCCTCCGCACGCTCCGCGAGCGGGGCGTCGACCTCACTCGCTACATCGGCTCCCACCCGCTCGCCGGACGAGAACGAGGCGGCGCCATCTCGGCGCGCGCCGACATCTTCGTCGGCCGGCCCTGGGTGGTGTGCCGCGACGAGGAGACCTCCGCCGACGATCTCGCCCTCGTCGAGGCCCTCGCGCTCGACCTGGGTGCGACCCCGATCGAGATGAGCCCCGAAGAGCACGATCGCTCCGTCGCGCTGACCTCCCACGTTCCCCAACTGGTCGCAAGTCTGCTGGCCGGCCGATTCGTCGATGCATCCGACGGCTCCCTGCGCCTGGCCGGTCAGGGCGTGCGCGACACGACGCGCATCGCGGCGTCGGCTCCGGAACTGTGGGTGCAGATCCTCGGGGCCAATGCCGCCCCCGTGGTCGACGTGCTCGAAACGCTCGCAACCGACCTGACCGAAGTCGTCGGCGCCCTGCGCGCGCCCGACGCCCCCGGAGCCCGTCGCACCCTCGCCGACACGATCCGTCGGGGCAACGACGGTGTCGATCGCCTTCCGGGCAAGCACGGGCAGAACCGTCGTTTCGAGACGCTCGTCGTGATGGTGGACGACACCCCCGGACAGCTCGGCCGACTTTTCGGCGAGCTGGGCGAGATCGGCGTGAACGTCGAGGATCTGCGCCTCGAGCACTCTCCCGGCGCGCCCATCGGCCTCGCCGAGATCAGCGTCGTCCCCGACGCCGTCCACCGAGCCTCCGAGGGTCTGCAGGCGCGCGGATGGCGGATTGCGAGCACCTCTTCATGACTGAGTCCACGACCGGCGACGAGCCGGTGGTCGTCGCGATCGATGGTCCCGCCGGTAGCGGCAAGTCGAGCGTTTCCACGGCGGTGGCCCGCCGTCTCGGCTACGGCTACCTCGACACCGGGGCTGTTTACCGCGCCCTCGCGTGGTCGGCGCTGCAGCACGACGTCGACACCACCGTGCCCGCCGCGGTGCAGGCGCTCTTCACCGACTTCCACACCGCCGTCTCGCTCGACCCCGAGGTCGTCGCGATCCGCGTCGACGACATCGACGTCACCACCGCGATCCGCGAGCCGCACGTCACCGCCGCGGTGAGCGGGGTCGCGCGGGTGTCGGCCGTCCGTGAGGGTCTCAACGGGCTCTTCCGTTCGCTGATCGCCGAGTCCACCAGGCCCGGCGTGGTGGTGGAGGGACGCGACATCACGACGGTCGTCGCCCCCGACGCTCCCGTCCGCATCCTCCTCACCGCCGACCCCGCCGTCCGTGCCGCGCGCCGGAGTGCCGAGTTGGAAGGCCAGGATGCCGGCGCCGTGGCCGATGCACTGCGCCGGCGCGATGCATCCGATTCGACCGTCGTCGATTTTCTCACCGCAGCCGATGGCGTGAGCGTCGTCGACTCCACACACTTGGACTTCGAGCAGACGGTCGATGCCGTCCTCGAAGTCATCGACCAGAGGATAGGAGCCCACCATGGGCGATGAAGACGAGTACGTAGGCGGGCCCGACCAGCTCGCTGAGAAGATGGCGCAGCTGGACGAGGAGCTCGCCGAACAGCGCGCAGCGGCCCTCCGCTCGAGCCTCGAAGAGTTCGACCTCGATCCCGAGGACGCCGAACTGCTCGCCGGCATCACCGCCGACGAGGACGGCATCTTCTACCTCCCCGCGCTGCCGGTCGTCGCGATCGTCGGCCGACCGAACGTCGGAAAGTCCGCTCTGGTGAACCGCATCCTCGGTCGCCGCGAGGCCGTCGTCGAAGACACCCCCGGCGTCACCCGCGACCGCGTCACGTACAAGGCCGAGTGGGCCGATCGCCGCTTCACGCTGGTCGACACGGGCGGCTGGGAGCCCGACGCGCGCGGCATCGACCGCTCGGTCGCCGCGCAAGCGGAGATCGCGATCGAACTGTGCGACGTCGTGCTGTTCGTGGTCGACGCCATGGTCGGGGCGACCTCCACCGACGAGCACGTCGTGAAGCTGCTGCGCCGCAGCGGCAAGCCGGTCTTCCTCGTGGCCAACAAGGTCGATGACGCGCGGCACGAGTCCGAGGCGGCTGCACTCTGGAACCTCGGTCTCGGCGAGCCCCACCCGGTGTCGGCGATCCACGGCCGCGGTGTCGCCGACCTGCTCGACGCCGTCATGAAGGTGCTGCCCGCCGTGTCCGCCGTCGCCGAACAGGAGATCGGCGGACCCCGTCGCGTCGCGATCCTCGGCCGACCGAACGTCGGCAAGTCGTCGCTGCTGAACAAGGCCGCCGGCGAAGAGCGGGTCGTCGTCAACGAGCTCGCCGGAACCACCCGCGATCCCGTCGACGAGATCGTCGAGCTGGGCGGGCGTCTCTGGCGTTTCGTCGACACCGCCGGCATCCGCCGTCGCGTGCACCTGCAGCAGGGCGCCGACTTCTACGCGTCCCTCCGCACCTCGGCCGCGCTGGAGAAGGCGGAGGTCGCCGTCGTGGTGCTCGACGTGTCGCAGCCGCTCAGCGAGCAGGACGTGCGCATCATCGACCTCGTGCTCGAGTCGGGCCGGGCGCTCGTGCTCGCCTTCAACAAGTGGGACCTGCTGACGACCCCCGAGTTGGAGAACGCCGAACGCCGCCGATACCTCGAGCGCGAGATCGAGCAGGATCTCGCCCACGTCGCGTGGGCTCCGCGGGTCAACATCTCCGCGCGCACCGGGCGTCACCTCGAGAAGCTCGTGCCGGCGCTGGAAGTGGCGCTGGCGTCGTGGGATCAGCGCATCCCGACGGGAAAGTTCAACGCCTTCCTGTCCGAACTCGTGGCCGAGCACCCGCACCCGCTTCGCGGGGGCAAGCAGCCGCGCATCCTGTTCGGCACGCAGGCCTCGACGCGCCCGCCGACGTTCGTGCTGTTCACGACCGGCTTCCTCGACCCCGGGTACCGCCGCTTCATCCAGCGTCGCCTACGGGAGATCTACGGCTTCGAGGGAAGCCCGATCGTGCTCAACATGCGCGTGCGCGAGCGTCGCCAGCGCTGACCCGCGCTGCGCCGCCGGGCTTCGCCGGGCTCTGCCGCCCTTCGCCGGGCTCTGCCGCCGATTCGGTGCCCTCTCGGCGGTTCGGTGCACGCTCGACGCGTTCCTGGGTGTGACAGGCTGGAACGGTGACGATCGAGCCGCCCGCCGCCGGTGAGCCGCGCCGCCCGCAGGGGCCGCGCGATCCCGGCGACGCCTGGGTGATCGCACCGTCGGGGGAGAAGTACTGGGGGCGTTTCGGCGCCGCCGGGTTGCTCGCGCTCGACCCCGTTCGTGGGGTGCTGCTGCAGCATCGCGTGTCGTGGAGCCACTTCGGCGACACCTGGGCGCTGCCGGGTGGCGCACGACATGAGGGCGAGTCTGCGAGCGACGGCGCCCTCCGCGAGTCGGGCGAAGAGGCCGGCGTCCCCGCCGCCTCGATCGCCGTCCGCTTCGAGAGCGTGCTCGACCTGAACGTCTGGACCTACGCGACGCTCGTCGGCGACGTCACCGTGCCCTTCGAGCCGGTCATCAGCGACCCCGAGAGCCGGGCTCTGGCGTGGGTGCCTGTCGACGAGGTCGACCACCTGCCCTTGCACCCCGGGTTCGCGGCGTCCTGGATGCTGTTGCGGCCGCTGCTGCCGATGCGACCCGTGATCGTGGTCGACGTCGCGAACGTGATGGGCGCGGTGCCCGACGGATGGTGGCGCGACCGCGCCGGCGCAGCCGAGCGCCTCCTCTCCCGCCTCGGCGGGCTCGCGGTCGAGGGAGTGCCCGCGGCCGCGCTGGAGCTGGGCGGCACCCGTTGGTTCCCACCGTTCGTCGCGGTCGTCGAGGGGCAGGCGGCCGGGGTGGATGCCGCCGTTCCGGGCGTGCAGATCGCCCGGGCGCCCGCATCCGGAGACGACGAGATCGTGGCGCAGACGGCTGCTCTCACCGACCCCGCCTCGGCCATCGTCGTCACGAGCGACCGGGAGCTCGCCGACCGGGTGCGCGCGCTCGGCGCCACGGTTCGCGGCGCGGGCTGGCTGCTCGACCTGCTCGCCTGACTCCACCCGCCCGCGGGCGGTCATCCGGCTCGCCCGTACACAACTCCTCCACTCTGCTGCCGGGTCGGGTGGAAACCTCCCGGAATCGGCTCCCGCGGGGGGAATTGGAGGAGTTGTGACCGCCGGCGGGGGAGGTGTCTCCGCACGTTGGGCAGATCTACCCCACCCGCCCGCGGGCGGTCATCCGGCTCGCCCGTACACAACTCCTCCATCCTGCTGCTGGATCGGGCCGAATCCCCCCGGAACCGGCTCCCGCGGGGGGAATTGGAGGAGTTGTGTCCGCCGGCGGGGGTGGCGTCTCCGCACGTTGGGCGGATCTACTCCACCCGCCCGCGGGGCGGTCAGCCGGCTTGCCCGTACACAACTCCTCCACACCGCTGCCGAATCGGGCTTACCCCCCCCAGAACCGGCTCCCGCGGCATGACTTGGAGGAGTTGTGTCCGCCGAGGGGGGTGGACGCCCGCGGCGGGGACGGTCGAGCCTCCTGCAGCCGGACAGAGGAGTTTCGGTCCGCAGGAGGAGAATCGCCGACGGGTTCATCCTCCGCTCGGCCGATTCTCCTTCGGGGTTGGCAAGGAGAACGGATGCTGCAGGCTTCAGCGGCCGCGGAGGCGTTCGATGTCGCGGCGGTCCCGCTTCGTGGGGCGTCCGGCGCCGCGGTCGCGCTGCGGCACGAACGGGGTGCTCTCGCGCGGGGGAGGCGGCGGGGTCTTGTCCTCCGCGGCCGCCGCCGCCTGCACTGCCCCGACCCGCTTCACGATCGTCTCGCGCACCACGAGGATCCGGTCGAACCCGGCGACGCGGACGCGGAGCTCGTCGCCCGGGCGCACCGGCTGCGACGCCTTCACCCGGTCGCCGTTGACGCGCACGTGCCCTGCACGGCACGCGGCGGTGGCGAGGGACCGGGTCTTGTAAACGCGCACCGCCCAGAGCCAGGCGTCCACACGCGCGGCGCCCGCCGCGCTCACGAGGCCACCGCCGGGCGCGATCCGCGCAGCGCGCCCGAGCGGGCGGCGCGCACGACGCCCGCCGCGATCAATCCCTGACCGAGCGTGTAGGTGAGCATGACGAGGGGGCTCGTCCACGGCGGCATCGCCTCGGGGGCGAACAGCCGGAAGGCCAGCAGGGTGTCGGAGGCCAGGAAGAACGCGGCTCCGACCGTGACCACCGGGTTGGTGCGGGCCGCGGTCGCCGCCGTCCCCGCCAGCACGACGCCGTAGACGGCGACCGCGATGGCGAGCGAACCGAGTCGGGGCCACAAGACGGCCAGCAGCACGACCCACCACAACGCATAGACGAGCGTCCACGCGGGAAAGCGGCGCGTCGACAGCTGTCGGACGAACAACCAGATGTATGCCAGGTGGGCGAGCCCGAAGCATCCGAGCATCACCGGCAATTCCGGCGCGAACGGGAAGAACGTCGCCGCGCCGTCACCCAACCAGGAGAAGGCGATCGCGACGAAGAGCAGGGAGAACGGTGCTCCCCACGCCGAGCCACGACCCGCCCACAAGACGCCGAGCGCGAGAGCCGGCATCAGCAGGAGCTTCGTCGGACCCGCCACCGCGTCCGCTGAGCCGGCGAGGGCCACGACGTGCACGAGCGAGAGGAGCGCGTACGGCGCAAAGCCCCACACCCCAGCGGGCAGGGTGACCGCTCGGTGTCCGTCCATGTCCGCTCCATCGTAGGCGGACGGGCGCGCGGGACTCCCGACATAATCGAGTCGTGAACGACGTCATCTCGCGAACGGGACTGCGGCGCATGATTGCGCGCGATGCGAACGAGCCGACGCGGGTGTCCAGCCCGCTCGAGCTGCTGTTCGACCTCACCTTCGTGGTGGCCATCTCGCAAGCATCCAGCACCCTGCATCACCTCATCAGCGAAGACCACGTCGGACAGGGCGTGCTCGCCTACCTGATGGTGTTCTTCGCCGTGTGGTGGGCGTGGATGAATTTCACCTGGTTCGCCTCGGCCTTCGACACCGACGACTGGCTCTATCGGGTGACCACGATCCTGCAGATGGCGGGCGTGCTCGTGCTCGCCGCGGGAGTTCAGGCCGCGATGGTGGACTTCGACTACACCGTGGTCACGTTCGGGTACGTCATCATGCGCCTGGCCATGGTCGCGCAGTGGGTGCGTCTGGCGATCTCCGATCCCGCCTATCGTCCCACCGCCCTGCGGTTCGGCTCCGGCATCGCCGTGGTGCAGGTGCTGTGGGTCGCGCGCCTCGCGCTCGACGCCGACCTCCAGCTCTGGGCGCTCTTCGCGCTGATGGCTGCAGAGATCGCCGTGCCGATCTTCGCCGAAGCGCGGGGGCGCACTCCCTGGCACCCGCATCACATCGCCGAGCGCTTCGGGCTGTTCACCCTGCTCCTGCTCGGCGAGAGTCTGCTCGCCTCCTCGAATGCCCTCATCGACGCCCTCGCCACGGGCGAGCATCTTGCCGATCTGCTGTGGTTGGCAGCATCCGGACTCATCATCACCGCGGCGATCTGGTGGATCTACTACGCCCGCGAACAGCACGAAACCCTCGCGAGAGCGCAGCGCGGGTTCGCCTTCGGCTACTCGCACTACCCGATCTTCGCGGCGGTCGGCGCGGTGTCGGCGGGGGTGGAAGTCGAGATCGACGAGCTGACCGGGCACACGGAGGTGTCGGATGCTGTCGCCGGACTCGCCCTGACCCTGCCGGTCGCGGTGTTCCTCGCGGTGGTCTGGGCGGTGCTGTTGCGCGGCCAGGTGTCGAGGCAGGTGTCGATCGTCGTGCTCATGGCCGTGGCGCTGGTCGCCATGGCGGCATTGCTTCCAGTGGGCGCGTACGCCGCTGCGGCGGTCGTGCTGATCGGGGTGGTCATCGCGCTCGAGGTGGACAAGACGGCACGCGTTCGCGGCGCGGTGGGGGAGCGGGTAGGATAGGGGAGTTGTCCGCGCGCGGGCAGTTCCGGGATGTGGCGCAGCTTGGTAGCGCACTTGACTGGGGGTCAAGGGGTCGCAGGTTCGAATCCTGTCATCCCGACGGAACGCGGAAAAGGGTCGGCCGAAAGGCCGGCCCGTTTCTCGTTCACCGAGGGCAGGTTCAGGCGGGCCCACGCCGCCGGCGGCAGCCAAGCAGACCACGGAGTCGAGGCGATCGTTGCTGAGCGGACGGCCCGGAGGTTCGGTTGACGCGCCCGATCGTCAGAGAGCCGTGGCCTTCGGCATCTAGGCTTGCTCGTCATGTTCACGATCGAGACCGCGCGCCCCGGCTCAGCCATCGCTGACTCCCTCGTCCGGGCATACCTGACGGACGTCGCTTCGCGATGGCACGGGCGTGCGGCGACACCCGGTGAAGTGGCGGCCGCATTGCGCGACGAGCCGTACGACGACCTGAACGGAGACACGGGCGTCTTCTTCATCGCGACGTCGGGCGACCGCGCGATCGCTTGCGCGGGCGCTCGCTTCGTCCACGGTGTCGCGGAGTTGACGAAAGTGTTCACGCTGCCCGGCCAGCGGGGCAAGGGCGCAGGCGGTGAGCTGCTCCGAGCTGTCGAACAGGCCTGTCGGGACCGGGGCATCAGCACCCTCCGATTGGATACGCGCGCCCAGCTGAAAGAAGCGTGCGCTCTGTACGAGCGGCTCGGATTCGCGCGAGTCGAGGCATTCAACGACGGGCCGTACTCCGACCGCTGGTACTCGAAGTCACTCGGCCCGGCACCCCGGTAACACGCGGATGCGTGCTGCCAGAGTGCCGCTGGGGTGTCACCAGGCGACCGGGCCGTCGACGTCGGTGAACGTGCCGGTCGGCCCGTCGGCGGGGATTGTGGCCATGGCCACTGCTGAGCGGGCACCTTCGGCAGGGGTGGAGAGCCCCCGGTGCCCGTTGAGGTCCGTGGCGACGAAGCCGGGGCACACGGCGTTGACGAGGATGTGGTCGGAGAAGAGGTCCCGGGCGTACATCATGGTCACCGCGGTCAGCGCGGTTTTGGACGGGACGTAGCCGAGCGCGATCGGGTCGGTGTTGCTGAAGTCCGAGATGGCGGCGAGGGAACCGGCGCTGCTGGAAACGTTCACGATCCGGGGCGAGTCGGATCGGCGCAGGAGCGGCAGGAATGCGCTGGTCACGGTGATGACACCGAACACGTTCGTCTCGAACACGTAGCGGACGTGGTCCACGTCCGCGGTGCGAGGCAGCTGGCCCGCGAAGTCGGCGCCAGGCTGGTGGCTGATACCGGCATTGTTGATCAGCGCATCCAGGTGTCCGTATTCGGCGCCGACTCTTTCGGCGGCCGCCGCGACAGAGGCGGGGTCGGTGACATCGAGCGCGACGGCGGTGACCGAACCGCCGGCGGCGCGGAGCTCTGCGGCGGTCTGCTCACCACGCTCGAGACTGCGTGCGCCGATGATGACGGTGTGGCCGAGCTGTGCCAGTTGCGCGGCGATCTCGCGGCCGATGCCTTTGTTACCTCCGGTGACGAGGGCGATCATGTGGTCAGTCATAGTGGTGTCCTTTCACACCGCACGCTGTGTGCGGCGAGTTTCGAGTGATGCGTCTGCGGGTGCAGGCGGCAGGGGGTTCAGGCGAGGAGGGGAGGAGCACACGGTCAGCGCCAGACTGCGCCCCCGTGCTCGCGGTGCTACCAAGGCAGCGGGCCGTCATCGCCGGAGAAAGTGCCCGTGGGTCCGTCCGGGCCGGCGAGAGCCGTTGCGACAATGTGCCGGGCGCCCTCTTCCACCGTTTTCGTTCCTTGGAAGTTGTTCAGTGCGGTGGCCGTGAAGCCGGGGTCGGCGATGTTCACCTTGATGCCGGTCGGCTCGAGCGCGGTAGCGAAGCCGAGAGTGGCCGCGTGCAATGCTGATTTCGTCGTCGGGTAGATCCCGAACATCGACCGGTGCGGGTTCGACGGGTCTGCTGTCAGCGTCAGCGAGCTTCCGGAACTGCCGACGTTCACGATCTGCGCCGCCGGTGCCTCCAGCAGAAGCGGCAGCAGGGCCTGGGTCACCGCGATCGGGCCGATCACGTTGGTCTCGAACATGCGACGCACAACGTCGATGGGCACCTCAGTGAGCCGCCCGGATTTCGCCCGGTCTTCCAACGGGGTGCTCGGGTCGCCGAGGAACGACACTCCGGCGTTGTTGACAAGCACATCCAGCCGGCCGAACTCGGAGCGCACCCGATCGGCCGCAGCGGCGATGGAGTCCGCGTCGGTGACATCCAGCTGTAGAGCGGTCGCCTCGCCCTCGACCTCCTCCGCGGCGAGGAGACCGCGATCAAGATCACGGGAGCCGAGGAGAACGGCGAACCCGTGACCGGCGAGATCTTTCGCGACCTGAAGGCCGATTCCGGTATTGGCTCCGGTGACCAGAGCTACGGGGGTGTTGTGCACGATCTTCCTTCCACGGACCGGGAACTCCGGGCCGTAGAACCAGCCTGCCGCCCGTCGGTCGTATTTGGAATAACGCGAAGTCCGTTTTTCATGCTCTATAGTCCGAATATGGCCGTTGATCGACTCTCCGAAGTTCTCGATCTCATCGAAGTGCGCAGCGTGGTGTCCGGTGGTTCCGCAGTTCGCGGTCGGTGGCGCACCCACAGCGTCATCGACGACGACCTCAAATTCATCGCCGTCGTCCGGGGTCGCGCCACCCTCGCCACAGACGGAGAGGACAGGCCGATCGTGCTCGGCCCCGGCGATGTCGCGGTGCTGAATGGGCGATCCTGGCTGACCCTCGACGGCGGCGAGGGGCTCGGCGAGCCCGTGATCGTCGAGCCGCCCTCCGCGGGGTCGAGGATCGACGAAGCTGATAGTGACGCAGCGGATGTCGACATCCTGATCGGGGGGCGAGTCGATCTGAATCCGACCGGCAAAGAACTCCTTCTGCGCACCCTGCCTCCCGTCGTGCACGTCGGAGCATCCAGTGCCGTCGGACCCCACCTGCGCGGGCACGTGCAACGGTTATTCTCGGAGATCGTGGCGCGTCGGATCGGAGCGGACTTCGCGATCCGCCAGTACGGGCAGCTGCTCGTCCTCGACATCATCCGCGGGTTCATCCAAGATCCCGATATGCCCGCCGGATGGTTGAAGGCTCTCACCGACGAGCGGCTCCGCCCCGCCCTGGCGCTCATCCATGAACAGCCGGCGAAGAGCTGGAGTTTGGAAGATCTCGCCCATGCGTCGTCGATGTCGCGCACCACGTTCGCGCAACGCTTCCGCGATGTCGCCGGAACCCCGCCGCTGGCCTACCTGATCAACTGGCGCATGCTGCTCGCGCAACGCGAACTCCGCGGGAGCGATACCCGGGTCGGCGCACTGGCCTTCACCCTCGGATACTCCTCAGAAAGCGCCTTCAGTTCCGCTTTCAAACGACACGTCGGCGAGTCGCCACTGACCTATCGAACGAGAGTTCGCCAGGAAACCCCCTGACCATGACTCCCGTAGGGGGGTCAGCGAGCGACCATCCAGGCCGGTTTTATCGCGTCCACGGTGAAAGGGGGTTACGACAGCCCCTCCCCGAGCGGCGACCACCGATCTAGCGTCGAAGCATGACCGGTCACGAACTCGCGCCCGGAAACAAGGAGATCGCCTGATGGATTACCGCCCGCTCGGACGCACCGGCGTCCAGGTCAGCCCCCTGTGCCTCGGAACCATGATGTTCGGCCCCTGGGGCAACCAGGACGAGGCGGACAGCATCCGCATCATCCACCGCGCCCTCGACGCCGGCATCAACTTCGTCGATACGGCCGACGTGTATTCGAAGGGCGTCTCGGAGGAGATCACCGGGAAGGCCCTCGCCGGACGCCGCGACGACGTCGTGCTGGCGACCAAGTTCTTCATGCCCATGGACGACGGTCCGAACCACCGGGGCGGCTCTCGACGGTGGATCATCCAGGAGGTCGAGAACTCCCTTCGCCGACTCGGTACCGACTGGATCGATCTGTACCAGGTGCACCGGCCCGACCCCGCCGTGGACATCGAAGAAACCCTCGGGGCGCTGAGCGACCTCGTCCACCAGGGCAAGATCCGCTACATCGGGTCGTCGTCGTTCTCCGGATCCCAGATCGTCGAAGCTCAATGGGCGTCGCAGCGGCGCAATCTCGAACGGTTCGTGACCGAGCAACCGCCGTACTCGATCCTGGTTCGCGGCATCGAGGAAGACGTCCTCCCCACCGCGCTGCGCTACGGCATGGGCACCCTGGTCTACAGCCCGCTGGCTGGGGGATGGTTGTCCGGTAGGTGGCGTAAAGACGCCGCAGGCACGCCGACGTCCTCGGCGCGGCCGAGCGCCCGGTTCGACATGAGCAGCCCCGACAACCAGCGCAAACTCGACGTCGTCGAAGAGTTGGCGCAGCTCGCCGAGGCAAACGACATGACGCTGATCGAGTTGGCGATCGCGTTCGCGATCAACCACCCCGGAGTGACCTCCGCGATCGTCGGGCCCCGCACGATGGAGCAACTCGAGTCCTACCTGCCCGCCGCCGACATCGCTCTCCCGGCGGAGGTGCTGGACAGGATCGACGAGCTCGTGGCCCCCGGTGTCACCCTCAACCCCGATGACAACAGCTACGGCGCCCACGAACTGCTGCCCGCAGCGCGCCGCCGAGGGTAGGACGCCCGACCGCCCGTCTGCGAGGATGAGCGCCGTGGGGGTCCTTCGATGATCGACGTGGTGCTCGTCTCCGGTGGCGCAGCGGTCACCCCGTTCACGACGCCTGAAGAGGCGGCGAGAAGCGGGCTCGCGGCAGGCAACTCCGTCACCGCCCTCCGCGCGCATCTCCTCGATGAAGGGTTCCGCGTCTTCACGGCGCCCGCCCGGATGGGTCCGGGAACGGTCATCGATGACCTCGGCTGGCAGGGTTTCACCGACGTGCCGCGGGTCCTCCCGGCCGATCTCACCATCAACGCCGTCGGAGACATTGATCAGGCCGGCGCGACCCTGGCCGCGTTCCTCGGCTACCTGGCGGATCAATACGGGGTGACGGATGCTGCGCTCGTCGCGCATTCCATGGGGGGACTCTTCTCCCGCTCGGCCATCCGCACCCTGAACGCCTCCCCGTCAGCCACGGTTGCCGTCCGCGGGCTCGTTACCCTGGGGACGCCGTGGACCGGCGCGCTGCTCGGGGACTATCTCACCGGCGCTATCGGGCTCGGCGATGCGCACGGCGACCCGTTCACAACGGGGGTGCTCACCGAGTCGGAGCAGTACGCGCGCGCCAACTCGCAGGGCGCCGCCGACGAGGTCTCGGTCGGTTACCTCGGCGGTGCCGAGGGATGGAACTCCCGCCAGGCGGGCGTGCTCGACGCGATCCCCGTCACGGTCATCGCGGGAGACCACTTCCGAGCGTTCGACGAGCCGGCCGCGCTGTGGCCTCACGATGGGCTCGTCGCCCTCCGCAGCGCTTCGGCGCACGATGTTCCCGCCGCGGCGCTGCCGAATGCGGAGCTTCTCGTCGTTCCCGACGTGCACAGCATCTTCTTCGCCGACGCGGCAGGGCTCCCCTGGGAGCGGGCGCTCACGTGGGATCCCGAGGTGCTCGCCGCGGTCGCAGCATCCGTCGGGCGCCTGCAGCCCGGGGGCTGACTCAGTACGAGCGGGGCTGGCGCTCGCGGTCGCGGCGGCCACCGGGCGCGCCGGTGTCGGGACGCAGCTCGATGAGCTTGCCGCCGATGCGGGTTCCGCTCAGGCGGTCGAGCACGTCGTCGGGCAGGTTGGCCGGCAGCTCGACGAGCGAGAAGTCGGGGCGGATGTCGATCTGCCCGAAGTCTTCCCGGCTGAGTCCGCCCTCGTTCGCGAGCGCGCCCACGATCTGACGCGGCTCCACCTTGTGCCGGCGTCCGACGGCGAGGCGGTACTTGACCAGGCCCGATGCGCTGGGGCGGCGGCGCCGTTCGGGACGGTCTCCGCCCTCGCTCGATCCGCTTGCGCCGTCCCGTGCCGGACGGTCGCGATCGAAGCGCTCGGTGCGCTCGGCGGCGGGATCCAGCAGCAGTGGCGTCTCGCCCTGCGAGACCACGGCGAGCGCTGCGGCGACGTCGGTCTCGGGGATGTCGTGGTGCTCGACGTAGTGCGCGATGATGTCGCGGAAACGCTCGATGCGGTCGGTCTGCTCGAGGGCCGCGGTGATCGCGTCGTCGAAGCGGGTGAGGCGCGTCGCGTTCACGTCGTCGACGCTGGGCAGCTGCATCTGGGTCAGGGGCTGTCGCGTCGCCCGCTCGATGTTGGCCAGCATCCGCTTCTCACGGGGGGTGACGAAGCTGATCGCGTCGCCGGTGCGACCGGCGCGACCGGTGCGGCCGATGCGGTGCACGTACGACTCGGTGTCGATGGGCAGGTCGAAGTTGACGACGTGGCTGATGCGGTCGACGTCGAGACCGCGGGCGGCGACGTCGGTCGCGACGAGGATGTCGAGCTTCCCCGACTTCAGCTGGTTGACCGTCTTCTCACGCTGAGCCTGTGCGACGTCACCGCTGATCGCCGCCGCGGTGTATCCGCGGGCGCGCAGCTTCTCGGCGAGCGTCTCGGTCTCGTTCTTCGTGCGGACGAAGACGATCATGCCCTCGAAGTTCTCGACCTCGAGGATGCGGGTGAGCGCGTCGACCTTCTGCGGGTACGACACGACCAGGTAGCGCTGGGTGATCGTCGAGCTCGTGGCCGTCTTGTTCTTGACGGTGATCTCTTCGGGGTCGCGCAGGTATTGCTGTGAGATACGACGGATCTGCGACGGCATGGTCGCCGAGAACAGCGCGACCTGCTTGTCGGAGGGCGTGTCGGCGAGGATCGTCTCCACGTCCTCCGCGAAGCCCATCTTCAGCATCTCGTCGGCCTCGTCGAGCACGAGGAACTTGAGCTGGGAGAGATCGAGGGTCTTCTTCTCGAGGTGATCCATGATGCGACCCGGCGTGCCGACGACGATGTGCACGCCGCGGCGGAGCGCCGACAGCTGAGTGCCGTACCCCTGGCCGCCGTAGATGGGGAGCACGCGAACACCGCGAAGGTGCGAGGCGTAACGTTCGAAGGCCTCGCACACCTGGAGGGCGAGCTCGCGGGTGGGAGCCAGGACGAGCGCCTGCGGCGTGGACTGCGCGACGTCGAGCTGCGAGAGGATCGGCAGCGCGAAGGCCGCCGTCTTGCCGGTACCGGTCTGCGCCATGCCGATCACGTCACGCCCGGCGAGCAGCGGCGGAATGGTCGCGGCCTGGATCGCGGAGGGTGTCTCGTAGCCGACATCCTTCAGGGCTTTCAGTACCGGTGCATCGAGCCCCAGGTCGGCGAAGGACACCTGGTCCTCCACCACGTCTACTTCTACGGGTGCTTCGGGCTCGATCGTCGTCATCCTCCAACGGTACCGCCCCCTGGGCTCGGGTCGGGAGCGCTGCCGTGCCGAGGGCCCCAGGAAAGGCCCCGCCGGCACTGCGATAGTGGTCGCATGTTCGCCCGTCCACCCGTCGGAATGCCGCCACGAGGCAGGACCCGCCGGCGACTGTGGGCTCTCGTCGCTCTGGCCGCCCTGGTGGCCGTCGGCCTCTTCCTCCACGGCGCCGGTCCCGCCTCGACCGCCACCGATATCGCCGGTGATGCCCTGTACGCCGTCGCGATCTACACGGGACTGGTCGTGCTCGCACCGGCCGCGCGTCGGTCGACGCTCGTGGTCATCGCGTCGGTGTGGTGCGTGGCGGTCGAGCTTTTCCAGTTGACCGGCCTGCCCCGACAGCTCGGCGCGGCTTTCGCGCCGGCCGCGCTCGTGCTCGGTTCCGGCTTCTCCGCCCGCGACCTCGTGGTGTACGTCGCCGCCATCGGTGTGGCCGGTCTCGTCGACGGGCTCGTGCGCCGTCGTTCCGGAATGTCGTCCGCCGTGGAAGGGTTGGATCCATCATGAAAGCGATCGTCTACACGCACCGCGGTGCCTCGTCCGTCCTGTCCGCCGTCGATCGTCCGGTGCGCGAGCCCGGTGCCGGGGAAGTGCGGGTCAAGGTGATCGTGTCGGGTGTCAACCCGACCGATTGGAAGGCCCGCGCGGGCGACGCCCCCATGGACTTCCCCGAGGTCGTTCCGAACCAGGACGGTGCGGGGGTGGTGGATGCCATCGGCTCGGGCGTCGGCGGATTCTCGATCGGCGATCGGGTCTGGGTGTACCTCGCCGCGGACAAGCGTCCGACCGGTACCGCCCAGGAGTACACGGTGGTCCCGGCCGCCCACGTGGTGCGCCTGCCGGAGGGCGTGGGGTTCGAGGTCGGCGCGAGCCTCGGTGTGCCGGCGATCACCGCTCACCGCGCGCTGACGGTTCACGAGAACGGACCCGCCCGCCTCGGGCCGGGCGCTCTCGATGACCGCGTCGTGCTCGTCGCCGGTGGCGCCGGAGCCGTCGGTCACGCGGCGATCCAGCTCGCCACCTGGGCGGGCGCCACCGTCATCACCACCGTGAGCTCGCCCGAGAAGGCCGCGCTCGCCCGCGCAGCCGGGGCCCGCCACGTCATCGATTACCGCACCCAGGACGTCGCCGCCGAGATCGGAAAGATCGTGCCCGGCGGGGTCGATCAGATCGTGGAGGTCTCGATCGCCCAGAACGCCTCCCTCGACCTGGCCGTGATCGCGAACCACGGCTCGATCGCCTACTACGCGGACAACGGTGGCGACACCTTCACCGCCGACGTGCGCCCGGCCTTCGCCAAGAACGTGCGCCTCCAGGGCCTGTTGCTCTACACGGTCGGCGACCACGCCCTGGCGACGGCGGCCGGCGACATCACCCAGGCGCTGAAGGACGGCGCTCTCCCGGTCGGTGAGGAGGCCGGGCTGCCGCTCGTCTGGTTCCCCCTCGACGAGACGGCCCAGGCCCACGACGCCGTCGAATCGGGTGTCACCGGAAAAGTGCTCATCCGCGTCGCCGAAGACGACTGAGATGGCCTCGTGGGTGCCGGCCGCCTTGCGTGAGTGCGGCGGGATCCGGACGATGAGTACATGACCTCCGACTCTGCTCGCCCGCGCCCGCGCCGGCGGTCGGGAGTCTGGGTCGCCGCGATCCTGGCGGTCGTGCTCGTGGTCGGTGTCGGGGTCTGGTGGGCGGTGTCGTCGCAGCAGCCGGCCGCGACCGAAGCCGCTTCGCCCGCGGCGACAGTGACGGCCACACCCACCCCGACACCCACGCCCACCCCGACGCCCACGCCGACGGGATTCGCTGCCAACACCACCGCGTACCCCCTCGACGCTCTGCCGGAGGCGGAGGTGTACTCGGTCATCCCCGCACTCGCCGTCGACGACGACCCGCAGGGCGGGTTCACCGGTGATCTCGTCCGCGCGGTGGCCGACCGCATCCCGGTCTTCGCCGACCCGACCGCCGCGCCCGTCGCGTTCCTTGCCCGCGACGCCCCGTACGACGGCACGACCGTGCCGGTGATCGAGCGGCAGGACTCGTGGGTGCGTGTCCTGCTGGCAGGTCGCGAAGCCACACCCTCGACCGGCGATCCCGGCCAGCTCACCGGCTGGTTGCGCGTGCAGGACGTCGAGTTCTCCCGAGCGGACTCCACGGTGGTGGTGGACCTCGCGGCGCGCACGATCGACATCGCCCACACGGACGGCACGAGCGAACGCGTCGCGGACGACTTCGGCTCGGGTGCCTCCGGCACGCCCACTCCGGTCGGGCGCACCTTCGTGATGCTGGTGCGCGCCGAACCGTCGTTCGCGTACACGCGAGGACACCCCCTGGTGTACCTGGGGGTGCAGTCGCCGACACTCGACGGCTTCGGGGGAGCCACCGTCGCCGTCACCGCGTTCCACTATCACGACGCCCGCTCGGGTGACATCTCGAACGGATGCTTGCGCCTTGGCCCGGAGGCGATCGACCGGCTCGCCCAGCTGCCCGTCGGCACACCGGTGCAGATCCGCTGACCATGATCGTCGAGTTCGAAGCGGCGATGTTCCGGTGGGCGGCGCGCACGGATGCGGATTGGTTCTTCGCCGCCGTGCCCGCGCACCTGAGCGAGGAGATCCGAGAACTCGCCGGACCCGTCACGCGCGGGTTCGGCGCTGTGCGGGTGCGCGCCCGCGTGGGCGGTTCGTCGTGGCAGACCTCGATCTTCCCCGGTGCTGACGGAACCTACGTGCTGCCCCTGAAGCGCTCGGTCCGTGAGGCAGAGACGCTGGTCGAGGGGGCTGCGGTGCCGGTGCGCCTCGAGGTCGCGCTCGGGTGAGCCCGATGTGGCTCGCCGTCGCCGCCGAGATCGCAGCGCTCACCGCTCTCGCGGTGTGGAGCGTCGCCCTCACGATCATCGACGTCCGCACGCATCGGTTGCCCGACCGCCTCGTGCTTCCCGCCTACCCGATCGCGGCGGCGCTCCTCGGCTCCGCCGCCGTCCTCCGAGGCGAACCCGAGCGTCTGCTCACCATCGGCGGGGGAGCGCTCGCCCTCTTCGCGTTCTACCTCGCACTGCGACTGGCGCGCGCCGGCGGCATGGGCGGCGGAGACGTGAAGCTCGCGGGTGTGCTGGGGCTGTTCCTCGGCGCCTTCGGATGGGAGACGGTGCTGTTCGGTGCGCTCGCCGGTTTCGTGTTCGGCGGGGTCTACGCGACGGTGCTCCTGCTCACGCGTCGAGCGAGTCGTACCCATGCGGTGGCGTTCGGACCGTGGATGCTGCTGGGTGCATGGGCGGCCGTCATCCCGGCGATCGTGGCCCGCGCGGGGTAACGCCGGCATCCGGAGTCAAGCCTCCGATCTCGCGGAAACGCCCCCACTAGCCTCGAGCACATGACGATCGGCACCGTGATCTCCCGCGCCACCGCGTGGGCCCTCGCCCGCAAGCCCGTGCGGGCGTTCCTGCGCTATTCCGGGGCGCGGGGACCGATGTTGGCGGACAGCGTCACCTACCGCACCCTGTTCAGCCTGTTCGCCGGCGTGCTGCTCGGCTTCTCGGTCGCCTCGATCTGGTTGGCGGGAAACCCCGCTGCCTGGGATGCGCTCGTGGCGGCGGTCGATTCCGCCATCCCGGGCCTCGTCGGGCCCGACGGTGTGCTCGACGTCGCCGATGCTCGGATTCAGGGTTCGGTGTTCGCGGTGGTCATATCGATCGTCGGTCTGCTCGGTGCGGCGATCGGCGCCATCGGGTCGCTGCGGGCAGCCATGCGTCAGATCGCCGGGCAGACCACCGACGACACGTTCTTCGTGTGGGTGCTGTTGCGCAACCTCGCGTTGGCGATCGGCATCGGCGCCGCTCTCATCGCGGCGGCCGTGGCCACGTTCCTCGCCACGGCCGGCCTCGATCTGGTGCGCGGCTGGATGGGCGTCGGTGAGGACAACGGGTGGGCGGGCTTCGCCGCATGGGGAGTGTCGGTGGTGGTGGTGCTGGTGCTCGACACCGTCGTCGTGGCGGCGACATTCGCCGGATTGTCCGGAGTGAAGGCCGGGCCGCGGGCGCTCTGGGGAGGAGCGCTGTTCGGCGGTATCGGACTCACGGTGCTGCAGCAGCTGTCGGGGCTCTTCGTCGGCGGGGCGGCGAACAACCCGCTCCTCACCACGTTCGCGTCGTTGATCGCCCTGCTGCTGTGGCTCAACCTCTCGAGCCAGGTCATCCTCATCGCCTCGTCCTACATCGTCACCTCCGTGGAGGAGAGCGACGACCGCGTCCACGCCCGCTACGGCGCGGCGACCCTGGTCCAGTACCGCGTGCGCAGCGCGGAGCGCGCGGTGCAGGCGGCGGCTTCGGAGCTCTCGGCCGCGCGTGCGGCCGAAGCGGACGAGCGCAAGAACGCCGCCGCCGTGTGAGGCGGTCTATCCCCGGGCCGGAGCAGGCCCTACTCTGGAGCCGCGGTGCGGAAGGGGAACCCACGATGTCATTCCAGGCGTATCTCGACACCATCGAGAAGAAGACCGGCAAGACCCCGAGGCAGTTGCTGGGGGAGGCGAAGGAGCGCGGCTTCGATGGCCCGAACGTCGTGGCCGGCGACGTCGTGACCTGGTTGACCGCTGACTACGGGCTGGGGCGCGGCCACGCGATGGCGCTCGTGCACGTCATCAAGAACGGGCCCAAGATCGACCCCAAACACGTCGATTCGGGTGGGACCCACAGTGACGAATCCGACCTGCTGTGGCTCGACGGGGCCGCGACCAAGCCCTGACCCGCAACGGCGGTGTAGCCCGTGACCCGCGACGGGGCAACCCGGCCCGGAGGCGTGCGCGGGAGGCGTAGGTTGGCCGGATGGCTGATCTCGAAGCACTGGGCGCCTATACCGCCGCAGCCGTGCGGAACGCCGAAGCCCCCTCCCTGGAAGCCGGCGAACCGCTGATGCGCGAAGCCGCCGCCGCGCTCGCCGAGGTGGCGAAAGAACACCTCGCTCGACAGCCCGGACGCGTGCTCGTGCTCGCCGGTGCGGGCGGCAACGGTGGCGACGCGCTCTTCGCAGCTGCCGAGATCGCCGCGGTGGCGGATGTCGACATCGTGCTCACCTCCGACCGGGTGCACCGCGAAGCTCTCGCCGCCGCGCTCGAGGCCGGCGGCACCCTCCATCACGCCACGGAGGTGTCCGCCGTCGGGACATACGCTCTCGTGCTCGACGGCATCCTCGGCATCGGCGCGAGTGCCGATCCCCGCTTGCGCGGCATCGGTCGCGCGGTGGTCGAGGCACTTGTTCCGGTCGCCGCATCCGCGGAGACGACGGTGATCGCGGTCGACCTGCCGAGCGGTCTGCATCCCGACGACGGCTCGGCCGACGAGGCCGTTCTTCCCGCCGATATCACGGTGACCTTCGGGGCGATCAAGGCCGGCCTGGTCCGAGGGCGAGGCCCGGAGCTGGCGGGCGAGATCCACGTCGTCGACCTCGGGCTCGGTCCGGCGCTGGCGCGAGCTCGCGCCGCCGTCACCGGGCCACTGCCCGCGATCCGGATCCCGCGTCGCGTCAGCGCCTCGCGCTGAACCCGCTCTAACTCGCGAAGGCCAGCAGGCCGAGCTCCACGTCCGACACCAGGTGGGCGTGCCGCGGAACCACGCGCACGGTGTAGCCGAACGGTCCGGTCGTTTCCAGCGCCAGCGTGCCCTCGAAGGTGGTCGTGTGCTCCCCGGAGCCCACGGCTGTCAGCGACAGGGTCTCGCGTGCGCCGGAGAGTTCGCCGTCCGCATCCGTTGTTCCGCAGATCAGCTGCACGTCGACGTCGTCGGGGTCGAGACCCCCGAGCGCGACGTCGGCGCGCACCACGATGCGGTCGCCCGCGCGCGCCAGGTCACCGACACCCTGAGCGTCGACCGATCCGACGCTCACCCCCGGCCAGGCGCGCTGCACCTTTTCCACGAACGCCGCCAGGGCTGTGGCACCAGCGAAGTCGTCGGCGCTCAGCGCACGATCGTTCGCCGCGGCGGGGGTGTACAACTTCTGGACGTACTCGCGCACCATGCGATCGCTCGTGGCCTTGCCCCCGAGGTCGGTCATGGTGTGGCGCACCCGCTCGAGCCACCCGAGGGGGATGCCGCCCTCCCGCTCATAGAACGTGGGCACCAGCTGATGCTCGATGAGGTCGTAGAGGGCACCTGCTTCGGCGTCGTCCCGTTCATCGTCGCTCGCCGCGGTGTCGGCCGTGGGGATCGCCCATCCGTTCTGCCCGTCGTACCACTCCTCCCACCAGCCGTCGAGGATCGAGAGGTTGAGAGCACCGTTGAGGGCCGCCTTCATCCCCGAGGTACCGCTGGCCTCGAGCGGACGCAGCGGGTTGTTCAGCCACACGTCGCAGCCGGGGTACAGGGTTTTGGCGAGGGTGATGTCGTAGTCGGGGAGGAAGACGATGTGGCGCCGCACCCGCGGGTCGCGGCTGAAGCGCACCAGCTGCTGGATGAGGATCTTGCCCGAGTCGTCGGCGGGGTGCGACTTGCCGCCGATGACGATCTGCACCGGGCGCTCGGGGTCGGTCAGGATGCGGGTGAGCCGCTCGGGATCGCGCATCATCAGCGTGAGGCGCTTGTAGGTCGGCACGCGCCGAGCGAATCCGATCGTGAGCACATCGGGGTCGAGCACCTCGGCCGTCCAGCTCGCGGTGGCCGCGTTCGCCGCGGCTCCGAGCCGGCGACGGGCTTCGGCCACGAGCTCCTGCTTCATCTCGGCCCGCACGCCCCAGAGCGCGCCGTCGCTCACCGCCTCGTGGTCGCGCCAGTCGTGGTCGGTGGTGAGGGCATCACCGAAGGCGCGTTCGCTCAGCGCCTTCAGAGCCGGGTGCACCCAGGTGGGCCCGTGCACGCCGTTGGTGATCGAGCCGATCGGCACCTCGTCGGGATCGACGCCCGGCCAGAGTGCGCCGAACATGCCGCGGCTGACCTTCCCATGCAGCAGCGACACCCCGTTCGCGTGCTGTCCGAGGTGCAGGCCGAGCACCGCCATGTTGAACGTGTCGGGGTCACCGCCCTCGTACGACTCCAGGCCCAGCTGCAGAGCGCGGGAGGCGTCGAGGCCCGCGAGCAGGTCACCGGCGAGGTAGTCCGACACGAGGGAGCGGGGGAAGCGATCGATGCCGGCCGGCACCGGCGTGTGCGTGGTGAACACGGTCGAGGCGCGCACCTGGGCGAGGGCGACGTCGAACGGCAGACCCCGCTGGGTGATGAGCTCCGACATGCGCTCGAGGCCCTGGAATCCGGCGTGGCCCTCATTCGTGTGGAACACGTCGGGCGCCGGGAGGTCGTTCAGGCGGCACCACGCACGCACCGCGCGGACGCCGCCGACGCCGAGCAGCAGCTCCTGCATCAGCCGGTGCTCCCCGCCGCCGCCGTAGAGCCGGTCGGTCACCCGCCGCAGGTCTTCGGTGTTCGACGGCGTTTCGGTGTCGAGCAGCAGCAGGGGCACCCGCCCGATGTCGGCGACCCACACGCGGGCGTGCAGGGTGCGACCGGCGGGAAGGGCGAGCGACACCTCGACCGGCGAGCCGTCGCTCTCCAGCAGCGCGCGCAGACCGAGCGCGTACGGATCGAGCACGGGATAACTCTCGTGCTGCCACCCGTCGTCGCCGATGGACTGGCGGAAGTACCCGGCGCGATAGAACAGCCCCACCCCGGTCAGCGGCACGCCGAGGTCGGAGGAGCTCTTCAGATGGTCGCCGGCGAGGATCCCGAGGCCGCCGGAGTACTGGGGGAGTGAGCCGTCCACGCCGAACTCGGGCGAGAAATAGGCGATGTGGGTCGGTTTCGGCTCGGGTTGGGCCTGGAACCACCGGGGGTCGGTGAGGTACGAGGTGAGGCGCTCGCCGCTTTCCCGCACCCGCTCGACGAACCCTTCGTCGGCGGCGAGCTCGTCGAGGCGGCTCTGTCCGATCATGCTCAACAGTCGTGAGGGGTTCTCCCCGACGCGGATCCATAAGTCGGGGTCCATCGAGGCGAAGAGTGCGCTGGTCGCCCGGCTCCACGACCAGCGCCAGTTGGTGGCGAGCTGATCGAGGGGCGCCAGCGACGGCGACAGGACGGGTCGGACGGTGAACGTGCGCAGAGCCTTCACGCGAGTGATTGTAGGACACCCGATCGACGGGACGGGAGGCCCGGCTTCGTCGAGCGCGAGGACTACTCTGGAGGCATGGCACTTGCACGACTGACTGGTGGGCCGCTCGACGGCCAGATTGTCCCCCTCGACGACAGCGTCGAAGACTCCTACATCGTGGGTTACGGCGAAGGGCAGCTCGTCTACGAGCGCTCGAGCGACCTCACGAACACCGGCGAGAGCGACGGCCCGACCGAGGCGGTCTTCACCTACGCCGAGACGACCGAAGACATCGACCCGAACATCGACGGACGCGACGATTGACCCACGCGTCGTCGTCCGAGCCGCACCGTTCGCTCGAGATCGAGCGTAAGTACGACGTCTCGGACGCGACGCCGCTCCCGGACTGGGATGCCCTGCCGGGAGTCGTGAGCGTCAGCCCCGCCGAAGTGCGGGAGCTGGACGCCCGCTACTTCGACACCGATCGGCTCGACCTCGCGCGGGCGGGCGTGGCCGTCCGCCGCCGCGAGGGCGGCCCGGATGCCGGATGGCACGTGAAGGCCTCGGCCACCGGTGGCCGCAGCGAATGGGGCTGGCCGCTGGATACGCGAAGCCCTGAGGATGATCCGGATGCTGCGGTGCCCGGCGTGATCGCGGAAGCCGTCGCGCAGTGGGCCGGGCCGCCGTTCCTCCCCCTCGCCCGCATCCGTAACACCCGCACCGCGTACGCCCTGCTCGACCGCGATGGCGGTCTCGTCGCGGAGTTCGTCGACGATCGCGTGACCGGCTGGGACGAGCGGGGCGGTTCGCAGACCTCCTGGCGTGAGTGGGAGGTCGAACTCGGTCCCGCCGCACCCGACTCCGAAACCGAGCGGGAGCAGCTCTTCGCCGCGGTCGACGCAGCCGTCACCGCCGCCGGCGGTGGGCCCGCAGCATCCGACTCGAAACTCGGACGCGTCCTCGGTCACTGACGTCCGACACATTCCGACGAAACGAAGACGCCGCCCCGATCAGATCGGGGCGGCGTCTTCGGTCTTCGACCCGGGTGGGCGTCAGATGTTGATCATGTGGCCAGCGAGACCGTGGAAGGCCTCCTGCACGGCCTCCGACAGGGTCGGGTGGGTGTGCACGTTGCGGGCGGCCTCGAGGGCGGTGAGGTCCCACTTCTGCGCGAGGGTCAGCTCGGGCAGAAGCTCCGACACGTCGGGGCCGATGAGGTGGCCACCGAGCAGTTCGAGGTGCTCGGCGTCGGCGATGAGCTTGACGAAGCCGATCGGCTCGCCGAGTCCGTTCGCCTTGCCGTTCGCGGAGAAGGGGAACTTGGCGACCTTGACGTCGTAGCCGGCGTCGCGCGCCTGCTGCTCGGTCAGTCCGAAGCTGGCGACCTGCGGGTTGCAGAACGTCGCGCGCGGCATCATGCGGTAATCGCCCAGCGGCATGGTCTCGGCCTTGCCGATGGTCTCGGCTGCCACGATTCCCTGCGCTTCGGCCACGTGGGCCAGCTGCAGCTTCGCCGTCACGTCACCGATCGCGAAGATGTGCGGCACGTTCGTGCGCATGAACTCGTCGATCGCGATCGCGCCGCGCTCGGTGAGTTCGACGCCGGTCTTGTCCAGACCGAAGCCCTCGACCCGCGGAGCGAAACCGATGGACATGAGCACCCGACCGGCCTCGATCGAGCCCTGGGTGCCGTCCTTCGCGGTGTAGGTGACGGTGACCTTGTCGCCGCCGTCCACGACACTGTCCACCTTGGTGGAGGTGAGGATCTCGACCCCGAGCTTCTTGTACTGGCGCTGGATCTCCTTGGAGACCTCGACGTCTTCGTTGGGGAGGGCCCGATCGAGGAACTCGATGATCGTGACCTGCACGCCGTAGTTCTTCAGGATGTAGGCGAACTCCATGCCGATCGCGCCGGCGCCGACGATGACCATCGACTCGGGCAGGTCGGGGTCGAGGATCTGCTCTTCGTACGTCACGACGTTCTTGCTGAGCTCGACACCGGGAAGCAACCGCACGGTCGAGCCGGTGGAGATGATCGCGTTGTCGAAGGTGACCCGCTCGGTCGATCCGTCGGCCTTCGCGACGTCGATGGTGTTCGCATCGACGAAGGTTCCGCGACCGTCGTATTCGGCGATCTTGTTCTTCTTCGTCAGGTAGTGGATGCCCTTGACGTGGGTCTCGGCGACCTTGCGGCTGCGCGCGTGCGCCACGCCGTAGTCGAAGGAGACATCGCCCGAGATGCCGAAGAGGTCGGCCTGGGCGTGGAAGGTGTGGGCGAGGTCGGCGTTTCGCAGCAGAGCCTTGGAGGGGATGCAGCCGACGTTGAGGCAGACACCGCCCCAGTACTTCTCTTCGATGATCGCGGTGGACAGGCCGAGCTGGGCGGCTCGGACGCCCGCGACATAACCGCCGGGGCCCGCGCCGAGGATGACGACGTCGTAATGAGGCATGTTTTCAGCCTAGCCGTCGGCGCCGGGGCGGGTGCCGGCCCCACCGTCGGTTCCTGTACGCCGGGGGCGAATCACGAGCAGGTAGAGCACGACGCCGATCACGGCCAGGAGCACGACGACACCGATGATCCAGGGGAGGGGGGTCGCGGTGGATGTGTCGTCGTCGGGCGCCGGCGCCGGGGTCGCCGTCTCGGTCGGCTCGGTCATCGTGGTCATGGTCGGTTCGGGCGTCTCGGTGGCGCTCGGTTCCGAGGTGGGTGCCGGCGATGCGGAGGGGGCGGCCTCGACGGTGAAGGCGTACTCGCCCGAGATCGGGTGACCATCGCTGGACACCACCCGCCAAAGCACCGTGAGTGACCCGGATGCTTCCCCTGTCAGCGCCTGCGTCAGCAGCACGCCGTCGACCACGGCGGGACCGTCGGACACCACGGTGCCGGCAGCATCCGTCACCTCCACCAGGTTCGAGGTGGCGTCCCCCAGCAGCTCGGAACTGAAGGTCAGCGTGACCTGCGCCGGCAGGGCTTCCAGCACCGCGTCTGCTGCCGGGTCGCTGGCCACGAGCTGGTCGTGGGCGGACGCGGGCAGGGCCGGCACGAGCAGAACGAACGCCGCGAGCAGGCCGGCGACGAGCGTCGCCAGGGTGCGGCGGGGGGCACGGGAAACGGGGGAAGTCACCGGTCCACCCTAACCGCGGCCCTGTTGACGGCGTCGGTGCGACCGCGTCTCATCCGATAGGGTTCTGGGAGCGAAGGAGGAGCCGTGGAAGAGACCCGCCGACCTGAGCCGGACGACCTCCGGCAGGGCCGTGATGACAGCGCAGCGGAGCGCCCGAACCACGACATGACGCAGACGTTCGGACACGATTCCGATCTCTCCTTCGTGCCGTTCGGTTTCGACCTCAGCGACGCCGAACTCGAAGCGATCGGGGCATTGCCCTCGCGTGCCGCTCTGCTGGTCGTTCGTTCCGGACCCACCGCCGGTGCGCGGTACCTGCTCGACACGGATGTGACCACCGTCGGTCGCCATCCCGAAGCCGACATCTTCTTCGACGACGTGACCGTGTCGCGTCGCCATTCCGAGGTCATCCGCGACGGCGCCCACTTCGACATCGTCGACCAGCGCTCTCTGAACGGCACCTACGTCAACGGTGAGCGGGTGGATCGTTCCCCGCTCGTCAACGGCGCCGAGGTGCGCATCGGCAAGTTCCGGCTCAACTTCTTCGTCTCGCCCGCTGATCTGAACTCGGCAGCCGACGCCTGATGCCGGCAGCATCCGCCCGCGGCCGTTCTCCGGCTTCCGCGGGTCTCCTGAGTATCGGTCAGGTGCTCGCGAGGCTCACTCCCGAATTCCCCGCGCTGACCTCGAGCAAACTGCGCTTCCTCGAGGTGCAGGGGATCGTCGCTCCCACCCGTACCGAGTCGGGATACCGCAAGTTCTCTCCCGCCGACCTCGAGCGGCTGCGTCTCGCGCTCACCCTGCAGCGCGATCATTACCTTCCGCTCTCGGTCATCCGCGACTACCTCGCCGACGTCGATGCCGGGCGTGAGCCCGCCGCACCCTCGTCGGTGCCCTCGATCGTGCCGGCGCCCCGGCGCTACCGCCGCGAGGAGCTGCTCTCCGCGGCCGGCGCCGGCCCGCAGCTGCTCAACGACGCGATCTCGACCGGTGTCATCGTCGGCTCCGACTCCTACACCGAACAGACGGTGACCCTGCTGCGCGCGCTCGTCGCGCTCGATCGTCACGGGATCGAGCCGCGCCACATCCGTTCGCTGCGCCAGAGCGCCGAGCGCGAAGCCGCGCTCATCGAATCGGCCATGTCGGCGGTGCTGCGGCGCACGGATGCTGCGTCCCGCGCCCGTGCGAGCGAGCTCGCCCCGGAGCTTGCCAAGCGCCTCGATGAGGTGCGGGCGATCTTCGTTCGGGGTGCGATCGAGCGCGTTCTGTCGTGACCTCGTCGTGACCTTCGCGACACGCCGGGTCGGCGGGTCGGATGTCGTTGCCCGGGGCTCCGGGCTGATCTAGCTTGGGGAGTACCGAATGGTGAGGAGGCACGACGGCATGAAGCCTGGCGAAGCTGTCGGCGAACCCCGGTTCGGCGACAATCTCCTGTTCACCGACGGTCTGCCCGAGATGGACGACGAGGTCGGTTACCGCGGTGCGGTCGCGGCTCGCGCCGCGGGCATCACCTACCGCCAGCTCGACTATTGGGCTCGCACCGAGCTCGTCGAGCCGACCGTGCGGGGCGCCAGCGGCTCGGGATCCCAGCGTCTCTACGGCTTCCGCGACATCCTCGTGCTCAAACTCGTGAAGCGACTGCTCGACACCGGCATCTCGCTGCAGCAGATCCGCACCGCCGTCGAGCAGCTGCGTGCTGCCGGCGTTCGCGACCTCGCGGGCACGACGCTCATGAGCGACGGCGCTTCGGTGTACCTCTGCACCTCGAACGACGAGGTCATCGACCTGGTCAGCCGCGGTCAGGGCGTCTTCGGCATCGCCGTCGGCAAGGTCCTGCGCGAAGTGGAGACGACGCTCGTCGACTTCGACGCGACGGTGCCCGACGAGGTCGACGAGCTGGCCGCGCGCCGCTCGAAGCGCACCGCCTGACCCCGCAGCATCCGCTCGTCTCGAGCCTGCCGCGCTTCTTTCGCCGCACCCGCGTCGCTCTTCGCGTCACCCGCGTTGCTCTTCGCGTCACCCGCGTTGCTCTTCGCGTCACCCGCGTCGGAGATTCGCGCCCTTGTCGGAGGATTGCGCGTTGTTGATCCGACGGGGGTGGGATTCTCCGACGTTGGTGCGTCGGGGTGGGTGGATGCTGTCGCCTCGGCCTCGGCTCGCCCGCTCACCCGCGTCGGAGATTCGCGCCCTTGTCGGAGAATTGCGCGTTTTTGATCCGACGGGGGTGGGATTCTCCGACGTCGGTGCGGGGCGCGGGCGGGTCAGGCCCGGGCGTCGCCGGGGACCGGGATGCGGCCCGTGCGCATGATGCGGTCCAGGAGCGCGTCGAAGTCGGCCGCGAGCTCTTGCGCCGAGTCTCCGGGCCACACGTGCAGCGGCTTGGCCGCGCCCTGCGCCTGCTGCAGCGAGGTGCGCTCGGGCAGCTGCGGGTTCAGCACGAGGGGGCCGAACATGTCGCGCAGCTCTTTGATGCGGAACTGGTGCTCGATCGACTGCGGGCGCACGCGGTTGACCACGACGCCGAGGGGCTGGAGGCGCGGCGAGAGTCCGCGGCGGATCTCCTCGATCGCACGCAGCGCGCGGTCGGCCGCGGCGACGGAGAAGAGGCCCGGCTCGGTCACGACGATCACGCGGTCGCTCGCGGCCCACGCGGTGCGGGTGAGCGCGTTCAGCGAGGGCGCGCAGTCGATGAGCACGAGGTCGTAGTCGGCCTCGATCGTGGCGAGGGCCTCCTCGAGCTTCCACACGTCGCGCACGCTCGGGTGCGGTCCGTCGAAGTTGATCGCGGAGGGGCTGCCGATCATGACGTCGATCGTGCCGGGGTGAACCTTCGCCCAGCCCGAAGAGGTGATGGCCTGGCGAACGACCTTCTCCCGCGGATTCGCAAGCACGTCGGCGATGTTGAGTCGTCCGGCGACTTGGATGTCCATGCCGGTGGAGACGTCGGATTGCGGGTCGAGATCCACCACCAGGGTGCGCACTCCGCGGGCGAATGCCGCCGAGGCCAGCCCGAGCGTCACGGTGGTCTTACCGACCCCACCTTTTAGCGAGCTGACCGAGAGAACATGCACGGGGGTCTACGTTACCGTCCCCTAGGCTGTGAGCACACTTCGGCCTTCCCTTCGGCAATCCCGAGAGGCGTGCATGTTCAGCAAGATCCTGGTGGCCAACCGCGGCGAGATCGCCATCCGCGCCTTCCGTGCCGCATACGAAGTGGGTGCGCGCACTGTCGCGGTGTACCCCTACGAAGACCGCAACTCGCTGCATCGACTGAAAGCCGACGAGGCCTACCTCATCGGCGAGCGCGGACATCCGGTGCGCGCGTACCTCGACGTCGACGAGATCGTGCGCGTCGCGCTCGAATCCGGTGCCGACGCGATCTACCCGGGCTACGGCTTCCTCTCCGAGAATCCCGAGCTCGCCGAGAAGGCCGCCGCCAACGGCATCGCCTTCATCGGCCCGCCCGCCTCGGTGCTGCAGATGGCCGGCAACAAGGTCACCGCGAAGCAGCACGCCGTGGCTGCGGGCGTGCCGGTGCTGCGCTCCACCCAGGCCTCGGACGACATCGACGCGCTGGTCGCCCAGGCCGACGACATCGGCTTCCCGCTCTTCGCGAAGGCGGTCGCCGGAGGCGGTGGACGAGGGATGCGACGGGTCGCGTCCGCCGCTGAACTGGCACCCGCGCTGGCCGAGGCCATGCGCGAGGCGCAGAGCGCTTTCGGTGATGCTCGGATGTTCCTCGAGCAGGCCGTCCAGCGCCCGCGCCACATCGAGGTGCAGATCCTCGCCGACCAGGGGGGCGAGACCGTGCACCTGTTCGAGCGGGACTGCTCGCTGCAGCGCCGGCACCAGAAGGTCATCGAGATCGCCCCCGCGCCGCACCTCGCCGACGAGACGCGGTCGGCGCTGCACGCCTACGCGATCGCGTTCGCGCGCTCGATCGACTACCAGAACGCCGGCACGGTGGAGTTCCTGCTCGAAACGGCGGGCCCCCGTGCGGGCGAGGTCGTCTTCATCGAGATGAACCCCCGTATCCAGGTCGAGCACACCGTGACGGAGGAGGTCACCGACGTCGACCTCGTGCAGTCGCAGATGCGGATCGCGGCGGGGGAGACCCTCGCCGAACTCGGTCTCCAGCAGCCCGACATCCGCCTCCGCGGAGCCGCGCTGCAGTGCCGCATCACCACGGAGGACCCCACCCAGGGCTTCCGACCCGACACCGGCAAGATCACCACGTATCGCTCGCCGGGCGGGGCGGGCATCCGCCTCGACGGCGGCACGACCGCCGCCGGCTCGCAGGTCAGCCCGCACTTCGATTCGATGCTCGCCAAGCTCACCTGCCGCGGGCGCGACTTCCCCGCAGCGGTCGCGCGTGCTCGCCGGGCGCTGGCGGAGTTCCGCATCCGCGGCGTCTCCACCAACATCCCCTTCCTGCAGGCGGTGCTGGATGACCCGGCGTTCCTCGCGGGCGACGTGAGCACGGCGTTCATCGATGAGCGTCCCGAGCTGCTGCAGGGCCGCGAGTCGAAGGACCGCGGCACGAAGATGCTCAACTGGCTCGTCGACACGACGGTGAACCGCCCCCACGGCGAGAACCCGCTCAGCGTCGACCCGCGCGCCAAGCTCCCCCCGCTCGACCTGTCCACGCCGCCCCCGCCCGGATCCCGGCAGCAACTGCAGCAGCTCGGCCCCGCGGGGTTCGCCCGGGCACTGCGCGAACAGACCGCGCTGGCCGTGACCGACACGACCTTCCGCGACGCCCACCAGTCGCTGCTGGCGACGCGGGTGCGCACGCGCGACCTCGTCACAGTCGCGCCCTACGTCGCTCGGCTGACTCCCCAGCTGCTCTCGGTCGAGGCCTGGGGCGGCGCCACCTACGACGTGGCGCTGCGGTTCCTCGGCGAAGACCCCTGGGAGCGGCTCGACGCGCTCCGCCAGGCGCTTCCCAACATCGCCTTGCAGATGCTGCTGCGCGGGCGCAACACGGTCGGCTACACGCCGTACCCCACCGAGGTCACCGATGCCTTCGTGGCCGAGGCCGCAGCATCCGGGGTCGACATCTTCCGCATCTTCGACGCTCTCAACGACGTCAACCAGATGCGTCCCGCGATCGACGCGGTGCTCGCCACCGGCTCGGCCGTGGCCGAAGTCGCGCTCTGCTACACGGGCGACCTGCTCGACCCGGCTGAGGACCTCTACACGCTCGACTACTACCTGGGCCTCGCCCAGCAGATCGTCGACGCGGGAGCGCACGTGCTCGCGATCAAGGACATGGCCGGGCTGCTGCGCCCCGCCGCCGCCGCGCGGCTGGTCACGGCCCTGCGCGAGCGCTTCGACCTGCCGGTGCACGTGCACACGCACGACACCGCCGGTGGACAACTCGCCACGCTGCTCGCCGCGTCCGCGGCGGGGGCGGATGCTGTCGACGCGGCCGCCGCGCCCCTGTCGGGCACGACCAGTCAGCCCTCGCTGTCGGCCCTCGTGGCCGCGATGGCGCACACCGACCGCGATACCGGGCTCGATCTCGCCGCCGTGTCGGATCTCGAGCCGTACTGGGAGGCCGTGCGCCACCTCTACCGTCCGTTCGAGTCGGGGCTGCCCGGGCCGACCGGGCGCGTGTACCGCCACGAGATCCCGGGCGGGCAGCTGTCGAACCTGCGCCAGCAGGCGATCGCGCTCGGCCTCGCCGACGATTTCGAGCTGATCGAGGACATGTACGCCGCGGCGAACACGATCCTGGGTCGTGTTCCGAAGGTGACCCCGTCGTCGAAGGTCGTGGGCGACCTGGCGCTGCACCTCGCCGCGGTGAAAGCCGATCCGGCCGACTTCGCCGAGAACCCCGGCAACTACGACGTGCCCGACTCCGTCGTCGGCTTCATGGCCGGCGAACTGGGCGAGCTGCCCGGCGGGTGGCCCGAACCCTTCCGCACGAAGGTGCTGGCCGGACGCGATGTCAAGATCGGGGTGACCCCGCTCACCGAGGCGCAGTCGGCGTCGCTCGCCGGCTCGAGCGTCGAGCGTCGGGACGCCCTGAACGCCCTCTTGTTCCCCGCGCCGACGCGCACGTTCCGCGAGGTGCGCGATGCGTTCGGCGATCTGAGCGTGCTGAACACGGCCGACTACCTCTACGGGCTGGTGCCCGGCGGCGAGCATGTCGTCGAGATCGAGAAGGGCGTGCAGCTCTTCGTCGGCCTCGAGGCGATCGGTGAGGCCGACGACAAGGGCATGCGCACCGTCATGACCACCCTCAACGGGCAGCTGCGTCCGGTGTTCGTGCGCGACCGCTCGATCGAGGTCGACGCTCGCCAGGCCGAGAAGGCCGACACCTCGAAACCCGGGCAGGTCGCGGCGCCGTTCTCGGGGGTCGTCACCCTCAAGGCGGGGGTCGGCGACAAGGTCGCAGCCGGTCAGCCGGTCGCCTCGATCGAGGCGATGAAGATGGAAGCGGCCATCACTTCACCGGTCGGCGGAGTCGTCGAACGGCTCGCGATCGGCGCCACTCAGCAGGTGGAGGCCGGGGACCTTTTAGTCGTCATCCGTCCTGCCCAGTAGCCTGAGGGGATGGGCGCCAGCGCCCGACACCCGTTTGGAGCCCTTGCAGTGACACCCGATCGAGACGACGAGACCCCCGAGGTGACCGTCGAACACGGCATCCTTTCCGATGCCACGAGCGTCGACACCGCCGGCATCGGCCTGATCGGGCCGGCGACCGCTCAGTTCAGCGTGGTCTTCCCCAGCAATGACGATGACGACCTCGACGATGACGACGACGTCATCGGCGACGAGATCCACCTCGACGAGATCGCCACCGGCGACATCATCCTCGAAGACCTTCCCGTCGCCGACGAGGCGCCCGCCCTCGAAGAGATCGACGAGGAGCCGGAAGCATCCGGCCTCGAGATCGACGCCCACGACATCTCCGCCGACTCCGCCGCGGATGACGCGCCGAGCGGCGACCCGACGGCGATCGTGGTGGATGCTGCGGGATCCGCCGACGCCTCCGCGATGGCCGAGCCCTTCGCCCCGAGCACTCCCGCGGCGGCGATGTCAGAGCCCGAACCGGCCGCCGTCTTCGAGGCCGCTCCGCTCGAGCCGGCGGCTGCACCGGCCGCTGTGCCCCCCGTTGCCCCGGCGCCCGTTGCCGAGACGGTGCCGGCGGCCGAAACAGCACCCGCCGTCGCCGCTCCCGTTGCTCCGGCGGCCGCGGCCGAACCGGCGCCGGTGACCGCGTCGGTGCCGACCACACGGCGCGAGGCGCACAACACCGGTGCGCACGCCCGGCTCGACCGCGCCCACGCCGTCGAACGCGTGCACCCGCCGGAGCCAGAGGTCGTGCTCGCCTCCAAGCGTCTCGGCGAATTCGAGAGCGGCCGCGAGAGCCCCGACCTGCTGACCGCCGATCGCCTGCTCGACCGCGGCCAGCTCACGAAGCCCGAGCCCGAGGGTCTCTGGCCGCAGCTCGTCTACTCCCTCTCGCGCCACCGCATCAACCTCGGCGACGGACGCCGCGCCCGCGCGCGCAAGGCCTTGGACCGCCGGATTTCGGCGTCGCTGTCGGGCGGCGCGCGGTTCGTGCCCGTGCTGTCGCGCAAGGGCGGCGTCGGCAAGACGACCGTGACCGCGCTGCTGGGTATGGCCCTCGCGGACGCGCGGGACGACCGGGTCATCGCCGTCGACGCGAACCCCGACCGGGGCACGCTCGCCGACCGCATCTCGCGCACCAGCACGCGCACCGTGCGCGATCTCGTACGCACCTCGGGCGACGTCGCCGGGTACAGCGACATCTCCGCCCTCGTCGCTCGCGACGAGACCCGGCTGGACGTGCTGTCGTCGGATCCCGACCCCCGCGTGTCCGAGGCGTTCAACGACGAGGACTACCGCGACGTCGCCGTGCTCGCCGCGCGCTTCTATTCGCTGGTGCTGACCGACACCGGAACCGGCATCGTGCACTCGGTCATGGGCGCGACCCTCGAGATGGCCGATCAGATCGTCGTGGTCGCCGGCCTCAGCGTCGACGAGGCGCGCTTGGCGTCCGAGACCCTCACGTGGCTCGAGACCAACGGCTACGCCGAGCAGGTGCGTCACGCCGTGGTCGTGCTCAACAACGCGCGACCGGGCGCTCCGCTCGTGCGCGAGAGCGAGCTCGAGGCCCACTTCCGCACACGCGTGCGGGCGGTCGTGCGCGTGCCGTACGACACGGCCATCGGCACCGGAAGCGCGATCGTCTACCGCGACCTGCAACCGGCGACCCGGCAAGCGGCGCGCGAGCTGGCGGCATCCGTCATCGAGGGCCTCCGCGCCTCGCAAGGAGCCTGAGCGTGGCTGTTCGTCCCATCCGCCTCTTCGGCGACCCCGTCTTGCGCGCCCCGAGCGAGCCGATCACCGAGATCGACGACGGCGTCCGCGCCCTCGTCCGCGATCTGGTGGACTCCGTGGAGCCTCCCGGGCGTGCCGGGGTCGCGGCCCCGCAGATCGGCGTGGGCCTGCGCGCCTTCAGCTACAACGTCGACGGCGAGATCGGCTACATCTTGAACCCGGTGCTGGTCGAAACGCGCGGGGAGCCCGAGCTCGTGGGCGAGGGCTGCCTGTCGATCCCGGGGGTCTGGCACGAAGCGCTGCGTCACCCGTGGGCGAAGGTCGTGGGGATGGACCTCGACGGCGCCGAGCTCGTGCTCGAGGGGGAGGGGCTCATGGCCCAGGCCCTGCAGCACGAGACCGATCACCTCGACGGGATGCTGTTCCTGCAGCGCCTTCCCGCGCCCGCGCGGCGCGAGGCGATGCGCGAGATCCGCGAGTCCGACTGGTTCTGAGTCGGCCCTTCGTCTCGCCGCGCTCGCTGGGCCCTTCGTCTCGCTGCGCTCGCTCAGGGACCGGTGGGTCCCGCCCGCTGAGCGAGACGAGCGCAGTCCCGCCCGCTGAGCGAGCCGAAGGCGAGACGAAGCGCAGCGAGCCGGGCCCTTCGTCTCGCTGCGCTCGCTCAAGGACCGGGGTGGCTGCGCTCGCTCAGGGACCGGGTGGTTCCGCCCGCTGAGCGAGCCGAAGGCGAGACGAAGCGCAGCGAGCTGGGCCCTTCGTCTCGCTGCGCTCGCTCAGGGACCGGGGTGGCTGGGCTCGCTCAGGGACCGGGTGGTCCCGCTCGCCCGGGACCGGATGCTGCGGGGTCAGGCGAGCGAGATGTTCGTCGTGTTCACCGGCACCCGGTAGAGCTCTTCGATCTCGGCCGCGAAGTCGCCGACGATCACGTTGCGCTTGATGCTGAGCTTCGGCGTGAGGTGTCCGCTCGCCTCGGTCCACTCGGTCGGCACGATCTCGAACTTGCGGATCGATTCGGCCCGAGACACGGTGGCGTTGGCCACGTCGATGGCCCGCTGCACCTCGGCGCGGACCGCCGGGTTCGCGGCAGCATCCGCCAGCGACATGTCAGCGGAGAGGCCGTTGTTCGCGAGCCACGTCGGAAGCATCTCGGAGTCGAGCGTGATCAGTGCCGAGATGAACGGCTTCTGATCGCCCACGACGACGACCTGGCCCACGATCGGGTTGGCGCGGATGGGATCCTCGAGCACGGCCGGGGCGACGTTCTTGCCGCCGGCGGTGACGATGATCTCCTTCTTGCGTCCGGTGATCGTGAGGAAGCCCTCTCCGTCGAACGAACCGATGTCGCCGGTGTGGAACCAGTCGCCGTCGAAGGCCTCGGCGGTCGCCTCGGGGTTTCGCCAGTACTCCTTGAACACGTTGATACCGCGCACCTGGATCTCGCCGTCATCGGCGAGGCGCACACCGACGCCCGGGAGTGCGGGGCCGACGGTTCCGATCTTCGAGCGCGTGGCGAGGTTGACCGTCGCAGGCGCGGTGGTCTCGGTCAGGCCGTAGCCCTCGAGGATGACGACGCCGAGGCTGTGGAAGAAGTGCCCGAGGCGCGCGCCGAGCGGAGCGGAGCCGCTCACGGCGTAGACCACGCGGCCGCCCATCGCGGCGCGCAGCTTGCTGTAGACGAGCCGGTCGAACAGCGCGAACTTCACCTTGAGGGCGAGCGGAATGCGCTGGCCGTCCTGCTGCAGGCGGGAGTGCTGGATCGCGGCGGCCGCGGCGGAGCGGAAGATCTTGCCCTTGCCCCCCGCTTCGGCCTTCTGCTCGGCGGAGTTGTAGACCTTCTCGAACACGCGCGGCACGGCCAGCAGGTAGGTCGGCTGGAACGATCCGAGGGCGGGGAGCAGCTGCCGGGTGTCGGGCTGGTGGCCCGTCTTCACGCCGGCGTGCACGTTGAGCAGCGAGATGAATCGAGCGAAGACGTGTGCGGTGGTGATGAACAGCAGCGTCGAGGCGCCGGGCACGTCCACGACCTCGCGCAGCGCGACCGCGGAGTTGCGGCACAACTCGACGAAGTTGCTGTGTGTGAGCACGCAGCCCTTCGGTCGTCCGGTCGAGCCCGAGGTGTAGATGAGGGTGGCGATGTCGCTGCCGACGGCGAGGGTGCGCCGACGCTCGATCTCGGCGTCGTCGATCGAGACTCCCTCGCGGGTGAGTCGGTCGAGGTCGCCGCCGTGCATCGTCCAGACGTCGCGGAGCAGGGGCAGTTCGCCCTGCACCTCGGCGAGGCGGGCGGAGTGCTCGGGAGACTCGACGATGCACGCGATCGCGCCGGAGTCGCTCAGGATCCACTGGATCTGGGCGGGCGAGCTCGTCTCGTAGACGGGGACCATGACGGCCCCGGCGAAGAAGAGGCCGAAGTCGACGAGGGTCCAGTCGTAGGTGGTCCGCGCGAGGAAACCGACCTTGTCGCCCGGCTGGATGCCGGCGGCGGCGAAGCCCTTCGCGAGGGCGAGCACCTGCCGGTGGAATTCGGCGGTCGAGACGTCGCGCCATCCGGCGCCGTCGGGGACGGCGAAGAGGGGACGGTCGGGGCTGGCGGCGACACGGTCGACCAGCAGGTCGGTGATGTTCGCTTCGGGGTCGGCTGCGACGACGGGTGGGACATCGAATTGGATCACGGCAACTCCTTCGGTACCGGACGGGGTGTCGGTCTGACCCTTGGAGTCTATCGGGTGGCCTTTCGGCATCCTTCCGGGGCCGTCCGGCATGGCTAGACTTCACAACGCCGCCGCGCGGGCGTCGGCCGGAAGGGACACGGCGGTGCTCAACGTCGGTATCGACATCGGTGGCACGAAGATCGCCGGGGGCGTCGTCGACGCCGACGGCCGCATCATCGAGAAGCTCCGGGTCGACACGCCCATCGACGCCGACGAACTGCTGGATGCCGTCGTCGACATGGCCACACACCTCCGCCGCGCACACCGCATCACCGGTATCGGCGTCGCCGCCGCGGGTTTCATCGACCGAGATCGTCGCAGCGTCATCTACGCGCCCAACATCGACTGGCGGGACGAGCCATTGCGCGACCGTCTCGAGGCGCGCCTGGACTCTCCCGTCACGATCGAGAACGACGCCAACGCCGCCGGGTGGGGCGAGTTCCGCTTCGGGGCCGGCCGCGGGGTGTCCGACATGGTCATGCTCACGATGGGCACGGGCGTGGGCGGAGCCGTCGTGGCCGGGGGCGTCTTGTACCGGGGCGGCAACGGGATCGCCGGAGAGCTCGGCCACACGCGCTTCATCCGCGGCGGCCTGCCCTGCGGATGCGGGCAGAACGGATGCTTGGAGCAGTACGCCTCCGGCCGTGCCCTGCAGCGCGAGGCGAACGCGATCGCCGATCAGCCGGGCATCGGCGACGGCCTTTCGGCCCTCCGAGCGGAGCGCGGCACGATTCCCGGACCGGGCATCTCCCGCCTCGTGCTCGCGGGCGACCCGGGCGCGATCGAAGCGCTCCGGCGCGTTGCGACGGCGCTCGGCGAGGCCTGCGGCGGATTCCAGGCCGTGCTCGACCCCCAGCTCTACGTCATCGGCGGGGGAGTCGCCCAGCTCGGTGACGACCTGCTCGAGCCGGTACGTCTGGCCTACGAGACTTCGCTCCCCGGCTACGGCGACCGCCCCGTGGCCGACTTCACCATCGCGCAGCTCGGCAACGATGCCGGACTGATCGGCGTCGCCGACCTCGCGGGGAGGGACAGCTGAGATGTTCTACTGGCTGATGAAGTACATCGCGATCGGGCCGGTGCTCAAGGCGATCTTCCGCCCGTGGGTCGTCGGCCGACGCAACATCCCGGTCGAGGGTGCCGCGATCCTCGCGAGCAATCACCTCTCCTTCGCCGACTCCATCTTCCTGCCGCTGATGATCGATCGGCCGATGGCCTTCCTCGCCAAGAGCGACTACTTCACCGGCAAGGGGATCAAGGGGTGGGCGACCCGGGTGTTCCTCAAGGCGACCGGGCAGATCCCGATCGACCGCTCCGGGGGCAAGGCCTCCGAAGCATCCCTCAACACCGGTCTCGGAGTACTGGGTCGCGGCGATCTCCTCGGCATCTACCCCGAGGGCACCCGCAGTCCCGACGGCAAGCTCTACCGCGGCCGCACGGGCTTGGCGCGCATGGCGCTCGAGGCCCGCGTGCCGGTCGTCCCGGTGGTCATGGTCGACACCGACACGATCCAGCCGATCGGCAAGCGCATCCCGCGGATCGGCCGCGTGGGCATCGTCATCGGCGAGCCGCTCGACTTCTCCCGCTTCGCCGGGATGGAGGGCGACCGGTACATCCTTCGCTCGGTCACCGACGAGATCATGGTGGCGCTGCAGCGCCTGGGCGAGCAGCAGTACGAAGACGTCTACGCCTCGACGGTCAAGGACCGGCTGGCGGCGTCCAAGGCGGCAGCCGAGGCCCCCGCGCGTCGTTAGACTTCCAGGATGCCTTCTCAGCCCGATTCCCTCGACCACTGGCGGACCCTGCCCATCAAGCAGCAGCCCACCTGGTATGACACGGATGCTGTGGCCGAGGTGTCTGCGGAGCTGTCGATCCTTCCCCCGCTGGTCTTCGCGGGCGAGGTCGATCTGCTGCGCGAGCGGCTCGCCCGGGCGGCCTCCGGACGGGCGTTCCTGCTGCAGGGCGGCGACTGCGCCGAGACCTTCGCCGGGGCGACCGCCGAGCAGATCCGCAACCGCATCAAGACCGTGCTGCAGATGGCCGTCGTGCTCACCTACGGCGCGTCGATGCCCGTGGTGAAGATGGGGCGGATGGCGGGGCAGTTCGCCAAGCCCCGTTCGAGCGACACCGAGACGCGCGGCGATGTCACGCTGCCGGCGTACCGGGGTGACATCGTCAACGGTTACGACTTCACCGAGGCCTCGCGGCGCGCGGACCCGGCTCGGCTGCTGAAGGGGTACCACACCGCAGCATCCACCATCAATCTCATCCGCGCGTTCACCCAGGGCGGGTTCGCCGACCTGCGCGAGGTGCACAGCTGGAACCAGGGCTTCGCGAAGAACCCCGCCAACCAGCAGTACGAGCGCCTCGCCGGTGAGATCGACCGCGCGATCAAGTTCATGGAGGCGGCGGGAGCCGACTTCGATGAGCTGCGCCGAGTGGAGTTCTACACCGGCCATGAGGGTCTGCTGATGGACTACGAGCGCCCGATGACGCGCATCGATTCGCGCACCGGCACGCCCTACAACACCTCGGCGCACTTCGTGTGGATCGGGGAGCGCACCCGCGATCTCGACGGGGCGCACGTGGATTACTTCTCGAAGATCCGCAACCCGATCGGGGTGAAGCTGGGTCCTTCGACGACGCCCGAGACCGTGCTCCAGCTCATCAAGAAGCTCGATCCCGAGCGAGAGCCCGGTCGGTTGACCTTCATCACGCGCATGGGTGCGGGCAAGATCCGCGACGCCCTGCCGCCGCTGCTCGAGGCCGTGCGCGACTCCGGAGCGACTCCGCTCTGGGTCACCGACCCCATGCACGGCAACGGCATCACCACGCCGACCGGGTACAAGACGCGTCGTTTCGACGACGTCGTCGACGAGGTGCGCGGCTTCTTCGAGGCCCACCGCGCCACGGGCACGTTCCCCGGCGGCATCCACGTGGAACTCACCGGCGACGACGTGACGGAGTGCCTCGGCGGTTCGGAGCACATCGACGAAGCGAGCCTCGCAACGCGCTACGAGAGCCTCTGCGACCCGCGCCTCAACCACATGCAGAGCCTCGAGCTCGCCTTCCTCGTGGCTGAGGAGCTCGAGAAGCTCTGAGGCCTCGCGCCCACTGAGAACCGGAAGATCGCCGGGATCAGGCCGATTGCACGAAAATCGTCCTGATTCGGGCGATCTTCCTGTTTCAGGGTGAGCGGATGCCGGCGCGACGCCGGGGTCAGCCGGTGACGGTGAGCTGCAGGTAGACGTTCGTGCCTTTGACGCGCTGCGCGCCGGCGGCCGGGTCTTGGCTCGTGACTTTGGTCAGCCCATCGGGCGCGGCGTTCCAGAACAGCGCCCACTCCACGGTGAACCCGTCGCGCTCGAGGGCGGCCTTGGCCGCGTCGCGGCTCATGCCCACGACGTTCGTCACGGGGAACAGCGGCGGTCCGAGCGAGACGGTCAACGTCACGGTGTCACCGGGGCGCCAGTTGCCGCCGCCGTCGCGGGAGACGATACCGATGACCTCGCCCTTGTCGACGCTGTCGCTGTACTCCTGGCGCGTGTCACCCGAAACGGTGAGACCGACGCCGGTCAAGGCGTCGGTCGCCCCGCTCACGCTCATGCCGCGCACTCCGGGGACCGATCCGCTCGACACGAGGAAGGTGACCGTGTCGCCCTCGAACGCGGAGCAGCCGGGGGTGCAGTCGATGGGAGCGCCGCCGGAGCGCGGCACCAGCGAGGCCGACACGATCGCCCCCGCGTCGCTGTCGGTGAACTCGCGCTGCTCTTCGCCCGCGACGAGGTTCTTGCCGACGAGGATGCCCTTGGCCTGGTCGATGTTCATACCCCCGAGTGCCTCCACCTGCTGCGGCCGGGGGCCCTGTGACACCTGTACGGTGACGGAGGCGTCGCGGTCGAGGCGTTGGCCGGGGTCGGGGTCGGTGCCGACGACGATGCCGGCGGCCACGTTCAGGGCGTACACGTCCTCCTGAACGGCGACGAGCGATTGCGCCTGCAGAGCGGCCTGCGCGTCGGCGAAGGGCAGACCGTTGACGGCCGGCACGGCGACGAGGGAGCCGGGACCCGAGCCGAACCACCACCCGGTGCCCCCGGCGACGCCGGCGAGCACGAGCACCAGCACGAGCAGCCACGCGCCGCGAGCGGTGCGCCGGCGCGCGCGCACGCGCAGCTGAGCGGCGTTGTCGACCTCGTCGACGGATGCTGTGGGCCCGGTCGAGTTCGAGGGGAGCACCTTGGTGAACTCGCCCGAGTCGAGGGTGTCGTCGTCCACGGCGGTGCCGACCGAGACGGCGCGGGCCACCTGGGGTGCCACGCCGAGCTCGCGCTCGATGTCGCGCAGGCGCTGGAGCATGACCGAGGCGTCGAGCGGCCGGTCGTCGGGCACCTTCTCGGTCGACCACAACACGAGCTCGTCGAGCTGCTCGGGCACGCCGGGGTTCTTGGCGCTGGGCCGCGGCACGGATTCGGTGGCGTGTTGGAAGGCGATCTGCATCGGCTGCTCGCCCTGGTAGGGCTGCTCGCCGACGAGCATCTCGTACAGCAGGATGCCGAGGGAGTAGATGTCGCTGCGCGCGTCGGCGGTGCCGCGGGTGACCAGCTCGGGTGCGAGGTACGCGATCGTGCCCATGAGCATCGCGCCGCTCGCGGTGTTCGCCGTCGTCGCGCGGGCGAGGCCGAAGTCGCCGATCTTGATGCGTCCGTCTTCGGCCAGCAGCACGTTCTCGGGCTTCACGTCGCGGTGCACGATGCCGGCCCGGTGCGCGGCAGCGAGGCCCGAGAGCACAGCATCCATGATCGTGATCGTCTGGGCGACGTTCAAGCGCTTCTGCTCGCGCATCAGCTCGCGCAGCGTGATGCCGGGCAGGTACTCCATGACCAGGTAGGCCATATCGCCGTCCTGGCCCTGGTCGAACACGTTGACGACGTGCGGGTCGGCGAGCCGGGCGGCCGAGCGGGCCTCCTGGATGAACCGGCTCTGGAACACGGTGTCGTCGCTGAGGTGGCCGTGCATGACCTTGAGCGCGACCCGGCGTTCGAGACGCAGGTCGGTCGCCACGTACACGGTCGCCATACCGCCGCGCGCAATGCGCGCGCGAACCCGGTATCGGTCGTCGACGAGACGGCCGATCAGCGGGTCGGTCTGCTGACTCGTGCTCACGCTCCGAGTCTACGGAGAGGCCCCTGTGAGCCGGGGGAGCGGCTCACCCCCGTTATCCAGCTGTTCCCGAGTGGATGCTGCCGCTCAGCCGAGTGCCGCGAGCCACAGCGCGGCGGGGGCTTCCCACTGCGCGTAGCGCTCGGGATAGGCGGAGATCTGCACGGACTGGGCAGCGTCGGCGTAGGCCATCGCCTCCCAGCCGGGGATGTCCAGCAGTCCACGCGTGAGCGCGCCGTTGGGATCACCGGCGCCGCCGAAGAAGGCGCGAGTGGCGCGGACGGGGTCGCTCACTTCGGCCTCCGTGCCCCATCCGCTGCTCGGACGCTGTTGGAAGAGTCCGAGCGAGTCGCGGTCGCCCCAATCGAGGTTGCGCAGCCACGACTCCTGCATCGCGGTGCCGAGGGCGATCTGGATGCCGCGGGAGGACACGCCCAGTTCGCGGCCGACGCGCACGATGACCTGGGCGTTCGCGATCTGCTCGGCGTCGAGGCCCGCCACGACCGGGGTGACGGCGGCGGCCGGTGCGAGCGCGGCCGGGAGGGCGATCGTCTGCCCCGGGTAGATGATCGACGAACGATCGAGCCCGTTCGCCGCGAGGACTGCGTCGGTGGTGGTGCCGTGGGCGCGGGCGATCGCGCTGATCGTGTCGCCCGCTTGCACGGTGTAGCCGGTGGGAGCCGCCGGCGGCGCGGGCGCCGCGGGCGGGGGAGTCGGGGCGGGCGCGGCCGCGGCCGAGCCGACCAGGCGGATCGTCTGACCGGGGTGGATGACGCTCGACCATCCGAGCGCGTTGCCGGCGAGGATGTCGACCGTGCGCAGCCCGTGACGGGCGGCGATCGCGCTCACGGTGTCGCCGGGCTGCACGGTGTAGTCCTCGGCGGCGTGGGCGGCCTCGGGCAGGGCGGTCAAGGCGAGGGCGCCGACGAGGGCGACGGGCAGGCTCGTACGGGCGCCTCGCAGGGCAGGACTGATCGCGTGTCGACGCATGGGGGGGACATCCGTTCTTCCGACTCCGGCCACCGTGTCACGGATGTATACCTCTGTCAACGAAAGTGGCTGGTGTGACAGATGGGACGAGCCGGGGCCGCCGAGCGGTGAGATAGTGGCAGGGTGACCGGCAACACCACTGAAACCACCTGGCTGACCCTTCCCGATCTGGCGGAGGTGCTGGGCGAACCGCTCGGACGCGTCCGCCGACTGCTCGACGATCACTACCTGATCGGTTCCCGCCGGGAAGGTCCGGTGAAGGTGCCCGAGGTCTTCCTCCTCGACGGCGAGCCGTTGACCTCGCTCCGCGGCACCATCATCGTGCTGCTCGACGCCGGATTCACCGACGACGAGGCGATCGACTGGCTGCTGAATACCGACGACATCATCGGGATGCCCCCGATCGAAGCCCTCCGGGCCGGACGCAAGTCCGAGGTCCGCCGGGTCGCGCAGGCTCTGGCCTGATGGCCTGACCCTGCCGCGCGGTTCAGGCCGTGCGAGCGGTCGCGGCGCGTGCCAGGTCGCGCAGCTCGCCCACCGCGGCGTTGCCCAGTCGAGCACCCGACAGCGAGCGGTCCGCCGTGTGCGCGTATTGGGAGATGAGCTCCTCGACGCGGGACAGCGCGCCGGTGTCGACGATGGTCGACTGCAGCGAGGCGATCTGAGCGTCGTCGAGGGTCGGGTCGCCGACCAGTTCGTCCACGACGCGCCGTGAGCCGGCCGGCATCGCCTCGCGGGCGTAGGCGATCAGCACGGTGCGCTTGCCTTCGCGCAGGTCGTCGCCGGACGGCTTGCCGGTGACGGCGGCATCGCCGAACACCCCGAGCACGTCGTCGCGCAGCTGGAACGCCATCCCGACGGGATGACCGAACGCCGACAGCGCAGCGCTCTGCGTGTCGTCGGCACCCGCGAGGGCGGCTCCGATGAGCAGGGGCTGCTGGATGCTGTAGCGCGCCGACTTGAGCGACGCCACCCGCAGCGCCCGCTCGGCGTGCACGTCGTCGGGTTGGGTGGCGAACGCCGATTCTTCGGCGATGTCCAGGAACTGACCCACCGTGACATCGCGCCGCATGCGTGCGTATTCGGCGCGGGCCGCTGCTGCCTGAACGGGTGCGGTTTCGGTGAGGCCCTCCTCGAGCAGGTCGTCGCTCCAGGCGACGAGCAGGTCACCGAGGAGGATCGCTCCCGAGCGGCCGAAAGCCGCGGGGTCACCGCGCCACCCGCGGGCGCGGTGCGCGGCCTCGAGAGCGCGGTGCGCTGCCGGGCGACCGCGGCGGGTGTCGGAGTTGTCGATGACGTCGTCGTGCACGAGGGCCGCGGCGTGGAAGACCTCGAGCGCGGCCGCAGTCGCCACGACGCCGTCCGGCACGGGAGAGACGCGACGGCCGTCGGCCTCCGAAACGGCTCGCCACCCCGTCAGGCAGAAGCGCGCGCGGAGGCGTTTGCCGCCGCGCAAGGTCTCGGCGGCAAGGGAGGCGACGAGTTCCGCCTCCTCGCCCATTTCGCGGGCGTCGGCCAGTCGGGCGGCGAGGAAGTTGTCGAGTCGCTGGGAAACAGCCTCGATGGGATCCGGGGAAGGCTGCACGGGCCTAGCCTAGTGATCAGCCGCGCGCGTAGAATCAACGCCACAAGTCACCCGAGGGGGATGCATGCCACTGTCCGAACAGGAGCAGCGTCTGCTGGACGAGATGGAACGTCATCTCATGCGCAACGACGCCGATGTCGTCACGACCCAAGGTCGTGCCCTCAGCTATCGCAACATCGTCTACGGCACGATCCTCGTGCTCGTGGGTCTCGGTGGTCTCATCGCCGGCGTGACGATCGGCGCAGACGTCCTCGGCATCATCGTCGGCGTCGTCGGGTTCCTGGTCATGGTCGGTGGCGTGATCCTCGCGGTCACCCCGCTGAGAGGTGCGGTGCCGACGGTTCCGTCCGCCGCCAAGCGCCCCGCAGCGTCCCGTGCCGGTTCGTCGTTCATGGATCGCATGAACGACCGCTGGGACCGCCGCCACGAAGGCCCCTGACCCCACTTCGCATTCCTGAAAAGCGCCGACTCTTGCGAGTCGGCGCTTTTTCGTTGCGCGGGCGATCCTCCACTCGCCCCCACCGCGGCCTTCGCTGCGCCCGCAGCATCCCGTCCCCGCAGGGATCACGCCCCCTCCGCGACGAGCTCGCAGGCCAGCACCTTCGGGGAGGGGAGCGGCGAATCCCCGGGTTTCGGGGGCAATAGCGCGCAAATGATGGTGAAGTGGAGGAGTGTGGAGTAAAGTGGGGCTTACTTCGCAGGCCGGACGAAGGGGGGAGAGCGGATGCTGCTCGGCACGCACACCCCCAAGCTCGACGACAAAGGGCGAGTCATCCTGCCGGCCAAGTTCCGCGATGACCTCGGCGCCGGTGTCGTCATCACCCGCGGTCAGGAACGCTGCCTCTACGTCTTCAGCGAGGCCGAGTTCGAGCGGGTGCACGAGCGGATCCGGGAGGCCCCGCTCAGCAACAAGCAGGCCCGTGACTTCCTGCGCATGTTCCTCTCGGGGGCCAGCGCTGAGAAGCCCGACAGCCAGAACCGCATCACGGTTCCCCCGGCGCTGCGTTCCTACGCCGGCCTCGAGCGCGAGCTCGTGGTCACCGGCGTCGGCGCCCACGCCGAGATCTGGAACGCCGACGCGTGGAACACCTACGCCGACGACAACGAGGAGTCGTACTCGGAGATGGAGCAGGAGGTGATTCCGGGCCTGTTCTGATCCTCGGCCGTGATTCCCAGCCGCTCGCCCTGACACACTTCCCCGGTGCCAGGTCGATGCGGAGGGGGATCAGGGTCCGGGATCGCGAAGCCCCCTCATCATGGAAGCCCGCGACCTCCACACTCCCGTGCTGCTCGAGCGATCCGTCGAGCTGCTTGCCCCCGCTCTGCAGCGTGAGGGCGCCGTCTTCGTCGACGCCACGCTCGGCATGGGCGGGCACTCCGAAGCGTTCCTCGAGCGGTTCCCCGGTACGCGCCTCGTCGGTCTCGACCGTGACACCGACGCCCTGCGCATCGCGGGCGAGCGCCTCGCGCCGTTCGGGGATCGAGTCACCCTCGTGCACACCGTCTACGACGGCATCGCCGAAGCCGTGGCCTCGGCCGGTGTCGATCGCGTCGACGCCATCCTGTTCGACCTCGGCGTCTCGTCGCTGCAGCTCGACGTCGCCGACCGCGGCTTCGCGTACGCGCAGGACGCGCCACTCGACATGCGTATGGATCAGACCGGCGGCGTAACGGCCGAGGAGATCCTCGCCACCTACGGCGAGGGCGACCTCCGCCGCATCTTCGAGCGCTACGGCGAAGAGAAACTCGCCGGGCGCTACGCCCGGGCCATCATCGCCGCCCGCCAGGTGGAGCCCATCGTGCGCTCCGGCCGGCTGGTGTCGATCCTCCACGACGCCACCCCGGCAGCGCTGCTGCACTCGGGCCACCCCGCCAAGCGCGTCTTCCAGGCGTTGCGCATCGAGGTCAACCGCGAACTCGCCGTACTCGAACGAGCCTTGCCCGCGGCGCTCAGCGTGCTCGGCGTGGGCGGGCGCATCGTCGTGCTGGCCTATCAGTCGCTCGAGGACCGCCTCGTCAAGCGCGTGCTTGCCGAAGCCACATCGTCCACGGCTCCTGCCGGGCTGCCGATCGAGCTGCCCGAGCACACGCCCCGCTTCAAGCTCCTGGTCAAGGGGGCCGAGCTCGCCGACGACGACGAGCGCGCGATCAACCCCCGAGCCACCCCGGTGCGCCTGCGCGCCGCCGAACGTGTGAAGGCGGCGGCATGACCGATCTGGCTTACGACCTCTTCCCGGCGTCCCCGCGCCGGGACGACGCACCCGGGCGCCGACTGCACCCGGTCGAAGCGCCCGCGCGTCGCCGACCGAAGCTCGCCTACGGCGTGATCGCCGTCGCCGGCGCGGTTGCGATCGCCCTTGCACAGATGCTCCTGTCGATCCTCACCACCCAGGGTTCCTTCGAGGTCGCCGCCCTCAGCCAGCAGCAGCGTGACCTGAGCTACGAGAAGCAGATGCTCTACGACGACGTCGCCGGTCTCGGTTCCCCGCAGTATCTCGCGGCCAACGCCGCCGCGCTCGGCATGGTCGTCGCCGACGCCCCCTCGTACCTGCGCCTCAGCGACGGCGCCGTCATCGGATCGAGCCAGCCGGCGACGGATGCCTCGTCCATCGACGCGATCGGACGCGCGGCCGTCGGAAACGCCCTCATCACCGACACCCCGCTGGTCACCGACCCCGACTCCACGATCCAAGGAGCCCCGATGGCCGAGACACCCGCCGGCGCGGATTCCGCGACACCCCCGCCGATCGCCGACGGTCTGCCCACGCCGGCGACACGATAGCCCCATGACGACGCGCAGCACTCGCAGCCCCCGCCGTCGCACCGTCGTCGCCCTCGCGGTCGTCCTCGCCGTGCTGGCGGGATTCGTCGTGCGCCTCGTCGACATCCAGGTCGTCAACGCGCGCGAGCACATCGACGATTCCCTTTCGCTCGGACTCGCCGGATCGCAGAAGCTTTACGGCGCGCGGGGCGCGATCGTGGATGAGAACGGCGCGACCCTGGCCGGCAGCATCCTGCTCTACGACGCCCAACTCGACCCGAAGCTCGCGAAGGACGGTCTGGCGCGCGACGACGCCGACGGCGTGCGGGTGGAGGTCACCTGGCCCGAGCTCGCCGCGCAGATGGCCCAGATCACGGGTCAGGATGCGGCGGAGGTCGAGAAGATCGTCACCGACGCCCTCGCTGAGAACCCCGACTCGCGCTTCGCGTACCTGAAACGCGGCGTCACCACCGAGCAGTTCCAGGCTCTCCAAGCCCTGAAGATCCCCTACCTCTCGTTCGTGCCGCACCCCGCGCGCACCTACCCCGATGGTGCCGTCGCCGGCAACCTCGTCGGTTTCGTCGGCAGCGACGGCACGCCCCTCGCTGGTATCGAGAAGATGGAGGACAGCTGCCTGCAGTCCTCCGACGGCGAGCGCACCTACCAGCGGGGCAAGGACGGCGTCGTGCTGCCCGGCACCGAGACCGAAGCTCCCGCCGTCGACGGCGGCACGGTGCAGCTCACGATCAACCGCGACCTGGAGTGGTACCTCCAGCAGTTGATCGCCGAGCAGGCGCAGAACGTCGGCGCGAAGTCGGGCAATATCACCGTGGTCGAGGTCAAGACCGGCAAGGTGCGTGCGGCCGCGGAGTGGCCGAGCGTCGACCCGAACGCCGTGGACGCTTCGGCCGACGGCGACCGGTACAGCCGCATCTTCACGAGCACCTTCGAGCCCGGTTCGACGTTCAAGGCCCTGACGGCGTCCACCGTGATCGATGCCGGGGGTCAGACCCCGCAATCGACGGTGATGGCCTCGAGCAGCGAGACGATGTCGAACGGGGCGCGGCTCCGCGACGCGTTCGTGCACGGGGTGAACAAGTACACCCTCACCGGGGTGCTCATCGATTCCTCCAACGTCGGTATCGCCAAGTTCAGCGACACCGTCCCCGCGGCGACCCGCTACGACTACCTGCAGAAGTTCGGCATCGGCCAGGGGAGCTCGATCGGCTTCATCGGCGAGGCGAAGGGACAGTTGTACCCCGTCGAGCAGTGGGACAACCAGACGCTGTACAACACCGCCTTTGGGCAGGGCCTCACGACCACCGTTCCCGAGCTCGCCGGCGCCTATCAGGCGATCGCGAACAACGGCGTGCGGGTACCGCTCTCGCTCGTCGAAGGCTGCACGGCCGCCGACGGCACCGTGACGGACGTTCCCGACGCGGCCGGTGTGCAGGTCGTCTCCGAGCAGACGGCCGATCAGGTCTCGCAGATGCTCGAGAACGTCGCCACCCAGGGATCCCTCGCCAAAGAGGTCGCCATTCCCGGGTACCGCATCGCGATCAAGACCGGTACGGGTGAGAAGACCGACGGTCAGGGCGGCTACAAGGCCGGCGTGTATTTCACGACCATGATCGGGTTCGCACCGGCCGAAGACCCCGAATACGTCGTCGCGGTCACGCTCGACGAGCCGGCGACGGTAAAATCGTCTGCGGCCAACGCTCCGGCGTTCCAGAAGGCCATGACACAGGTGCTCAAGACGTACCGCGTCATGCCGTCGGACTCCGCCTCACCCGAACTGCCCAAGTTCGGCTGACCAGCGCCGGCCCCTCACACATGATCCCCCTCACTCTCGCCCAGCTCACCGATGCCGTCGGCGGCACCCTCGTGCTCGCCGACCTCGACACCCCCGACACGATCGTCTCCGGGGCGGTCGACACCGACTCCCGCGCCATCGCGGCGGGAGGGGTGTTCGTCGCCAAACCCGGAGAGCACACCGACGGGCACCGCTTCGTCGATGCCGCCGTCGCCAACGGCGCCGCCGTCGTGATCGTGGAACACACGGTCGAGACGCCCGTCTCGCAGGTGATCGTGCCCGACGCTGTCGGCGCCCTCGCCGACCTCGCCCGCGTCGTCGTCGCCCGGGTCCGCGAACGTGGCGACCTGCGGGTGGTGGGCATCACCGGCTCCAACGGCAAGACCACGACCAAGAACCTGCTCGCGCGGATCCTGCAGGACGAGGGCGAGACGATCGCCCCCCGCGCCTCGTTCAACAACGAGGTCGGCGCTCCGCTCACGATGCTGCGCGTCACCGAGAACACCCGCTTCCTCGTGAGCGAGTTCGGTGCGAGCGGTCCCGGCGAGATCGCCCGCTTGGCCGGCCTCGTCACCCCCGACATCGGCGTCGTGCTCATGGTCGGCATGGCGCACGCGGGCGGCTTCGGCGGTATCGAGGCCACCTTCGCCGCGAAGAGCGAGCTGGTGCACGCCGTCCGCGACGGCGGACTCGCCGTGCTCAACGCCGACGATCCTCGGGTGGCCGCCATGGCGCCGCTCGGAGCGCACCGCGACGTGGCCGTCCGCTGGTTCGGACGATCGGATGCTGCCGACGTCCGAGCGACCGATGTCGAGGTCACCGCCTCGGGAACCCGCGCCGAGATCCTCGTCGACGGCGTGGCGCTCACCCTGCATCTGCAGGTGCTCGGCGCCCACCATGTCATGAACGCACTGGCCGCGATCGCGGCGGCGACCGCGCTCGGAGTCGACGCAGCATCCGCCGTTCGACGACTCGAGACCGTCGAGCTCGCCGAACGCTGGCGCATGCAGCCCCTCGGCTCGGAGCGGGTGCGCATCATCAACGACGCCTACAACGCGAGCCCCGATTCGATGGCCGCGGCCCTGCGCACCCTCGCGCAGATCACGACGCCCGAGCAGCGCACCGTGGCCGTGCTCGGCGCGATGAGCGAACTGGGGGAGTACGCCGAAGAGGAGCACGACCGGGTCGGGCTGCTCGCCGTGCGACTGGGCATCCAGCGCATCGTCGTCGTGGGCGCCGATGCCCGACGGATGTACCTCGAAGCGATCGCCCAAGGCTCGTGGGATGCCGAGGCGGTCTTCTTCGCCACGGCCGACGAGGCCTACGACTACCTGATGGGCGAGCTGCGCGACGGCGACAGGGTACTGGTCAAATCCTCCAACTCGGCGGGCCTGCGTTTCCTCGGAGATCGTCTGGGAGACTCGTTCTCGTGAGATCACTCCTGACCGCGGCGGCGATCTCGCTGGCTTTCACCCTCTTCCTCACTCCGGCGTTCCTGCGCCTGTTCCGTAAGTGGGGCTGGGGCCAGGTCATCCGTACGCCCGAGAACGTGCACAACCCCTCGCACGGTGAGAAGCGCGGCACCCCCACCATGGGCGGGACGATCTTCATCGTCGGCACCATCGTGGGTTACCTCGTCGGCTCGTTCACCGGCAACAACCCCCCGACCATCTCCGGCCTGCTCGTGCTGTGGATGATGGTCGGCTTCGGCGCGGTCGGTTTCATCGACGACTACATGAAGGTGCGCCGCCAGCAGAGCCTCGGGCTCGAGGGATGGCCGAAGGTTATCGGGCAGATCCTCGTCACGATCCCGTTCGGCATCGTCGCGCTGAATCTGCCCAACGCGGTGGGACAGACCCCCGCGTCCGCGTACATCTCCGTGTTCCGCGACGTGCCCGGTCTGTGGTTCATGGCGCTCGGCCCCATCATCGGCTGGCTGCTGTACCTCGCGTGGATCTCGCTCATCGGCGTCGCGGCGTCCAACTCGGTCAACGTGACCGACGGCCTGGACGGCCTCGCCGCAGGTTCCGGCATCTTCGTGGTCGGCGCCTATACGCTCATCGCCTTCTGGCAGGTGCAGCAGGTCTGCACGAACGTCGCCTCCGCCGTGTCCACCGCCTGCTACGGCACGCGCGATCCCTTCGACCTCGCGATCATCTCCGCCTCGTTCGTCGGCGCGCTCGTCGGCTTCCTCTGGTGGAACGCCCCGAAGGCCAAGGTCTTCATGGGCGACGTGGGCTCGATGTCCATCGGCGGCGTCATCGCCGCGATGGCGATCCTCACGCGCACCGAGCTGCTGCTCGTGCTGGTGGCCGGCGTCTACGTCATCGCATCCGGCTCCGTCATCCTGCAGCGGCTGTACTTCAAGATCACCCGCGGCAAGCGGCTGTTCCTCATGAGCCCGCTGCACCACCACCTCGAGATGCGCGGGTGGTCGGAGATCACGATCGTCGTGCGCATGTGGATCATCGCCGGCCTCCTCGCCGTCTCGGGTGTGGGCTTCTTCTACGTCGAATGGCTCGTCAACGCATGAGCGCCGAGCGCCTCGACACGCTGAACAGCTGGCGCGCTGACTGGCGCGGCCTGCGGGTGGCCGTGCTCGGCCTCTCCGTCACCGGTTTCTCGGCCGCCGACACCCTCGCCGAACTCGGCGCCGAGGTGCTCGTGGTGACCGAGAAGGCCGAGGATGAGTACGCGCGCCTGCTGCCCGTCATCGGCGCTCGGCTGCACGTCGGACCCCTCGACATCGTGCCGACCGAGCTGGAGGACTTCGCGCCCGAGGTGGTCGTGGCCTCGCCGGGCTTCTCTCCCCGGCATCCGCTCATCGTCTGGGCGCTCGAGAACGGCATCGCCCTGTGGGGCGACATCGAGCTGGCCTGGCGGGTGCGCGACAAGGTGGTGCGCGCCGACGGTACGCCGGCCGACTGGGTGCTCGTGACCGGTACGAACGGCAAGACCACCACCACGCGCCTCGCGGCGACGATGCTCGTGGCGGGCGGTCTGCGGGCAGCGCCCGTCGGCAACATCGGCGTGCCCGTGCTCGATGCCGTGCGTGATCCTGCGGGCTTCGACGTGCTGGTCGTCGAGCTGTCGAGCCACCAGCTGTACTACCTCGGGTTGCAGAGTGGCCCGCAGCCGGTGTCGCCGTGGGCGGCCGTCTGCCTCAACCTCGCCGACGACCACCTCGAGTGGCACGGGTCGTTCGCGGCCTACCGCGATGCCAAGGCCGTCGTCTACAACCACACCCGCGTGGCATGCGTCTACAACAAGGCGGATGCGGCGACCCGGGCAATGGTCGAGAACGCCGACGTCGTCGAAGGTGCCCGCGCGATCGGTTTCGACCTCGGGGTTCCGGGCCCGAGCGACCTCGGGGTCGTCGACGGGATCCTCGTCGACCGCGCCTTCCTCGCCGAGCGCGCCACGTCTGCTCTCGAGCTCACGACCGTGGCCGATCTCGCGGCCGAGAACCTCGCCGCACCTCACGTCGTCTCCAACGTGCTGGCCGCTTCCGCCCTTGCGCGCTCGCTCCACGTGACTCCCGAGGCGATCCGCTCGGCGCTGGCGGATTTCACCCTCGACCCGCACCGTATCGAGATCGTCGCGGTCGCCGACGGGATCACCTGGGTCGACGACTCCAAGGCCACGAACCCCCACGCCGCGGCCTCCTCGCTCGCGGCGTTCCCGGGCGCGGTCTGGATCGTGGGGGGCCTCCTCAAGGGCGTCGACATCGCCGCACTCGTCCAGGCGCGGGGCGCCGGGGCGAAGGCCGCCATCGTCATCGGCGCCGACCGCAGCGAGATCGTGTCCGCGTTCGCGCGACACGCCCCCGCGGTGCCGCTGTTCGAGGTGGACGACGCCGAGACTGAGAACGTCATGGCACGGGTCGTCGAACTGGCGGCCGACGTCGCTGAAGACGGGGACGTGGTTCTTCTCGCCCCCGCAGCGGCATCGTTCGATCAGTTCGCCTCCTACGCAGACCGCGGCCGGCGTTTCGCCGAGGCCGTCACCACCCGGATCGCCGGGCAGCCGCAGGGGGAGGGATCGCGTGACGACGACGACGCCCCCGACGCGGGCCACCCCCGATCTTCCTGAACCGCCCCGCGGCGGCCTCGCCGCCCGCGTGTCCCTCGGGCGCGTCTTCGCGCCGGTGCCGAGCGAGTTCCTCCTCATCGCTTCGACCGCCCTGCTGCTGACGGGCTTCGGTCTCGTGATGGTGCTGTCGGCCACGTCGGCTTTCGGCGGCGGTGAGAATCCCTACGAGCACGTGATCAAGCAGGGTGTCTTCGCGGTGATCGGCGTGCCGCTCATGTTCGTCGCGAGCCGCATGCCCGTGGTGTTCTGGCGCAAGATCGCGTGGGTCACCCTCATCGGGGCGACGGCGTTCCAGTTGCTGGTGTTCGTGCCCGGGCTCGGCATCGAGTCGAATGGAAACCGCAACTGGGTGCAGATCGCCGGTTTCCAGTTCCAACCGGCCGAATTCCTGAAGATCGCCCTCGCCCTGTGGATGGGCGCCGTGCTGTACCGCAAGCGCACGCTGCTGACCAAGTGGGCACACGTCTTCATCCCCGTGGTGCCGGTCGCGATCATGGTGATCGCCACGGTGCTCGGCGGTAAAGACCTCGGTACCGCGATGATCCTCGTGCTCGTGGTGCTCGCCGCCCTGTTCTTCGCCGGCGTCCGCCTCCGCATGTTCCTCCTGCCGGCGATCGGTGCGGTCGTCGCCGTCGTCGCCCTCGCGGTGACGAACGAGAACCGCCTCGCTCGCATCATGAGCTTCCTCAACGCCGGCACGCTCGACTGCTACTACGACGACTGCTATCAGGCGCTGCACGGCATCTGGGGTCTCGCCTCCGGGGGAGTGTTCGGCCTGGGCCTCGGCAACTCCAAGGAGAAGTACGACTGGCTGCCCGCCGCCGCGAACGACTACATCTTCGCGATCGTCGGCGAAGAGCTCGGCCTCATCGGCTGCGCGGTCGTGCTCGCCCTCTTCGCCCTCTTCGCCGTCGGCGCGTTCCACATCATCCGCAAGACCGACGACACCTTCGTGCGCATCGTCGCCGGCGCGATCGCGATCTGGATCGTCGGGCAGGCCCTCATCAACATCGGCGTCGTGCTGCGCGTGTTCCCCGTCCTCGGGGTGCCGCTGCCGTTCATGTCGCAGGGCGGCACCTCGCTGCTGTCGGTGCTGCTCGCTTCGGGCGTGCTGTTGTCGTTCGCGCGTTCCCTGCCCGTGCGCTCGCGCTGACAGCATCCGACCGCTCGCGAACTAGGGTCGGAGGGTGACGACCTACCTCCTCGCCGGCGGCGGCACCGCCGGGCATGTGAACCCTCTGCTCGCGGTCGCCGACGGGCTGCGCGCCCGCGACGCGGCGGCCGACGTGCTGGTGCTCGGCACCGCGGAGGGTCTCGAGGCCCGGCTCGTTCCGCTGCGGGGCTACGAGCTGCTCATCGTCGACAAGGTGCCCTTCCCGAGACGACTGGATGCTGCGGCCGCGGCGTTTCCGGCTCGGTTCCGCCGTGCGATCGCCCAGGTCAGGGGCCACCTCCGCGAGCGCGGCGTGGACGTCGTGGTCGGCTTCGGCGGCTACGCCTCGGCCCCGGCCTACGTGGCGGCGCGGCGCGCGGGCGTGCCGTTCGTCGTGCACGAGGCGAACGCGAAGCCCGGACTCGCCAATGTGCTCGGCGCGCGCGCCGCGTCGGCGGTGGGCGTGGCGTTCGCGGGCACCGCGCTTCGCGGCTCGAGCGTCGTGGGCATGCCGCTGCGACGGGAGATCGTCGAGCTCGACCGCGCCGGGTTGCGCGCCGAAGCGGCCGCGCACTTCGGACTCGACCCCGACCGCCCGACGCTGCTGGTGTTCGGCGGCTCGCTCGGCGCGCTGCGGCTCAACGAGGCGTTCGGGGGAGCGTGGAGCGAGGTGCTCGATGCGGGGTGGCAGCTGCTGCACGTCACGGGGGAGCGTTCGGAGCTGGCCGATCCCGGCGTCGCCGGGTACGCCCTCCGTCGCTACGTCGACCGGATGGACCTGGCCTTCGCCCTCGCCGACGCGATCGTGTCGCGTTCGGGGGCGGCGACGGTGAGTGAGATCAGCGCGCTGGGCATCCCCGCGGTGTACGTGCCGTACGCGGTCGGCAACGGCGAGCAGCGACTCAACGCGGCCTCCGCCGTCGACGCCGGGGCCGCGGTGCTGCTGGACGACGCCACCTTCGACGCCGAGCGGGTGCGGGAGCAGGTCATCCCGCTGCTGCAGGACGCGCAGCGCCTCGCGCAGATGCGCGAGGCTGCAGCATCCGTCGGCACCCGCAGCGGCACCGAGAACGTGATCGGCCTCATCGACGCCGCCCTCGCCGCCGCGCGCTGACCTTTTTCACCTGCTCCCCTGTCACGAACTGCGGGTGGCACCCGCGTTTTGCGACAGGGGAGCTGCGGCCGCGCGCTGAGCCGCGCGCCGAAGCCGGGCTCGGAGGCGGGCGTCTTAGGATTGACGCGCCATGATCAGACCCGACCTCACTCTTCCCCTCCCCGAGAACATCGAGGCCGCACACTTCATCGGCATCGGCGGATCGGGCATGTCGGGCCTGGCACGGATGTTCCTCGCCCGCGGTATCCGCGTCTCGGGGTCGGACCGCGCCGACAGCCCAGGGCTGCGAGAGCTGGCGGCACTCGGCGCGACGGTGCACGTCGGACACGACGCCGCGCACCTGGGCGATGCCGACACGGTCGTTCACACCGGTGCGATCTGGCCCGAGAACCCCGAGTTCGTCACCGCGAAGCAGCGCGGTCTTGCTGTGATCCACCGCTCGCAAGCCCTGCACTGGCTCATCGGGGGCCGTCGCCTGGTGTCCGTCGCCGGCGCCCATGGCAAGACGACCTCGACGGGCATGATCGTCACCGCGCTCCGCGAGCTCGACCTCGATCCCACCTTCGTCAACGGCGGCGTGATCGCCGATCTCGGTGTTTCGAGCGCCACCGGATCCGACGAGCTGTTCGTCATCGAGGCCGACGAGTCCGACGGCACGTTCGAGCTGTACGACACCTCGATCGCTCTCATCACGAACGTCGATCCCGACCACCTCGACCACTACGGCTCGAACGACGCCTTCGACGCCGCCTTCGCCCGCTTCGCCGACGCCGCCCGCGAGGGCGTCGTGATCTCCGCCGACGACGCGGGAGCTCAGCGCGTGCGCGAACGCCTCACGCACGAGAACGTGCTGACTTTCGGGGAGGCCACGGACGCCGACCTGCGCGTGGGAGATCTGCGCACCGACGGGTTCGTCACCTTCTCGCTGACCTACCGGGGCGAGAGCGTGTCGGCGGGGCTGCGCATCCCCGGCGCGCACAACGCCCTGAATGCCGCGGGCGCTGTCGGAGTGCTGCTGCAGCTCGGGATCGCGCTGGAACCGGCGGTCCGCGCGGTCGAGAGCTTCGGCGGCACCGCGCGCCGCTTCGAACTGCATGCCGTCGAGCGCGGCGTCAGCGTCTACGACGACTACGCCCATCACCCGACCGAGGTCGCGGCCGCGCTGTCCGCCGCCCGCACGGTGATCGGCGGAGGTCGCCTCATCGCGTTGCACCAGCCCCACACCTACTCGCGCACGCAGGCGATGTACCGGGAGTTCGCCGACGTGCTGGAGTCGCTCGCCGACCACACCGTCGTGCTCGACGTGTACGGCGCGCGCGAAGACCCGGTGCCCGGAGTGACCGGCGAACTCGTCAGCGGCGCCTTCGCCGACCCCGAGCGCGTGCATTTCGTCGCCGACTGGCAGGCCGCCGCCGACTACACCGCCTCCGTCGCCCGCGCGGGCGACTACGTCGTCACGCTCGGCTGCGGCAACGTGAACCTGATCATCCCGCAGGTCGTCGACGCGCTCGCGCGCATCGACGCTCCCGACGGCGAGGACTGACCCGGGTGCGCCGGCCCTCGCCGCTGCCCGCGCCGGCGAAGCCCCGTCCGCCCGCGCCCGTCCCCGAGATCGCTCCGGACGCCGTTTCCGGCACGCCGGTGCTGCCTTTCGTCGCGCCCTCCGATCGCCTCCCCGCGACATCGGACCGCGAGCTCGGCATGCGAGATGTCTGGCGGGCCTCCCGCGCTCGACGCCGGGCGCTGCGCGCCGAGGTGCGCCGCTTCACCGTGCGCCAGAGGCGACGTCGGATGCTGTGGCTCACCGTGCTCATTGCTTTCGTCGTGCTCGTCGCGGGCACCGTGGGAGCGGCGTACAGCCCGCTCTTCGCGGTGCAGCGCATCGAGGTCGTCGGCACCAGCCAGCTCGATGCCGCCGCGGTGTCGGACGCGCTGTCGGATCAGCTCGGCACCCCGTTGCCACTCGTCGATGAGAGCGCCGTGAAGGCGGCGCTGGTGCAGTTCCCGCTCGTGGAGTCGTACACGCTCGAGGCTCGACCGCCGAACGACCTCGTGGTGCGCATCGTCGAGCGTCAGCCCGTCGGTCTGATCGAATCCGGTGCCGGTTTCACCGTGGTGGATGCGGCGGGCGTCGCCCTCGCCACGACACCTGACGCGCCCGCCGGGCTCCCGCTCTTCACGGTGCAGGGCGGCGCGCGATCGGATGCCTTCCGCGCCGCGGGGCAGGTCGTGCGGTCGCTTCCGGAGGAGGTGCGTTCGCAGGTGACGGCGGTCACAGCATCCACCCCCGACGACGTGGCCTTCACCTTCGGCTCCACCAATGCCCAGGTCATCTGGGGGAGTGCGGAGCGATCCGCTGACAAGGCTCTGCGCCTGCAGGCGATGATGGTCGGCAGTCCACCCGACCGCGTGAGCCGGTACGACGTGTCGTCGCCCGACGCGGTCATCGTCGGCTGAATGCCGGGTCGAAAACCCGTCTCGCAGGCGATGTCGCGACACGCCCAGGATGCTGCGGCCTGGGCGCACCGCGCCGCATACCTTCGGAATCAGGAATTGCATACTGCGCAATTCTTTAACCCTCTAGATGAGGTTTAGAGTTTCAGGTTCGAACGACGGAGGCCGGCATGAGCCAGAACCAGAACTACCTCGCCGTGATCAAGGTCGTCGGTGTGGGTGGCGGCGGCGTGAACGCCGTCAACCGCATGATCGAGCTCGGTCTGCGTGGCGTGGAATTCATCGCCATCAACACCGATGCGCAGGCGCTGCTGATGAGCGACGCGGACGTCAAGCTCGACGTGGGTCGCGAACTGACGCGCGGACTCGGAGCGGGCGCTGACCCCGAGGTCGGACGCCGCGCGGCCGAAGACCACGCCGAGGAGATCGAAGAGGCGCTCTCGGGCGCCGACATGGTCTTCGTCACCGCCGGCGAGGGCGGCGGCACGGGCACCGGCGGCGCGCCGGTGGTAGCCCGGATCGCCAAGTCGATCGGCGCCCTCACGATCGGTGTCGTCACGAAGCCGTTCTCGTTCGAGGGACGTCGCCGCCAGAGCCAGGCCGAGGCGGGTGTCACCAAGCTCAAGGAAGAGGTCGACACCCTCATCGTCGTCCCCAACGACCGGCTCCTGGAGATCAGCGACCGCGGCATCTCGATGATCGAGGCGTTCGCCACGGCCGACCAGGTGCTGCTCGCCGGTGTGCAGGGCATCACCGACCTCATCACCACCCCGGGCCTCATCAACCTCGACTTCGCCGACGTGAAGTCGGTCATGCAGGGCGCGGGCTCCGCGCTCATGGGCATCGGCTCGGCGCGGGGTGCTGACCGCGCGATCAAGGCGGCCGAACTCGCCGTCGAATCCCCGCTCCTCGAGGCCTCGATCGAAGGCGCGCACGGCGTGCTGCTGTCGATCCAGGGTGGCTCGAACCTGGGCATCTTCGAGATCAACGACGCCGCCCAGCTGGTGAAGGAAGCCGCGCACCCCGAGGCGAACATCATCTTCGGTACGGTCATCGACGACACGCTCGGCGACGAGGTGCGCGTCACGGTGATCGCCGCCGGTTTCGACGGCGGCGAGCCCTCGCTGCGTCTGGACGCGGTCGGTGCGCAGCAGCGCACTCCCGTGCCGCCGGCCCTGCCGCCCGTGCCCGTCGACGAGACCCCGCGCGAGCGCGATGTCGTCGCCGAGCGGCGCGAGTCGGTTCCGGTCGCCGCCGCTCTGCCCGAGCCCGCGTACGACTCGGCCTTCGGCGACGACGATCTCGACATCCCCGACTTCCTGAAGTGATCCCCGTGCGGGGGTGGGCGCCACAGCCCGCCCCCGCATCGGAGAAGGAGTGACGTGGACGCGCAGCTGGCCGATCGCCTGGCATCCGTCGATGCGCGCATCGCCGACGCCGTCCGCGCCTCCGGGAGGTCGAGCTCGGACATCACGCGCATCGTCGTCACCAAGTTCCACCCCACCACCCTCATCGAGGAGCTGTACCGGCTCGGCGTGCGCGACATGGGGGAGAACCGACAGCAGGAGCTGACCGCCAAGGTCGACGCCCTGGGTGACTACGCCGACGTGACGTGGCACTTCATCGGTCAGGCTCAGACGAACAAGGCGCGCGCGATCCGCGCCGCCGCCGACGTCGTGCACTCCGTTGATCGCGCCAAGCTGGCCGACGCGCTCGACGCGGCGGCCGCGGACGACGTGCTCGATGTGCTGCTGCAGGTCAACCTGACGGACGACCCCGATCGCGGGGGTGTACCCCCCGCCGAGGTCGACGCCCTCGCCTCCCACGTCGCGGCTCTCGCGTCGCTGCGGATCCGCGGCGTCATGGCCGTGGCGCCCCTGCACGACGACCCCGCGCGTGCCTTCGAACGACTGGCCGATTCTGCACGCCGAGTGCGTGCCGTCGTGCCCGACGCGAGCTGGATCTCAGCCGGAATGACCGCCGATTTCTCCGAAGCGATCGCCATGGGCGCGACACACCTTCGGATCGGATCGGCAATCACGGGTCCGCGCCCTACACGCGGATAACCTCAAACCACACGAGCGAACGGAGGATGCGATGTCGAACCCGCTCAAGAAAACCATGGTGTACCTGGGCCTCGCCGATGAAGAGGAGACGTTCGATGAGCCGGCACCGCAGCCCTCGAGCCGCAAGCAGCCGCAGGTCGTCGAGAAGACGGCAACGGTGACCCCGTTGCATCGTCCGACCGTCGTGCGTCAGCCGACCGCCGGGCCGGTGAGTGAGATCCTCACCGTGCACCCGAAGCAGTACCGCGACGCGCAGACCATCGCGGAGAACTTCCGTGACGGCATCCCGGTCATCATCAACCTGTCGCAGATGTCGGACGCCGACGCCCGTCGACTGATCGACTTCGCGAGCGGCCTGTCGCTGGGCCTCTACGGACGGATCGAGCGGGTCACCAGCAAGGTGTTCCTGCTGTCGCCCGAGAACATCGCGGTCTCCGGAGAGGGAGCGGTCGCACAGGCCGACCCCGACTCGGCGCCCTTCTCGCAGCCGTAACCGATCGTGGACGTGCTCCGCCTCGTCGCCTCGGTTCTGAACGTCCTGCTGTTCCTGTACGTCCTCGTGCTGCTCGTGCGCCTCGTGCTCGAGTACATCCCCATGTTCAACCGATCATGGCGACCCAAGGGCCCAGGCCTCATCGCGGCAGAATTCGTGTACACGGTGACGGACCCGCCCATCAAGCTGTTCCGTCGCTTCATCCCGCCGCTGCGCATCGGACCCGTGGCCATAGACTTCGCGTTCGCGTTGACGATGTTGCTGTGCTTCCTGCTGCTCAGCGTCACCCGCGCACTGTCTTAGGACGAAGCACGCTCGCCGCTCCTTCGTGCGGCGAGCGTGCTTCGACATGCCGTAGAGGCTGAGACTATGCTTGTCCGGAGCGGCACGCCCCGGTGTGCCACCCCGGACATCGGCCCGCGATCAGATCGCTCGAAAGAGGAACCACCATGGCATTGACTCCCGATGACGTCGTCACCAAACAGTTCCAGCACGTCCGCTTCAAAGAGGGTTTCGACCCCGACGAGGTCGACGACTTCCTCGACGAGATCGTGGTCGAGTGGCGCAAGACGATCGCCGAGAACGAAGAGCTGAAGGCCAAGCTCGCCGCCGTCGAGTCGGGCGAAGCAGCCCCGGTCGCCGAGAGCGAGCCCGAGGTCGTCGAAGCCGCCGTCGTCGATGAGGTTCCCGCATCGACTCCCGCTCCTGCCCCCGCAGCCAGCGCCTCCGAGCCCGTCGCGGCGTCCGCCGGCATCATCGAGCTGGCTCAGCGCCTGCACGACGAGCACGTCGCCGAGGGTAAGGCCCAGCGCGACCAGCTCGTCTCCGACGCCCAGGCTCAGGCCGCCAGCATCCTGGCCGACGCCGAGGCCAAGGGCCGCGACGAGATCGCGCGTCTCGACAAGGAGCGCACGGTTCTCGAGGCTCGCATCACCGAACTCCGCAACTTCGAGCGCGACTACCGCTCGCAGCTGCGCAGCTACATCGAGGGCAAGCTCCGCGACCTCGACACGACCGCCACGCCGTCGGGTTCGACCCCGGTCTCGGCGATCGGCCTCTAGGCCGGGTCGGTGCCACGCCGAGTCCCCCTGCATAAGGCGGCGGCCGGCGCCATCATCGCGATTCTCGCGGTGCTGGTGCTGGCCGCCGACCAGTTCGCCAAGTACCTCGCGATCGAGAACCTTCCTCCGGAAGAACCGGTCGAGGTACTCGGCGATTTTCTGCAGTTCTACCTGATCCGAAACCCCGGAGCGGCCTTCTCGCTCGGCGAGAACGTCACCTGGGTCTTCACCATCGCCCTGTTCGCGGTCGCCGTCGCGATCGTCTGGATCGCGGTCACCCGCCTGCGCTCACGCGCGTGGGCGATCGTGCTGGGTCTGCTGCTCGGCGGGGTGCTCGGCAACCTTACCGACCGCCTGTTCCGCGAGCCCGGCTTCCTCGTCGGACACGTCGTGGACTACATCTCCACCCCGTGGATGATGCCGGCGATCTACAACATCGCCGACATGTTCATCGTCACGATGATGATCGGCGTCGCCCTCCTCGTGCTGATCGGGCTCCGCTTCGACGGCACCCGTGAACCGCGTAAAGAAGACGTCGAAGACGCGGATGCAGCTCCCGCAGCGGACGAGCACGACGCCGAGCCGTCAGCATCCGCCGGTCGCCTCGACGCGTCGGCGGAGCCCGGCGAGACTCCCGAGCGCTGAGCATGGAATCGCGCTCGCTTCCCGTCCCCGACGGGCTCGAAGGCACACGTGTCGACGCGGCACTCGCGAAGATGCTCGGCTTCTCGCGCACCTTCGCCGCCGAGGTGGCGGACGCGGGCGGGGTCGAACTCGACGGACGCACGGTGGGACGCTCGGACCGCCTGCGCGCGGGCAGCTGGTTGAGCGTCTCGTGGACCCCGCGACGCGAGCCCGAGATCGTGCCGATGGCGGTGCCCGATCTGTCGATCGTGCACGATGACGACGACCTGGTCGTGGTCGACAAGCCCGCCGGCGTCGCCGCTCACCCCTCCGTCGGCTGGGAGGGTCCGACGGTGCTCGGTGCCCTCGCGGCCGCCGGATTCCGCATCGCCACGACGGGCGCTGCCGAGCGTCAGGGCATCGTGCACCGCCTCGACGTGGGCACGAGCGGCCTCATGGTGGTGGCCAAGAGCGAGAGCGCGTACACGGCGCTCAAACACGCGTTCAAGGAGCGCGAGGTGGAGAAGATCTACCACGCCGTCGTGCAGGGCCACCCCGACCCGCTCGCCGGCACGATCGACGCGCCCATCGGGCGCCACCCCACGCACTCGTGGAAGTTCGCGGTGACGCCCACGGGCAAGGATTCCGTGACCCACTACGAGACGCTCGAGGCGTTCCCCGGCGCCTCGCTGCTGGAGATCCACCTCGAAACCGGCCGCACCCACCAGATCCGGGTGCACATGGCCGCGCACCGCCACCCGTGCGTCGGCGACCCGCTCTACGGCGCCGACCCGACGCTGTCGGCCCACCTCGGGCTCACTCGTCAGTGGCTGCACGCGCACCAGCTGTCGTTCACCCACCCCGGCACGGGGGAGTGGTCGACGTTCCTCTCGCCCTATCCCGCCGATCTGGCCCACGCCCTCGAGGTGTTGCGCTCCGAGTAGGCCGCGGGACGCAGCATCCGCTCACCCCCGTCGGAGAATCGCGCCCATGTCGGACGATCCGCCCGGAATTCTCCGACCTGGGTGCGATTCTCCGACGCGGGTGCGGCAGGGTGGGGGGATGGACATCGACGTTCGGGCGGCCAAGTCGTTCGCGGATGTGCGCACCCTCGTCGGGCCCAAGCGCCCGGACGCCAACGTCTGCTGGTGTCTGAGTTACCGCATCCCCGGCTCGCTTAACCGCGAACTCGTCGGCCCCGCCCGGGGTGAGTACGTCGAGAAGCTCTGCCGACGCACCATCGCGCCCGGGGTGCTGGCGTACGAGGGCGACGAGGTGGTCGGCTGGGCGGGGGTCGCTCCCCGGGCGGACACCACGTTCGCGAACAGCCGTCGGATCCCGCGGGTCGATGACCTCGACGTGTGGTCGGTGTGGTGCATCCGCGTGCGCCCCGGCCACCGCGGTCACGGGATCTCTCATGCCCTTCTCGCCGGGGCCGTCGCGTTCGCACGCGAACACGGTGCGCCCGCGGTCGAGGGGTATCCCGTGGACAATCGCGGCGAGAAGGTGGACCTCACGATGGCCTACGTCGGCACGAAGGCGCTCTTCGAGAAGGCGGGCTTCGCTCAGGCGGCTGTGACGAGCTCGGTACTGGCGGGCTTCCCGCGGGTGCTCATGCGTCTCGATCTGGGATGAGCCGCAGCATCCGCTCACCCGCGTCGGAGAATCACGCCCCCGTCGGATGATCCGCCCGGAATTCTCCGACCCGGGTGCGATTCTCCGACGTTCGTGTCAGGAGCCCTGGGCGAAGCGGGCCTCGCCGCGCTCGTCGAGGGCCGAGGCGATGCGTGCGCGCATCTCCTCGTCGACGTCGGTGAGATCGTCGAGGGGATACCAGCCCACCTCGGTCATCTCGCCGTCGGCGGGGTAGGGCTCGCCGGAGACCCAGGTGCACCGGAAGGTGAGGTCGAGGTAGTCGCTCTGATCGCCGTTGTCGTAGGTGACCCGGGGGATCGGATGCACCCAGGTCAGGCGGTCGGCGCGCACGACGACGTCGGCTTCCTCGAGCGCCTCACGGCACGCAGCATCCGCCGGTTCCTCTCCCGGATCGACGATGCCGGTCACCGGCGTCAGCGCGCCGTTGTCGGATCGACGCCCGAGCAGCACCTGGCCGTCGCGGATGATCACGGCGGTCACGCCGACGAGGGGGAGCGGGCGGGTGCCGACGAGCTCGCGCAGCGCAAGGACGAAATCGGGTGTGGGCATGCAGCCACGCTAGCGTCACACCGAGCCGGTGTCGGTGCTCGAACGTAGACTCGGCACGTGGCAGCCGACTCCTTCGTTCACCTTCACGTGCACAGCGAATACTCGATGCTCGACGGTGCCGCGCGTATCGCTCCGATGGTGCAGGAGGCCGCTCGCCTCGGCATGCCGGCGATCGCTGTGACCGACCACGGCAATACCTTCGCGGCGTACGAGTTCTACAAGACGGCGAAGGATGCCGGCATCAAGCCGATCATCGGCATCGAGGCGTACGTCACCCCCGGCACGCACCGCTCCGACAAGGCCCGCGTGCGCTGGGGCTCTCCGGAACAGAACAGCGACGACGTCTCCGGCTCGGGCGCGTACACGCACATGACCCTGCTGTCGGAGTCGACCGAGGGCATGCACAACCTGTTCCGACTCTCCTCGAAGGCGAGCATCGAGGGCTACTACTTCAAGCCCCGTATGGACCGCGAGCTGCTTCAGACCTACTCGAAGGGGCTCATCGCGACGACGGGCTGCCCCTCCGGCGAGGTGCAGACCCGTCTGCGTCTGGGCCAGTACGACGCGGCGAAGGCGGCCGCCGCCGAGTTCCAGGACATCTTCGGCCGAGACAACTACTTCGTCGAGTTGATGGACCACGGGCTGTCGATCGAACGGCGCGTGATGGGCGATCTGCTCAAGATCGCGAAAGAACTCAACATCCCGCTCGTCGGCACGAACGACCTGCACTACACCCACCAGCACGACGCCACGTCTCACGCGGCGCTGCTGTGCGTGCAGTCCGGATCCACCCTCGACGACCCCAAGCGCTTCAAGTTCGACGGCGACGGCTACTACGTCAAGTCGGCCGCAGAGATGCGCCAGGTCTTCCGCGACAACCCCGAGGCGTGCGACAACACCCTGCTCATCGCCGAGCGGTGCGAGGTCGAATTCGACACCTCCGCGAACTACATGCCGCGCTTCCCGGTGCCCGCGGGCGAGACCGAAGAATCGTGGTTCGTGAAGGAGGTCGAGAAGGGCCTCGAGTTCCGCTACCCGGGCGGCATCTCGGCCGAGGTGCGCGCACAGGCCGAGTACGAGACCGGGGTCATCGTGCAGATGGGCTTCCCGGGCTACTTCCTGGTCGTCGCCGACTTCATCAACTGGGCGAAGGAGAACGGCATCCGCGTCGGACCCGGCCGTGGGTCGGGCGCGGGTTCGATGGCGGCCTATGCGATGCGGATCACCGACCTCGACCCGCTGCAGCACGGGCTGATCTTCGAGCGGTTCCTCAACCCCGACCGCGTCTCGATGCCCGACTTCGACGTCGACTTCGACGACCGCCGCCGCGGCGAGGTCATCCAGTACGTGACCGACAAGTACGGCGACGAGCGGGTCGCCCAGATCGTCACGTACGGCACGATCAAAGCCAAGCAGGCGCTGAAAGACGCCGGGCGCGTGCTCGGTTTCCCCTTCAGCATGGGTGAGAAGCTCACGAAGGCGATGCCGCCGGCGGTGATGGGCAAGGACATGCCGCTGGAGGGCATGTTCGACAAGGACCACCCGCGCTTCAAAGAGGCGGCGGAGTTCCGCACCCTGATCGAGACCGATCCTGAGGCCAAGACCGTCTTCGACACGGCGGTGGGGCTCGAGAACCTGAAGCGCCAGTGGGGCGTGCACGCGGCGGGCGTGATCATGTCGAGCGAACCGCTGATCGACATCATCCCCATCATGAAGCGCGAGCAAGACGGCCAGATCGTCACGCAGTTCGACTACCCCGCCTGCGAGTCGCTCGGGCTGATCAAGATGGACTTCCTGGGGCTTCGCAACCTCACGATCATCAACGACGCGCTCGACAACATCTCCGCCAACCGCGGTCACCCCCTCGTGCTCGAAGAGCTGCCGCTCGATGACCGTGGCGCGTACGAACTGCTCACGCGCGGCGACTCGCTCGGTGTCTTCCAGCTCGACGGCGGCCCGCTGCGCAGCCTCATGCGCCTCATGCGCCCCGACAACTTCGAAGACATCTCGGCGCTCATCGCGCTGTACCGGCCCGGCCCGATGGGTGCGAACTCGCACATCAACTACGCGCTGCGCAAGACTGGTCAGCAAGAGGTCACGCCGATCCACCCCGAGCTCGAAGCGCCGCTCGCCGACATCCTCGGCACCAGCTACGGCCTGATCATCTACCAGGAGCAGGTGATGGCGATCGCCCAGCGGGTCGCCGGGTTCACCCTCGGTGAGGCCGACATCCTGCGGCGGGCGATGGGCAAGAAGAAGAAGTCCGAACTCGACAAGCAGTACGCCGGCTTCGAGGGCGGCATGAAGAAGAACGGCTTCAGCGAGGGAGCGGTCAAGACGCTCTGGGACATCCTGCTGCCGTTCTCCGACTACGCCTTCAACAAGGCGCACTCGGCGGCGTACGGGATGATCTCGTACTGGACCGCCTACCTCAAGGCGCACTACCCCGCGGAGTACATGGCCGCGCTCCTCACGAGCGTGGGCGACTCCAAGGACAAGATGGCGGTCTATCTGAACGAGTGCCGACGCATGGGCATCAAAGTGCTCCCCCCCGACGTCGGTCAATCGATCCGGTACTTCGCGGCCGTCGGCGAAGACATCCGCTTCGGTCTGGGCGCGGTGCGCAACGTCGGTGCCAACGTCGTCGACGGCATCGTCTCCTCGCGCGCCGAGGCGCCGTTCACGTCTTTCCACGACTTCCTGACCAAGGTGCCCGCTCACGTGGCCAACAAGCGCACCGTCGAGTCGCTGATCAAGGCGGGGGCTTTCGACAGTCTCGGCTCCACGCGCCGGGCGCTGCTCGAGATCCACGAGGACGCCACCGAGCAGGCCGTGCTCGACAAGCGCCGCGAGGCCAACGGTGAAGTCGGCTTCGACTTCGACTCGCTGTGGGACGAACCCCAGCAGAGCATCAAGGTGCCCGAGCGTCCGGAATGGACGAAGAAGGACAAGCTGGCGTTCGAGCGCGAAATGCTGGGGCTCTACGTGTCCGACCATCCCCTGTCGGGGCTGGAGGTGCCGCTCGCGAAGCACGCCTCCATCGGCATCCACGATCTCCTCGCCTCCGACGACCTGCCCGACGGGGAGCAGGTCACGGTCGCCGGCCTCGTCACCAGCGCCCAGCATCGGGTGGCGAAGCAGAGCGGCAACCCGTACGGCATGATCACGATCGAGGACTTCGACGGCGAGGTCACCGTCATGTTCATGGGGAAGACGTATCAGGAGTTCCAGCCCATCCTGAAGCAGGACTCGATCCTGGTCGTGCGCGGCCGGATCTCCCGGCGCGACGACGGCTTGAACCTGCACGCCGTCTCCGCGATGACGCCCGACCTCGGCAACCTCGACGAGTCGAGCGGGCTGGTGCTCGTGGTGCCCGAGCGGCGGGCGGGCGAGATGGTCATGGGCGAGCTGCTCGAGACGCTTCACCGGCACCGGGGGAGCACCGAGGTCACGATGAAGCTGATCGCCGGTTCCACGGCGAAGGTGTTCGAAGTGCCGCATCCGGTGCGCGTCACGGCCGACCTGTACGGCGAGTTGAAAGGTCTGCTCGGACCGAACTGCCTCGGGTGATGTCCCCGCTGAACACGGCGCACGAACCGCGCCGCACGCCGTGTCAAGTGTGACGCGGCACGCGGGCACCGCACGGTGCCCCCGCTAGGATCGGACCGCGCGCGCACCCCGGGCGCGGCATCGGAAAGGACCATCGTGACCGACGCGAATCTGAACGACGACAGGGCTGAGCAGCTCACCCCCCACGATGTCGCGGCTCCCGCGACATCGCCCGCGGAGGCTCCCGCCGATGGCACCGACAGCTTCGGCGACGTGCAGGCGCCGGCGACCGCAACGCAGGGAACGCCGCCCCAGTACGGGATCGGCCCCTTCTCGGTGCGCGAAGTCATCCTGGGCGGCGTGTGGCTGGTCGCGTTCATCGTGTCCTTCTTCCCGATCAACCTGCTGGCACAGCCCGAGGCCACCCTCATCGGCGGTACGAACGTCTGGGTGTCCGGCCTCTCCTGGGTGCTGACCATCGGCCTCCCCACCGTCGCCGTCTTCCTCATCGCGCTCCGTCGGTTGTCGCCGACGGGCATCCGTCGCTTCGGATCGCTCGGCATCGACCAGTTCGCCTCCGTCGCGTTCGCCGTCTCGGCGATCGTCTGGCTGCAGCTCGTCTGGGAGACGGTCGCCGTCTCGCTCGAGGTCGGCGTCTGGGTGCGTTCGTGGGTCATCTGGGTGGAGCTCGTCCTGATGCTCGCCGGGGTCGTGCTCACCGTCTTCGCCCCGTTCATCCCGGGCCTCGAGCAGGACTTCCAGGACCGGCCCGAAGAGCCCGCCCACCGCAACGCGCGCCCCGTGCGCGCTGTCGTCGCCCGTCCGAAGACCGAGCGTCCGCGGCCCGTCCCCGCCCCCGCGGCGGCCGACACCTCCAGCGTTCCCGCTCCGTACGGGGCTCCGTACGACGCGGCTGCCGCTCCGGTCGCGACCGAGACCGGCGCGCACGAAGCCGCACCCGCCGCCGCACCCGTCACGGCCGCCGAGCCGCAGCCCACGACCGGCGACACCGGGTCGTACGACACCGACATCTTCGCCCCGCTCGGCGCGACGGGTTCTGTCGACCAGTGGGCCCCCACCGACGACACCGTGCGCACCACCGCGATGCCGACGCAGGACGATCCCGATCCCGAGCCGGCACCGGCGCCCCAGGCCTTCTGGGCCCTCGTCCCCGTGGAGCGCGACATCGTGGACGACTACGGTCGCCCGCTCTTCCGCATCGGTCCGACAGCCTGGGCGCTCGTCATCGAGGACCGGGGTCAGGCCTTCGTCGTCCGCCACGAAGACGGCCGCGTGGGCTTCCTGCACGACACCTCCGGAGTCACCCGCGGCTGAGGGGCGCCGGCGCATCAGCCGGTAGCCTGGAAGGATGCTTCGCACCATCGATCTGCGCGGACGCCGGCTCTCATCCGCCGAGTTCCTCGCCGCGGTACCCCGGGCGACCGGGGCCCGTGACCACGCTGTCACCACCGCCGCGGCCATCGTCCAAGACGTGGCCGCGCGCGGGGAGACGGCTCTGCGTGAGCAGGCCGAGCAGTTCGACGGTGTGTCCGGGCACGCGGTGCGCGTTCCTGCAGCCCACCTGGACGAGGCGCTCGCCTCGCTCGACCCCCGGGTGCGATCAGCCCTCGAAGAGGCGATTACGCGCGTCCGGCGCGCGTCGGCCGCACAGGTGCCGCCGCCGGTCGTGACCGAGCTCGCCCCGGGCGCCCGCGTCGCACAGCGGTGGCAGCCGGTGCGTCGTGTCGGTGTCTACGTACCCGGTGGAAAAGCCGTCTATCCCTCCAGTGTCGTGATGAACGTCGTGCCGGCCCAGGTCGCGGGCGTTCAGGAAGTGGCCCTCGCGTCGCCGCCGCAGCGCGGTTTCGACGGTCGGGTGCACCCGGTGATCCTCGCCGCAGCGCGCCTGCTCGAGGTGAGCGAGGTCTACGCCATGGGCGGTGCCGGGGCGATCGGTGCCTTCGCCTACGGGGTGGACGAGCTCGGCCTCGAGCAGGTCGACGTCGTGACCGGACCGGGCAACAACTTCGTCGCGGCCGCCAAACGCGCCGTCGCCGGGCGCGTCGGAACCGACTCCGAGGCCGGGGCGACGGAGATCCTGGTGGTGGCGGATGCTTCCGCCGACCCCGCGCTCGTCGCCGCCGATCTGGTCAGCCAGGCCGAGCACGATGAGCAGGCCTCGGCCGTGCTCGTCACGGATTCCGCTGCGCTGGCCGCCGCCGTGTCCGAGGCCGTCGATGCCCGCGCAGCGCGGACCCGGCACAGTGTTCGCGTCGCCGCGGCCCTGACGGGACCGCAGTCCGCGATCGTGCTCGTCGATGACATCGCCGCGGCCACCGCGTTCAGCAACGCGTACGCCCCGGAGCACCTCGAACTGCAGCTGGCCGAGCCTCGCCCGGAGGACTTCGTGCACGCGGGCGCCATCTTCGTCGGGCCCGACACACCGGTGAGCCTCGGCGACTATCTCGCCGGCAGCAACCACGTGTTGCCGACCGGAGGCCAGGCGCGCTTCGAACCCGGCCTCTCAGCCGCCACCTTCCTCCGACCGCAGCAGGTCATCGAGTACGACCACGCCGCGCTCGCGCAGGTGCGCGACGCCATCGTGGCGCTGGCGGAAGCCGAGGCGCTCCCCGCGCACGGTGAGGCCGTCACCGCTCGTTTCCCGGCGTAGTCTTTCCGTGCCATGCACTGCCCTTTCTGTCGTCACTCCGATTCCCGCGTCATCGACTCCCGTACCAGCGACGACGGCCTCAGCATCCGCCGTCGCCGTCAGTGCCCAGAGTGCGGCGGCCGGTTCTCCACTGTCGAGACGGCCAGCCTGAACGTGATCAAGCGCTCCGGCGTCGTCGAGCCGTTCAGCCGGGAGAAGGTCATGTCGGGGGTGCGCAAAGCCTGCCAGGGGCGACCCGTGACCGACGCCGACCTGGCGATGCTCGCGCAGTCGGTGGAGGAGTCGGTGCGTCAAACCGGTTCGGCTCAGATCGACGCCAACGAGATCGGTCTCGCGATCCTCGGCCCGTTGCGCGAACTCGACGAGGTCGCCTTCCTGCGATTCGCCAGCGTGTACCAGGCGTTCGAGTCACTCGAAGACTTCGAATCGGCCATCGACCAGCTGCGGGTCGATCACCACGATCGCCACACCGGCGCCGAGCACGACAGCGCCGGTGAGTAATCTGGCGGGGATGTATCCCTTCCTCTTCCGCACCGTGCTGTCGCGGATCGACCCGGAGCGGGCGCACCATCTCGCGATCCCGGTGATCCGGTTGCTGGGCGTCCCGCCCTTCTCCTGGGTGACCCGTCGCATCGCGGCCCCGGGCCGCGCGCTCTCGACCACGGCTTTCGGCCAGGAGTTCGACTCGCCGTTCGGCGTGGCCGCCGGGTTCGACAAGGACGTGCGCATGGTGTCCGGCCTCTGGGCGCTCGGGTTCGGCCACGTCGAGGTCGGCACCATCACCGCACGCGCGCAGCCGGGTAATCCCCGGCCGCGGCTGTTCCGCCTCGTCGCCGACCGCGCGGTGATCAACCGGATGGGCTTCAACAACGCGGGAGCAGAGGCCGCCGCCCGACGACTGAAGCGCGTTCGGCGCCGCCGTTCGCTGCCCGTCATCGGGGTGAACATCGGCAAGAGCCGCGCCGTCGAGGTCGCCGACGCGACGGCCGACTACGTCTACAGCACGCGGCTGCTCGCACCGCTCGCCGACTACCTCGTCGTCAACGTCTCATCTCCCAACACCCCGGGCCTGCGCGGCCTGCAAGCGGTCGAGACGCTGCGTCCCCTGCTGGAAGCCGTGAAGGCCGCCGCCGGAACCGCGCCGCTGCTCGTGAAGATCGCGCCCGACCTCAGCGATGACGAGATCGCCGACATCGCCGCTCTCGCCGTCGACCTCGGCCTCGCCGGGATCATCGCGACGAACACCACCCTCTCGCGAGCGGGCCTGCGCAGCTCTGCCGCCCTCGTCGCCACCGCCGGTGACGGGGGACTGTCGGGAGCACCGCTCGGCGCGCGTTCGCTCGCCGTGCTCCGGGTGCTGCGCGCCGCTGTGCCGGCGGAGTTCGCCATCGTGTCAGCCGGGGGAGTGGAATCCGCCGCCGACGTGCGGGCGCGCCTCGATGCCGGCGCGACGCTGGTGCAGGGCTACACCGGTTTCCTCTACCGCGGTCCGCTCTGGGCGCGACAGATCAACCGGGGCCTCGCCGCAGCATCCGATCGCTGACGAGACGCCCCGAGAGGGCCGATCGCTGACAAGACACCCGGAGAGGGCGCGCGCCGCGTCAGGCGGGGCGCTGACCGCGCTTGACCTGAGGCTTGGGCAGACGCATGAACCGCATCTGCACGGTGCGCATCGCGGCGTACCAGCCGAGACCCTTCTCGAGGCGGGCCTCACCGAACTTCGCCCGGACGAGGCGCTTCACGCGCACCGACGACCAGACCATGTCGGCGACGACCAGCAGCACGAACGCCATCAGCACCGGGTAGGCGAGGTACTGCACGTAGACGTTCGGGATCAGGGTCGCCACGATGACGATGATCGCGAGGGGCATGAGCGCCTCGCCGAGGTGCCAGGTGGAATCGACCCAGTCGCGCACGTACCGGCGCTGCGGACCCTTGTCGCGCAGGGGGAGATACTTCTCCTCGCCCGCGGCCATGCCGATGCGGGCCTTGTCGCGGGCAGCCGCGATCTCGGCACGAGCACGGGCTTTCGCCTCTTTCGTATCGGCGACCAGGGGGCGCTTGCGCGCGGCCTCGCGCTCGGCCCGGGTCGGGGTGGCGCGCCCCTTTCCGCTGGCGGTCACGAGCGCCTCCTGGGGCGCTTCGTTCGATGCGGGAGTGGGGGTCTTGGCCACGGTGAACCTCGGGGATGTCGATGCTGGAGCCTTAAGATTACCCGCATGACCTCCGATCCACACCGTCAGGACGCTGTGCGTGACGCCGCGACCGCGGGCATCCCCACCGCTCTCGCCGATCTGGGTGCGCTCGTGCGCATCCCCTCCATCGCCTGGCCGGCCTTCGATCAGACACAACTGGTGAAGAGCGCCGAGGCCGTCGCCGACCTGGCCCGCGGCACGGGTGTCTTCGACGACGTGCAGATCGCCCGAGCCGGCATCCCCGGAACCGACGAGCTGGGCCAGCCGGCCGTGCTGGCCGTCCGCCGCGCGCGCAACGGGCGCCCCACCGTGCTGCTCTACGCCCACCACGACGTGCAGCCTCCCGGCGACGAGGCGCTCTGGCAGTCGCCGCCCTTCGAGCCGACCGTGCGCGACGGCCGCCTCTATGGACGCGGCGCCGCCGACGACAAGGCCGGCGTGATGGCCCACATCGCGGCGCTGCGCGCGGTCAAGGAGGTGCTGGGGGATGACTTCGACCTCGGTGTGGCGCTGTTCATCGAGGGGGAGGAGGAGTACGGCTCCCGGTCGTTCTCGACCTTCCTCACCGATCACGCCGACGTGCTGCGCTCCGATGTCATCGTCGTCGCCGACTCCGGCAACTGGGACGAACGCACTCCCTCGCTCACGGTGTCGCTGCGTGGCAACGCGCACTTCACCCTGCGCGTGCGCACGCTCGAGCACGCCTCGCACTCCGGCATGTTCGGGGGAGCCGTCCCCGACGCCATGCTCGCGACCGTCAAGCTGCTCTCGAGCCTCTGGGACGAGAGCGGCGCCGTCGCCGTCGAGGGGCTGCGGGAACGGGATGCTGAGACGCCGGCATATTCGGAGGAGACCCTCCGCTCCGAAACGGGGCTGTTGCCGGGAGTCACCCCGATCGGTACCGGGTCGATCATCGGGCGGATCTGGAACAAGCCGGCGATCACGGTCACCGGTATCGACGCCACGAGCGTGGCCGCAGCATCCAATACCCTCCTGCCGGAGGTGTCGGTCGTCATCAGCGCCCGCGTGGCTCCGGGCCAGGACGCCCGCGACGCCTACGCCGCAGTGGAAGCGCACCTGCGCGCGCACGCGCCGTTCGGTGCCGAACTCACCTTCACCGACGTCGACTACGGCCAGCCGTTCCTCGTGGACACCAGCGGATGGGCCGTCGAAGACGTGCGCGCCGCATTCCGGGAGGGCTATGGCGTGGAGCCCGTGGATGCCGGTATCGGCGGGTCGATCCCGTTCATCGCCGACCTGGTGCGCGAGAACCCCGGCGCACAGATCCTGGTCACCGGTGTGGAAGACCCGCACTCCCGCGCGCACAGCCCCAACGAGTCGCTGCACCTCGACACGTTCCGAAAGGCCGTCGTCTCCGAGGCCCTGTTGCTGGCGAAGCTCGACGCGCGCACCGTGTGACCAGCCGCCCGCACCGCTCGGCGGCGTACAATCAGAGAATTCGTCCGCACCACGTCTGAAGGAGAGTCATGACCGATACCGCCCTGTCGACCGACCAGATCGTCCGTGACCACGGCGTGGGTCTGACGGACGCCGCAGCCGAGAAGGTCAAGAACCTGCTCACCCAGGAAGGCCGCGACGACCTGCGTCTGCGCGTCGCCGTCCAGCCCGGCGGATGCTCCGGCCTCATCTACCAGCTCTACTTCGACGAGCGCTTCCTCGACGGCGACAAGGCCGTCGACTTCGACGGTGTCGAGGTCATCGTCGACGACATGAGCGTGCCCTACCTCGATGGCGCGACCATCGACTTCAAGGACACCATCTCCGAGCAGGGCTTCACGATCGACAACCCCAACGCAGCCGGCAGCTGCGCGTGCGGCGACTCGTTCCACTGACGCCCGACGCCGGGTGATTATCACGCCCGGAAGGTTCGACGTCGAGAGACATCAAACCCGCGGGACCACCGGTTTTTCCGGTCGGTTCCGCGGGTTTCGTCGTTGTGAACCTGGGTGCTTGGCCCGAGAACCATAAGAGGTTGCTCTAGACTGAGCGAGCAATATTCTCGACCCGGAAAGGTGCACTGTGCCTCCGAAACGCCGTATCCGTTGGGCCGCCCTTCCTGTCGGGATCGCCGCAGCGGTCGTCCTGGCGGGGTGCACCACGTCGCAACTGCACGGGTACCTCCCCGGCTTCACCGATGACGGTGTGCCCGCGACCGACCGTGTCGACATGGTGGCCGGCCTCTGGGTGAACTCCTGGATCGTTCTGCTCGTCGTCGGCATCGTGACGTGGAGCCTGCTCCTGTTCGCCGTCATCACGTACCGCCGCCGGAAGGGCCAGTCCGGCCTGCCGGTGCAGCTGCGCTACAACATGCCGATCGAGATCTTCTACACGGTGGTTCCGCTCATCCTGGTGCTCGGCCTCTTCGCTTTCACCGCACGCGACCAGACCGTGCTCGAGACCCAGTACGACGACCCCGAGGTGTCGATCACCGCGTACGGCAAGCAGTGGGCCTGGGACTTCCAGTACAACGGCGAAGATGACGAGAACACCGACGCCGTCTGGACCATGGGCGTCCAGGCTCAGCCGGATGCCGACGGCAACTTCGACGCGGACACTCTGCCGACGCTGTACCTGCCGGTCAACAAGACCGTGCAGATCCAGCTCAACTCCCGCGACGTCATCCATTCCTTCTGGATCATCGACTTCCTCTACAAGAAGGACATGTACATCGGGCGCGAGAACCTCTGGTCGTTCACGCCCACCCGCGAGGGCACCTACGCCGGCAAGTGCGCCGAGCTGTGCGGGGAGTACCACTCCGCCATGTTGTTCAACGTCAAGGTGGTGAGCGAGGCGGAGTACGAGAACTACCTCGACTCGCTGCGCGACGCCGGGCAGACGGGCGACATCAACGAGACCTACAGCCGGTTGCAGAACAACACCGGATTCGGACAGGCAGTGGAAGGCGACAGCGAATGACCACCACGCTCCCCCCGAAGGAGACGGGCGCTTCCATGCCCCTCCCGCCTCGACAGGCCGCCCTGCTGACCGCTTCGCGCGTCGATCAAAAGGGCAACATCATCGTCAAGTGGATCACCTCCACCGACCACAAGACGATCGGGTACATGTACCTCATCGCCTCCGTGATCTTCTTCTGCCTGGGCGGCGTGATGGCGCTGATCATCCGCGCCGAGCTGTTCGAGCCCGGCATGCAGATCGTGCCCACGAAAGAGCAGTACAACCAGCTCTTCACGATGCACGGCACGATCATGCTGCTGATGTTCGCGACCCCGCTGTTCGCGGGCTTCGCCAACGCGATCCTCCCGCTGCAGATCGGTGCGCCGGACGTCGCGTTCCCCCGTCTGAACGCCTTCGCGTTCTGGCTCTTCCTCTTCGGCTCCACGATCGCCGTGTCCGGCTTCCTCACCCCTGCCGGTGCTGCCGGGTTCGGGTGGTTCGCCTATCAACCTCTGGCGAACGCGAGCTTCTCACCGGGCGTCGGAGGAAACCTCTGGATGCTGGGACTCGGCATCAGCGGTTTCGGAACCATCCTCGGTGCCGTGAACTTCATCACCACGATCATCACCATGCGCGCACCGGGTATGACGATGTGGCGCATGCCGATCTTCACGTGGAACACGCTGATCACCAGCATCCTGATCCTGCTGGCCTTCCCGGTGCTCGCCGCCGCCATCTTCGCCGCCGCGGCCGACCGCGTGCTCGGGGCCCACATCTACGACCCGCAGAACGGTGGCGTGCTGCTCTGGCAGCACCTGTTCTGGTTCTTCGGTCACCCCGAGGTGTACATCATTGCGCTGCCGTTCTTCGGCATCGTGTCGGAGATCTTCCCGGTCTTCAGCCGTAAGCCGATCTTCGGGTACAAAACCCTCGTCTACGCCACGATCGCGATCGCGGCCCTCTCGGTCGCAGTGTGGGCGCACCACATGTACGTGACCGGTGCGGTGCTGCTGCCGTTCTTCGCGCTCATGACGATGCTCATCGCGGTGCCGACGGGTGTGAAGATCTTCAACTGGATCGGCACCATGTGGCGCGGCTCCGTGACATTCGAGACGCCGATGGTCTTCGCCCTCGGCTTCCTCATCACCTTCGTCTTCGGTGGCCTCACCGGCGTCATCCTCGCCTCGCCCCCGCTCGACTTCCACCTCTCCGACTCCTACTTCGTCGTGGCGCACTTCCACTACGTGGTGTTCGGCACGGTCGTGTTCGCGATGTTCGCCGGGTTCTACTTCTGGTGGCCGAAGTGGACCGGTCGCATGCTGAACGAGCGACTCGGAATGGTGCACTTCTGGATGCTGTTCATCGGCTTCCACATGACCTTCCTGATCCAGCACTGGCTGGGCGTGGACGGAATGGTGCGTCGTTACGCCGACTACTCGGCCGCTGACGGATGGACCTGGCAGAACCAGGTCTCCACGGTGGGTGCGATGATCCTCGGCGCCTCGATGATCCCCTTCTTCCTCAACGTGTGGCTCACGTCGCGGAAGGCTCCGATGATCACCGTCAACGACCCGTGGGGTTACGGCGCATCGCTCGAGTGGGCGACGTCCTGCCCGCCGCCGCGACACAACTTCACCTCGATCCCGCGCATCCGCAGCGAGCGTCCCGCGTTCGACCTCAACCACCCCGAAGCCGGCGTGCCGGTCGGTGTGGGACCGGCGAAGGACGCCCCTGACGCGCCCGTGGCGGATGCTGCCGAGGGGAAGGTCAAGTAATGCGCACCAATGTCGGACTCTGGTGGCTGCTGGCGGCGTTCTTCTTCCTCCTCGCGCTGGTCTACACCGGCTGGTCGCTCATCTTCTACGAAGGCCCCGCCGTGCAGCGCGTCGAATGGGTGGGCTCGATCGCCCTGTTGTTCGCGGCCTTCATGGCGGCGCTCATCGCCTTCTATGTGCAGCGGGTGCACCGCGTGCAGGGCGGCGAGCTGCCCGAAGACCGCCTCACGGCCGACATCGACGACGGCGACCCCGAGATGGGCGAATTCAGCCCCTGGTCGTGGTGGCCCATCGTGCTCGCCTTCTCCGCCGCCGTCGCCGTGCTCGGCCTCGCGGTCGGAACCTGGTTGCTCCCCATCGGTATCGGTATCTTCGTCGTCGCGATCGTCGGCTGGGTGTACGAGTACTACCGCGGATACTTCGCGCGCTGATCCGTGCCGATCCGGCTGAGAGCAGCCGCCGTCTCCGACGTCGGCGTGCATCGTGAGACGAATCAGGATGCTGCCTTCACTGCGCCCTGGGGCGCGGCGGTCGCCGACGGCGTCGGCGGCGGCCCCTCCGGGGATCTCGCGTCCGCCGCGCTGGTGCATCGACTCGTCGCAGCGGGGGCGATGATCCCCGACCCGGAAACCCTCGTGGTGCGCATCCGAGAGGCGAACTGGGACCTCCGGGCGCAGGTCGAGCGCAATCCCGCTCTGCGCGGCATGGCGACCACGTTCACGGGACTCTTCCTCGGCGCCTCAGGCGACCTCCTGGTCGCGCACACCGGCGATTCCCGCGCGTACCTGCTGCGGGACGGATGGTTCACGCGCGAAACCCGGGACGATTCCTACGTGCAGGCACTCGTCGACCGGGGTCTGCTCGCGCCCGAGGCTGCAGCATCCCACCCCCGCCGCAACATCATCACCGCCTCCCTCGGCGGCGGCGAGGACGACACCATCTCGGTGCAGGAGCGTCAGCCGGTCGTGGGCGACCGCTGGCTGCTGTGCAGCGACGGGCTCACCGACTACGTGCCCGAGCTCGACGTCGTGGAGCTGCTCACCTCGACCTCGACCTCGGCGGAGGCCGCCGCGGCGATCGTCGCCCTGGCGCTCGAGGCGGGCACCCGTGACAACGTGACGGCCGTCGTGTGCGACGTCGTTGATCAGGACAGCGTCGATGAGGACAGTGGCGATGAGGACGAGGTCGACGAGCGACCGGTGTTCTACGGTTCAGCCGCCCGCTACTTCACCGAGGACGTCGAGACCGCCTGAGCGTCGTCCTTCTCACGGACGATCATCACCAGGGGGTCGAAGATGCGGGGGAGGGGACCAGCGGCGCTCTCGGCGGGCTGACCTTCGCGCACCCAGTACTCGTAGCCGCCGATCATCTCCTTCACCTCGTATCCGAGACGGGCGAACGCGAGCGCACCGCGCACGCCGCCGTTGCATCCGGGGCTCCAGCAGTACACGACGACCGGCAGTGCGGGATCGATCTCCGCACTCGCGCGGTCGGCGATCTCGGCGTGGGGCAGGTGGACGGCGCCGCGGACGTGCCCTTGGTCCCACGCCTCGCGGTTACGGACGTCGACGAGGGTGAACGGCTCGCCGGCTCGCTGCGCGGCGTAGACGTCGGAGGGGTCGGTCTCGTGTGCGAGGCGGGCGGCGAAGTACTCGGGGTCGGTCATACCATTCACGCTACGGCCGTGCATCACCGGCGACGAGGGAGAGGGCGGACGGGTCTCGTACGAATTCCGCCAAGCTTGCGGCCCTCGGGCAGCGAAGAGAAATGCCCCGGTCCGAACCTCGTGAGAGGTCGGCCGGGGCATTTCGTCTGACTTACTTGGTGTCGTCGTCCCGCGGCTCGGCGGTCTCGTCGCGCAAGCCCTTCGGGGTGGGGAACTCCACCTCGGCGGGCAGATCGTGCGGGGCGTTGATCGGCTGATCGTCGGCCTCGGCCCGCTTGACCGCGCCTTCGACCTCTGCGGTCTCGGCGTGAGCGTCTTCTTCGAGGGTGTGACGCTGGTGGGCGTCGGCTGCGACGATCTCCGCCTGCGTGAGCGGGGCGAGGCGGTCTTCGAAGAACCAGCGGGAGACACCGGCGCGCAGGTGCTCGCTCCAGGGGATCTGTCCCTTGGCATTCGGGCGCACGATCAACGGGGCGTAGTTCTCGTTGTCGATCAGGCGCCAGCGGTCGAAGGAGTCGACCGGCTGGTGCACCTCGATGTACTCGCCACCGGGGAGGCGCACGATGCGACCGGACTCGTAACCGTGCAGCACGATCTCGCGGTCCTTCTTCTGCAATGCGAGCGCGATCCGCTTGGTGACGAAGTAGGCGATGATCGGCCCGATGATGAGCAGTGCCTGCAGGGTGTGGATGACGCCCTCCATCGTGACCCAGAAGTGCGTCGCGATGATGTCGGAGGAAGCCGCTGCCCACAGGACCGCGTAGAACGTCACGCCGGCGGCGCCGATGGCGGTGCGCGTGGCGGCGTTGCGAGGACGCTGGGTGATGTGGTGCTCCCGCTTGTCGCCGGTGACCCACGCCTCGATGAAAGGGTAGATGAGCACGAGCAGGATGAAGAGCCCCAGCACCGACAGCGGCAGCAGGATGTTCCACGAGTAGGTGTGGCCCCACAGCACGGTCTCCAGGTGCGGCGGCACGAGGCGGAGCGCGCCGTCGGCGAAGCCGATGTACCAGTCGGGCTGCGTTCCCGCGGACACCGGAGACGGGTCGTAGGGTCCGTAGCTCCAGATCGGGTTGATCGTGAACAACGCCGCGATGAGGACGATGACACCGAAGACGATGAAGAAGAAGCCACCGATCTTCGACGCGTACACCGGCAGCACCGGGTAGCCCACCACGTTGTTGTTGGTGCGTCCGGGACCCGCGAACTGGGTGTGCTTGTTGACCACCAGCAGCAGGAGGTGCGCTGCGAGGAGGGCGACGAGGATCGCCGGCAGCAGCAGGATGTGCAGCGTGTACAGACGTCCGACGATCGCAGTACCCGGGAATTCGCCGCCGAAGAGCAGGAACGAGGTCCACGTGCCGACCAGCGGGATCCCCTTGACCATGCCGTCGATGATGCGCAGGCCGTTACCGGAGAGCAGATCGTCGGGCAGGGAGTAGCCGGTGAAGCCTTCGCCGAGCGCCAGGATGAACAGGATGAACCCGATCACCCAGTTGAGCTCGCGGGGCTTGCGGAACGATCCGGTGAAGAAGACGCGCAGCATGTGCACGCCGATGCCCGCGATGAACGTCAGCGCAGCCCAGTGGTGGATCTGACGGACGAGGAGGCCGCCGCGGAGGTCGAACGAGATGTGGAGGGCGGAATCCATCGCCGCCGACATGGCCACACCGCGCAACGGCTCGTACGCGCCGTCGTAGTGCGTCTCGACCATGGAGGCCTGGAAGAAGAAGGTGAGGAACGTTCCCGAGATCAGGACGACGACGAAGCTCCACAGAGCGACTTCACCGAGCATGAACGACCAGTGGTCGGGGAAGATCTTGCGACCGACCTCTTTGATGAGGCCCGAGATGCTCGTGCGCTCGTCGAGGTAGTTGGCCGCCGCGCCGACGAAACGGCCGCCGAGCGGCTTGCCGTCGCGCCCGGTGGGCGCTGGGGCTTCCGAGACCGCCGGTTCAGAGGTGACGTTCTCAGTGGGGTGGGTGCCGGTGCTCAATGACGCTCCCAGAAGCTCGGGCCGACGGGCTCATGGAAATCGCTGCGAGCGACGAGGTAACCCTCGTCATCGACAGTGATCGGAAGCTGCGGCAGGGGACGGGCAGCCGGGCCGAAGATGACCGCCGCGCCATTGGCGACGTCGAACTGCGACTGGTGGCAGGGGCACAGCAGGTGGTGGGTCTGCTGCTCGTACAGGGCGACGGGACACCCGACGTGGGTGCACACCTTCGAGTAGGCGACGATGCCGTCGAAGGACCAGTCCTTACGGTCTTCCGCCTCGTTGATCTGCTCGGGAAGCATCCGCATCAGCAGGACGATCGCCTTGGCCTTCTCTTCGAGGTAGCCCTCGTCGTGGCCGAGACCGGCGAGGTCTTCGGGGATCACGTGGAACGCCGAACCGATCGTGACGTCCGCCGCGCGGATGGGACGGCCCGAGGGGTCGTGCGTGAGGCGGGTGCCTTCCTTCCACATCGTGTGGCTGAGGAGGGCGACCGGGTCACCGGCCAGCGGGTTCTCTTCCGAGCTCTGCGGCGCGAGGCCGCGGAACAGCGTGATGCCCGGGATGACGGAGGCGACGAGTGCGGCGAAGAGGGAGTTGCGGATGACTTCGCGACGACCGAATCCCGACTCCTCGTTCGCGTCGGTGAAGATCTGGACGACGGCTGCGCGGGTCGATTCCTTCCCGCGGGTGGGATGGCGCGGTTCGGCGTACTCCTTGTCCGACATGATCGCCTTGGACCAGTGGATGGCGCCGATGCCGATGGCCAGCAACGCGAACCCGATGCCGATACCGATGAACAGGTTGTTGTTGCGAATGTCCATCATGTTGCCCGATTCGATCGGGAAGATGATGTAGGCGATGCTCGCCCAGATGCTGGCGGCGACCGACAGGTAGAAGAGCGTGTACACCGTGCGAACCGCCCGGCGCATGGCCTTCGGGTCCTGATCGGTGACCCGCTCGCGGTGGGCCGGCAGTTCCGGGGTCTGCACGGGATCGGGAACCGCAACAGCGAGCCCGGGGGAGGGCTGGTAGGCCCCCTCGTGCTCGAGTGCGTCTTCCTCGTGTGCCATGGTGCTCCTCGTGCGTGTCTGAGTTCGGTCTGCGGGCGGTGACGGCTAGTTGGCTTTGGCCGTGACCCACACGGTGAGCGCGATCAGCGAACCGATCCCGAACACCCAAATGAAGAGGCCCTCGGAGACGGGACCGAGCGAACCCAGGTCGAAGCCTCCGGGCGACGGGGTCTCCTGCTGATACATCAGGTAGGAGATGACGTCGCGCTTGTCCTCGGGGGTGAGGTTGAGGTTGTTGAAGACCGGCATGTTCTGCGGGCCGGTCACCATCGCGGCGTAGATGTTCAGCGCGCTGGTGGTGTGCAGGCTGGGGGCGTACTTGCCCTCGGTGAGCGCGCCACCGGCGCCGGCCACGTTGTGGCACATCGCGCAGTTGATGCGGAACAGCTCGGCTCCGTGAGCCAGGTCGCCGTCGCCGTCCAGGACCTCGTCGGAGGGGTAGGTCGGTCCGGGGGACGTGGACTGCACGTAGGCCGCGATCGCCGCGGTCTGCTCCTCGGTGAACTGCACAGGCTTCTGCGGGGCCTGCGGCGCCTGGGCCTGAAGCGGCATGCGGCCGGTCGAGACCTGGAAGTGAACGGAGAGCTCACCGACGCCGTACAGCGACGGCCCGGACTCGCTGCCCTGCAGGTCCATGCCGTGGCAGGTGGCGCAGTTGGCCTGGAACAGCTTCTGGCCGTCTTCCACCGTGAGGGTGGAGGAGGCGGCGGAGTCGTCTCCGGTTGCGGCCATCGCGGCGGATGCGCCGGCGTAGATGCCGCCGGTGAGCAGCAGACCGATACCGATCAGCGCGGTGGCGGCCAGGGGGCTTCGGCGGCCGCGCGAGCGAGGCTTCTTCTCTCGTGCCATGTCGGGGTGCAGCTCCGCTCTATTTCAGGAAGTAGATGACGAGGAACAAGGCGATCCAGACGACGTCGACGAAGTGCCAGTAGTACGACACGACGATCGAGGTGGTCATCTCCTTGCGCCCGAAGTTCTTGACGGCGTACGCACGACCGATCACGAGAAGGAAGGCGACGAGCCCGCCCGTGACGTGGAGGGCGTGGAAGCCGGTGGTGAGGTAGAAGGCCGAGGCGTAGGCGTTCGCCGTGATCGGCATGCCCTCCGTGACCAGCTGCGCGTACTCCCAGACCTGGCCCGACACGAAGATCGCGCCGAGGGCGAAGGTGAGGAAGAACCACTCGACCATGCCCCACCGGCGGAAGAACGAGGTGTTCCTGACGGTGTAGGGCTGGTAGCGCTCAGCGGCGAAGACGCCCATCTGGCAGGTGAAGGACGACAGCACCAGGATGATCGTGTTCACGAGCGCGAACGGCACGTTGAGCAGCTGGCTTTCCTGTGCCCACAGATCGGCAGAGGTGCTGCGGAGGGTGAAGTAAATGGCGAAGAGGCCCGCGAAGAACATCACTTCACTGGCCAGCCAGACGATCGTCCCGACGGCGACCGGATCCGGCCGCTTCACGGATCGCAATGCCTGGGGGTAAGTCGCTGGGGTCGTCACCTGTCCATTATGGACGATTCCGGCTCACTAGTTTCGCATCCGGGGCAGGAGAAAGACCCTGCGTCGAACTAAGCATCGCCTAAGAATCGGCTCGGAGTTCGCCGCAGGTGCGCTGTGCGCCGGGTCCGCGGGCGGCGGCGGAGCCCCTCGCTAGGATCGAGGCATGGCGGAGCGGTATTCCTGGCCCGAGATCCTCACGATGCTCCTCGACGGACGTGATCTCAGCGTGTCCGAGTCGACGTGGGCGATGCAGCAGGTGATGGCGGGCGCGGCGACCCCGTCGCAGCTGGCGGCGTTCCTCGTGGCGTTGCGGGCGAAGGGCGAGACGGTCGACGAGATCGTCGGCTTCCGCGACGCGATTCTCGAGGCGGCGGTGGCCCTCCCGGTGAAGGCCGAGGTGCTCGACATCGTCGGTACCGGCGGTGATCGCCACCGGACGGTGAACGTCTCGACGATGTCGGCGATCGTGGCGGCGGCGACCGGGATCCCGGTGGTCAAGCACGGCAACCGCGCGGCCAGTTCGTCGTCGGGCTCGTCGGATGTCTTGAGCGAGCTGGGCATCGATCTCACCCTGTCTCCGGGAGCGGTCGCCGAGACCCTGGAGCGCACGGGCCTGACTTTCGCCTTCGCGACCGCTTTCCACCCTGGTTTCCGCCACGCCGGAGCGACGCGTTCCGAGCTCGGCATCCCCACCGTCTTCAACTTCCTCGGGCCGCTCTGCAACCCCGCGCGGGCCGAGGCCAACGCGGTCGGCGTCGCTCAACTCGATCGCGTACCCCTGATCACCGGCGTTTTCCGCACTCGCGGTGCGACCGCTCTGGTGTTCCGCGGGGATGACGGACTCGACGAGCTGACCACCACGGGCCACAGCCGCCTGTGGGAGGTCAGCCGCGGCGACATCCACGAGCATGACCTCGATCCCCGAGACCTGGGCATCCGCTTCGCCGACCTCCACGATCTGCGCGGCGGCTCCCCGGCGCAGAACGCCGAGGTCGTGCATCGCGTGCTCGCCGGTGACGCGGGACCCGTCCGCGACATCGTGCTGCTCAACACGGCCGCCGGCATCGTCGCGTTCCGACTCTTCCAGGACCCGACCGAGGTGCAGCGCCCGATCCTCGACCGCCTCGCTGAGGCCATGGGCGAGGCGAGGGCCGCGATCGACGACGGCCGCGCCGCGGCGAAGCTCGCCACCTGGGTGGAAACGACGCAGGCGCTGGCGCAGTGACCGCATGGACCCGATCGATGCGCTGAACGAGATCGCGTACCTGCTCGAGCGAGAGCGGTCGTCGCGGTACAAGTCGAAGGCGTTCCGCACTGCAGCCCACGCCATCGCCGACCTCGATGACGCCGCCCTCCGCGATCCGGCTCTCCGGCGACGGAAGGGCATCGGCGAGACCACCTTCGCCGTCATCTCCCAGGCGGTCGAGGGCCGCGTGCCGGACTATCTGGCCGAGCTGCGAGCGAAGACGCAAGCGGCGGCGGACTCGGAGCTCCGGGGCCTGCTGCGCGGCGACCTGCACAGCCACAGCGAATGGTCGGACGGCCTCACCCCGATCGAGCTCATGGTGGAGGCTGCGCGCGGGCTCGGGCATGAATACCTCGCGTTGACCGATCATTCGCCGCGCTTGCGGGTGGCCAACGGGCTGTCCGCCGAGCGGCTGCGCGAACAGCTCGAGGTCGTCCGCGGCTTCGACCACGACGACTTCACCCTGTTGAGCGGTATCGAGGTCGACATCCTCGACGAGGGCGCGCTCGACCAGGACGACGCGCTCCTGGATGAGCTGGGCGTCGTCGTAGCATCCGCTCATTCCCAGCTGCGCATGGAGAAGGGGCCCATGACACGGCGCCTGGTCACGGCCCTCGCGAACCCGCGCGTCGACGTTCTCGGGCACGTCACCGGCCGGCTCGTGGAGGGCGCGCGTGGCACGAGGCCGCCCTCGACGTTCGACGCGGGGGCCGTGTTCGAAGCGGCGGCGGCGCACGGGGTGGCGGTCGAGATCAACTCGCGCCCCGAGCGTCAGGATCCGCCCGACGACCTCATCGCGATCGCCTTCGAGGCCGGGTGCCTGTTCTCGATCGACTCCGACGCGCACGCGCCGGGGCAGCTCTCGCTCATCGACTACGGCGCCGCCCGTGCCGAGCGGGCCGGGATCCCGCCCGAGCGGATCGTCACCACCTGGCCGCTCGACCGCCTGCGCGAGTGGCTCACGCGCGAGCGCTGACACGGGATCCCCGCCGCAGCGGCGGTCTCAGCGCGCGAGGGCGGCGATCGCCCGATCCATCGAACTGCCGAGCGCCCAGCGCTCGGCGAGTGCGCGCGCAGCATCCTGTTGCTCGTCGTTCAGCGGCGTGAGCTCGTCGGGCGGCACGGTCAATTCGAGCGTGCGCACCACCTCCACCACGGTCGGGGCCACGGCGAGGTAGTCGAGCGCGGCGAGCACCTTGGCGCGCTGAGCCGCCGTCATGCCCTCGCCCTCGCGGGCGGCCGCGATGATGCCGTCGAGGGTGTCGTGGGCGGAGAGAAGAGTGGATGCTGTCTTGTCGCCGATCCCTGCGACTCCGGGCAGTCCATCGGAGGAATCGCCTCGCATGACGGCGAAATCGGCGTACTGACGCGCGTGCACGCCGTATTTCGAGAAGACCGTGTCATCGGTGAGCACCTCGAGATTGCTCATGCCTCGAGCGGTATAGACGACGCGCACGTCGCGGTCGTCGTCGATGAGCTGGAACAGGTCGCGGTCGCCGGTGACGATGTCGACGGGCATGCTCGCCGTGCTCGCGAGGGTTCCGATGACATCGTCGGCCTCGTGCTCGGGCGCGCCGACGACCGCGATCCCGAGGGCAGAGAGGGTTTCGAGGATGATCGGCACCTGCACCTCGAGCGGGTCGGGCACGACCTCGACGTCGGGTGCGTCCTCGACCACCTCCGCGACGCGGTGGGTCTTGTAGCTCGGGATGAGGTCCACCCGCCACTGCGGCCGCCAGTCGTCGTCCCAGCAGGCGACGAGGTGCGTGGGCTCGTACATCGTGACCAGCTTCGCGATGATGTCGAGGAAACCGCGGGCCGCGTTGACCGGCGTTCCGTCCGGCGCCTTCACTGTGTCGGGCACGCCGTAGAAGGCGCGGAAGTACAGCGACGCGGAATCGAGCAGCATGAGGCGGTCAGGCATCGGGTGACCTTTCGCGGTCGGTCGGCTGCCCGGCATCGGGCGCGTCGTGGTCCATGAGCCCGATTCTGTCGCACCGACCCCGAGACGCGAAGGGCGGTTCAGGCGTCGAGCGCTCGCGCGAGCAGGTGCACGGCCTCGAGCCAGGCCTCGTTGCCGCATTCCTCCCACGTCAGTGCGAGGTCGCCGTCCGGATCGCTCGCGCGTTCGACGGCAGCGATCGCCAGCGCCACGATTTCGTCCGACGGAGCGGACGCGCGGGAGACGAACGCGCTCAACTCGCCCGTGTAGGCGTCGTCCTGGGTGGGTCGGCCGAGCCCGTGCGCGACGACCTCCGCCGCGGCGAGCGCGATGACAGCCGTACGCTCGTCGACCGCGTCGGGAGTGATGGCATCCTCGAGGGCCGTCCGGACGAGCGTCCAGTCGTCGGCCTCTTCGAGATCCCAGGCCCAATCGGCCGCGACGTCGTTACCGAACGGCTCGCCGCTCCATGCACCCATAGGTGGACGCTACGGTCGTCATCCGTCGCCGGGATGGACGCCGGATGACCACTGGGGGTCGAGCGGACGTCGCTGTGGCGTCAGCATCCGGGACCGGACGGATTCTCCCCGCACGTGCGGTCGACGAGCGCCGTGCGCGCTTCGTAGACGGTCACGGGTGTCGTGCCCCCGGGGGTGGTCACCGCCCCGATGACCGGAAGCCAGCCGTTGCCGAAATCCACGGCCGCCGCATACTCGACGGCCACGGAGGCGGAATACGTGCCGCGCGCGCCGTACGCATGGCTGGTCGGTGTGGCTGTGAACTGCGGTTGCCCGAGGCTGGTCCACGAGGCCCCGCCCGTGTTCGAGCGGGCGATCGCGCCGTCGCCGTAGTCGAACAGGTAGGCCGTCGGCACGAAACGCACGCTCACGGGACGGTCGAACAGGGTGCCCGCCAAGACCTGGGCGCCCGCCTGCGCGACGAAGTTGGTCGGCATGCCGACGATTCCGACCCCACCGGGCTCGACCTCGAACGCGGGATCAGCCGGGCGGAACGACGAGAGGTCGGATGCTGTCACCGCCGGCAGCTCATCGACGTCCGGCTGCATCAGCTCGACCGTGTAGCCCTCGCGACAGAGGACGCCGCTGGGACCGCAGTCTGCGGGTGGCTGCCAGCCGGATTCCTCCGGCTCGGGTTCCGTGGTTCCTCCGCCGCCGCCGCCCCGGCCGGGTCCGCGGTCGGGCGTCGTCCCGCCGCCGCCTGATCCCGGGGTGGTTTGCGTGCCGCCCACGGTGATGCCGGAACCGTTGTTCGTTACCACTGGGCAGCTAGTCCACGCTGATTCCAAGCCGCAGCCCGCCTCTCCTGGGCTTGCTGCCAGGAAGCTAAACACAAATGCCGCGATTACAGCGTGCACACTCCGCCTTCGCTCGCTTCGCTCGCTTGGATCACTAGCGTTCCTGGGAGAGTGCCTTCGGAGAACGTCACCCTTACCGGCTGACGGTCCAGCCTGTCTGGTCCGACCATCGAGGTGCCAGTGGAGTCCGTCACCTCAACCTCCGTGACGTCGAGGCAGAGGTCAACTTTGACGCCGACCCCTGGGTCGAACGATGCCGGGGTGAAGTTGTCATAGCGGCTCACACCGCTCACAATCCACCCGTCGGCGTTCATCTGACTAAAGGTCTTGCGCGCACTGGCGTTCGCGTCGCCAGTAGTGAGGGCGAAGACCGGCTCGAAGGTCTCCGGATCGCTTAGATCGACCTGATTCAGCGCGTCGACGTAGGCGCGGTACGTCTCCTCCGCGGCGGCGTACGCCTCTTCCTCCGAGGAGAACGCCGGGGTTGTCTCTGTGGGCGTGGGTTCGCCGACGCATCCGCTCATCAGACCGATAAGCCCAGCCAGGGCCACCGCGACGATGAGGCGAGTCTTCACGGCACCAGGCTACGAGCCCCGCGATTTCGGCGCCGGGGTTTTCCACAGCCCGCTCTCATCGCGCGGCCGGCGCCAGCATCCACCTCTCTCCCGGAGTGCATAACGGAGGGGATGTCCGTTCGGGAGGGTGTTTGAGCCCTAAACGCCCTCCGGAATGCACATCTCCTCCCTGACGAACGCAGCGAAAGCCCGGCGTCATCGCGCGGCCGGCGCCAGCATCCACCTCCCGGCGTGCATAACGGAGGGGATGTGCGTTCGGGAGGGTGTTTGAGCCCTAAACGCCCTCCGGAATGCACATCTCCTCCCGAGTGAACGCGGGCGGCGAGGCCGGCGTGTAACCGGGGCGACACATCCATGGGGGAGCATGTGAGCATGACCCTCGCGACCGCGTTCTCCGCTGCCCTGCCCGATTGGCTCCTCGCGGAGCTTCCGACGCTGCCCGAGGCGCTGCCCACCCTCGAGGAGCGGATGGACCTCGTCAACGCGCTCGCCGACCGCAACTGGCGCGAGGGCAACGGCGGTCCGTTCGCCGCGATCGTCGTCGAGTCCGAGACCGGCCGCATCGTCTCGGTCGGCGTGAACGTCGTGCTGAGCTCGGGCCTGAGCTCGGCCCACGCGGAGGTCACCGCCCTCAGCCTCGCCCAGACGGGACTCGGCCGCTGGGACCTCGGCGCCGGCGACGCCGACCTGCAGCTCGTCGTCAACTGGCGCCCGTGCGTCATGTGCTACGGCGCCACGATGTGGAGCGGCGTGCGCTCGCTCGTCATCGCCGGCGACGGCCCCGAGCTCGAGAAGCTCAGCGGATTCGACGAGGGCCCGATGGTGTCGGACTGGGCGGCGCAGTTCGAAGCCCGCGGGATCGCGGTGACGATCGGGGTGCGCACCGACGAGGCGATCGCCGTGTTCCAGGCCTACGGTGACTCGGACTCGACGGTCTACAACGCCCGCGGCGCCGTCGACTGAACCGCCCGGACGCCGACGAACAACGGCCCTACGGGGCGACCGCCGACCAGTGGATGCGCTGGCCGGACACGAGGTCGAGCTGCACGATGCCGCTCGTGGCCACCTCGGGGCGCGCATCGAAGACCTCGTAGTACGTCACCGTCTCGCCCGGGGCCACCTCGCCGACCTCCCACGCGGTCGGGTAGAGCGCGCCATCGCTGATGATCGCGATGTCGGCTCGACCGCCGTCGCCCGTGATCAACGAGGCGTAGGGCACGTAGTCGTACTGGACGCTGAGATCGATCGCCGCATCCGACACGTTGGTCAGTTCGACCGGGGCAGCGATGAAGGCCCCGAAGACCGGCTCGGTCATCGAGGAGGTCGTCGCCGTGATGTCCTGCAGCGGTCGCACCGTGAGTTGCCACACGTCGCGGTCGTTCGTGTCGTCGTGCAGCAGCACCGGTGTGCCCGGAGCGAGCGGGTCGGTGACCTCCGTGCCCAGCGCATCGAGTTCGGGCGCGCGGAGGGCGGGGCTGCCGTAGTAGGGATACTCCTCCGGCGTAGCGGAAGGCTCGGTCTGGGAGTAGTCGGGATACTCGGGGTTGTCGGGGTCATCCGGCCAGAGCTCGATCGAGAACAAGGCCGCCAGGAGCGCGAGCACGGCCCAGACCATCGCGAGTGCGGCGAGGATGAGCGCCGAGATGGCCAAGCCCTTCCCCGCAGCGCGGCGAGCGAGTGACACGACCGCGAGCACCACGGCCGTGATGAGGATGAGGAAGGCGACGAAGCCGCCGCCCAACACGAACACCAGCAGGATTCCGAGGACCGCCGCGATCAGTGCGAGCACGGCGAGCGTGATCGATCCGGTCGATGGCGGACGGAAGGATGCCGGCGGCGGACCCCACGTGGGCGGGGCGCCCGGGTACTCCTGGCGCGGCACGCCGTACTGCTGCGGCGCGCCCGCTGCGGCTTGCGGCCACGCGCCGGGGTACCCGCCACCGGGATAGCCCGCGCCCGGGGCCGACCCCGCTGCCGGGTACGGCGGCCCGGCCGCGGGAAACGGCGGCCCCGCCGCGGGAAACGGCGGCGCCCCCGCAGCGGCAGGGACGGGATCGGGCTGTTCACCCTCGGTGGGGCGGGGGCCGTCGGTCATGCCGTCTCCTGTCGCTCGTGCGCTGCCCCATGCTACGGACAACTCACCCGCGCGAGCGGGAGCTGTGCACATGCCGCGTTAGGGTGTCGAGCGTGTCTTTCGGTGCGGCGGCGGTTCCGGCTTTCCCGCGGATCGGGGCTGCGGACGCCTGTCCGTGCGGGGGCGGACGTTTCGACGGATGCTGCGGCCCGATCCTCGGCGGAACCCCCGCGCCCTCCCCGGAGCGTCTCATGCGTTCGCGGTACACCGCGTTCGTGATCGGAGACGCCGCATACCTGGCCCGCACGTGGCACCCCGCCACCCGCCCCGCCGACCTCGATCTCGACCCCGCGACCACGTGGCTCGGCCTTGAAATTCGCGAGGCAGGCGAGATCCTCGAGGCGGGCGAGATCCTCGACGCCGCGGCGGATCCCGAGACGACGGCGGATCCCGAGATGGCGGAGGCGTTCGTGGCCTTCCACGCGCGGTGGCGCAGCGGCGCGGAATACGGCGTCCTCGCTGAACGCAGCCGCTTCGTGCGCCGTGGCGGGCGCTGGGTGTACGTCGACGGTGTCGTCGCCTGAACGCCGGCGCGTCTCGCGGAATACCCGCATGGCGGCCGAGGTTTCGTCGACCGTGACGAGCGATCCACCCCGCGACGTCGACGTCGTGGTGATCGGCGCCGGCCAGGCCGGCCTGTCCACGGCGTACCACTTGCGCCGGAAGGGGTTCGTGCCCGCACCGGCGGCGACAGCATCCGACCGGTCCTTCGTCGTGCTCGACGCCGACGCCGCGCCCGGGGGAGCGTGGCAGCACCGCTGGGACTCGCTGCGGATGGGCACCGTCAACGGTATTCATGAGCTACCGGGCTTCGACGTGCCGCCGGCCGACCCCGCCGCCCGCGCCCGCGACGTGCTTCCGGCGTACTTCGCCGAGTACGAGCAGCGTTTCGACCTACGGGTGCAGCGCCCCGTGCTCGTGCGCGCCGTGCGCCGGGTCGATGACGACCCGCACGGCAGACTTCTCGTCGAGTCGGATCAGGGCACGTGGGCGGCGCGGTACGTGGTGAGTGCAACTGGCACCTGGACGCGGCCGTTCTGGCCCCACTATCCCGGGCAGGAGAGCTTCGAGGGTCGCCAGCTGCACACCGCCGGCTACGTCGCCGCCGAGGAATTCGCCGGACAGCGGGTGATCGTCGTCGGAGCGGGCGTCTCGGGCGTGCAGCTGCTCGAGGAGATCTCGCACGTCGCCGACACCGTCTGGATGACGCGGCGGGAACCCGACTGGATCGACGCCGACTTCGACACCGCCGCGCGGGTCGCCGCGATCGCGGGCGTCGATGCCAAGGTGCGGCAGGGCCTGCCGCCGGGGAGCGTGATCTCGGTGACCGGCATGCACTGGACGCCGTGGGCACGCAAGGCTCAACAGCGCGGGGTGCTGGAGCGCCGGCCGATGTTCACCCGGATCGAGCCGCACGGGGTGCGCATGCCGGACGGCACGTTCCTGCCGGCCGACGTGATCCTCTGGGCGACCGGCTTCCGACCGGCGCTCGACCATCTCGCGCCGCTGAAGGTTCGCACCCGAGAGGGCGGCTTCCGCGTGGCGGACTCCCGATCGCTCGATGAGCCCCGCCTGTTCTTCGTCGGCTACGGCCCGTCCGCGTCCACCGTCGGGGCCAATCGTGCAGGGCGCGCCGTCGTCAACGCGATCGTCCGCGAAGAACGGGGCGCCGAGGCACCGGCACGCGTTTCCGCGTCAAGCCCGCAGACGTCCACCGGGGCGATGCGTACCGTGAGGGAAGAAGGAAAGGAGAGCACATGATTCCGGACGACCTCCGCGACTTGCTCGAAAACCCCAACTACGGCGCTCTCGGCACGGTGCGCCCCGACGGCTCGGTGCAGGTGAACCCGATGTGGTTCGAGCTGGACGGTGACCGACTGTTGTTCACGCACACCACGACGCGGCAGAAGTTCCGCAACCTCGAGGCGAACCCGTCGATGAGCCTCATGGTCTTCGATCCTGCCGACCCCTACCGCTACATCGAGGTGCGCGGTCGCCTGGTCGCGGCGACCCCCGACACAGCGGGCGACTTCTACGTGCGCCTCGGCAAACGCTACGGAAACCCCGAGCAGCAGCCCCCGCCCGACATTGCGAACCGGGTGGTTCTCGCCATGTCCATCGAACGCATCGGAAGGCACTGACATGCAGGTACTCATCTTCGGCGGCCACGGCAAGGTGGCCCTCCTCCTCGCCCCCCTCCTCGTGGAGCGCGGCGACACGGTGGCATCGGTGATCCGCAAGCCCGAGCAGGCTGCCGACATCGAGGCCCTCGGCGCACGACCCATCGTGCTCGACGTTGAAACGGCAGACGAGGCGACGCTGCTCGACCTGGTCGCCGACTACGACGCCGTGGTGTGGTCGGCGGGCGCCGGTGGCGGCGGGGCCGAGCGCACGTACGCGATCGACCGCGATGCCGCGATCCGGACGATGGATGCTTCCGCTGCGGCGGGCGTGCAGAGGTTCGTGATGGTGTCGTGGATCGGTTCGACCCCCGAGCACGGCGTCTCGCCGGACGACGACTTCTACGCCTACGCCGACGCGAAGCTCGCCGCCGACGACCACCTGCGGGCCACGGCGCTCGACTGGACGATCCTGGGCCCCGGCACTCTCACGCTCGACCCCGGCACCGGGCTGATCCAGCTCGACCCCGAGGGTCAGGGCAAGGTGCCGCGCGCCGACGTCGCCGCCGTCATCGCGGCCTCGCTGGCCGACGAGCGCACGGTCGGCCGCTTCATCCGCTTCGGCGGCGGAGACCGCCCGATCGCCGAGGCGCTCGCCGAGTGATGCGCACTCAGGGCTCGTCGTCGGGGCGATAGCCCCGCACGGCGAGCAGCTCCTCGGCGGCGACGGTGAGGTCGATCGTCGCGCTGAGCAGCGCGCCGATCGAGGTCGTTCGGAGGAGGGCGAGTTGATCGAGCGCGCCGAGCGGCGCGATCGCGGCGACCTGCCAAGCACGGGCGAGGCGGTCCTCGGCGAGCTCGACATCGGGATCCCACCGGGTCGAGCCGTATTCGCCCGAGCGGGCGAGCACCCGCCGGACGATCGCCTCGGCCTGGTCGAGCAGCGGGTCGAGCGCGTCGTTCCACTCCAGGTCGGGCAGGAGTCGCACCCGGGCGCGCGGATAGGGGTCATCGCTCAGCCACTCGACGACCTCGAACCGCGACCCGCCGCGAGCGAGCACCGATACCACTCCCTCTTGGGGGATCACCCTCTCGAGGGTGGCCATCGTGCCGAGGTCGAAGCGCTGTTCGCCGCCACCCGTTTCGCGGCCGCGTTCGATGAGGACGACACCGAACTCTCCGGGAGGGGTGTCCAGCAGCATCCCGAGCATCATCAGGTAACGCGGCTCGAAGAGGCGCAGCGCGAGGGGGGTGTGGGGGAAGTGGACGGCGCCGAGGGGGAACATCGGCACCTCGATGATTCGATCGCTCATGCTGCCGCCGTCTCTCCCAGGGTCTCGTGGATGCGATGCAGGTCGACCAGGAGGGATCCGACGAGGATCCAATGATCGGACGAGGGGGGACCGACCTGCAGGGGGCGCGTCAGGGCGGGCGGTTCGAGGGGGGCGGATGCTGCGGCGTCGCCCGCCGTCGGAGCGCCGCCGGTCGCGGGCAGACCGCGTGACACGACCAACCGCACATCGTGGGCGGCGCGGCGCAGTTGCTCGGCGATCGCGCGGACGGTCGGCTCGTTCGTGATCGAGGGGTCGTACCGGTCGTAGACCGCACGCGTCATCCCGATGACCTGCGTGGAGATCGGGGTGAAGATGTCGAGCAACCCTTGGAGACGGTCGAGCTCCGCACGGTGCTTGCGACCGCGCGGGTTCAGTCCCAGCGACTCCGCCCCGGTGACGAGGGCGGCCTCGGCCGCATCCCGCATAGGACGCAGCAGTCGCGCTTCGAGCAGCAGCTCTTCCAGGGAGGCGGCCGTCTGGGCGGTTTCGAGGGCGTCGGCGAGCCGGTCGAGCGCGTCGCCGAGCTCGCCGCCCAGCGCGTCCACCTTCTCCCGAGCGGGGGCGAGGGCGACGGGCGGCACGAGCGCCAGATTCACGATGACACCGATCAGCGCGCCGATGAGGGTCTCCAGCACCCGGTCGAAGGCGTAATCGGGTGTCGCGGTGCCGAGCGCCAGCACGAGGATGGCGCTGATGGCGACCTGGTTGGCCGTCGCCGAAGTGAGCTTGAGCGCCCAGGCGACCAGCAATGCGACGGCCGTGGCGAGCAGGATCACGAAGGTGTAGGAGCCGAGCAGGATGCCCAAGGCCGAGGCGACCACGACTCCGACGATCACGCCGATGCTGCGCTCGACCGCGCGGGTGAGCGACTGGTTCACGCTGGGCTGCACCACGAGCAGGGCGGCGACGGCGGCGAACACGGGCGCCGGCCCCGGAACGAGCCACCCCGCGACGAGCCACGCCGCGATCGACGCGATCGCCGATTTGGCCACCAGCAGGAACGGTGCTCGGCGCGGTGCCCGGAAGGCCGCGGTCATGCGCATGGTTCGAGCGTAGGCCCGGCGGCCCCGGACCCCGCGAGTGCAGACGAGGTCAGCCGGCGAGTTTGCGGAGGGCGGAGCCCTTGTGTGCGGCGCGGTTGCCACTCTTCTCGGACTCGACGATGAAGGCCGGTTCGTCTTCCGAGGCGGTGAAATGCTGGTCGGCGAACGAGAAGTCCGCGGTCTTGCGCTCGACGACCGTGCCGCGGGTGCGGCCCTGCGGGGTGTTCCAGCTGACGCGGTCTCCGCTGGACAGGTCCTTCGCCATGGGTGCTCCTCTTTGTACGAACCGGTGGTCCCATCGTCGAGCCGGGCGATGTGGTGCGCACGGGGTTGACTTCTTTCGCCCGACTTTGCTGCTCCCCTGTCACGAATTGCGGGTCGCACCCGCAGTTCGTGACAGGGGAGCAGCTGGTGGGGTGCGCCGGAGCCCGAGCCTGCTGGGCGGCGTACGCTCGATCGGGTCATGACATCCGACCACGCGGCCACTCTGGAGGCCCTTCTGCGCGATGCGGACGAGCGCCTCGCCCGTCTCGCTGCTGACGAGCGAACGCTGCTGCTCGATCGGGCCGACGCGACCGCGGACGACGAGCACGACCCCGAGGGCTCGACGCTGTCGGGGGAGTGGCAACGCGTCGACCAACTGCGCCGCGGCATCGAGGGGGAACGCGATGACATCGCGGCGGCACTGACCCGGGTCGCCGAGGGCACCTACGGCTTGTGCACGGTCTGCGGGCGTCCGATCGCCGCGGGCCGACTCGAGGTGCGTCCCACCGCGGCGACCTGCGTCGCCTGCGCGGTCTGATCGCCCCGGCTTAGGCTCGAGGGGTGGAAACCGTGCTCGTCGTCCTGCTGTTCGTCAACGCCGTGTTCAACGTCGTGGTCTGGCCGCGATTCTTCGCGCGCGTGGTCAAAGACCCCCGTGCGCGCACCGCTGAAGGGAAGCCGACGCCATTCCTGGTGGTGCACGCGGTGCTGATCGCGCTCGCGCTGGTCATCGCCCTGGCGTCGGTGATCGCTGCCGTCGTCGCGCTGCTCACCTAAGCCTCGCGCGTCGGATCCGGCCGCACGCTCGAGGGGCGAGGGGTGTAGTTTTCGTCTTGAGCGCAGGGAAGCATGGGGCCCCGCGCCCTCGGCGGCACACCGGGGAGGTAGACATCACTCGATTAGGGGAGTACCTCGCGGCTCGGCGTGCGCTGGTGTCGCCGGAGGACGTCGGTCTGGTGCGCGGCGCCTCGCGGCGCGTCGTGCCCGGACTGCGGCGCGAGGAGGTGGCGATCCTCGCCTCCATCAGCCCGGAGTATTACCGCCGCCTCGAGCGGGGCGTGGGCGGCCCACCGTCCGACGCGATCCTGGATTCCCTCGCCCGTGCGCTCGGTCTGAGCGAGCACGCCCGGCTGTACATGTACCGCCTGGCGCGCGGGCACGGCGCGCCGGCGTCGCCCTCCGCATCCGATGACACACACACGCGACGGATGTTGGACAGCTGGAGCGACCAGATCGCCTACGCGCTCGATCAGAATCAAGACGTCATCAGCGCGACCAGCATGGCTCGAGCCGTGCTGGGGGAATCGGTGGCGCCAGGCGCCAACCGGCTCATCGACACTCTGGCCGCAGCAGAGTCCGCAGGCCCGGAACACCGACCGATCTTCTTCGCTCAGGTCGCCAATTTCGCTGCCGCCATGCGGTACTACGCGGACCCCGAGGACGAGCGGTTTCGCCAGATCCTCGCGGCCGTCGGGACGAACGACGAATTCTCCGCCATCTGGGCCCGTCACGACGCCCATCCCCTCACCGTCGAACCGGGGTTGTTCTGGCTCGACCGAGAGGGCTGGATCCGCCACAAGTACGAGGTGTTCGAGGTCCCCCGGTCTCCGGGTCAGGTACTCATCGTCTGGTGGTTCCGGGCGGGCTGCCCGTCGGAGAAGATCCTGCAACCGCTGACCACCAACGCCCTGTGGCGGCGCGATGAGACGCGCTAGCCAACCGACAGCGAACGCCCCGCCCGAAGAGGGGCGGGGCGTTCGCTGTCGAGGTCAGTCTTCGGAGACGGTGACCGTCACCTCGATGTTGCCGCGCGTGGCGTTGGAGTAGGGGCACACGAGATGAGCGGCGTCGGCGAGAGCCTGCGCCTCGTCGTGCGCGAGGTGGGGGATGACGACCTCCAGCTGCACGGCGAGCTGGTAGCCGCCTTCGCCGTTGCTGCCGATCTGCACGCGTGAGCCGACGCTGGTGTCTTCGAGCTTGACCTTCTGGGTGCGTGCCACGGCCTGCAGAGCGCTGTGGAAGCAGGCCGCATAGCCCGCGGCGAACAGCTCCTCGGGGTTCAGACCGCCACCGGGGCCACCCATCTCTTTGGGAATCTGGAGGTCGACGTCGAGCAGACCGTCTTTGGTGGCGACGTGTCCGGCGCGCCCTGCTCCGGTGGCGAGGGCCTCGGCGGTGTAGATGGCTTCCATGGTGCTCCTTCGGGTTACGAGGCGGTCGCCTCGGTCGTGGCCTGTACGTGCCGGGTGAGCCCGTGCAGGGAGTCGAGCAGGTGACGGGCGGCCTCGAGGTCGACGCCCAAGCAGCGTCCGATCTCGACCGGGACGCCCTTCATCCGGTGGCGAAGAGCCGCGCCATCGTCGGTGAGGGAGACCTCGACGACGCGCTCGTCATCGAGGCGACGCGCGCGGGCGACGAGGCCCGAGCGTTCGAGGCGGCGGACGAGAGGGGACAGTGTGCCGGAGTCGAGCGCGAGGGTCTCACCGAGCTCACCGATCGTGCGAATGCCGTCGGACCACAGGGTGACCAGCACGAGGTACTGCGGATAGGTCAATCCCCACGGCTCGAGCACCCGGCGGTACGCCTGCGTCGTCGCGCGGCTCGCGGAGTAGAGGGCGAAGCACACCATGTCGTCAACCGCGGTCATGGATAAACCATTGCATGCAATCCAGTTGTGCACAACAGGAATCCTAGGAACCAGGGCGAAGCAACAGCATCCGGATACATCTCTTGCGCGAATACCCGACAAAGGGGGTTGACTTTCGACCGAACACCCGTCTGAAGGGGGGTGGGATCGGGTCACCCTCCAGCGCGCTGCAGCCGATAGCTTGCAAGAGAGCAAAGGGGTTCCCGAGGAACTTGCCTCTCGGGGGAGCACCGAGGAGGCCGCCATCAAACGCCTAGGAGAGTACCTCGCCGCGCGGCGCGCGCTCGTGTCCCCGGAAGAGGTGGGTCTCGCGAGCGACGTCTCTCGCCGGGTACAGGGGCTTCGCCGTGAAGAGGTGGCCGCACTGGCCTCGATCAGTCCTGAGTACTACCGGCGTCTGGAACGGGGCGTCGGAACGCAGCCCTCGGACGCGGTACTCGACTCCCTGGCGACGGCTCTCCGCCTCACCGAGCACGCACGTCGGCACATGTATCGCCTCGCGCACAAGCGCGGAGAATCGTGGCCCTCCTACCCGGTCGTCGATCTGCACACCCGGAGGATGCTCGAATCCTGGTCGGACACGATCGCCTTCGCTCTGGACCGTAATCAAGACTTGATCGCCGCAACGGAGATCGCGGTCGCGGCACTGGGTGACGCGGCGAAAGTGGGGACGAACCGGCTCATCGACGTCGCCCAGGCCGCGCTGGTCGCGCCGCAGGAGCTGCAGCCTTTGTATTACGAGCGGATGGCCCAGACCGCCGCCGCCCTGCGCTACTACGGTGATCCCGATGATTCCCGTTATCGGGACATCATCGCGACGTTGGCGGGCGACGCGGAGTTCGATCGAATCTGGGCCCGCCACGACGCGGAACCGTTCGCCGTCGAGCCGGGGCGAGTCTGGCTCGACGGCGAGGGCTGGGCCGAGTTCGACTACGAGATCCTCGAAGTGCCCCGAGCGCCGGGTCAGGTGATCATCTCGTTCTGGTTTCCGCCGGGCAGTTCGCAGGAGGCATTCCGGCGGTTCACCGACCGCCTCGCCCGCGAGAAGCACGAGTTGCACACAGGTTCGACGGTCGTCGAAGCGAGCCCGGTCTTGAGCCAGCTAGCCTGAACCGCATGTGCGGGGGGACGGCCAAGTCGAACGGGCGTATCGGGACCTATCTTGCGGCGCGGAGGTCGCTGATCTCACCCGATGAGCTCGGGCTGGCCGCGCGTGCATGGCGCGCATCTCGGGGTCTGACTCGCGAAGAGCTGGCGCGGGCAGCGGCCCTCGACCCCGAGCGCGTCCGTGCCATCGAGCGCGGTGAAGCGGCCGCGACGGACGCCGAGCTCGAGGCGCTTGCCGGCGCTCTCCGCCTCGACGCGCACGCGCGGGAGCACCTGCGCCGTCTTGCCCACAACGAACCACCGCCCTGGCCGGCGTCGCCCATGAGCAGACGGACCCGTCAGCTGCTGGACGCGTGGTCTCGTCGGGTCGCCTTCGTCGTGGACCGCAACCTCGACGTGCTGGACGCCACGGCTCTGGGGCGCCGCGTGCTGGGTGAGTTCGGCGAACCCGGCACGAACGAGCTCATCGCGACGTTCCGGCATGCGGCCGAGGCGACGGAGGACCGGGAGCGCTGGTACGCCGTCGCCAGCTACTTCGCGTCAGCGCTGCGCTATTACGGAGACCCGGAGGATCCGCGCTACGAGGAGATCAGAGCGGCCCTCCGCGCCGACCCGGAGTTCGAACGCATCTGGGGTCGGCACGACGCGGGACCGCTGTCGCAGCAGATTCCGCGCCCGAGACTGCTGCTCGAGGGGGTCGGCTGGCTGGAGTTCGACTACGAGGTGTTCGAGGTGCCACGGGTGCCGGGCCAGGCGATCATCGTGCTGTGGTTCGATGCCGATACAGGGGACGATCTGATCATCGAACGTCTGGCCGACACCCTCACCTGACCCGGCCGGGTATTACTTCTCCGCGGTGAAGTATCCGCCTTCGCGCAGCATCTTGCGGATGCTGGTCAGCATCTCCTCGTCGACGTCCTTGTGGCGCGGCCGGTTGAGGAAGAGCACGTTCTCGCCGAGCTGCACGCGCACCTTGCCGTCGTGCTCTTCGGTCACGTCGGCGACGGACTTCAGCAGGGAGAGCACATCGTGCCACTCGAGGTTGTGCGTGGTGGGGTGGCGCTCCAGGTGGTACAGCGTGTTGCGGTGTGCCTCGGTGAGGTGCGGGTCGGTCATGGGTGTTCCTTTCGTTGGGAGGGAAAACGGGGTCAGGGAAGGATGCTGTCGACGTAGCCGCCATCGGCGCGCAGGGCGCCCCCGGTGGTGGCGGACGCGAGCGGCGAGGCGAGGTAAACGACCATGTTCGCGATCTCGACGGGCTCCAGCAGGCGCTCCACGAGCGACTGCGGACGAGCGGTGCGCATGAATTCCTGCTGTGCCTCGTCCCAGGGCAGCGAGCGATCCACCATCTCGTAGACGAAGTCTTCGACACCGTCGGTGTGGGTGGGGCCGGCGATCACCGAGTTGACCGTCACGCCGGTGCCGCGAGCGGCCTTCGCGTAGCCGCGCGAGAGCGCGAGCATCGCGGCCTTCGTCGCGCCGTAGTGGATCATCTCCTCGGGGATCACGATCGCCGAATCGCTGGCGATGTTGATCACCCGTCCCCAGCCGCGCTCCATCATCGCGGGGAGGGCGAGGCGGGTCATTCGCGCGGCGGAGAAGACGTTCGCATCGAAGAACCGCTGCCACTCGGCGTCGTCGATCTCCAGCGCCGGCTTCGCGCCGAAGATGCCGAGGTTGTTGACGAGGATGTCGAGTCGCCCCACCTGATCGATCAGGTGCTGCGCGCCGTCCGCCGTGGTGACGTCGGCGGCGACGCCCCGAACGGGCGTGACGAGGTCGGCGTTGAGGTCGGCGGCTGCGGCCGCAACCTTCTCTTCGCTGCGCCCGTTGATGACGACGTCGGCGCCCGCCTCGCTCAACCGCCGGGCGATGGCAAGGCCGATCCCTTGGGTCGAGCCGGTGACCACGGCGGTGCGTCCGGTGAGATCGAGCCGGAGGGACGCGGTGCTTTCGCTCATGTCTGCTTCTTTCTTGTCGGCCGCGGGCGATTTCTCAGTGGAAGATCCGACGCCACACGTTCGTGTCGGCGAGGTCGAGCAATTCGTCACCGCGGCCCGACATGACCGTGCGCAGCGAATACAGCGCGAAGCCCTTGGCCTCGGCGAGGGTGATCGACGGCGGGATCGACAGCGCTTGGCGGGCGACCACCACGTCGATCAGCACCGCACCGGGATCTGCGAAAGCGCGCGTCAGCGCGGGCTCCAGATCCGCTCCGCGCTCGACGCGGATGCCCGTGATCCCCATCGACTCGGCCACCGCGGCGAAGTTCGGGTTGTCGAGATCGGTGGCGTAGTTGACGATCCCCGCGGCCTTCATCTCCACTTCGACAAACCCGAGACTCGAATTGTTGAACACGATGATCTTGATGGGGAGGTTGTTCTGACGGATCGACAAGAGGTCGCCGAGGAGCATCGAGATACCGCCGTCACCGGAGAGCGCGATCACTTGACGCCCGGGAGCGGCCGCCTGGGCGCCGAGCGCCTGCGGCATCGCGTTGGCCATCGACCCGTGGGTGAACGAGCCGATGAGTCGTCGTTCCCGGGTCATCGTCAGATAGCGGGCGGCCCAGATCACGGGCGTTCCCACATCGACCGTGAAGATCGCATCCTCCGCGGCCAGCTCGTTGACCATACGCGCCACGTATTCCGGGTGGAGTGGTTCCTTCCCGTCGTCGTCGGCGAGCTCGTCGAGCTCGTGACGGGTCTTGCGGTAGTGCTCGACGCTCTCGGTGAGGTGGCTGCTGTGCTTCCCGTCGCTGAGGAGGGGGAGGAGCGCCGACGCGGTCTCTCCGGCATCGCCGACCAGTCCGATATCGATGGGCGTGCGATGGCCGAGAATCTCCCCACGGATATCGACCTGGATCACTTTCGCGTGGTCGGGGTAGAACTGCCGGTAGGGGAAATCGCTGCCCAGGATGAGCAGCAGGTCGCACTTCTCCATGGCCCGGTATCCGCTCGCGAAACCGAGCAGCCCCGTCATCCCGACGTCGTAGGGGTTGTCGTGCTCGATGTGCTCCTTGCCGCGGTACGCGTGCACGATGGGCGCCTGCAGCTTCGCAGCGAGCGCGATGACTTCGTCGTGCGAGCCGGCGACACCCGCGCCGGCGAGGATCGTGACCTTCTCGGCCGCGTTCAGCATCGATGCCGCCGCCTGCAACTCGGCCGCGGCGGGAAGCACGCGCGGCTGCGTGGCACGGATCGGCGCGGTCGGACGGCGGTGAGGAGCGGGGGCGAAGAACACATCCCCGGGAACGATGACGACGGCGACGCCCTGCTTCTCGACGGCATTGCGCATCGCGGTCTCGAGCACCCAGGGCAGCTGCTCGGGGTCGCCCACCAGCTCGACGTAGACGCTGCACTCGCGGAACAGATCCTGCGGGTGCGTCTCCTGGAAGTAGCCGCTGCCGATCTCCGCGGATGGGATGTGCGACGCGATCGCCAGCACGGGCACGCGGCTGCGCTGCGCGTCGAACAGGCCGTTGATGAAATGCAGGTTGCCGGGGCCGCAGCTGCCGGCGACGACGGCGAGGTCCCCGGTCACCTGCGCGTCGCCGTTGGCCGCGAACGCCGCCGCTTCCTCGTGACGCATGTGCATCCAGCGGATACCGCCGTCGCGCCGGAGGGCGTCGGTGAAGGCGTTCAGCGAATCGCCGGGAAGTCCCCAGACCCGCGTCACTCCGGCCCGTTTGAGCGTGTCGACGAAGAGGTCCGCGACTGTTCGCGTCATGTGTTGTGCTCCTGTCGGCCGGCGCGTCCGCTGCCACCGGCCACGCCCACCCTACGACTGCCGATCGGCGCACGGTTCCGATCGGTGTCCATACGGCTTCCGACGCACGTCGGAGGCCCGCAGACGCGTCCGTCGGTACGTTCCTCAGTAAATCGGGACGTGTCGCGTCCCAGCGAAGCGCGGAGGATGCACATGGACGAGATCGGCCGCGAGGCGATGTCCGGCATCGAAAGGCTCGAGCTGGAGCTGATCGTGCGGGACTTCTTCACCATCCTGAACGACGGCTGCATCGAGGATCTCCTCGCCTTCCTCACCGAAGACGTCGTCTACAAACCTTCGCCGCGCCAGGCCGTCACCGGTCGGGCAGCCGTCATCGCCATGGTTTCGGACATCCGCACCACCTTCGACGAATGGAAGGCTTCGTTGATCGATGTCGCGGTGACCGGCGACGTGGTACTCGCCGAACTGGCGTTGCGCGTGAAGCTGCCGATCGGCCCGCCCGAGTGGCTGTTGAGCTTCGCCAGCTTCCGCCTCGACGGCTACCGCATCTCCTCGTGGCACCAGGTGCACGGCTGATCGACCCTCCGCTGACGGCTATCGTTTGACCTATGGCAAGAGCCCGCGAATTCGATGAGCAGGCCCTCCTCGATGCGGCGGTCGAACTGTTCTGGGTGAACGGTTATCGCGCGTCGTCGCTGATCGACCTGTCCGAGGTGACGCGGGTCAGTAACGGCAGCCTCTATCAGGCGTACGGCACCAAGTGGTCGCTGTTCCTGGCCGCTTTCCGGCGATACTGCGACGGTCGCGCGTCACTCGTCGAGAGTTTGATGGCAGGCCCGCACACCGACGCCGAGCAGACCGTCGCCGACTACTTCGACGCGATCATCGACGATTGCGCCTCGCGCGCCGACCGGCGGGGCTGCCTGCTGCTGAACACCATCTCCGAGTTGGGCGACGATCCCGAGGTGGCGGCGATCAGCACGGCCGCGATCGCCCGGATGGAGCACGCCCTGGCGGGCGCATTGGCCGAAACCGTCGGGGACATCGACGAGGCAGATCTGCCCACCGTTTCGGCCGAGGTCGTCGCCCTGTCGCAAGCGCTCATCCAGCTGTCCCGGGTGGGGCGGGATGCTGCAGAGCTCCGCCGAATCGGACGCCGGGCGGCGTCGCAGATCGGGCGGAGCCTGCAGCCCGCGTGATCAGCTGATGGCGATCGCCGCTTCGGGAGTGGCAATGCGGAAGCTGAACGACTCCTCGAGGTAGAGCTGCACATCATCGATCGTGTGTGCGGCGTAGCCGAGGGAGATGTCCTCACCGGATTCGAAGATGAAGTCGCCGCCGCGCAGGCTCACCACCACCGCTCCGTCGATGCCGGGCGTCCACACGACCGATCCGCCGAGCTCACGTTCGAGGTGATGGCGCAGAGACTGTCCGCCGGTGTCGTTGCCACCGATGACCTGTGCCCAGTTGGCCGAGTCCACTGCCATCCCGTAGGGGCCGCCGACGCCCGAGCGCGCCAGCGTTTCCACGGCAGTGCCCACCAGTTGTGCGAGGTGGGTGGGATCGTCATTCTGCGTCAGCGGCTCATGCGGCGAGGACGGAACGATACCGGCGATGCCGGCCGCATCCCATCCCAGGAAGATGGCCGAGTTCTCCATCGTGGCGAGTTTCGCTGCCGCGGTGTCGAGCGGCGACAGGTCGGTGTCCACCGCTCCGCGCGCGGTCGCGTCCAATTCGGAGCGCAGCAACGTGAAGTCCGCACGCACTTCCACGAGCGGGAGCACAACGCGTCTGCTCACGGAGATCCCGTCCATGGGTGCGTCCAGGCCCGCGGTCACTCGGCCGACGTTGCTCGCGGAATACTGCCACCCGAGCGGGCCGACGAAGTCCACCAGAGTCCGTCCGCCGAGAGGGGGTGCGAGGCGAGTGCGTGCCTCGTCATCGAGCGATTCCCAGGTGTCGGCGGTGATCGGAGCGAGGTGACGGTACAGATGGTTCATGAGAAGCCTTTCACGATGTGGAGGGTCGTCCGCCGAGCCCGAGCGAGTTGTCGGCCGGGGACGGGGAGGGAGATACCGGTGCGGGGTCAGGTGCTGCAGCCGCAGCGTCGGCGGTGCTCGACGGGGCGGGAAGTGAGCCCAGGACGTCAGCGCTCGGTGCGAAGAACGCGGTGCCGGTGATGGCCGTCGAGAAGTCCAGCAGGCGGTCGTACATCCCCACCGGGTCACCGATGAACATGCGCTCCAGCATCTGCTGGATCACCCAGCGGTGGCGGGAGTACCCGAGGAAGTACGTTCCGAACTGGTCGGAGCCGGGACTGCCGAAGGGCATGTTGTCCCGGAGGATGTCATGCTCGACACCCTCCGCATCGACGATGGTCGACAGTGTCTTGTGCGACTTCTGACCGGATGTCGCGTCGGGAAGCTCGACGTTGTCCGGCTTCGTGCGCCCGATGATCTGCTCCTGCATCTCCGTGGGGAGCGACTGCCAGGCGCGGATCGGGTGCAGGTACTTCTGGGCGACGATGTAGGTGCCCCCGGTGCCGGCCGGGTCTTCGTCGCCGACGATCAAGGCTTCGGCGATCGCCGACGCCACGCTCGGGTTCGCCGTACCGTCGACGAACCCGAGCAGATCACGGCGGTCGAAGTATCGGAAGCCCGCGGTCTCCTCCACGGTCTGGACGGAATCTCCGAGTGCATTGAGAAGGAGCCGCTCGAACTCGAAGCCGAAGTCCTCCCAGGCGCTGCGGATGTGGAAGAACAGATCCCCGGGAGTGGCGACCGCGGAATGGACGCCCCCGGTGATGGGGGTGAAGGGTCGCAGCTCCGCAGGCTTCGGGGCGCTGGTGAGTCGCGGCCAGAAGTCGCTGCCGATGCCCACGGTGCAGGACAGATGTGCGTGCGGGTCGCGGAATGCGACCGACTCCAGCGTTCCCGCGAGGTCGGCGAGCGTGTCCCGCACCTTGTCGACCGCGTCGCTGCTCGCTCCGACGCGCAACCCGAGAAAGATGGCGTGACGCGTGAGCGGGGCGGCGAAAGCCTGGAGCCCGGTGGTCGTGAGGGATGCCGTTGTTTCGACGTTGGTCATCGTGTCCACTCGTTAGTGCCTGTCCCCGCCGTTTCGACGAGTGACGTCAGTTTGGCAATGCGGCGCCCGCAAGGCATCCGACGTTTGACGAAGAGCAGTCCGACTGGTCGGGGTCGCGGCTGTCCCCCGGGGGGATATGGAGATCCGACTCCAGAATGTAACCTGGGAGTGGAGGTCAACATGGGGAGCGATCTTCGGGCCTTCGGCGAATACCTTCGGGCCCGACGCAATGTGACGCAGCCGGAGGACGTGGGGCTACGCCGCGACGCCGGCCGCCGCGTGCCCGGTCTCCGCCGGGACGAGACAGCGATGCTCGCCGGTATGAGCAACGAGTACTACCTGCGTCTCGAGCAGGGGCGCGGGGGTCGACCCTCCGATCAGGTGATCCTCTCGCTCGCGCGGGTGTTCGGGCTCGACGAGGAAGCGCGCATCTACATGTTCCGCATGGTCACCGGTGCGGTGGTCGACCCGGCGCCGCCCGCGCACAGTGCCGAGCAGATCGGGCGGGTGCTCGATCAGTGGCAGAACACGCCCGCCTACCTCTCGGACCGCCATCGGGACATCGTCGCGTCGAACGTTCTGGCCACTCACTTCGGCAACGGCGGACTGGCCGCGGGGTCGAATGTGGTGATCGACATGTTCGCGCCGCACATGCGTCGCGACGTCTTGAACTGGGAAGAGATGACGCTCGCCGCGCTCGCCAGCCTGCGCCGAGACGCCCCGCCGAATTCGCCCCGGCTGGCGCAGATCGTGGATCTGCTCTCCGCGGAGCCGGACTTCCCACGGATGTGGAGCCGTCACGACGTGTCCGGCCCGGGTGACGCGACCTTCCATCTCCGTGTCCCAGGAGTCGGGACGATCGACATCGAAGCCCAGAATTTCGGAGTGCACAGCCTCCCGGGCTATCAGATCACCGTGCTCGCCGCGCGCCCCGGGTCGACGGCCGCTCACGTCTTCGCCCACCTCGCTGCGAGCCTCGCCGATCGACAGGTGGAGTCCGCGCCGCCCGCGGTTTCAACCTCCTCGTCGCCCCCCGGGGGGTACTGAGCGGGACTGCCGCCGCATGTGAGCGCTCTCTAGCCTCGAGGTATACCCCGGAGAGAGGCGTAGATGAACCTCCAAGATGTGGTCGACGAGCTGGCGGAGACCTTGGACCGGTCCATCGTGATCAACGACCCTGGATACAAGCCGATCGTCGCGAGCGCCCAAGGCGACGACATCGACGAGGTGCGCGCGCGGTCGCTGTTACAGCGCCGCACCCCGCCGCGGGAACGCGACTATCTGGAAAGCATCCGCGTTCATCAGTCCCGTCGTCCGGTCACGGTGAACCTCGACCATCTCGGCCACCTCGAACGACTCGCCATCCCGATCTGGCACGAAGACGCCCTGCTCGGCGTGCTCTGGCTGATCATCGCGAACCGCCCGCCCCTCAACACCGATGACTTCCGCGCGCTGGATGCCGCAGTCGACATGGCCCGGGGCATGCTGGCGGATCGCGACGGTGGCGGCGTGGGTTCGGCGAGGGGCACCGTGCTCCGTGGCCTGCTGTCGGCCGACCCCATCGTGCGGCGGGACGCCCTGATCGCGGCGTCGCGCACGAGCGGACTCGAGCGGGGCCCCGCGACCGCGGTTCGTGCACTGGCGGTCGGACACGATACCGGGCCGGTGCAGCGGGCCACTCTGGGTCGCGCGATCGACGTCGGATCCGGCGGCAGGCTGTCGTTCCTGCGGGAAGAAGGATCTACCTTGCTGTTCCTGGGCCGAAGCGACGATGGCGCGGCCGACGACGAAAGGCTCGAGGCCGAGACCAAACGCCAAGGGGTGAAGCTGCGCTCGATCGGCTCCGCCCGGATGACCCGGGCCGACACCGATCTACGCCCCGTCGCCGATCGTGCCATCGCGGCCGCCGGGCTCGCGGAGGTGCTTCCGGAGCTCGCCGGCCGGGCCGACGCGGATGAGGTGGGTCCGTGGATGATGATCGCCGACGTCGTCGCTGATCCAGCTCGCCTACCGGCGTACTCGCCCGCCGCTCACGTGCTGCTCACCGATGCCGACCGCGTTCGCCGCCAGACCGTTGAGGCGTTCCTCGATGGGGCCGGTCACGTGCGCGACGTGTGTGAGAAGCTGCACATCCACCGGACGACTCTCTACTATCGCCTCGAGAACATGCCGCAGGTCGTGCGTGATGCGCTCGATACCGGGTTGTCCCGCAGCGTGCTGCACGTCACGCTCAAGCTCGCTTCGTACTGGGAGCACTCCGGCAGACTCTGACCCGGCGCGTTCGACAACTGTCCTACCAAGAGGGGACACGCTGTCGGGGCACCGATGCCACGGCGAACCGTAGCGTCGAAGACGTTCAGATGGTGGGGGAAGGCGGAGCGGATGAGCGACTTACCAACGGTGGTTCTCGTGCATGGCGCCTTCGCTGATGGCGCGAGCTGGAGCCCGGTCGCCCTGCGTCTGCAGGGTGCGAGCTTGGACGTGCGCGTGCCGGCCATCTCGAATCGCAGTCTCGCCGAGGACGCGGCCTACGTCCGGTCGTTCGTGGAGCACCTGGGCCGTCCTGTCATCCTGGTCGGGCACTCCTATGGGGCGACCGTTGTCGGTGTGGCGGGCGATGCTGACAACGTGATCGGCATCGTCTTCGTGTCGGGCTACGCCCTGGACAAGGGAGAGACAGCGAGCGAGCTGCACCGGCGCTTCCCGGATGCCGAGGCTGTGCCGTATTACGAGTACGAGCCGTTCGCGTCGCTCGACGGGGCGGCACGCGAAGAAGTGTCGATCTCGATCGACGAGTTCCCGTACATGTCGGCACTCGGATTGCCCGCCGACGAAGCAGCCGTTCTCGCCGTCAGCCAACGGCCGATTTCTGCGTCCGTGCTCACGGAGCCCGCCGAAGCGGCGGGGTGGTCCACCACTCCGTCATGGGGCATCGTGGCGAGCGCCGACCGCATGGTCAACCCCGATGCCGTCCGGTTCGGTTACGAGCGGGCTGGAGTGCGGCGCGTGGTGGAGGTCCGCGGACCGCACCTGCTCATGCACACCCACCCGGCAGAGGTAGCCGAGGTCATCTTCGACGTGATCGACGAACTGTCCTGAGTCCGTCGTCCCACGCCGTGTCGCACACTCCTGACTCCGCACCAGGCTCGCCCGCCGCACCTCCGCCCCGCATCTCCTCGCTGGCACCGTTCGCGGTACCGGCGTTCCGGATGCTGTGGATCGCCGGGCTCGTGAGCAATATCGGCAGCTGGATGCAGTCGGTCGGGGCGCAATGGTTCCTCGTCGAAGCGGATGCCTCACCCGTCATCGTGGCGCTCGTGCAGACAGCATCCGCAGCCCCCGTGCTGCTCTTCGCCATCCCGGGCGGGGTGATGGGGGAGTTCTTGAACCGTCGGCGCGTGCTGATCGGTGCGCAGTCGCTGCAGCTGGCCGCGGTCGGCGCCCTCACGGTGCTCACCTTCGCCGGTGAGACCACCCCGGTGCTCCTGCTGACGTTGACGTTCCTGCTCGGGATCGCCTCGGCGGCGCAGCTGCCCGCCTACCAGGCGATCGTGCCCGATGTCGTGCCGCCCAAGATGATCCGTCAAGCGGCTTCGCTGTCGTCGATCAACGTGAACGTCGCCCGGGCGATCGGTCCGGCCGCGGCGGGCTTGATCGTGAGCAGCTTCGGTGTCGGCGCGGTCTTCCTGGTCAACGCACTGTCGTTCGTGGTCTTTCTGGCGACCCTGCTGCTGTGGCGAGGGTACCGGCCGCCGGCGGTCCGGCCCGAGCCGTTCTTCGACGCAACGCGGGCCGGGCTGCGGTACCTCCAGCATTCCGACATCGTGCGGGCGATCTTCCTCCGGCTGGCGGTGTTCCTCGTTCCCGCCAACGCCCTGTGGGCGCTTCTGCCGGTCATCGCCGACGACGAGTTGAACATCGGGGCCGACGGCTACGGCCTGCTGCTCGGCGCCCTGGGAGTGGGGGCCGTCGCGGGCATCTTCGTGCTGCCGCCCACGCAGCGTCGCCTCGGTGTGAACGGGCTGGTGTCCCTTTCGGCGATCGTCTACGGCGCGGGACTCGCGGCGCTCGTGCTGTTCCCCTCGCTGCCGATCGCTCTCGCGGTGCTCGTCCTGACGGGGCTGGCGTGGATCGGGGTGATCGCGACGGTCAACGCGACGGTGCAGGCCTTCTTACCGACCTGGGTACGCACCCGCGGTCTATCGCTGTACCAGGTGGTGCTGTACGGCGGTACGGCGTTCGGAGCAGCGATCACCGGCGCGCTGGCCAACATCTTCGGCGCCACGCTCGTGATGTGGGTGTCCGGCGCTGCGATCGTGCTCATCGGGTTGAGCCTCGTGATCTGGCCCATTCCGTCGACCAAGGGCATCGGCCGGGCGATCGTACCGATGGGGGACCCGAAGGACCGTGACCCGCAGGACGACGACCGCCCGCTCCTCGTGCTCGTGCAGTACACCGTGGCGGAGGATCGGCGAGCGGAGTTCCTCGATGCGATGTCTCTCGTCGAGCAGAGTCGGTACCGCACCGGAGCGCGGACGTGGCGCCTCTACGCGCACCAGACGCAGCCCGGCGTGCTCATCGAGGCCTTCACCGTGGGCACTTGGCGCGAGCACGAGAGCGCGACGCAGGATCGTGTCACCGAGTACGACGCGCAGGTCCTCGACAAGGCGAAGGGGTTGAGCACCGTGACCCCCAGCCCGCAGTATCTTCTCGACGTGCCGGTGCACAAGCATCCGACCCGCCCGTTCACGGACGTGCCCCCGCCCGAGCCCCGCTGAGGATCGGCGACGGGGGACGGCCCGGCGCGAGGGGGTCAGCCCTCGAGCAGCTCCTGCCAGTTCGCGGGGACGCGGTCGGCCGGGCCGGGCACGGTCTGGCTGCGCGGGTGGCTGCGCGGCGGCGTGAGCAGCGGGCCGTCGAAGTACTGCTCGGTGCTGTAGCTCCAGAACCAGTCCTCGCCGGGCTCGTAGCTCTGGATCACCGGATGCCCGGTGCTGCGCGCGTGCGCGGTGCCGTGCTTGTTGAGCGACTCGTCGCAGCACCCGACGTGCCCGCACTCGGCGCAGCGCCGCAGGTGCAGCCACCAGCTGCCGATCTCGTCGCACTCGACGCAGCCGGGCCCGCTGGGCGGAACATCGGTTCGGATGCCGGTCTCGGAGATGCTCATGTGGTTGCCTTTCGTGATCGCATGACGAGCCCCGCGCTGACCGTTGCGATCAGCACGAGTGCGGAGAAGACGAGCAGCACGGTGGTCTGCTCGGCGAACGTGAGGAAGAACCCGACGGCCAGCACCGGGATGGCCAGGCCGCAGTAGCCGCTGAGGAACACCAGCGCGAGCGTCTCGCTGCGTCGACCGGGAGAAGCCACGGCCGCCGCGGTGGCGATCGCCGACTTGAACAGCAGTCCGACCCCCACGCCGGCGATGATTCCGCCGAGGATGAAGATCGCGAGCTGGGGGAGCACCGCACCGGACGCCACGGCGACGAGTCCGACGGCGCAGCAGCCGATCGCGACCGCGAGCTGGGTGCGGACGGCCACGCGGGCGAACACGAGCTGGCCCACCGCGGCCGCGGCGAACACGGCGAAGCTGGTGGCACCCGCCGCGAGGTGATCGCGATCGTCGAAGGTGCCGACGAGGAAGGTCGGCGCCAGCGAGGTGAACAGTCCGAACAGGGCGAAGCCGGAGAAGGCGCCGAACGCCGCCGCGATGACCGGCCGTCGCGCGGACGGCGGCGCGGAAAGCCGTTGCGGGCGGTAGGGCGGGCGCTCGTCGGCGGAGACGTTCACCGTCTCGGGCACGGACATCAGCACGATCGCGGCGATGATGAGCAGGACGAGGAACACCGCGTGGGGCAGGATCAGCGGATCGGGCAGGAACTCGGCGAACAGTCCGCCGATCAGGGGGCCGAGGGCGAGGCCGCCGAGGTTGGCCGCACCGGCGACGGATGCTGCCACGATGCCGTTCTCATCCGGGCGGGCTTTGGCCCGCAACTCGCCGAGGTGGGCGGTCGCCGTCGCGGTCAGGATCCCGATGCTCACGCCGTTGACGAGCCGCGCGACGATGAGGCCCGCGACGGAGCTCCACACCAGGAACAGCACCGCGGACAGGATCGACACGAGGACGGCGATCACCAGCATCCGTCGTCGTCCGGCCCAGTCGCTGATGTGGCCGACGAAGAAGAGGCTGAACACCACGCCGACCGCGTATGCGGCGAACACCACGGTGACCACCGAGACGGGGAAGCCGTCCTGCTCCTGGTACAGCGGGTAGAGCGGCGTCGGCACGGTGGAGTACGCCATCACCAGGAGGAAGCTCGTCGCGACGATCCAGAATCCGGCGGCGTGGGAGGTGCGCTGTCGCGTCGTGGTCACGGGGTCCTCTCGATGGGTGCGGGGAAGGCCCCTCCACGTTATTGCCTGCGCAAACCCGCTCGATGCGACGCCTGTCGAGGAAGCGCTCGACACCCCTGTCGCCTCGGTCGGACGGGTGAACCGATCAGCGCCCCGCTCCGAAGAGAGGGAGACTGGATCAGGAGGATGCGATGCGGCAATCGATCGTGATGGCGCTTGGTGCGGTGTGTCTGCTGCTGGGTGGATGCGCAGCCCCTGCCGCCGAGGTGCCGGCGGGCGACGGGCCGCTCGTGGCGTTCTACGGCGATTCGTACACCCTCGGCACGGGGGCGAGCGCCGCGGAGCATCGCTGGTCCACCCGGCTCGCCGCCGACCGCGGGTGGCGCGAGTTCAACCCCAGCGTCAACGGCCTGGGGTTCGTCAACAACCGCGCTGAGCTGCAGGCCGACCTTCCCGGCGAGATCATCGCCGCCGACCCCGACATGGTGGTGGTCACGATGGGGCTCAACGACGTCTTCAGCTACGACGCACGCGGCGACGGGATCCGTACCGCGATCGAGCAGGACTTCTCCCGGCTCAAGAAGGAGCTGCCCGACGCTCGGTTCGTCGTCGTCGAGCCGTTCTGGTACACCGCCGAGCGCCCGGAGGGGCTGGAGACCATCATCGGGTGGGTGGAGGATGCTGCCGGCACGATCAGCGCCGACTACATCTCCGGTGCCTCTTCCTGGATCCAGGGCAGGCCGGGCGAGATGGCCGCCGATGGCCTGCATCCCAACGACGCGGGCTACGACGCGATCTACCGGCACATGGATGCCGCGTTCGCGGAGCTCGGACTCTGATGCCGGCCGGCGCAATCCCCGGGTTTCCGCGGTCCCCCGTGCGAGCATGACGAGATGGCCCAGCCCGTTCGCGAATCCAAGCCGTGCGCGCAGTGCGGTCGGCCGTTCGACAACCGCAAACGGTGGAGCACCCGCGCGCAGTGGGACGAAGTGAAGTACTGCTCGAGCCGGTGCCGCGCGGCGGCGGCGCACGACAGGCGGACCGCGTGAGAGCCGCCCTCATTCTCGGCACGCAGCTGCTGGATCAGCATCCCGCCACCCTCGACGATGACATCGACGAGTTCTTCTTCGTCGAATCGGCGGCGCTGTTCGAGCGGCTGCCGTACCACCAGCACAAGATCGTGCTCATCCTGGCCGCAATGCGCTCGACGGCTCGTCGCTGGGAGCTCGAGGGTCGAACGGTGCGGTACGTGCGACTGGGGGACAGACTGTCGTTCTCGGCCGGCGTTGCCCGGCTGATCGGCGAGCACGGCGCCGAGGGCCTCGCGTGGATGCGAGCGACCGACCGCGGGGTCGACGACCGGCTCGAGCGGCTCTGCGCCCGCGAGGGGGTGCGCACCCGCACCTATCCCGACGAACTTTTCCTCACTCCGGAAGGAGAGGTGGACGAGTGGTTCGCCGCCCATCCGACTCCGGTGATGGAGGACTTCTACCGCTGGCAGCGGCGACGCACCGACACACTGATGGACGGTCGTCGCCCGACCGGCGGCCGCTGGAACTTCGACGAGGACAACCGGCGCCCCCTGCCGAAGGGTGGACTCGAGATTCCGGCGCTACCGACGGTGACCCACGACGAGATCACCCGGGAGGTCATCGCGGAGGTGAGGGAGCGCTTCGGCGACCACCCCGGTGACGCCCGTGATTTCTGGCTTCCGGTGACCCCCGCCGAGGCTCGCGGGTGGCTCGAGAGCTTCGTCCGCGAGCGTCTGCGGGATTTCGGCCCCTACGAAGACGCCATGACCGCGGACCAGCCGTTCCTCTTCCACTCGGTGCTGTCTCCGCTGATCAACCTCGGCCTGGTCACCGTGGCGGAGGTGATGGATGCTGCGCTCAACGCCGGCGACGACGTTCCGTTCGCGTCGCTCGAGGGGTTCCTGCGTCAGGTCATCGGGTGGCGGGAGTACATGCGCGGGATGTACCGCGCACACCCCGCGCTGGCGGACGTGAACTTCCTGGAGCTGCACCGCCCGCTGGAGGAGTGGTGGTACACCGGGCGCGACATTCCCGAGGACCTGCCGGTGCCGGTTCGCACGGTGCTCGAGCGGGTACACCGGTGGGGCTACGCCCACCACATCGAGCGGCTGATGGTGCTCGGCAACTGGTTCCTGCTGGAGGGTTACGCCCCCCGCGAGGTCAACCGGTGGTTCTTGACGCTGTTCGTCGACGCGTACGAATGGGTGATGGTGCCGAACGTGATGGGGATGAGCCAGTACGCCGACGGCGGGCTGGTCGCGACGAAGCCGTACGTGTCGGGCGGCGCCTACCTGCAGCGCATGGGGCGCTGGTGGCGCAACGCGGGCGAGGCGAAAGCGGCGGCCTACACCGACGGGTATTGGAGATTCCTCGAGCGACACGAAGATCGCCTGGCCGACAACCGGCGGCTGTCGCGTCCGCTCGCTCAGATGCGAGCGCGACGCGACAGCACCGGTGACGACGCCGAGTGATCAGCCGGCGGGGTTCTCGACGGGGGTGCCGTCGTCTTCGGTCGTGTCCGGCTGCTCGTCGGGGGTGACCTCGGGGGTGCTGTCCGGGGTGGCGGGGGTGTCGCCGGAGGTGGGGTTCTGGGTGTTCTCGCTCATGGTGTCTTCCGTTCTCAGTGGTGTTTGGCGGCCTTGGCAGCCGTCTTCTCGGCCGCCTTCATCGCTCGTCGCGCCTTCTTCACGGCGCGCTTGCGGAGCTTCTGCACCTGCGGGTCGTTCCAGACGGTGACGACCGCGGCGACGATCAGGCCGTACTTGATGATCAGGGCGCGGACGCCGAAGAACGCCCCCGCCGCGCTCGTGGCGATCAGCAGCCATTTTCCGAAACTTCTCATGGATGTCCTCCCCGGGTCCGGCCACGTTGTGCCTGGTCCCATGAGAGCAAGCAGGGCGGCTCGCTGTCATGGCCTTGCGTGGAGAGCACTTCCTGTGTGACGCGCGACGGAGCCTGACCCGACCTCGGGTGGGGTCGGAGGCATCTACGGTGAAGGGATGGATGACGAGAGCGACGAGCGGTGGATGATCATCGACGGCCGTCGGTGGCGCAAGACCGACCCGGTGCTACCCGACGAGACCGTCGCGGCGCTGCGCTCGCACCTCGGTCGAGGGCGCTCCGGGGTGCGGGTAGCTCGTCTGTCGGGGAACACCGAGCGCGAGGCGACGGCACGTCACCGCGTCGGACTGGCCAAGCGCGGGCTCGGTGAACGGGGTCCCTACTGGTGGGACGAACCGGAGGCCGCCCGTCTGGCCCGTGCGCGCGAAGCCCTCGACGAGTTGGACGACCTCGACGATCCCGACTGAACGTCGCCGGCGGATGCTGGCGGACGGAACGCGTCGATGCGAGTCAGGCGCGCTCGGGCGAGCACGGCGCCGGCGAGCAGAGCGCCGAGACCGCCCAGCGCCATGTCTCCGATCGTGTCGTCGTAGGTGACGAAGATCTTGTCGGATACGAAGGTGTACCCGATCCACTCGATCATCTCCCAGAGGGCGCTGACGGCGAGGCCGATCATGCCCGCGAGGGTGACCGCGATCCTCGGGGTGACGTCGGCGGCGGTGGGTCGCGGCACGATGTCGAGGTGGGCGAGGAGAAGGTAGACGACGAGCGCGATCACGCCGGTGCAGGCGAAATGCACGACGAGATCCCAGCCGTTCACCGACTCGTACAGACCCAGCACGTTGCTCCAGGCAGCGACGAGCACGACGAGTTGGTAGGTGATGTCGAATCCGGCGCGCGCGCCGACGAACCGCGGCACGAGAAGCGCGGGGAGCGCCAGAGCGAGGATCCCGCCGGCGGTCGGACCCCATCCGAGGGCGGCGACGACGATGCTCGCCAGCCCGGCCACGCGCAGGCCCGCCGCGATCAGTTCGGCGGGGGTGCCGGGGCGGCGGAGGAAGTTGTCGATCATCGAGATCCTCCGCCCAGCTGCACGACCGCCTGCACGGGGAGATGGTCGCTCGGCCAGCCGGCCGCCGTGCGGTTCGCGTTGATACCGATGCTCTGCACGACGACGTCATCGGAGACGAGGATGCCATCGATGCGCCCCTTGCCGATGCGGGGTCGGCGGTAGTTCGCGAACGTGCCCCACTCGGGGGTGAGCCGTTCTGCGGCCGCCGGCCACGCGTCTCGCAGGCGGTTGCCAGCGAGCAGCGTTCGCCAGGTGGCCGAGCCCGCGGGGGCGTTGAAGTCCCCGGTCACGATCAGCGGCACGTCCGCACCGCCGGCGTCTGCGGCCAGCATCGCCGCCGTGCGCTTGCGCGCTCGGGCGGAGAACGGGTCGAGGTGAGTGTTCCACACCGCGAACACGGTGGACGATGCGCGATCGCGGAAGAGGGCGCGCACCACCACCCGCGGGATGAGTCCGCCCCACGACGTCGATCCGGGCTCGTCGGGACGCTCGGACAGCGCCGTCTGCGACCACTCCTGCACCGCGAGACGGTCGGTGTCGAAGAACAGCGGACACGCCTCACCGCGTCGGCCGGCGTTTCGGCCGAACCCCACGAACCGGTACGAGGGTCCCAGCGCCTCGCCGATCGCGGCGGCCTGATCGGGAAGCGCTTCCTGTACGCCGACGACGGTCGGCCGCTCCTCGCGCAACACCTGCTGCAGGATCGGCAGACGCGTGCTCCAGCGGTCGGCCGAGCGTCCCGGCACCGTCTCGCTCATCCGGCGACGCACGTTGAACGTCATGACGTGAAGGGCGGGCGACGCGACCGCCCCGACGAGGGTCACCGCCGCACCCTCCCCGGCGGGGTCGCCGGAAGAGCGGCACCGTGGTGGCGCAGTCGTCGTCGCAGCAGCCGCTGCCAGCGCACGGGCGGAAGGTCGGCCGGCCAGTGCACCATCACGGTGCGCACCCCCCGCCACATGCGCCGCGCGAAGCCGCGTCCGCTGGTGAACGGCCGCATCGAGATGCCCATTCGGGCGGCGGGCAGTGCCCGGATGCGGTGGTGCTCGCCGAAGTGGTACGACAGATCGAGGTCGTCGTGCAGCTCGGCGTCTGAGCGGTGCGCGGTGGTCCGGATGCTTCGCCACGCGCTGCGTCGGAAGCCGAGGTTCGAGCCGAAGACGGGCAGATGCCCGAGGGCGGGAGCGCCGAACGCGGTGTAGGTCGCGAGGTACACCGCCGCGAGCGGGGTGCGCAGCGCCGAGGGGCCGTCGATGAAGCGGGCGCCTCCCGTGAAGACCGACACATCCGCCCGGGCCGCGAAAGCGGCGCGCATCTCCGCGATCCACGTGGCTTCGGGGATGCAGTCGGCATCCAGGCGGAGGATCAGGTCGCCGCTCGCTGCGTCATAGCCGGTGGCAGCGGCGGCCGGGATGCCGAGGTGCGCGCAGGGCACGACGACGGCGCCCGCCTCGAGCGCGACCGTGGCCGAAGCATCCGTCGAGCCGTTGTCGACGACGATGATCTCGTCGGCGGTCACGGTCTGCGCGGCGAGCGCGGCGAGGCAACGCGCGAGAAGTCGCGCGTCGTTCTTCACGGGGATGACCACCGATATCGTCGGGCGATCGGCGGCGGGGGCGGGGCGGTTCACGTCGTCTCCTGGGCGGCTAGAGGGTCACGCTAGCCGCCCCCGCCGAGGACGCTCGGGCGTTGACACCCGGCACCCCGACGGGTAGCGCGTCAGCCCCAGGGTGCGCACCGCCCGACGATGCGCAGATGCAGCAGGCCGTCGACGGGGGAGGTGTCGCGGAGGCTCATCCGCTCGATCGGCAGCGTCTCGCTGTAACGCACGTCTTCCTGGGGTCCGCGGCCGGCGGAGTACCCGGCCACGTCCCACACGGCGAGGATGTTCTGCACCGAGCCGGCGTTGTCGCTCGTGCGGAAATCGAGCGCGACGGTGAAACGGGTGCCGCCCTCGCAGGCGCGGGCGAGCGGCCTGGTCTGCGGGTCGACCAATCGCCCTCGGGGGTCGACGGCGGCGCTCACCGTGGCGTCGAGCGTGGCCGCCAGCATGCCCGCCACGCTCGCTCGGGCCTCGACGGTACCGAGCGGGGGCAGAGCGGATGTGGCGGGAGTCTCGGTCGCCTCAGCGGGAGCGGTGGCGGCGAGCTCGCCCGGGTCGGTCGAGCCTCGCACGGCGACGGTCAGCAGCACGACCGCGATCAGCGCGCCGCACCCCACGCCGAACCAGCGCCCTGGGCCCCATGGCTTCGCCATGCTGCGATTGTCCCCCTCAAACGGCCACCGCGGAGGGGGTGCGCGCGAGTCGCCGCCCGGCGGCGCGATACCACTGGGCGCAGAAGATCAGGATCACGACTCCCTCGATGGTGGCCCCCGCGTAGTACATGAGTTGGGCTCCCTCCGCCGCGGCCGATGCGCTCACCCCGACCGGCGGGTGGGCGAAGAGGTACTTGGCCAAGATGCTGTGCGACGCGGACCCGGCGACGATCGCCGCAGCGAGGAGGGGACGACCGGCGCGGTGCGGGTGAGGGTCGATGCCGATGACGGCGGCCGTGAAGAGGGCGCCGGCAGCGAGGAGATGCGCATGGACGATGAGGTGCATCAGCGGGTCGGTGCGCATCGCCGCGAAAACGGGCGTGAGGTAGATCAGCCAGAGTCCTCCCGCACTCAGCAGAAGGGCCGTCACCGGGTGCGAGATCAGGCGTGCCGGGCGGCTGCGCAGGATGCGGGACACCCGCCGCGCGGGAACGATGGCGAGGGTGCGCAGCGCCAGGGTCACGGGCGCTGCGAGCACCAGCAGCAGCGGCGCGATCATGCCGCCGAGCAGGTGCGTTGCCATGTGGGCGACGAAGTCCTCGTGCGCGGCGTCGGCGAGAGGACCGACGACGGATGCTGTGGCCGCCGCGGTTCCCGCCAGCCACAGCACGCTGCGCTGCACCGGCCACGAGCGGCGGCCGCGCGAGATGAGGACGCCGCCGAGGTAGAGCGCGACTGCCAGGCCGGCCAGTGCGAGGATCACGCCGTCCAGCGATGCGGTCGCGCTGTGGGGATGGGTCATGGGAGGGCTCAGGCGACGACGGCGCGCTTCGATGTCACGACGAGCCCGATTCCGACCGCGAGCAGGAGGGCGGCGGTGAGGTTCCAGACCACGTCGTACGCGAACAGGTTCTCGACGTAGCGGATCTCGTGCAAGCCGAGCACCTTGTGCTGGACGAGGCCGTCGTACAGCTGGAACGCGCCGGCGCCCGCCAGCACCCCACCGAGCCATCGGCGCCGGTTGACCGCCCGACGGCGGCGGAGGTCGGCGAACAGGAAGAGGCCCGCGATCGTGGCGAACCAGCTGAGTGCGTGGAAGATCCCGTCCGAAACGAGCCCCAGCTCGCTCGTACCCCGGTCGTAGAAGTGATGCCAGTGCAGCAACTGATGAAAGACCGTCTCGTCGACGAAGGCGATCACTCCGACGCCGAAGAGCACGCCCGACCACAGGTTCTGCGCAGACCGCGCGTCGGCGCCCGACTCCGTCTTCATCGCGTCATCAGAGCACCGATCGGCGCGGCGCTCTCCGGCCTTGCGCGGGCGCTCCCGATGTGGGTGAAGGGTCCGTAGGCTGGTCGGATGCCCGACACGCTCAACATCTCGGCGTATCTGTTCACGCCGATCGACGATGCGCCGGCCCTGCGCCCGGTGCTGCGCGAGCGCGCTGTGCACGCCGGCCTCCTCGGCACCGTGATCCTGGCCGCCGAGGGCATCAACCTGTTCCTCGCCGGAGCTCCGGATGCCGTCCGTGGCTTCATCGACGAGCTGCGGCGCGACCCCCGGTTCGCCGAGCTGCGGGCGAAGGAGAGCTGGTCGGCCCAGCAGCCGTTCCAGAAAATGCTGGTGAAGGTGAAGCGGGAGATCATCCGCATGGATCATCCGACGATCCGCCCCGACGCGGGTCGGGCTCCGGCGGTCTCGCCGACGACCCTCCGCCGCTGGTTGGACCAGGGCGCTGACGACGAGGGCCGCGAAATCGTGCTGCTCGATACCCGCAATGCCTTCGAGGTCGCCTACGGCTCGTTCGAGGGTGCCGCCGACTGGCGCATCGAGAGATTCACCCAGTTCCCGGATGCTGCCGCCGCCCATCGTTCGGAACTGGACGGCAAGACGGTCGTGAGCTTCTGCACCGGCGGCATCCGCTGCGAAAAGGCGGCCCTTCATCTGCGCGAAAGCGGCGTCGAGGCGTATCAACTCGATGGCGGCATCCTCGGCTACTTCGAGCACGAGGGTCGCGCCCACTGGAGCGGCGAGTGCTTCGTCTTCGATGAGCGCGAGGCGCTGACGCCTGAACTGGCTCCCGCGACACACTGAAGGGGCCGCCGCACGAAGCGACGACCCCCTCAGAGTCCGGTCAGTGAGCGATGACCGGTTCGGCGTTCTCGGCCGGAGCCTCGGCCGTCGCGCCATCGCCCGAGGGGCGCCGGCGGAACAGCAACGCGGCGATGACCGCGCCCACCGCGAAGAACGCGGCGCCCCAGCCATACGCGGCGGCGTATCCCGCCACCGCACCCGACGCGACCGTCGTGGCATCGGGCGGCATGTGGGCGGCGATGTAATCCGTCGTCGCGGTGGCCGCGATCGTGTTGAGCAGAGCCGTGCCGATCGAGCCGCCGACCTGCTGGCTGGTGTTCACCATGGCCGAAGCGACACCGGCGAACTCTCGGTCGACGCCCAGCGTCGCGGTCTGCATTGAGGCCGGCATGATCGTGCCCATCGCGAAACCGAGCACCATCAGCGCCGGCAAGACGCTCGTCGCGTAGACGCTGTCCAGGTCCAGGCGGGTGAGCAGCAGCATCCCGATCGCACCCAGCGTCATTCCGGCGGGCACCATGATCTTCGGTCCGAGTCGGGGCAGCAGCAGGTTCGTCGACAGCTGAGCGGCGAGGACGAGCATGATCACCATCGGGAGGAACGCGAGGCCCGTCTGCATGGGGCTGAATCCGAGCGACGCCTGCAGGAAGTAGGTGACAAAAAGGAAGATGCCGAACATGCCGGCACCCGCGATCAGGATCGAGATGTACGACGCAGCGCGGTTGCGGTCGCGGACGATCGCCAGCGGCAGCAGCGGGTGAGTGGCGCGCCGCTGCCAGAGCACGAAGCCCACGAGCAGCACGACGGCCGCCGCGAGGACGCCCCACGCGAGCGGGGAGTCCCAGCCCTCGGTCTCGGCGTTCGCGAAACCGTACACGATGCCGAACAGTCCGGCCGAGACGAGGACCGTGCCGGGGATGTCGAGCTTCGGCCGGGGACCGGAACGCTCGATGTGGCCGACGAAGAGCACCGCGCCGATGATGGCGATGACGGCGATGAACACGTTGATGTAGAGGTTCCACCGCCAGTCGAACTGCTCGGTGAGGAACCCTCCGAGCAGCAGGCCGACGGCGCCACCGGCGCCCGCGATCGCTCCGAAGACACCGAACGCGCGAGCGCGCTCCTTCGGGATCGTGAACGTCGTCGTCAACACCGCAAGGGCGGTGGGGGCGAGGAGCGCGCCGAACACGCCCTGCAGGGCGCGGGCCGCGACGAGCACCCCGAAGTCAGGGGCGGCGCCACCGAGCGCTGAGGCGGCGGCGAAACCGATGAGCCCGATGATGAAGGTGCGTTTGCGCCCCATCAGATCGGACAGGCGACCACCGAGCAGGAGCAGGGCGCCGAACGCGAGGGAGTACGCGGTGACCACCCATTGACGGTCGCCGTCGGAGAATCCGAGGTCGGCCTGGGCGGAGGGAAGGGCGATGTTCACGACCGTGGCGTCGAGAACCACCATGAGTTGGGCGAGGCCGACCGTGATGAGGGTCAGCCACCGGCGACGGGACACCGGGGTGGGCGAAAGTGCAGACATGACCTAAAGCATATACGGAACCCAGCAGTTCCAGATATGTCTAGTTCCTGAACTCTTGCGTCTTGGATGAGGTTAGGATGGGGGCACGCCTTCTTCAGAAAGGGATGAGTTCGCGATGACGCCGCTCGACCTGACCATCGATACCGCCCCCGAGGCTCCGCGCTTGGGCCGGAAACGTGACCTCACGCGCGACCCCGAGATCCTCGAGGCGACTCTGGATGTGCTCGCTGAAGAGGGCTACGACGGAATGACGATCGACATGGTCGCGACCCGGGCCCGCGCCGGCAAGGCGACGCTCTATCGCCGCTGGTCCTCGAAAGCCGAGCTGGTGATCGACGCGGTCGCGTGCTTGAAGTCGGCGGACCTCGATACCGACAGTCTCCCCGATACGGGAACGCTGCGCGGCGATCTGGTCGCGATGATCAAGCCGCCGAGCATGAAGGACGCCTCGCGCAAGTTGAAGATCATGGCGGGCGTGGCGTCGATGCTCTCGCGAGCCCCTGAGCTCGCGGAAACGGCACGTGAGGCGCTCGTCGAACCGCGAGCTGCGGCGAATCGGTTCCTCATGCGCCGAGCCGTCGAGCGGGGCGAGATCGCAGCGGATCGCGACATCGACACGATCGCTCTCGTGAGCCCGTCGATGGTCGCGCATCGCGTTCTCATGCAGGGCGAACCGGTCACGCGCGAGTTCTTGATCTCGCTGGTCGACAGCGTCATCCTGCCGGCGCTCGGGGCGCCCGCGCACCACCCCGTCGCCACAGATGGCGACTGAAGCCACCGGCCGGGCCCGCGTCGCGGGCGCTTTCGTTCTCGACGCCGGCCTGGTGGTGGCGTTCGCGGTGATCGGGCGGGCGAGTCATGACGACGATCTGTGGGCGGGTCTTGGTCAGACGGCATGGCCGTTCCTCGTCGCACTCGTGATCGGGTGGGCGCTCACCCGCGGGTGGAAAGCGCCCGCCGCCGTCGTGCGCACCGGAATCGGGGTCTGGCTCGCCACGGTCGGGGGAGGGATGCTGCTGCGCGTACTCTCCGGTCAGGGAACCGCGCTCGCGTTCATCATCGTCGCCACGCTGTCGCTTCTGGTGCTGCTCGTCGGATGGCGCCTCGTGGCGCAGTTCGTCGCACGCCGCGCTTCACGCTCTTCCGCCTGAAGGACAGGCGCGGGGGAAAACGGCGCAAGGAAAAGGGCACCGGGGTACAGACAACGGGCCCGCCGAAGAATCGACGAGCCCGTTGGCTTGACTCCTCAAGAGGAGTCGGTGAACCATCCGGCTGGGCAGCTAGCGCTACCCTGCGGGAGAAGTCTCAGAGGGGCCGAATGTTCGCGGCCTGCATACCCTTGGGTCCGCGCTCAGCGTCGAACTCCACCTTCTGGTTTTCCTGAAGCTCCTTGAAGCCCGAACCGGCGATCGCGCTGAAGTGCGCGAACAGGTCGGCGGAGCCGTCATCGGGGGCAATGAAGCCGAAGCCCTTTTCGGAGTTGAACCATTTCACGGTGCCAGTGGCCATCGTGTCTATCCTTATTCTTATTCGGGCCGCGATGTGCGACCGTGTGTGCCGCTCCGACGTGTGCGGAGCGGACGGGTGGGACGGAACGAGCGGAAACCGCGCGGGGTGACCGCACGCGACCGCGGCGAACCGCAGGCATCTTCAACGGCGAGCATGGCGAGGCCGGCGGACGCGTGGCGTCCGAGGTCTTCGCCCAGCGGGCCGCGGGCATCGTAGCCGTCGGCGACGTGCGCGACGAAGCCGGCATACTCGCCACTGGAAGTGGCGACGAAAATACCGTCTTCCGCCTGGCGCCACTGCGATGTGGTCGAGGCGGGTGGTGCGGTGGTGACAACAGTCAAAACAAAGCTTTCAGGATCCGTCTGAGACGGGGGTAAAACGTCGTGCAGGCTGCTTCTCCACAATGAGGCAGAGGTTTTCGACGTGCTCGTTCCGGTGAGGAACTCCTCAACGTTAGCACGAGCGGGCGGTGTGACGCGAGGGAAAGCCGAAAGCGCGCTGTTCGAACGGTGCTGCACGTGCTCTCCTTCCCCCGGTGTCTCGAACTCTAGCGGGGGAGGGGTGTCGCGCGGAAGGAGCTGAGGTCATCCGGCGCGCAGCACGGCACGTGCCACCCGCTCGCCCGATACCAGCGCGCCTTGGATCGATGCCGTGTCACGGTGGTCGCCGGCCAGATAGACACCGGCCGCCACCCGCGCCGGGCTCGTGGTCCGGAGCGGGGAACCCTGAGCGGGGAGCGCGTCGTGCACGTCGTCGCGGCGCAGAATTTCCCAGGCGCTGGCATCGGCACCCCAGATCTCGCCCACTTGCCGGCGCACCTCCGCCTCGGTCGCGCCGGAGCCCGGAGCCGGAAGCAGGCACGTCGCGTGCACCAGGTGCCGGCCGGCCGGTGCATACGAGGGCGCGGCGTTCGAGAGCACCGAGGTGTTCACGATCGGCCCCCGCCGCCGGCCGTCGACGGAGAGCATGGCGGATGCTGAGGGCGCAGCGTCCGTGGCGAACCACCACGTCTGCAAGCCCCGGGTGACGGGGCGAGGCACGTCCACGAGCGAGGACACGGCGCCCGGACCCACCGCCACCACGACCGTGCGGGCGCGCATCGTGTCGGCGCCTTCGATGTCGACTTCGACGCGGCCGCCGGTCCGGGCGAGCTTCGCCACCCGGTGCTGCAGTCGGATGGCGGCTCCCGCCGCCGTCGCGGTGTCGGCCAATTGCGCCGGAAGCGCCCCGATGCCACGCTCGGGCAATCCCGGCGCTCCGAGCACGAACATCCGCACGAGGAGGCGCACGAAGGTGTCGGAGGTGGCGCCGGTGTCATCGGCGATCACGCCGGCCAGGAACGGCGCGAGCACCTCGGTGCGAAGCGGCCCGAAGAGCCCGACCCGATCCCACCCCGCCCTCAGCGACTGGTCGGGGCCGTCGATGAGGGTGCGCGGGCCGATGAGTGCGGGGCCGATCCATCGCGCGAGGGCGACAGCATCCGCCACCGTGATGAGACCGCTCCGCAGGGTGGCAGGGATGAGCGCGGGGAGGCGGAGGGGGTGGGCGAGTTCGACGACGGTGCGCTCGCGCCGTACGCGCACGCCGACGGGGAAGCGCTGCAGGCGCAGGGCGGGCACATCCACTCCGCGGTGCATCGCCGGGTAGGCGGGATTGAGCACGTGGAAGCCCCGGTCGACCAAGAAGCCGTCCACCTCGTCGGTGCGCTCGCGACCCCCCACGACCTCGGCGGCTTCGAGCACGACGACGGTGCGTCCGGCGTCAGCCAGGTGGGCGGCGGCGCGCAGGCCCGCAAGCCCCGCGCCGATGACGATCACATCGGGGGTCTCCACGCTGCGAGCCTAGGTGCCTGCTCCAGCGCCTCACCACCCGCCGCGCGTGGGCGTGTGCCCTTCCCGAGCGTCGTCGGGCATCGCCATCTCCGCCCTCATGCCGAGCAGCCGGATCGGGCGGTCGGGGTCGATCTTGTCGACGAGCACCATCGCTGCGGCGATGACGGCGTCGCGGTCGGAGGTTTCGGCCACCTTGCGCGTGAAGGTCTTGGTGACGAACGGGGCGTAGCGCACCTTGACCCCCACCCCGACGACGGGGCGTCCCTCGGCGGCGACGTCGTCGAGCACCTGGCCGAGCTGATCGAGGGCGGCCTGCTCGATCTCGGCCCGCTCGGTGAGATCCTGCTGGAAGGTGACTTCGCGACTGTGTCCGCGGGCCACCCAGGGGGTGTCATCCACCACGGCGGAGCCGTCGCCCCGGCCCAGCTGGGCATACCACGGGCCCATCTTCGGGCCGAACTCCGCCGCGAGCACGCTGACATCCGCCGTCGCGAGGTCGGTGACCGTGGCGATGCCGTGGGCAGCAAGGCGCCGCGAGACCTTGGTGCCCACGCCCCAAAGTTCGATCGTGGGGCGAGCGCCCATGACGTCGAGCCAGTTCGCCGCGGTCAGGCGGAACACCCCGCGGGGCTTGCCGAAACCGGTGGCGACCTTGGCGCGCACGAGGGTGTCGCCGATTCCGACGCTGCAATGCAGCCGCGTGTTCTCGAGGACCGCGCTCTGCAGGTCTCGGGCGTAGCGCTCGGGATCGATGGTGTGGACACCGACGAACGCCTCGTCCCAACCGAGCACCTGCACCACTGCGCCCGGCTGCGCACGCAGGGTGGCCATGACCGCCTCGGAAGCCGCCGTGTAGGCGGGGAAGTCGACGGGGAGGATCACCGCGTCGGGCACCTTTCGCGCGGCGATCCGCAGCGGCATCCCCGAGCCCACGCCGAACGCGCGTGCTTCGTACGAGGCGGTCGAGACGACGGCGCGCTCGGTCGGGTCTCCCCGCCCGCCCACGATCACCGGCAGTCCTGCCAGCTCGGGGCGCCGCAGTACCTCGACGGCCGCGATGAACTGATCGAGGTCGACGTGCAGCACCCACGCCGTCGCGTCTTCAGTCATCTGCGCCCGACGCTGCGAGGGCAGCTCGCAGCCCTTCGACGAACCACTCGGGGTGCTCCCACGCGCCGAAGTGCCCACCCGCGGGGTACTCCGTCCAGTGGACGACGGTGAAGAACCGCTCGCCGAAGGCCCGCGGGGCGGAGATGAGGTCCTTCGGAAAGAGGGAGAACGCGGTCGGCACGGTGATGCGCTCGGTGAGGGGCTTCGTGCGCGCGGCGTAGGGGGCGAACGACGTGCCGATGGTGCCGGTGACCCAGTACGCGCTCAGCCAGGTGAGCAGATCGTCGCGCGGGAACACCGACTCGACGTCGCCCCCGCTGTCGCTCCACGCGGTGAGTTTCTCCACCAACCACGCCGCGAGTCCGGCGGGGGAGTCGCCGAGACCGACCGCGAGGGTGTTCGGCTTCGTGGATTGCTCGAGCGCGTAGGCGCCCTCGGTCGAGCGCCAGGCGGCGGCCTCGTCGAGGTAACGCCGTTCCTCGTCACCCAGATCCGCCGGGTTCACCGCGAAAGCGTGCGAGTACGGCACATCGGTGAGGTGCAGGGCCGCGACGCGATCGGGATGCCTCGACGCCCAGCGCTCTGCGATGCCGCTGCCGATGTCACCGCCCGAGACGACGAAACGGTCGTAGCCGAGCTCGCTCATCATGGCGTCGAGCTGGTCGGCGACATCGTCGGAGGTGCCCCGCATCGGTCCGGCCGAGAACGGGTAACCGGGAAGCGCCGGTACGACGACGTTCACACCGGCGAGGAGCGGAACGACACGGTCGAAGCGGAGGAGGGAATCGGGCCAGCCGTGCAGCAGCACGACGGTCGGAGCCGCCTCCCCGGCGCGGTGATGGACCGCATTGATGGGCGTGTCGCCGCCGGTACTGACCCACGGGCGCGCCAGGATCGCGCGCTCGGACGAGCGCCAGTCGTAATCGCGGCCCCACGCCTCGATGAGGGTGCGGAGATAGGAGCGATCCACCCCGAGCCCGCCGGCATCGTCGGGCAGGGCCGCCACCCAGCGAGTCCGTTCCAGGCGGTCGCGGAGGTCGTCGAGAACGCTCTGGTCGGCGCGGGTGGGAATGCTCACGCTGTCAGGCTGGCATCCCGACCCGGCTCCGGCAAGCGGGCGCTACGCGGCCGAGGCCGCCTGACGGGTGAGGGCGGCGGCGATCCGCTCGATCGCTTCGCGGACGAGCGGGCGCGGCATCGCGAACACGAAGCGCATGTGGCCGACGCCGGCGACGCCGCACGCGGCGCCGTCGGTCATCGCCACGCGGGCATTATCGCGGAACCACTCGGCGGGGTTGCCTTCGATGCCATAGGCGCGGAAGTCGATCAGGGCGATGTAGGTGCCCTCGGGCATCGTGACGCGGGCGTCGGGAAGCAGCTCGGCCACGAGGTCGGCGAGCAGGCGGCGATTGCCGTCGAGGTAGTCGACGGCGTCATCGAGCCACGGCCCGCCGTCGGTGTACGCCGCGACGGCGGCCACGACGCCCAGCGTGGACGTGCCGTGGCCGGCCCAGAATCCGAACTCCGCCCAGGCGGCGGCATCCGACTCGTTCGACAGGATGACCTGCGCGCACTTGAGCCCGGCGAGGTTCCACGCTTTGGAGGCCGAGGCGGCGGTGATCGTGTGCGAGGCGGCCGCCTCCGAGATCGACGCGTACGGGATGTGGCGTGCGGGGGAGTAGACGATCGGGGCGTGGATCTCGTCGGAGAACACGCGGCCGTTCTTCGCCGCGACCACCTCCGACACGGCCTCGAGCTCGTCGCGGGTGAAGACGGTGCCGAGCGGGTTGTGCGGGTTGCACAGCACCAGCAGGCCGGCGCCCTCGTCGAACGCCCGGGCGATGCCGTCGAGGTCCATCGTCATGCGCCCATCGACCTCGATGCTGGGCACCTCGATGACCTCACGGCCGTGCATGGGCGGCACGATGAGGAACGGCATATAAGCCGGGGTCGGCACGATGACTGCTGAGCCGGGCGCGGTGAATCGCTCGATCGCGAGCTCGAAGGCGGCGATGACGTCGGGCACGTGGTGCACGCGATCGGCGGGCACCTCCCAGCCGTACGCGTCGCGGTACCAGGCGGCCGTCGCCGCGCTGAGCGCATCGGCGAGGTGCTTCGGCAGGTAGCCGGTGAGGCCGCGGTCGAGCGCGCCGGTCAGCGCGGCCGTGATCGGCGGGGCGACGCCGAAGTCCATCTCGGCGACGAACGCGCCGATGACGTCGGGGAACATCGTCCACTTGACGCTGCCGTTCGCTCGAAGGTCGGCTTCGGTGAGGGCGTCGAATCCGGAGGAGGTCATCCCTCCATCCTTCCAGTCCTCCGAGACACCGGTGGCACGACGAAGGCCGTGGTCCCGCTCGCGCGGGACCACGGCCTTCGAGAGAAGCGGTCAGGCGGTGGCGCCGGCCTCGGCGCGCTTGGGCAGCACCCAGCCCGGACGCACGAAGTGGCACGTGTAGCCGTGGGGGATGCGGATCAGGTAGTCCTGGTGCTCGGGCTCTGCCTCCCAGAACGGGCCCTCGGGCTCGATCGTGGTGACGACCTTCGCCGGCCAGAGACCGGAAGCATCCACGTCGGCGATCGTCTCGCGGGCGACCCGCTCCTGCTCGGGGGAGAGCGGGAAGATGGCAGAGCGGTAACTCGTGCCGACGTCGTTGCCCTGGCGGTTCAAGGTCGAAGGGTCGTGGATCTGGAAGAAGAACGCCAGGATGTCGCGGTACGTGGTCTGGGTGGGATCGAAGACGATCTCCACCGCCTCGGCGTGACCCGGGTGGTTGCGGTAGGTCGCGTGGGCGTTCGTTCCGCCGGTGTAGCCGACGCGGGTGTCGAGCACGCCGGGCTGGCGGCGGATCAAGTCCTCGGCGCCCCAGAAACAACCGCCGGCGAGCACGGCCGTCTCGGTTCCGGGGGTGCGGGTGATGGTTCCCGTGGTGTCGGTCATGCTGCACTCTCCTCAGTGGTGAACTGTGTCTTGTAGGCGCCGTAGCCCTGCTCCTCGAGCTCGGCGACGGGAACGAAGCGAAGCGCGGCGGAGTTCATGCAATACCGCAATCCTCCCGCATCCCGGGGGCCGTCGTCGAAGACGTGACCCAGGTGGCTGTCGGCTCCGGCCGAGCGCACCTCGGTGCGCTTCATCCAGAGCGTGCGGTCGGTCTTCTCGGTGACGGCGATGTCGTCGATCGGCTTGGTGAAGCTCGGCCATCCCGATCCGCTCTCGAACTTGTCGCGCGACGAGAACAGGGGCTGGCCCGACACGACGTCGACGTAGATACCGTCGTCGTGGTTGTCCCAGTACCGGTTGCGGAACGCGGGCTCGGTCGCGTCCTCCTGCGTGACGCGGTACTCGTTCGGGGTGAGGCGGCTCAGCGCCTCGGGAGTCTTGCGGTAGTCGTTGCTCACGATTCCTCCTGTTCGACGGCGCTGGCTGCGGCGTCACTAAAGGGAACGGATGCTGCGCCGGTTTTGGTCCCTCGAACCTGGGAGCGCGGTGTGAGTTTGGGGGTCAATTCAGGGTGACGACGAGCTTCTCGGCCGACACTCCGCGGCGCAGTTCATCGAGCGCGGGCTGGATGGCGCTCAGCTGCGTGCCCACGACGCGAGCCGGGGGGAACGCCTGGTGTCGCCCGTCGGCGAGAGCGTCGGGAAGGTAGTCAGCCCACAGCATCGGGCCCACCTCGTTGTTCATGAGAGAGCTTCCCCACACGAAGCGCGCGCGCACGCCGCTCAGTGCGCAGCGGACCTGCAGGGTTGCGTTGCTCGCGACGAGCCGCGCCAGCATCCGGAGCCGTTGGCGGGACAGGCCGCCCCGCCGGGGCTGATCGTAGAACGACACCGAGGGGCTCGCGAGCACCACGCGCTTCGCGCCCGTGGCGCGGGCGACGGCGACGCTCGGTTCGGCCGACCCCACGGCAACCGCGAGCACGCCGCGCACCGTCGTGCCGGACGCCGCGGCCGCGATCTTCGCCACGGCCTCCGGATCGCGGTAATCGAACACGTGGGTGGCGCCCAACAAGCGGAGCGCGTCGTGGTTCTTCGGCGAGGCGGTCGCGATCACGGTGTACCCCGCCGCCCGGGCCAGCTGGATCGCGTTGCTGCCGACACTCGTGGTGCCGCCCCAGACCACGACGCTCTCTCGGCGCTCGGTCGGGTTCGCGCTCGGATGCGCCAGCCCGAGCTGGTCGGTCTGAAACAGCGCGCTGGCAGCGGTGGAGACCGCGAGCGGCAGCACGACGGCCTGCTCGAACCCCAGATCGGCGGGCACGGGGGCGGTGAGGCGTTCCTCGACGGCGGCGTACGACTGGAAGCCGCCCTCGGCGATGTCGTCGCGGCCGCGTTCCATCCCGACGGCGAACGCGAAGACGCGGTCGCCGGGCTGGAAGCGGGTCACCGCCGATCCGACGGAGACGACCTCGCCCGCGATGTCGGTGCCCAGGATCGCGGGAGAGGGGAGCCAGCCGTACATCAGGCGCCCGTTCGACTGGATGGTCGCGTCGAGCGGGTTGACCGCGATGGCGCGGACGCGCACGACCAGCTGGCTCGGCCGGGCGGTCGGGAACGGTGCCTCCCGGACGGTGAGGTCGGCATACGGCGCGTCGATCCACGCGGCGGTGTTGGTCGGCATGAGGGCGCCCCTTCGTATGGAAGCATCCGCTCGCCGATCGACGCTCGTGATGACATTCCGTGTCATAGACATGATGACACGGAATGTCATAGCCTGGGACCATGACGCGATGGGCACCCGATGCCGCACTGAGGCTGGAGCAGGCCGCCATCGAGCTCTTCGAGCAGCAGGGTTACGCCGCGACCACGGTGCCGCAGATCGCCGAGCGGGCCGGGTTGACGACGCGCACCTTCTTCCGTCACTTCGTCGACAAGCGCGAGGTGCTGTTCCTCCGCGACCGCGAGTTTCCCGAGGTGGTCGCGAACGCGCTCGCAGGCCTGCCCGACGACCTCGATCCGCTCTCGATGGTCGAGCAGGGACTGACCGCAGCGACGGCGCCCTTGCAGCAGTGGCGCGCGTCGATCCTGCGACGTCGGGCTTTGATCCGCTCCGAGAGCGCGCTGCACGAACGGGAGCTGCTCAAGTCGGCGAACCTGTCCGACGCGGTGGCCGCTTCGCTGCGATCGCGGGACGTGCCGCCCCGCGAAGCCCGTCTGCTCGCCGCGCTCTCGGTGATCGTCTTCGACGAGGCGCTCGAGGCGTGGCTCGACGCAGACCCCGGCGCCGACCTCGCCGCCGTGCTCAGCACGACGTGGCAGGCCCTGCGCGCGCTGAGCGGCGGCGGCGCCGCGCGAATCCACCCCTGAGCGCTCCAATCCATGCTGCGATGCCGCACGGAAGGGTGGATTCGAGCGCGATCGTGTTGATTCGCGCCCGTTGCGGGTGCGGTCAGGCGGCGAGGTGGGTGCGGAGGACGTCGCGGACGGTGGTCCAGGTGTGGGCGCCGTATCGGTCGTTGTCGACGTGGCGCAGCTGCGCCTGACCGCTGAACATGCTCACGAAGTACTGCATGCCCTGCCACGCCGGGAACGTCTCTTCCGGGTTCTTCGACAGCCGCTTACCGACCGAGCTCATCGCCGAGAGGGTGCCCGTCGTTCCCGCCCACAGCAGCTTGAACGGCGTTCCGGTGAGATCGGTCATGATCCTCGCGACGTCGCGGGCTGAGACCTGCGAGCCCGCGACCTCGATCACGCGCGGAGCGTCGTCGTCGAGGGCGGCGAGCGCGGTGACGCGGGCAGCGTCGTCCTTCGTCGTGAAGTCCAGAATCTGATCGGCCGAGGACCAGAACAGCACGCGGCGCCGTTCGAACAGGATCATGGGCGCTTGGTCCGTCAGGAGGTCGGTGAACATGCCGTTGAGGATCGACGTCGCCTGCACGGGCGCGGCGTCGACGTCGGCGGCGAACTCGCGCCGCAGTTCGAAGTTGCGGTTGGTGCCCGGCGCGATGGAGCGGTAATCGGCCGAGTAGTCCGACGGGATGAAGCGGGCCACCCCGGCCTCGACCGTGGCTTCCAAGAGTGCGCGCTGGGCGTCGACGATCACGGGACGCGTACCGCTGACGGCGGACACGACCACATCGACCCCCGAAGCGGCTGCGGTGAGAGCAGCGTGGTCGGAGTACGAAGCGGTGACGATGCGGATGCGATCGTCGTCGCCGAAGAGCGACGCAGCCGTGGCGCTCCCGGGGCGGGTGAGGACGCGGAGGTTCACATCGTGCTGCAGCAGCTCGCGAACGATGCGCTGGCCGAGGTCGCCGGTAGCTCCGGCGATGAGGATGGTGCGGGTCATGGGGTGTCTCCATCTGTCGGGGAAGAAGCGGTGGCGCGCCGGGAGCGATCCGGCGAGGCGAGGGGGAGTTGGATGTCTGCTCGAGCATCGGAGCTGGGGGGTCCGACCTCGCCGGCGCCGAGCGCGACCCGGGCCAGCAGCAGGCGCAGCTGGGTCTGCTCCCCGGTGGTGAGGTGTCGCATCAGCATGCCTTCGGCCTCGCGCAGGGCGGCGCGGGCGGAGTGGAGCAAAGCCCGGCCAGCCTCCGTCGGGAGGACGTGGCGAATTCGCCGGTCACGGGGGTCGGGGCGACGCTCCGCGAATCCCCCGGCCTCGAGGGCATCGATCACGTACGTCATCTGGGTCTTGTCGATGCCGAGGCGATGGGCGAGGGCCAGTTGTGAGGAAGGTTCCTCCGTCGTGATCGCCACGAGCACCTGGTACCCGCGCGGTCCGCCCGGAACCTCCGCCACGGCGCCCACCCCCGACCGGGTGTAGCCCTGGTAGATCGTCGGGAGCGCCCAGCCGAGCTCGGTCTCGATCCCTGCAGCGCCCCAGTCGATCTCCGGGAGGTCTCCCTCGCCGTCGGCCCGTGTTCCCATGGGAATATCGTATCCCGAAAAGATCATCCCGCCTAAAGACGATCGGTGGCGCCGCGCGAGTCCACCCTTCGGCGCATCACTCCATCCCGTGATGTCGCGCCGAAGGGTGGACTCGCGCGCAATCGTGTTGATTCGCGCTCGCCGTGGCGTTACTTGCTGTCGAGCTGGCCGATCGGGCCGGCGCCGTCGCGGAACGCGGCGCGAGCGGCGGGCCAGCTGGTGTCGTCGATGTGGAGAGCGCTCCGCAGGTAGGCGGTGGTCATCCGCTGGATGACGGCCACGCGCTCCGGGTCCTCATCGGTGGTCTCCGCCACCTCGTAGCCGACGATCCCGCCCAGTGAGTGCTCGGCGCCGGCGAGGGTCAGCAGATCGGTTGCGCCGGGACTGTAGGTGTAGGCGTCGGTGAACCAGTCGGGTCCTCGGCTCGACATCCTCGACTGATCGCGGTCTCCGGCGACGACGAGCGTGGGCGTGCTCAGTTCGTCGAACGAGGGGCGCATGAAGGGGAAGTTGGCTCGCGCGAACGGATGCAGGTCATCGCCGCCGAGACCGGTCGCTGCGAGCAGGATGCCTGCGCTGACGCGGGTGTCGGATACATCCTCGCCGGGGTGCCCGGCCTCGTCGAGAATGCGGGCGCCGAGAAGCGACTGAGCGGTCTGTCCACCCCACGAATGCCCCGCGACGGCGACTCGGGTGCGATCGATGCGGCCGGCGAGGCCGGGCACCGCTGCCTCGACGGTATCGAGCTGGTCGAGGATGCGTTTCAGGTCTGCGATCCGCTCCGTCCAAATGATGGGGAAGACCGGGTGATCGAACCCGAAGCCGTTGCGGCGCGAGTCGAGGTGTGTGGGCTGGATGACCACGAACCCGCGGGACGCCCAGAACGCCGTCAGGGGTGCGTAGCCGTCGAGGTTCCACCCGTTGCCGTGCGAGAAGACGACGACCGGGAGGTTGGCGCCGCTCGTCGGCGCCGATACGCGCACCTCGAGGGGAACGGGTCGGTCGGGCGCGGCCAATGCCACGGGGGCGACGGAGACGACGGGCACGCCGACGCCGATGATGCCGTCGAGCGTTTCGACGAGCGATGAGGTCATGGGAGGTTCCTTTCCAGAGCTGCGCTCTGCGATACTGGTATCGGAGCGGCGCTCCGCAATGTTACGGAACAAGGTTCCGAAATGCAAGTCCAGACGAGGAGGCGCACATGGCCGAGAGCGAGCAACCGCGCACGGTGCAGGCGAAACCGGTAGGTCGACCGCGCCAGAGTCGGCAGGCCCTGCTCGACGCGGCCGCTGCGGTGTTCGCGACGTCCGGTGTCGACGCCCCGGTCCGCGACATCGCCGCGAAAGCGGGTGTCGGGATGGGCACGATCTACCGTCACTTCCCGACGCGCCCCGAGCTCGTGGTCGCGGTGTACCAGCACCAGGTCGAGGCCTGCGCCGAAGCGGGGCCACGCCTGCTCGAGGAGAGCGCGACGCCCGAAGTCGCCCTGCGCGCGTGGGTGGCGATGTTCGTCGACTTCCTGGTCACCAAGCACGGGCTCGCCGGCGCCCTCCAGGGGGACAGCGCGGGGTCGGACGCCCTGCACGCCTCCTTCGTCGATCGCCTCGTGCCGGTGTGCGCCACGCTCCTCGATCATGCGCTCGCATCCGTCGACGCGCCCCCGCCCACCGACGCGTACAACGTGCTGAAAGGCATCGGAAACCTCTGCATCGGCGCCGCAGCCGACCCCCGGTACGACACCGACGTGCTCGTGCAGCTGTTCATCTCGGGCGTGCTCGCCGGTCGCTAAGGCGAAGCGCCAATCCACCCCTGACTGCATGAATCCACACGGCGATGTCGCGCCGGAGGGTGGATTCGAGCGCGGTCGTGTTGATTCGCGCTCGCCGTGCGCGGCATGCTGAGGGGATGAGCGTCGTGCACCTCGTCGGCGGCGGGCGCGACGATCAGCTGCTGGCGCCACTATTCGAGAGGTTTGTGGCGGATGCTGCGACCGCAGCATCCGCGGATCGTCCTCGCGTGCACGCGCTGCTCGTGCTCGAAGAAGGCGAGGACGCCGCCGACGACCGGTTCTGCTCGGCCCTGCACCGCGCGGGTGCCGACGTCGTGGTGCACGCGATCGTCGAGGGCGAGACCTTCACCCCCGCCGCGATCGACGGAGCCGCAGCGCTCGCCGTCGGTGGCGGGTTGACGCCGGCCTATGCGGCCGCGGTGGCGCCGATCGCGGCGCTGATCCGGGAGCGCGTCGAGGCGGGAGCGCCCTACCTGGGGTTCTCGGCGGGGGCCGCGATCGCCGCCGAGCACGCCCTCGTCGGCGGCTACCTCCTCGATGGTGTCGAGGTGTGCGACGCGGCGGCGGGGGAGGAACTCGGCGAGCTCACGATGATCGACGGACTGGGCCTCGTGCCCTTCACCGTCGACGTGCACGCCGCGCAGTGGGGCACGGTGTCGCGCCTGGTCGCCGCGGTGCAGGCCGGTCTCGCCCTCGACGGGTTCGCGATCGACGAGCACACCGCCGTCGTGCAGCGGCAGTGGGGTGAGCCGGAGATCGGCGGCGCGGGAGCAGCGTGGTACGTCGGTGGCGGGGGTTTCACCGTGGCCGATCTCACCGTCCGCCGGTTGCTGCCGCCGGCTTAGGTGAACAGCCCGGCGCCGACGAACGACCCGGGCTGGGCCCCCGGCGGCACCGCCCACAGGCCCGAGCCGACGTGGCGGATGTACTCGCCGAGGGCGTCGGTCGACAGGGCGCGCTGCAGCGTGATGTATTGCGCGGGGTCGCGTTGGAACGACAGGAAGAACAGCCCCGCGTCGAGGCGTCCGAGCTCGGTGTTGCCGTCGACGTAGTTGTACCCGCGGCGGAGGATCCGCGTGCCGTCGTTCATGTCGGGGTGCGCGAGGCGCACGTGGCTCGCCCGATCGATGCGCGGCTTGCCGGCAGCATCCGTCGCCGACAGGTCGGGCGCCGTGAACTCCTCGCCGCCCGACAGGGGCGCGCCCTGTCCTTTGTCGCGGCCGACGATGCGGTTCTGTTCGCTGAGACGCACGCGGTCCCACGTCTCGATGAGCATCGCGATCTTGCGGGCCACGAGATAGGAGCCGCCCGTCATCCAGGCGGGTTCGTCGCCGGCACCGACCCACACGTGCGCGTCGAGAGCGGCCGTGTCGTCGGCGAGGATGTTCGCGGTGCCGTCCTTGAAGCCGAAGAGGTTGCGCGGGGTCGCCTGGCCCGCCGTGGTACGGGAGGTGCGTCCGTAGCCGAGTTGCGACCAGCGGATGCGGGCGCGTCCGAACGCGATGCGGCTGAGGTTGCGGATCGCGTGCACGGCCACCTGCGGGTCGTCCGCGCACACCTGCAGGCACAGATCGCCGTCGGATGCTGCGGGGTCGAGGTCGTCGCCGAGGAACGCGGGCAGGCGCTCGAGCGCGGCGGGCCGCGCGGCGGCGAGGCCGAACCGCTCGTCGAACAGGGTGGGGCCGAAGCCGACGGTGACCGTGAGGCCGCTGGTCGGCAGCCCCAGAGCCTCGCCGGTGTCGTCGGGCGGAGCCTCGGGCGAGCCGCCGACGGCCCCGGTGGCGCTGACTTCGAGCCCCTGCGTCATGCGGGAGGCGGCGTAGCTCCAGTCCTGCAGGAGCGACACGAGGTCCTCGCGCGTGGTGCGCGCCATCATGTCGAACGCCGCGAAATGCAGGTGCTCCTGCACCGGGGTGGTGATGCCGGCCTGGTGGGCGCCCGAGAACGCGTACGCGCTGGTGGCCGCGTCGCCCGCGCTCGCGTGGGCGACGGCGGTAGCGGTCGCAGCTCCTCCGGCGGCGCCCGCGGCGAGGCCCACGGCGCCTGCGCCGATAGCCCACCCGAACAGGCCGCGCCGGGAGACCCCGGTCTCGGCCGGGGTCTCTTCGGGGGCGGACGGGTCGGTCACGTCAGTCCAGCACCGTGACGGTGAGCTGCGACAGCGGCTCGGCCAGGGCGTTGATCAGGTCGGTGAACTGCCGCTTGTCGGCCTCGGTGAGCGTGCTGTACGGGGCGAATCCGTCGGCGAGCGAACCGTGCACGGCGAGGGAGGCTTCGAGGTCGGCGTAGCCCGCATCGATCTCGTCGACGAGCTGTTGGCCCTCCTCGCCCTTCGAGGCGGCGAAATCGGAGACCAGCGAGAACGCCATCTTCGAGCCCTCGACGTTCGCGGCGAAGTCCGAGAGGTCGGTGCCCGACCACCAGTCCTCCTCGCCGCTGATCTTGCCGGTCGCCACTTCGTCGAGCAGCGCGATCGCCCCGTTCGAGATGCCGGCCACGCCCTGCTCGTCAAGGGCGGTCTGGAAGTCGTCGGAGTGCACGTAGTCGTACAGCTCCTGCGTGTCGGCGATGAGCTGGTCGCCGAAGGCGGCCCGCTCCTCCGGCGTCGACGGTGCCCAGTTCTGCCAGGCCGGTGTCACGCCGTCCGCGTTGAGGGCGTCGGAGGCGGGAACCCAGAGGTCCTTCTCGATCCGGTGGAAACCGGTCCAATCGAGGCCCTCGGCCACAGCATCCACTTCGCGGTAATCGATGCGCGGGTCGAGATCCCCCAAGGCCTCCGCGACGGGCTCGATGCGCTCGTAGTAAGCGCGCACCTGCGCGAACTGCGCTTGCGCTGCCGCGTCATCGCCGGACTCGTACGCCGAGACGAACGTGTCCACGGCGGGTACGAGCTGCCCGACCTGGTCCTTCACGAACGCCGCGTAGAGGTCGACCGCCTGCTGTTTCTGCTCGGCGTCGGGTCCGTCGATCGCGACCGCGTCGCCGGTGACCGAGAAGCTCGCCCGTCCGACGCCGTCGCCGATCATCCCCGGCTTGCACAGCGTGTAGTAGTCGCCGGGCTGTGCGACGACGGTCAGCGTGCGCGAGGCGCCGGGGGCGATGTTCTCGACCTCCCCGACGATGCGCAGACCGTCGTCGGCGAGCAGATAGAACTCCGTGACCTGATCGCCGCTGTTCGTCACATCGAACGCGAGCGTTCCACTGGTGGCCGACGTCGTCGACACGCTGCAGCCGTCGTCCGACGACGATACGGCGAGGGCGTCGGAGGCGGCGACGTCGGCTTTCGCGACGCAGCCCGACAGGACCAGTGCGGCGAGCCCGGTCAGCGCGGCTGCGCCGAGGAGGCGGGAGGTGGTCATAGTGCTCCTTGGTGGGAAGGGATGCTGGTCGCCGAACCCGCTGTCGTGGGGTCGGGCGAAGGGGTGCGCGGGCGCCCGAGGGCTCCGCGTACGAAGAAGAAGCCGACGACGGCCAGGTAGATCACCCAGGCGCCCACCTGCAACCACGACATCCGCGGCATGAAGCCGACGGTGGCCTGCAGGATCGCGGCGAGGGGTCCGCTGGGAGGGATGGCCGCCGAGACGTCGAACGCCCAGCCCCAGGGGAAGCCCGCGGCCCCGGTGGCGACGGCCCCGGTGACAGCGTCGAGCGGTGCTGCTGCGGTGAAGGGCCCGGGCAGGGCGCCCGCCTCCTGCAGGTCGTGGATCGCGTAGGCGAGCACGCCGGCGGCGACGATCACGAGGAAGGCGCCCGTCCACGTGAAGAACACGCGCAGGTTGAGTCGCAGCATCCCTCGGGCGACACCCCAGCCGAGAACGACGGCGACCGCGAGACCCAGCAGGGCGCCGAGGAGGGCCGCGGGGGCATCGCCGAACGACTGCACCATCGACCACAGCAGCAGTGTCGTCTCGATGCCCTCGCGCGCGACGGAGACGAAACCGATCGCCACGAGGGCCCAGACGCTCTGCGCGACGAGGGCGCGCTGCACGCCGGATTCGAGATCGTGCTTCAGAGTGCGCGCGGTGCGCTGCATCCAGAAGATCATCCAGGTGACCATCGCCACCGCGACGAGCGAGAGCAGCCCGCCGATGAGCTCTTGGGCTTCGAAGGTGAGCGTGTACGCGCCGAAGGTGAGGACCGCGCCGATGCCGAGCGCGAGGGCGGCGGCGAGCCCGACGCCGATCCAGAGCCGGGGGAGCGCGTCACGCCGGCCGGCACGGGTCAGGTAGGCGACCAGGATGCCGACGACGAGCGCCGCCTCGAGGCCTTCACGCAGGCCGATGAGGAAGGTCGCGAACACGGGCGGGAGTCCTTGCGTCGTGAGGGGCGGGGGCACCCCGGCAGGGGTTCGAGTAAGGACAGCCTTACCAAACCGAAACAGTACGCCCTCCTCGGCTGCTTCGTCCACTCGGCCGGCTGGGCGGCGGGGAAAGGGGTGCCCGAGACGGCACCGCGCAACCCTCGGCAACGTCGAAGAAAGGCCACGTACGCTGAGCCCACCGCCCCCTCGAGAAGGAGTCTTCATGTCGCGAACGATCGTCATCACCGGAGCAAGCGACGGAATCGGCGCAGCATCCGCTCGGCAGTTGCACGACGCCGGCGAAGAGGTGGTGGTCGTCGGACGCAACCCCGAGAAGACCGCTCGCATCGCCCGCCAGCTCGGTGTCGACTCGTTCACGGCGGACTACAGCGATCTCTCGCAGGTGCGCGATCTGGCGGCCACGTTGCTGGCGACCTACCCGCGCATCGACGTGCTCGCGAACAACGCGGGAGGGATCTTCGGTGACCGCGCCGTCACCAAGGACGGATACGAACTCACATTCCAGGTGAACCACCTCGGCGGCTTCCTTCTCACCAACCTGCTGCTGCCGCGCCTGATCGAGAGCGAGGCGTCGGTGATCCAGACGTCGAGCTTCGCCGCCCGCGGCTTCGCGCGGTTCGACATCGACGACCTGCAGGCCGAGAACCGGTACTCCCCGACGACCGCGTACGGCAACGGCAAGCTCGCGAACGTGCTGTTCACGAAGGAGCTAAACCGTCGCTTCGGCGACGCCGGCATCAGCACCGCAGCGTTCCACCCCGGCGCGATCGCGAGCAGCTTCGGCGGCTCCTCAACGGGCCCGTGGCGCTTCATGTACTCCAACCCGATCACCTCGCGCCTGCTGACCTCGGTCGAGGTCGGCGGCTCGCGCCTCACGTGGCTCGCGCTCGGCAAGCCGGGCGTCGACTGGGAGTCGGGGGAGTTCTACTCGAACAACCGTCCCGCCCGCACGAACCGCCTCGCCGACGACCCGCTGGTCGCGAAGCGGCTCTGGGACGAGAGCGTCGAGCTCGTCGGCCTCTGAGCGCGGAACGCCCCGGCATCGACAATCGCCGCAGGGTCTTTCGACAGGTGCCGAGAGGTGACTCCGGCCTGCCGTCCTAGGGTGCCGTGAGAGGAGACGCCCGACCCGGGGGTCCTTTCGGCAGGAGGACACCCAGGATGGCGCAATCATCGGCTCCGAGCAGCGCACCGCAGGCCCACCCCCGCGAGAAGGTCGTGCACACGGCGTTGGTGCTGCTGGCCTTCAGCGCGGGGGCGACGGATGCTTTCGCGTTCCTCGCGCTCGGGGGCATCTTCACCGGCATGATGACCGGCAACCTGGTGCTGTCGGGCATCTTCACCCGACCCGAGTACTGGCACACGGTCGTGGGCGCGGCCACAGCGGTGCTGTCCTTCGCCGGAGGGGCGTACTTCGGATTCCGCATGTTCGGCACCGGCGGCGCAGTGACGCCGACGCCGGCGTCCGTCGCGCGCCGCCTGCTGCTGCCCTCGATCGTCGCGCAGGCGCTCGGTGCTGTCGTGTGGGCGCTCACCCCGGCGCCGGCCGGACTGCTGCCCCAGTGCATCATCGTCGCTCTGCTGGCCATCGCCCTGTCGCTGCAGACGGTCGCAGCGAAGATGGTCTCGGACGTGACCGGAATCACCACGACCTACGTCACGGGAACGATCACGACGACCATGCAGCAACTCGCGGATCGAAAGGTCGGCGGCACCCTCATCCGCATCCTGACTCTGCTGACCCTTCCGCTCGGCGCGATCTGCGCGACCGCCCTGCTGACGAACCTGCCGTGGTCGGCGCCGCTCCTGCCGCTCGCCTGCTCCGCCATCGCCGCCCTCCTGCTGCATCGAGCGTTGGCGCGCTGAACCGCGGTGACACAAGAAAGAGGTCGGGCCGCCCGGGTGAGGGCGGCCCGACCTTTTCGGCTGGCTCAGCGCAGGGGCGTGATGCCCTGCGTCCCCTGGGGGAAGGTCTTGAGCACGTCGGCCGAGATGTTGAGGTGCGCGCTCACCAGCTCGGGCGGAACGTGGCTCAGCCAGTTCGCGAGGGACACCTCTTCGTAGCGGGCGCTCTTGAACGTCTCGAGGAAGACGAGCTGCTCGTCACCGGTGTTCTCGATGTAGTGACCGAAGTTGCGGCGCACGACCCCGACATCGCCCGGGTGGAAGTCGGTGGTGTTCGCGTGCGGACCCGTGTTGAACACCGTCATGCGGCCCGACCCCCTGAGCCAGTACTGCCACTCGTCGGCGTTCGGATGCCAGTGCAGCTCCCGCATCGACCCCGGCTCCAGGCTGACGAGCGCTGCCGCGATCGTCAGCGAGCCCGGGAAGTTCGAGGTGTCGGCGATCTGGATCTTGCCGCCGCTGTTCTGGTGCACGGGTGCCGACTGCGAGAGGCGGAAGATCACCGCTCCGGTGTCGGGCTGCACGCGGGCGGCCGTCCGGTCGGCCTCGAGGTCGCCGGGCACGTCGCCCGGGAAGATCCAGAGGTTGTGCAGCGGAATGTCCTTGAAGACCTCCTGCGTGACGCCGAAGTTCTTCGCGAGTACCTCGGGCGGGGTGTGGGCGAACCAGTCGGTGAGCAGCAGTGTGTTGCTCTCGGATTGGTTGCCGTCATCGAAAGCGAGCACGAACTCCGCGCCCTCGGGTCCGAGGCCTTGCAGCGAGTGGGGGAGGCCCGCGGGGAAGTACCACAGGTCGCCCGCGTGCACGTCGTCGACGGTGGCTCGACCGTCGCGGGTGATGGAGGTGACGCGGCAGCTGCCGCGCGTCATGATCGCCCACTCTGCGGTCTGGTGCCAGTGCAGCTCACGGATGCCACCCGGCTCGAGGTACATGTTGACCCCGGCGATCTCGTCCGAGATGGCGAAGTCCGGCTGGGTCAGCTCGCGCGCCCACCCGCCGCGCTGCACGCGTCGGGGCGAGATGTTGAACGACGACCAGAAGAACGCCTGCGTGCTGATGTCGGTGGCGGGCGCATCGATCTGGTTGGGGAACTGACGCTCGAGTTCGGGGTTCTGCGGCCCCGTCATGCGGGTGGCGGCCTGGTCGTCGGTGGCCGTGTTCACCTCGCCCTCGGGTGGCAGGTCGGGGTCGCCGAACGTCGGGATCTCGTGCTGAGGGACGTTGTCTTCCATCGTGGTTCCTACTTTCTGGAGATGCGGAGCGAGGTTGAGTCAGAGGGAGTAACCGAGGGCGGCCGCACCGATGGCGAGCGCTCCGACGCCGAGGGCGTTGAGCACAGCGCGCCCCCAGAGCTTGCCGCGCACCAGGTCGGCGGTGTCGACGCTGGCGGTGCTGAAGGTCGTGAAGCCGCCGAGCAATCCCGTGCCGATGACGGCGAGCCAGGCCGGGCCCGCGTTCACGAGCGCGTGGCTCATGACGAGGCCGAGCACGAACGAGCCGACCACGTTGATCACGGCCGTACCGAGCGGGAACTTCCACGGGGATGCCTTCTGGATCACACCGCCGACCACGAGGCGGAGCACGGCTCCGACCCCGCCGGCCACCGCGATCCCCAGCACCACCCAGGGGCTCATCCGGCGGTACCCGCGGTGGTCGAGCGTCGGCGATGCACCCGCTCGACGACCCAGCGTCCGAGCAGGGCCGCGGCCACGCCGACGACGATGCTGGCCGCCGCGTAGAGAGCTGCGTGGAAGTACGAGCTGCGGGATGCCGCGACCGCGACCGCGACGGTGAACGAACCGTAGGTGGTGAACCCGCCGAGCAACCCCGTGCCGACGAAGAGGCGCACCGCCCGCGCGATCGACGGAGTGGTGCTGCGGACGACGAGCACGGTGTAGACGACGGCGAGGGTGAAGGAGCCGACGATGTTGATCGCGAAGGTCGTGTAGGGCAGCTGCGGGGTGGGCGTAAGCAGGTCGAGGGATTCGCGCGTCACGGTGCCGAGCGCTCCGCCCAGGAAGACGGCGAGAATGGCCCACCACGATCGGTAGTCGGGAACATCTTTCGACGAAACGGTCGACATCGTCCCGACCGGCTGAGCCGGGGGAGTGGTCGCCGACGCGTCTGCCACGAGGATCCTCTCGATGTCCGTTCGAGCGAGAGTACGCGCGCGGCAACCGCGTCGGGAGGGACGTCTGTCGATGAACGATGCGACGTCCGTCGGAACTTCGCACTCGCGCCCGAGGCCGCCGTCAGCCTTGCCCGCGAGCACGCTCCTGGGGGCAGATCGGCGACGCAGCGCTCGTTGTCAGCGGTCGGCGCTCTGCGGGCACGGAGTCGAGCGCGTGGGCGGCCGCGGTGAGCACCTGATCGAGGGTCGGGACCCCGCTGGCCCGCAGGATCTCCTCGCCGTTCGCCGACCGCACGAGCACCGTGGGGGTCGCTGCGATATCGCGCTCCTCGGCGAGGTCGGGCTCGAACGCGACGTCGTGCTCGGTGACCGTCAGCGTCGGCAGCAGCTGTTGTGCCCGCGCGAGCACAGACCGCGTCTGGTGGCACGCGCCACAGAACGAGCTCGTGAACAGCTCGAAGTGGATCTCCGGCTCAGCAGCCATGCGGCACCTCCGTCGTCAGGGCCAACCGGGGCGAGCGTCCCGGTATTTCCTCGAGCGCCAGCATCCGCTCTCCCGGGCTCTCGGCGGTGACGATTTTCGAGGAGATACCGAGAATCGAGGATGCTTTCGGCCGAATCGTCCTCAAACGTCGGAATCTCCTCGATTCTCGTCGCTCGGCGCTGCTCAGCCCGGTCAGCCGGGGGAGGCGGAGACCACCACGCGGCGGTAGAGCACCTCGGGCCGCCCGCGTGCGCCGTAGCGGTGCGACACGGCGACGTACCCGTGGTCTGCGAGATAGGCGAGGTAGCGCCGCACGGTCGCGCGCGAAGCGCCCGAGGCCTCGGCGACGGCATGGGCGGTCACCGGCGTCGTCGGGTGCAGGGCCTCGAGGATCGTCTGCAGCGTGGTCTCGGCGATCCCCTTGGGCAGTGCCCCATCCTGCGCGCTCAGGGCCCCCGGCGTCGGGTCCACGAGCCGGTCTATCTCGCCCTGGGCGAGGCCGACCGGCGTCTCGGGAAGCCGCTCACCGCGCTCACGGCGGTACTGGGTCAGCCGCGCCACGAACGCCTCCTTCGTGAACGGCTTGACGAGGTAGCCCACAACGTTCGCGGCGAGCGCCTGGCGCACGGTGAATCCGTCGCGCGCCGAGCTGATCACCATCACGTCGACGCCCCATTCCCGCACGAGCCGCAGCCGGTGCAGCACCTCGATGCCGCTGAAATCCGGCAGGTTCATGTCGAGCAGCACGAGGTCGACGCTCGTGTCGGCGGCCAGGCGCGCGCCCTCGGCGCCGGTGCGTACGGCGGCGACGAGTTCGAAGCCGGCCGCATCGCGCAGGTACGCGGTGTGCAGGCGCAGCACGGCGGGGTCGTCGTCGACGAGAAGAGTGCGGATGCTGTCGGTCACGGCACGAGTCTTCCTGCGGCCAGCGGCATCTCGATCGTGAACCTCGCGCCGCCCCAGGGGGAGCGGCCCACCGTGATCGTGCCGCCCCGCCCGGTGACTTCGCGCCGCACCAGGTCAAGGCCGACGCCCCGCGCGTCGGGGCCGCCCTTCGACGACACGCCGCGTTCGAACAGGCGGTCGGCGAGCTCGGGCGCGATACCGGGGCCGTCGTCGCTCACGTCGATATGCACCTCGGTCGTGTCGGCGACGACGAGCACGCGAACGCGCTGGGTTGCCGCCTCGACGGCGTTCCGGCAGAGGTTGCCGATGACGAGGAGGTCGGCGTCGTCGAGCGCGCCCGCCTCGACGGTCGTGAGGGCGTCCACCTCGAGGGCGCCGCCGCGCTCGGCGAGTTCGGCCGCGGAGGCCTCGAGCAACGCGCGGAGGGCAGGGTCGCCCACGGCGGCCGCGGCATCCGAGGCGGTGGTCAGCGGCACCAGCCGGTCGACGTAGTCCAGCGCCGCGCCCGATTCGCCCTCGGCCACGAGGCCGCGGATCACATGCAGTCGGGTACGGAACTCGTGGGTCTGGTCGCGCAGCGCCTCGGCGACCTGCCGCTGGGTCTCCGCGTCGCGGGCGCGTTCTTCGAGGCGGCGGATGCTTCGACGCAGGGCCCCGGTCAGCAAGGCGCTGACGAAGCATCCGATCACCACCGAACCGAGCACCCACGGCAGGAGCCCGGCGACCGCGGCGTTGAGGTCGCCGGCGATGCTGCTCTCGAGGATGCCGACGGAGGCGGTGCCCACCACGCTGTCGCCGTCGGTGACGGGCACTTTCGCGCGGAGAGTGGGGCCCAGGGTTCCGGTCTCGGTGCCGACGAAGGTCTCCCCGGCCAGTACGTCCGAGGCGTCGGTCGACACCGGCAGCCCGCGCTGGGCGGGGGTCGGATGCGTGAGGCGGATGCCGTCGGCGTCGGTGATCACGACGTAGTCGACACCGGAGGCCTCTTCGATGATGTCGGCGAGAGGCTGCAGCTCGCGCATCGCGGCCTCGTGGTCGAGTTGCACGGCCGCGCGCACCTGCTCGAGCGCGGCGAGGCTCTGCGACACGTCGAGCACGCGTTCGGTGGTGGCGACGCGGATGCTGCGTTCCTGCACCGCGAGGGCGACCACCGTGGTGACCGCAACGCACGCGAGCACGACGACGCACTGCAGGACGAGCACCAGCAGCATGCGGGTTCTCGTCGTCGGCATCGGCGTGTACGAGGTCATCAGCGACTCCTCCGCGGCGTGAGCATCAAAGAGCGCAACTCCTGTCGGAGGCATCGCGATGATCGCGCGGTGTCAGTCTACTCAGCAGGTCTGCAGCAACGACGAAGCAGCCGTGGGAGGTCGAGATGCGCCGACGCATCACCGGAACCATCGTGGGAGTGCTCGCGGGCGCCTTGTTCGTGGGGGCAGCCGTTCATGCCAGCGCGACCGGCGGCGGCGCGGCGAGTCCGCGCACCAAGATCACCCTGGTCGCGCCTGCCGCACCCGGCGGCGGCTGGGACGCCTTCGCCCGCGAGGGCCAGCAGGTCATGCGCGCCGAAGGCATCGCCGGGGGAGTGCAGGTCGTCAACGTGCCGGGCGCGTCAGGCACCATCGGACTCGGGCAAGTGGCCGAGATGGGTGACCGTCACGACCTCATGATGGTGACCGGCGGCGTGATGGTCGGCGGCATCATCATCAACGACTCGCAAGTGACCCTCGACGACGTCGTACCGATCGCCCGCCTCGCCGACGACTTCAACGTGCTGGTCGTACCGGCCGACTCGCCCTTCCAGACCCTCGATGACTTCGCGACCGCGCTCGCGGCCGATCCCGGGGGCACCGCGATCGCGGGTGGATCCCTCGGCGGTATCGACCACCTGCTCGCGGGGCTGCTCGCCCAGGCGGTCGGGGCTGAGCCTTCCTCGGTCAACTACCTCGCCTACCCGGGCGGCGGCGAGGTCGTCACCTCCGTGCTCTCGCACACCGCGGCGGCGGGGCTCTCCGGGTACAACGAGTTCCGCGATCAGATCGAGTCGGGCAGCATGCGCGCGCTCGGCACCTCGGCTCCCGAGCCGGTCGAGGGCATCGAGCTGCCCACCTTCCGGGAGCAGGGGGTCGACGTGTCGATGTCCAACTGGCGCGGCTACATCGCCCCGCCCGGCATCGATGACGCGACGCGCGACGAACTCATCGCGATGGTCACCGAGCTGCGCGACACCGACGCCTGGGCCGAGGTGCTCGACCGCAACGGCTGGGTCGACAGCTTCATGACCGGAGATGAATTCGGCGCATTCATCACCGAGGAATCGCGCCGAACCGAGCTGATCGTGGAGGAGCTGGGACTATGACCATCAACGAACCGCCGCCCGTCACCACCGGGGCGCTGCGCGTGCAGAACATGCCGCGCTGGTACACCGGGCGCAGCGAGCTCATCGTGGTCGCCGGCGTCCTGGTGCTGGCCACCGTCATGCTCGTGGGCACGGTGACGATGCAGGTGCCCAGCGGCGCCGCCTTCCCCGGTCCGCAGTTCTTCCCCTCACTCGTCGTCGCCTTCCTCTACGCCGTCGGTTTCGCGCTCGCGATCGCGGTGTGGCGTTCGCCGCAGCGCCAGCACGTGGGCGATGACCCCACCGAGATCTCGGACGAGATGCTGCGCGACCTCGGCCGGCTCGACGAGACCAGCGAGATCCGTGTCGTCTCGCCCGAGGATTACGAGAGCCGGGGGTCGGATGCTGTCGAGGCGACAGCATCCGGATCCGACCGCAAGACGGTGCTCATCACGATCGCCGCCTTCGCCGGGTTCATCGTGATCCTGCCCTTCGTCGGCTGGCTGATCTCTGCCGCCGCACTGTTCTACGCGATCGCGTGGGCGTTCGGCAGCAAGCGGCCGCTGCTCGACATCGGGGTGGCCGTGATCATCTCCTCGGTCGTGCAGCTCGCGTTCGGCGCCGGCCTCGGCCTGTCGCTGCCGGCCGGATTCCTGGGAGGACTGTTCTGATGGATCAGCTCACACACCTGATGGAGGGGTTCGCGGTCGCGTTCACCCCGCAGAACCTGCTCTTCCTCGTCATCGGCGCGGTGCTCGGCACCGCGGTCGGTGTGCTCCCCGGACTCGGTTCGTCGATGGCCGTCGCGCTGCTGTTGCCGGTGACCTTCAGCCTCGACCCGACCGGCGCGTTCATCATGTTCGCGAGCATCTACTTCGGCGGGCTCTTCGGAGACTCCACCTCGGGCATCCTGTTGAACACGCCAGGTAATTCTTCGGCGATCGCCACGACCTTCGAGGGTCACCGCATGGCGAAGGACGGTCGAGCGGCCAAAGCGCTCGGCACCTCCGCCATCGGCGCGTTCATCGGCGGCACGATCGCCTGCGTGCTCGTCGTCTTCTTCGCCCCCGCGATCGTGCAGCTCGCGACGATCTTCGGTCCGGCCGAGTACTTCGCCCTCGCCGTGTTCGCGTTCGTCGCGATCTCGGCGGTCGTCGCCGACTCCATCGTGCGGGGCCTCGTGTCTCTCGGCCTCGGCTTCGCGCTCGCGCTGGTCGGCATCGACGGCATGACCGGCACCGAGCGTTTCACCGCCGGCAGCCCGGTGCTGTTCGACGGCATCTCGATCATCGTCATCACGGTCGGCTTGCTCGCGATCGGTGAAGTGCTGCACGTGGGTTCGTACATCCGCCGCTCCGGCGGTCCGGGCGCGATCGTGGCGCCCACGGGCTCACCGCTGCTCAGCGCGAAGGAATGGCGCCAGGCGCTGCCGGCGTTCCTGCGCGGCACCGCGTTCGGCGTGCCGTTCGGGGCGATCCCGGTCGGCGGCGCGGAGGTGCCCACCTTCCTCGCCTACGGCACCGAGAAGCGGCTCGCGAAGCGGCGTCACGACCCCGACTTCGGCACGCGCGGCGCCATCCAGGGCGTCGCAGGCCCGGAAGCCGCCAGCAACGCGACCGCGGGTTCCGCCATGGGCGCCCTGCTCGGACTCGGCATCCCCACCTCGGCGACCGCGGCGATGATGATCGCCGCGTTCCAGCAGTACGGGATGCAGCCGGGTCCGCTGCTGTTCGAGCGCAGCGGCGATCTCGTCTGGCCGCTGCTGGCGAGCCTCTTCCTCGGTCTCATCATCCTGCTCATCATCAACCTGCCGTTCGCGGCGGTGTGGGCGAAGCTCCTGCTGATCCCGCGCCACTACCTCTACGCCGGCATCTCGGTCGTCGCGATGCTCGGCATCTACGCGATCGCGTCGCGCACCGTCGATCTGTGGATGGCCCTCGGCATCGGCGTCGTCGGCCTGGTGATGCGACGGTTCGCCCTGCCGCTCGCGCCGGTGCTGATCGCCGCGATCCTCGGCCCGCTCGCCGAGACCCAGCTGCGCCGAGCGCTGGCCGTATCGGAGGGGGATCCCAGCATCCTGGTCTCCTCGCCCATCACGGTCGTGCTCTACCTCGCCCTGGCGGTCACGGTCGCCATCAGCGTGATGCAGCACGCCCGCCACACGGTGAAACGGCGCGCGGACAAGAAGGCCGACGTGCTCGTGCCCTGACGGGCGCTCAGCGGTGGGCCGGGTGGCCGGCTAGGCCGGGTAGGCGGGTCGGCCGACGAGGTGGGCGGCCGGGCCGACGTGGATCGAGGAGATATCGAAGTTCGAGGATGCTTTCGCCGGATTTCGTCCTCGATCCTCGGTATCTCCTCGAATTCCGACGCCCGGCCGGGTGCATCGACTCGGTACCGGCCGAAATGGGAGGATCGACCACTGTGACTGTTCGTCCCCTCTCTCTCCTCGCCCTCGCGGGAGCCATCACCCTCGGCCTCGCCGGGTGTGCGGGAGCACCGGGCGACAGCGACTCCGTGACGATCGACTTCGAGATCGACGGAGCTCAGCAGAGCGTGACGTTCACCCCGGGCAACCTCGTCTGTCACGACTTCGGAGTGCGGGGACTCAGCTACCCGGCTGAGCCCTTCAACAGCGTCGCGATCGTGCGGGGAAGTTCCGACGAGGTCTCGGCGTGGGTCTACGACGAGCAGCTGATCTACTTCGAGGGCGACGACGCCACGGTCACCGAGAACAGCACCGACGACGGCGCGACCGAGTACCTGGTGTCGGCAGCCTCGGGCCGGGTGGCAGTCACCTCCCTCGGTGAGGCGTCGGCAGACGCCGAGCCCGATGTCGCGGCGGCCATCGAGGACGCGGAGTGGGTCACGGGCGCGATCGATGTGCGTCTCCACTGCCCCGCCACGCCCTAGCCGCGGGACGAGGCCGGGCCGACGAAAATCGAGGAGATACCGAAGTTCGAGGATGCTTTCGCCGCAATTCGTCCTCAATCCTCGGCATCTCCTCGAATTCCGACGCGCCGCGCGGCGCCCCGACGAAGAACGAACCCGGCAGCGCAACGGCTGCCGGGTTCGTTCTTCGTTAGATCAGCGGAGGATCAGGCCCATTCCCACGTGGCGAAGACGGACTGCGCGATCTCGTCGCGGTCGGCCTCGCTCACCGTCTCGTTGAACGACAGCGTGACGACGTACGTCTGGCCGTCGTGGTTCGGGTAGTACTGGTCGATGCGGTAGGTGGCGCCCCCGGATTCGAGCAGCGCGGTGATCTGCGCGGTTTCGGCTCCGGCGATCTCGGTGCGCTCGCCGACCTCGACCTCGGTGGCGCCGCTGCCTTCGAGTTGCTGGGCAGCGGCGGTCTCGATGTCCTCCGGGCTGATGTCGCCCTCGGGATTGATCACGACGTTGATGTTGTCGGCGAAGCCGTCGGTGTCGTTCACGTCGGCGGCCGCGGTGTCGACGCCGGTCGGGATCTCGGTGCCTTCCGGGATGCCCCAGCCCTCGGGCACGTTGTAGCTGTAGCCATCGCCGTCGAGACGGTCGCCGGTGGCGGCGGGCACGGACGAGCTTGATCCGTCGTCAGTGGTGGATTCAGTCTGGGCGGGAGAGGAGCAGCCCGCGAGCACGAGTGCGAGGGCGACAGTGGCAAGGATCGGTGTACGGCGCATAGCTACACCATAGGTGCGGAAAGAGACGCGACGCGTCAAGGCCCCCGCCGGGTCCGTCAACCCTCGCCGGGCTGCTCCGATCGTCGCTAGCGTGGAGGTATGAGCGCACCTGTCGACCCCACGTCCACGTCCGCATGGGGCGAGCTGACCGCCGCCCGCGAGAACTTCACCCCCGACCTGCGTGGCTGGTTCGCCGAGGACGCTGATCGCGTCGACAAACTGACGCACACCGTCGGTGACCTGCACGTGGACCTGTCGAAGAACCTCGTGACCGACGAGATCGTCGCCTCGCTCGTGAAGCTCGCCCAGGAGAGCGGCGTCGCGGAGCGGTTCGCCGAGATGCTCGAGGGCGTTCACCTCAACACGAGCGAGAATCGTGCGGTGCTGCACACGGCGCTGCGTCGTCCGGGCGGCATCGTGCCCGAGCTGGTCGTGGACGGCCAGCACATCGACACCGACGTGCACGCGGTGCTCGACAACCTGTCGGAGTTCGCCGAGCGCGTGCGTTCGGGGGAGTGGCGCGGGGTCACCGGCAAGCAGGTCACCCACGTGGTGAACATCGGCATCGGCGGATCCGACCTCGGTCCGGTGATGGTCTACGAGGCGCTCAAGCCCTACGCCGACGCCGGCATCCACGCGATCTTTATCTCCAACATCGACCCCACCGACGTCGCTCAGAAGACGGCGGGACTCGACCCCGAGACCACCTTGTTCGTCGTCGCCTCCAAGACCTTCACGACGCTCGAGACGCTGACCAACGCGCGGCTCGCCCGTGACTGGCTCTGGGCGAACCTGAGCGCGTCGGGCGCGATCGACGATTCCGAAGCATCCAGGACGGATGCTGTCGCCCACCACTTCGTCGCGGTGTCGACCGCGCTCGACAAGGTCGCCGAGTTCGGCATCGACCCGGCGAACGCGTTCGGTTTCTGGGACTGGGTCGGCGGCCGCTACTCGGTCGACTCCGCGATCGGGCTGTCGCTGGCGATCGCCCTCGGCCCCGACACGTTCCGCGAGCTGCTCGCGGGTTTCCACACGGTCGACGTGCACATGGCCACCACGCCGCTCGAGCGCAACGTGCCGGTTCTGATGGGCCTGTTGAACGTCTGGTACACGAACTTCCTCGGCGCACAGTCGCACGCGGTGCTGCCCTACGCGCAGCAGCTGAACCGCTTCCCCGCCTACCTGCAGCAGCTGACGATGGAATCCAACGGAAAGTCCGTGCGGTGGGACGGCACCCCCGTGGTGACCGACACCGGCGAGATCTTCTGGGGTGAGCCGGGCACCAACGGGCAGCACGCTTTCTACCAGCTCATCCACCAGGGCACGCGCCTGATCCCGGCAGACTTCGTCGGCTTCGCCAACCCGGCCTACCCCCTCGAGGACGGCGGGCGCGACGTGCACGGGCTGTTCCTGGCGAACTTCCTCGCCCAGACGAAGGCGCTGGCCTTCGGCAAGACGGCGGCCGAGGTCGAGGCCGAGGGCACGACCGGCGCGCTCGTGGCGGCGCGCACCTTCCCGGGCAACCGGCCGACGACGTCGATCTTCGCTCCGGCGTTGACGCCCGCGGTGCTCGGTCAGCTCATCGCGCTTTACGAGCACATCACCTTCACGCAGGGCACGATCTGGGGCATCAACTCCTTCGACCAGTGGGGTGTCGAGCTCGGCAAGCAGCTGGCGCTGCAGATCGCTCCGGCGATCGAGGGTGATGAGGCCGCTCTCGAGGCTCAGGATGCTTCGACGAAGGCGCTGCTGGCGTACTACAACGCGCAGCGTCCCTGACCCGGCTCGGGCGTCGGCGGACGGGTCAGTCCGTGACGTTGGTGTAGGTCGCTCGCCAGAACAGGGCTTCGACGTCTTCGGCCGAAACCCGGAATTCACCGCCGCCGTCGGCGCTGTTTCCCGGCCCCCAGGGATTTCGCACCCATACGCTGCCGTCGTCTTCGATGCGCGTCACGGCATATGAGTGCGTGCTGACGATGTCGACCTCCCGCGTGGTGCCGTCGGCACCCTCCACGGTGATGGAGTGATCGCCCTCGCGGGGCGAGGACAGCACGACCTGCCCGCCGTCGGCGAGATTCTCCCGCAACGGGTCGAGCTGCTCGTTGCTGAGACCCGCGTGGGACTCGTTCTTCACCACCTGCACCTCTTCGCCGGTGATGATCTCCATCGCGTCGGCCGGCACTCCGCCATCGAGGAATCCGTAGCCGTACTCCTCCGCGATGGCGGCTTCGTAGAGCGCGGCGATCGAGGCTTTGTCGCCCGAGAGGATCAACCATTCCCAGTCGTCCTGCCGCGCTCCCTGGCCGTACACGTTGTCGACGAAGACGTCTTTCGCTTCCCCGTTGACATAGATCGTCACCACGTAACCGTTGCGCTCCGCGTCCCACGTGACGTGGTCGCGCAAGAACTCGTCACCCCCGTCGGTGCCGAGCAACGACACGATGCTGGACAGCATGAAGCAGTCCCCGATGGATCCCTGGGAGACATCGTCGGCGTCGAACGCGTCGTCGTCGAGGATCGATTCGGTGACCGGCTGGTCGGGTTCGCTCTCGTCGCCGGTGAACCACCCGAACGGATCCCACCACTCGTTGCCCTCGGTTTCGCTCGACACGGCTGCCTGCAGCTCCGCGGCAGCACGGGCCGCCGCGGCCTGGATCTCGCCGACGGCCGCGATCGCCTCGACGCGCGAGCCGATCGCGCTGACGTAGGCCCCGACGTCGAGCGGATCGGCCTCGACGCTGCGACGCGCGGTCTCGAAGGTCGCGGCAGCCGCTTCGTATCGGCCGCGCCCTGCGCGAAGCTCCACCGCGTATCGGGCGAGCGTCGCCTGCCCCAAACGATAGGCCTTCGCCAGCTCGTCGGCGGCGGTCTGCGTCTCGGTCTGAGCCGAGCGGAAGGCGTCGGCCGCCTCGCCTTCCCACTCGTCGAGATCGACGTCATGGATGCTGTCCGACACCCCCTCCAACGCCGTCGCCGCGGTACTCAGTCGCCCCGCCGCGGCCTCGACGGCGTTCGGATCTCCCGTCACACTCACCACAACCTCCCGCGCAGCGTCACGTCGGCCCCGCCCCCGTCGGCTTCGGCATCGGGGGCGCCCGACACCGCGACCACCTCCACGGCGCAGGCGGGGGAGATGCGCGTGCGGTCCCCGATGGCGAGCGTCGCAGCGCCGTCGCTCCAGGTGAGCCGCACGACCTCGCCGTCGGCGGCGGTGACCCCGACCCGCACCCCGCAGATGTTCGTTTCGGTGCCGGCGCGTGCGGTGGTCTCGAACCCGACGAAGCTCAAGTACGCGACGACCCCGAGCCCGACTACGACGATCGCGGCGACGACCACCCACAGGCGTCGGCGCGCGCGAGAGGTGGCCGGCGGCACCGCCGTCATGCTCCCGATCCCGCGGAGTCGGTGATCTCGAGCGATGCGGCGCTGCTCGTGCCGTCCGGCGAGATGGCGAGGGCGGCGAGGCGCAGCGATCCGCCGGTCGGCAGCTCGGCGGAGTCGCCTTCGGCGAGCCGCACGGAGGTGCGCCCGCCCGCGCCGCTGATGCCGATGCGCGCGGTCAGTCCACCGCCTTCCGCCTCGGGCCGCACGTCGAGGGAGACGAAGCCGAGGCTGTACCCCTTGCCGCGATGTTGTGTGCCCTGTTTCAAGATGAGGCGCTGCACGTCGCTCACGCGGCCGGCTCGCTCACGCGCAGCTCGTCGATGACACCCTGCTCGTAGGTTCCGACGTCGGAGCGGGCTCCCGAGACGCCCGCGCTCAGTTTGCGGGCACTCTCGGCGACTCCGCGGCGCAACCGTCCGGTGGATTGCTCGAACGCCGCCGCCGCGGTGGCGAGCACCTCGGCGCCGTACACACCGGCGCCGAGGTCGAGCGCTGTTTCGCCCTCGATCGCCCGCGCCGCAGCGTCTTGCAGGCGCGGCGCCGCAGCATCCATCTGATCGAACGACATCGCTATGCGCATGCACGGCCCCCTGGTCTCGGGGTCCAGTGTGGCACTGCTGAAGCCTGCCGCGCGAGACGAAATGCCGAGCCATCGGCCATTCCTATAAGCGCCGCGCTCACGGTTTTGCCAGCCTCTGCTGGGGTTTCGTCCAGAACGGCCGTGCACACTCTGGTCTCGCGTCCGACCCGAGGACGCACAGCGCCTCCCCCCGCGCTGATCTCACCCGAAGGAACGCACGTTCGTCATGCGATCAGAACAGAAGATCTCCCGCGCCCGAAAACGGCGCAACACCCGCACCCTCGTGGCCGTCGGCACCGCCGCGGGCCTCACCCTCGGCCTCTTCACCACCGCCGCGACGGCCTCCGCCGACCCGGTCGCCGCATCTGCCTCGACCTTCGCCGCCCTCGCGCCGTTCGCCACGCTCGCCTCCACGGGCCTCGCTGCTCCCGCCGTCGGATCGATCACGACCAGCACGGCCGACGCCGATGCCGCGCTGACCGACGCCCGCACCGTGCTGAACGACGCCTCGGCCCTGACCGTCGAGGTGTCGGAGTCGGGTCTCGACCTCGGCACCGACGGCGCCACGATCGACACCGCTGCGCTGCGCTCCGCGATCCTCGACCTCACCAAGGCCGATGTCGTTCCGGTGCTGCTGTTCCCCGATCTGGCCGACAACGCCTCCGAGCAGGCCGACGTGGTGCGCTCCGAGATCGGCGAGCAGCGTGCTGCCCTCGACGCAGCCGCGGCTGCGAAGGCGGCGGCGGATGCTGCGGCCCAGGCGCAGGCCGAAGCCGAGGCGGCTGCGGCCGCCCAGGCGCAGGCGGCTGCCGACGCTCTCGCCGCGGCGAACACGCCCGACGGCGCGCGCGCAACGGCACGGCAGATGGCCGCGGACCGTTACGGCTGGGGCGGGGACCAGTTCTCGTGCCTCGCGTCGCTGTGGCAGAAGGAATCGGGCTGGAACTACCGGGCGTACAACGCCTCGGGCGGTGCCACCGGCATTCCGCAGGCGCTTCCCGGCAGCAAGATGGCGAGCGCAGGATCCGACTGGCAGACCAACGCGGCGACCCAGATCTCGTGGGGGCTGGACTACATCTCGCGGGGGTACGGCACTCCCTGCAGCGCGTGGAGCCACTCGCAGGCCATGAACTGGTACTGACGAGCGGTCCCCGAAGGGGGCACTGGGGTTACCGGTATCGAGCCGTCCTCCCGGCTCACCCCCGTGGTGGAGTTGACTGATCGAACGGGCGGAGTCGGCCACCCGTCGATTTAAGGAAGCTGCAGATGTCTGAAGAGAACGTGTGCTTCGTCACGGGCGCCGGTCGAGGCCTCGGCATCGACATCGCCCGGGCGGCGCTGGCCGCCGGGCACTCGGTGGTCGCGACCGGTCGTGACCCTGAGCGCGTGAAGGCCGCCGTCGGAGAGCACGACAACCTGCTCGCCGTCGCTCTCGACGTGACCGACCCGGCAGCAGCCGAGGCCGCCGTGCAGATCGCGCTCGATCGGTTCGGCCGCATCGACGTGCTGGTCAACAACGCCGGCTCCTTCGTGGCGGGGTTCTTCGAGAACCTCAGCCCCGATCAGTTCCGCGCCCAGATGGAGACGAACTTCTTCGGTCCGCTCACCGTCACGCGTGCCGTGCTGCCGGTCATGCGCGGGCAGCGCTCCGGCCAGGTCATCACGATCACCTCGACGGCCGCGTTCGTCGGCGCGGAGTTCACCTCGGCCTACGCGGCGTCGAAGTTCGCGCTCGAGGGATGGATGGAATCGATCCGCGATGAGCTGAAGCCGTTCGGCATCAGCACCATGGCGGTCGAGCCCGGATTCTTCCGCACCGAGCTGCTCGTCGAGGGTGCGTCGACGACGTGGCCCGAACTCGACGTTGCCGACTATGCCGAGCGCACGGCCGCGACGATCGAGACGTGGCAGAAGATGAACGGCCAGCAGGGCGGCGACCCGCGCAAGCTCGCCGAGGCGATCGTCACCCTGTCGGATGCCGGGACCCTGCCGCTGCGTTTCATCGCGGGAGCGGATGCGATGCGGGCGGTCGAGCGGACGCTCGCCACCATCCAGGGTCAGATCGACGCGAACCGCGACCTGTCAGCATCCCTCTCGTACGACGACTGAGCGGCGTCGCCGGCGGGCTACGGCCAGAACGGCTGCGCCTGCTGCGCGAGCTCGCGGAACGACGTCGCGTCGAGGAACGCGTGGGTCTCGCCGATTCCCATCGCGGGCCACTGCAGCACCAGCTCGAGCGTGCCGGCTGGCGGGATCGGCCAGAGCCACAGTTGGTCGTTCGCGGCGTAGGAATGATTGTCGCCTCCGCCCCCGCCGCCGCGGCGGACCAGGGAGAAGTCGGCTGGCGGTGTGGTGGCGTCTCCGCCCGGGCCGAACGGTGGACCGTCGAGGATCTTCTCGGCGTTGCCGAGCACCACGCCGTACCGGAGCCGCGCCGCCGGGGACGCGCCGCTGTGCCAGTGCTCCATGAACGGACCGGCCAGCTTCTGCCATTCCTCGGCGTCGAGGTCGCCGCGGCGCAGGCGCCGTTCGATCTGCAGCTCGACGCCGTCCGAGTACACGGCGGCGCCGACGAGAGCGATTGAGACGTGCTCGGTGGAGGCGAGACGCTCGACGGCCGGGTAGAACGCCGGAATCTCATCGCTCGGCGGATTCCACCACGGGGTGCGATCCCGCGGGGACTCGTCGTACTGCGGCGGATCGGCATCGGGTGGGAAGAACGACATGGCCCCCAGCCGAGCACATCGCGGTGTCCCAGCGCAATGATTCGGGGGGTCCCTCCCGGGGTACGCCACAATCGAAGGGTGCCTCCGACGCCCCTCGCCCTGACCGAGATGCCCGACCCGCAGTTCATCATGAGCGGCGACGGGCTGCGGCTCGCGACCTACACGTGGGGCGAGCCCGATGCCCCGACCGTGCTCGCGGTGCACGGCTTCGGCTCGAGCGCGCGCGACAACTGGGTCAACACGGGCTGGGTGCGCGACCTGCAGAAGGCGGGGTTCCGCGTTCTCGCGGTCGATCAGCGCGGGCACGGGGCGAGCGAGAAGCCGCACGATTCCGGCGCGTACGCGATGGGCACCCTCGCGGCCGACCTCATCACGGTGCTCGACACCTACCTGCTCGACTCGGTGCGCTACCTCGGATACTCCCTCGGCGCGCGCGTCGGGTGGGAGCTCGCCGTCGCCCACCCCGAGTTCGTCGAGCGCGCGGTGCTCGGCGGCATCCCCGACGGCGCTCCGTTGCGGCGGCTCATCGTGCCGCAGGCTCGCGCCTTCATCGACGAGGGCGTTCCGGTCGAGGATGCGGCCACGCAACGCTACGTCGGACTCGCCCAGCGCGTGCCCGGCAACGACCTGCGCGCGCTGATTGCGATCGCCGAGGGGATGACCGCGAACGGCGGCGACCCCGACCCGGCGTCGCCGCCGGAGCAGCCCGTGCTGTTCGCCACGGGCAGCGAGGATCCGATCCTCGAACAGTCGCGCCAGCTCGCCGGCTACGCCCCGCAGGGGGAGTTCCTCGAGATCGAGGGCCGCAACCACGTCAACGCGCCCGGCGCGCGCGCCTTCCGCGCCGCCGGGGTCGAGTTCTTCGAGCGCCCCGCCTGACCGCGCCCGGTGTCAGGTCCGTCCTGGCGCGGTGCGGCGCCGCGTGTGCCGCCCGACCGTTGTCTTGCTCACCGGTGGTGTCGCCTGCTCTGCCGCCCACCCATGTACCGAACGCAGGAAGAACGGCGCCGGGCAGCGCAGGATCCCGGCGTGTCGGCCTTTCGTGCGCGCTTTTCCTGCGTTCGGCACGCGCGGCCGCGGGGACCGCGCCGAGGCCTCGGGGTTCGGTGCGGGAGCGCCCCCCGCGGGTGCCGCGCAGCCCGTGTACCGAACTCAGGAAGAACGGCGCCGGGCAGCCCAGCATCCCGGCGTGTCGGGGCTTCCGGGCGCGTTTTTCCTGAGTTCGGTACGCGCGGTGGTGGGCACGACGCCGAAGGGGACGGATGCCGGCGGGCGAACGCTCGTGGTGTCCGAAGCCCCGCGTACGGTGCCGTCATGGCGGAGCGGGTTGAGTTGTGGTGGGCGCGTCGGCAGTTCTCCCGGGGAGCCGACGTGCCCTATGCCGTCGGCACCTACCGCGAGACGTGGGCGCCGTTTCCGATGCTGATCCGCCAGTACCACCCCGAGCTCAACGCGGGCATCACGCTCTCGCAGATCCCGCCGGCCGCCGACGTGCTGCTGCTGTGGGAGTGCGACGCCGGGCACCGTTTCGTCGCCACGCCCGAGGAGCAGCGCTCCCGCCCCGGCCGCGAGCGCCGCCGTTCGGCGTGGTGCCCCGACTGCTCCGAACTGGCGAAGCCGACGCGCATCCGTACCGCCGACCAGCCGCGCATCCGACCCGCGCCGACGCGGCTGTGCACCAAGACGCCCGACCTGCCGGTGGGTCAGGCGTTCACGAGCGTCTGTGCTCCGAAACCCGCCTCGGCGGTGGAAGCGCGGCTGCGCGCCGACCTCGCCGCGGCGCTCACGGTCACCGAGGGCTACAACGCCGTGCGGGTGCAGCGGCCGTTCTTCGAGCACCTCGAGGTGTGGCCCGACATCCTGCTGCCCGAGCTGCGGGTCGCGATCGAATACGACAGCACCGGTCGCCACGGCCTCGAACACGTCGGCAAGCGCGAAGCCGTGGACCGGCGGAAAGATCGCGCGCTGCGTTCCGCCGGCTGGGAGGTCATCCGCATCCGCACCGGCAAGATGCTCCCGCTCGGACCGTTCGATCTGCAGCTGGCCTCCTGGACGCGCGCCAGAACGCCGTTGCTGTTGGGCGCGCTCGCGAGGATCCGCGGCGAGCTGCTCGTCGACTCCTACCGGCGCTGAGAGCCGGCGGATCGGGCGTCGCGGATCGCGAGCTGCGCGAAGGCCTCGGCCAGTTCGGGCGGCTCGACGACGTCGACGTCGGTGTCGAAGCGGCCCAGCGACGCGGCGAGCGCGATCCACGACCACGACCCGGTGTGCAGGCTGCACCGGCCCTCACCCAGGTCTTCGACCTCCCCGTCGCCGGCGAAGGGGAGCACCTCGGACGCCGATCGGTGCAGGATCACCGTGCCCGTGCACGGCCACCGGTTGCCGCGATTCGAGCCTTTGAAGCGCGCTGACACGAACTCGGTCACGTCGCCGCCCGGCACCGCGCGCGGCGCGAAGCGCGGGCCGGTCGGCGTGCGCGGGGTGATGCGGTCGGCGCGGAAGATGCGCCAGTCCTCGAGCGTGAGATCCCATGCCACGAGATACCAGCGGCCATTGGCGGTGACGAGGTGGTGGGGTTCGACCCGTCGCGGCGCCGGGGTCTCAGCATCCGTCCTCGACCGCGGGCTCGCGTAGTCGAAGCGCAGCACTTCCCGAGCGCGTACGGCCGCGGACAGCGCGAGGAGGACGTCGGAGGCCACCGCCGCGCTCCCGGACGGCATCGCGGTGAACTCCAGCGCGTCGAGACGGTGCCGGAGGCGCGACGGCATGACCTGGCGCACGGTCGTCAGGGCGCGCACCGCGGCCTCCTCGATGCCGGCGCCCGAGAGGGTGGCCGCGCGCAGCGCGACCGCGAGCGCGATGACCTGGTCGTCGTCGAAGAGCAGCGGCGGCAACTCGCTGCCGGCGTCGAGGCGGTAGCCGCCGTCAGGACCCATGGTCGAGTGGATGCTGTAGCCCATCTCGCGCAATCGATCCACATCGCGGCGCACCGTGCGGTGGCTGATCTCGAGTCGGTCGGCCAGCACCGCCCCCGGCCAGTCCCGTCGCGTCTGCAGGAGAGACAGCAGCGCGAGCAGTCGCGAGGTGGTCGTCGTCATTCCTCGAGACTATTCGAGGTCGAGGACCGACCCTGTCCTACTCGGCTGAGAGAGTCAGGGGTGTCCGGGAGAAGCCCGGGCGACGTTCACAGGAGCAGACATGAGCATCATCACGACGACCCACCTCAACTTCCGCGGCGACGCCCGGGCCGCGCTCGAGTTCTACCAGTTGGTCTTCGGCGGCCGACTCACGATCGCCACCTATGGGGACTTCGGCATGCCGCAGGACGCTCCCGGCGCCGACAAGGTGGTCTTCGGCCAGGTCGAGGCCGAAGACGGCTTCCGGGTGATGGGCTACGACATCCCGGGCGCCTCCGGCGGCGCTGCGGCGAGCACGACCCGTCGCGAGAACGGAGTGACCATCACCGATCAGCCGTTCTTCGTGTCGGTCCGCGGCGAGAACCTCGACGAGGTGCAGGCGTACTGGGACAAGCTCTCGGCCGGCTCCGCGGTCGTCGAGCCGCTCGCAGCATCCGCCTGGAGTGCCGGATTCGGCATGCTCACCGACCGTTTCGGGGTGACCTGGATCCTCGACGTCGCAAGCTGAGGGCGCCAGAGCCCGGGGATGCGCGACGTTTGCACGTCCGTTGGGGCGGGAGTCACCTGGTGGGGGCCCTGCGGGCCCGCCGGCCCGGTCGGTCGTGCAATCGTCGCGCCAGCCGGCAGGGGCCCGGACCCGACCCGCCCGTCGGGTCCGGGCTCAGGCCTCGTCGGCGCGGATCGGGCGCACGCGCCACTCCATGCGCACGAGCGCGGCGGCCAGCCGCTCGGCCTCGCGCTCCGCGGTTTCGAGGGAAGCATCCGAACACACGTCGATCGCGATCGGCGGTGGGTCGGCGAACCGCGGGATCTGCACCTCGGCCCAGGCGTTCGGGGCGAGGGGCACGCGCGGCCACGCGGTTCCGGCGTTCTCGACGGCTGCGTCGGCAGCGAAGGCGATGACGTCGAGGGCATCGATCTTCGTGACCGGCATGTCGACGACGAGCGTCACGACGAACGGTCCGCTCGCGGTATCGCGCATTGCCACCTCCGGGCGATCATCCTCGCACGCGGCCGCTCAGAGCGCGTACGACAGCACGAGCACCACGACCGAGAGCGCGAGCATTCCCAGGCAGTTGATCCAGAACGTCTGACCGGTGAAGCGCGCGCGGATGTGGGCCACGGCCGCACAGATGAAGTACGCGACGACCCCGACGTTCGCTGCGAAGCCGACGCCGGGCAGCCAGATGCCCGCGATGAGCCCCGCGACCGCGAGCAGCTTGATCACGATGAGGATCCACCACCACTCCCGAGGAAAGCGAACGCCGTCGAGGCAGTCCCGGATGAACTTCGGCGGGCGCAGCGACATGACCGCATCCGCGAACACCACGACGGCCAGCAGCACGGACGGCCACCACACGTCCGGTGTGAGCGTCATCAGAGGCCTCCTCGCGCCGGCGACGTCGATGCGGATGCTGAGGGCGACCGCCGTGCCAGTATGCCGCCGTCCGTGCCGCCGGGTAAAGGAGCCCGCGACCGCATTTGTCAACACCTCGCCGACGGAGCGCGACTGCGGTTGGCTGAGACCACACCCCGCTGGCAGGAAGGCCTTCTCATGACTGCTTCGACCACTGAACTGAAAAAGCTGAACGAGCTGCTCAAGAAGTTCCGTTTCGCGATGCTCACCACGCACACCACCGACGACAAGCTGACGGCCGTTCCGCTCACCGTTCAGGAGACCGAGTTCGACGGTGACCTCTGGTTCATCATCGGCAAGAACGCGCTGACGGTGCAGCACATCGCCGCCAACCCGAGCGTCGGCGTCTCGTTCAGCTCCAACGACTCGTGGTTGTCGCTCGCCGGCAACGCCCTCGTGGTCGAAGACCTGGCGAAGCTCAAGGAACTGTGGAACCCCGCCGTCGGCGCCTGGTTCCCCGAGGGTCCCGAAGACCCCAACGTCACCCTGCTCAAGGTCGACGCGATCAGCGGTGAGTACTGGGATAGCCCGGGCGGACGCGTCGCGACGCTGGTCTCGCTCGTGAAGAGCAAGGTCACCGGCGACGCCTTCGAGGCCGACAACGAGAAGTTCGACCTCTAAGCCGTGCCCACGATCGCACTCGTCGGCGCCGGCCGCGGCCTCGGTGCCGCGGTCGCGCGCCGCTTCGGCTCGGAGGGTTTCGACCTCGCCCTCATCTCCCGCAACCTCGAGCGGGTGACGAGCCTCGCGGCTGATCTCACGACCGAGGGGTACCCGGCTCGGGGCTACGCCGCGAACGTTCGCGACCCGCGGAGCCTCGCCGCGACGCTCGACCAGGTCACGCATGACATGGGGGCCATCGAGACGCTCGTCTACGCCCCGCTCCCGCAGAAGGAGTTCCTCCGTCCCGTCCTGGAAACGACCGTGCAGGATCTGCAGGGCGCGATCGAGTTCTCGGTGTTCGGACCGGTCGCGGCGGTGCACCAGGTGCTGCAGGGCATGCGCACGATCGGGCACGGCACGATCCTGTTCATCAACGGCGGCAGCGCCGTGCGCCCCACAGCTCTATTCGCGGGCACGTCGATCGCGTTCGCCGGAGAAAGTGCGTATGCGCGGATGCTGCACGACGCCCTCGCGCCTGAGCACATCTACGTCGGGCAACTCATCATCCCCGGCGCGATTTCGGAGGGGCACCCGGAGAAGGATCCCGGCACCCTCGCCGACAAGCTGTGGGGCATGCACGTCGAGCGCAAGCAGTTCCGCGTTTTCGCGGAGCCGATGGATCTCGACTAGCCCGCCAGCCCGACCAGCAGGTTGACGGTGGCAGCAACCACGATGCCGCCGAGCACGAACGACAGCACGGCGTGCCGCAGTGCCTCACGTCTCAGGGGAGCGCTCGTCAGGCTGGTATCGGAGACCTGGTACGTCATCCCGATGGTGAACGCGAGGTAGGCGAAGTCGCGGTACTCGGGCGGCGCCGTCTGGTTGAAGTCGATCCCGGTGCCGCCCGCGCCGTAGTACAGGCCCGCATAGCGCAAGGTGAACAGGATCTGCACCGTAGCCCACGACACGGCGACCGTCGCGAGCGCCGTCGCGGCGAGCCCGAATCGGGCGGCGCCTTCCACGCTCCCCGACTCGAGCAGCAGCAGCACCACGGCGCCGACGCTCGCGATGCTGGCCAGGATGAGCAAGCTCTGCGAGACCGGCTGGGTGGGGTCGTCACGCGTTGCGTGGCGGGCGGTGTCCTTGGGTCCGAGCGTGATGTCGGCCATCCAGATCCAGATGGAGAGAAATCCGGCGGCGACGATCCACCCCACCGCGGGGGCGAAGATCCAGGATCCGAGCAGTCCCGTCGTCAGGGCGACAACGACGAAGATGATGAAAGCCGTGCCGGAGCGCACGCCGGCGCGTCGCCAGTATCCGGAGAACGGCGGGGAGTCGTCCGCTCCGCGAGCCTTCCGGTGCGCCGTGGCCTTCGGCGAGTGCTTGTCCGAGCTTTCCGCATGGGGACTCATCAGATTCGACCTTCTGCAGCGGAGGCAAGCCTCGCGATTCACGAACCCCCAGAATATCGGGCCGGACTCCCGTCGCCGCCTGAATCGAGACTCCGCTCACGCCTCCGGGATCACCCGCGCGAACATCTCCGGGCGGGGCGCATCGGGGTCAGGGCCGCTGCGCACCCCCGTGTCGAGGTCGTCGATGCGTGCCATCTCCTCGCCCGTGAGCTCGAAGTCGAACACGGCGAAGTTCTCGGCGATGCGTGCGGGATTGGTCGATTTGGGGATGACCGACCGGCCCTCCTGGATGCCCCAGCGCAGCATCACCTGAGCCGGGCTCTTGTCGTGCGCGCGGGCGATCTCGGCGATCGTGGGGTCCTGCATGACGTTGCGTCGTTCCTCGCCCCAGGGCCCGGGGTAGAAGGTGATCCCGCCGATCGGCGACCAGGCCTGCGTGAGGACGCCGCGCTCGGCGTCCGCGCGCTGCACGTCGGGCTGCGAGAAGTAGGGGTGCAGCTCCACCTGGTTCACCGCGGGCACGACGGTGGCCTCCTGCATGAGCGAATCGAGGTGGTGCGGCAGGAAGTTGCTCACACCGATCGCGCGCACTTTGCCGTCGGCGAGCAGGGTCTCCAGAGCCCGGTACGACGCGATCGTGGCGTCGAAACGGGCGGGGGCGGGCGCGTGCAGGATCAGAAGATCGAGTGTGTCGACGCCGAGCTTGCCCGTCGCCTTCTCGAACGCGTGCAGGGTCTGGTCGTAGCCGTAGTCGCTGACCCACACCTTGGTCTCGATGAAGATCTCGCCACGGTCGATACCGGATCGTCGGATGCCTTCACCGACCTGCTTCTCGTTGAAGTACGCGGCGGCCGTGTCGATGTGGCGGTACCCGACCTGCAGAGCGGTCTCGACGGCGGCGGCGGTCTCTTCGGGTGAGCTCTGGAACACTCCGAGCCCGAGGGCGGGTATGGTCACGCCGTTGTTGAGGGTGAAGTCGATCATGGGGTCTTCTTTCCGGGTTGCCTGACGTCGTCAACGTTAGAACGGTTGTCGCGCCCGAGGGAGGTGCTGACAGAACCCCGGTGTGGATGCCCTGACACACCCGGGCGCGCCTGTCGAGCGGCTAGGTCCGGGGGGCGAGGAGGGCGAAGGTGGGGGAGTCGAAAGGATCCCGATGAGCGAGAACGACAGCACCCCCGACCGCGCAGCCCACGATGAGGGCCTGAGCCTCGAGGACCAGGAGCGCGTGATCGGGGGCGAGCTCGACGAGCTTCCCCCCGCGCCCGAGGGTGCACCCGACGAGCCGGGAGCCCCCGATCCCGAGGAGATCTTCGTGGCTCCCGAGACGACGGGCCCCTACGCCGATCGCGAGATCGTGCCCGACCGGCGGCTGACCTCCGACTGAGCTCTACCGTTCGGGGGCTTCGTCGCGCAGGTTGACGATCATGCTGCGCAGCGCGCGGCGCGCGCCCGCCTGCTCCGCCGGTGAGAGACCCGCCAGCATCCTGATCTCCACCGACCGCACGGCGGCGGTGGCTTCGGCGAGACTCCGGCGCCCGCGCGTGGTCAGTTCGGTCGGCAGCACCTTGCCGACGCGCGCCTCCGCGGGTCGAGCGACGTAGCCGTCGCGTTCCAGGGCCTGCAGCAGCACGTTCATCGACTGGCGGGTGACGAAGGCCCCGCGGGCGAGCTCGGAGTTGGACAGGCCGGGCCGTTGGGCGAGCAACTCGAGGCAGGAGTAGTGCGTGATGGTCATGCCGAGCGGGCGAAGGACAGCCTCCATCGCCGTGCGCAGAGCGCTCGACGCCTCTTTCAGCAGGTAGCCCAGGGAGGTCTCGAGGTCGATGCCGGCATCGTCTTGACTCATGTCAGTATTCTGACATACGCTTCAATGTGTCAGATAACTGACACTCCGAGCGAAAGAAGCATCCTCATGCCCGTCACCGGCCCCGACTTCATCTCCCTGCAGGTGCGCGATCTCGACGCGTCGCGGGCGTTCTACGAGCGCTACCTCGGTCTCGTCCGGTCGCCGGCGGGCCCGCCGCACGCCGTGGTCTTCGCAACGACCCCGATCGCCTTCGCATTGCGCGATGTGGTCGCCGGCACGGATCTGGCTTCCGTGTCGCAGCCCGGCATCGGCGCGGCGATCTGGCTGCACGGCACCGAGGTGCAGGCGATGCACGACGCTCTCGCCGCCGATGGCCACACGATCGTGGCGGCGCCGATCGACGGACCGTTCGGCCGCACGTTCACGTTCGCCGACCCCGACGGGTACCACCTCACCCTTCACGACCGCGCCTGAGGCTGCGTCTGACCCCGGCCGCGTTGCGACGGGTTCCGTCCGTGGGCCGTACTCAGGAAGAACGGGGGCTCAGGCGCCGGAAAGCCCGTTCCCGGCGTCCTCGGCACCGAGCGTCCTGAGTACGGTACGCCCGGCGGCGGGTGCCACCCGGGCGCCAGACCTGCAGCGCCCGGCCCACCGGCAGCCCGCCCCTCTCGGAGCGCGGCAGGATGGATGGGTGACCGACAACGCGAACTACGAATCCGAAGGCCGCATCGTTCTCGTGCGCCACGGCGAGACCGAGTGGAGCCGCACCGGTCGCCACACCGGCCTCACCGATATCCCGCTGACCGACACGGGTGCGTACAAGGCTGAACTCGCCGGCACGCTGCTCGCTGGTCGGCACTTCGATCTCGTGCTCACCAGTCCCTTGGAGCGGGCGACGGAGACCGCCCGGCTCGCGGGGTTCCCGAATGCTCAACACGATGCGCGACTCGTGGAGTGGGATTACGGCGCCTACGAAGGCCTGACCACGCCCGAGATCGTCGCGAACCTCGGGCACCGGTGGACGGTCTGGGACGACGGGGCACCGGCCGGGGAGACCCCGGGCGAGAGCGTCGCGCAGGTCACCGCTCGTGCGGAGTCACTGCTCGCCACCATCGGCCCGCGCGCTCTCGCGGGCGAGCAGGTGCTGCTGTTCTCCCACTCGCATTTCCTCCGGGCGATGGCGGGGGTGTGGATCGGTCTGACCGCGGCCGGCGGCCGCTACTTCGTGCTGGGCACCTCGGCGGTCAGCGAGCTGGGCTACGAGCACGGCACGCAGGTCATCGAGCAGTGGAACCACGTGCGCGGTCGTTGAGCGGCGTCAGTCGCTGAGGTGATCCTCGAGCACGACGCCCATCAGCACCGAGTCGTGGAACGCCCCCCGGTGGAAGGCCGCGGCCCGCCGCACGCCCTCGCGCACGAATCCGGCTTTCTCGTACGCCCGGATCGCCCGCGTGTTGTAAGCCCACGCTTCGAGCTCGACCTTGTGCACGCCGAGTTCCTCGAACGCGTACCGCAGCATGACCCGGGTGGCGTCCGTGCCGTAGCCGCGGCCGATGAAGTCGGGTCCGATCACGATGGCGAAGCGCGCGATCCGCGTCGGCAGGGCGGCGCCCCACAGGGTCGCGTGCCCGATGAAGGTGCCGTCTGCGTTGTCGATGCTCAGCCCGACGCCGGCCGGCGAATCATTGGTGCTCCACCGGGTGAACATCTCCCGGATGGCCGGGCGCGACTCGGGTCGCACCATGTTCTGCTGCAGCACGGCCCAGTCCGGAAGCATCCGCCAGTCCGTCAGCGTCTCGATGTCGCTGTCGGTCGTCGCGCGCAGGGCCACCTGCTCGCCCCGTAGAAGCGTCGCGCCGTAACGCAGGGCGGAATCGGGGGAGTCGAACACCGGTTCAGTCACACCGGAACGCTATCGAACGGGCTCGTTCTTCTCGTCGTAGCGGTCCCAGGATGCTGCGACCTGCCCGAAGTGCTCGATCGACCACTGTTCGAGTGCCTTGAGCGGTTCGCGCAGTGTCTCCCCGGCAGGGGTGAGGGCGTACTCGACGCGAGGAGGAACCTCCGCGTAGACGGTGCGGGTGACGAGGCCGTCGCGCTCGAGGCCGCGAACGGTCTGCGTGAGCATCTTCTGCGAGATGCCCTCGACCGAGCGCCGGATGTCGGAGAAACGCCGCGGCCCCTCGCTGAGGGTGCCGATGATGAGCACCGTCCAGCGGTCGCCGATCCGATCCAGCAGGCGCCGACTCGGGCACCCCTCGGCGTAGGGATTGAGTTCGAAATCGGCCGTCGTGGAGTCGGCAGCGGATGCATGAGTTACCAAAAAGTGCCTACTTCCCGAAAGTGACTATCGGACCTAGCGTAGCCAATGCACAACGAAACACCACCCCTGAAGGAGCACGTCATGACCCGAATCACCGTCATCGGAGGCACCGGCTACGCCGGCAGCAACATCGTCCGCGAGGCCGCCTCGCGCGGTAACGAGGTGACGGTCTACAGCCGCACCGAGCCCACCGGCGACGCCCGCATCGCCGGTGTCACCTACAAGGCCGGCTCGATGCTCGACGCCGCGGTCCGCGAACAGGCCGTCGCCGGTGCTGACGTCGTCGTGTCGACCCTCTCGCCCCGCGGTGAGCTCGACGGCAAGATCATCGAGGTCGACCGCGAACTCGCACGGCTCGCGGCGGCGAACGGCGCTCGTTTCGTGATCGTCGGCGGGTTCAGCTCGCTGCGCCCCGCCGAGGGTGCACCGCGCTTCGCCGAGGGCGACGACATCCCGCCGCAGTTCGCCAGCGAGGCGAAGCAGATGAACTCGATCCTGACTGAGCTGCTCGACGCGCCCGAGTCGCTCGATTGGGTGTTCTTCTCCCCGGCTCAGCAGTTCGGCTCGTACGTTCCCGGCGAGGCGCTCGGTCGTTACCGCCTCGGGGGAGACGTGGCGTTCTTCGACGAGAACGGTGTCTCCGCCGTCAGCGGCCCCGACTTCGCGCTCGCGATCGTCGACGAGATCGACCGTCAAGAGCACAAGCGCCAGCAGGTGAGCGTCGCCTACTGACCTTCGCTCCCGGGGCGCGGGCCGCCCGCCGGCCCCACCTCCCGCGGCGGCAAAACCTCCCGCGGCGGCGCCACTTCCCGCGGTGGCACAACTTCGGAGGTTTGGGACGACACGCCGGGTAGACCCCCGGTCGCGCCCGCGTGTCGCCCAGTTTCTCCGAAGTTGTGCGCCGCCGCGGCCAGCGCCTCCGGCGGTTCCTCCCACCGGCGAATGTGCCCGGGTTCGAACCGGGCCCCCACTAGCCTCGAAGGGTGGCGCATCGAGGCATCTTCGTGGGGATCGAGATCGACGCCCCTCTCGAGCAGGTCTGGGCACTGACCCAGGATGCTGAGGAGCACGGCCGGTGGGATCTGCGTTTCTCCACCATCGAGCCCGCCGGCGTCAGCGAGGACGGCGCGATGAGCTTCACCTACACCCGGCGCGTGCCCTTCCACACAGTGGCCGGCGTCGGGGTCAGCCTGGGGGAGCGGTCGCGGCCGGATGGCACCCGCACTTCGGCGCTGCGGTTCTCCACCTCCGACCCGCTGTCGCCGATCCGTGCCGGCCGCGGATACTGGCGGTATGCGCCCGTCGACAGCGGCGCCACGCGCTTCATCACGGGGTACGACTACACCCCGGGGTGGGGCCGCCTCCTCGACCGAATCGTCCGGCCGCTGCTGGGCTGGGCGACCGCGTGGAGTTTCGATCGCCTGCGCATTTGGATCGAACGCGGAGAGGAACCCGAGAGGTGGCCGCTGCAGAGCGTGCTGTGGTTCTGGAACCCGCATCGGCCCCGAGCATCCCGCTGTCTCCGCGCCCCGGCAGGCGGGTCCCGAGGCGACGACCATCTCCGCGACGCGCCCGCCACCCTCGCGACGCTCCGCGACCCGGCGGCGACCCGATGAGCTCCATCTTCGAGCGGGCCATGGGTGCCGATTTCGAGCGCCTGCACCCGATGCTGCAACGCCGTTTCGGTGTCGGACTGAAGAGCGGCGAGGCGTGCATCGGCCGCGGCGTCATGACCCAGATCCGACGCGGGCCGTGGTGGACGGTGCCCTTCTTGCAGATCGGGCGGCTGCGCAACATCCTGATCCCCGACACGGGAACCGACATCCCGTTCGTCGTGGAGAACTATCCCTACCGCGACCCGTCCGGCCGCGAGACCGTCACGTTCGTCCGGGAGTACACGATCGGCCGGCATTGCAGCCGCTTCGACGCCACCATGGTGCTCGCGAACGGACGCATCCTCGACTACCTCGGCACGCACCAACACCTCGCCGTCGACCTCGATCTGACGGTCGACGACACGGGGGCGCTCGTGCTCACCTCCAACGCGCAGCGCTTCTATGAGGGACCGATCGCGTTCCGGTTCCCCATGCTGTTCAGCGGCCGCGCGCGCCTCCGGGAATCGTTCGACGACGAAACCGGCACCTTCCACGTCGACCTTGAAGTGCACAACGACCGACTCGGATTCCTCTTCGGATACCGGGGGTCCTTCGTCTGCGACTGGGTCCCCGCGATGGACGCGCCCGACCGCTTGAAGCCGAAACGTCACGAGAACCGCATCTAGCCCGAGGCTCCGGGATGATGAGGGGATGCTTGCGTCGGTCTCTCTCCCTGTCGATCTGCCGGTCCGCGATGGGGTGGTCACCGTCCGGCATGCCGGTCCGCATCACCTCGACGACATCATGCGTCTGCTCTCCGACGACCCGATCAGCGCCGGACGAGGGGATGCTGGCGACCCGGCCGACCGAGGACTGTACGGTCGAGCCTTGGCCCGGATCATCGACAAACCGGCGAACGAGATCGTGGTCGCCGTCGATTCCGACGAACGCGTGGTCGGTACGCTGCAGCTCACGGTGATCCCGGGGATGGCGCGTCGCGGAAGCACGCGCGTGCTCGTCGAAGCGGTGCGGGTCGCCAGCGACGAGCGCTCGCGCGGAATCGGCGCTGCGATGATGCGCTGGGTCACCGAGAGTGCAGCGCCCGCCGTCGGCGCCGGCCTGGTGCAGCTCACCTCCGACGCGGCGCGCGTCGACGCACATCGGTTCTACCTACGACTGGGATTCACCGACTCGCACATCGGCTTCAAGTACGGCATCCCGGACTGACCTGCGCGCCCCGGCAGAGGAGCTGAAGCGTCAGCGACTCACTGGTCCGGGCCGGACGGTTCCGCCGGTTGCCGCCGGCCAAGACGGCTGCCGGCCAAGAACGACAGCACGAGAAGTCCGAGCGTGAACACCGCCACCCCGGCCGCCGTGGTGCGGGACAGGAAGAACGAGTCTCCACCCGCCGCGTAGGTCGTGTTCGACAGCGGCTGGTAGGCGAACCACCCGAAAGAGACGGGAGTCATCACGCCCACGATGATCGTGACGGCCCCGGCTAGAAGGAGTGCGCCAGCGATCACCCACCCCAGGATCCCGCGCGCGCTCGGTGCCAGCATCCTCTGACCCTATCCATCGCCCCGGCCGGCCCTTCCCGACCATCCCTGACTCGAGTCCATCCGCCGCACAACTTCGGAGATCCAGGCCGACACGCCCGGCCGGGGCTCCGCCCTCCCGGCGTGTCGCGCCAAGTCTCCGAAGTTGTGCGCCGCTGGCAGGTGATGAACTGCGGCGGACGGCCACACCACCGCCGGTCCTCGACCCGCGCTCCTCGACCGTCCCCGGTCCGCAACCCCGCCCGCCGCCGCACGACTTCGGAGATTCATCCCGACACGCCCGGCCGGGGCGCCGCCGCCTCGGCGTGTCGCCCAAAACTTCCGAAGTTGTGCGCCGCCGGGGGAGATGAGCGACCGCGGAAGGTGCGACCTCGCGCCCCTTTCCGCCCTCCAGGACCACCCCCGGTCCGCAACCCCGCCGCACAACTTCGGAGATTCAGCCCGACACGCCCGGCCGGGGCCCCGCCGCCTCGGCGCGTCGCCCAAAACCTCCGAAGTTGTGCGCCTCCCGGCGCCTGATGAACGGCGCCGCCGGGGCGAAAGGGACAGAGGCAGGAGGAACGCATGCGCGGCAACGGCCGTACCGTGGGCGGATGGACGAACTGACGTATACGGAGGTCGGTGCCACGGCGGGTGAGTTGCCGCCCGGCTATTACCACGTGCGCGCCCAGCGCATCGTCGGTCACGGCGAGGAGGACTTCGCGCGAGCGGCGGACGATCTCTTCGCCGGTCTCGTGCAACGTCGGGCGGGAGCGAGTATCCGGCTTTCGGAAGTGCCGCTTCGCACGGGCTCGCACGTCGAGATGCGGCTGCGTCTCGGGCCGTTCGCGTTCACGATCCCGTGCCTCGTCGTCTGGGCGGAGCGCACCGCCGAGTTCTGCGGCTTCGCCTACGGCACGCTGCCCGGTCACCCCGAACGGGGCGAAGAGCGGTTCGAGCTGCGACTCCTCGCCTCCGGCGACGTGCTCTTCTCGATCGTGGCCTTTTCTGCGCCCGGCCGCTGGTTCACCCGGCTCGGCGGGCCCATCGCGCGCAACGTCCAAGCGCGATGGACACGCCGTTATCTGGCCGCGCTCGGGCCCCGCCGTCCGTGACGTCGAGCGGTGTGCGCCTGGCCGCTAGCCGGCACTCCGCCGGACGGCTTGCATCGCGGCCGACGGATAAGGCTGGCCGACGTAGGCGGTGAGCAGCACCATGAGCTGCGTCAGCCCGTCATCGTCGAGCCCGTTGCGGCGGGCGAGACCGAGATAGACGTCGAGTCGTGAATCGCTGACATCGCTTGCCACCAGGGCGCTGATGACGGCGATGCTTCGGTCGCGATCGGTGAGCTCATCGCCGTGCCAGCCCGGCCCGCCTGCCGCTTCGTAAGCTTCCGCCGTGTAGTCGGCGCCGGCGCGTTCGGTCATGAGGCGCTCGGCGGTCTCCTCATCGACGTCGAAGTTGCGGGCGTAGACGGCTCGTCCTCTTTCCGCCCGTGGGGTGCGTACCGCGCCGCTCATGCGACGCTCGCTGCAGAGGTCGCGAGGAGGGGAATGCCGGCGTATCCGCGGGCATCGTGGGCGGGGACGACCTGAACACGGTCCTGGATCGAGATGATGCGACCCATGTCGCGACGGATCTGCTTCGAATCGCTATCGGCGAGGATGCGCATCATCAGCGGCTTCTCGAGCCGGCCGGTGATGCCGTCGAGCTGCCAGGTCAGGTCGCCGATGAACGCATAACGCTGTCCCAAGGGCAGGGTGACGAAGACGATGACCGATCCGGTCGTGTGACCGGCCGCGGGAACGATGACAACCGATCCGTCGCCGTAGACATCGAAGCTCGCCGGGAACCCGAGGTAGGCCGGTCCGTCGAAGGCGTATTCGTGAAACTCGTGGCCCTCGGACACGGCCTGAAAGACCCTGTCGCTCTGGGAGTCCGCGGCGTATTTCCTCTCCGCGGCCGTCACCCAGATCGGAACGTCGAGCGAGTCGAGCCCGCTGACGTGATCCCAGTGCGAGTGCGTGAGCAGCACTCCTCGCAGCTTCTTCTGGTCGTAGCCGATCGCGCGCAACTGCGCGTCTGCGGTCTCGGCGAGATCGTGCGGCGCGCGGCGGAACGAGGGCAGCGTATCGATGTGCGCGTCAGCGTTCGCTCCGAATCCGGCGTCGATGAGCAGGTCGCCGTGCGGATGCTGGATGAGAACGGCGGTGGATGCGAAGGGGCGCTGCTGGCTGAAGGAGCCGCCGGCGACGGCGAAGGCGGCTCGCGTGAGGTAGCTGCCGGTGGGGATCTGGAAGATCTTCATCTCGGCGGGTGGCGTCGCAGCCGGAAGCGGGCCGGTCATCCGCGGCGGTTCGGGCAGTTGCGAGGTGATGGGCGCGAGCCGCCAGCGCCCCCATGCCACGACACCCGCCGCGGCTGCCAGGACGAGATTGCCGACGATCTCGGACGCCTCACCGCGAAGCAGGTAGAAGACGACGGCGGAGAGCATCAGGAGAACGACGGAGATCGCCGCGACCACCGTCGTTCGCGGAGCGATGCGCGTGAGTGAGGGGAGAATCACGCCGATCCCGCCGAGCACATCGAGCACCGAGGTGATCGTGTACAGCAGGGGAGCGTCGGCGGCCCACGGGAACATCGCAACCGCCTGATCGAAGGGGAGTGAGAGCTTGAGCGCGCCCGCAGCGACGAGCGAGATCCCCAGCATCCATTGAATGACCCACAGCGTGTAGTGAACGCCCCGGTGTCGGGGAGTGGAGGGAGCGGACATGGCATCCTTTCGAGGGAGCAAGTGCTGGTCAGAATGACCAGTGTTGGACACAATGTACAACACTGGTGCAGCCGTCCAGAACACATACACTGGATCCGTGACAGGTGAAGCCTCAGATCCCCGCGTCGCTCGTACCCGGCGTGATGTCGTGGACGCGACTGCGACGCTTCTGCTCGAACGCGGGTGGGACGGCGTCACGCACGCCGAGGTGGCCCGACAGTCGGGCTACTCGAAGGCCACGATCTACACGCACTGGCCCGCGCGGTTGGACCTCATCCGTTCTGCGATCGAGCAGATCTGCGACACGGATCACCACCCCCGCTCGACGGGGGACCTGAAAGCAGACCTGCGAGCCTCGCTGCTCGACTTCGCGACCGACCTCACCGAAGGCCACCTCGACCGCCTCCTCGCGGGTGTCGTCGAGCGGGCCAATACCAGCGAGGTCGTGCGCGACCTCCGCGGCCGTCTCTACGACACCGGCACTCGGGGCATGCGGTCGATCCTCGAATCGCACCTCGACGCGGCGGACATCGAACCGACGCTCGCCCTCCTGACGGGCGCCGTGCTCGTGCGCGTCACCTTCGAGGGTCAGCCGGCCACCGAGAGCTTTATCGACGACCTCGTCACTCGGGTCTTGGGCTCCGTCGTGACGCAGGACGGCGGCTCCCGCGCTGACTGACCCCGCCCTCCGGTGGTAAGACGGTCGCATGACCGAACCCAACAGTCTCGACCTCATCGAACTCCCCGCCGGCGACGCCGCCGCCGTCGAGTCGGCCCGCGCCTTCTACTCCGCCGTCTTCGGATGGAGCTTCACCTCCTACGGACCCGGTTACGTCGACACGGCGGATGCTGGCACAGCACTCGCCGTCAACGGCACGGGCGGCGACCGCCAACAGCGAGCCCCGCTACCGGTGCTCTACGTCGCAGACCTGGATGCGGCGAAGGATGCCGTGCTCGCCGCCGGGGGAACCCTCGTCCACGACACCTACGACTTCCCCGGTGGCCGCAGGTTCCACTTCGTCGACCCGGCCGGCAACGAGCTCGCCGCCTGGTCGGAGTGACGCGCCGCCCCCTCTCCGCAGGGTAAGCCTCCCCGCCGGCTAAGCCTCCCCGCCGGGTAAGCCGCCCCGTCGGCTAAGCCGAGCAGCATCCGCTCGTCATCGTCCCTGTCTCTCGCGATACCGGCCCCGTCGCGCGCACAACTTCGGAGGTCTTGGGCGACACGCCGGGGATGGCCACCACGGCCAAGGCGTGTCGCGGAGAACCTCCGAAGTTGTGCGCCCGCGGGCGAGGGAGGCAGGCGCCCGCCCTCTCCCCGCTGGGTAAGCCGAGCAGCATCCGCTCGTCATCGTCCGTGTCCTCTCGCGATAGCGGCCCCGCCGCGCGCACAACTTCGGAGGTCTCAGGCGGCACGCCCAGGACGGCAGCCAGGCCACGGCATGTCGCGCACAACTTCGGAGATCTTGGGCGACGCGCCGAGGACGGCCACCACGGCAACGGCGTGTCGCGGAAAACCTCCGAAGTTGTGCGCCCGCGGGCGAGGGAGGCAGGCGCCCGCCGGCAAAGCCGGTGTGGATGCGCTCCGGCGAACCCGGCGCCCGTCGCGCGCACAACTTCGGAGGTCTTGGGCGACACGCCGGGGAGGGCCGCCGAGGCGACGGCGTGTCGCGAAGAACCTCCGAAGTTGTGCGCACGCCCGGCACACACTCCGGCGCGCCGGCCCGCTCACGCCGACGCGCCCATGCACCCGCCCCCGCCCCACACCCACCCGCCCCGCGGAACCCCGACCCGCCCCACCCGCCCACCCGCCCCGCGCCCGCCCGACCCGCACCCGCACGCCGCACCAGCCCGCCCACCCGCCAGGCCGAGGGTTCCGCATACGCTCTCGCAACACCCCAGCGCGTCGACTGATCCTGTCGGCCATTCCCGAGGCCGGCGGGAAGGCGCCCCATGCCGACGACCACCACCCGCAGCATCCGCATCCTGGCCGCCCTGATGGCGGCGGCCGCCGTCGCCGCGCTGACCCTCGCGCCGCGCCGGATCGTCGCGCCCGCCCGCGGCGGATTCATGCGGCTGATGGATGCTGTCGCCCAACCGCTCCTCGCCTGGATGCCCTCCGGTGAGGCCGAGCGCGTGCTCAACACCCTGATGTTCCTCCCGCTCGGCGCCACGATCGCCCTGCTGTTGAGCCGACGCCTATGGCCGCTCGCCGTCCTCGCCGGATTCGCCCTGTCGGCCACCGTCGAGTACGCCCAGGCCTCGATCCCCGGCCGCGTGCCCGACCCGAACGACGTCTTCTACAACACCGTCGGCGCCGCGATCGGCGTCGTCGTGGTCACCCTGGTCCGCTGGCTCGCGGTGGCCGTCCGCCGCACAACCCGTCAGATCCAGCCGCGCTCCTGAGCGACGACGGTCGCCTGCTGCCGGGTCGGCACCGCGAGTTTGCCGAGCGCCGACGAGACGTGGTTGCGCACGGTGCCGGGTGACAGGTGCAGGGTCGCGGCGATCTGCGCGATGGTCTCGCCCCGCCGGCCCGCGCGCAGCACGTCGAGCTCCCGGTCGGTGAGCGGGCTGCGCTCGTCGGCCAGCGCGTCGGCCGCGATCTCCGGGTCGACATAGCGTCGGCCCGAGGCGACGCGGCGGATGATCTCGGCGACCTCCTCGGCGCGGCGTGATTTCGGCACGAAGCCGTCGACGCCCGCCTGCAGCGCGCGTCGCAGCACCCCCGGTCGAGCGTGGCGGGTCACGACGATGCAGCGCGCGCTGCTGCGCCCGCGCAGCCGCTCGGCGACCTCGACCCCGTCGAGCCCGGGCATCTCGAGGTCGAGGAGACACACGTCGGGCGCGAGCAACAGCGCTTGCTCCACGGCTTCCGTGCCGGTGCGGCATTCGGCCACGACGTCGAGGTCGTCTTCGAGGCGCAGCAGTGATGCCAGAGCGGTGCGGATCATGTCTTCGTCGTCGGCGATCAGCACGCGGATCATGCGGGCACTCCCTCCGTCGGCAGCGACACGGTCAACGCGAACGAGGTGCCCTCGCGCAGCACGGTCACCTCGCCGCCGACAGCTTCCGCCCGCTCGGCCATCCCCTCGAGCCCCGAACCCCGCTCGATCTCGTCGCCGGCGGGGTCATCGTTCGCGATCCGGTACACCCACCGGTCGGCCACGCGTCCGAGAGAAAGGTCGACCCGCTTTCCGCCGCCGTGCTTCAACACGTTCGTGACGCTTTCGCGCACGATGGGCCCCAGCACGTCGACCGGCGCGTCGGCGATGCCCGGGTCGACCCGGGCGTGCACCTCGAGGCCGGCCGAGCGCAGCAGGTCGGCCGCGTTGTCGAGTTCATCGGGCAGCGGAACTCCGCGGAATCGGGTAGCCAGGTCGCGGGTGCCCTGACGGGCGTCATCGACAGCCGCGCGGGCGCGGGTGAGTTCGCGGGCCGCGCCCTCGGAGTCGTCGCGTTGCAACAGGCGCTCGGCGAGTTCGAGCTGCAGGGCGATCACCTGCAGATGGTGGCCCTGCAGGTCGTGCACGTCGTTGGCGAGGCGCAGCCGTTCGCGGGTGGCGCTCAGGGCGCTCTCGGCGTCCCTCGCCCGGTCGAGTTCGACGACGATGTCCCACCACCACAGCGACGAGGCGCACGTCAGCGGAAGCAGCACCGCGAACACCGCAGGAACGAGGACGACGTCGCGAGTGTCGGTGACGCCCGCCCACGCGGGAGCCTCGACGATCCACAGCGCGACGATGACCGCGGTGAGCGCGACGATGACGCGCCAGCGGATGCCGTGCGGCCACGCCCGCACGCTGAGGGCATACGACAGGATGCTGGCGGCCGCCAGCCAGGAAGAGGTGGCGACGCCCAGCAGCACCGCAGCCGCGATCATCGCGCCGAACCCCACCAGGTCGCCGGGTTGCCAGCGTCGAGGTTCTCCCTCGCGCGCCGCGAGGACGTTCGCCCGGTAGTCGCGCAGCAATGCCGCGACCCCGACCAGAGCGAGCACGACACCAGCCAGCCCGGCGGGCACACGCCAGGCGGTGCCTTCGCTGTCGGAGAAGCGGGCGAGCAGCCAGGCGATCCAGGGGAGGAACGACACCGCGCCGAAGACCACCACGCCCGAGAAGGTGTACCACCACGTGGCGGTCACGCCACGGGCGAGAGCCCGGTTGCCGACGCTCGCGCTCACGGCGTTCGCATCTGCGGCAGGCGGGGTCATGCCCCCACGCTAGGTCAGCGCACCGGCGGGCGCACCGTCGCGGGAGACGGTCGTGACATTCGTCATGGGTGGGCGATCGCATCCTCCCGTGAAGACGTGACACGGCAACACTGCCGCCGCCGGAGCGACTCGAGTGGGATGGAATCACCGCCGCATCCCGTGGCCCGATGCCGGAAAGGCTCACCATGAACCCCGTCGCCGACCTCATCCTCGGTTTTCAGAACCTCATCGCTCAACTGCCCGAATGGGTGCAACCCCTGATCGTGTTCCTCGCCGGCGCCGTGCCGTTCATCGAGGGGGAGGGTGCAGCGGTCATCGGCATCGTGGGCGGTATCAACCCGGTCGTATCCGCTGTAGCCGGTGCCCTCGGAAACTTCGCGGCGGTCGCCATCGTGATCTTCGCCGGGGCCGGCATCCGGGCCTTGATGACACGCTCCAAGCCCGTGAAGCCCCGCTCCGCGCGGATGGAGAAGTTTCAGCGGGCGTTCAACCGGTATGGCGTCGTCGGGGTGAGCCTGCTCGGCCCCCTGCTGCTCCCGACCCATTTCACGGCCGCCGCGCTCGTGGGTGTCGGCGTTCCCAAGGGCCGGGTGCTGCTCTGGCAGGGTGTCGCGATCGTGCTGTGGACGACCACCGTCACCCTGTTCCTCACGGGAGTGATCGCGGTCACGCTCTGACGGCGGCGAGCTGCTCGACGCGAGACTTGAGGCCCCGGTTGAACGCGGCGTAACCACCTTCGCTGTTACCGGAGAAGAGACGCTGGAACGGCACCACCGATGCGCCGGAGAACTCCTCGGAGTTCGTCACGCGGGTGGTGCCGTCGGGGTTCACGGTGAGGGTGAAGGTGTGCTGGCCGAGGAAGAACCGGTCGCTGAAGAGATGGGCCGACCACTGCAGCTGCTCGTTCGGCGTCACGACCGTGACCTTGGAGCGGAAGTTGAAGCCGGGCATGCGCATGGCGAGGGTGGTGCCCAACTCGGCGACGCCGTCGATCCGGGAGAAGTTGCTCCACTGGCCGTAGGCGGGAAAGTCGGTCAGCACCGCCCAGACCTCTTCGGGGGTGGCGTCGATGTCGATCGTGGTGGTGAGTAGAACGCTCATGGTGGGCTCCTCGGTAGCGGTGGACGATCTCGCTTCCGAGGCCGTGTAGCTATCGTCACTCTTCCGCTAGCTATTGTCAATAGCTGCATTGAGGGGTAGCGTTAGCTTCATGCACACCACCACCGCGGCACAACAGCCGACCGGCACGCCCCACGAACAGTCGACGCATGCCTAGGGCCGGCCTCACCCGCGATCGTGTCGGCGAGGAGGCGGCCGTGTTGGCCGACGAGGTGGGCCTCGGCAAGCTCACCCTCGCCGCGCTCGCCGCGCGCCTGGGTGTTCGCCAGCCCTCGCTGTACAAACACATCGACTCCCTCGCCGACCTCCACCGCGAGATCGCCGTCCACGCCAAGCGGGATCTCGGCGAGGTGCTCGCCCGCGCATCGGCCGGTCGGTCGGGAGCGGGGGCGATCTCGGCGATGTCGTTCGCTTATCGCGCGTGGGCTCTCGAGCATCCGGCCCGGTACGCAGCATCCAATCAGATGCCTGCCGCTGGCGACGTCGAAGACGAGGCCGTCTCGCTCGCGGCGATCCAGGTCATCGCCGACGTCCTGAGCGCCTACCACCTCGAGGGCGACGACGCGATCGACGCCATCCGCGCGTTCCGCTCGACCCTGCACGGATTCGTCTCGTACGAGACCGCTGGAGCCTTCGCCTGGAGCGCGGATGTCGACCGCAGTTTCGAACGCCTCGTGCAAGGCTTCATCGTCGCGCTCACCCAGTGGACCGACACGACCACTCCGAACGACCCCGCTCCGCACGCCGCACCCTGACCCACCCAACCTGAAGGAGAACACCATGACTGACACCACCACCCGTGAGGCCGCCGGCACGCTCGTCGACTCCTGGCTCCAGCTCTGGAACGGCGACTACGCCGTGGCCGAGGCGATCATCTCGGAAGACAACCGCGTGCACGTCGCGATGTTCGACGGCGGCGACGGAAGCGCCGTGAAGGGCGTCGCCGGGATGGTCGACTTCGTTCAGCAGATGCGATCGCTGATGTCCGACCTGGCTTTCACCGTGGAGGTCGGACCCCTCGTCGACGGCGACCACGTCGTCGTGCGCTGGTCGGCCACCGGACACTACGGCGGCGGTCTGCCGGGTGCCGGTGCTCCCGTGGGCACCGAGGTGACGTTCCACGGCACCGATATCCTGCGCATCGCCGACGGCAAGGTCGTCGAGTACTGGTTGAACGCCGACACGCTCGACCTCATGACCAAGCTGCAGGTCAGCGCCGGCTGACGCGCCGCACAACGCGAACGGCGCACCCAGGTTTTGCCCGGGTGCGCCGTTCGGTCGTTCAGACCGAAGCTTTACTTCTGGATGAAAGCGAGCAGGTCGGGGTTGATGACGTCGGCGTGGACCGTCAGCATGCCGTGGGGGTAGCCCGGGTAGATCTTCAGCTCGGAGTTGACCAGCAGCTCGTGCTGCTTGATCGACGCGTCCTTGTAGGGCACGATCTGGTCGTCGTCGCCCTGGGTGACGAGAACGGGAACCGTGATGGCCTTGAGGTCGTCGGTCTGGTCGGTCTCGGAGAACGCCGCGATGCCGGTGTAGTGGGCCTGGGCGCTGCCCATCATGCCCTGGCGCCACCAGTTGTTGACGACCGGCTCGGACACCGTCGCGTCGGGGCGGTTGAAGCCGTAGAACGGGCCCGAGGCGACAGCCTGGTAGAACTCGGCGCGGTTCGCGGCAAGAGCGGCGCGGAAGCCGTCGAAGACCGAGATGGGCGTGCCGTCGGGGTTGCCGGGGGTCTGCACCATCAGCGGGGGAACGGAGGAGACGAGGATGGCCTTGGCCACGCGGCCCTGGGGCTCGCCGAACTTGGCGACGTAGCGGGCGACCTGGCCGCCGCCGGTGGAGTGGCCGATGTGGACGGCGTTGCGCAGGTCGAGGAACTCGACGACAGCGTTCACGTCGCTGGCGTAGTGGTCCATGTCGTTGCCGACGCTCGTCTGCGTGGAGCGGCCGTGGCCGCGGCGGTCGCTCGCGATGACGCGGTAGCCCTTCGCGAGGAAGAAGAGCATCTGTGCGTCCCAGTCATCGGCCGACAGCGGCCAACCGTGGTGGAAGTAGATGGGCTGGGCGTCTTTGTCGCCCCAGTCCTTGAAGTAGATCTCGGTACCGTCTTCGGTGGTCACAAATGGCATGATCAACCTTCCAGTTTCACGTCGTGCCCCGCCGAACTCGGGCCGACTCAGGGGCGTTCCCAACCCTCGGTCAAGGGGGGAATGGCCTCACGGTACCGCGATGAGCGCCCCCGTTTCATGGGTCGAAGGAAGGTTCCGACACCTGTCTTACGGGCCTCCTACCGGGGGTCGGAATCAGCGCGAGTCGACGCCCGCATGAGCGATATCAGGGGTGCTCGCGCAGTGGCCGAAAGAAGTCTCGAAGGCTGCGCACGAGTCGATCAGGGTTCTCGAGACCCAGAAAATGGCCGCCGGGGCCAGTGCCTTCCCAGAGTCTGATGTCGGTGTAGGTGCGCGCGGCGAACTCGCGAGGATAGAGGCGGTCTTCCGGGGTCAGCAGAATGCCGGCGGGCACCGTGACCGGAGGCAGTGCCGGCGTGGCCGGATCGTCGCGGTAGGGGAGGAAGGACGTCGAAATCGTGTTCGTCGTCCAGTAGAGGGTGAGGATGCTGCGCAGAGCCTCTGAGTCGATGGTGCTCGCGAGATCGCCGTCCGCCCAGGCGTGGTACTTGTCGAGCAGCCAGGCTGCCAGCCCGGCGGGGGAATCCGCGAGTGCGGCCGCGAGGGTCGCCGGCCGGCCCGCCTGCACCTCGGCGTAGCTGCCGTCGGCTGCGCCGTCGGGGTGGGTTCTGCTCTCGAGGTAAGTTCGCTCGGGCGCCGACAGCGGCACGCCGGGGTGGATCTCGGGATGAAGCTCAGGATGGTGCGTGACGACCCCGATCACGTGCTCGGGGTATTCAGCGCCGAGGAAATTCGTGACGTGCGCACCGATATCGCCGCCGTAGGCTCCGAACCGCGTGTAGCCGAGCGCGTGCATCACCTCGACCCACAGCGCAGCGATCCGCGGCGGGGTTGTGGCGCCCGAAGTGAAAGTCGTCGAGTAGCCGAACCCCGGCAGGCTCGGAATCACGATGTCGAACGCATCGGCCGGATCACCTCCGACGGATGACGGGTCAGTCAACGCCGTCATGAGCGGGAGGAACTCGAAGAACGAGCTCGGCCACCCGTGGGTCAACACCAGGGGCAGCGGATCACCTGATCGGCCGCGGATGTGGAAGACGTGGACGTCCGCGTCCGCCAGGCGGACGAGCTTCTGGGGGAGGCGATTGAGCGCTTCGACGGTGGCCACCCAGTCGAAGTGCTCGGACCACGAGCGAACGAACGACGCCAGGTAGTCAGCATCCATCCCATCCGACCAGCCCTCGCCGAGCGGGCGCGCGGCGCGTGTGCCGCGGAGCCTCGACCGGAGATCCTCGAGCTCTGAGGGGTCCACCGGGATGGTGAACGAAGCTACGTCTGCCATGCACGGAGGCTATCCCTGGCCACCGACTCCGATCCCCGTCAGCGGGAGGGACGACCAGCACCCGCAGTCCGCTCTCGACCCGCGGGCTGAATGGAACGCTCAGCGAGGGTTCAGCGCGTGAACGTGACGTGAACGACGCCGCTCTCCGAGACTTCGGACGTCACGGCGCGCGTGAGCTCGTACCCTCGGAGCCCCTCCCACATGAGGTTCCCGCGGCCGAGCACGATAGGCGCGAGAGCGATGTGCAGGTCGTCGACGAGGTCCGCGCGGAGAAACTCGTGCGCCGTGCGGATTCCACCCCCGATGCGCACATCCAGACCGTTCGCAGCGGCGGTCGCCTCGCCGAGGACGTCCTCGATCGAGCCCGTGCGGAAATGAAAGGTGGTGCCGCCCGCCATCGTGATCGAGGGTCGCGGTGCGGAGTGCGTGAGCACGTAGACCGGGCACCCGAACGGCGGTTCCTCGCCCCACCACCCCTTCCAGTCGGGGTCATCCGGGTTCGCGTGCAGTCCGAACATGGCGGCGCCCATGATCTCGGCTCCGACACCCGTGAAGAACGCCGACGCGTAGGCGTCGTCCAGGCCGGTCGTCCCTGCCCCGGTGGTGTCGCCGAAGACCTTTTCGCGGAACGTGCGGGTGGCCGCATACGCCGCCGTGAGGGCCTCCCAGTCGTCGCCCATCGGGTTGTCCGAGCCGGCTTCGGGTGCCGCGGTGAAGCCGTCGAGCGAGGAGAAGAGGTCGGCACGAACGCGGCTCATCGCTCCATAGTGGCGCACCGCCACTCGCCTGTCAGCGGGGGAGTACGACCCGAACGCGCAGTCCGCCGTCGTCGCGGGCGGTGACGTCGAGCGCTCCGTCGTGCGCGCGCACGATCGATGCGACGATCGCGAGCCCGAGACCGGCGCCCTGATGGCCTCTGTCGCTGCGCGTACGCCCGGCGCCGCGCACGAACGGCTCGGTCAGGGTCGCGGCGAGGGCGCCGTCGATCACCGCTCCGCTGTTCTCCACCACCAGCGCCGTCCAGGCACCACCCGGGGTGACGGCGACGCGCACCCATCCGCCCACCTCGTTGTGCACGATCGCGTTGTGCAGCAGGTTGCCGGCCAGCTGTGCCAGCAGCGCCCGGTTGCCCGTCACCGAGGCGGGAACCAGCGACACCTGACCCCGGATGCTGCGGGCCGCAGCATCCGCCTGCACCTCCGCGAGCGCTGTCGAGACCAGCTCGGACAGGTCGAGCGACTCGGTCTGGACCCGGTCGCCGCGGCCCACGCGTGCGAGGGCGAGGAGGGCCTCGGTGGTCGCGATCGCGCGATCGTTCGTGGTGCCGATGCGCTGCAGCAGCACGTCGACGTCGCGCCCGTCGGGGTCGGCCTGGGCGACTTCGACCATCGTGCGGATGATCGCGTGCGGGGTGCGCAGCTCGTGGGAGGCGTTCGCGGCGAACCGGCGCTCTTCGGCGAGGGTGTGCTCGACCCGGTCGAGCATCGCGTCGAGGGTGTCGGCGAGGTCGGTGAGCTCGTCGCCGGCGCCGGGGAGGGCGACGCGCTGGCCGAGGTTTCCGTCGCGGGCGCGGGCGGCAGCATCCGTGATCCGACGCAGCGGTCGCAGGACGATGCCGGCGAGGATCCACCCGCCGACGAGGCCGAAGACGACGAAGCCGCCCAGTGTCCACCACGCGTACTTCACGAACACGTCGATCAGGTCGGCGCGGGTGGGGATCGGTGTGCCGTCCTCCAGCCAGAGGTTGCCCTCGGGGATGTAGCGCAGGAGGAAGAACCCGACGGCGAACAGCGCGATGCCCGCCAGCACGAGGAACCCCGCATAACTCAGCGCGAGGCGGGCGCGCACAGACAGCCCGCGCGGGCGGGGTCGCCGGGCCGTGACGTCAGGCATTCACGGGGTCGCTCTCGAACTCCTCGTCGGTGACGAGCCCGCGGATGAACGTGGCGAAATCGGGGGCGAGCACGACGACGCTGTAGTCGTCTTCCTGGTCGACGTAGACGACCCGGGGTTCGCCGTTCGGGCCGCACTCCCGGTAGTCGAGCATGACCTGCTCGTGGCCCGCGGTCGGGGTGTCGGCGATGCCGATGCCCCAGTCGGGATAACCCCACTCGTCGCGCATGAAGGTCGCGCCCAACTCGCCCGCAAGTGAGTACCGGCTCGTGCGACCGATGGCGTAGATCCCGGTGACCGCCACGTGGTCGTCGGCCCAGCCGGTGGGAACCGTGGTCGGGAAGACGCCGCGCGCCAGAAGACCGCCGTTGCGGTTGTGGGAAAGCTCGATGAAGGCGTCGGGCAGCCGAAACCCGATCTCGGCCTCGACCGACGCGATGAGCTGATCGGATGCTGCCGGCTCGCCGTAATTGTTGTCGTCCCGCGACGTGTTCCACAGGCCGTCGAGGTCGATGCCGTCGAACGCGCCCGTCGATCCGCGGCGGTAGGTACGGGCCTCGAAGGTCGCGCCCGAGCGCTTGCCGAAGTCGACGGACGACTGCGCGAGTGTCTCCGTGAGACCGCTCGCCAGCTGCGCGGGCAGGTTTGCACGCAGTCGCAGCAGCTCGGAACGCTCGTACGTCGGGAAGAGCGGCCAGTTCGAGAGGGAGATCAGTGTCTTGAGCGGCGACGGACCCAGATCGACGGCCCACACCGACCAGGAGAAGAGCGATTCGTCGAAGGGCGGTGGGCCTGGCAGGTCATCGACGCGTTCCAGCTGGGCGATGAACGCGGCGAGAGTCGGCGCGGCGGGTTGGGGCTCCCACCGGCCGCGCCCGTGCTCGTCCTGGAGCACCGGCACCTCGGGGGCCGAGATGTCGGCGATGAGGGGATCGGCGCTGAGGGAATCGAGCACGATCCAGCTCTCGCGCCACTCGCCCCGCTCGACGGTGTCGACCCACTTGTCGTTCTCGAAGACGAAGCGGTACCCGATGAGTGCGCGTCGAGCTGCCTCCGCGTCGACCACGCCGAGGTTGTCGAGCACGACGCCGTCGAAGACCAGCTCCGAGTCCGTCGGCAGCTCGGCGATCAGCGTGAACCACGCGTCGAGCGCCGCCGGGAGGGGAGGAAGAACGGAGGAGACCGGCAGATCTTCGTCGGGATACTGCGGCATCCGCTCATTCTTCCTGGTTCGCACTGTGGCCCGCGGTCATCCGGTAGCCGACGCCGGGCACCGTGTCGATGACCCACGGTTCGCCGAGGCGTTTGCGCAGCGTCGAGATCGTGATGCGGACGGCGTTGGTGAAGGGGTCGGCGTTCTCATCCCACGCGCGCTCGAGCAGATCCTCCGCGCTGACCACACCGCCGCCCGCGGTCATCAGCACGTCGAGCACGGCGAACTGCTTGCGCGTGAGGTTGATGTAGCGCCCGTCGCGGTACACCTCGCGACGGAAGCGGTCGAGCCGCACGCCCGACATCTCCACCACCGGGGGAGTGGATGCTGCGGGCCGGCGCCCGAGTGCCCGCAGCCGCAGCACCAGCTCGCGCAGGGCGAAGGGCTTGGTGAGGTAGTCGTCGGCTCCGCTTTCGAAGCCGCTGGCTTTGTCATCGAGGCGGTCGGCGGCGGTGAGCATGAGCACGCGGGGGGATGCCGGCGCCCCGGCCAACTGACGGGCGATCTCGTCGCCGTTGGGTCCGGGGATGTCACGGTCGAGCACGACCACGTCGTAGGTGTTGATCGCGAGTTGCTCGAGCGCGGTATCGCCGTCGCCGGCGATGTCGGCCGCGATCGCCTCGAGGCGCAGGCCGTCGCGGATCGCTTCGGCGAGATAGAGCTCGTCCTCGACGATCAGCACGCGCATGGCATCAGCCTAGGTCGGGGCATGTATCGCGGGCGTATGGTCACTCGCCCGGGGCGGACGCGCTGGAGCTGTAGACGAAGACATCGCCGCTGGCCCGGTCGAAGACGAACTCGAGCGCCGATCCTTCGGGGAATTCCTCGCGCAGCTCTCTCGGCAGCTCGACGGTGACGTTGAAGGCGACCCGGGCCGGGAAGGCGTCGGCCGCGCAGCCCGAGTAGATGTTGCCCGAGAAGTTGTCGACGGTAGCGGTGACAGCATCCGTTGCTTCGATCACCGACAGGCACTCGTCGACCTGTGACGACTCGCGGCGCTCGCCGTAGGTGCCGAGGATCACGCGCAGGCCGTAGAAGTCCTGGTACCCCTTCACGTTGAGCGAGCCGTCGGAGCCGAAGAACCGGGGCACGTCCCAGGTGACGTCTTCGCTCAGTCGCGTGACCGGCGTCGCCCCAGTCTCGGCGGGCGGGGGAGCGGGTGGAGTGACCGCTGCGGTGATGGTGATCGCGATGGCCGCCGTTGCGACGAGCGATCCCGCCCAGAGGGCCGGCACGAGCCACCGGCGTCGAGCTGCGCGGGGGGCCTCGGGGGAAGACACGGGCACGGCGACGTCCGTGGGCGGAGGCTCGGTCTCGCTGGCGATGACGCCCTGACCTTCGAGCTGCGACAACCGCTGGGCATCGGCGTCGGAGAGCAGGACGGCATCCGGCCCGTACGCCCGGGCACGCAGCATCCGCAGCTCGTCATCGCCGCGCGAGAACGCGGCGTCGCGAGTGCGGTCGTCGTCGCCCATGGGGCAAATCTACGGCCGGGCCAGCGGATCGGGGCCGTGGTGTCAGTGTGCGGATGCCCGCGCGTCCGTGCGCATGGATAGAGTGAGCGACGCGCGCCATGAAGCGGTGGACTCGCACGTCGGTGGAGAGCGAAGACGCTCCTCGATCGAACGCGTGGGGCTCATCGCAGCGACTCGGGTCGGTGGCCGTTGCAACAGGGGGGCCAGACCAATCGGGGTGGCTTGTATTCGAGGGGGGATATTCGTCATGACTACGTCCAATGGAAGCGGAAACACGCACGACGCCGGGTGGTATCCGGACGCCGGCAATCAGAGCGCCGAACGGTACTGGGACGGCGCGGCGTGGACCGATCAGACGCGGCCGCTCGCGGCTGCCGAGCCGGTCGCACCGACGGCGACGTACGCCGCTGCGTGGTACCCGGATGAGAAGAACCCCGGAACCGAGCGGTACTACGACGGTGCCGGCTGGACCCAGCAGACGCGGATCCTGCCGGCGGCAGCGCCCGTCGCTGAGCCGGCGGCGCCGGTCGCGGAGCCTGTGGCGCCGGTCGCGGCGCCGGTAACGGCACCTTTCGTCGAGGCGCAGCCCACGGAGGTGCTGGCATCGGGCTCGCACCCGGGGGGCTGGTATCCGGATGCGGCGGATGCCGGAGTCGAGCGCTACTTCGACGGGACGGCGTGGACGCAGCAGACCCGTCCGGTCGCCGCAGCTCCCGCCCAGGCGTCGAGCAAGAAGACGTGGATCATCGGCGGCTCCATTGCCGCAGCCGTCATCATCGTGGGCGCGGTCGGCGCCGCCGCGCTGACGGGTGGCGGCGGGGACCGACCGGCTGTGGCCGCTCCCTCCAACGCTGCGACGGCCGACGAAGAAGAGGCCGCCGTCGAAGAACCGGCCGAAGAGCCCGAACCGGCGATGGTCGCCGTCCCGTCGTCGCTCGTCGGGATGACGGCACTCGAGGCGGCCACCGAGCTGATCGTCCTCGGCCTGAATCCCGTCTACACGGGCCTTCCCGACGCGATCGTCACCGCGGTGTCTCCCGCGGGCGCGACCGAAGTGCCGGAAGGCAGCGATGTCACCCTCACCCTGGAGGAGAAGCCGGCCCAGTCGATGGGTCAGCAGAACGCCGTGAGCGATGGTGAGAACTACCTCGCTTACACGGGCTTTTCGCGCACCGGCCTGATCGCCCAGCTCGAGTTCGAGGGTTATTCGAACGAGGACGCCACGTTCGCGGTCGATTCCATCGCGCCCGACTGGAACCAGGAAGCCGCCGAGAAGGCGCAGTCGTACATCGACTACACCTCGTTCTCCCGGCAGGGGCTGATCGATCAGCTGCTGTTCGAGGGGTTCACCCAGGCCGAGGCCGAGTTCGGCGTCGCGGCCGTCGGGTACTGACGCACTGCGGCGGGGCGGGCTTCGACCCGCCTCGCCGCAGGCAGCACCGGACGGAGAGTCGGCAGAGGCAATGAACGGACGCACCAAGGAACCGAGGGAACCCGATGTGGGACACATTCTGGCCTGACGTGCTGGTCGCCGTCATCGGCGCGCTCGTGACTGTGCTGCTGGGGTTCTTGACCTACCTCGGGCGCGTGCGGCTCAACGAGAAGAGGTCCTTGCGCTCCCTTGTCGAGTCGGTGCATCGAAACCGGGCGTTCGCGGGAGAAGGCGTCGACATGTCGGGCGCCGGGGATCTCGACGATTACCGGTCGGCCGTCGCAAGCGTCGCCGCTCTGCGTGAGGACATCCTCCTGGCGAGGGAGCACTCGAGACAGCTGCCGAAGATCGAGCAGCCGCTGTCGGAGATGACCCGGGCATGTGACAGGTTCCTGGAGAACAGCGAAACGTCGCCTGACGATTACGCGGTAGACCTCGAGAGTCTCGAGGAGGAGCTCTCCCTTCAGTTACTCAAGATCGAGCGTGCGGTTCGGGGCGTCAAGGCGAAGGAGCCGGGTGGTGGGGCCTCCTGATCTCCGACGCTCCCCTCCATGGCCCCGGAATGAACGCGCCTACGATGTGAAGGTCGCCGACCGAAGGGTGCGCCATGTCTTCCTCCCACCACATCCCGGCTGCTGACGAGCCGAGCGTCCCCGAGCTTGAGGTCGACGAGAACGTCGCGCCGCGTCCGGAAGAAGAGATCGCCGACATCGCGCGGGCCGAGCCCGACGTCGACGACCACTCCGCCTAGATCGTCTCCGCCGGCCCGAGCCGGCTGAGAAGCTCGGCCAACGTCGCGCGCTCGCGCGCTGACAGAGGCGCGAGCACCTCTTCCTCCGTTGCGAGATGGTGGGGGAGTACCTCGTCGACGAGGCGGCGACCGGCGTCCGTCAGCCGGACGAACTTCCCGCGCTTGTCAGCGGGATTCGGCTCGCGGGCGACGAGCCCGAGGGCTTCGAGGCGGTTCAGGCGCTGCGCGACCGCGCTCGACGTGATCATGCTTTCGGCGGCGAGCGCAGCGGGAGTGGCTTGGTAGGGCGCGCCCTGACGAAGAAGAGTCGCGAGCACGTCGAAGGTCGCGGCGTCGATGCCGTGTTGAGAGAACGTCGCTGCGAGTCGCGCTTCGACCGCCGCCGCGGCGCGACTCAATCGGCCGATGACCGCCATGGGCGAGACATCGAGCTCCGGTCTCTCCGACTCCCACTGGCTCAGGATGCGATCGACGTGGTCCATGACCCCAGCATATTGCTAAGCACTGAGATACAATGACTAAGTGCTTAGCAATCGAATGGGGCTTGTCTTCGCGACCGCGCTCGCGCCGATGCTGTGGGGAACGACCTACTTCACGTCCACGGCGTTCCTCATCGGCGGTCATCCCTTGTTGACCGCGACCGTGCGCGCTCTGCCGGCGGGCATCATCTTGCTGCTCGTTGCTCGACGACGGCCGCGGGGAGAGTGGTGGTGGAAGGCCGCCGTTCTCGGCACGCTCAACATCGGCGCGTTCTTCGCCTTCCTCTTCATTGCGGCTGATCGCCTTCCCGGCGGCGTTGCGGCCGTCATCGGCGCGATCCAGCCGCTGCTCGTCGCCACGCTCGCGTCCCGGTTCCTGTCCGAGCGTCTCACCGGCGTCGTCATCGTTGCCGGTGGTGCGGGGCTCTTCGGCGTGGCCCTCATCGTGCTGCAGGCACCGAGCGCACTCGACCCGCTCGGAGTCACCGCGGCCGCCGCCGGCGCCGTGTCGATGGCGGTCGGGGTGGTGCTGACGAAGCGGTGGGCGGGCGGTCCGTCAGCACTTGCGCTCACCTCCTGGCAGCTCATCGCGGGCGGACTCTTCCTCGCCCTGCTGACCGCCATCATCGAACCGCTGCCCGCACAGGCACCCTCGCTCGTCAACCTCGTCGGGTACGCCTACCTCACGGTGGCGGGCACGGCCGTGGCCTACCTGCTGTGGTTCCGCGGCATCGCTCGCCTGCCCACGCGGGTTCCCGCGTTCTTGGGTCTGCTCAGCCCGCTCGTCGCCCTCAGCATCGGTGCCGTCGCCGCGGGCGAGTCACTCACGCTGGCGCAAGGGGCCGGCGTGGTCTCGTTCTGGCGTCGGTCCTCGCGGTGGTCGCCGGGTCGCGCCGACCGGCACGATGACAGCCGACGGAGCGGCTGGCTTCTGTCCGGAGATCAGCCGACCGTCAGGATGAGCTTGCCGCGGACGGCGCCGGACTCGCCGACCCGGTGCGCCTCGGCGACATCTTCCAGAGGAAACGTCTGCCCCACCGGGATGCGGAACGTTCCCTCGCCGACCCGCTGCATCGCCTCGGCGATCGCGTACTCCGCGCGTCCTTCGTTGCCGCGACTGAACCGCACGCCGTACTGCTTCGCGCCCGGGAAATCGGCGATCGTGACCACGTTGTCCGCGCTGCCGGCGAGGTCGATGAGTTCCGGCAGCACACCGCTGCCGGCGACGTCGAGAGCGAGGTCCACCCCGTCGGGGGCGAGTGCCCGCACTCGGGCGCTCATCCCTGCGCCGTAGGCGACGGGCTCCGCACCGAGGCTCCGCAGATAGTCGTGGGTCGCCGGGCTTCCGGTGCCGATGACACGAGCACCGCGCTCCACGGCGAACTGCACGGCGGCGCTGCCGATGCTCCCGGACGCGCCGTTGATCAGCACGGTGCTTCCGGCCGTGACGCCGAGTTGATCAAGGGCGCGGGCGGCGGTCTCGACCGTCGAGGGCAGTGCGGCCGCCTCGACGAAGTTCACTGACGCGGGAATGGGAGCCCACGTCGACAGGACGGCGAACTCCGCTTGCGCCGCCCCAACACCTCCGACGCCGACGACCCGGTCACCAAGACCCACCCCCGCGACGCCTGCACCGATCTCATCGACGACACCCGCGGCTTCGTAGCCCATCGTCTGCGGCAGCTCCTGATCCATCTCCCCGGAGCGCTTCTTCCAATCGCTCGCGTTGACTCCCGCCGCGTGTACCTGGATGCGCACCTCGCCAGGGCCCGCGTGCGGCTCGGGAAGATCGACGATCTCGAGAACCTCGGGACCGCCGAACCGACCGAACTGTGCTGCCTTCATCTCGCTGTTCCATCCCTCGGGAGGTCGGGCGTGGGCTCACGCCATGCCGATTCTGCCGCGCGTCGCCGAACGCGGTCGAGAAGATTCTCCGGCACCGGCGCCGACTGTGTCACGGTTCGCCCCGCAGGCGAGGCGGCGGCGGTGGTCGCCACCTCCCGCCCTTGCTCGGCGATGTATCGCCGCCATATCGAGATCCCCAAACGCCCCGGCAACACGCGCCCGCGTGAACTGGGCAGCATGTTCCACGTCGCAACCCCCGTCCCCGCCGTTCGCCCATCCATCCGCAAGCGTCGCGTCGCCTTCATCGTGGTCGGAGCGGTCGTCGCAGCTCTGCTCGCGATCGTCGTCACGCTGCTCGTGACCGGCACCTTCGCTGCGGCCGTGCGCCCGATCGCGCCGCTCGCGCCGCTTCTACCGTTCGAACCGACCGCCGACGACGGACTCATCTCCGGAGACACCGAGGTCACCCTCGCCGACCACGACCTGCCCGCGATCGCGCGACTCGACCCCGCCCTGGCGGACGCGATGAGAGAGGCCGAGACGGATGCTGCCGCCGACGGCATCGAGTTCGAGGTGACGAGCGGGTGGCGCGACGATGACTATCAGCGGTGGCTGTTCGACGACGCGGTCGACTTCTACGGGAGCGAAGAAACCGCTCGGCAGTACGTCGCGACCCCGGAACGCTCGAGCCACGTCACCGGCCACGCCGTCGACATCGGCCCGCTGGACGCGCAGCTCTGGCTCATCCAGTACGGCTCGGCGTACGGCATCTGCCAGACCTACGCGAACGAGCGCTGGCACTTCGAGCGCGCGACGGAGCCCGGGGGAGCGTGCCCCGAGATGAAGCTGGATGCTGAGGGGTAGCACGCCCCTGATCCGCCGCACCGTTCTGCGGGTGGGAGGGGCGGCACCCGTGATCCGGCGCGGGGGAGCGTGGGGTTGGATGCCTCCGCCGCACCGTCCTGCGGGAACGGGCCGAAGCATCCGCGAAACGGTGCGGGCGAGGCTCGACGCCATGCAGCTTGCCGCCGGTCAGCCGTCCCCGCCGTCCGTGGGGCCGAGCTCGTCGAGCTGCCACGCGGTGACCTTGACGGTCGAACCCTCGATGATGTCGAGCGAGACCGTAGAGCCGCTACGCGGGTCGCCGGGCACCTGGGCGGTGAGCACGGTGGAGGCGACGAGCGCACCCGCCGTCGCGTTCGCATCCCACCCGATGTAGGCAATGGCGTAACCACCCGCCGGAACCTCGATCGGCTGGGGTCCGAAATCCGACGTCATGAACGAGCTGCCACGCTCGACCGTCACGTTCAGCGCGTGGCCGTTCTGGTCGCCGAACGCCACGTCGGGGTAGCCCTCGACGACGCAGGGTGCGTCGGAGAAGTTCATGAGCCGGATGCTGAGGCCACGGTGACCAGTCGCGCCATCGTCGGTGCCGGGAAACACCGAGGCTTGCTCGGGCGTGCACCACGACGGGTCGCGGGGTACCGCGGTGGGCGCGGTGAGCAGCGTAGCGGTGCCGACGGCATCGGGGTTAGGGACCGCACCCATCCCGAGGTACTGGTCGGCGGCGGCCTGCGTCTCGGCGTCGGCCTGCGCCTGCGCCTCGACGGCGGCAGCCTGCGTGACGCTCGATCCGACTGTGCCCGTGACCGCGAAGGCGACGAGGGCGGCCACCGCGACCGCCCACGGCCAGCGCGGTGCGGTCGGCGCCGGGGCTGGGGTGGGGTTCGCGGACCGGCGGGAGGCGACGATCGCCGGGATCCAGCCTTGAATGAGGCCCCAGTATGCCCCCACGACGGCGTAGTCGACCGTTGTGTAGAGCACGGCACGCCAGCCCACGACCTCGACGGAGCCCAAGACGCCGATGCCGTCGATGAAGAGCCCGACGACTGCGCCCCCAGCGACCGAGGCGAACCACGCCGCCGCGAAGCCCGGTGCACCACGGCGCGAGACCCAGCCGAGCACGACGAAGACCACCGTGGCAACACAGGCCCCCGCCAGGAGCAGCGCGAGGAATGCCCACGGCTGCGCCCATGACCAGAACTGCGCATCGGTCGGCGTTGGCACCAGCACCTGCAGCGCCCGCGTGACGTAGACGTTCGACGCCGCTGCCACCTGCAGGTATCCGCTGAGGAGCCAAAGTGCCCCTGCCAAGGCAGCCGCGATCAAGATCCGTTTCGTGTTAGCCCCCATGCTTCGACCCTATGGCGAGGTCGCCGCGGTGCCGGGGAGGGGTGGCTCCTGGAGTGTCCGGCGGGGCCTCAGGGGACGAATGTGATGGGGGTTGGCCCGTTGAGGATGGGTGCCGCGGGGTGAGGACGCCTGCCAGCCCCCACCCCGGCTTGCTCACATATCGCGACAGTGCTTACACAAGGGCCAGCCGTTCGTCCCGGACCGCTTGTTGAACGACAGGATCTGCTGCCCGGACGGGCAGGTGCTCTGGTCGTGGTGGACGTCCGGGTCGCTCTGCTCGACCGAGAAATACGGCGATACCTTCATGTCGTCTCCTTTGACTCAAGCCAGCAAACGCTGGCGTCGATCAAGGTAACGGGAGACCCAGACATCGCCGTCGTGGTGCAAGCTGGCGGCGCTAGTCCCGACGCACCCGCAGAACCGAGTCGGTCAGCGTGACCGTCCCCTGATCGCGCCACTCGACCTCCCGCGCCACGAACGCGCTTGTCTCGACAACCCACCCTTCGGGCAGCTCGAGCGCGGCGAGCACCTCATCGGGTGAGGGCAGCGGAGGAGCGTCCTCTTGGTCGTGATGGCTGGCTCCGGGCGGGAACGCCCCGTGCCCGACGACGAGCAACCGCCCGCCGGGTGCCACTGCCGTCACCGCGCGCCTCAGGATCTCCTCGCGCGGCAGCTCGACGGGGGAGTGCAGGAACGCCGACGTCACGAGGTCGTACTCCGCCGACGGATGCCACGTCGCCAGATCCGCCTGCACCCACGTGATGCGGTCGGCGAGTCCGAGCTCGGCCGCCTTCGCCGCTCCGACCGCGAGCGCATTCGAGGAGATATCGACGGCGGTCACGGTCCAGCCCTGGGCGGCCAACCACAGGGCATCCCCGCCTTCGCCGCTGCCGAGCTCGAGCGCGGTGCCAGGAGTAAGACCCAAGACTTCGCGCTCGACCGCCGCGTTCACGTGCCCGGTCCACATCGACCCGTTCTCGCCCCGGTGGGTGAGGTAGCGGGCTTCCCAGAACTCCGCCGGGTCGGTGCGTGCGTCGTCGGGTGAGTGAGCCATGCCCTCAGTCTCCCGCCCGCTCGGCGACGCGCGCGGTCGCCGCAGCAACATCTTCGGCGACGAGTTCGCCGTTGATGGCGAGCGCCGCGGTCGCTCCCGACCCCATCGCGATCGGAACCAGCGCATTCGGACTCCCGGCGTTCCCTACCGCCCAGACGCCCTCGATGCTCGTCCGCCCGAACGGGTCGACGGCGGTCCACGGTCCGACGGGTGTCTCGGTCTGCTCCACGCCGAGCTGTCGCAACGGTTCGTCCAGCGCGACCGGAGTCGATTGCGCGAACACCACGTCCACCGCCGCGACGGTTCCATCGGCGAGACCAAGCCCCGTGAGCGCGCCGGCATCCGAGACCACGTGCGTGACGAAGCGATCCTCGATTCGGATGCCCCGCTCCTCGAGCACCCGCCGCTCGTCGTCGCCGATCGTTCCCGCGAGCCCGGTGAAGACGGTGATGTCGCTGGAGTACGCCCGCAGCATGTGCGCCACGTGCACTCCCATCGGTGACCCGAGCAACACCCCGATGGTGCGACCGGATGCTTCGTACCCGTCGCAGTACGGGCACGCCACGACCCCGCGCCCCCACTGCTCCACGAGACCCGGAATGTCGGGCAGCTGGTCCCGCGTCCCCGTCGCGACGATGAGCCGACGCCCCGTCGCACGGGCTCCGGTCTCGGTGACCACCTCGAACCCCTCTGCTATCGCGCGCGTCTCCACGACCCGCGCGTTCTCGATGACGCCGTCGACGGCCCGCACCTCGCGGTAGCCGTCGGCGACGAGGTCGAGCGGCGAGTACCCGTCGCGGCTCAGCACGCCGTGCATGTGGGGCGCGAACCTGTTGCGCGGCTCCTGCGCGTCGAGCACAAGCACGCGGCGCCGGGCGCGGGCGAGGATCAGCGCGGCGCTCAGCCCGGCAGCACCACCGCCGATTGTGATGACGTCCCAGAGCTCGCTCGAGATGTTCGAGGTCTGGGTGGGGGAGTGAGGGGCGGATGCTGCGGTCAACCGTTCGTCGTGCGTCATACCCCTCACGATGCGCGCCTGGTACGGTGTCAGCAACTATCGGTGCCGAATCGGCAAGATTGGATCGCGATGCCCGACGACTCTCTGGCTCTCATCGGGCCGCGCCTGAAGAGCTGGCGCGAGAAGCGCAGTATGACCCTCGCCGAGCTGTCCGAGACCACAGGCATTTCATCGAGCACGTTGTCGCGCCTTGAGGCCGGCAAGCGCGCGCCGAACCTGGAGCTGGTTGTTCCGATCGCACGAGCACTGCGCCTGGAGCTCGACGACATCGTGCCGCGTGCCGTGCCGGACCCGCGCGTCAAGCGCACGACGAAGAGCATCGGCGGCACGCAGTACGAGACGCTCTCACCCGAGTCGAGCCCGGTGCAGACGTACAAGGTAACGTTCCCCGCGAACCCGCCCGGGGTCGTCGCGGTTCCCGAGCCGAAGGTGCACGACGGGCAGGAGTGGCTGTACGTGCTGTCGGGCCACCTTCGGCTGGTGATCGGCGAGCAGGACGTGACGCTCGGCCCGGGCGAGGCGGCGGAGTTCGACACCCGCATCCCTCACTGGCTCGCGGCGACCGGGGCCGGTCCGGCCGAGGTGTTGTCGATCTTCAGCAAGGAAGGCAAGCGGATTCACTTGCGGGCACGCACAACGCGGGTGTAGAGCGTCACTGCGCGAGCTACGGATAAGGCTTCGACGTTGACGCTGTCCGGGGCCGAGGCTGTTCGGTCAAGCTCCACCGAAGCGCTCTACGCCCGCGTCGACTTTCAATGGGTGTCGAGTGCATCTTTGAATGGCTCTCCGCCGTTTTGATGTGCCGAGTAACCAACCGCGGTGCCATCGAGTACACGAGGATGGGCTCAAGGAAGTACATTCAGCGCGAGTCGCTGATGAGCTTCATCGCCATGAACACGCATCGCCGCTACCACGCGCGCTGACTGCTATCGGCCGCGGCTCAGACGTGGGCCGAGATCCACCAAGGCGTCGCCCTCACCCGGATATTCAGCCTCGGGGATCGCTTCCACGTACCCGCATGCGGGGCATGCGTAGCTATCAGGTGCATCACGCATCAGAACGCCGCACGTGAGGCACCGCGGCTGCGCGGCGTCGGCGAGACCGTCCCTGTCATCGTGCCTCCGCGTCTTCTCCACGCGGCGACCGTATGCCGAACCACGACAGGCCGCGCGGATTTATCCACAAGGCTCGCGCCCCGGTCGCGGTCTGGGGCAGCCGAGCGGGTGTCGAGCATTCAGTCGCCGATTGCCGTCTCACTCTCAACGACGGAGATTGCATCAGACACCGCGACCACCCCCACCCGTCCCACGGCGTGATCAACCATGGTCCGAACGATCGCGATCAAATCCGGCATCTCACCCGGCGTAATCGACAAGCTCCCGTCGCCGTATCGTGCCGCAGCGCGCTCCTCCCGAAGTCGCAGGAGCGTCGCGTAGAAACCTTCGGGGGCGTTCCCGAGCCGCTCATTGTCACGCAGCCACTTGTCGCGCACATTGTGAAACTTAGTTTCCTGGGATTGGGACAGCATCTGCGCCTGCACGCTGAGTTCCGCGGCGGAAAGGAGGTTATCCACTGCCGGTCGAAGGGCACGTTCGTATGTAGCCTCGACGGTATCAAGGTAGTCGTCGGCGAGGCCAAGAAGTTCGGCGTTGCGCTGCTTGTTGTACCGAAAGTCGAACGCGATGTATGCCTTAGTCCCGATCACGAGGTAGGCGAACCAGCCGCTATTGGCGTGAACGTCGACAGGCCAGAACGACTCGAGGCCGCTGATGTTCTCTGCTGTGACCGATTCGCCCTTCTTGATCGGGGTTGACGCGATCGCCCTAGCCTGCAGAGAGACCTCGTCGTTGATGCGCACGATTGGGGGTGCACCGAACGGGGGAAGCTCGATCACGGCTCTGAAGACGTCTTCGCGGACGAGCCGGTCCCCGCGCTGCTCAAGGTCGTCGTCAACCCATGTCGCGAACATCGTCTCGACAAGATTCTCCCCGAGGTTGTGGGCGGGTTCGGTAACGTCGCTCATCTCAACGAAGCACTGTCACTGGGATGTCGACCTGCTCATCGCGACCCTCGATGTGCGCGTAGGCCGCGATGGTGCCGATGGCTTGCAGGCCCGAGCTGGCATCGCCGAAGTGGACAACCACGCGGTCATCGGCGACTGTGGCGCTGCCTGGCCCGTAGTTCGCCTGAGTGGCGCTCGCGGTGTCGAACACCCACGCGCTGGTCGACTCGGTGAAGCGGGTACCACCGTTGCCGCTCGGGTTGTAGTAGTACAGCCCGTACCCGAAATATTCGGGGGCATCAGTTATAACGGGGTCGCCTGGTCCCCATGTCACCGTGACTGCCTGCGAGGCCTCTTCTACGAGCACTGAAGTCACGGCTCTGGGAAGGGTGACAGACATGCGTTCCCCTACCGCGTGACGTGATCAGAACGAAAACTGAAGCATCGTGACGGCCGTTCCCACGATCGTCGCGAGCCCGACGATCGCCCCGCCGATGACCCGGGCCCGCGTCCAAAAGCGCGGGGCGTCTTTCTCGAGGGGGGTGGTAACCGTGCTGCCGTCGCTAGCTTGGGCGATGCTCACCCGGTTGCCTCGCCCGTTGATCACGAGGTTGACCGCATTTGCTGCCTGGGCAGGAGTCGGCAGCGCCTGCCCGTGCGGCGTGCTAGACCGAAGCTCCGAGATGAGTTCCGCCAGCCGAGTGCGGATCTGGTCAAGTACACCTTCCAGCGCGATGATGCTGACGCTCCAGTACAGCGAAACAATGTGGCCATTCATCTCGCCCGTGTCATTGATATAGCCGACGAGGTCCGCGGCTCCTGGTGGCTGCAATTTCACCATGCGGTCGCTGCGGTGCTGGTCCACCATGCTGTGGATCTCGCTCACTCCCATGCGGAGGGGCACCAGTTCGTTGATCTCCTCTCGCGCGAAATCGGGGATGTCCATAGCTCCGATCGTCTGGTGCCGCACGATTCCGCCTGACACCGCGCCGTCGATCTGCAACGGCGCAGGGACCGTGCGGTACGTAGGTAACTCATCCTCTCGTGCGTAGCCGCGCAGTTCCAACGAAGCCCAGGCGCGGAGCTCGGGGGAGCCAGCATTCCCTCCGAGCAAAATGAGCTTGCGGAGGAGCGTGTCCAGCGGCTTCTCAGCGAGAAGATCCTGCTCGATCTGACCCATCAGGTCGGCGCGCTTCTTGATGCTCACAGGCACAGTATTACGGCGACCAGCGACATGCCGTGCTCGACGCACCGCCATCAACAAGGCAGAACAGAATGCGGGCGGCCAAATCAGACCACTTTCCGATACATGCCCTTCAATCCGAACAGGCCGACGGCCTGACGGACAGTCAGGCCTTCGTGGTCGGTCATGTAGCTCCGGATCAGTGCGGTTTCCGAATCGCCCTGATCCGGTTCGCCCACGTGAACGATAGGCGAGTCGAAGTCATCTGCCGTTACCACAGCGACATCGACCGTTGGCGCATCAACATCGAACGGGTCGCCGTCTAGCGCAATTACAAACTGAGCCATACCCCGATCATATGGGCGGAGTTGGACGTGCACCCAGGCGCAGGTGCGCCGTCTGAAGTGCTGACTTTCTGAGAATCAAACGCGCCAGTCGACGTCCTTCTCGCAGCCGATCAGCCTACGGCGCGCGGGCCGTAGGTGGGTGAGAGCGCGAAGTACACTCGAGAATTATGCATGTCACTCAGCAACGCGCCGCTCTGCAACGCCAGATCTGGCAGATCGCCAACGAGGTGCGCGGTGCGGTCGATGGCTGGGATTTCAAGCAGTATGTGCTCGGCACCCTGTTCTACCGCTTCATCAGCGAGAACTTCTCCAGTTACATCGAGGGTGGGGATGACAGCATCCGCTATTCGCGACTGTCCGACGATGCAATCCCCGATGACATCAGGGACGATGCCATCAAGACAAAGGGCTACTTCATCTACCCTAGCCAGTTGTTCGCCAACGTGACCGCCGCTTCCCCAGCCAACGAAGCCCTAAATACTGATCTGGCTAAGATTTTCACTGCCATCGAGGGTTCCGCCAGCGGCTACCCGTCCGAGCTGGACATCAAGGGCCTGTTCGCTGACTTTGACACCACTAGCAACCGCCTCGGCAACACCGTCAAAGAGAAGAATGCCCGCCTGGCTGCGGTGCTTAAAGGCGTTGCCGAGCTTGACTTCGGCGACTTCGAGGGCAACCACATCGACCTTTTCGGTGACGCCTACGAATTTCTCATCTCCAATTATGCCGCCAACGCCGGAAAATCTGGCGGCGAGTTCTTCACCCCGCAGCACGTTTCCAAACTCATCGCGCAACTGGCCATGCACGGGCAAGCCCAGGTCAACAAGATTTACGACCCAGCCTGCGGATCTGGATCTCTGCTACTGCAAGCCAAGAAGCACTTCGACTCCCACATCATCGAAGACGGATTCTTTGGCCAGGAAATCAACCACACCACGTACAACCTGGCGCGGATGAACATGTTCCTGCACAACATCAACTACGACAAATTCAACATTCAGCTCGGCGACACGCTGCGCACACCACACTTTGGCGACGAGAAGCCGTTCGATGCCATTGTCTCGAACCCCCCGTACTCAGTGAAGTGGATCGGCTCGGACGACCCCACTCTCATCAACGACGATCGCTTCGCGCCCGCAGGAGTACTGGCACCGAAATCTAAAGCGGACTTCGCTTTCGTGCTGCACGCCCTGCACTATCTCTCCGGCAAAGGGCGTGCCGCAATTGTCTGCTTCCCTGGCATATTCTATCGGGGCGGCGCGGAGCAGAAAATACGCCAATACCTCGTGGACAACAACTACGTAGAGTCCGTGATTGCGTTGGCGCCGAATCTATTTTTCGGCACTACCATAGCGGTCCACATTCTGGTGCTCTCTAAGCACAAGACCGATACTGCGATCCAGTTCATCGACGCGAGCGGGCTGTTCAAGAAGGCAGTGAATTACAACGTACTCACGGATAACGAGGAGCGAGAGAACCCCGGACACATCCAGCAGATCATGCAGGCATTTGGCGACAAAGCTAATGTCGCGCATTTCGCCATCTCGGTAGACGAAAAGACGATAGCTGATCGCGACTACAACTTGTCGGTGAGCCGATATGTGGAAGCCAAGGACACCCGTGAGGTTGTCGACGTTGCCGAGTTGAACGCGCGACTCGAGCGAATGGTTGCCCGGCAGGCTGAGTTGCGCACCTTGATCAATGAGATCGTTACTGACCTGGAGAGCTCCAGTTGAGCCGCATCGATCGATTGGTTGCCGAACACTGTCCCGACGGTGTTCCGTATCTGCCCTTTAGCGCCGTGGGCAGTTTCGCGCGCGGCGGCGGACCGCAGAAGAAGGATTTTCAGAGTTCCGGCGTGGGGTGTATCCATTACGGGCAGATCTACACCTATTACGGTACTGCAACAAAGGTCGCAAATGCGTTTGTCAGCGAAGCAGTGGCGGCCAGGTCTCGGCTGGCCAAGCCCGGCGACGTAATCATTGCGGTGACGGGTGAGAACGATGTCGATCTTGCGCGTGGGGTCGCTTGGCTGGGTTCAGATCCTGTCGCGGTGAGCAACCACACGTTGATCTTCACCTCGGATCTGGATCCGAAGTACGTCTCGTATTTTCTGCGTTCTTCGCAGTTCGACAAGGAAAAGCGTCGACACATTACTGGGACGAAAGTTCGATCCATGTCCATCGGCGCGTTCGACAAGATCCGTATTCCGGTTCCGCCGATTGAAGTGCAGCATGCGGTCGTAGAAATGCTTGATAATTTCACCGAGCTGGCATCAGAGCTGGCATCAGAGCTGGCATCAGAGCTGGAGGCTCGGCAAGAGCAGTATGCCTATTATCGCCGCGCGATTCTGGCGAGCGCAGACGCCCCGTTTGTGTCGCTGGCGAGCCTTGGCAAATGGCAGGGCGGCATAACCCCCTCAACGAATGACACTCGCTATTGGTCCGGAGGGACTATACCTTGGCTCGCGTCAATGGATATCAGCAACGAATCCACGAATGAGATTCGCGGGCGGGTTACGGTAACTGCCTTGCGAGAGACAGCGCTCAAGATTGTTCCTGCTCCGTCCGTTGCCGTCGTCATGCGATCGAATATCCTGCGCCGCCGTCTTCCGATCGGGCTAGTCACAGTGGACACCACGGTCAACCAGGACATTCGTTTGCTTTCACCGCGCGAGGATGTCGATGCTGAGTACGTATATCAGGCGCTTAGAGCTGGCAGTGAAGAGATCCGTAGCCGGTGCGTGCGTATGGATGGATCGATGGCGGCTGTGAATTCGCAGGACTTTTTCGCATGGAAAATTCCGCTGCCTTCGATAGAGGAACAGCGGTCCACCGCCGCCCAACTTCGGTCGTTCGAAGTTCTCGTCAACGACCTCCGTGCTAGCCTCCCCGCCGAGCTAGCTGCGCGGCGGACGCAGTACGAGTACCACCGTGACAGGTTGCTCGCCTTCAAGCAATCGGAGGAGGACGCGATCTGATATGGGCCAGACGCTCACAGAAATTGCTAGCCAACTAAGAGACACCGACAAAAAGGTGCAGTTGGTCTATGCCTTCAACGGCACCGGCAAGACGCGTCTTTCCCGTGAGTTCAAGCAGCTTGTTGCTCCTAAGGACTGGGGTAGCGAGGAACGATCCGCGGACAAGCCCGCCCCGCCCCGCACGAAGATTCTGTACTACAGTGCGTTCACCGAGGACCTGTTCTATTGGGACAATGACCTCGAGATGGACACCGCTCCGAAGCTGGTGATTCAGCCCAACTCGTTCACCGAGTGGTTACTCGCGCTACTCAGAGAGCTTGGGCAAGATGGAAACATCGTCAGATATTTTCAGCGCTACGCCAACGACAAATTGACCCCACATTTCAATCAGGACTTCACTGAAATTACCTTCTCGCTAGAGCGCGGCGACGATGAAAGCACTGGCAGCCTGAAGATTTCAAAGGGTGAAGAAAGCAACTTCATTTGGAGTGTCTTCTACACACTGTTGGACCAGGCCATAAGCACGCTCAATGTCGCCGAACCGGAAGATCGCGAGACCCGCCAGTTTGATCAGCTTGAGTATGTGTTCATTGACGACCCAGTGAGTTCGTTGGATGACAACCATCTGATCGAGCTGGCCGTCAATCTGGCGGGCTTGATCAAGGGAAGCCCCCCTGGCCTGAACTTTGTCATCACTACCCATAGCCCGTTGTTTCACAACGTACTGTTCAACGAACTCAACTCGAAGACGTGTTACTTACTCGAGCGTCTCGAGGATGGTACTTTCGCTCTCGAGACCAAGAACGGGGACTCGAACAGTAGCTTCTCCTACCATCTGCATCTCCGGAGAACGCTTGAGCAGGCGATTTCTTCGAATCAGATCGAGCGATATCACTTTACTCTCTTGCGCAACATCTATGAGAAGACGGCGAGCTTCCTGGGCCACCCGAAATGGTCGGAGCTTCTACCCGACGACAAGCAAGCCTACCTGAATCGCATCATCCAGTTCACGAGTCATAGCACTTTATCGAATGAAGCGGTTGCGGAACCAACACCTCAAGAGAAACAGACGGTCAAGTTCCTGCTGGAAAATCTGATTGACAACTACGGCTATTGGCAGGAGTAACAGAGTGGTTGAGCAGACCAAGCCCATCGCCGAATCCAGCAACTTCATCGTTCTTGACAGGTATGTCAAGGAGTGGGTGGCGGCGGAAAGCTACCAAAGTGAGTCTGATCTAGAGCGCGATTTGGTTCATGACCTTGTCGGCCTCGGGTACGAGTACTTGCCAGATCTCAGAACGCCACAATCGTTGCTGGTCAATGTCCGTGAGCAGCTTCAAGCACTGAACGGTGCGCGGTTTTCAGACAGCGAATGGACGCGTTTTGTAGAAGTTTGGCTGGATAAGCCGAGCGATGGAATCATCGAGAAGACTCGCAAGATTCACGATGACTACGTCCATGACTTTGTGTTCGACGATGGTCGCATCCAGAACATCTATCTGCTTGACAAGAAGAACATTGCCCGCAACAAGATCCAGGTGATCAAGCAGTTCCAACAAGCCGGCAGTCATGCTAACCGCTACGACGTGACCGTTTTGGTCAACGGACTCCCTCTTGTCCAGGTTGAGCTGAAGAAGCGGGGCGTGGCAATCCGCGAGGCCTTCAATCAAGTGCACCGCTACAGCAAGGAGAGCTTCAACCGCGAAAACTCCCTGTTCAGATATTTGCAGCTGTTTGTGATATCCAACGGTACTGACACGCGCTACTTCGCCAACACAACCCAGCGCGACAAGAACAGCTTCGACTTCACCATGAACTGGGCGAAGGCAGATAACGGCCCGATCAAGGACCTGAAGGATTTCACCGCCACCTTCTTTCAGAAGCACACCCTGCTTAACGTGCTACTGAACTTCTCGGTGTTCGACGTTGGCAACACGCTGCTAATCATGCGGCCGTACCAGATCGCCGCGACCGAGCGAATCTTGTGGAAGATCAAGAGTGCGTATCAGGCCAAACGCTGGAACAGCACCGAAGGCGGAGGCTACGTCTGGCACACGACTGGTTCGGGGAAGACACTGACCAGCTTCAAGGCCGCGCGTCTTGCGACTGAGCTTGACTTCATCGACAAGGTCTTCTTCGTCGTGGACCGCAAGGATCTGGACTACCAGACCATGAAGGAATACCAGCGGTTCTCGCCCGATAGTGTGAACGGTTCGGACAGCACGGCAGGGCTGAAGCGCAACCTGGACAAGGACGACAGCAAGATCATCGTCACAACCATCCAGAAGCTCAACAACCTGATGAAGAGCGAAATCGATCTGCCGATCTACGGACGGCAAGTGGTCTTCATCTTCGACGAATGCCATCGAAGTCAGTTCGGCGAGGCGCAGAGGAACCTGACCAAGAGGTTCAAGATGTTCTACCAGTTCGGTTTTACCGGTACACCAATCTTCCCGCAGAATGCTCAGGGCGCGGACACCACAGCAAGCGTATTCGGCCGAGAACTGCATTCGTACGTCATCACCGATGCCATTCGCGACGACAAGGTTCTGAAGTTCAAGGTGGACTACAGCGATGTTCGTCCGCAGTTCAAGGTCATCGAGAGCGAGCAGGACGAGAAGAAGCTCAGCGCCGCGGAGAATCGGCAGGCATTGCTGCACCCAGATCGCATCCGTGAAATTACTGAGTACATCCTCTCCAGCTTCCGCAAGAAGACTCACCGCCTCCAAGCGGGCGCGACCGGCTTCAATGCCATGTTTGCCGTGAGTAGTGTTGACGCGGCGAAGCTCTACTACGAAGCTTTCAGGACCTTGCAGAAGGACAGCGATAAGCCTCTGCGAGTTGCGACAATCTTCTCCTACGCTGCCAATGAGGAGCAGGATGCGTTAGGTGAGATCGCAGATGAAGGTTTCGAAGTGTCAGCCCTGGACACGAGCGCCAAAGAGTTCCTGAACGCGGTCGTTGCCAACTACAACGCACAGTTCAAGACCAGCTTCTCTGTGGACAGTAAAGGCTTCCAGAACTACTACCGGGACCTGGCAAAGCGCGTCAAAGACCGGGATGTGGACCTGCTTATCGTGGTAGGGATGTTCCTTACGGGCTTTGATGCGCCAACGCTGAACACCCTGTTCGTGGATAAGAACCTGCGGTACCACGGTTTGATTCAGGCCTACTCGCGCACCAACCGCATCTTCGACTCCACCAAGACCTTCGGCAATATCGTGACCTTCCGTGACTTGGAAGATGCAACCATCGACGCCATCACGCTGTTTGGCGACAAGAACACCCGCAATGTGGTGCTGGAGAAGAGCTTCACTGAGTACATGGAGGGCTTCACCGACGTAGCCACGGGCGAAGCCCGACGTGGATTCGTCGACGTAGTGAGCGAGCTTGAGCAGAGATTTCCCGAGCCCGCGGACATTGTGAAAGAATCCGACAAGAAGGCTTTTGCAAAGCTGTTCGGTGAGTACCTGCGGGTGGAGAACGTGCTGCAGAACTACGATGAATTCACCAGCCTCAAGGAGTTGAAAGGCGTCGACACAAGCGACCCGCAGACTCTCGAAAGCTTCAAGGCTACGCACTACCTGAGCGACGACGACCTAGCGGTACTGCAGAAGATCCGAGTTCCCGCCGATCGGACAATTCAGGATTACCGCTCCACCTACAATGACATCCGCGACTGGCTGCGCCGCGAGAAGGCCTCGGAGGAGAAAGTACATTCCAGCATCGACTGGGATGATGTGGTGTTCGAAGTGGATCTGCTTAGATCCCAGGAGATAAACCTTGACTACATCCTTGAGTTGATCTTTGAGAAGAACAAGAAGACCAAGGACAAGGTGTCTCTGGTCGAGGACGTGCGCCGCATGATTCGCGCTAGCCTCGGCAACAGGGCGAAGGAGAGCCTTGTGGTGGACTTCATCAATCAGACCGACTTGGACACACTGGCAGACAAGGCAAGCGCAATCGAAGCGTTCTTTATTTTTGCCCAGTCAGAACAGCAGCGCGAAGCTCGGGAGCTGATCGAGGATGAAGCGCTGAATGCTGAAGCGGCCAGACGGTATATCAGCGCTTCGCTAAGGCGTGAATTCGCCAGCGAGAACGGCACTGAACTCAACGCGATTCTTCCCAGAATGAGCCCACTCAATCCTGAGTATCTATCAAGAAAGCAGAGTGTGTTCCAGAAGCTGGCCGAGTTCGTCGAAAAGTTCAAAGGTGTTGGCGGCGAGATCTGAGCTGAGTTTCTTTCTGTCGCGAGAGCTTCACAAGCAGCTCGAATCAGTTCTTAGCATTCGGTATGGTCCGCCCCTAGGAGTCAAGTGATTGGCGTTCCGACGATCCGACCCGGCGCCCAGCAGAAGCCCACACGCCAGGAGAGGCGTGGCAATTCTAAGGTGGCATAGTGAAGTCGCCAGGCCAGCACATCGACGGTAGCGGAGTCGTCCATCAGCCGAGGCCCATATATGTGATCGTCTGCCACATTGATGGCAGTGTTGACGACACCTATGAGCCAGTCCTGCGGGATGTTTCTCCCGGGATCGATGATCCTGAGACCACGTTCGACCCTGACCTCGTGCCGATCCTCCCAGCGATCTGGTATGCGCTCCACCTTCCAGCGACACGCTTTGATGTCGTTGATCTACCGCTGGTAGGTATTCGGGAATCCCTTCAGGAGAAGCGACGACACCTGGTCCTCCCCGTGCCGGCCTACGCGCTTCAGCACCCGCTCATGCTTGCAGCGCTCGCTCAACTGGGCGAGCTCACGCTGATGATCAGCGACGACAAAAGCTTCGATGCCGCATCTTCAGCCTCCGAAAAAGCCCACTTCGTACTTCCCGCAACTCGCGTGAGTGATCTGAATGAAGGAACGCTCCAACGACATTGGAAGATGCTTAGCGAGAGCTGGAGCGCCAGTTGGCCGGCAGGCGTTGAAGTCGATCGACAGCCTCCACCTTGGTCTCCGATCATCGCGGCAAACGGCTCGGCTCTACCCCTCGGCCGTCTTCTCAAGAGCTTGGGTCGATCCGACGTGACTGTACGTACCGAAGACCAGGCTCCGCTTGATGGGGCCTTGAAGCTGCTGTGGTGGCGCTCGTTTCTAGACGCGCTGTCCGGTTTGGAGGAACGAGGTCTCACGACCACAGAGGCGGAACCTCTGTTGGATGCCGAGATCTCAAAGGCGGCGCGCCGACTCAAGGTGCCGCTGACGGTGTCGCTTCCAGGTGTTGCCCCTCGCTATCGGCGCCTCGTGAGCCAGCGGGCACGGGACGCGATGAAGCCGAGTCTCGACAGCATGAATTCGAGTGATGCCGCTTCGGCAGCACCGCCCACTAGCCGTAGAGGCGACCCGCCTGACGTGCTGCGCCTCATGGTCGCTCACAACGCGTCAGGCGACAATTCTGCGGGGTATGTGTCCGACGAGCCCGTCCCCGATGAAGCATTCGTCGCGCTGGCGAACCTCGAACGCTACTGGGTCGACAGCTCGCGGTCGGCCAAAGGCATCCAACCCGAGAAGGAGGCGCGCTTTCGAGCGCGCCTCGATGACGCGATGCAGCCGTTTTGGTCGGATCAGATGATCACTGCGATTCAGTCCGCCTCTCAAATCGATGCGTTCACGAACTTTCCAATCGGTCTACTCCGCATGCCAGGCCATTCAACTCCTCTGGCAGCCCTGCTCCCTATCGCTTACCGACCCCTTAACCCGCTTACGAGGGCTTTTCAGCTCGATTTTGCTCCGGACGGTGTGACGGATATCAGCGGAGGGATGCGCGTTCTTGTCATCGAGTGCATTCCCGAGACGGATCCTGTCGGCAAAATCTCGAGAAGCGCTTGGTCCTTCGCTGCCCGTGAACTCACACAACCCGACCGGTCTGTCTTTGTAGATCTCGTAGATGCCTCGGACGTAGGCGAGGTGTCGCAGGCTATTGCCACCCATCGACCTGACGTGCTGATTCTGAGTGCTCACGGTGTATATGACGCCGACTCGAACATGGCCGGGCTCGCCATCGGCGACGGAGTCAGCATGGGCGATGACCTTGGTCCGATGCCCCCAGTTGTCATTCTGAGCGCGTGTCATTCGGGGCCCCGCGGCGCAGGTCCGGTCGCTGTCGCAGACCTGCTAGTCCGAGCTGGAGCTCATGCTGTGCTGAGTACTTTGGTCCCGGTTGACGTACGCCACAATTCAACGTTCATGACGCGACTTCTCCTGTATATGAGCGAGTCAATCGGCGGCTCGGAGTCGCACACGACGCTCATGGATCTGTGGCATCGAGTACAGACCAATACCGTGATATTGGATGTCCTATACGGGAACGCCAAGCTTCTCGAATGGGGTCATTCGGAGGCCAAGGGAACCCCCCCAGTCGTGGAGTTCATGAGCAACCGGTCGGTCGGGCGGCTCCGAACGTCACATCTGTACGAAGACACAGAGGCGATACTCCTCGAGATCGCGGAAGATCGAGGGGAGAAGGATGCGGTACAACGGTGGCTTCGAACGCCGGGGTATGTCCCGGAGTCGATGATGTATACGGTCGTCGGGGATCCGTCCAGTATCCGGTTTAGGGCCTCTAGCCTCACATCTGGGCGTGGCGCAAAGATTGAGCCACGCCCACTCCCACCTTCGGCGCGGCGCGCCACCAAGCGACTCAATCCTGGCCGGAAGAAGCGGAAGTGACGGCAAGTATCTCTCGTGGATGGTCCGGGGCTCGCCCAATAGCCCTCGTCGCTCACGGGACGGCTGCACGACCTATTGAGGCCTTGACTACTTCGAGGGGAACGCTTCATCTGTGTCTTCAAGGAGGCGTTCGGCGAGATTCGAAGCACGCGCATCTGGACCGGAGGTCTGTTCAGGGGCACCTCTGGTATAGGTTTGGAATTTCGCACCGCGGCAACCGGCTCGTATGCCAGAGCGCAGCGTTCGCGGTCGGCAGCTAGTTGAACCAGACTGAGACGCGTCCCCCTGTGGGTCCGGAGCGCTCGGGACTGCACGGCACGAACCGCCTGTCAACAATTCGGGGCGGACCCTCGCTACGGACAGCTCGTCACACCGAGGGTCAGGTAGGTCTACGCCCAGCGGGGGTCTAGACAGAATCCGCGGCCTCCTAAGCTGAACGGATGCCCTCCACGACGCCGAGCCCCCTCGCGTCGTGGCACTTCACCGGCACCCTCCGCGACTACCAGGCCGACGTGCTCGACCGTGTCGACGTCGACAGCAGAGGCCCGCTCCACATCGTCGCGCCGCCCGGCTCGGGCAAGACCCTGCTCGGCCTGCTCCTGGTGCAGCGACGCGGCGGCCGAACGGTCGTGCTCGCGCCGACCACGACGATTCGCGCGCAGTGGGTGCGGCAGGCAGCATCCCTCGCACCCGACCCGAGCGCCTTTTCCGAAGACCCGGAGCATCCCGGCGACCTCACCGCGCTGACGTACCAAGTGCTGAGTGTGCTCGACACCGCCAACCCGTTCGCCGGGCTCGCGCGCACCCGGTGGCTCGGCGAGCTCGAGCACGACGGACGCTCGCCCGACTCCGCCGCGCAGTGGCTCGACGCGCTGAGCGAGAGCAACGCGGCCGCCTATAAGAGAGGTGTCGCGAGCCGCTCGCGCACCGCACGCCGCCAGCTGACCAAAGAAGACCCGGCGCTGCTTGCGACCGCGTTGCATCCGAACGCGCTCGCCCTGATCGACCGACTCGTCGCGCACGGGGTCGAGACGATCGTGCTCGACGAGTGTCACCACCTGCTCGATCACTGGGCGCTCGTCGTCGCGACGCTGGTCGCGCGCATCCGGGCGGCGGGGCGCGAGCCGCTGCTCATCGGACTCACCGCCACGCTGCCGAGCCCCGACGACGCCGACGAGTACGACAATTACACCTCGCTGCTCGGCGACGTCGACTACGAGGTGCCGGTGCCCGCGGTCGTGCGCGAAGGCAATCTCGCGCCCTACCGCGATCTCGTGCGCTTCGCCGAGCCCACCCGCGACGAGCTCGCCTTCCTCGCCGCACACGCCGAGGGGCTCGCGGTGCTGCTGCGCGCGACCTTCGCGCACGAGACCGGCATGCGGTTCCTGCTCGACAAGCTGCAGCCGGTGCCCGAGCCCGAAGAGAGGACCGAGCTCGAGCCGCCGAAGCCTCCCGAGGACGACGCAGACGTGCGCCTGGCTGCGGCGTTCGCCGACGACTTCGCCGGATCCGAAGCGGCCGCAGCGATGCTCGCGACGGTGGACCCGCAGCATCCACTCGTTTCGCTGCTGCCCGACGTCGCGCGCCGCCCGCCGACCACCGACGAGTCGCTGCGCCTGCTCGCCCGCTTCGCGTTGGATCGGCTTCTGCAGCGTCCGGAGGAAGAACCGCGGTGGCAGCGCATCCGCCGCACGCTCGCCGACTTCGGCTACGCGCTCACCGACCGGGGCGTGCGCCGCACCCGCGACCCCGTCGACACCATGCTCGCCTCGTCGCTCGCGAAGGACTACGCCGCCTGCGACATCCTGCGCCTCGAACGCGAAGCGCTGGGCGATGACCGCCTGCGCGCGCTCGTCGTCACCGACTTCGCCGAGCACGGCAACAAGCACGGCGGGCTCGTCGGCACGGCCGGCGCGCTGCGCACCTTCGGCATGATGGTGGCGGATCCTGCCACCGCGACCCTGCACCCGATGCTCGTCACCGGCAGCCACACCCGCATCGCCACCCGCGATGCCGCCGCGCTCGTGCCCGCGCTCGAGGAGGTGCTGGGGGTGCCGGTCGCGGCGGCTCCGCTGCTCGAGGCTCCGCAGGTGTCGGAGGTGCATGCCCCGGGTGTCGGATCTTCGGCGCTGGTGCGCGCAGCATCCATTCTGCTGACGCGCGGCACGGTGCAGGTCGTCGTCGGCACGCGGGGCCTGTTCGGCGAGGGCTGGGATTGCCCCGCCGTCAACACGCTCATCGACCTGACCGCGGTCGCGACGGCGTCGGCGACGCAGCAGCTGCGCGGACGCACCCTGCGCCTCGACCCGGCGTGGCCGGAGAAGGTCGCCCACAACTGGACGGTCACCACCCTGCTGCCGCCGGCGTTCCCGCTCGACGCGCAGCCCGACGCGGCGCGGCTGCGGCGCAAGCACGCGCGGCTGTGGGGACTTGACACCGACGAGCCCTCGCGCGTGGTGCGCGGGGTGTCGATCGCGTTGTCGTCGTCACAGCAGGCTGCGCTGCGCGCGGTGGTGACCAAGGATGCCGGCGCTTCGATCGACGGGCTGAACGACCTGCTCGCGCTGCCCGCGCGAGCTGTGACGCGGTCGGTGTGGCGCATTGGCTCGGATTATGTGGATCGCGAGGGTGTGAGCGCGCTGGTGCCGCGGCGTTCTCGGGCGCCCGTGTTCCGCACGAGCCGGCCGGCGTCGACGGCCCTCGGTCTGTCGCTGCTGGGCACCGCCGGCCTGGGTGGGCTGGGCCTCGCGCTGACCCCCGAGGTCGGTGTCGGCGTGACGGCGGTGGTGGTCGCCGTGGCTCTGTGGCTAGGGATTCCGCTCGGGCGGGAGTGGCGCCGGGCGCGCGCGCAGACCTCACGTGCGACCGACACCTACCGGCGGATCGGCACGGTCGTGTGGCAAAGCCTTGCCCGGGCGGGTCGCGTGGGTGCCGGGGGCGCGGTGGTGGTGACGACGCGCGGGGGTTCGACCGTGGGCATCGAGATGGCGGATGCTTCCGCCACCGACCAGCGCACCTTCGCCGACGCGCTGGCCGAGCTGTTCGGGCCCGTGCGCACACCGCGCTTCCTGCTGCAGACCGGGCGCGGCGGACGTTCCTGGGTCGTGCGTGCGGTGCTTCGTCTGGGCAGCGACGAGCACTACCTGCCGGTGCCGACGGCGATCGGGCGTCGGCGCGAGGACGCCGAGGCGTTCGCGGCGTTGTGGCAGCGCGAGGTGGGTGCGTGCGTGCTGCACGCGATGGACAATCCGGGCGCGCTCGCGCTGATGGCGCAGGCGCGACGCGGGCGCTCCGAGCTGCCGGCGCCGGTGGTTCGTGAGGAGTGGCGGTAGCGGCTCAGTGTGCCTGAAGCACGGCCCAGGCGATCAGGCTGTCGATGCGCCGCACGTCGGCGCCCTTCGCGAGCTTGATCTTGATGTGGCCGGCGCGGGTCCAGAGCTCCACCTCGGAGTTCCAATCGAGCGTGCCCGCGTTCTCCGACGACCACATGTTGATCGCGCTGTACGGCAGCGAGTAGATCTCCACCTTCTTGCCCGAGATCCCTTGAGCGTCGCGGACGATGAGTCGCTTCGTCGTGAAGGTCGCGGAGTCACGGAACGTCTTGAAGGACGCGACGGGTTGTTCCCCCTCCACGAGGAGCGGGTGAACATCGGCGGGAATGGGGATCTCGGTCTGGAGAGTCCAGGTCATGAGCAGCGCTGCTTCCATGCTCCCGACTCTGGCGTAGCGGGCGGCCGATCGGCTGTCGCGTCGGCGGCGGGTTGGCGATTTCCGCACATACGGGCTCTCGCTCGCGTGCACACTGGTGTCGTGGCCGGATTTCATCATGTCGAGGTGTGGGTGGCTGATCTCGGCGAGGCGGCGGCGCCGTGGGGGTGGCTGCTGACACGCGTCGGTTTCGACCTCGACGCGGAGTGGACCGGCGGGCAGTCGTGGGCTGCCGGCGGCGCGTACCTCACGCTCACGACCTCCCCGAACCTCACCGACGCCGTTCACGACCGCCGGCGTGCCGGGGTGAACCACCTCGCGTTCTCGGCGGGGTCGCCGTCAGCGATCGACGCGATCATGGCGGATGCTGCGGTCCACGGCTGGTCTCCGCTGTACCAGGATCGCTATCCGCACGCCGGCGGCGCAGCGCACTACGCCGGCTGGCTGGAGAACGCCGCGGGCTTCAAGGTGGAGCTTGTCGCTGACGAACGGGTGGCTCGCTCATGAAGATCGCTCGCCGTCTCTTCGCGCTCGGGCTGTGCGTGGTCGTCTTGGCCGGATGCGCCCCACAGGACAAGCTCTGCACCGAGATCGGCTTCACGAATACGGTCATCGTGAACGTGGTCGGGGACGCTCCGGTCGACGGCCTCACCTGGTGCGTCGCGGGGGAGTGCTCGGCCGAGACGACATTCGAGGCGCGCCCACTGGGCGACGGGGCATGGGTCGTCGAGACGCCGATGTCGACACCGCCGGTGATCACCGTCGCCGCGCTCGATGCCTCGGGTGCCGTCACCGCCACGGAAGACGTCTCGGTCGAGTGGGTTGGAACGGACGAGCCGAACGGACCCGGCTGCGACAACGTCTCCGAGGCCGAGCCGGTCACGGTGACCCTGCCCTGATACCGCGGTCCGTCGGGCGTCGGCGTCGGGGTCGGGGTCGTGCGTCGGAGTCGTGCTCAGGCTGAGAAACCACGTTTGGTCTGAGACGCAGCACCGGGCGTGATGTCTCAGCCGATCGCGACGTTTCGGCGTGCGGTCAGTGGTCTGCCGTATCCAGCCCCGGGGATACGGCGTCCTGAGCCGCCTTGTCCCAGGCAGCTCCGGCGGCGCTCACCTGCGCCATATTGCTCTCGGCCCAGTCGCGGAGGGCCGCGATCGGCTCGGTCAACGAAACGCCGAGCGCGGTGAGGCGGTAGTGCACCCGCGGCGGGGAGGTCGCTTCAACGCGTCGGGCAACGAGCGCGTCGCGCTCGAGATTGCGCAAGGTCTGCGCGAGCATTTTCGGCGAGACACCGGGCATCCGCCGCTTCAGCTCCGCGAAGCGCACCTCGCCGGGCTGTTCATCACCGAGCACTTTCACCGCCATCGATGTCCACTTCCCACCGATCCGATCCAGCAGTTGTCTGGTCGCGCAGCGCGGGTCGAACAGGTCACCGCGCCGATCCGCCTCGGGAGGGGTTACCTCCGGGTGACCTGGTGGCGCAAAAGTGCTGTCTTCCCCAACCAATCCGGGTCTCCTAGCGTGATGTGGTAACCGATAGTAACCGAGGGACATTGTGAAGACAGCAGAGATCACGCAGCAATCCATCACCACGAACGGCACCACCCTCAACGTCGCGATCAGCGGCGAAGGGCCGGCCGTTCTGCTCATGCACGGCTTTCCCCACACGTGGGAGGTGTGGAGCCAGGTCATCGATGATCTTGCAATGAATCACCGGGTCATCGCGCCCGACCTGCGCGGACTGGGCAAGAGCAGTCACGCGACCGATGGCTATGACGCCCGCAATCTCGCGGCAGACATGCTCGGTGTCCTCGATCACCTCGGCGAGCAGTCGGCGGTGGTGGTGGGCCTGGATGCGGGTGCTCCGCCGGCCTTTCTGCTCGCCCTGGAGCACGCCGACCGGGTTGACCGCCTGGTGCTGATCGAGTCGACCATCGGGCGCCTGCCCGGCGCCGAAGACTTCTTCCGCGCGGGTGCGCCATGGTGGTTCGGCTTCCACGCGGTACCGGGTCTCGCCGAGACGGTGCTCGAGGGAAACGCAGCGGCGTACATCGACTTCTTCCTCCGGAACGGCACCGCAGACGGGGCGGGGATCGACCGCCGCGTGCGCGACGCGTTCGTGGCGGCTTACGCGGCGCCGGGCGCTCTGCGCTGCGCGTTCGAGTACTACCGAGCCATGCCCCGCAATGCGCAACAGATCGACGAAGCCGTTATGCGCCGGCGCCTGACGGTTCCGACCCTCACGGTCGGCGGGCAGGTCGTCGGAGACGCCACCGCCCGTCAGCTGACCCCGATAACCGACGACCTGACCAGTCGTCTCATCCCCACGAGTGGACACATCGTGCCGCTCGACCGACCGGCGGAGCTGTCGAGCCTCATCCGCGACTTCCTGGGGGAGCTCGCCTGACGCGGTGAGGCCCGAGATGGATCCTCACGCACCGTGGCCTACGCGCTCTTGCCGCGAGCCCGGCGAGCCCCGGAAGTCGCTCAGCGCATGAAGCGTTCGACGGTTGCTTCGTAGGCGGTGATCGCCGCCTCGGGCGGCATCGCGCCGGCATCCACGGCCGCGGCGATCGCCATCATGTCGATCCGGTGCTGCGCGAACGCTCGGCTCGATGCGGGCAGAGCGGCCTCGAGCAGGCTCGCGGTTCTCAACCGCGCGCGCAGCGCATCCGCGGTCCATTTCGACGACATAACCCGAGTGTGCGTCACGCATCCGCGTCTGTGGATGGCCCTCTGAGGGCCCCGGACTCACCGGTGCGCGCGCGGCGCGCCTACTTGCCGTCGACGATCGACATGAAGCCGGCGAAGCCGAAGATCGCCGGGATCGCGTAGAGGAACACTAGGAACGCGAAGTAGCCGACCGCGGCGAGCGCCATGACCACGCGGTTGCGCTGGCGACGGTCGCGGATGTCGAGACGGCGCCCGTCGGCTCCGATGCGCGAGCGTGGCTCGACCCACGGCTTGCCGCCGCTTTCCAGACCGAAGCGCAGCGCGGTGATCACCCTCGGCTCCGCCTGACCGGGCACTCGTTCGTCGCGGTATTCGCGGGCGCGCCGGGCGATCCGTGGCGCGACGCCGGTGAGCACGGCGCCGACCTTCTCCCAATGCTCGGGTGCCGTGAAGTCCACCGTCGCGGCGGTGAAGAACACGAGCACGTCGTCGACGATCTCGACGTTGTACGCGCTCGCGTCATCGATGAGCGCGGCCATCACGTCGGGGGTCAGCACGGAGTAGGCATCGGTCCCGTAGGCGGCGGGGGAGTAGAGGTGGAACCACCGGTCGAAATCACCCTCGAGCGACAGCCGCTGTCCCCGTCCGACGCCGACCGGCAAGTCGCTGCGCACGCGATTGTTCGCGGTCGCGTCGAGAATCAGGTGCGGCAGCGGCGCGGGCAGCTTGACCGCGATGTACTGCCACGTGTCACCGCGTCGGCGACGCTCGGTCAGGGTGCCGAACTCGACGCCGGGCGCGGCGAAGCGGGGGTAGTGGAAGACGCCGCGCGGAGCGGCCGTGATCAGCGCGGCGAAGGTGGCGGTGCGGCTGGCCTCGGGTTCGAAACCGTTGGCGAGCGCCGTCAGCATCCGTCGCCACTCCTTCATGCGAGCACGCGGTGACGGGGGCAGCTTCGCCCACTTCTCCAGTCGCCAGGTGCCGACGATCCAGACGGCCAGGATCACCAGCACGATCGTGAACGCGGTGATGTCGCCCGGGGTGGCGACGCCGTCTTGCGTGCCGTCGATCTTGATGCCGATCGGGAGGCACGCGAGGCACAGGTACCAGAGGATCAGCGCGCGGTTGACGTGCACGAGCATCTCGCGCTTCGTCGGCACCCAGCGCGGTCGCGACTCGCGGCGCTGCGCTTCGACCGCCGCGGCGACCTCGCGATCGGGCGCGGTGAGCCAGTACAGGTTCATCCTGGTCGTCCCCCTCGGCTCCAGCTTTTCACGAGTCGACACGGATGCCCGCGATAGCCCCGCAGCGTGAACCCCCGCGCGCTCGATTCCTCCGCCGTCCTCCGTGCCGCTCAGCCGGGCGATGAAGCGGGGATCCTCGCCTGCATCCAAGCGCTCGCTGACTACGAGCGTGAACCGGATGCTGTCGACAACACCGCCGAAGCCCTCACCGCGACGCTTTTCGGGGCCGACCCGAAGGCCTTCGCCCACGTCGTCGAGCGTGACGGGGCGATCGTGGGGATCGCGATCTGGTTCCTCACCTACTCGACGTGGACCGGCCGGCACGGCATCTGGCTGGAAGACCTCTACGTCGACGACGCGCAGCGCGGGCGGGGCTACGGCAAGGCGTTGATCGCCTCGCTCGCCCAGGTGTGCGTGGAGCGCGACTTCTCGCGGTTGGAGTGGACCGTGCTCGACTGGAACGCCCCCGCGATCGCGTTCTACCGCTCGCTCGGCGCGGCGCCGATGGCGGAGTGGACGACCCAGCGCCTCGTGGGTGACGAGCTGGCCGCCCTCGCCGCGGTGCGATGAATGACACGCGGCTGCGCCTGCGCCGCGCCGACGAGACGCCGCCCGAGCGGCCCGCGACACGGGTTATTAGCCTGGGGCAATGATGCGATACCGCCGACCGGAGATTGCGCCCGTCTCGTTCGTCGACCGCTCCGGCACCGAGATCCCCTACGGATCTCGGTGGTCCGGCGAGAGCCCGCCTGAAGACACATATTCCGTCACGAGCAATCTCGAGCGATTCCGTCCGTTACAGACCATCGCCGACGCTCTCGTTGTCGGGCTGGTGAACTCGTACGACGTCGATGTGGACGAATCCCTGTCCTACGCCGGCGACCTGATGACCCAGCGCGACGACGTGGTGCGAGCTGTCCGGGTCACCCCACGATGCGACGAGGCAGCGGCAATCACCTTCGCGTACACCGCCTTCCCGTCGGTCATCGTGCACGCCGGCGCTCTGCACGACTTCCTGTTTCCAGTCTGCGGCTGCGATGCGTGCGACGAGAGTTGGCAGAGTGCCGCCGACGCCCTCGAGTGGACTGTGGCCACCATCGCCGGCGGCGGCTACTACGAGCGAATAGACCACAGGCGTGAGCTCGGAGTCGAGTTCTCACTGACGGAACCAGGTGTCGGATCGCGGTCGGGGACCAGTCGCGCTGTCGACTACTCGCCGGACCGGCTTGCGTCGTTACCCCGCGGGCCGTGGGAGGCATGGCCGGTACGCGTTGACGGCTGAGGACGGTTCTGATCGCGGGACGAACCGGCCGGTCGAATGTCGGAGGTATGTTCTAAAGTCGGGGTATGTTCACCGAGGACGGCGATCCGGCAGAGGGCGTTCACGAAGCCCCCGATCTGATCGATCGCGTGCTCGAAATCGCGGGCATGGAGTCGACGTTCGCGGCTCAGCGTTTCCAGCGCGTCGACGAAATGCGTCGCGAGGCCCTCGTGCAGACCACGACGTTCCGTGGTGCCATCCCCGAGATCATCGAGCGTTCGCTGCGACTCGAATTGGCAACGGCCCTGCGCATCACGGAGAGCGCCGCCGACCGCATGTTCCTCGAGGCCGACGCCCTTGTTCACCGCTACCCGGCCGTGCTCGATTCGCTGGCGAACGCGCGCACGACCGAGCGGCACGCGCAGGCGTTCGTCGAGCTGGTCGACCCGGTCGAGCCCGAACTGCTCGACCGCGTGGTGCCCAAGGGAGTACAGCTGGCCGAGACGCTGCCGCTGGGTTCGTTCCGCCGAGAGCTGCGCAAGCTGGTCGAGATTGTGCGGGTCGCCACCTTGGACGAGCGGTACCGCGAGGCGCTCAAGCTCCGACGCGTCGTCGTTGAGCCGTCGGTCGAGGGCATGGCGTGGGTCTCCATCTATATGCCGGCCATCGAGGCGCGCGCGTCGATGAACCGCCTCACCGCGCTGGCGAAAGCGGTGCGCGAGCGCGAGGGTGAAACCCGCACGCTCGACGAGCTGCGTGCCGACATCGTGGGCGACCTGCTCGTCGAGGGGCGAACCGACGGAGTTCCCGAGGCCGATCGCGGTATTCACGCGATCGTGACGGTGACCGTACCCGCCCTGTCGCTCCTGGAGAACGGTGCGGCTGCTTCGGGCGAGCCCGCGGTGGTCGAGGGCATCGGGCCGATCCCCATCTGGCGGGCTCGCGAGTTGTGCGGAGGCGATCCGGGGTGGATGCGAGTGCTCACGCACCCCGAATCCGGCACCGTCCTCTCGGTCGGACGCAAGAAGTACAAGCCACCGAAGTCGATGCAACGGTTCGTGCGCTGGCGAGCGGGCCGATGTATGGGGCCGGGATGTCCGGCCTCCTCCGAGAGATGCGAGATCGATCACACCGTGGCGTGGGAGGACGGCGGGCGCACCGAGGTGTCCAATCTGGGTCCGCTCTGCGTCGGTCACCACACGATCAAGCATCACGGCGGGTGGCAGGTGGCGCAGGTGGAGGGGAGCGGGGGAGCGATCGAGTGGACCTCACCCTCGGGCCGCCGCTACGTGGTGGAGCCGGAGCGGCGACTACCGGTGTTCATCGAAGAACCGTCGGCCGCCGATCGGGCGGAGCAGGAGTCGAGTCTGGAGACCGCCGAGATTGACCCGCCGGCGGAAGGTGTGGAGCTCGCCGAGATGGATGGGCCGGATGAGGATTGCCTGCCGTTCTGAGGGGCGCGGTGCCGCCGGCAAGAGCGATTGGGCGGGCGATGGTTCGCCCTGATGGAGGTGCGAACGGGGAACGAGACGAGCCAGACCGATGGGACCAGAGTCCGGCACGCCGACGTCCAACCAGCTCCACATGCCGGGGCCGGTATGTATTCCGGGCACGGGGAGGGAGGCGGGCGTAGCCTGGGCGGGTGCCGCACACTGTCGCTCCCCAGGATGCTCGAGCGCAGCTGGCCGCGCTCGTTCGCGAAGCGGCTCCCGGATACCGGTCGTCGAGGCCGCTCTCCGACTCCGGGTCGCGCGACCCGAAGGCACCCGACCTGGAGGCACCCGACCCGGAGGCGCCCGACCCGGAGGCACGCGACTCGAGGGCACCCGACCTGGACAAGCCGAACACGGAGGCGCCCGACCCGAGGTCACGCGACTCGAACGCGGCCAACCCGGAGGCACGCGACGCGGAGGCATCCGACCCGCAGACGCCCGGCGCCGACATCCGCCCCGCGGCGGTGCTCATCCTGTTCGGTGTGCTCGACGCTCTTCCGAGCGATCACGGAGCACGTTCCTCGGCGGTCTCGCGCGACCTCGACGTGCTGCTGCTCGCCCGCGCGACGACGCTGCGCTCGCACCCCGGGCAGGTCGCCTTCCCCGGTGGCCGCCTCGACCCGGGCGACACGGGAGCGGTCTCCGCCGCTCTCCGCGAAGCGCAGGAGGAAACCGGCCTCGATCCGGCCGGAGTCGACGTGCTCGGCACCCTCGACGCGATTCCGCTGCCCTACTCGAACCACCTGGTCACTCCGGTGCTCGGGTGGTGGCAGCATCCGTCCCCCGTCGACGTCGTCGATGAAGCGGAGTCCGCCGACGTGTTCCGCGCCCCGGTCGCCGACCTGCTCAACGCCGCGAACCGGGGCGTGACGGTCATCCGCCGCGGCGGGCGCGAGTGGCGCGGGCCGGGCTTCCTGATTCCCGCCGCCAACGGAGAGCACCTCGTCTGGGGGTTCACGGGGATGCTGCTGGACGGACTCTTCGAGCGCCTCGGCTGGACCGAGCCGTGGGATCGCGAACGCGAGCTCGAGCTTCCCCCGATGCCGACGTCCTGAGGAGCGCCCCCCAGGAAACAGCGAACCGCCGCCGACCGGAACGAATCCGATCGACGGCGGTGTGGATGCTGCGGGTCAGTACCAGCCGACCGACTGCGAGTGCGACCAAGCGACGCACGGGCTGCCGTAGCGGCTGGAGATGTATCCGAAGCCCCAAGCGATCTGGGTTCCGGCGTTCGTCGCCCAGTCGGCGCCGGCCGAAGCCATCTTGCTGCCGGGAAGGGCCTGGGGGATGCCGTAGGCACCGCTCGAACGGTTCGAGGCCTTGTAGTTCCAGCCCGACTCCTTCTGCCACAGCGATTGCAGGCATCCGAACTGGTCGTCGCCCCATCCGTAGCTGCCGAGCATGCCGCGAGCCGTGGCCTGCGCGCCACCGGGGCTGTTGTCTCCACTGCCGCCGCCGGTCGCGACAGGCGCGGGGGCGGGAGCAGGCGCGGAGGAGGTCGAGCGAGCCTGGGTGACCGGGGCGGGCGCCGCGGCGCGAGCCTTCTCGGCGGCGGCCTTGGCAGCAGCGGCTTCCTCGGCGGCGACGCGAGCCGCTTCAGCGGCAGCTTCCTGTTCCGCCTTGAGCGCGATCGCACCGTCGAGGCTGCCGCGCAGCTGGTTGACGCGCACGTCGACGGTCGAGGCCAGCTCAGTGACGTCGTCGGCGATGTCGGGAACGAGAGGCGCGGGAAGGGTGTCGGCAGCCTGCAGCTGCTCGACCGCGTCCTGCAGTTCGGCCGTGTCGACCGTGGGGTCGGGGTCGCCCACATCGAGACCGGAGGAGGCGATGTCGGAGGTGACCGATCCGGCCGAGGCGATGACGGCGGTAGCGGCGGCGACAGCCTGATCGGCTTCGGAGGCGACATCCTGCTTCGGGGCAGCTGCGACGATCGTGGCCGAGGTGAGCGGCGTCCTGTCGGAAGCGAGGGTGTAGGTCGGTGCGGCGACACTCGGCGCGGAGGCGACCGTGTCGGCCTGGGCCGCGGGAATCGCGGCGGTGAAAGCGGTGGCCGTGATGAGGCCGAAGGCCAGCCCGGAAGCGAGGATCGCGGGGCGGCGGCGAGTGCGGCGGTCGGCAGCGCGACGGTCACGGCGGGCAGAGAAATTGGACGTGTTCGAATGCATAAAACCGGTTCCGTCAGAGGAAGCTGCGTCGACGGGAACGACGCGAAGTGCGCGCGGGTACGGGCACAAAACGCCGAGTCTGCACGGGGTTTCTGGGTGGTTCCTGGACGCGCGGTGAAAAACATGGCCGGTTCGGCGGCAAAATCCCCCGCTGAGCATGCCCTGGGAACCGATGCGCTGAGCCCGTCAGCGATATATCGTTATATATCGCTGACTCACCTCGGGCCGGCACACAGGAGGTCATCATGAGCGGTTCATTCATGGGAGACGCATTCGGCGGACGCGGCCGTGGCGGCGCAGGACAGGGCTGGCCCACCGGCGGCATCTGGGACGCGATGGAGCAGTTGCGCACCACCTTCGAGCAGAAGGTCGGCAGCGGCGCTGGCACCACCAGCCCGAACACCCGCATGGGACGCGGCGACGTTCGCGCGGCCGTGCTCGCCCTGCTCGCCGAGACGCCGATGCACGGCTACCAGATCATTCAGCAGATCGAAGAGCGCAGCGGCGGCACCTGGAAGCCGAGCCCCGGCTCGGTGTACCCCACCCTGCAGCTCCTCGCGGACGAAGGCCTGATCCAGGCCGAAGAGTCCAACGGACGCAAGACCTACTCGCTCACCGAGGAAGGTCGCCAGGTCGCGAACGCCGAAACCGATCGCACCGCACCCTGGGAGAACTCGGGTCGCGAGAACCCCCGCGCCGGCGCTCTGCCCAAGGCCGGCATCGACCTCGCCCAGGCAGTCGCTCAGGTCGGTCGCTCCGGAAACCCCGAGCAGGTCAAGAAGGCGATCGACGTCCTCGACGAGGCACGCCGGAAGATCTTCGCCATCCTCGCCCAGGACTGACGCTGTCTTCGCAGGGCCCCGTGCCCGCGGCACGTCGGCGTCCCGGTGACGGGACGACCGACGCCGGCGTCATGCGCGCCCGATATCGCCGGATCACGCGCTTCGCCGCCCGCTATCTGATCCAGTCGTGGTGGTTCGAACTGTTCCTGCCCCGATGGGGGTTCGAACGGTTCTCGGCGCGCGGCCGCACCAAGCGGTTCCAGCGCATCGCGCAGAACTTCCACGTGCTCGCCGTCGACCTCGGCGGACTCATGATCAAGGTCGGGCAGTTCATGTCCTCGCGCCTCGACGTGCTGCCGCCCGAGATCACGAAAGAGCTCGAGGGACTGCAGGACGAGGTTCCGCCCGTCGCGTTCCCCGCGATCCGCGCTCTCGCCGAAGCCGAGCTCGGAGTCTCGCTCGAGCAGGCGTACGCGTACGTGGATCCGACGCCCCTCGCGGCAGCATCCCTCGGTCAAGCGCATCGAGCGCGGTTGTCGGAGATGGATGCTGCGCAGACCGGCATGACGGATGTCGTCATCAAGATCCAGCGACCCGGCATCGATGAGATCGTCGACGTCGACCTGCGAGCCCTCCGCCGCGTCGGCCAGTGGCTGAGTCGCGTGCGCATCGTGTCGGATCGCGTCGACATGCCCGCCCTCGTCGAGGAGTTCGCGAACACCAGCTTCGAGGAGATCGACTACCTCCACGAGGCCGAGAACTCCGAGCGGTTCGCCGCGGACTTCGACGGCGATGCGCGCGTCGGTGTGCCCGCGGTCGTGTGGGAACGCACCACCCGGCGCGTGCTCACCCTCGAAGACGTCACCGCGATCAAGATCACCGACGTCGCCGGCCTCCGCGCCGCCGGCATCGACCCGAACGAGGTCGCCGCGGTGTTCGCGGCGGTCATGTTCGACCAGCTGTTCGCGGACGGCTTCTTCCACGCCGACCCGCACCCGGGCAACATCTTCGTCACCCCGAACCCCGAAGCCACCGGTCGTCCGTGGAAGCTCACCTTCATCGACTTCGGGATGATGGGCGAAGTGCCCGAGGGGCTGCGACGCGGCCTCCGACGCCTGCTCATCGCGGCAGCATCCCGAGACGGTAAAGGCCTCGTCGACGGCATCCGTGACGTCGGCGTGCTGCTGCCCTCCGCCGATACGGCGGAGCTCGAACGCGCGATGACCCAGCTCTTCGCCCGCTTCGGCGGAATGGGCTTCGCCGAACTGCAGGAGGTCGACCCGCGCGAGTTCCGCGACTTCGCCGTCGAGTTCGGCGACGTGGTGCGGTCGCTGCCGTTCCAGTTGCCGGAGAACTTCCTCCTCATCATTCGCGCGATGTCGCTCGTGTCCGGCAACGCGAGCGCCCTCGATCCGGCGTTCAACATCTGGGACGCTGTCGAGCCCTACGCGAACCGACTGATCCGCGAAGAGAGCGGAAACGTCGTGCAGGGCTTCGCGAAGCAGGCGGTCTCCACCCTGGGGCTCGCCGCGCGCCTCCCGCAGCGCTTCGACGACCTCGCATCGCGCATCGAAGACGGACGCATCGTGGTGCAGACCCCGAAGGTCGACCGCCGCCTGCGTGACCTGGAACGGATGGGACGCCGCGTCCTGTCGGCCGTGCTCTTCATGGCGCTCTTCCTGGGCGGCATCCTGCTGCGCGCCGACGACGCGGTGTTCGCCACGGTGCTGATGATCGGATCCGTGCTGCCCCTGGCGTACGCCCTGTTCGCGGGTTTCGCCGCCCGACGCGGCCCCGGATGACCGACCTCTCTGGGAGAGTCTGAGCATGCCTGACAACGGAACGATCCTCGTCCTGCCCGGCGGCGGTTACCACCTGCACGCGGCGCATGAGGCCGAGCCGGTCGCCGAGTGGCTCGAGAGCCTCGGCTGGCGCGCGCGGGTCGTGCGCTACCCGGTGCTGGCACAGCATCCGATTCCCCTCGCCGCGGCGCGCGCCGAGATCCGGGCCGAGCGCGCGGCGGGAGCAGGCCTCGTCGGGCTGCTCGGCTTCTCAGCCGGCGGGCATCTCGCCGGTCACGCCGCCCTCGCCCCCGACTCGAGCCCGGAGGAGCGAGCCGATTTCGCAGTCCTCGGCTACCCGGTGACGAGCATGGTCGTCGATCCGCACCTCGGATCGCGAGCCGCCCTGCTCGGCCCGGAACATCGTCACGCGGATGCTGTCGCCGTCTCCCTCGAGACCCTCGTCACGCCGGCGTCGCCGCCCCTGTTCCTGTGGCACACCGCCGAGGATGCGTCGGTGCCGGTGTCGCACACCTACCGGCTGGGGGAGCGGCTCGCAGCATCCGGAGTGCCGCATGAGGTGCATGTCTTCGCCGGTGACGTGCACGGCATCGGCCTCGGCGAAGGCACCGCAGCATCCGCCTGGACGACCCTCTGCGCGAACTGGCTCGAACGCGTCCGGAACATCGCGGGGCCCCGGGGCGTTCTGGTACCGTAGAACGTCACTCGCGTGGCTCATTCTTCGCGCCTGTGCATCGCACCACAATCAATCCGCTCTGCTTCGCTTCGTCGAGGCCCGATACCCAACCCTTATAGGACAACCCACTACATGACTACCGCAACGACCGCCCCGGCCACCAAGCAGGTCGCGATCAACGACATCGGATCTGCTGAAGACTTCTTGGCCGCGGTCGAACTGACCCTGAAGTTCTTCAACGACGGCGACCTCATCGAGGGCACCGTGGTGAAGATCGACCGCGACGAGGTTCTCCTCGACGTCGGTTACAAGACCGAGGGTGTCATCCCCTCGCGCGAACTTTCCATCAAGCACGACGTCGACCCCAACGAGGTCGTCAAGGTCGGTGACCACGTCGAGGCTCTCGTTCTCCAGAAGGAGGACAAGGAAGGCCGCCTCATCCTGTCCAAGAAGCGCGCTCAGTACGAGCGTGCCTGGGGCGATGTGGAGAAGATCAAGGAGACCGACGGTGTTGTCACCGGTTCCGTGATCGAGGTCGTCAAGGGTGGACTCATCGTCGACATCGGCCTGCGCGGGTTCCTCCCGGCGTCGCTCATCGAGCTTCGTCGTGTGCGTGACCTGACGCCGTACCTCGGCCAGGAGATCGAGGCGAAGATCCTCGAGCTCGACAAGAACCGCAACAACGTCGTGCTGTCTCGCCGCGCCCTGCTCGAGCAGACGCAGTCCGAGTCGCGCACCACGTTCCTCAACAACCTGCACAAGGGCCAGGTGCGCAAGGGCACGGTCTCCTCGATCGTCAACTTCGGTGCGTTCGTCGACCTGGGTGGCGTGGACGGCCTCGTGCACGTCTCCGAGCTCTCGTGGAAGCACATCGAGCACGCGTCCGAGGTCGTCGAGGTCGGTCAGGAAGTCACCGTCGAGATCCTCGAGGTCGACCTCGACCGTGAGCGCGTGTCGCTCTCGCTCAAGGCGACGCAGGAAGACCCGTGGCAGGTGTTCGCGCGTACCCACGCGATCGGTCAGATCGCTCCGGGTAAGGTCACCAAGCTCGTTCCGTTCGGTGCGTTCGTTCGCGTCGCAGACGGCATCGAGGGCCTCGTGCACATCTCGGAGCTTTCCGGGAAGCACGTCGAGCTCGCCGAGCAGGTCGTCTCCGTCGGCGAAGAGGTGTTCGTCAAGGTCATCGACATCGACCTCGAGCGTCGCCGCATCTCGCTGTCGCTCAAGCAGGCCAACGAGTCCGTCGACCCGTTCGGCACCGAGTTCGACCCGGCCCTCTACGGCATGGTCACCGAGTACGACGAGAACGGGGAGTACAAGTACCCCGAGGGATTCGACTCGGAGTCGGGCGTCTGGAAGGACGGCTTCGACGAGCAGCGCGAGAAGTGGGAGCAGGAGTACGCCGCTGCCCAGGCTCGCTGGGAGTCGCACAAGGCTGCGGTCATCAAGGCCGCCGAGGCCGAGGCGAACGCTCCGGCCGTGGCACCCACGGACTTCGGCGCCGGCACCGGTTCGACGTTCTCGTCCGACTCGAGCTCGGCCGGAACCCTGGCCGACGACGAGGCCCTCGCCGCACTGCGCGAGCGTCTCTCGAGCCGCTGAGCTTGATTCGCTGAGCTAGCACGCTGAAGCGGGCCGGGACCTTCGGGTCTCGGCCCGCTTTCGCGTTTCCGGGTGGCGGGCGGATGCTGCGTGTTCGGGCGTGCGTTTGGGAGGAGATGTGCGTTAAGGAGGGCCGATTCGCCGAATTCGCCCTCCCGAGTGCACATCCCCTCCCGGGTGCACGAGGCGAGAGGCGGCCGGGCGCATTTGACCCCGGGCGCTCGGGCAGGAAGGGTGGAGGCATGACCTACCCGCGCCTTCCCGTCCTGATCAGCTTGATCGGAGCGGCGATCCTCTTCTTGACGACGGCCGCCGTCTTCGCCCTGGTGATCTACAGCATCGTCACGGGCAACGCGGTCAACTTCACCGACGGGCACGACATCGCCGACGCCGCTGCCCGCGCCCTTCCCTAGTTCTGGAAGAGCACCGCGTCGATCTTCTTGCGCATCTGCTGCGTGACCACCTGGTAGTCCGCGGCGGTGTACAGCGCGACAGCGCGGCGGTTGTGCGCGAACACGTTCAGCTCGAGCTCGGGGAGCCCGGCGCGGAACACCGCTCCCTCCACGGCCGTGAGGAAGTGCCGGCCGAGACCTCGCCCGCGATGCTCGGCCACGATCTCGAAGTCGAACAGGTAGGCGCAGTCCGGCGTCTTGCGCGGGTTGTCCAGAGCGACCCAGGCGCGGCCGACCGTTTCGCCCGACTCGTTCACTCCGGTTAGCAGCAGCATCCGTTCGGTCTGCAGCCCGTCGGGAAGGAGCTCGGCCTTCTCCCGCTCCGCGCGCTCCACCGCCCCCTCGGCGGCCCAGCGGCCCACCGCGACCTGCTCCTCGGCATACTCCCGGGACAGCGACGACTGCCAGTCGTCGTACTCGTCGTCGGTCATCGGGCGCACGGTGATGTCCATGCTCCTGATCGTGGCATGAGCGCCCGCCCGTTTCGAGGTCCTGTCCGTACCCCCACGTAGGCTCGCGCCGTGCCCCGCTGTCTCGTCGATGGATGCTGTCTCCCGGCTGAACCGGAAGCCCCGGTCGCGCTGTGCGACCGGCACGCGGCGGCGGCGTCGGACTGGTCGACCCGCGAGCACGGCGTCACCGACGTGCTCCCCTCGCCGTGCCGCGTGTGCGGCTCCCGCCTGGGCGCGCACTGGCCAAGCGGATGGCTCTGCGCGGTGTGCGAGTGGCGCCACGGCGAGCTCGTCGACGGCGAACTGCCGCCGCCCCGCATCGACGTCGTGTACTACCTGCGCTACGACGACCGCATCAAGATCGGCACCAGCGCGAATCCGCGCCAGCGCCTCGGCGCCATCCGCCACGACGAACTGCTCGCCTTCGAACGCGGCGACCGCGCACTCGAGCAGGTGCGGCACGCGCAGTTCGGCGCCGACCGATTCGCGCGCACCGAGTGGTTCCGCCTCACCGACGGGCTGCGCGCCCACGTCGACGTCGTGCGCGGGGGAGTCGACCCGTGGGCACGCTACCGGCGGTGGACCAGCGAAGCGCTCGCCTTGCGCGGCTGAGCGGTGCGCGAGGAGAGTGGATGCTGCGGCCTCAGCGCATTCCAAGGCCCCGTCGCTAGCGTGGCGACCCCCACGACCTCGGAGGGCATCATGGGCTTCTTCAATCGACTGTTCGGCGGCGGCGACGACGATCGCGCGGCCGCGAACGTTCCGCAGAACCCGGCATCAGGACAACGCGTCTCGGCCTCGGCCTATCGCACCGCCGACGGGCAATACACGCCCCCGGCCCCGGGGGACGCCCCCGCAGCGGCGGGCCAGGGTTCGTCGGAGGACCAGGCCGCGATCGAGCGCTACCGTTACCTGCTGCGCACCGCCCCGCCCGAGACGATCGAGCAGGTGCACGCCGAGGCGTTCTCGAAGCTCACCGACGCGCAGCGCCAGCAGGTGCTCGCCGATCTCTCGGCCACCCTGCCGCCGTCGGAGCGACCCCGCAGCGACGACCCGCAGGCGATGGCCCGCGCGGCCACCCGCGCCGAGTACAGCCAGCCCGGATTCATGGAGCGCACCTTCGGCAACCGGTCGTTCGCCGGCCAGGGACCGGGCTTCGGTTCGATGTTCGGGGCGTCCGTGCTCGGCACGATCGGCGGTTACGTGATCGGCTCGGCCCTCGTCAGCTCGTTCATGGGACCCGGCTTCTCCGGCGACGGCGGTAATGGCGAAGGCGGCGAAGCCTCGGCCGACGGCGGATCCGGCGACGGGTCCGACGGCTCGGGCGACTTCGGCGGCGAAGCCGCGAGCGGCGAGGACAGCGGCGACGGGGGCAGCTACGCGGACGGCGGCGGCTTCGGTGATTTCGGCGACGGCGACTTCGGAGGCGGCGACTTCGGCGGGTTCTGAAACCCGCCGCCCGCACGCCCCGCCCGACCCACCCGCCTGAGGTGTCCGCGGTGAGGCTCCGCAGACCGATACCCTCGGGCTCATGGCTTGGCTGTCCGAGAATGAGCGTCGCGCGCGAGCCGAGGACGTCACCCGTGATCGCGCGGTCCTGCTGAACCAGACGTTGCTGACGGCCGTCGCCCTCATCGCGATGGCGCTCGCTCTCGCCTTCAACCAGGTGCGCGTCGCCACCCCGTTCATCACCGGCGCGACGATCCTCTTCACCGCCACCGGTCTGGCCGTGTTGGTGCCGTGGAAGCGGCTGCCGTTCTGGGCCGTCGGCGTGCTGCCGCTCGCCGACATCGCGGCGATCACCGAGCTGCGCGCCGCCGCCCCCGACGCCGGCCTCGGACTGCTGTGGTCGTTCCCGGCGATGTGGGTCGGGGCCCTGTTCGGTATGGCGGGAGTCATCGGAGCCACCGCCCTCGTCGCGGGCTCGTACTGGTTCCTCCTCGCGATGGACCCTGATCAGACGGTGTCGACCTCCACCGTGCTGCTGCCCCTGGTGGTGGCGGCCCTCGCGACCATCTCCTACCTCGGCGCCCGCCGCGCGCACGCGCAGCGCGATCTGCTCGAGAATCAGTCGCGTCACCTGCAGCACTCCGTCGACCGCGCCCGCCGCCAGGAAGACCTCGTGACCGAGGTGCTGGATGCTGTCGACTTCGGCGTCATCCGCATCACGACCGAGGGTGACCTCGTCGTCACGAACGAGGCGCACGCGCAACTGCAGGGCACGGTCGAAGGGGCGGGTGTCGATCTCCCCGCCTACGCCGCGGACGGCACCACGCTGCTCGAGGTCGAGGACGCACCCATCGCGCGCGCCCGCGCCGGCGACGCCTTCGAGAACGAGGTCGTCTGGTACGGCGCTGCGGGGGAGGGGCGCCGCGCCCTGAACGTCACCGCGCGTCGCCTCCGCGAGATCGACGGCGCCGACGCCGGCACGATCGTGGTGACCCGCGATGTGACGGCGGAGGAGCAGGCGCTGCGTGCGCGCGACGACCTCGTCGCCTCCGTCTCGCACGAGCTGCGCACGCCCCTCACCTCGATCATCGGCTACCTCGATCTCGCCCTCGATCGCGGCGACCTGCCCGAAGCCGCGCGCCGAGACGTGGAGGTCGCCGAGCGCAACGCCGAGCGGCTGCTCGAGCTGGTCTCCGACATCCTGGCGGTCTCGACGATCTCCCGCCGCGGGGTGGACTTCAGCGTCCACCGATCCACGGTGGACCTGTCCGAGATCGTGTTCGCCGCCGTCGAGGCGAAGATGCCGAAAGCGCGCGACCGCCGCATCACGATCGACACCACCCGCGTGCGCTCGGCGACAGCATCCGCCGATGCCCACCGCCTCCGTCAGGTCGTCGACAACCTCCTCGACAACGCCGTCAAGTACCACCGCGACGGCGGACACGTGATCGTCGACGTCGGCTCCGACGGCGCGCGCGTGCACATCACCGTGAGCGACGACGGTCCCGGTGTCTCGGAGGAGGAGACGCCGCGCCTGTTCGAGCGCTTCTTCCGCTCCGATGCGGTGCGCAACTCCACGACGCACGGCAGTGGGCTCGGCCTCGCGATCTCGAGCGAGATCGTGCAGGCCCACGGCGGCGAGATCGTCGTCGACACCCGCCTGGGCAGTGGCGCGAGCTTCAGCGTGCTGCTCCCCGCCGTCGAGGAGGGCGCCTCGTGATGCTCGACCAGTTCACGCTGTCGCTCGTCACCGCCCTCGTCGTGGTGGTGTCGGCCGTGCTGTACCTCTTCGAGACGCTGGTGCGCAGAGACGGGCTGTCCGGGCGGCTGTGGGCGGCGGCCTTCCTCGCCGGCGTCTTCACCGTGCTGAGCTACCTGGTCTGGGCCCTCGAGCCCGGGGCCTACGTCGCGATCGGGGTCGGTAACGCGGCATTCGTCGCGAGCGCCGGCTTCACCTGGCTCGGCTGCCGGGCGTTCAACCGCCGACCGCTGCGGGTCGCGGGGATCCTCATGAGCCTGCTCATCGTCGTGGCCGGGGTGTCGGTGCTCGTGGCGGGCCCCGGAGGAGGCGACTGGGCGGGCGCGATCCCCTTGTTCGTCGGAACCGGGATCTGCGCGCTGCTCGGTGCGATCGAGACACGCCGCGGTGCGATGGGGCGGCGCTGGAGCTCGGTCGGGCTGACCATCGTGCTCGGCTTCGAGGCACTGTGGTTGGCGGGACGCAGCGTGGTGTTCGCCGTCGCAGGCCCCGACAGCGACATCTTCGTGACGTGGTTCAACACGCAACTGTCGTCGCTGCTCACCGTGACCTTCACGATCGTCACCGTTGTGACGACCTCGGTGCTGCGTGCGAGCGAATCGAACCTGCGCGGCCAGCGCGACGTGTACAACCTGAGCATCTCACTCGACGGGGTCATGCTCTCGGAGTCGTTCGAATCAGCCGTGTCGACCATGCTGCAGCGAGCCGAACGCAGCCGAGACACCGTGTGCGTCGTGGCGATGCGCATCGACGACCTGCGCCGCATGGCGACCGCGTTCGGACCCGACGAGGCCGAGCAGGTCGCGGCCGCGTGGCGCGGCGGCGTGCGTCGCTACGCGCCGACCGCCTCGATGGTGGGGGAGAGTGCCTCGGACACCCTGTTCATCGCCTTCGTCACGACCTCGTTCGCCGACGTCCGTCGGATGGCGAGCATCATGCACCGCCGGTTGCTCGACGACTTCACCGCCCTCGGCGTCTCGGTCATGCCCGTGGTGGGCGTGGGCATCGCGCTGACCGATGCTCTGGGTTACGACTTCCGGACGCTCGCGGAAGCGGCGGATGCGGCAGCCGAACGCTCGGCGACCAGCTCCGACGCCTCGGTCATCGTCGCCGGCTGAGCGGTTCGCTCACGCTTCGCGCGACGTCTCGAGCATCGCCTGCACGCGCGCACGCAGGTCGCGCGGACGGAACGGCTTGGTGAGGTATTCGTCGGCCCCGGCGTCGCGGCCGCGCTGAGCGTGCTCCTCGTCGGCGCGCGCGGTCACCATCACGATGTGGGTGTCGCTGAACGTGCGGATCCGGCGAGCGGTCTCGAAACCGTCGATCCCGGGCATGCTCACATCGAGGGTCGTGACGATCGGATGCTGCGCCCGCACGGTCTCGATCCCCTCGAGGCCGTCGGGGGCCGTGTGCACGGCGAACCCCGTCTGTTCGAGCACCGTGGCGATCAGCAGCCGGATGTCGGCGTCGTCTTCGATGACAACGGCCACGGGGGGTTGTGTCAACGGACGACCTCTGCTGCGCGCGCGTCGCGTGACGGGCGGTTCTGTTCGGATCGTACTGCACCAACCCGGCGCGCGGGGGATCGTGGCATCCTCGGAGGGTGCCTTTGATCGCGCTCACCGGTGGCATCGCCTCGGGCAAATCGACCATCGCCGCCCTCCTCGCCGAGCGGGGCGCCGTCGTCATCGACGCCGACGCCATCGTGCGCGACGTGCAGGCGCCCGGCTCTCCCGTCCTCGCGGAGATCGCGGAGACCTTCGGTGACGGGATGCTGCGGCCCGACGGCTCGCTCGACCGTCCCGCGTTGGGCGCGGTCGTCTTCGGCGACCCCGAACGCCTCGCCAGGCTGAACGCGATCGTTCATCCGGCCGTGCGCGTGGAGTCCGAGCGACGTTTCGCGGCGGCCGCGGCGGCGGACCCCGACGGCGTGGTCGTCTACGACGTGCCCCTGCTCGCCGAGGCGCGCGCGCACGATCCGTGGCATCTCGTCGTGGTCGCCGACGCGCCCGCCGAGGTACGCGTCCAACGCCTGATGGAGCACCGCGGTATGAGCGAGGCCGATGCCCGCGCCCGCATCGCGGCGCAGGTGTCCGACGAGGAGCGCCGGAGGCTGGCGGATGTCGTCATCGACACGAACGGCACGCTCGCCCGCACCCAGGAGCAGGTCGACGACCTCTGGCGGCGACTGACGACGGGCTGAGGCGCGTTCCGCTCGCGGAGGGCGAACGGCCTCGCCGCCCCGGTGTCGGTGGCCCCGCCTACGCTGGAATCATGCAGGCTACGCGATCCGTCCGCCCCTTCGAGGTCATCAGCGAGTACGTCCCCTCCGGCGACCAGCCGGGGGCCATCGCCGACCTCGCCGCGCGCATCAACGCGGGCGAGACCGACGTGGTGCTGCTGGGTGCGACCGGTACCGGAAAATCGGCGACGACGGCCTGGCTCGTCGAAGCCGTGCAGCGGCCCACCCTCGTGCTCGCGCACAACAAGACCCTGGCGGCACAGTTGGCGAACGAGTTCCGCGAGCTCATGCCCAATAACGCGGTCGAGTACTTCGTCTCGTACTACGACTACTACCAGCCTGAGGCCTACGTCCCGCAGACCGACACCTTCATCGAGAAGGACTCCTCGGTCAACGCCGAGGTCGAACGCCTCCGTCACTCCACGACGAACTCGCTGCTGTCGCGTCGCGACGTCATCGTGGTCTCTACGGTGTCGTGCATCTACGGTCTCGGTGCGCCCGAGGAGTACCTCCGCGCGATGGTCGCCCTCCAGACGGGGGAGCGGTACGACCGCGACCAGCTCATCCGCAAGTTCATCGCGATGCAGTACAACCGCAACGACGTCGACTTCTCCCGAGGGAACTTCCGCGTTCGTGGCGACACGATCGAGATCATCCCCGTCTACGAGGAGTTCGCGATCCGCATCGAGATGTTCGGCGACGAGATCGAAGCGCTCTACATGCTGCACCCGCTCACCGGCGACATCGTGCAGAAGATGGAATCGGTGCCGATCTTCCCCGCCTCGCACTACGTCGCCGGCACCGACACCGTGCAGCGCGCGATCGGAACCATCGAGCACGAGCTCGAAGAGCGCCTGAAAGAACTCGAGTCGCAGGGCAAGCTGCTCGAGGCCCAGCGGCTGCGCATGCGCACGACCTTCGACCTCGAGATGCTGCAGCAGCTCGGCTTCTGCTCGGGCATCGAGAACTACTCGCGTCACATGGACGGCCGCCAGCCCGGCGATCCGCCGCACACGCTGCTCGACTTCTTCCCCGACGACTTCCTGATCGTCATCGACGAGTCGCACGCCACGGTGCCGCAGATCGGTGCGATGTACGAGGGAGACGCATCGCGCAAGCGCACCCTCGTCGAGCACGGCTTCCGTCTGCCGAGCGCGATGGACAACCGGCCGCTGCGGTGGGACGAGTTCAAGGACCGCGTCGGTCAGGCCGTCTACCTCTCCGCGACACCCGGTCGTTATGAGATGGGCATCGCCGACGGCGTGGTCGAGCAGATCATCCGCCCGACCGGCCTCGTCGACCCGCAGATCGTGGTGAAGCCCTCCAAGGGGCAGATCGACGACCTGCTCGAGCAGATCCGCCTGCGCGTCGAGCGCGACGAGCGCGTGCTCGTCACCACCTTGACGAAGAAGATGGCGGAGGAGCTCACCGACTTCCTCGGTGAGCACGGCGTGCGGGTGCGCTACCTGCACTCCGACGTCGACACGCTTCGCCGCGTCGAACTGCTCACCGAGCTGCGCGCGGGCGTTTACGACGTGCTCGTCGGCATCAACCTGCTGCGCGAAGGCCTCGACCTGCCCGAGGTGTCGCTCGTCGCGATCCTCGACGCCGACAAGGAGGGGTTCCTGCGCAGCGGCACCTCGCTCATCCAGACGATCGGTCGCGCCGCTCGCAACGTGTCGGGCGAGGTGCACATGTACGCCGACCGGATGACCGACTCGATGACCAAGGCCATCGAAGAGACCGAGCGTCGACGCGACAAGCAGATCGCCTACAACCTCGAGCGGGGCATAGACCCGCAGCCGCTGCGCAAGAAGATCGCCGACATCACCGACGTGCTCGCCCGCGAGGCGTCCGACACGAAGGAGCTGCTGTCGAGCCGCGCTTCCTCGCGCAACAAGTCGGGCAAGGGCAAGGCGCCGACACCGTCGCTCCGGCGCACCGGCATCGCCGCCGACGGGGCGAATCAGCTCGAAGCGACGATCGAAGACCTGTCGAATCAGATGTTGGCGGCCGCCGGTGAGCTGAAGTTCGAGCTCGCCGCCCGGCTGCGCGACGAGCTGCAGGACCTGAAGAAAGACCTCCGGGCGATGGAGCGGGCCGGCCACGCCTGAGCCCGCCGGCAGGTCACGGGCACTGCATGAGCGGTTTCGCCCCGCTGCGGTCGAAGGTGTGCTCCGACATCGGATGACCGCAGATCGGGCACGGGCGTTCGGTGCGCACCGGCTCGGGGGTGGTCTCGTAGGGTCCGACCGAGGCCGGCCCCGCCACGCGGATGAGCTTCGCGTTCAGGTAGTTGTACCAGCCGCCGGCAGCGCGGACGCGATCGCGCCTCGACCCCTCAGCATCCATTCGTGCCATGATGTTTAGTGTACTAACGAACTGGAGAGGACGGCTCATGAATGCGGACGAACTGCTGAAGCTCGACAACCAGCTGTGCTTCGCGATCGTGACCGCGGCTCGCAACGTCGTGGGCATCTACCGGCCGGTGCTCGAACCGCTCGGACTCACGCATCCGCAGTACCTCGTCATGCTCGCCCTCTGGGAGCAGTCGCCACGCACCCTCGGTGACCTCGCCGCCGAGCTGGCGATGGAAGCCGCGACCCTTTCGCCCCTCGTCAAGCGTCTCGAGGCCCAGGGGCGCCTCGCGCGCACCCGTCGAGCCAGCGACGAGCGCGTGCTCGAACTCGCCCTCACCGACGAGGGTCGCGCACTGCGCGAGCGGGCACTCGAGGTGCCCGGGAAGATCATGGCCCTCACCGGTATGGACCCCGAGCAACTCGCCGCGGTGCGCGACGGCTTGGCTCCGTTCTCCGGACGTCGCTGAGCGGGTTCCCCTTACCAGCACGGTCCGCCCCGGGCGAAACCCGAAGCCGGTGTCGGAGGCCGCACCTAAACTTGTGGGGTGCCCATCGTTCCCGTTGCCCTGCCCGGAAACACCAGCGGACAGCTCAGCGTCCGCGGTGCCCGCGTCCACAATCTGAAGAACGTCGACCTGGACATCCCGCGGGATGCCCTGGTCGTCTTCACCGGACTCTCGGGGTCGGGAAAGTCGAGCCTCGCGTTCGACACGATCTTCGCCGAAGGTCAGCGTCGCTATGTCGAATCGCTGAGCTCGTACGCGCGCCAGTTCCTCGGTCAGGTCGACCGGCCCGACGTCGACTTCATCGAGGGTCTGAGCCCGGCGGTCTCGATCGACCAGAAGTCGACCAACCGCAACCCGCGCTCGACCGTGGGCACGATCACCGAGATCCACGACTACATGCGCCTGCTGTGGGCACGCATCGGTGTGCCGCACTGTCCGGTCTGCGGCGCGCAGATCCAGCGTCAGACCGTGCAGCAGATCGCCGACCAGCTGCTCGAACTGCCCGAGGGAACGCGCTACCAGATCGTGGCTCCGGTCGTCACGCAGAAGAAGGGCGAGTTCGTCGACCTCTTCAAGGAGCTCGGCGCGAAGGGCTACGCCCGCGCGGTCGTCGACGGCGACCTCATCCAGCTCGCCGAGCCCCCCACCCTGAAGAAGAGCTACAAGCACGACATCGCCGTGGTCGTCGACCGCCTCGTCGCGAGCCCCGACATCCTGAGCCGGATCACCGACTCGGTCGAGACGGCGCTGGGTCTTGCCGGCGGCGTCATGCAGGTGAACTTCGTCGACGAAGAGGGCGAGGCCGCCTGGCAGTCGTTCTCCGAGAAGCTCGCGTGCCCCAACGGCCACCCGCTGCAGCTCACCGAGATCGAGCCGCGCACCTTCTCCTTCAACGCGCCGTTCGGCGCCTGCCCGACCTGCTCGGGACTCGGCACGCGCATGTCGGTCGACGTCGACCTCATGCTCGGCGACGAAGAGCTGTCGATCCGCGAGGGCGTCATCATCCCGTGGACCACGCAGGGCAAGGGACTCTTCCAGTACTACGAGCGCCTCCTCGAGGGCCTTGCTCGTGACTTGAAGTTCTCGCTCGACACTCCGTGGCGCAAGCTCCCGCAGGAGGTGCGCGACGCGGTGCTGCGCGGCGAGGGCTACAACGTCACCGTCAAGTGGAAGAACCGCTACGGCCGCGAGGTGCGGTACGCCTCCGGCTTCGAGGGCGTCGTGCCCTACATCGAGCGGCAGTACCTGCAGGCGGAGTCCGACAACCAGCGCCAGCGCTGGTCGGAGTTCCTGCGCGAGGTGCCGTGCCCGGTGTGCAACGGTGCTCGTCTCAAGCCCGAGGTGCTGGCCGTCACGGTGCACGGCATGTCGATCGCGGATGCTTCGTGGCTCAGCCTCGCGGAGGCGCAGGTCTTCTTCGCCGACCTCGAACTCACCGCCCGTGAGGCGCAGATCGCCGCTCAGGTGCTGCGCGAGATCCGCGCGCGTCTCGACTTCCTGCTGCAGGTCGGTCTGACCTACCTCAGCCTCAGCCGCTCGGCGGGCTCGCTCTCGGGCGGCGAAGCGCAGCGCATCCGTCTCGCGACGCAGATCGGCTCGGGTCTGACAGGCGTGCTCTACGTGCTCGACGAGCCCTCGATCGGTCTGCACCAGCGCGACAACCGGCGCCTCATCGAGACGCTGATCACCCTGCGCGACCTCGGCAACACCCTGATCGTGGTCGAGCACGACGAAGAGACCGTGCACGCGGCCGACTGGGTCGTCGACATCGGCCCCCGCGCGGGCGTCGACGGCGGTCACGTCGTGCACTCGGGGCCGCTGGCCGAACTGCTCGAAGACCGCAACTCGTTGACCGGCGACTACCTCTCGGGTCGCCGCTCGATCCCGGTGCCCAAGAAGCGGCGCAAGATCGACAAGAAGCGCCAGATCACCGTCGTCGGTGCGCGTGAGAACAACCTCCGCAACGTCACCGCCGACTTCCCGATCGGTGTTCTGACCGCCGTCACCGGCGTCAGCGGTTCGGGCAAGTCCACCCTGGTGAACGGCATCCTGTACGAAGTCCTCGCCACGAAGCTCAACGGCGCGCGCCGGGTTCCCGGCAAGCACACCCGCGTGACGGGTCTCGACGACCTCGACAAGGTCGTGCACGTCGACCAGGCGCCCATCGGGCGCACGCCCCGCTCGAACCCGGCGACGTACACGGGGGTGTTCGATCGCATCCGCAATCTCTTCGCCGAGACCCCCGAGGCGAAGGTGCGCGGTTACCAGGCCGGGCGGTTCAGCTTCAACGTCAAGGGCGGGCGCTGCGAGGCGTGCTCGGGCGACGGCACGATCAAGATCGAGATGAACTTCCTGCCCGACGTGTACGTCGACTGCGAGGTCTGCCACGGCAAGCGGTACAACCGCGACACCCTGGCCGTGCACTACAAGGGCCGCAACATCGCCGAGGTGCTCGAGATGCCGATCTCGGAGGCCGCCGAGTTCTTCGAACCCATCCAGGCGATCCACCGCTACCTCAAGACCCTCGTCGACGTCGGCCTCGGCTACGTGCGACTCGGCCAGTCGGCGACGACCCTCTCCGGCGGCGAGGCGCAGCGCGTGAAGCTCGCGACCGAACTGCAGCGGCGCACGAACGGCCGCTCGGTGTACGTGCTCGACGAGCCGACCACCGGTCTGCACTTCGAAGACGTTCGCAAGCTCCTCGAGGTGCTGAACGGGCTCGTCGAGAAGGGCAACACCGTCATCGTGATCGAGCACAACCTCGACGTGATCAAGTCGTCGGACTGGGTCATCGATCTCGGCCCTGAGGGCGGATCGGGCGGCGGCACGATCGTGGCGACCGGTACGCCCGAGCAGGTCGCCCGCGTCGAGGCGAGCCACACCGGCCGCTTCCTCGCCGAGGCCCTCGGGATCACCTCGGTCGAAGAGCGCAAGGCGGGCTGATGGCGGCATCCCGCGAACGGATGTCGCAGCTGCCCTACCGGCCGAAACCCGGCGAGATCCCCACCAACCCCGGGGTGTACCGGTTCCGCGACGCGGACGGGCGGGTGCTGTACGTCGGCAAGGCGAAGAACCTGCGTGCCCGGCTATCGAACTACTTCGCCCCGCTGCGCTCGCTCCACGAGCGCACGCGGCGCATGGTCACCACGGCCGCCTCGGTCGAATGGACCGTCGTCGACAGCGACGTGGATTCGCTGCAGCTGGAGTACATGTGGATCAAGGAGTTCGATCCGCCCTTCAACGTGCGCTACCGCGACGACAAGTCGTACCCGTTCATGGCGATCACCCTCGCCGACGAGGCGCCCCGGGTGATCGTGACCCGCAACCGCCGCATCCCGGGCGCCAAGTACTTCGGCCCGTACCCGAAGGTCTGGGCGGTCCACGACACCATCGACCTGATGATCAAGGTCTTCCCGATCCGCACGTGCAGCGACGCCTCGTACAAGAAGGCGATGCAGAGCGGCCGGCCCTGCTTCCCCGGTCAGATCGGGCGCTGCGGCGGCCCGTGCTCGGGGCGGGTCACGATCGAGGAGCACCGTGCGATCGTCGACGACTTCGTCGCCTTCATGGCCGGCGGCGACGAGCGGTTCGCCCGCGCCCTGACGGCACGGATGCGGGAGGCCGCGGCGGCGATGGATTACGAAGCCGCCGCGGTGTACCGCGACCGGCTCGGCGCGATCGAGGCCGTGCTGAAGAAGAGCGCCCTCGTGCTCTCGGAAGACACCGACGCCGACCTCTTCGGCATCGCCGAGGACGAACTCGCCGCCACGGTGCAGCAGTTCGTGATCCGCGGCGGCCGCATCCGCGGAGTGCGCGCGACCACGATCGAGAAAGAGCTCGACATCTCGGGCGCCGATCTCGTCGATCAGGTGCTGCAGCGCACCTACGGCGACGCGCCGGCCGCCGACATCCCGCGCCACGTGCTCGTGCCCTCCCTTCCCGACGATGCCCCCGACCTCGAGGAGTGGCTGCGGGAGCGTCGAGGCAAGCAGGTGGGCATCCAGGTCGCGCAGCGCGGGCAGAAGGCCGACTTGATGCGCACGGCCACGCTCAACGCTTCGCAGGCCCTCATGCTCTACAAGACCCGCCGCACGAGCGACTACGTCGCGCGCACGCAGGCGTTGACCGACCTGCAGGAGGCCCTGGGGCTGGCCGAAGCGCCGCTGCGCATCGAGTGCTACGACGTCTCCCATCTCGCCGGCACGAACGTCGTGGCCTCGATGGTCGTGTTCGAAGACGGCCTGCCGCGCAAAGACCAGTACCGGTCTTTCGGGGTTCCCGAGACGACCGACGACACCGATTCGCTCTACCAGGTGCTCACCCGGCGCCTCGCGTACCTCGACCGCCCCGAGGAATCCGACGACGAGCCCGCCGCCGCCGAAGCACCCGCCGTGCTGGCCGACGGCTCCGAGCCCGTGGTGACCACGCCGCCGAAGCGCAAGCGTTTCGCCTACCCGCCGCAGCTGCTCGTCGTCGACGGCGGTCAGCCGCAGGTGGCCGCGGCGGCGCGCGCCCTGAAAGACGCCGGTCACGAAGAGATCGCCCTGTGCGGCATCGCGAAGCGACTCGAAGAGGTGTGGCTGCCGGGGGAGGAGTACCCGGTGATCCTGCCCCGCACGAGCGAGGCGCTGTACCTGCTGCAACGCCTGCGCGACGAGGCCCACCGCTTCGCGATCACCCACCAGCGCAAGCGCCGCAAGCGCGACATCTCCAGCATCCTGTCCGAGATCCCGGGCCTCGGGGATGCGCGGATCAAAGCGTTGCTGCGTCATTTCGGCTCGGTCGCCTCGCTGAAGGAGGCCTCGCCCGACGAGATCGCGCAACTGCCGGGCATCGGTCCGAAGCTCGCCGAGTCCATCCACTCCCACCTCGCTCGATAGGCTGATGCAAACGGGAGAAGTGATGACGGATCCGACGCGCAGCGAGACCGGTGAGGTGCTCATCGTCACCGGTATGTCGGGCGCGGGCCGCTCGACCGTCGCGAACGCCCTGGAAGACCTCGACTGGTACGTCGTCGACAATCTCCCGCCGCAGATGCTGCGCCCGCTCCTCGAGCTGAGCCAGCTCGCCGGGGGAGCGGTGCCCCGGGTCGCCGTCGTGGTCGACGTCCGCGGTCGCGGGCTCTTCGCCGATCTGCCCGAGGTCATGCGCAGCCTCCGCACCGGTCGCCAGGTGCGCGTGGTGTTCCTCGATGCTTCCGACGACGTGCTCGTTCGACGCTTCGAGGCCGTTCGCCGCCCGCACCCGCTGCAGCGCGACGGCACGATCCTCGACGGCATCCGCCGCGAGCGCGAACGCCTCGCCCCGGTGCGGGAGTCGGCCGACGTGATCATCGACACGTCCTCGAACAACATCCACCAGTTGACGACCCGCGTGGTGGAGATCTTCGGCGAGCAGGCCGCCGCCCGACACACGGTCAACCTCATGAGCTTCGGGTTCAAGTACGGCCTCCCGACCGACGTCGACATGGTGGCCGATATGCGGTTCCTGCCGAATCCGTATTGGAACGACGAGCTGCGCGGCAAGACCGGCGAAGACGACGCCGTGCGCGAATACGTGCTCGACCAGCCGGGCGCCCGGGAGTTCCTCGACGCCTATGCCGCAGCGCTGCGGCCGGTGCTGGCGGGGTATCAGAGCGAGAACAAACGGCAGTCGGTCGTCGCGATCGGCTGCACGGGCGGCAAGCACCGTTCGGTGGCGATGACCCGGGAACTGGCTGAGAGACTGCGCGATGTGCCGGGGGTGGCCGTTCGCATCTCTCATCGCGACCTCGGTCGCGAGTAGGCTGTAACGTCGTCCCCCCGCCCTTGACCCGAGGAGTCCCGTGCCCCTGACTGCCGATGTGAAGGCCGAACTGATCGCCGTCCGAGACCCTCGCCCCTCGGCCAGGGTCGCCGAGCTGACGGCCCTTCTGCGCTTCTCCGGTGGTCTGCACTCCATCGCCAACCGCGTCGCGGTGGAGGCGCAGCTCGACTCCGAGCAGCTCGCCCGCCGCGCGGCGCGCGACCTGCTCGAGATCTACGGGGTACGCCCGGAGCTGCACCACGTGCAGGGTTCCGGCGGCCGCGCGGGCGGGCACTTCGCCGTCCGCGTGATCGAGGGCGGCGAGACCCTCGCGCGACAGACCGGACTGCTCGACCAGCGCCGCCGCCCGGTGCGGGGGCTGCCCAACAAGCTCACCACCGGCTCCCGCGACGACCTCGCTGCCATCTGGCGCGGCGCGTTCCTCGCGGGCGGCTCGCTCACCGACCCCGGCCGTTCGGCGTCGCTCGAGATCGCCTGCCCCTCGCCCGAGGCGGCGATGGCACTCGTCGGTGCCGGCCACCGCATCGGCATCCCCGCCAAGGCCCGCGAAGTGCGTGGCGTGCCGCGGGTCGTCGTGCGCGACGGCGACGCGATCCGCACGGCGCTCACCGAGATGGGTGCGCAGCGCACCGCCGCCGAATGGGATCAGCTGCGCCAGCGTCGTGAGGTGCGTGCGGGCGTCAACCGCCTCGTGAACTTCGACGACGCCAACCTGCGCCGCTCGGCGCAGGCCGCCGTGGCCGCCTGCGCCCGGGTCGAGCGTGCGCTCGAGATCCTCGGCGACACGGTGCCCGAACACCTCAAGGAAGCGGGCGATCTGCGCCTCGCCCACCGCGACGCGAGCCTCGACGAACTGGGTCACCACGCCGATCCGCCCCTGACGAAGGACGCGGTGGCCGGTCGCATCCGCCGCCTCCTGGCCATGGCCGACAAGAAGGCCGAGATCGACGGCATCCCTGGTACCGAATCGGCCGTTCCGGCCGGCGCCGAATAACGCGTCAGACTCCCGCCGCGGGAAGCAACCCCCGCCCTTCCGCGTTGCCGCTCGATAGGATGAAGACGTCACCCTCGCGGCGCCGAGGAGCCTCGGCGCAGCGCCGATCGGAAGTAGAGAACATGGCGAACTACACGTTGCCCGAACTGCCCTACGACTACGCAGCACTGGAGCCGCACATCAGCGCGGCGATCATGCAGCTGCACCACGACAAGCACCACCAGGCCTATGTCACCGGAGCGAACACCGCTCTCGAGCAGCTCGCCGAGGCCCGCGAAACGGGCAACCTCGCGAACATCAACAAGCTGTCGAAGGACCTCGCCTTCAACCTCGGCGGCCACACCAACCACTCCATCTTCTGGACGAACCTGTCCCCGAACGGCGGCGACAAGCCCACCGGCGAACTCGCCGCGGCGATCGACGACTTCTTCGGTTCGTTCGACAAGTTCCAGGCGCACTTCACCGCCGCAGCTCTGGGCGTCCAGGGCTCCGGCTGGGCCGGGCTCTTCTGGGACTCGATCGGTCAGAACCTGATCATCGACCAGTTCTTCGACCAGCAGGGCCAGATCGTGGCCGGCACCGTGCCGCTGCTGCTGCTCGACGTCTGGGAGCACGCGTACTACCTCGACTACAAGAACGTGCGCGCCGACTACGTCAAGGCGTTCTGGAACATCGTCAATTGGGACGACGTTCAGCAGCGCTTCGCCGGAGCCCGCGAGAAGACGAACGGCCTGCTGGTACTGTCATAAACGGCTGGGCGTCCCGGTGGGATCGCCCGCCGGGACGCCGTCGTCACTCCTGTGAACCGCACCAATCCGCGCATCGCGCATGACACCTCTGGAGACACCCGTGACCGTCAAGATCGGGATCAACGGCTTCGGCCGCATCGGACGCAACTTCCTTCGCGCGGCTCTCGCGCAGGGGGCTGACCTCGACATCGTCGCGGTCAACGACCTCACCGACAACAAGACCCTCGCCCACCTGCTGAAGTACGACTCCGTCGGCGGCCCGCTGGCCGAGGACGTCACCTACGACGACGACACCATCACCGTCGGCGGCAACACCATCAAGGTCTTCGCGGAGCGCGACCCCGCGAACCTCCCCTGGGGCGAGCTCGGCGTCGACGTCGTCATCGAGTCGACCGGTCGCTTCACCAAGGCCGAGGACGCCCGCAAGCACGTCGAAGGCGGCGCCAAGAAGGTGCTCATCTCCGCTCCCGCGACCGGCGACGACGTCACGATCGTCATGGGCGTCAACGAGGGCGACTACAACCCCGAGACCGACGTCATCATCTCGAACGCGTCGTGCACCACGAACTGCCTCGCGCCGCTGGCGAAGGTCTTCAACGACGCGTTCGGCATCGAGCGCGGCTTCATGATGACCGCTCACGCCTACACGGCCGACCAGAACCTGCAGGACGGACCCCACAGCGACCTCCGCCGTGCCCGTGCCGCCGCGATCAACATCGTGCCCGCGTCGACGGGTGCCGCGAAGGCCATCGGTCACGTGCTGCCCGAACTGAACGGCAAGCTCAGCGGCTCCTCGTACCGCGTGCCGGTTCCGACCGGATCGATCGTCGACCTCACGGTCGTCACGCCGACCGAGAACCTCACCGTCGACCAGGTCAACGCCGCCTACAAGGCTGCCGCCGCTGACGGCCGTCTCGCCGGCTACCTGCAGTACACCGAGGACCAGATCGTCTCGAGCGACATCCAGCTCAACCCGCACTCCTCGATCTTCGACTCGGGGCTGACCAACGTCAGCGGCAACCTGGTGAAGGTCTCGGCCTGGTACGACAACGAGTGGGGCTACTCCAACCGTCTCGTCGACCTGACCGAGTACGTCGCCGAGCGTCTCTGAGATTCAGATCATGGCTCTGCGCACCCTCGATTCGCTGGGGTCGCTCGCAGGCAAGCGCGTCATCGTCCGTTGTGATCTCAACGTCCCCCTGAAGGACGGGATCATCACGGACGATGGCCGCGTGCGCGCGTCGCTGCCCACGCTGAACGCCCTCATCAACGCCGGTGCGCGCCTCGTCGTCGCGTCGCACCTCGGCCGCCCCGACGGGGCTCCCGACCCGAAGTACAGCCTCGCCCCGGTCGCTCAGCGACTGTCGGAGCTGCTGGGCTCCCCGGTCGCGTTCGCCCTCGACACGGTGGGCGAGTCCGCCACCGACGCCGTCGCCGCTCTCGAAGACGGCGAGGTGGCGGTGATCGAGAACCTCCGCTTCTCGCCCGGTGAGACGTCGAAGGATGCCGACGAGCGTCGGGCCTTCGCCCAGCAGCTCGCCCAGCTCGGCGACGCGCTGGTCTCGGACGGCTTCGGTGTCGTTCACCGCAAGCAGGCCAGCGTCTACGAGCTCGCCGAGATCCTGCCCTCCGCCGCCGGTCTGCTGATCGAGAAGGAGGTCGAGGTCCTCGACCGCCTGACCGAGAACCCCGAGCGGCCGTACACGATCGTGCTCGGCGGCTCGAAGGTCAGCGACAAGCTCGGCGTCATCAAGCACCTGCTGCCGCGGGTCAACCGCATCCTGGTCGGTGGGGGCATGATGTTCACCTTCCTCGCCGCTCAGGGCTACAAGGTGGGCGCGAGCCTCCTCGAGAGCGACCAGATCGACACCGTGAAGGCCTACCTCGAGACGGCGCAGCAGTCGGGCGTCGAGATCGTGCTTCCCGTCGACGCCGTCGTCGCAGCATCCTTCTCGGCGACCGCCGACCACGTGGTCGCCGACGCCGATGCACTCGAGGACACCCCCTTCGGTGCCTCGGGTCTCGGCCTCGACATCGGTCCGCGCACCGCCGACATCTTCGCCGACGCGATCCGCAGCTCGCGCACCGTGTTCTGGAACGGCCCCATGGGCGTTTTCGAGATGCCGGCGTTCGAAGCGGGCACGCGTGCGGTCGCGAAGGCGTTGACCGAGGTCGACGGACTCAGCGTCGTCGGTGGCGGAGACTCGGCCGCGGCCGTCCGTCAGCTCGGCTTCGCTGACAGCGACTTCGGGCACATCTCCACCGGTGGCGGTGCCAGCCTCGAGTTCCTCGAGGGTAAGAAGCTTCCCGGACTGGAGGTCCTCGGATGGCCGTGAACACTCGCACCCCGCTCATCGCCGGCAACTGGAAGATGAACCTCGACCACATGCAGGCGGTCGCGTTCGTGCAGAAGTTGTACTGGACGCTGAAAGAGGCCGGTCACGACCCGCAGACGGTCGAGACGGCGATCTTCCCGCCGTTCACCGACCTGCGCACCGTGCAGACCCTCATCGACGCCGACAAGATCCCCTTCGCTCTCGGAGCGCAGGACCTGTCCGAGCACGACTCGGGCGCGTACACCGGCGAGATCTCGGGGCAGTTCCTCGCGAAGCTCGCCTGCGGCTACGTGATCATCGGGCACTCCGAGCGTCGTCAGTACCACAACGAGACCGACGAGATCGTGGCGGGCAAGGTGCAGGCCGCCCTCCGTCACGGACTGTCGCCGGTGATCTGCGTGGGCGAGACGAGCGAAGACCTCGAACGTTTCGGCGCGAGCGCTGTGCCCGTGGGTCAGCTCGAGGTGGCGTTGGAGAACGTCGCCGCCGATGCCGACATCGTCGTGGCGTACGAGCCGGTCTGGGCCATCGGCTCGGGCCAGGCCGCAACTCCCGACCAGGCACAGGAAGTCTGCGCGAAGCTCCGCGAGGTCGTCGCCGCCAAGCTGGGTGAGGACGCGGCATCGCGCACCCGCGTGCTCTACGGCGGATCGGTCAAGTCGAGCAACATCGCGAGCTTCATGCGCGAGCCCGACGTGGACGGCGCCCTCGTCGGCGGTGCGAGCCTGCTGGTCGACGAGTTCGCGGCGATCATCCGTTACCAGAAGCACGTCGGCGTCTGAGAAGCGCACCCGTATACTTGACGATTGGGCGGCCGGACACGGCTGCAGCGAAAGGCGAATTCCGTGCAGATCCTCGAGTTCGGGCTGCTGGTGGTGCTGGGTATCACCAGCCTCCTGCTGACACTTCTCATCCTGCTCCATAAAGGGCGTGGCGGCGGCTTGTCCGACATGTTCGGCGGCGGCATGACGTCGGCGCTCGGTTCCTCTGGGCTCGCCGAGCGCAACCTCAACCGGTTCACGGTCGTGCTCGCCCTCACGTGGTTCGTCGCCATCGTGGGCCTCGGGCTGATCACGAAGTTCTCCGTCGTCTGATGGCGACCGGGGGCAATGCCATTCGGGGCACGCGCGTCGGCGCGGGTCCGATGGGTGAACAGGATCACGGCTACCACGCCGACCGCGTCGCGATCTCGTACTGGGACGCCCTCGGCAACGAGACGGTGCGCTACTTCGCGGCCGGCATCGCCGAGGAGGAGATTCCCGAGACGATCGACTCCCCGCACTCCGGCCTTCCCGCCGGGCGCGACAAGGAGAACCCGCCGGCGATCGCCAAGAACGAGCCTTACAAGACGCACCTCGCGTACGTGAAGGAGCGTCGCACCGACGAAGAGGCCGAAACGCTTCTCGACGACGCGCTGCAGCAGCTGCGCGAGCGGCGCGGCCAGTAACGCGAGCCGAACGACAAGAAGAGCGGATGCTGACAGCATCCGCTCTTCTTCGTTCCCGGGCGTGTGTGTCCTTGGGCTCGGCCGAAACTCCTGCACGAGCGAACTCGGCGAATCGGCGCAACTCGGTGCGGTTCACGCCGGATTCGCACCGAGTCCGGCCGATTGTCCGAGGTGGGTGAAGCGGATGCCAGCGCAGCGCGCGCTGGCTGGAGGAGTTTCGGCTGAGCGGAGGAGATTCCGGCCGGGGGAGTCCTCCGCTCGGCCGATTGTCCTGCGCGAGCGAACTCGGCGAATCGGCGCAACTCGGTGCGGTTCACACCGCAGAAGCACCGAGTTCAGCCGATTGTCCGAGTTGAGTGAGGCGGATGCCAGCGCTGGCCGGAGGAGTTTCGGCCGAGCGGAGGAGATTTCGGCCGGGGGAGTCCTTCGCCCGGCCGATTCTCCGAGGTGGGTGATGCGGATGCCGGCGCGAACGCGAAGGCTCAGTACTCCTGGTCGATCAGCTGTGGCGGAACCTGGTCAGCGGCCGCCTCGTCGACGAAGAGCACCGTGCGACGGCGACCCTTCGCACCCGCAGCCGGGACGCTGACGTAGCTCGCACCCGCGAGAGCGAGGCCGAGGGCCGAAGCCTTATCGGCGCCCGCCAGCACCATCCACACGCGCTTGGACGTGTTGATGACGGGGCGGGTGAGGGTGACGCGGTCCGGCGGCGGCTTGGGGGAGTCGCGCACGGGCACGACGGCCCGGTCGGTCACCTGGATCTCGGGGCGGTCGGGGAACAGCGACGCGATGTGCCCGTCGGGACCGACACCCAGGAAGCAGATGTCGAACTCCGGCCACGGCCCGTTCTCGCCCCGATCGGCGGGGGCGTACTGCGCGAGTTCCGCGGCATAGGCGGTGGCGGCAGCATCCAGATCGAGACTCCCGTCGCTCGCGGCGACGGCGTGGATGTTCTCATCCGGCAGCACGAGCTGGTCGAGAAGGGCTTCGCGAGCCTGCTTCTCGTTGCGATCGTCGGAGTCGCGCGGCACGAACCGCTCGTCGCCGAACCAGAAGTGCACCCCGCCCCACTCGATGTCCGTGATGCGGGGATCCTTCGCGGCCGCGGCGAGCACCGCTCCGCCCATCGAGCCACCCGTCAGGCAGATGTGCACGATCTTGTTGTTGGCGACCTGCGTCGCGACGCGCGACACGAACCGCTTGGCCACGGACTCGGCGAGTTCGACCTTGTCCGCGCTGATGACGACGCGCTTCTCGGTGGTCTCAGCCACGACGCTCCCGACTCGGTGCGTCGCCGAGGAGGGCGAGACCCTCGGTGATGACCCGGCCGTACAGCACGTCGGGGTCGAGGCGCCGCAGTTCCTCGGCGAGGCACTCGCGCAGCGTGCGGCGCGGGAAGGCCAGGTCGTGCGAGGGCTGGTCGGGCTGGGTCAGGATCGCGACATTGGGCTCGGGACGCTCCAGCAGGATGTCGCCGCTCGCCCGCGTAAGGCGCACCGACTTGATGCCGCTGGCCCACTCGGTGTCGGGGAGATACGCGTAGTCGACCGGCACCTGCAGCATGAGGCGCAGCCAGGCGGCGAGCAGCACGGTCGACGGCGAATCGGCCGCGCCCCGCACCTCGACCGCGGTGACCGGCTCGTACGGCGGCTGATCCAGCACGGCGGCGAGCTGCTCGCGCCAGCGGGTCAGTCGGGTCCACGCGAAGTCTGTGTCACCCGGCGCGTAATGGCTGCCGAGCTGGTCGATCCACGCGGTCGGATCGGGCTGGCTCGACGCGTCGGTGATCCGGCGCTGGGCGATCTTGCCGATCGCCGAGTGCGACGGGGTCTTGGGCGTCTCGCTCGGCCACCACGCGACCACGGGGGCGTCGGGCAGCAGCAGCCCGGTGACGAGGCTCTCCGCGTTGGAGCCCGCGGCGCCGTGCGCACGCAGCACCACGACCTCGCTCGCTCCGGCGTCGCCGCCGACGCGGATCTGGCCGTCGAGACGGGGGTCGTCGTCGCCGCCGCCGATCATCACGACGATCACCCGCATGGGGTGCTCGCGCGAAGCGTCGTTGGCGGCTTCGATGACCTCTTCTTCAGCACCGTGGCGGGTGACGATGATGAGGGTCAGCACACGACCGAGGGCGACAGCGCCGCCCTCTTCGCGCACGTTGACGAGCGCCTTCGAGATCTTGCTGACGGTCGTATCGGGCAGGTCGATGATCACGGGCGCCTCCAAGTGCGGCCGTCGCGGGCGAGGAGTTCGTCCGCGGAAGGCGGCCCCCAGGAACCGGGGGAGTACTGCTCGAGCGGGCCGCTCTGTTCGGCCCAGAAGTCCTCGATCGGGTCGAGGATCTTCCAGCTGAGCTCGACCTCTTCGTGGCGGGGGAACAGCGGCGGGTCGCCCAGCAGCACGTCGAGGATCAGGCGCTCGTAGGCCTCGGGGCTCGCCTCGGTGAAGGCGTGGCCGTAGCCGAAGTCCATCGTGACGTCGCGCACCTGGGTGCCGTCGCCGGGCACCTTGGAACCGAAGCGGATCGTCACGCCCTCGTCGGGCTGCACACGGATGACCAGGGCGTTCTGGCCGAGCTCCTCCGTCTGCGAGCGCGAGAACAGCAGCTGCGGCGCACGCTTGAACACCACGGCGACCTCGGTCACACGTCGGCCGAGGCGCTTGCCGGTGCGGAGGTAGAACGGCACATCCGCCCACCGCCGCGTGTTGACCTCGAGCTTGATGGCGGCATAGGTCTCGGTCGTGGAGTCGGGATCCATCCCGTCCTCCTCGAGGAAGCCGAGCACCTCCTCACCGCCCTGCCAGCCGCCCGCGTACTGACCGCGGGCGGTCGCGTGAGCGAGATCCTCGGGCACGCGCACCGCGGCGAGCACCTTCTCCTTCTCAGCGCGCAGGTCGCGCGCCTTGAAGCTGATGGGCTCCTCCATCGCCGTGAGGGCGAGCAGCTGCAGAAGGTGGTTCTGGATGACGTCGCGCGCCGCGCCGATGCCGTCGTAGTACCCGGCCCGACCGCCCACGCCGATGTCCTCGGCCATGGTGATCTGCACGTGATCGACGTAGTTGCGGTTCCAGATCGGCTCATACAGCTCGTTCGCGAAGCGCAGCGCGAGGATGTTCTGCACCGTCTCCTTACCGAGGTAGTGGTCGATGCGGAAGATCGAATCGGCGGGGAACGCGCTCTCGAGGTCGGCGTTCAGCGCCCGGGCCGAAGCCAGGTCGTGTCCGAACGGCTTCTCGACGACGACGCGGCGCCAGCCGTTGCCGTCCTTCGACGCCTTACCGACGAGCCCGGAGTCCTTCAACTGCTGGGTGACGAGGGGGAAGGCCTTCGGGGGGATCGAGAGGTAGTAGGCGTGGTTGCCCATCGTGCCGCGCTCGATGTCGAGCAGGTCGACCGTCTCACGGAGGGTACGGAAGGCCTCCGGGTCGTCGAACTCGCCCGGAACGAAACGGATGCCCTGCAGCAGCTGCTGCCAGGTCTCCTCGCGGAACTCGGTGCGGGCGTGCTGCTTGACGGCCTCGTAGACGACCTGGGCGAAGTCCTGGTCCTCCCAGTCGCGGCGGGCGAAGCCGACGAGAGCGAATCCCGGGGGCAGCAGGCCGCGGTTGGCCAGGTCGTACACGGCCGGCATGAGCTTCTTGCGGGAGAGGTCTCCGGTGACACCGAAGATCACCAGCGCACTGGGACCTGCGATACGACTCAGACGGCGATCCTCGGGATCGCGCAGGGGGTTGTGACCCTTGGAGATGTCGACGCTCATCAGTTCCTCACTGAGCTGCTTCGAACAGCGCGACGACGTCGAGCTGTGGATCGGTCAAGGTCAGGGTGACCACGGGGCGACCGTGGTCGGCGAGCACCGCGGCGTCACCGGCGGCTTGCGCCGAGATCAGCTGACCGAAGGTGAACGGTCGGCCGGGGATCTCGACGTCCACGTCGGTGCGCTCGGTGATCTGCAGGAAGACGCCGGTGGCCGGGCCGCCCTTCTGGTACTGACCTGTGGAGTGCAGGAACCGCGGCCCCCAGCCGAACGTCGTCGGACGCCCGGCATCGGCGGCGACGAGCTCGCGAAGCCCGGCGAGCTGCGGCAGCTCCAGGCGGTTCACGTAGGCCTGGATGGCCACGTACCCGTCGGGGGGCAGCTGCGCCCAGAGCGCATCGAGCACCCCGGCGAGGGTGCCGCTGGCCGTGAGCGCCGGATCCGACGCTCGCACCTCGACACCGTCGAGTACGAACGCGGGCGGCGTCGGCTCGGGACGCGCGTCCAGCAGACCGCGGGTGGCGGTCTTAGCGGACTCGACGTCGGGCTGATCGAAGGGATCGATCCCCAGCATCCGTCCCGCGATGGCGGTGGCGTACTCCCACACGATGAACTGTGCACCCAGCGAGCCGCTGATGAGGATCTCGCCCGGGTGGTGCTCGAAGAGATGGAAGTTCGCGAGGGAGTCGACGAAACGCACGATCTGCAGGTCGGCGGGCGCCGACTCGAGCTCGGGCGAGACCGGCAGCAGGACGACGGGCAGGATGCCGGTGCCGTCCTTGCCGGTGGATTCGGCGACGAGCTGCTCGATCCAATCGGGAAGCCCGACGATGTAGCTGCCGTCGGTGATCAGGCCCAGCTTGTCACGGCGGGGGTCGCCGCCCGCGATGGCCGCCGCGAGGACGAGCGCGGGGTTGTTCGGGCTGTCGATGGCCACCTCGAGCAGCGTCGCCTCCGCTTCGTCGAGCAGTTCGCCGATGTCGACACCGGCGAGGCCCGCGGGCACGAGTCCGAACGCGGTGAGCGCGGAATAGCGCCCGCCTACGGTCGGGTCGGCGGTGAAGACGCGGTAGCCGTCGGCGCGAGCGGACTGCTCGAGCGGCGAGCCCGGGTCGGTCACCACGACGATACGTTCGGCCGGGTCGATGCCGAGGTCGCGGTAGGCGGCCTCGAAGGCCCGCTTGGCCGAATCGGTCTCGACGGTGGAGCCCGACTTCGACGACACCACGAGTACCGTCTGTTCGAGACCGCCGGCTTCGGCGTCACCGTCGATCGCGGCGAGCACCTGACCGGGCGAAGTCGAATCGAGGATCACGAGCGGCACACCCTCGGTCTGGGTGATCACCTCGGGGGCGAGGGAGGAGCCGCCCATGCCCGCGAGGACGAAGCGGGTCAGGCCGCGGGAGACGAACTCCGCGCGGAGCGCCTCGATCTCGGGAACGAGCGGGCGCGAGACCGAAACGGCCTGCACCCAACCGAGACGGTGGGATGCTTCCGCCTCAGCGGCCGGGCCCCACAGCGACGCGTCGCCGGCCGTGATGCCCGACGCGATGAGGGAGGCGGCCAGCCCCGGGACCGTCGTTTCGACGAGTTCCCGGGGGTGACCGGTGACGTGGATTTCGAAGCTCATCCAGCGGCCTCGGCGCTGCCGGCTTCGAGAGCCTTCGCGACCGTGCCCTGCAGCTCCTGCCACGAAGCGACGAACTTCTCGACGCCTTCGTCCTCGAGCACCTGGGTGACGTCGTCGAAGTCGATGCCGACCGCGGCGAGGCGGTCGAAGACGTCGTGCGCCTCGGCGTAGTTGCCGGTGATCGTGTCACCCGTGATGACGCCGTGGTCGTAGGTGGCCTCGAGCGTCTTCTCCGGCATCGTGTTGACGGTGCCGGGGGCGACGAGCTCGGTCACGTACAGGGTGTCGGGCAGCGACGGGTCCTTGACGCCGGTGGACGCCCAGAGCGGACGCTGCACGGTGGCGCCGGCGGCGAGCAGCGCGGTGGCGCGCTCGGTCGCGAACTCCTTCTGGTACAGCTCGTACGCCAGGCGCGCGTTGGCGATGCCGGCCTTGCCCTTGAGGGCGAGCGCTTCCTCGGTGCCGATCTCGTCGAGACGCTTGTTGACCTCGGAGTCGACGCGCGACACGAAGAACGACGCGACGGACTGCAGGGTGGCGATCTCGTGCCCGGCGGCCTGGGCCTTCTCGACACCGGAGAGGTAGGCGTCGATGACGGCCGCGTAGCGGTCGAGGCTGAAGATCAGCGTCACGTTCACCGAGATGCCCGCACCGATGACCTCGGTGATCGCGGGGAGACCGGCCTTGGTGGCGGGGATCTTGATCAGCACGTTGGGGCGGTCCACGCGCGCGGCGAGGTCCTTCGCCTGCGCGATCGTGCCCTCGGTGTCGTTGGCCAGCTCAGGGGAGACCTCGATCGACACGCGACCGTCGACCCCGCCCGTGGCTTCGAAAACCGGCGTGAAGACGTCGGACGCGGCGCGCACGTCGTCGGTGGTGATCTGGAAGATCGCGTCGTCGGTGCCCACGCCCATCTCGGCGAGGGTCGCAACCTGGGCCTCGTAGGCCTCGCCCTTCGAGAGGGCTCCCGCGAAGATCGTGGGGTTGGTGGTCACGCCGGTGACGTTGCGCGTGGCGATCAGGTCGGCCAGGTTGCCGGTCATGATGCGCTGGCGCGACAGGTCGTCGAGCCAGATGCTGACGCCTGCGGCGGCGAGCTCTGCGGTGGGGGTGCTCATGCGTTCTCCTCGATGCTTTCGCGGGCCGCCGCGACGACGGCCTCGGCAGTCATGCCGAACTTCTGGTAGAGGGTCTTGTAGTCGGCGGAGGCGCCGAAGTGCTCGATCGAGATCGACCGGCCCTTATCGCCGACGATGCCGCGCCACGGCAGCGCGATTCCGGCCTCGACCGATACGCGGGCGGTGACGGCGGCGGGCAGTACCGACTCGCGGTACGCCTCGTCCTGCTCGGCGAACCACTCGAGCGACGGCGCCGACACGACACGCGCGTGGATGCCGTCAGCGGCGAGGGTGTCACGCGCAGCGAGCGCGATCTGCACCTCGGAGCCGGTGCCGATGAGGATCACGTCGGGGGTGCCGTTCGCGGCCTCCGCGAGCACGTAGGCGCCCTTGACCGCGAGGTGCGCGCTGGCGAGGACGTCACCGGATGCTTCGCCGTCGCCGCGTTCGACGACGGGAAGGTTCTGGCGCGAGAGCGCGAGACCCGCGGGGCCCGCGTGGCGGCGCAGCAGTTCGAGCCACACGACCGAGGTCTCGTTCGCGTCGGCCGGGCGCACCACCGTGAAGTTCGGGATGGCGCGCAGGGTGGCGAGCTGCTCGATCGGCTGGTGGGTCGGACCGTCCTCACCGAGGGCGACCGAGTCGTGGGTCCACACGAACAGCGAGGGGATGTCCATCAGCGCGCCGAGACGCAGCGGCGGACGCATGTAGTCGCTGAAGATCAGGAACGTTCCGCCGTAGGGGCGGGTCGGACCGTGCAGCACGATGCCGTTGATGATCGAGCCCATGGCGTGCTCGCGGATGCCGAAGTGCAGCACGCGGCCGTAGGGGTTGCCCGACCACTCGTGGGTGGACCACTCGGTCGGGATGAACGACGCCGCGTTCTTGATGGTCGTCAGGTTCGACTCGGCGAGGTCGGCCGATCCGCCCCAGAGCTCGGGGAGCTCGGCAGCGAGGGCGTTGATCACGGTGCCGGAAGCGGCGCGCGTCGAGACCTCTTTACCGGCTTCGAAGACCGGCAGCGCGTCGGCGATGTTCTCCGGCAGCTCGCGCGCCTGGAGGCGGTCCCACAGCGCCTTGCGCTCGGGGTTCGCAGCAGCCCAGGCGTCGAACTTCTTCTGCCAGGCGGCCTTCTCGGCCTCGCCGCGGCTGACGAGCTCGCGCGTGTGGCTGAGCACCTCGTCGGAGACGACGAAGTTCTTGTCGGGGTCGAAGTCGAGGACCTTCTTCGTGGCGCGCAGCTCGTCCTCACCCAGGGCGGAGCCGTGAATCTTGCCGGAGTTCTGCTTGCCGGGGGAGGGCCAGCCGATGATCGTCTTGAGCACGATGATCGAGGGCTTGGACACCTCGGCCTTCGCCGCCTCGATGGCGTCGTACAGCTCGGCCGGGTCTTCGATGTACTGACCGGTCTTCTTCCAGTCGACCGTCTGCACGTGCCAGCCGTACGCCTCGTAGCGCTGGGCAACGTCCTCGGTGAAGGCGATGTCGGTGTCGTCCTCGATCGAGATCTGGTTGGCGTCGTAGATGACGACGAGGCTGCCGAGCTCCTGGTGACCGGCGAGCGAGGAGGCTTCGCTGGTCACACCCTCTTCGAGGTCGCCGTCCGAGGCGATGACGAAGATGTTGTGGTCGAAGGGGCTCTCACCGAGCTGAGTGTCGGGGTCGAACAGGCCGCGCTCGAAGCGCTGCGCGTAGGCGAAACCGACGGAGGAGGCGAGTCCCTGGCCGAGCGGGCCGGTGGTGATCTCCACGCCGGCGGTGTGACCGTACTCGGGGTGACCGGGCGTCTTGGAGCCCCACGTCCGGTAGGCCTCGAGGTCGCTCAGTTCGAGACCGAAGCCGCCGAGGTAGAGCTGCACGTACTGTGTGAGCGAGGAGTGCCCCGCCGACAGGATGAAGCGATCGCGACCGGGCCAGTGCGGGTCGGCGGGGTCGGACCGCATGACCTTCTGGTAGAGGACGTAGGCGGCGGGCGCCAGGCTCATCGCCGTCCCTGGGTGGCCGTTGCCCACCTTCTCCACGGCGTCTGCCGCGAGGATGCGTGCGGTGTCCACCGCGCGCCGATCGATTTCATCCCATTGCAAGTCCGACACTCGGTTGCCTCTCTCGATTCGGCGCCCTCTGGTCGTGCCGCAGCCCCGTGTCCGTTCAGGAGTGGGGGGAGTCGGCGCCGGGCGCGCGTTCGGTTTTCAGCATAGCGAAGCGGAACAGGGGCGAGGGGGCCCTTGACGCACCCCTCACGCCGAAGCGGAAATGCGATGCCCTAGACTTGCCGATGACCGAATTCATGCTGTAAACGGGGGACGATGGACATCTCGACGACGTCGCACACGACGGTCGCACTCCCTCCGAAATCGCTCGGCCGCACGATCCGCGCCTACGTCGCGTTGACGAAGCCGCGTGTGCTCGAACTGCTGCTCGTGACGACCGTGCCGGTGATGATCCTGGCCCAGAACGGTCTGCCGAACCTTTGGCTGATCTTCGCCACGGTCATCGGCGGCTCACTGAGCGCCGGGTCGGCGGCGGCGTTCAACATGTACCTCGACCGCGACATCGATGCGCACATGCAGCGCACCGAGAAGCGGCCCCTGGTGACCGGCGAGGTTTCGCCCCGCAACGCCCTGATCTTCGCGTGGACCTTGGCGGCAGCATCCACGGTCTGGCTCGTCGCGACGACCAACCTGCTCGCGGCATCCCTGTCGGCCGGCGCGATCTTCTTCTACGTCGTGATCTACACGATGATCCTCAAGCGCCGGACCGAGCAGAACATCGTCTGGGGCGGTATCGCCGGGTGCTTCCCCGTGCTCATCGGCTGGTCGGCCGTGACCGGTTCGCTGTCGTGGACGCCGTTCATCCTCTTCGCGCTCGTGTTCCTGTGGACCCCGCCGCACTACTGGCCGCTGTCGATGAAGTACAAGGCGCAGTACGAGAGCGTCGACGTGCCCATGCTGGGCGCGACGCGCAGCGGATCCCAGGTGGGCCTGCAGGTCATCCTGTACGGCTGGGCGACGGTAGCGTGCTCGCTGCTGCTGATTCCGGTGGCTCCGATGGGGCTCGTGTACAGCGTCTCGGCGGTCGTGCTGGGCGGCTGGTTCCTCTACGAATCCCACCGCTTGTACTCCCGGGCCGTGCGCGGCACGGAGCCGCGGCCGATGCGCGTGTTCCACGCCTCGATCACGTATCTCACGCTGCTCTTCGTCGCGATCGCGATCGACCCGCTGCTGCCCTTCTGAACCCGGGGTCCTCGACCCCGCCCGCAAACGAGAAACGGCCCGGCGGCCGGGAATCCGTGCTTCGCACAGTCTCTCGGCCGCCGGACCGATACTCGGCGGGGGCGGTGCGGCTCAGCGCCGGGTGTCGTCCTCGGGAGCGGATGCTGCGGGGCCCGAGCCGGTGTCGATGAGCGGCGCGTCGTGGGTAGCGGCGGCCGGGGCGGTCGCGGTGCTGGGCACCTCGACGTCGGGGTCTTCCGCGATCACGGGAGCGGCGGTCGTGGCGGGGGTGACGGGCTGTCCGGCGAAGAGGGCGTCACTCGCCGACGGGGCGAGGCTCTCCTCGACCGTGCCGTCATCGGCGGTCCAGTCGATCGCCTCGACGGCGACCGCATCGGTACGTGCGACGAGGCTGCGGGCCGCGGCGAGGGTCAGCGCGAGAGCGACACCGACGATGCCGGCGCCGAGCAGGATCGCGCCGACGACGGCCCACGACTGGCCGCCGTAGACCTGGGCGGTGGTGGCGGTGCCGTCTTCGAGGCCGCGTTCCATGACACCGAGTCGATCGAACACGGTCCACAGGCCCAGGACGCCGACCACGACGGATCCGATGAGAAGGATCCAGAACGGGATGCTGGTGATCAGGCGGGGACGAGAGGTCATACGAGGTCAACTCCTAGATGTCTCCGGGCGCGAACGCGCGCCACGGCAACGTCCAGTCTGCCCTGCTCGGAGCCCCGCGCCTGGTGTACGGCCGATGAGTTGGCTATGAACGCGCTGTCTGCGCCATCAATCGCGCGGGCGCTGCGACGGGCGTCTTCTGCTTCAGGACGACCACGACCATGGTGGCGGCGGCGAGCGCGGCGAGCACCATGTGGGTGCCGACGGCCCACTCGGGCAGGCCGTTGCGTGCCTGGTACAGCCCCACGGCGATCTGCACGACCTCGACCGCGAGCAGGGCGGTGACCCAGCGCTTGACGGGCAGGTCGCGACTCCACGCCACGACGGCGAGCACGAGGGTGAGCGCGAAGAGCGTGTAGCCGGGCCATGAGTGCACGTGCTCGAGCACCTGTGCGTCGAAACCGCTGCGCACGGCGTCATCGTCGCCGGAGTGCGGGCCGGCGCCGGTCGTGAGCACGCCGAACACGATCGTGACCGCGAGCACGAGCGTGGTGACGTGCGTCGCGATGCGGTACCACCGCGGCACGGCGAGGGTTCGCGCACCCGGGGCCGTGTTCATGCGCACGAGGAAGGCGGCGCTCACGCTCACCAGCACGACCGAGGCGATGTAGTGGAAGCCGACGATGAAGGGGTTGAGACCGGTCAGCACGGTGATGCCGCCGACGACCGCTTGCGCCACGACGCCGCCGAGCACGATGAGGGCGAGCACGAACAGGTCGCGACGCTCGCGACGCATCCGCCAGACCAGCACGACCACGGCGAGGGCGAGGATGCCGACGAGACCCGTCAGGGTGCGGTTGCCGAACTCGATGACCCCGTGGATGCCCATCTCCTGGGTGTTGACGAGGGAGTCGGCCGTGCAGGTCGGCCACGTCGGGCAGCCCAGCCCCGAACCGGTGAGGCGCACCGCACCGCCGGTGGCGATGATCAGCACCTCCGCGAGGAACGACAACCACGCCACGATGCGGACGCGACGGTCGATGCGATCGGGCAACCACGCGAGGAACCGCACGAGCGGGAGCGGGAGCGCGCTGTTGCGGCGGTCGGTGGTGGGGTGCGCGGACATGCGGGTCGCCTCCAGCCAGGTTCCTCGGGAGCGAACTATCCCAGTGTGGGGGCACCCACGCGAGGAGGCGGAACCTGTAGAATCAAGGGGTTCGGGATGCCCCGCTCACGCGGACGGCATTACCGACAGTCTAGGCGCGATGACTCCCTATCAGAGGGCATCGTGCCTCAAGCGGGCCCACGAGCCAACCCCCTTCCTCGGAACACCGTGAGAAGGGGAATGTCTGGACGGATGACACCGTTGCGGCCCGAGAGGAGAGGAACGTCATGACCGATGTACTGATCGACCGGCCCGAGCTCGAGGGGCTTGGGGTGTACGAGTTCGGCTGGCACGATGCGGATGCTGCAGGCGCCAGCGCGCGCCGTGGCCTCACCGAAGCCGTCGTGCGCGACATCTCCGCGCTGAAGAGCGAGCCCGAGTGGATGCTGAAGAACCGGCTCAAGGCCTTGCAGCTCTTCGAGCGCAAGCCGATGCCCACGTGGGGCGCCGACCTCAGCGAGATCGACTTCGACAACATCAAATACTTCGTCCGCTCCACGGAGAAGCAGGCCGGCTCCTGGGAGGAGCTGCCCGAAGACATCCGCAACACCTACGAGCGTCTGGGCATCCCGGAGGCGGAGCGTCAGCGCCTGGTCTCCGGTGTCGCCGCCCAGTACGAGTCGGAGGTCGTCTACCACCAGATCCGCGAGGACCTGGAGGAGCAGGGTGTCATCTTCATGGACACCGACACCGCTCTGCGCGAGCACCCCGAATTCTTCGACGAGTACTTCGGCACGGTCATCCCGTCGGGTGACAACAAGTTCTCTGCGCTCAACTCGGCCGTCTGGTCGGGTGGGTCGTTCGTCTACGTGCCCCCGGGCGTGCACGTCGACATTCCGCTGCAGGCCTACTTCCGTATCAACACGGAGAACATGGGCCAGTTCGAGCGCACGCTGATCATCGCCGACGAGGGCTCGTACGTGCACTACATCGAGGGCTGCACGGCGCCGATCTACAAGAGCGACTCGCTGCACTCGGCCGTCGTCGAGATCATCGTGAAGAAGAACGCCCGCGTTCGCTACACGACGATCCAGAACTGGTCGAACAACGTCTACAACCTCGTCACCAAGCGTGCGATCGCCCACGAGGGCGCGACCATGGAGTGGGTCGACGGCAACATCGGCTCCAAGGTGACGATGAAGTACCCGTCCATCTTCCTGGTGGGCGAGCACGCCAAGGGTGAGACCCTCTCCGTCGCGTTCGCGGGCCCCGGCCAGCACCAGGACGCCGGCGCGAAGATGATCCACATGGCGCCGTACACGCAGTCCTCGATCGTCTCCAAGTCGATCGCCCGAGGCGGCGGTCGCGCCGGCTACCGCGGTGAGGTGCGCGTCGATGCCAACGCCCACCACTCCGCGAACACCGTGCGCTGCGACGCTCTGCTCGTCGACACCAAGTCGCGCTCCGACACCTACCCGGCGATCGACATCCGTGTCGACGACGTGCAGCTCGGTCATGAGGCGACGGTGTCGAAGGTCAGCGAGGAGCAGCTCTTCTACCTGCAGTCGCGCGGCCTCCCCGAGGACGAGGCGATGGCCATGATCGTGCGCGGGTTCATCGAGCCGATCGCTCGCGAACTGCCGATGGAGTACGCGCTCGAGCTCAACAAGCTCATCGAGATGGGCATGGAAGGATCGGTCGGCTAGATGACGACGACCACCACCCCTCTCCCGGGGAGCACCGCACACACCGACGGGGGATGGGGCGATAAGGCCGTGCGCGCCCGCCCGATCCAGACCCGGTCCGAGCGACCCCATTCGTTCGAGCCCGCCGATTTCGGTGCCCCGACCGGGCGCGAGGTCAACTGGAAGCACACCCCCATCAACCGGCTCGGTCTGCTGCTGGACGACCCGGCGCCCCTCGACGAGGGCGCCGAGCCTGCCCTGCGCATCGACACCGCGACCACCGCGCACCTCGTCGCGTCCTCTGGTCTGGACGCACCCGTCCGCGGTGAGTTCTTCCGGCCGGAAGACATCGTCGCCGCCCTCGCCTGGCAGCGCTCGACCGACGCCGTGCACGTGCGCTTCAACCAGAACGAAGAGGTCGACGAGCCCGTGCGCCTCGACCTGGTGGGCCTCGGCGCCGACCGTCGCGCCGACTCGCACATCGTGATCGAGGCGATGCCGAACTCGCGCGGCACCGTGGTGCTCTACCACTCGGGATCCGCCGCCTACGCGCAGAACGTCGAGATCATCGTGCGCGACGGCGCCCAGCTCACGGTCATCACCGTGCAGCGCTGGAGCGACGACGCGGTGCACGCCGCCACCCACCAGGCACGCGTCGATCGTGACGCGAGCCTCACGCACGTCGTCGCCAGTCTCGGCGGAGGCGTCGTGCGCGTGAACCCCTCGGTCGAGCTGTCGGGCGCGGGCTCGCAGGCCCGTCTGTTCGGCCTGTCGTTCTCCGACGCCGGTCAGCACCTCGAATCGCAGGTCTACCTGCACCACAAGGGTGCGCACACCACCGGCGACGTGCTCTACAAGGGAGCCCTGCAGGGCGAGAATGCACGCAGCGTCTGGATCGGCGACGTCCTCATCGGACCGGATGCCGCCGGCACGGACTCCTACGAGGCGAACCGCAACCTCGTGCTGACCGACGGCGCACGCGCCGACAGCATCCCGAACCTCGAGATCGAGACCGGCGACATCGTCGGCGCCGGTCACGCCAGCGCGACCGGTCGCTTCGACGACGAGCAGCTCTTCTACCTGCAGGCGCGCGGGATCTCCGAGGACGAGGCACGCCGCCTCGTCGTAGTGGGCTTCCTCAACGAGATCGTGCAGCGCATCACGGTGCCCGAACTCGTGGTCGAACTGACCGCGGCCATCGAGCGCGAGCTCGCGGAAGGACTCCCCGCATGAGCGCGACACGGGTCTGCGCCCTCAGCGAGCTCGAGCAGGATGCTGCCGTCCGCTTCGAGGTCGACGGCGTCGCGATGGCCGTCGTGCTCGACGCCGAGGGCGAAGTGCACGCGATCGGCGACAACTGCACCCACGGCGACGTCTCGCTCGCCGAGGGGTTCGTCGACGGCGACACGCTGGAGTGCTGGGCGCACGGCTCGGCGTTCTCGCTGCGCACCGGTCACCCCCTCAACCTCCCGGCCTACGAGCCGGTACCCGTGTACGCCGTGACGATCGAAGGGGACGACGTTCTGATCGACCCGACGGTCCTGCGCGCGACGAACTGACGAAAGAAGCGACATGACTGTTCTCGAGATCCGCGACCTGTACGTCACCGTGCAGACGGAAGCCGGAGCCAGCCCGATCCTCAACGGCATCAACCTGACGATCCGCACCGGTGAGACGCACGCCATCATGGGCCCCAACGGCTCGGGCAAGTCCACCTTGGCCTACACGATCGCCGGGCACCCCAAGTACACCGTCACGAGCGGTTCCATCACCCTCGACGGCGCCGACGTGCTGATGATGACGGTGGACGAGCGTGCACGCGCCGGGCTCTTCCTCGCGATGCAGTACCCGGTCGAGATCCCCGGGATCACCGTGACCAACTTCCTGCGGACCGCGAAGACCGCGGTCGACGGCGAGGCACCCAGCATCCGTTCCTGGACCAAGGACGTCAAGGCGTCGATGAAGAACCTGCGGATGGATGAGAAGTTCGCCCAGCGCAACGTCAACGAGGGCTTCTCGGGCGGCGAGAAGAAGCGTCACGAGATCCTGCAGCTCGAGCTGCTCAAGCCGAAGATCGCCGTCCTCGATGAGACCGACTCCGGCCTCGACGTCGACGCGCTGAAGATCGTGTCCGAGGGTGTCAACCGCGCCAAGCAGGCCAATGACCTCGGCGTGCTGCTGATCACCCACTACACGCGCATCCTGCGCTACATCCGCCCCGACTTCGTGCACGTCGTCGTCGCGGGTCGCATCGTGGAAGAGGGCGGCCCCGAGCTCGCCGACCGTCTCGAAGCCGAAGGTTACGACCGGTTCATCCCGGCCGACGGCCCGGTGGAAGCGTAGAATCGTTACATGACCGCAACGATCACCGCCGAGAAGTACGACGAGGTCACCGAGGCGCTCAAGGACGTGATGGATCCCGAGTTGGGGATCAACGTCGTCGACCTCGGCCTCATCTACGACCTCGCGTGGGACGACGAGAACGACGCGCTGGTCATCCACATGACGCTGACCTCCGCCGGCTGCCCGCTCACCGATGTGCTCGAGGAGCAGACCGCGCAGGCGCTGGACTCGGTGGTGGACCGCTTCCGCATCAACTGGGTGTGGATGCCGCCGTGGGGCCCCGAGCGCATCACCGACGACGGGCGCGACATGATGCGCGCCCTCGGTTTCGCCATCTGACGACGTCTTCGCGCGCCGCGCGGCGGCGTGAGTAGGCTCGATGGATGAGTGCGACACCCCTGCGTGCCCTCCCGCTCGACGAGCTGAGGCAACGCTCCAGTTCGAAGTGGCGCACCTACCCGCCGGAGGTGCTGCCGCTCTTCGTCGCCGAGACCGACTTCGCTCTCGCCCCCGAGGTCACCCGGGTGCTGGAGCGGGCGGTGCGCCTCGGTGACACCGGCTACACGCCACCCGACACCGGGATCGCGCGCGCCTACGCCGGGTTCGCCGCCCGACGCTTCGGCTGGCAGGTCGACCCCGCACGCGTGCGCACGACGGGCGATGTCATGGTCGGCGTCGTGGAGCTGCTGCGCGCGGTGACGAACCCCGGCGACGCCGTCGTGATCACCCCGCCCGTGTATCCGCCGTTCTTCGACACGGTCGTCGAGGCGGGAGCCGAGGTGGTGCGCGTACCGCTCACCGACACGGGGGAGCGGTGGCGACTCGATCTGCCCGGTATCGACCGTGCTCTCGCCGAGGGTGCTCGCGCGGTGCTGCTGTGCAACCCGCACAACCCGACGGGCACCGTGCACTCGCGGGCCGACCTCGCCGAGCTCGCGGCCATCGCCTCCCGGCACGGGGCCGCCGTCATCAGCGACGAGATCCACGCACCGCTCGTGCAGCCGGATGTGGCCTTCACGCCGTTCTTGGATGCTTCGGCCGATGCCGCGCGCGTCGGCTATGCGGTGACCAGCGCGAGCAAGGCCTTCAACCTCGCGGGACTCAAATGCGCGTTGATGGTGTCGGCCGACGAGCGTACGGCCGCCGTGGTGAAGGCGCTCCCCTCGGAAGTCGAGTGGCGGACGGGGATCCTCGGGGCGCTGGCCGGCGTCGCCGCCTTCTCGCCCGAGAGCGATCCCTGGCTCGACTCCCTGCTGGCGGCCCTCGACGAGAACCGGCGGCTCCTGGCCGAACTGCTCGCCGAGCACGTTCCGGGCGCGCGGTACCGCATTCCGGATGCGGGGTTCCTGGCGTGGGTGGATCTCTCCGCGCTCGGGTGGGGGGACAACCCCGCCGCGAAGATCCGCAGAGAGGCCGACGTCGCCTTCCACCTCGGGCCCCTGTTCGGCGCCGAGGGGGCCGGGCACATCCGCATCAATTTCGGATGCTCGCCCGAGGTGCTGACCGAGGCCGTCACCCGGATGGGAGAACTCGCCGCGCCGCGGTGACAGCGCATCCCGGTCGTTTGACGTCGAAGCATCCGACTCGGCCCGGTTGGACGGCAAGGACAGGTAAGGCTAACCTTACAGAGTGCCTCCCGCCCCCACCCTGCTGAGTCGACCGTCGTACCGGCCGTACCGCGCTGAAGTGCGCGCGGTCCGGTCGCTGACCCCCTCGTTCGTGCGGATCACCTTCGGGTGCGAGGCCTTCGAGCACTTCGGCACCGCCGGTCACGACCAACGGGTGAAGCTGATCCTGCCGCTCCCGGACGGCACGTTCAGCGACATCGGCGCGGACGACGAAGAGGCGATGGCCTCGGGACTGTGGTTCCAGCGGTGGCGCGAGACACCCACCGACCAGCGCAGTCCGCTCCGCACCTACACGATCCGCCGTGTCGACCCGGTTGCGTGCGAGGTCGACATTGATTTCGTGGTTCACCACGATCCCGGCCCCGCCGGAGCCTGGGCGATGAAGGCCCAGGTGGGCCAGGAGCTCCTCCTCGTCGGGCCCGACGCGCGCAGCGAGCAGTCCCACCTCGGCCTCGACTGGCACCCCGGCACCGCACGACGCATCCTGCTCGCGGGCGACGAGACGGCGGTACCCGCCGTGGGTGCGATCCTCGAAGCACTCGGCGAGGACCACGAGGTCGACGCCTTCCTCGAGGTGCCGACCGCCGACGACGTCGTGCCGTTCGATCTTCCGCCGCGCTTCCGCGTCACCTGGCTGGCGCGGGACGGCGCCGAGCACGGCGCACAGCTGCGGGCAGCTCTCGAGCAGTGGTGCCGGGATTCCCCGGCGGTGCTCGCTCAGGCAGCATCCCCGCGTCCTCAGCTCGTCGCCGACCTCGACGTCGACCTCGAGCTGCTGTGGGACAGCCCCGAGGACAGCGAGGGGGAGTTCTACGCCTGGATGGCAGGGGAAGCGGCGACGGTGAAGAGCCTCCGGCGCCTCCTCGTCTCCACGCACGGCGTCGATCGCCGCCGCGTGGCCTTCATGGGGTACTGGCGTCTCGGCCAGTCTGAACGCCAAGAATGAACCGCACCGCACGGTCCCGGCGTATCCGGGTGACGGCTGTCTGCGCCTTCGCACTGCTCGCGGTGACGGTGATCGTCAGCCTGCTGGTCGGTGCGCGCCCCATCGCCCCCTCGGTGGTGTGGGAGGCGATCGTCGCCCCGAACCCGCAGCTCGCCGACCACGTCGTCGTGCTCGGTCAGCGCATCCCGCGCACCCTCGTCGGGATCTGCGCGGGTGGCGCCCTGGCCCTCGCCGGCACCGTCATGCAGGGCCTCACGCGCAATCCGCTCGCCGACCCCGGTCTGCTCGGAATCAACGCCGGCGCCTCGGTGGCGGTACTGCTCGCGATCACCCTGTTCGGCATCACGCAGCCGTCCGGCTTCGTCTGGTTCGCCTTCGCGGGAGCTGCGATCGCGGCCGTCGTGGTCGCCGTGATCGGCACCCGAGGGCCCGATGGCGACAACCCCGCCAAACTCGCCCTCACGGGAGCAGCCGTGACGGCGGGTCTCCTCGCGGTCACCTCGCTGATCCTCACCACCTCGATCACCGCCCTCGACGTGTACCGCTACTGGGCGGTCGGCGGACTGACGGTGCGGGGGATCGACACGGTCGCCGTCGTCGCGCTCCCGCTGCTCATCGGCGGCGTGCTCGCCCTCGCCTGTGCGCGGGGCCTCGATCTCATCGCGCTGGGAACCGACACCGCCGCCGGTCTCGGGCAGAACGTCACCCGCACCCGCACCCTCGGCATCATCGCAACCGTGCTGCTGTGCGGCGGCGCCACCTCGCTCGCCGGGCCCATCGTGTTCGTCGGGCTGCTGGTGCCGCACGCCCTGCGGGCGCTCGTCGGCGACGATCACCGCCGCCTGCTGCTCATCGGCGCCCCGGTGGGCGCGTCGTTGCTGCTCATCGCCGACATCCTCGGCCGCGTCATCGCCCCGCCCGGCGAGGTGCAGGCCGGTGTGCTCGTCGCCTTCGTCGGTGCCCCCGTGCTGATCGCGCTCGTGTTGCGCCGCAAGCAGGTGGCGCTGTGATCAATCGCGAGATCAGCGCCGGGGTGGCGACCCCCCTCCGCCCGCCGCGGCCGTCCTCCTTCGAGGCGGTGCGCGCCCACGTCCGCCGCCGACGCACGCTCATCTACGCCGGCCTCGCCGTGCTGCTCGCCGTCGTCGCCGTGGTCGGGATGTCCACCGGCGATTACCCGCTCGCGCCCGACCAGCTCTGGCGCACCCTCTGGGGCGGTGGGGAACGGGTGGAGCAGTACGTGCTCTTCCAGGTGCGGTTGCCTCGCGTGCTCATGGGGATCGTCGTGGGCGGATGCCTCGGCATCGCCGGAGCGCTGCTGCAGAGCCTGCTGCGCAACCCGCTCGCCAGTCCCGACCTGCTCGGCATCAGCGGGGGAGCGAGCGTCGCCGCGGTGTTCGTGCTGCTCATCGTGGGAACGACCGGCCCCGTGCTGGCCGCCGCCGCCTTCGGCGGCGGGCTCGTGGTCGCGGCGCTGCTGCTCGTCGCCGGTCACCGCCAGGGCGAGACCGGGTTCCGCGTCATCCTGGCCGGCATCGGGGCGTCCTTCCTGTGCGTCGCCGTCACCAACTACCTGCTGGTGCGCGCCCAGGTCGAACTCGCCCAGTCGGCGCTGCTCTGGATGACGGGGTCGCTGTCGGCCACCGCGTGGTGGCAGGTCGGCGTGGTCGCGGCCGTCGCGCTGGTGGCGCTTCCGGGTGTCGTGCTGTCCGCGCGGTGGCTGCCCATCACGCAGCTCGGTGCGCAGACCGCCTCCGGCCTGGGCGTGCGCCTCAGCACCGTCCGCCTCCTCGCCGTCATCAGCGCGGTGCTGCTCACCGCCGTCACCTGCGCGTTCGCCGGCCCGATCGCGTTCGTCGCCCTGTGCGCTCCCGCGATCGCACGGTCCCTGCTCGGGCACGGCGCGCTCGGCATCGCCGCGAGCGCTCTCACGGGTGCGGTGCTGCTGGTCAGCGCCGACCTCGTCGCCCAGTTCGCCCTCCCCGGCCTCTCGCTCCCCGTCGGGGTCGTCACCGGCGCGCTCGGCGCCGTGTTCCTCCTCTGGCTGTTGGCCTCCACGAAAGGACGGCAGCTGTGAACGCCGTACCCGCGCCCCGGTTGTCCGCTCGAGGGCTCGACGCCGGGTACCCCGGCCGTCGGGTGATCGAGGGTCTCGACCTCGACATCGCCCCCGGTCGGGTGACGATGATCATCGGGGCGAACGCCTGCGGAAAGTCCACCCTTCTCGGCGCCCTCTCCCGTGCGCACGCCCCCCTGGGCGGGAGCGTGCTGCTCGACGACGTCGACGTGACCGAGATCCCCCGGCGCCGGTTCGCACAGACCGTCGGGCTGCTGCCTCAGCAGCCGACCGCCCCCGACGGCCTCACCGTCGCCGAACTCGTCGCGCGGGGGAGGCACCCGCACCGCGGGGTCTTCCAGCGTTGGGGGCAGGCCGACACCCGCCACGTCGACGAGGCGATGGAGCGCACGGGGGTCGCGGCCCTCGCCGACCGACCGGTGGGAGATCTCTCGGGCGGTCAGCGCCAGCGCGTGTGGATCGCCATGGCGCTCGCGCAGAACCCGCAGATCCTGCTGCTCGACGAGCCGACCACGTTCCTCGACCTCAGCCACCAGCTCGAGGTGCTCGAGCTGCTCGTGGACCTCAACCGCACGGAGGGCACCACGATCGTGGTCGTGCTGCACGAACTGAACCTCGCCGCCCGCTACGCCGACGACCTCATCGTCATGTGCGAGGGGCGCGTCGTCGCCCACGGCTCGCCCACCGAGACCCTCACCCGCGACGTGATCGCCGAGGCATTCGCCCTCGACGCTCTCGTCATCCCCGACCCCCTCACCGGCACCCCTCTCATCGTCCCGGTTCCCGGCGGCGCCCACACGGGCGCTGACCGCGACTGAGTCGCCGAGAGGCTCACGAAAGGAAACCCATGTCCCGTACCCTCCGACCTGCCGTCCTGCTTGCCGCGGCCGCCGTCACAGCACTCACCCTGTCCGCCTGCTCCTCGGGAACCACCCCGGAGGCCGACGCTTCGGCGCCCGCCGCGAGCGACGGTTTCCCCGTCACCTTCGAGCACATCTACGGCGAGACCGTGCTGGACACCGCGCCCGAGCGCGTCGCGACCTGGGGCTGGGGCGCCGCCGACGCGGTGCTGTCGCTCGGCATCGTGCCCGTCGCGATCTCGTCGATGGACTACGGCGGGGGCGAGGACCGCATCGCTCCCTGGGTGTCGGACGCGATCGACGAGCTCGGCGGCGAGCCGCCCGTGATCCTCGACAGCGCGACCTACGAGCTGTCGGTGGAGGAACTGCTCGCAACCGACCCCGACGTGCTGATCGCGTCGTACTCGGGTCTCACGCAGGAGGAGTACGACGCGGTGACCGCCGCCGGCATCCCCGTGCTCGCCCCCGAGAAGGCCCTGTGGTCGACGCCGTGGCGCGACGTGATCACCGATGCCGGCACCGCCCTCGGTCTCGAGGACAAGGCGCAGACCGTGCTGGCCGACCTCGACCAGACCATCGCCGATGCCGCCGCCGAGCACCCCGAGTTCGAGGGCACGAGCATCGCCTACGCCGCCGACGACGTCGACACGTTCTACCTCTACCTGCCGGCCGACCCGCGCGTGGAGATCCTCGAGGACCTCGGCTTCGTCAGCGCCCCGGCCGTCACCGCCCTCGATACCGGCGAGTCGACGTTCTACACGACCGTCTCGAGCGAGAACCTCGACCAGATCGACGCCGAGGTCGTCTTCACGCAGACCGAGACCGAAGACGCCCTGCAGACGTTCCTGACCTCCGACCGCACGAAGCTGATCCCGGCCGTCGCGAAGGGCGCCGTCGGCGCGATCGTCGGCGAGGAGAACGTCGCGGCCATCACGCCGACCGCGCTCTCGGTCGACTTCATCCTGCCGAGCATGGTCGAGCAGCTCGCGAAGGCCACGGCCGTCGCCAAGGGCTGACCGACGCGGCGCAGAGCCTGACGACGAAGACCCCGGATGCTGTCGGCATCCGGGGTCTTCGTCGTTCGAGCGGGGCTCAGCGGGAGCGATCGACCCGGCGCACGAGCACCCACGCGGCGGGGACGGCCGCGGCGGCGATCGCCGCCTTGACGAGGCCGCCGAGGAGGAAGGGGGTGACGCCGGCGGCGAGGATCTGCTCGGGCGACTGCTGCATCCCCAGCACGCCGTTCAGGATGAACGCCATGTAGGGCACGCCGATGAGGAACGGCACGATGCTCGCCAGGGCGAAGCCCACGAAGGCGAGGAGCGGGCGGCGGTCCCACGCGCGCTCGGCGAACCAGCCGGCGACGAAGGCGGCGACGACGAAGCCGAGGATGAAGCCGAAGCTGGGCTTGGCGACCGCGGCGATCGTGCCGGTGAGACCGGCGAACACCGGCAGGCCGGCGAGGCCGGCGAGGAGGTAGGCGGTCAGGGCCGCAGCGCCGCGTCGCGCTCCGAGAGCTGCGCCGACGACGATCACGCCGAGCGTCTGCCCGGTGATCGGTACCGGCCAGAGGGGCACCGAGACCTGGGCGAGCACGGCGACGAACGCCGCTCCCGCGGTGACGAGTGCAGCATCCACCGCGAACGCTCGCGCGCGGGAGGACGGACGGCCGAAGACATCGGCGAGGACGGGGCGGCGCTGGCCGAGAGCAAGTGAGGTCACGGGGCTTATACTAGGAGGCTGGTCATCGCCGCCCTGTGTTCTTTTCCCACCGACAGATCGGACGATCGCTGTGCTCGCCGTGCATGACCTAGAAATCCGGGTCGGAGCGCGCGTCCTCATGTCGGACGTGTCGTTCCGTGTGAGCGACGGCGACAAGGTCGGACTCGTCGGCCGCAACGGCGCCGGCAAGACCACCCTCACCAAGGTTCTCGCCGGCGACCTGCTGTCCGCCGCCGGCTCCGTGGAGCGCTCGGGCGAGCTGGGCTACCTCCCGCAGGATCCGCGCACCGGTGACCCCGAGATGCTGGCCCGCACGCGCATCCTCGATGCCCGTGGCCTCGGTTCCCTCGCGATCGGCATGCACGAGACCTCGCTCCTCATGGGCGACGACGATCCCGCCGTCGCCGAGAAGGCCATGCGCCGCTACGGCAACCTCACCGAGCGTTTCGAGGCCCAGGGCGGCTACGCGGCCGAAGCCGAGGCGGCCTCGATCGCGCACAACCTCTCCCTGCCCGACCGCATCCTCGATCAGCCGCTGAAGACCCTCTCGGGCGGACAGCGTCGCCGTATCGAGCTCGCGCGCATCCTCTTCTCGGACGCGCAGACCATGATCCTCGACGAGCCGACGAACCACCTCGACGCCGACAGCGTCGTGTGGTTGCGCGAGTTCCTGAAGGGGTACAAGGGCGGCCTCATCGTGATCAGTCACGACGTGGAACTGGTCGGCGAGACGGTGAACCGGGTGTTCTACCTCGACGCGAACCGTCAGATCATCGACGTCTACAACATGAACTGGAAGAACTACCTCCGCCAGCGCGTCGCCGACGAAGAGCGTCGCAAGAAGGAACGCGCGGGCGTGGAGAAGAAGGCCACCCAGCTGCAGATGCAGGCGGCGCGTTTCGGCGCGAAGGCCTCGAAAGCGGCCGCGGCGCACCAGATGGTCGCTCGCGCCGAGAAGATGCTGTCCGGTCTCGACGAGGTGCGCCAGGAGGAGCGGGTCGCGAAACTCCGCTTCCCCAAGCCCGCGCCCTGCGGCAAGACGCCGCTGATGGCGACGGGCCTGTCGAAGTCCTACGGTTCACTGGAGATCTTCACCGACGTCGACCTCGCGATCGACCGCGGATCGAAGGTCGTGATCCTGGGTCTCAACGGCGCGGGCAAGACCACGCTGCTGCGGATCCTCGCCGGCGTCGACCGCGCCGACACCGGGGTGATCGAGCCCGGTCACGGTCTGAAGATCGGCTATTACGCGCAGGAGCACGAGAACCTCGACGTCAACCGCTCGGTGCTCGAGAACATGATGTCCTCCGCCCCCGATATCACCGCCACCGATGCCCGCAAGGTGCTGGGTTCGTTCCTCTTCGTCGGGGACGACGTGCTCAAGCCCGCGGGAGTGCTCTCGGGCGGCGAGAAGACCCGACTGTCGCTCGCGACGCTCGTGGTGTCGAGCGCGAACATGCTGCTGCTCGATGAGCCCACGAACAACCTCGACCCCGCGTCCCGCGAGGAGATCCTCGGTGCCCTCGCGCACTACGAGGGCGCCGTGGTGCTCGTCTCGCACGACTCCGGAGCCGTCGAGGCGCTCAACCCCGAGCGCGTCCTCATCCTGCCCGACGGGGTCGAAGACATCTGGGGTCGCGACTACGCCGACCTGATCACGCTCGCCTGATCCGGCCGTTCGGCCGGCTCGGGGGAGTCGATGAGGGCATCCTCCGCGTCGGCGTCGCGGTCGCGGCGCTTGCGCTTCGGGCGCTTCCGGGTGATTCCGGATGCTGCGTCCTCCGCGTCCTCGCGACGGATGCGCCGTTCGCTCACGATGACGTACCCGATGAACGCGAAGCCCATCACCGCGAACAGGATCCACTGCACCGCGTACGACAGGTGAGGCCCTGGGTCATCGGTCGGGGGATCGATCGCGCTCGGTGAGGCGGCCGGCGTGGGGTCCTCCGACACCATCAGGCCGTAGGCGCCGGTCTCCACCGCGGAACCGGAGGCGACCATCCCGCTGATGAGTGGAAGGTTGATCGTGGGCACCTGGCCCTCGTCGGCGGTGCGGCCCGAGGTCGGCAGCGCCTCGCCCGGGCGCAGGCGCACGATCACGGTGACCTCTCCCGCGGGGGGAGAAGGAACGCTCTCGGGCACGGGCTCGGGGTCCCCAGGGGGCACCCACCCGCGGTCGATGATGAGCACCCGGCCGTCGTCGAGGCGGAACGGCACGAGGACCTCGAACGCCGAGGTCCCCCCGCGCGGGCGATTGCGCACCAGCACCTGCTCCTCGGGCAGGTAGGTGCCGGTGACTTCGACCGGGGTCCACTCGGCCGCGGGGTCGAGTTCGGCGCCCGTCGCGAGAGCGGTGCCGAGGGCGACCGGTTCGCGGTTGTAGTTGTTCTCCACGAGCGCCAACTGTCGGGCACGCTCTTCGTTGCGGCTGAACTGCCAGTGCGAGAGGAAGCCGCAGGCGATGGCGAAGACGATCGCCACGGCGACGTATCCGCTCCACCGCACGAGAGCGGGGGTCTCGCGAGCGCTCACCGAGCCAGACCCGCCGAATCGAGCGGCGAGACCTCGACCGGGAAGTCACGCGCCGAGAGATAGTCGCGGAGATAGCCGACGTGGTCGTCGCAGGCCGACCAGAGTTTCTTGCGGTCGGCGGTGTGGATGCGCGGGTTCCGCCACGCGATCACCCACCGGGCGTCATCGCGGCAGCCCGCGCGCGAGCACTGCGCGCTGCTCACGCGGCGTCCTTCGGCGGCGCGATCACAGCCGGGGTCTCGCTGATACGGATGACGGTGGGACCGGCGGCGGGCGCCGTGGAGGCGACGGGGGCCGGGGCCTCCAGCATCCGTTCCGGATTCTCGGCCACCGGCGTCTGAATCTCCTCGCCGACGTTGGCGACGACGACGGCGATCCAGGGCAGGAAGATGGCTGCCGCGCCCAGCACCCAGGTGTACCAGCCGTACGGGGTGATCGCGACCATCGCGATGAAGCAGACGATGCGCACACCCATGGTGATGGCGTATTTGGCGAAGCGTGCTTCGGCCTCATCCCGCGGCGCGCGCGGGAGAGATGTGGCAGAGGGCGGTGTCGTTTTCACGGTCCCCTCAGCGTACGCCGCACCGGCCCCGGGCAGGCGAGGAGTAGTTCGTCGGTGCGGGTAGTTCAGGAGTAGTCGTAGGTCGACGAATCGGCGACCGTGCCGAAGATCAGACCGAACCACAGGATGACCAGCAGCACGCCGAGCGCGGCGAGGGCGACACCGACCCAGCCGATGATCGTTCCGGCCAGCGCCATGCCGCGCCCCGATTCGCCGCTCGTCTTGAGCTGGCGCAAGGAGATGTGGCCGGTGATGACGGCGACGATCGATCCGAGCACGGGCACGACCACGAACGCCGCGATGGCGGCGACCAACGATGTCACCGCGAGCGCGTTCGTCCGCTGCGCGGCGGGGTAGCCGTATCCCGCTGCCGACCCGTAGCCGTAGGGCTGTGCGGTGTAGGGCGGCTGGGAATACGCGGCCGGCGTCGCCGGCGGGGTGTACGAGCCGGGCGCCGGAGGCGGCGTGGGAGCCCCGGGGTAGGAGGCGGGGGTGCTGTACGGGTCGTTGTTGCTCACGGGGAGCCTCTCTATCGCTGACCCTCAGAATTTCAGCGCGCCCCCGCCCTGTCAAACGTTCCCGCGCTTCCGCGGGGGTGCGTGGGCGTCGCCTAGGCTGGATCAGTTCCGTCCACCGGCCCGGGAGTGTGCCATGTCCAACGATCGCGTCGTTCTCGTCACGGGAGGAAACCGCGGCATCGGCCGCGCCATCGCCGAGAGGTTCGTGGCCGAGGGGTACCGCGTCGCCGTCACCGCCCGATCGGGGGAGGGTCCGCAGGGCACCCTCACCGTGCGTGCCGACGTGACCGATGCCGCTGCGGTGGATGCCGCCTTCACCGAGGTCGAGGCGCAGCTCGGCCCCGTCGAGATCGTGGTCGCCAACGCCGGCGTCACCAAGGACACCCTGCTGATGCGGATGAGCGAGGACGACTTCGACTCCGTCGTCGCCACCAACCTCGGGGGTGCGTTCCGCGTCGTCAAGCGGGCGTCCAAGGGGATGCTGAAGGCCCGGTGGGGGCGTGTGATCCTCATCTCCAGCGTGGTCGGGCTGATGGGTTCGGCCGGGCAAGTGAATTACGCGGCCTCCAAGAGCGGCCTCGTCGGTTTCGCCCGTTCGCTCACGCGCGAGCTCGGGGCCCGCGGCATCACGACGAACGTGGTGGCCCCCGGTTTCATCGAGACCGACATGACCGCCGAGCTTCCCGAGGCGACCCAGGCCGAGTACAAGCGCAGCATCCCCGCCGCACGCTTCGCGACCGCCGACGAGGTGGCCGGCGTCGTGACGTGGGTCGCCTCCGATGCCGCGGCCTACATCTCGGGCGCCGTCATCCCCGTCGACGGTGGCCTCGGGATGGGCCACTGAGCCGCACGCGACTCTCCGTGCGACGCGGCTTCAGCGCGCGAGCGCCTCGACCAGTGCGGTCGCGAGTGCGTCGGGCACCGTGAACTGCGGCCAGTGACCGGAGTGGACCTCGACGATCTCGAGGTTCGTGAGCGCCCCGAGTTCGGCCGCCCACGGGGGAGCATCGGCGATGACGTCGCCGATCGCCGCCGCCGGGAAGGTGCCCGTCACCATCGTGACGGGCAGATCGACGCGGCGGGGATCGTGCAGGGCGATCGGGTCGGTGGGCACCCGGGCGGGTACGGCGGCCATCCGTGGCCGCCACAGCTCCCGGGTCGCGGCGTCGAGGTCGGCCACGTCGGCGTCGTCGAAGAACTCCCACCCGGGGAAGGGCACGACGTCGTCGACGACCGGGAAGGCGCTGATGTCGCCGCCGTCCGCGGGTGGGAACGTGTCGACGAACACGACGCGCTCGATCCGCTCGACGCGCGCGTCGGCGGCGCCCCAGACGACATTGCCTCCGCCACTGTGACCGACGAGGGCGACGCGACCCTCGACAGCGTCGATCGCCGTGACGGTGGCGGCGATCCAGTCGGCCAGGCCGATCCCGCTCGACGCGGCGGCAGGTTCGCCGAGACCCGGCATCGTCAGGGCGTGCACCGTGTGTCCGGCGGCCTCGAGGGGTGCGCGCTGCGCGTCCCACGATGAGGAGTCGAGCCAGAGTCCGGGAACGAGGATGACATCCATGGCCGCGAGGGTACTCGCGGGCGACGACATCGGCCAGAGGTCGGCTGTCAGGGCAGGAGCGGGATGACCTGGGAGAGATCCACCGAACCGATGACGAGGTCCGCCCGCTGACGCACGGCGGGCTTGGCGTTGAACGCCAGTCCGAGACCCGCTGCTGCCAGCATCGGCAGGTCGTTCGCACCGTCGCCGATCGCGACGGTGAGCGCGCGGGGCACCGCAGCATCCTGCGCCCATTCGCGCAGAGTCGTGACCTTGCCCGCGCCGTCGACGATCGCCCCGGCCACACGCCCCGTCAGAGCGCCGTCGGCGACGTCGAGCCGGTTGGCCCGCCAGACGTCGACACCGAGCGCCGGGGCGATGGTGTCGAGGATCTCGTGGAATCCGCCCGACACCACGCCGATGCGGCCGCCGCGCTCGTGCACCGCGTCGATGAGTTCGCGAACCCCGGGCGTGGGCTCGATCCGGTCGATCACGCGGGCGAAGGCCGCGACGGGAACGCCGGCGAGCGCGGCGACCCGCGAACGCAGGCTCTCCGCGAAGTCGACCTCGCCGCGCATGGCAGCCTCGGTGGCTGCGGCGACCTCCGCTCCACGCCCGGCTTCGTCGGCCAGCAGTTCGATGACCTCGTTGCGGATCAGCGTGGAATCGGCGTCCAGGACGACGAGGAATCGGGCGGCAGGCACGGGCTCGAGCGTAGCGTGACGGTCGATGACGGCCCGGCGCTCCCGCGCCGGATCGGCGGGGGAGAATGGGGAGTCACCCGAGGAAGGGGCCCCCATGGCCGACGTCGAGAGCTTCACCCTGGACCACACCGCCGTCAAGGCGCCGTACATCCGCCTGATCGGCACCGAGCAGGGTCCGCGCGGTGATGTCATCTCCAATTTCGACGTGCGCTTCGTGCAGCCCAACGAAGGCGAGATCCCCACCGCCGGCCTGCACACGATCGAGCACACCCTCGCGAGCGTCGTGCGCGACCACCTCGACGGTGTGATCGACATCTCGCCCTTCGGGTGCCGCACCGGCTTCCACATGATCACCTGGGGCGAGCCGGCGATCGCCGACGTCGTCACCGCGATCCGCGAGGGGCTGCGCTTCATTGCCGAGACGGCCACCTGGGACGACGTGCCGGGGGTGGATGCCTTCAGCTGCGGCAACTACCGCGACCACAGCCTGCACAGCGCCCGCGAGTGGTCGGCCGAGGTGCTGCGCCGCGGCATCAGCCACGACGCCTTCGAACGGGTCGGCGTCTGACGACCGCCCGGGCTGAGAACCAACGAAGAAGCGCCCCGCGATGCGGGGCGCTTCTTCGTTGGTTGCTCGAGCTCGTCAGTCGACGCGCATGTTCTTGCCGACGATCGTGATGCCGCTGTCGGTGACGGTGAAACCGCGGGCGATGTCGTGCTCCCGGTCCACCCCGACCGTCGCGCCGTCCGCGAGGATCACGTTCTTGTCGAGGATGGCGCGGTTGATGCGCGCCCCCGCCCCCACGCGCACGTAGTCGAAGAGGATCGAGTCGGTGATGGTGGAGCCACCGCCGGCGAGCGCCCACGGGCCGACGACGCTGCGTTCGAGGTGCGTGCCCGAGAGCACGGAGCCGAGCGACACGATGGAGTCGATCGCGTTGCCGATGCGGCCGTCCGAGTCGCGCACGAACTTCGCCGGCGGCGAGTTGAACGTCTGGGCGAAGATCGGCCAGTCGGTGTTGTAGAGGTTGAACACCGGCAGCGTGGAGATGAGGTCCATGTGCGCGTCGTAGAACGAGTCGATCGTCCCCACGTCGCGCCAGTAGGTGCGGTCGCGATCCGTGGCGCCGGGCACCTCGTTGCGCTTGAAGTCGTAGACGGCCGCTTCACCGCGTCCGACGAAGTACGGGATGATGTCGCCGCCCATGTCGTGGTTCGAGGTGGACAGCTCGCCGTCGTACTCGACGGCTTCGATCAGCGCGTCGGTGTCGAAGATGTAGTTGCCCATCGAGGCGAGCACCTCGTGGGGAGCGTCGGCGAGGCCGTCGGGGTTCTGCGGCTTCTCGAGGAAGTCGCGGATGCGGATCGGGTCGTCGGGGTCGACGTCGATCACGCCGAACTGGTTCGCCAGCCCGATGGGCTGGCGGATCCCGGCCACCGTGGCGCGCGCGCCGGAGGCGATGTGCGCGTCGAGCATCTGCGCGAAGTCCATCCGGTACACGTGGTCTGCGCCGATCACCGCGACGATGTCGGGCTTCTCGTCGAGCAGCAGGTTCATGCTCTGCAGGATCGCGTCGGCCGAGCCGGAGAACCAGCGCTTGCCGAGGCGTTGCTGAGCGGGCACCGACGCGACGTAGGCGCCGAGCATCGGTGACATGCGCCACGTCTGCGAGATGTGCCGATCGAGGCTGTGCGACTTGTACTGCGTCAACACGACCAGTTGGCGGAGTCCGGAATTGATGAGGTTCGAGATCGCGAAATCGATCAGGCGGTACTGGCCCCCGAACGGGACGGCGGGCTTGGCACGATCGGCAGTGAGGGGCATGAGCCGCTTGCCCTCACCCCCGGCAAGAATGATTCCGAAGACCTTCGGCGCTGCAGGCATGACCCCACCCTAGGCCCGCCTCCACCACCCGGCCAGACGGTGACTCACCCTTGACAGCTGTACTAGCGTTCGGTTCATGCGCGTCGACGTGATCACCAAGGAGTATCCACCGGAAATCTACGGGGGAGCGGGGGTGCACGTGACCGAACTGGTGCGCGCCCTTCGACGATCGATCGAGGTCGAGGTGCGCGCCTTCGGCGCCGCCCGTGACGAATCCGGCACCACCTCGTACACGGTTCCGACCGAACTCGCCGATGCCAACGGGGCGATCCAGACGCTCGGCACCGACCTGGAGATCGTCTCGGACGTCACCGGGGCCGACATCGTGCACAGCCACACCTGGTACGCCAACTTCGCCGGTCATCTCGCCTCGCTGCTGTTCGGTATCCCCCACGTGGTCACCGCGCACAGCCTCGAGCCGTTGCGGCCCTGGAAGGCCGAGCAGCTCGGCGGGGGATACGCCGTGTCGAGCTTCATCGAGAAGACGGCCTACGAGGGCGCCGCGGCGATCGTGGCCGTCAGCGACGGGATGCGGCGCGACATCCTGCGCAGCTACCCGGACCTTGACCCCGCGAAGGTGCGGGTCATCTACAACGGCATCGACGTCGAGGCATGGCACCCGGTTCAGGATGCTGAGTTCCTCACCGCGAACGGCATCGATCCCGCCCGCCCCTCCGTCGTCTTCGTCGGCCGCATCACCCGGCAGAAGGGCCTGCCCTACCTGCTGCGCGCCGCCGAGCAGCTGCCGCCGGACGTGCAACTGGTGCTCTGCGCGGGTGCTCCCGACACCCCCGAGATCATGGCGGAGGTGCAGGAACTCGTGCGCGGACTGCAGCAGACCCGCGAAGGGGTGGTCTGGATCGACCGCCACCTGGCACGCCACGAGCTGTGCGCCGTCCTCACCGCGGCGACCACCTTCGTCTGCCCTTCGGTCTACGAACCCCTCGGGATCGTCAACCTCGAGGCGATGGCGTGCGGAGCGGCCGTGGTGGGCACCGCGACCGGCGGCATCCCCGAGGTCGTCGCCGACGGAGTGACCGGGCGCTTGGTGCCGATCGACCAGGTGCAGGACGGCACCGGAACCCCCGTCGACCCCGAGCGCTTCGTCGACGACCTCGCGCGCGTGCTGACCGAGGTCGTGACCGATCCCGCCCGCGCAGCCGAGTACGGCCGCGCGGGTCGCGAGCGTGCCGCCGCGGACTTCAGCTGGGAGCGCATCGCCGAGATGACGGAGGAGCTCTACGCAGAGCTGATCGCCCGCGGCCGATAGGCTGGGCCCATGCCGCAGGTCCTGGAGTTCTCCGACGTCGTCGTCCGCCGGAACGGCCGCGAAATCCTTTCGCACGTGGACTGGACGGTGACCGATGAGCAACGCTGGGTCGTGCTCGGGCCCAACGGCGCCGGCAAGACCACGCTGCTGCAACTCGCCGACGCGGTGATGCATCCGACCTCCGGGACCGTGTCGATCCTGGGGGAGCAGCTCGGTCGCACCGACGTGTTCGAACTGCGCCCGCGGCTCGGGTTCGCCTCCTCCGCGACCGCCCGTCAGGTGCCTCCGCAGGAGACGGTGCTCAACGTCGTGCTGACCGCCGCGTTCGCGGTCTACGGACGCTGGCGCGAGGACTACGAAGACATCGACGAGCGTCGCGCGCTGCGCGTGCTCGCGGAGTGGAAGCTCGACCACCTGGCTGATCGCACCTTCGGCACGCTCTCCGACGGGGAGCAGAAGCGCGTGCAGATCGCCCGGGCCGTGATGACCGACCCCGAGCTGCTGCTGCTGGACGAGCCGACCGCGAGCCTCGATCTCGGGGCGCGTGAAGAGCTGCTGTCGTTGCTCGGCGGGTACGCACAGGCGCCGACCACGCCTGCCATGGTCATGGTGACGCACCACGTGGAGGAGATCCCCGTCGGATTCACCCACGTGCTGCTGTTGCGCGACGGCGCCGTGACGGCCGCCGGTCCGCTCGAGACCGCCCTGACGGCCGAGACCCTCACCGAGACCTTCGGCGTGCCGATCACGCTGAGCTCGGACGGCGGACGATACGCCGCCCGCGCATCCTGAGCGCGTTTCGCAGGACCGCTCGCTGCTGGTAGACTCGGTCGCTGGTGCACTCGCACCGCAGACTTTGACGGTCCTGGCCAAATCCAGGACGCCACCTCTCAAAGGGAACCCCATGAAGACTGATACCCACCCGGACTACCGCGCCGTCGTGTTCCGCGACCTCGGCTCCGGCGAGACCTTCCTCACGCGCTCGACCGTCTCGAGCAGCAAGACCATCGAGCTGGACGGTGTCGAATACCCCGTCATCGACGTCGAGATCTCCTCGGCCTCGCACCCGTTCTACACGGGTAAGCAGCGCATCATGGACTCGGCCGGTCGCGTCGAGAAGTTCAACCAGCGCTTCAAGAACTTCGGCGCCAAGTAAGCCTCATCGGCTGCTTCGCCCGACCTCAGGCATCACAAGAAAGGCCCCGCTCCGGCGGGGCCTTTCGTCATCCATGCCGAATGGGCCAGCCGCCGTCGAGCGTCTCGTCGGGATCGATCCGCCCGATGCTGATGAAGTACTCCGTCAGGCTCGACGCCTGCGCCCGTGCCCACGCGATCTGCCGGGTGTGCAGCTCTTCCGCGGTCGGCGGCAGCCACGGGGCGAAGCGCTCGGCGAGAGCCTGCGCCACCCGGCCCGCGGCCACGGCGTCGGCGGAGGCCTGATGGGCGTCGTCGAGGCGCACGGCGTAGTGGGCGGCGACCACCGACAGGGTGCGTTTGCCTCGTCGCCAGCGGTCGTAGGCCTTGTCGACCACGAGCGGGTCGATCACCGGTGAGGGCCGCTCGATCGGTTCGACACCGTGGCGGAGCGCCTCGTATCGGAGCAGGGAGAAGTCGTAGGGCGCGTTGTAGGCGACGACCGGGATGCCTGCGGCGAAGAGCGCGCGGAGGGCCTCGACGACTTCGGCCACAACTTCGGGAGCCGCGCGTCCTGCCGCTCGCGCATGCTCGGTGGAGATGCCGTGGATCGCGCTCGCTCCTTCGGGGATGGCCACGCCAGGATCGGCCAGCCAGTCGCGCGCGTGCAGCACGCCGCCGTCGCCGTCGAGCAGACCGACGTGGGCGGTGACGGTCCGGTCGCTCGCGACGTCGATACCGGTCGTCTCGAGGTCGAAGACGCCCACGACGTGAGACCAGCGGGGGGCCTCGAACATCTCGAGCGGTTCGGGGGACATGCTCACACGGTAGGGGCGGCCGCCGACATCGCTTCGCAGGCGCTCCGCCGCCGCCCTCGTAGACTCGACGGGTGCCGAATCCCTACGCCGCCCTGCTCGATCGAGTGCCCGTGATCCGGCGGGAGATCGAGCTGCTCGGGTCGACGACCGTGTACTGGGAGTACGGCGCCGCAGACGCGCCGTCGACGCTGATCGCCGTGCACGGCTTCCGCGGCGAGCACCACGGCCTCGAGCCCGTCGTGGCCCATCTCGACGGGGTGCGAGTGCTCTCGCCCGATCTCCCGGGCTTCGGCGAGACGCCCCCGATCCCCGGGAGACAGCACGATCTCGACCTCTTCGTGGAGTGGCTGACCGCGTTCGCGGCGGCCACGGCGCCCGGAGCCACGGTGCTCGGGCACTCCTTCGGTTCGATCGTCGCCGCAGCCGCCGTCGCCGGCGGTCTGGACACCCCTTCGCTGGTGCTGGTGAATCCGATCGGGGCTCCGGCACTGGAGGGACCCCGCGGCATCCTGACCCGTCTCGCCGTGCTCTATTACGCCGCCGGCGCCCGCTTGCCGCAGGCCCTCGGCGATGCGCTGCTGCGCAATCGCATCATCGTGCGGGGGATGAGCGTCGCGATGGCGAAGACCCGCGACCCCGAGCTCCGCCAATTCGTCCACGAACAGCACGACGCGTACTTCTCACGCTTCGCCGACCGCGAGGTGCTGCACGACGCGTTCGTGACGTCGGTGTCGAACGACGTGCGGGCCTTCGCCCCCCGGATCGCGCAGCCCACGCTGCTGGTCGCGGCTCAGAAGGACGACATCACCCCGATCGAGGCCGAGCGCGAGCTCGCAACGCTGTTCCCGCGGGCCGAACTGGTCGAGATCGCCGACGTCGGCCACCTCATCCACTACGAGACCCCCGCGGTCGCGGCGGCCGCGATCACGCGGTTTCTGTCGCCTTCCGGCGCCGGTACGCGTTGACGTTCATGCGATTGCCGCAGTTGCCGGTGTCGCAGTAGCGCTTCGACTTGTTGCGCGAGAAATCCACGTAGACCGAGAGGCAGTCCTCCGCGTCGCACGTGCGCAGCCGGTCGTACTCGTCGGCGCGGATGACGTCGATCATGGCCATCGCCGTCTCGACGAGGATGCGCGTGTGCAGCGGCGCATCATCGCCGGTGGCGTGGATGTGCCACTGCTCGGAGCCGGCGTGGGAGACGAGCTGCGGCAGCGCCGAGCCGTCGCGCAGCATCGCGTTGACGAGGGGGACGGCGCCGTCGCGGTCCGCCGCCCAGAAGGCGTGGATGCGGTCGCGGATGCTGCGGACGGCGGCGAGCTCGTCGGTGTCGCGGTCGAGGCGACCGGTGTAGGGACGCGCATCGAGGAAGCGGTCGAGTTCGGCCACCGTCTGGAGGGTGTCGATGTCGTCGGTGGAGGTGCCGCGCAGCGTGTTCACGAGGGCGGCGGCGGCCTCGAGGGATACTTCGGTGTCATGGTTGAAAACCATGTTGACTCCTGACATCGTTCCCGGCTAGTGTCACCAGTGTACCCACCCCACACTCCTGACAGTCGGGACCGCCATGGCCACCACCCTGAACACCGCGACGCTGCCGGCAGTGCGACCCGCCGCGGCGGGCGGGCTCACCCTGGGGCTGCTGTCAGCACTCGCCTTCGCCTCGAGCGGGCCGGTGGTCAAGCCCCTGCTGGAGGGCGGCTGGTCGCTCGGAGCCGCCCTGCTGCTGCGGATGGCGGGGGCTGCCATCGTGCTGCTGCCGGCCGTGGTGAGCGCGGTCGTCCGCGACCGCTCGTTCCTGCTTCACTGGCGACTCATCGTCGGGTTCGGCTTCGCGGGCGTGGCGGGGTGTCAGCTGTTCTACTTCGCCGCGATGCAGCGGATCCCGGTCGGAGTCGCTCTGCTCATCGAGTACACCGCACCGATCCTGCTCGTCGGACTCGCCTGGGCGCGCACCCGCCGCACGCCCTCGCGGGTGGTGCTGCTGGGCTCGGCCGCGGCGATCACGGGACTCGTGCTGATGGTCGATGTGACGGGCGGGAGCTTCGACCTGCTCGGCACTCTCTTCGCTCTCGGCTCGGCGATCTGCCTCGCGAGCTACTTCGTGCTGTCCGCCCGCACCGGTGACACGATGCCGCCGCTCGCCTTCGCCGGGAGCGGCCTCATCATCGGCGCTGTGATCATGGCGATCCTGTGCGTCACCGGCGTGCTGCCGTTCGCCGCCCCCGCCGTCGACGTCGTGCTCGCCGGGGTCAGCCTGCCGTGGTTCGTGCCGATCACGTGGGTCATCCTCGTGGCCACCGTCTGCGGCTACGGCTTGGGCGTCATCGCCGCCTCGCGCATCGGTGCCCGCCTCGCGTCGTTCGTCGGTCTCACCGAGGCGCTGTTCGCCGTCGGTGTGGCCTGGCTGCTCATCGGCGAGGCGCCCGCCCCGGTTCAGCTGGTGGGTGGTGCGCTGATCCTCGGCGGCGTCGTGCTCGTTCGGCTCGACCCCGCGGGCACCGCTTCCCCGCGCGGGGAAGCGGCTATCGTGCCGGTCGTACCAGCTCCATGAGGGGCCGCACGCGGTAGCCGATCACCTCGCCCATGGCGAGCGAGGTCTCGGTGCGTTCCACACCGTCGATCGCGAGGATGCGGGCATCCGTGTCGAACAGGTGCTCCGCGTCGCGGCAGGCCACCCGCACGAGCAGGTCGACCTGGCCGCTGAGCCCGTGCGCCTGCACGACCTCCGGCACGAGGGACAGGGCCTCTTTGATCCGCGGCAGCTCGGCCTGACGCACCATCACGTTGATGAAGGCCTCGATCGGGAATCCGAGCGCATCGGGGGAGAGCACGCGCTCATAGGAGAGGAAGACGTTCTCCCGCTCGAGACGGGCCATGCGCGCCTGCACCGTGTTGCGGGACAGCCCGAGACGCTCGGCGAGCGCGACCACGGTCGCGCGGGGATCATCGGACAGGGCGCGCAACAGATCGAGGTCGACGGTGTCGAGAGCGGTCATGTCGCGAAACGCTAGCAGGATGCGCGACTAGGAGATCGCCGCGCCCTCGTACGAGACGAGCCGCAGACGATCGCCGTCGATGAGGAACGTGTGGGCCGATCCGTTCGGCAGGCGCTCCCCGGGGCGGGGATGGTCGCCGTCCGTGGCGGCGCGGATGACCTCGCGGATGAGGGCGCCGTGCGACACGACCACCAGCGCGGGCTCGGCGGGGGCAGTCGCGGTGCGGGCGTGCTCAATGATCTCGCGCAGGCTCTCCAGCGCGCGATCGCGCACCTCGTCGCCGGTCTCAGCGCCCGGGACGACCGAGGTGGTGCCGTCGCCCCAGCGCTTGCGGAAATCCACGACGCTCATGCCCTCGGCCTCGCCGTAGGCCTTCTCGCGCACGCCCGGGTAGCGGGCCGGCGTGGCGGCGCCGAGTTCGGCGGCGATGAGGTCGGCGGTCTCGGCAGCGCGCGAGAGGTCGCTCGAGACGACCACCACCGGGGCGTCGGCGTCGAGCGTCGAGCGCAAGGCGGCGCCGGCGGCACGGGCCTGGCGGCGACCGGTGTCGTTGAGGGGGATGTCGGTCGAGCCCTGGATGCGCCCGTCGAGGTTCCAGTCGGTCTCGCCGTGGCGTACGAGGGTCAGGATCGTCACGCCTCGAGCCTACCGAGCCGTTCCGGTGCCCTCGGCCGCGTCCGCCGCATCCCGCGACGGCGTCAGGACGTCGGCGAACGCCGTGAGCACCTCGCTCGTGCCCGCGTCGATCTTGACCGTGGCACGCGCGTCGACCTTCGTCGCCCCGCGGTTCACGATCACGACCGGGAGTCGCCGACGACGGGCGCGCTCGACGAGACGGATGCCGGAGTTGACGACCAGCGACGAGCCGGCGACGAGAAGCGCATCGCTGGAGGCGATCAGCTGTTCGGCCTCGCGGAACTTCTCGGTCGGGATGTACTCGCCGAAGAAGACCACGTCGGGCTTCAGCATGCCGCCGCACACCGTGCAGTCGGGGATGCGGAAACCATCGACGCTCTCGGGCCGCACGTCGCCGTCCGGACCGAGGATGACGTCGGCGCCGACGCTGAGCCAGGGGTTGTCGGCCTCGACCCGCGCCGCGAGGTCGCGACGGTCGAACACCTGTCCGCAGTGCAGACAGAACACGCGGCGCATCGTGCCGTGCAGTTCCACCACGCGGTGACTTCCCGCGCGCAGGTGCAGGCCGTCGACGTTCTGCGTGATGACGCCGCGGGCCACCCCGCCTTCCTCGAGGCGGGCGAGGGCGCGGTGACCGTCATTGGGCTGGGCGGCAGCGAAGGTGTACCAGCCCAGATGGCTGCCCACCCAGTAGCGGCGGCGCGCATCGTCGCTGGAGAGGAACTGCTGCACGGTCATCGGGGTGCGCACCGGAGCGCCCTGCCCTCGGTAGTCGGGGATGCCGGAATCGGTGGAGACCCCAGCGCCGGTGACCACCGCGACGGAGCGGCCGGCGAGGGCTTCGAGCGCTCGATCGAAGGCGCTGCGCGCGACAGCATCCAACTCTTCGATCGTCGACATCCGTTCACCCCCTTCGCCGTTTCGAGTGTAGGCGTGCACGCGAGCGGGCCGGACGGATGACAGAGTGGGAGGCAGAGACGGGGGACCCCCACCCATGCGCACCATCCGCATCGACGAGGCCGACGACGCGCGTCTGGCCGACTACCGCCACCTCACCGACGTGGCCCTGCGCCGCATCTCGGAACCGGCCGGTGGGCTGTACATCGCCGAGTCGGCGAAGGTGATCCGCCGCGCATTACGTGCCGGGCACCGACCGCGATCGGTCCTGGTGCAGGAGAAGTGGCTCGAGGATGCCGAGGACATCCTGGCCGCTGTCGACGGCGAGGTCGACGTGTACGTGGTGCCGGCCGCCGTCGCCGAGGACGTCACCGGCTACGCCGTGCACCGCGGCGTGCTCGCGGCGATGCACCGGCCGCCCGAGCTCTCCGTGGCCGAGGTCGTGCGCGATGCCCGCCTGGTCGTCGTGCTCGAGGACATCGTCGATCACACCAACGTGGGGGCGGCTTTCCGCAGCGCCGCTGCCCTCGGCGCCGACGCCGTGCTGGTGTCGGCACGCTGCGCCGATCCGCTGTATCGCCGCAGCGTGCGCGTCAGCATGGGCACCGTCTTCCAGGTCCCATGGACGCGACTGCCGGAGGGCGACGCCGCAATCACCGCTCTGCACGAGGCCGGGCTGCACGTCGCGGCCCTCGCCCTCGCCGACGGCGCCGTACCGCTCGACGAGTTCGCGGCCGACCCGCCGGAGCGCATCGCGCTGATGCTGGGCGCCGAGGGCGACGGCCTGAGCCGACGTGCCCTCGCCGCGGCCGACACGGTCGTGACCATCCCGATGGGCGGCGACGTCGACTCGCTCAACGTGGCGGCCGCCTCCGCCGTGGCGCTCTGGGCGCTGCGCCGACCCTAGGTGCGGGGCTCGGCGCTGTCCGAGTCTTCGGCGGCATCCGGCGAGAGGAACAGCACGGGCGTCGGCTCGGGGCGCTTGGCGTGCACGAAATCGCCCGAGGACTTGTGGCGCAGGCGCCGCGACACCCAGGGCATGAGGTAGGCCCGAGCCCAGACGAGGTCCTTCTCCCGCGCGGCGCGCCAGGTGGTCAGCGGCAGCGGGTCGGGCTGCATCGGCTGCAGGTCGTTCGGCACGTTCAGCGTGCGCAGCACCATGCGCGCCACCTCGTGATGTCCGAGCGGGTTCATGTGCAGGCGGTCGTCGTCGAAGAACCGCATGTCCTGGATCTGCTTGAGCCCCCACTGATCGGCGACGATCGCGTCGTACTTCGCGGCGATCGCGCGGATGTTCTCGTTGAAGATCGCCACCTTGCCGCGGATGCCCCGGAAGACGGGCGTGAAGTTGGTGTCGATCCCGGTGAACACCACGACGCTCGCACCGCCGGAGGACAGGCGCACCACCGCGTCCTCGAGCTTCTCGGCGACCACGTCGGGATCGGTGCCGGGGCGGATCACGTCGTTGCCGCCGGCGGAGATGCTGATGAGGTCGGGCTGGAGGGCCAGGGCGGGGTCGATCTGGTCGGCGGCGATCTGGGCGATCAACTTGCCGCGGACGGCGAGGTTGGCGTACGCGAAGTCGTCCACCTGCGAGGCGAGCACTTCGGCGACACGGTCGGCCCAGCCGCGGTGGCCGTCGGGTGAACCGGGCTCGGGGTCGCCGATGCCCTCGGTGAACGAGTCGCCCAGGGCGACGTAGCGACGCCACGGGTGGGCCGCGGGCACGGTTCTGCCGGACTCGGGGCTCGGCGGATCGGGTTCGAATGTCATCGCTTCCTCCACAGCCAGGCTAGCGGGGGTGGGGTCGCCTATCGTGGATGTTCGCGCCAAAGCGACCGGAAGGAGGAACGTGGACGACGACACCCTCACGGACCTCCCCGACACGAGCGAGAGCGACGCGCACTTCGGCAGCTTCGCCGCCGAGCACCTCTCCCCGACGTACCCGCAGCGGGCTCCGTGGGGAACCGCGCAGCGGCTGCGCGCCTGGCAGGCCGAGGCGCTCGACGTGTACTTCGGCGCCGACGGCCCCGACGGGGTGGGCAAAGGCCCCCGCGACTTCCTCGCCGCGGCGACCCCGGGGGCCGGAAAGACGACCTTCGCGCTGCGCCTGGCGAGCGAACTGCTGCGTCGCAACGTGATCGACCGCATCGTGGTCGTCGCCCCGACGGAGCACCTCAAGACGCAGTGGGCGGATGCTGCCGCGCGGGCGTCCATCCGACTCGATCCCGCCTTCAGCAACCGCCACTCGGTTCCCTCGCGGCAGTATCAAGGCGTGGCGGTGACCTACGCGCAGGTCGCCACGAAAGCATCCGTCCACCACGACCTGATCATGAACGCGCGCACCCTCGTGATCCTCGACGAGGTGCACCACGGCGGCGACGCGCTCAGCTGGGGCGACGCGCTGCGCGAGGCCTACGGCCGGGCGACGCGCCGCCTGCTGCTGTCGGGCACGCCGTTCCGCAGCGATACCGCCCCGATCCCGTTCGTGGAGTACCACCCCGACGAGCACGGCATCCGCATCTCCCGCAGCGACTACGCCTACGGCTACCGGCGGGCGCTCGAGGACGGGGTCGTGCGCCCCGTGCTGTTCCTCGTCTACGCGGGGCAGATGCGCTGGCGCACCAAGGCCGGCGAGGAGATGGAAGCCCAGCTCGGCCAGGACAACACGAAGGACATCACCTCCCAGGCGTGGCGGACGGCGCTGGATCCGAACGGGGAGTGGATCCCCGCGGTGTTGCGCTCGGCCGACCGCCGCCTCACTGAGGTGCGGGAGCAGGTGCCCGACGCCGGCGGACTCGTGATCGCGACCGACCAGACCGCCGCGCGTGCCTATGCCGCGATCCTCGAGGGCCTCACCGGCGAGACCCCGACCGTGGTGCTCTCCGACGAAGTGGAGGCCTCGTCGCGCATCGAGACCTTCTCGCAGGGCGATAGCCGATGGATGGTCGCCGTCCGCATGGTGTCGGAGGGGGTCGACGTGCCGCGCCTCGCGGTGGGCGTGTACGCGACCTCGGCGTCGACCCCGCTCTTCTTCGCCCAGGCGATCGGCCGTTTCGTGCGTGCCCGCCGGCGCGGTGAGACCGCGAGCGTCTTCCTGCCCCACGTCCCCTCCCTGCTCGCCCTCGCCGGTGAGATGGAGCGCCAACGCGACCACGCCCTCGATCGCGACAGCGAGGGCGACGAGTGGAACGCCGAAGAAGACCTGATGGACGCTGCGGAGCGCGAGGACAAGGCCTCCGACGCCCTCGAGCAGGAGTTCACGTTCCAGGCCATCGGCTCGCTCGCGCACTTCGACCGGGTGCTCTTCGACGGTCAGGAGTTCGGTCAGCTCGCCACCCCCGGCACCCCGGAGGAGGAGGAGTTCCTCGGCATTCCGGGCCTGCTCGAGCCCGAGCACGTGCACGAGGTGCTCATGGCGCGCCAGGCCAAGCAGGGCAGGCACCGCTCGGCGAGGGAGACCCGCGAGCGCGACACCGCAGCATCCACCGACGCGCCTGCCGAACCCGAGTTGCCGCAGGCCCTGCACCGCACGCTGAAGGAGCAGCGACAGCTGCTCAACAGCCTCGTCGGGCTCTACGCGCGCCAGAGCGGCGAACCGCACGGCATGGTCCACGCCGAACTGCGACGCATCTGCGGCGGCCCTGCCGTCTCGCACGCCACCGTCGCGCAACTGCAGGCGCGCATCGAGGTGCTGCGCCGCCGGGTGCACGCGTGACCGGTCGGCTCGTTTCCGCTCGCTGATTCGGAGGCCCGAAATGCTGTCAATCGGGGCTTTTCGGGCAGGGGCGCTCACGCTCGTCGTTAGCGTGGAGTGAACCCCGATGAAGGAACGAACCGTGACCACGCCCCCCACTTCGCGTGACCGCCGGCGCTGGACGAGATACCTCGTCGAGGAACGCGCCGAGGCGCGCGTGTACCGCGAACTCGCCGCACGACGCACCGGCGAGGAGCGCAGCATCCTGCTGGCCCTGGCCGACGCCGAAGGCCGACACGAGGCGCACTGGGTGGAGCTGCTCGGCGGCGAGCCGGACCGACTCCCCGCCCCGGCGCTCGGACAGCGCCTGCTCGGCTGGATGGCGAGCCGCTTCGGCTCGATCTTCGTGCTCGCCCTCGCCCAGAACGCCGAAGCCCGCTCGCCGTACGACGACGAGCCCAACGCGACGGCGGCTATGGCGGCGGACGAGAAGGTGCATCACGAGGTCGTTCGGGGCCTCGCCGCCCGCGGTCGCCGCCGACTCTCGGGCACGTTCCGCGCCGCCGTGTTCGGGGCGAACGACGGCCTGGTATCGAACCTGGCACTGGTCATGGGCATCGGTGCCACGGGTGTGGCACCGGGATTCGTGCTCTTCAGCGGAATCGCTGGCCTGCTCGCAGGCGCCCTGTCGATGGGGGCGGGCGAGTTCGTGTCGGTGCGATCGCAGCGCGAGATGCTCGATGCCACCGAACCGAGCGACTTCGCCGACGACGCCATCCCGCACCTCGACATCGACGCCAACGAGCTCGCGCTCGTCTATCGCACCCGGGGGATGCCCGAGGCGGAGGCACAGGAACGCGCCCGCAGCGCGGTCGAAGCATCCCGCCTTCCGGACAACGCCAACCCGCGCGCGCACGAACCCACCGGCGACCACGAGATCGTGGGCGGGGCGTGGGGCGCGTCGATCTCGAGCTTCCTCTTCTTCGCCTCCGGCGCCATCATCCCGGTGCTCCCGTGGCTGTTCGGACTCTCGGGCGTGGCGGCCGTCGTGCTCGCCCTCGCGCTCGTGGGGCTCGCGCTCCTCGGCACCGGCGCGATGGTCGGGCTGCTGTCGGGCGCGCCGCCGCTGCGCCGCGCCCTGCGCCAGCTGCTGATCGGCTACGGCGCCGCCGCGGTGACCTACGTGCTCGGCCTGCTCTTCGGCGTCTCCGCCGCCTGAACGCCCCGAGAAACCACTTCTGGGCTCAGACGCACCGCCTGGCGGCGTTTCCCAGCCAGATGTGAGTTTCTCGGTCGGCGCACCGGCGCCCCGCCTGAGCCAGGCACGTGCCGAGCGCACGAAAAAGGGCCCCTTTCGGGACCCTGTTTCGTTCTGTGCGCGAGGGGGGACTTGAACCCCCACGCCCTATCCGGGCACTAGCACCTCAAGCTAGCGCGTCTACCTATTCCGCCACCCGCGCATTGGGTGTTTCTCGGCTTTGCAACCGAGGATCGACATTACCACGTCCGCCGACCCGCCACGAAACCGGCCCCCGAACGACGGCACGAGGAGTCCTCCGACGCCCGGTAGCGTAGGCGCATGCCCACGCCCGTCGACGGCCTCCCCGAGGTCGCCCTCATCGCCGCGGACCTCATCCGTTTCGACACGTCGAACTTCGGCGGCGGCCGCGCGAACGGCGAGCGCGAGGCGGCGGAATACGTCGGCGCCTACCTCGAGAGCCTCGGCCTCGCACCCGAGTACTACGAGCCGATCCCGCGGCGCACGAACGTCTGGGCGCGCGTGGCGGGCAAGAACCCCGACAAGCCCGCGCTGATCCTGCACGGCCACCTCGACGTCGTCCCCGCCATCGCGGAGGACTGGAGCGTCGATCCGTTCGCCGGTGAGATCCGGGACGGGATGCTGTGGGGCCGCGGCGCCGTGGACATGAAGAACATGGATGCGATGATCCTCACTTCGGTCGCGGAACTGCTGCGGGCGGGGGAGCAGCCAGAACGCGACCTCATCCTCGTCTTCTTCGCCGACGAGGAGAACGGGGGCGTCGAGGGGTCGGCCCTCGTCGTGCGGGACCGCCCGGAGTGGTTCGCGGGAGCGACCGAGGCCATCAGCGAGGTCGGCGGCTACTCGATCGAAGTCTCGGACCGCCGGGCGTACCTGCTGCAGGTGGGCGAGAAAGCTCTCATCTGGATGAAGCTCATTGCACGCGGCCGGGCCGGCCACGGCAGCCGCCTGCACGAGGACAACGCGATCATCACCCTCGCCGAGGCCGTGGCGCGCCTCGGCCGCACCGCCTGGCCGGTGAGTCTCACCGACACCACCACCCGCTTCCTCGAAGAACTCGAGGCGCTGAGCGGTGTGGCGGGCGAAGACCCCGACGAACTCACGGCGCGCGCCGGCGCAGCATCCGCCTTCCTCCGCTCCACCCTCCGCACGACGACCAATCCCACCGGGCTCACGGCGGGCTACAAGCACAACGTGATCCCCGATCGCGCCGAGGCGCTCATCGACGTGCGCGTGCTGCCCGGCACCGAAGACGCCGCGATCGCGCAGATCCAGGCGATCGTGGGCGACGAGGTGTCGATCGAGATCGTGCACCAGGACGTCGGCCTCGAGGTGCCCTTCGCGGGCGACCTCGTCGACGCGATGGTGGCGAGCCTCGGCCGCCACGACCCGGGCGTTCCCGTCATCCCGTACCTCCTCGGGGCGGGCACCGACAACAAGGCGCTGGCCGCCCTCGACATCCGGGGGTACGGGTTCGCGCCGTTGCGTCTGCCCGCCGGTCTGGACTTCACCGGCATGTTCCACGGGGTCGACGAGCGTGTGCCCGTCGATGCGCTCGTGTTCGGACAGCGGGTGTTGACCGATCTCATCCGGACGTACTGAGAGGCGCACATGCAGATCATCGAGGCGATCATCCTGGGGCTGGTCCAGGGACTGACGGAATTCCTGCCGATCTCCTCCTCCGCGCACCTGCGCATCGTGGGGGAGTTCCTGCCGTCGGCCACGGATCCGGGAGCGACCTTCACCGCGATCACGCAGCTGGGCACCGAGCTTGCCGTGCTGCTGTACTTCCGCAAGAAGATCGTGCGCATCATCTCGCGGTGGGCGCAGTCGCTCGCCGGCAGAGTGCCGCGCAACGACCCCGACGCGCGCATGGGGTGGCTCGTGATCATCGGGACCCTGCCGATCGGCATCCTGGGTTACGCGTTCCAGGACGTCATCCGTGACACGTTCCGCAACCTCTGGCTCGTGGCGATCGTGCTCATCGTCTTCGGTCTGCTGCTGGGCGCGGCCGACCGGTGGGGCTCCCGCACCCGGGAGATGGACGACATGACCTTCCCGAGCGGTATCGCGATCGGTTTCGCGCAAGCACTCGCCCTGATACCGGGCGTCTCGCGCTCGGGAGCAACCACGACCCTCGCCCTTGCGCTCGGGTACACCCGCACCGCCGCGGCGGAGTACGCGTTCCTGCTCGCCGTGCCCGCCGTGTTCGGCAGCGGGCTCTACGAGCTGCAGCAGAGCTTCCAAGAGCCGGGCGGACCCTACGGGGGAGTGGAGACCGCCATCGCGACGGTCGTCGCGTTCGGCGTCGGACTCGCGGTGATCGCGTTCCTCATGCAGTACCTCAAGCGCGGCAGCTTCCTGCCGTTCGTGATCTACCGCGTGCTGCTCGGCATCGCGCTCATCGTCCTGCTCGCCACGGGCGTGCTGCAGGCGACCTGAGTCTCAGCGGCGCGGCTCAGCGGCGCGGTGCGGGCGGGTCGTCGCGCCCGGGCTTGGTGGGCCCGTCGCCGCCGCGGCGGAGGTAGCGCTCGAACTCCTGCGCGATCGCGTCGCCCGAGGCCTCGGGGGAGTCCCAGGTGTCGCGGGTCTGCTCCAGCTGACGGATGTACTCCGTCATCTCCTCATCGTCGGCCGCGGCCGCGTCGATGGATGCTTCCCACGCGGCGGCTTCGACCGACAGGCCCGCGCGCGGCACTTCGGCGCCGCTGACATCCTCCAGCCGGTCGAGGAGGGCGAGGGTGGCTTTCGGGGAGGGCGTGTGGCCGGCGACGTAGTGCGGCACGTTCGCCCAGAGGGACGCGGTGGGGATGCCCGCGGTTTCGGCGGCGTCGGTGAGCACGGACAGGATGCCGACGGGCCCCTCGTACGAGCTGCGCTCGAGGCCGAGCTGCAGGCGCACGTTCTCGTTCTCACTGCCGGAGAAGACGGAGATCGGGCGGGTGTGCGGCACGTCCGACATCATCGAGCCGAGGGTGACGAAGCCGGTGATGTCCTCGCGCAGCGCGACGTCGACGAATTCGCTCGCGAAGGCCTGCCACGCCCGGGCGGGCTCCACCCCGGTCAGCAGCCACAGCTGCGTGCCGGAACGAGTGGTCTTGCGCGGACGCAGCAAGGTGGCCTCGGGCCACTTCAGCGACCGGCCGCCCTCACCGTCGGCGACGACCTGCGGGCGCGTGTACTGGTAGTCGAAGTAGAGCTCCGGATCGGCGGAGAACACAGGCTCGTATTCGCCCTGCTCACGGAGCAGTGCGATCGCGGCCGAGGCAGCTTCTCCCGCATCGTTCCATCCGTCGAATGCGGATACGAGAACTCGGCGACCCAGTGCTTCCACGCAACCTCCTCAGCCCCCAGCGGGGTCACTCAAGGATAGGTGCATCCGGCCTCCGCGAGGTCGCTCCCCACGGTGGCGTCCCAGCCGCCCGGATAGGATCGAGGGATGACCCGATCCCTTCCCGCGGCCGTCCTGTGGGACATGGACGGCACTCTCGTGGACACCGAGCCCTATTGGATGGCGGCGGAAACGCCCCTCGTCGAGAGCTTCGGGGGCACCTGGTCGCACGAGCAGGCACTGGGTCTCGTGGGCCTGGGACTCGAGGATTCCGCGCGCATCTTCCAGAACGCGGGGGTGCGTCTCGCGGTGCACGAGATCATCGACCACCTGACCGACGAGGTGATGCGGCGGTTGGCCGAGACCGGGGTGCCGTTCCGTCCGGGAGCGCGGGAACTGCTCGCCGAGCTGAAGGCGGCCGGTGTGCCGACGGCGCTCGTGACCATGTCGATGCGGCGGATGGCCGATCATGTGGTGAACCTGATGGGGTTCGACGCGTTCGACCTCGTCGTCGCCGGTGACGACGTCGAGCGCCCCAAGCCGTTCCCCGATCCGTACCTGCAGGCCTGCGCCGCACTCGGCGTCGACCCGCTCGACACCATTGCGATCGAGGATTCGCCGAACGGTCTGCGCTCTGCGGTCGCGAGCGGAGCCGTGAGCCTCGGGGTGCCGCTCATGCTTCCCCTCGAAGGAGTCGGCGCGCACGCGCTCTGGCCGACGCTCGAGGGCCGCACGCTCGACGACCTCATCGCCCTGCACCGCACCCACCGCAGCAGCGAGAACGTGACGGCGGTGAGCGCACCGTGAGCGAGATCCCCCACCTCAGCGGTCCGTTCCGCGTCGGCGACCGCGTGCAGCTGACGGGCCCGAAGGGGCGCATGCATACGATCACCCTGCGCGACGGCGGCGAGCTGCACACCCACAACGGGGTGCTGCGGCACGAGACTCTCGTCGGCCAGCCCGACGGTACGGTCGCCGTCAACAGCGCCGGACACGAATATCTCGCCCTGCGGCCGCTCCTGCGCGACTTCGTCATGTCGATGCCGCGGGGCGCGGCGATCGTCTACCCCAAGGATGCCGCGCAGATCCTCGCCCAGGCCGACGTCTTCCCGGGCGCGGTCGTGGTGGAAGCGGGCGTCGGTTCGGGTGCCCTGTCGCTCTGGCTGCTGCGCGCCATCGGACCCGCGGGCCGCCTGATCTCGTTCGAACGCCGCGAGGAGTTCGCCGAGGTCGCCCGAGCCAATGTCGACACCTACCTCGGCGCGCCGCCGCCGACGTGGGAGGTCGTCGTCGGCGACCTCGTCGAGCAGCTCCCCGAGGCGGTCGCTCCCGGATCGGTCGACCGCGTCATCCTCGACATGCTCGCGCCGTGGGAATGCATCGACGTCGCAGCCGACGCCCTCACCCCCGGCGGCGTGGTGCTCTGCTACGTGGCGACCGCCACCCAGCTCTCCCGGGTGGCGGAGTACCTCCGCGCGACCGGATTGTTCACCGAGCCCGACGCGAACGAGACGATGGTGCGCGGGTGGCATGTCGAAGGCCTCGCCGTTCGTCCTGATCACCGGATGATCGCTCACACCGGCTTCCTCATCACCGCCCGTCGCCTGGCCCCCGGCGCTGTCGCGCCCGAGCAGAAGCGCCGCGCGTCGAAGTCGAGCTACGGCGACGAGGACGTGGAGCTGTGGACGCCGGGTGCCGTGGGCGACCGGCAGATCACCGACAAGAACCTCCGCAAACGCGTGCGCGAGGCGCAGAAGGCGGCCGACGGCGTGCGCCAGGCGACGCAGGATGCTTCGGACACGAACCCATAGACTGATCCGGTGCGCAGAATCCCCGTTCTCCTGGCTGTGACCGCTCTCGTCGGTGTCGGTCTCGTCGGTTGCTCGTCCGCTGCTCCCGCGTCCTCGTGCGACGCCCTCCCGAGCGACGCTCCCGGGGTGTCCGACCTCATCGATGTCTCCGGCGAGAGCGACGTGCGTCCTGCCGTGACCGTGCGCACCCCGTTCTACGTGTCCGACACCACGGCGTACGCCCTCACCCCGGGTGACGGCGCACGGATCACCGACGACAGCCAGATGGTCGCTCTCGACATCTCGCTGTTCAGCGGTGAGACCGGCGAGTCGCTCGTGTCGACCTCCTACGACGACGGCGCCATCGAACCGATCGCGCTGTCGCAGTGGTCGCAGACGTTCCCGACCCTCCCCACGGCGCTGGACTGCGCCGCCGAGGGCTCCCGGGTCGTCGTCGCCCTCCCCGCGTCGGCCATCGCGCCCGAAGCCCTCGCCGGGCTCGGACTCGAAGAGGGCGATTCCGCGGTCGCCGTCGTCGATGTGCGCCGCGCCTACCTGCCCCGCGCCGACGGTGCCGACCAGTTCACCGACGCGCACGGCCTGCCCACGGTCGTTCGGGCACCCGACGGGCGTCCCGGCATCATCATCCCCGACACCGAGGCTCCGACCGACCCCGTGGTCGAGGAGCTCAAGAAGGGTGATGGCGCGGCCGTCGCCGAGGACTCCACCGCGCTGATCCACTTCACCTCCGTCAGCTGGGACGACCCCCAGGGCACGGTCGAATCGACGTGGGACGCCGAGCCGATCGCCGCCACGCTCGATGCCGTGCCGCCCGTGATCGCCGACGCCCTCAACGGCGCGACGGTGGGATCCCAGCTGCTCGTCGTGCAGCCGGCCTCCGACGGTTCGGACGGTGCCACGGCATCCGATACCGCTCTCGTCTACGTCATCGACATCCTCGGCGTCGAATAAGCGTTCGAACGCTCCCGCCCCTAGGATGGGCAGGTGTCCTCGCCCGCTTCGAAGAACGCGCCCGAAGAGCGGCTCGTCAATCTCGTCGTCGCGCTCATGGCCACCGAGCAGGGTCTGACGAAAGACACGATCCTCTCGTCCGTGGCGGGATACCGCGAGCAATCCGAAGCGGGTGCGTCCAAGGACGCCCTGGAGAAGATGTTCGAGCGCGATAAAGAGAGCCTGCGCGGTCTCGGCGTGCCGATCGAGACGATCGGCGATCACGCCGACCCCGACGACCTGCGTGAGGCGCGCTATCGCGTGCCGACGGCGGAGTACGAGCTCCCCGCCGACATCTCCTTCACCCCGGCCGAGGTGGCCTTGCTCAACCTGGCGGGCGGGGTGTGGGGGTCGGAGTCCCTGTCGACCGACGCCCGCAGCGGCCTCCGCAAGATCCGCGCCCTCGGCATCGCCGTGGACGAGCCGATCATCGGTTACGCGCCTCGCATCAGCCTGCGCGAGGCCTCGTTCGCGCCGCTGCAGCGAGCGATCGAGACCGGCCGCGTCGTGGAGTTCCCGTACCTCCGACCGGGGGAGGAGCGCCCGCGCTCACGTCGCATCCGCCCCCTGGCCTTGGTGGAGTACGAAGCGCGCTGGCACGTCTACGGCCACGACCTCGGCCTCGATGCGGAACGCACGTTCCTGCTGTCGCGCATCGTCGGCGATGTCGTGGTGACCCGCGAATCCTTCGACGCGGCGCTGCGCCGAGGCGCCGGCGCGAAGGCGCTGAGCGGCCTGCGCGAGGTGGCTGCCCGCAACACCGCGCTGCTCGAGGTGCATCCGGGCACGGAGGCCGCGCTGCGCCTCGCCCGTCGCGGCGAAGCCGCGGAGCAGGGGATCCGCGTTCCCTACGTCGACGTCCACGTCTTCGCTGACGAGATCGCCTCCTACGGGCCGGAGGTGCGCGTGGTCGAACCCGCGCAACTCCGCGAGCAGGTCATTGCGCGGCTCGAGGCCACGGCGCGCCTGCACGGAGCCGCCTCATGAACGCCCGCGCCCTGCTCGCCACCGACCGCGCAGCCCTCATGCTGCAGCTCGTGCCCTATCTCGTGGGCAAGGGTGAGGTGTCGATCGCCGAAGCCGCCGACGAGTTCGACGTCACGCCCGACCAGATGCGCGCGATGGTCGAGAAGCTCACCGTCATCGGTCGACCCGGAGACGGCGGATTCTGGCAATTGCCGCACGATCTGTTCGACATCGACTGGGATCTGCTCGATGAGCGCGACCTGATCGTCATCACCAACACGGTCGGCCTGGAACGTGCTCCCCGGTTGACCGCGCGGGAGGCGGCGGCCCTGCTTGCCGGCCTGCAGCTGGCACGCACCGTGCCGGGGGTCGGCGACAGCCAGCTCGTCACGGGGCTTCTGGCGAAGCTCGCTCGGGGGGCCTCGGCCGCGCCCGCCGACGTGATCGTCGCCCCCGGTCCGGTCGACGGCGTGCGCGATGTCGTCGACCATGCCCTGCGGCGCGGCGTCGCGGTGTCGTTCACCTATCAGGCACCGGATGCGGCTCCCACGACGCGTACTGTCGACCCGGTCAAGGTGCACATCGCCAGCGGGCAGTGGTACCTGCAGGGTTGGTGCCATCTGCGCGAAGCGATGCGCACCTTCCACCTCGAGCGGGTGAGCGACGTCGCTCTCACCGAGATCCCCATCAGCCACGCGACGGAACCCGTTCCCGAGCTGTTCGCCCCGGGGGAGAACGATTCCGACTCCCGGGTGCGCTTCACCGCCACCCTTGCGCCGCTCCTCGGCGACTACCTCGATCGCGCCGCGGTCGAGACGGAGGGCGCCCTGTCGGTGGCCACCCTGCGCGTGGCCGACGAGCACAGCCTCAAGCGTCTCGCCGCCCGCCGGGGCGGCCAGTTGGAGATCCTCGACCCGCCGGCCGCCCGCCGCGCTGCCGCGTCGTGGGCCCTTGCCGGTCTCGCCCAGTATCGCGACGCGCCGCGACCGTAGCGTCTTGACCGCCGCGTCACCGGCCGTCCACAGCTACGGCACGTAGACTGTGAGCACTTACCCCACGTTGGGAGACGGACATGGGCATCTTCGGCAATGCGTTCAGCGGGTGGCACCTGCTGCTCATCCTCGCGGTAGTTCTGCTTCTGTTCGGCGCGGCCAAACTTCCGGCCCTTGCCAAGAGCATGGGTCAGTCCGCCCGCGTCTTCCGGCGCGAGATCAAGGACATGAAGAAGGACGACCCCGACCCGGTCGTGGTCGACGTCGCTGAAACCCGTGACGTGCCTCGAGACGTGTCCAACGTCTCGGCGGACGCCGCACGCGGGACCACCGAACCCAAGGCGTAACGGGGTCGTGGTCGCGACCCAACCCCCGCGCGTGGGAGATCCCGCGCCCCGGCGTGATCGTCGGATGTCGCTGGGGCAGCACCTCGTCGAGCTGCGCAAGCGCCTGATGATCGCCGTCCTCGGTCTGATCATCGGCATGGTGATCGCGTTCATCATCACCGACCCGGTCATCACCGTCCTCACCGAGCCGATCCGCATCGTCGCGGAAGCGCGCGGCGAAGACCTCGTCGCCCTCAACTTCGCCGGCGTCACCTCGGGCTTCGACCTGCGCATGCGCATCGCGTTCGCCCTGGGACTGTTGCTGTCGGCACCGATCTGGCTCTGGCAGCTCTGGGCCTTCGTCGTGCCCGGTCTCACCCGCTCCGAGGTGCGGTACACGATCGGCTTCGTCGCGGCGGCCATCCCGCTCTTCTTCGGCGGCTGCGCCGTCGGCGTCGTGATCATGCCGCACATCATCGAGCTCATGGCGACGTTCGTGCCCCAGCAGGGCGCGCAATTGTTCGATGCGGCCACCTACTACGACTTCGTCTTCAAGCTCCTCATCGTGATCGGGGTGGCCTTCGTCCTGCCCGTCTTCCTCGTCGCCTTGAACCTCGCCGGCGTGATGAGCGGTCGAGGCATCCTCCGGGGCTGGCGGGTCGCGATCCTCGTCGCGACCGTCTTCGCCGCTCTCGCCACCCCCGCCGCCGACGTGATCAGCATGGTGATGCTCGCCGGCATTCTGATCGTGCTGTTCTTCGCTGCGGCCGGCCTTTCAATGCTCTTCGATCGCCGTCGACGCAAGCGCGAGGCCACTCTCCTTCCGCCCGAGGAGCTCGCTTGAGCGCGCTGAGTCCCGCCGAGCGCTTCGCTCAAGCGGCGCAGCGGTCGCAGCATCCGCTCACCACGGAGTTCGCCGCCTCGCAGCGCTTCGAACTCGACGACTTCCAGATCGCCGGGTGCCAGGCCCTCGAAGACGGTCGGAGCGTGCTGGTCGCCGCCCCCACCGGGGCCGGCAAGACGATCGTGGGGGAGTTCGCGATCCACCTCGCGATGCTCGAGCCCGGGGACAAGGCCTTCTACACGACGCCCATCAAGGCGCTGTCGAACCAGAAGTTCCGCGAGCTCGTCGAGGTCTACGGGCCCGACGACGTCGGACTGCTCACGGGTGACACGAACATCAACGGTTCCGCCCGCATCGTCGTGATGACCACCGAGGTCCTGCGCAACATGCTGTACGCGGACTCGGGCGCCCTCCGAGGTCTCCGCTACGTCGTCATGGACGAGGTGCACTACCTCGCCGACCGGTTCCGCGGGGCGGTATGGGAGGAAGTGATCATCCACCTCCCGCCGAGCGTGCGGCTCGTGTCGCTGTCGGCGACGGTCTCCAACGCCGAGGAGTTCGGCGACTGGCTCGACACGGTGCGCGGTGACACCGCGGTGATCGTGTCCGAGATCCGGCCCGTCCCCCTCGAGCAACACGTGCTGGTGCGGGGCGACCTGCTGCCGCTCTTCGACGACCGCGCGGGCGTCGCGACGGCAGCGGTGAACCAGGAGCTCATGCGCATCCGTTCCGGAAGCGCCACGACCTTCGAGAACAACCGCCGCGCACAGTCGACGCGCAGTGCCCGCCAGGCCGGCCACGAGGCGCCCCGCCGCGGAGCGCACCGCGGGGGACAGCGACAGGTGAGCCCCGCGCAGGCCCAGCGCATCGAGCGCCTCGATCGGCCCGACGTGATCAAGCTGCTGGAGCGGGCCAACCTGCTGCCCGCGATCTTCTTCATCTTCAGTCGCGTCGGATGCGAGGCGGCGGTGCAGCAAGTGCGCCGTTCGGGGCTGCGCCTGACGACGCCCGAGGAGCGCACCGAGATCCGCCGGGTCGTGCAGGAGCGCACGCGCAACCTGCTCGAGGAAGACCTCGCCGTCCTGGGGTTCTGGGAGTGGCGCGAGAACCTCGAACGCGGCGTCGCCGCCCACCACGCCGGCATGCTCCCCGCGTTCAAAGAGGTCGTCGAGGAGCTGTTCAAGCGCAAGCTCGTCAAAGCGGTGTTCGCCACCGAGACGCTCGCCCTCGGCATCAACATGCCCGCGCGCACCGTGGTGCTGGAAAAGCTCGAGAAGTTCAACGGTGAGGCGCGTGTCGCGATCACCTCGGGGGAGTACACCCAGCTGACCGGCCGCGCCGGTCGACGGGGCATCGATGTCGAGGGCCACGCGGTGATCCAGTGGACCGCGGCGCTCGACCCGCAGGCGGTCGCCGCGCTCGCCTCCCGGCGCACCTACCCGCTGAACTCGAGTTTCCGCCCGACCTACAACATGGCCGTGAACCTCATCGACCAGTTCGGGCGCGCGCGTTCGCGCGAGATCCTCGAGTCCTCGTTCGCGCAATTCCAGGCCGATCGCGCCGTCGTGGGTCTCGCCCGCCAGGTGCGCGAGGCCGAGGAGTCCCTCGCCGGGTACGAAGCGTCGATGACCTGCGACCGGGGCGACTTCCGCGAGTACTCCTCGATCCGACGCGAGCTGTCGGACCTCGAGAAGATCCAGCGTCGAGACGCGACCGCCTCCCGTGCCACGCGCGATGAGCGACTGAAGCAGATCGACACGCTCCGCAAGCGCATGCAGCGCCATCCCGCCCACGCGTGCCCCGATCGGGAGAATCACGCCCGATGGGCCGAGCGGTACTGGAAGCTGCGCAAGAGCACGGACAAGATCCGTCGCCAGATCGAGCAGCGCACCGGCACGGTCGCGCGCATCTTCGACCGGGTCGTCGACGTCCTCACGGCGCTCGACTACATCGCGGTGGTCGACGGTCAAGAGGTGCTGACGCCGGCGGGCCGCACGATGCGCCGCATCTACGGCGAACGCGACCTCCTGGTCGCCGAATCGATCCGTCGTGAGCTGTGGAAGGGCCTCGACGCGCCCGCTCTCGCGGCCCTCGCCTGCAGCCTCGTGTACGAGCCGCGCCGCGACGACGCCGGCCCGGGGGAGCATGGACTGCCGCGCGGAGCCTTCCGTCAGGCGTTGAGCGAGACCGAGACTCTCTGGCAGCAGCTCGACGACCTCGAACGCGACCACCACCTGCCCGGCACCGAACCGATCGCCACCGGACTCGCCTCGGCGATGTACCAGTGGGCGCGCGGAGTGCCGCTCGATCGGGTGCTGGTCGACGCCGACATGGCGGCGGGCGACTTCGTGCGGTGGGCGAAGCAGACGATCGACCTGCTCGACCAGATCTCGCTCGTGGCGCCGGCCGCTCTCGGTGGGACGGCGCGCAAAGCGCTGGACGCGGTGCGCCGCGGCATCGTCGCGTACGGCGCATCCTGAACGCGCGCGGCTCAGCCCGCCCCCAGGCGGGCGATCGTAGGGTGGAATCCGTGCACCGAACCGCGTCCCCGCGTCCTCTGCTTCCGCTCTGGGCGGCGTCGATCACCGCGGTCGTCGCCGGGTTCGCCCTCGACCTGGCTTTCCCCGACGTCGGCTGGTGGCCGCTCGCGTTCGTCGGGGTCGGGTTCTCCCTCGTCTCCCTGATCGGACGCAGCGTCCGCGGTGCCCTGCTCGTCGGACTGCTGTTCGCCGGAGCTTTCTGGTTCGTGCACGTGGACTGGACATCGCGCTACCTCGGGGTCGTGCCGTGGTTCGCCCTGGCGGGCCTGGAGACCCTCCTGATGGGGCTCGGCGCCATCCCGATCGCGCTGGCGTATCGCTGGGTTCCCCGGCTGCTTCCGGCGCGCTGGGTGCAGCTGACGGTGCTTCCGGCCTTCGTAGCGGGCCTTTGGACGATGCGCGAACTCGTGCTCGGCTCGTGGCCGTACACCGGTTTCCCGTGGGGTCGGCTCGGTATGAGCCAGTCAGAGAGCCCGCTCGCGAATCTCGCGTCGTGGGTGGGGGTGAGCGGGCTGACCTTCCTGATGGTCGCGTTCGTCGCGGCCTTGGTGCAGTACACGCGCGAGCGTCGGCTCCGCGACCTCCGCGCGGCCATCCCGGCCGCCGTTCTCGCGGTGCTGCTGGTGGCCGTTCCGGCCTTTCCGACGACGGATGCCGGAACGATGCGGGTAGGCAGCGTGCAGGGCAACGGGCCGAGCGGCTACTTCGACCGGCGCGAGCGCGGCGACATCCTGGCGGCCCAGCTCGCAGCATCCTCCCCCCTGCTCGACGAAGACCTGGACGTGCTGTTGTGGCCGGAGGGCGGCATCGACTCCGACCCGCTGTCCAATGCCAGCACGGCGTCGACCCTCGACGCCCTCTCGCGGCGCATCGACGCCCCGCTCATCGTGAACGCCGCCACCGAGCGCGGAGCCGATGTCTTCAACACCTCGATGCTGTGGCGCGCGGGCGAGGGCGCGGTCGCGCTGCACGACAAGGCCTACCCGGTGCCCTTCGGCGAGTACGTGCCCGATCGGTGGTTCTTCCAGATGCTGGCACCCGACCTGATCGGACTGATCGGGCGCGAGTACACCCCGGGAACGAACGCCCCGATGTTCGACGTCGACGGCGTCAAGGTCGGCCTGGCGATCTGCTTCGACGTGATCTACGACGACGTGATCCGCCAGGGCGCCCGCGACGGCGCCGAGGTGTACATGTTCCAGACCAACAACGCCGACTTCCGCGCGACGGACGAGAACCTGCAGCAATTGGCGTTCGCGCGGATGCGGGCGATCGAGACCGGACGCAGCGCCGTGAACATCTCCACCGTCGGAACCAGCCAGGTGATCGCGCCGGACGGATCGGTGATCGACGAACTACCGGCCGACGTCGCGGGGGCGATGCTCACCGAGGTGCCGTTGCGGACGGGGATCACCCCCGCGGTCGTCATCGGATCAGGGGTGCAGGCCGTGCTGGGGTGGGGGAGTGCGGCGGCGATCGCACTGCTGGGCGTCGTGGTGTTCACCCGCCGTGCACGCACGAAGAAGACGCCGACCCCCTGAGGGACCGGCGTCTTGGAATCGTGTTCTCAGGCGCTGAGCTTCGTCACGTTCTCGCCCGATCCGCGGCGTGCGCGGATGAAGGCCAGGCGCTCTTCGAGCAGCTCTTCGAGCTCGGGAAGCGAGCGACGCTCGAGCAGCATGTCCCAGTGGGTACGGGGAGCCTTGTCGTCGCTGTGGTCGACCGTCGCGGTCGTGTCGCCGATGCGGCGGAGCGCTTCGGCGCCGCACGTGCGGCATTCCCAGCTGTCGGGAACCTCTGCGTCGGCAGCGAACGTCAGGGTGCTGTCACGCCCGCAGACGGTGCAGGTGTAGGTGTGCTGTGCACGGTCATGAAAAACGACGCCCTCTTCGCTCTGTAAGCTCTGGGCGCCGAGTCGGATGCCGCGGAGACTGCGGTCTGCCATTTTGTGGGGTCCTCTCGTCGCGTTTCAGGTATAACGCTCAGACCTGGGCGATCCATCCGAAGGACGGCGCGGCCCGGGCCTTTCACAGTCGATGCTCAGCGTGCGCCGTGCAGCACCTCGAGGGCGAGGTCGGCGCGATCGGTCACGATCCCGTCGCAGCCCAACTCGATGAGGCGCTGCATCTCGGGCGCTTCGTTGATCGTCCAGACGTGCACTTCGACCTCGGCCAGGTGTGCGGCGGCCAGCAGTCGTGGACTCAGGACGCGGATCGGGCCCTGCCGTTCGGGGATCTGGAGCGCGTCGACGTCGCGCAACATCCGCACCGCGAGACGGTTGGAGCGCAGCGTGAGCGCGGTCAGGAACTCGAGCATCCCGCGGCGTCCCGCCGAGGTGGCGGGGCGGATCGCCGCACCCGCGTCGGCGGCCGCCTGCAATGCCGTCAGGCGGCGTTCGTCGGAGAAGCTCGTGACGAGGACGCGTCCGGCGTGCGGAGCGACGACACGTCCCACCGGGACGGCGGCGGCCTCGGCCTTGACGTCGAGGTTGAACCGCACGTCGGGGAAGGAGTCGAGCGCCTGGGCGAGGGTGATGAGCCCACCGCGATCGGCCATGAGGTCATCCAACTCCGCCGCGGACACGTCGGCGATCTTGCGAGGGTCGCCCGTCACCCGGGAAAGATCGTCGTCGTGGAAGAGCACCACCACGCCGTCCCGCGTGAGGTGGCAGTCCGATTCGACGAAGACCGCGCCGGCCGCGTGCGCGGCGGCGACGGCCGCGAAGGAATTCTCCACGACCCCGTGCTGGGCAGCATCCGCCGTCACCAGTCCCCGATGAGCGAACACCCGGGGCAGCGGTGTGCCGGCGAAGAAGGGATGCGTCATCTCGGACGCCCCTCTCCGGTCACGCCGGGTCCGCCGGACCGGGGGAGGGGCGAACCTCGCCCGCGCCCGAAGGGAGGGAGGAGCGCGCTTGAGCGGCGATGTCGTCGGCGGCGCTGGCGGCCTCGCGGGCGGCGGCGAGGGCCGCCTCGACGCCGGCCGCGTCGATCTGCGGCGCGGGGCGCTGCCCCGGCGGTCGAGGCGGTGACGGGGGAGCGGTGTCGCGTCCGCCGAACGCTTCGCCGATGCCCTTCAGCGCCTCCGTCAATTCGCTCGGGATGATCCAGAGCTTGTTGGAGGCGCCCTCGCTGATCTTCGGCAGCATCTGCAGGTACTGGTAGGCGAGGAGCTTGTCGTCGGGCTCGCCGAGGTGGATGGCGTTGAACACCATCTGGATCGCCTCGGACTCACCCTGCGCGCGCAGCACGGCCGCTTGCTTGTCGCCTTCTGCGCTGAGGATCTCAGCCTGTCGGCGTCCTTCGGCCATGAGGATCTGGGACTGCTTGGATCCCTCGGCGGTGAGGATCGCGGCGCGGCGATCGCGCTCGGCGCGCATCTGCTTCTCCATCGAGTCCTGGATGGAGAGAGGCGGGTCGATCGCCTTGAGCTCCACCCGCGACACGCGCAGACCCCATTTGCCGGTCGCCTCATCGAGGACGACCCGCAACTGGCCGTTGATGTTGTCGCGGCTGGTGAGGGCCTGCTCTAGATTCAGTCCACCGACCACGTTGCGCAGCGTCGTGGTGGTGAGCTGCTCGACCGCGCTGAGGTAGTTGGCGATCTCATAGGTCGCGGCGCGCGCGTCGGTCACCTGGAAGTAGACGACGGTGTCGATCGAGACGACCAGGTTGTCTTCGGTGATCACGGGCTGCGGCGGGAAGGAGACGACCTGCTCGCGCATGTCGACGAGCGGGCGCACCCGGTCGACGAACGGGATGAGGATGTTCAGACCCGGGCTGAGGGTGCGCTGGTACCGGCCCAGTCGCTCCACGACACCCGCGTACGCCTGCGGGATGATGCGGATCGAGCGGACGATGACCACGATCGCGAAGATCGCGATGACGATGAGAAGGACGATCACGAAGATCTGTCCGATGAAAGCTCCGACGTCAACCATTGTGTGAGCTCTCCTCTCCGGCTGCTGCCGGTTTCGGTGGTGCCGGCGAGACTTCGACCGTGGCTCCGTGCACGGAGTCGACGATGACGCGATCTCCCACGCCCGGGGCGGGGGAGGAGAGGGTCTCGGGCAGGCGAGCCGTCCAAGTCTCACCGTTGTCGAGCCTCACCGATCCCGACCCGGTGAGGAAGGGGGTGACGACGCGGCCGCTGATGCCGTATAGGGCATCCACATTGGTGCGCGCCGGTGGTGCGCCGCGATTGAGCAGCCGCAACAGAAGGGGCCGGATCGTGAACAGCAGGAGCCCCGCCAAGGCCGCGGCCGCGGCGACCTGCAGCCACCAGGGGCCGCCGAGCAGGTTCACACCGAGTCCGCCGATCAGCGAACCGGCGGCGAGCATGAGGAACGTGAACTCGAGCGTCAGCAATTCGATGATCACGAAGACCAGCGCGAACACCAACCACACGATCCAGATGTACTGCGTGAGATCCGGCATCGTTGCACGTCCTTCCGGGGCCCGTCTTCCGACCATAACAGCCGGGGGTCGCCGGGCCCGAGGGCAACGGCGGCGGTTGATAAGGTCGAACGGTTCCAGCGCATCCCGCGGGGTTCGATCCGATCAGGAGTCCGTATGTCCCAGCCTCTCGAAGCCGATTCGCTCCGCGGCAAGACGGTGCTCGTCACCGGTTCATCGCGCGGTATCGGTGCCGATACGGTGCGGTACTTCGCCCAGGCCGGCGCGGACGTCGTCATCAACTACCGCAACAAGGCGCCGCGCGCGGAGAAGCTCGCCACCGAGATGCGGGAGCTCGGGGTACAAGCCCTCGTCGTGGGCGCCGACCTCACCGATTCGCTGTCGATCGACGCGATGCTCTCCGAGGTGGAGCGCACCTTCGGCGGCATCGACGTGCTCGTCCTCAACGCCTCGGGTGGCATGGAGGCCGGGATGGCGGAGGATTACGCGCTGCAGCTCAATCGCGACGCGCAGGTCAACCTGTTGGCGAAGGCGTTGCCGCTGCTCGGTCGCGGATCGCGGGTCGTGTTCGTCACGAGCCACCAAGCCCACTTCATCCGCACCACCCCGACGATGCCCGAGTACGAGCCGGTGGCGCTGTCCAAGCGGGCGGGCGAAGATGCTCTGCGCGCGGCGATCCCCGATCTCGACGAGCGGGGGATCGGCTTCGTCGTCGTCTCGGGGGACATGATCGAGGGCACCATCACGGCGACCCTGCTGGAGCGGGCCAATCCCGGCGCCATCTCGTCGCGGCGCGAGTCTGCCGGCAAGCTCTACAACGTGTCGGAGTTCGCCGCCGAAGTGGCGCGCGCCGCGGTCGATCCGATCCCTGCGGATCACACCCGACTCGTCGGCGACACGGCCGGCTTCGGCGGCGAGTCGACCGACTAGACGGCGCTGCGCGCGAACGTGAAGGCGCGCACCACCTGGACGATGCCCAGGACGATCAGTCCGATGCCGAGGAACAACCAGAGCAGCGCGACATACAGCGGGGAGAACAGCAGGGTCACGCCGGCGATCACGCTGATGATGGCGTAGAAGATGGTCCATCCCTTCGACGCGGAGCCCGAGATGGTCGACAGCGACACGACGCCCTCGACGATCCACAGGATGCCGACGAAGACGCCGAGGAAGAGCGCGAAGCTCACCGTGGCGACGGGGATGTTGGCGAGGGCGATGATGCCGGCGATCACGAACAGCACGCCGAGCACGATGTGCCCGATACGCGACCACCCGCCCGAAGCGCGGGTGAAGAAGCCGAGACCGACGTAGACGAGACCGACGACGATGGCCCAGATCGCGATGATCGCGGTGGCGACCTCGGCGGTGCGGCCGGGCCAGACGAGGATGAGGATGCCGACGATGATCGACAACGCTCCTCCGACGCCGAGCGCCGTCCGGATGGTGGACGACGCGGATCGGTCGAACATAGTGGATGAGGTCATGGCTAAGCCTTCCTGAAAGAACCCTGTGAACCCGAGTGTAGGGACGCGCGGGGGACAGGGGGAGGCCCTGACAGGAACCCCGACCGCTCAGCCCAGCAGGAGGGCGGCCAGGAAGAGAACGGGGATGCACCCGATCGTGGTCAGGAAGATCGTGTCGCGCGAGATGATCTCGCCGATGTCGTAGCGCTGCGCGTAGTTGAAGACGTTCTGGGCGGTGGGTAGCGCTGCGAGAACGACGACCACGAGTCGCTGCTCGGGCGGCAGCGAAAAGGCCATCGCCAGCAGCAGGGCGATCACCGGCATGACGACGAGTTTGAGCGCCGTGGCGATGAGCACGTCGGTGCGGCGGCCGCGCGCGGTGAGCACACGCTGGCCGTGCAGCGAGATGCCGAACGAGATCAGCATGATCGGCACGCACGCGTTCGCGACGAGCACGAGCGGATCGAGAACGATCGTGGGGAGCTCGATCCCCGAGAGCGCGACCAGCACCCCGAGGGCGGAACCGATCAGCATCGGGTTGCGGGCGGTCTGGCGGAGGATGCGGCGCGCCGACCGGGTGCCCGTGGTCGCAGCATCCAACATCGCCAAGGCGATCGGCATGACGATGAGGAGCTGGAAAAGGATCACCGGGGCGGAGAACGCCGCGTTCCCGAGCATGTACAGCGAGATCGGGATGCCGATGTTGTTCGAGTTGACCAGCCCGCCCGACAGCGCGCCGATCACGGTCTCGCCGAGGCCCCGCCGCAGTACGAAACGAGCAAGTAGCGCGTAGACGGCGAAGATGATCGCGGCGGTGAGCATCGACACCGGGAGGAGCGCGGAGAACAGCGTGGCGACATCGGCGTCGGACAGCACGACGAACAACAGGAACGGCGACAGCACGAAGAACGTGAGCCGGCTCAGCACATAGCGGGCGTGTTCGCCCAGCAGATCGATGCGCCCGATGAGATAGCCGACGACGATGGCCACCCCGACGACGACGAAGCCGGTCAGGACGCCGAGCACGCGCTCATCCGCCGTCGTCCGTGGTCACCTGTCCACTGTAGACAACCGGGCGTGCGCTTCGACGGTGGGGCGTTGGCCCGGCGCGGTGGACGCCGCCAGGGCTGCCGGTCGCGAGTCACCCAGTCTCTCCAGTGTGAGCGTGGGAGCGAGGCCGCCGAAGGAACGGAAATCATGGACCAGGTGCATCTGATCGAAGTACCCGGCTTCGGCTGCGATGTCGGTCCAGGAGCGGTGCGGCATTCGGACCCGGGTGTCGAGGGCTGATTGAAACCGTGCCACCCGCGCGAACCGCTTCGGCGTGATGCCCAGGTCTCTCCCGAAATCCCGTTCCAGTTGTCGGACGCTGAGGTGTAGTCGCGAGGCGAGCTCGACGATGCCTACTCTGCCGCCGCGACGTGTCAGCAGTTCGGCGGCCGCAGTGCTGGGGGAGTCGTCCGCGTCCGGACTCGCGTGACGGATCAGGAACGCTTCTGCGAGCCGGACCCGACGGGTGAAGTCCGTGGTCTCGGCAAGGGCGTCCCACAGCTCGGCCACGGGGGCCTGCAACACGTCGGCGGCCTCGGCATGCGTCTCCATCACCGCACTGACGGGCACGCGGAACAGTGACCGCAGCGCCGCCGGCTGGAGGAAGATCGCGAAGGAGTCGATGCTGCCGGCCAAGTGAAGGCCGGTGCCGGCGAAGGTGTGTGGGCCGACCACGCTCATGGCATGTGCAGATTCCCAGTGCCCGCCCCGCGAGCGCACCGTGGGGACGGCGCCGAAGTCGAGCTGGATGACCGTCTCCAAGAAGGCAGGCATCGGTTGCTCCCCGACGATGCCGCTGATGCGGCGCTGCGCGAAAGCTCGCACGTAGCGGCGGAGCCGGGGCGACGCCGGAGCCGAATGCACGGTGCGCATCGAGTGCGAATCCCTCCCGCCGGCGGCATACCTGTCGCGTTTTTACTAGGCGGCCGGCAGCTCGCGCTCCGAGGATGAGCGTGCGCACAGCCTGACAGAGGCGACCCCGACCCGCGAGGAGAGATTTCATGTCCGCAGTGTTCTACAGCGCCTGGTTGGTGCGTCGAGGGAGCCTGGGCTGGGCCACCCACGAGGCGAAGTTTCCGAACATGTCGGTGCTGGCCCACATCCAACTCAGCGCCTTCGCGCTCCACGACGGCGAACGGTTCGAGCAGTTCGGCCGTCACTACGCCCTGGCCTACATCGAGACCGTCAACACACCCACACCGGGGTGGGGCGGCTACCGCTGGCCGAAACCCAACAAGGAGACCGATAATCACGTGTGGTTGGAGACCGACCATCTCACCTTCCGGCTGCAGGCGGAGGGCGTCTCGACCTGTTCGGCGCTCGGTCTCATCCACGACGTCGGGGAGGCCGGCTCGTCGGGCCTGAGGAAGATGACCGACAGCGTCGACTTCGCCATTTTCGACGACGACGGCGTGGTTGTCGGAACCCACCGGGCGGTCCAGCTGGAGGGAGGCGAACGACTGGACCGGGATGCTATCCAGGAGGGCGTTGTCGAGCGTGCCGCCGCGGAGTCGGATCGCCCCGTGGACATCACCCCGGTGGATCTGAGTCGCATTCCGTCGGCGGCGGACTTCCGGATCGACCTGAGGACGCGCCGCCCGATTCCGCCGCGCTCAGCGGCAGCATCCGATCGTCAGTGACTCGCTGTTCCCGGTGGCGGGGCGGCGAGCGTGTCGAGGATCCGGAGTCGTTCTGCGCTCGGGCTGTTCTCCTCGGCGTAGTAGACGACGAGGACGAAGTCCTCGACCTGCATCTTGTCTCGATGCAGCTGCAACTCACCGATGATCGGGTGACGGATCTGGACGGCGCCTCCGACGAAGTTCCGGACCCCCTGGCGCGCCCATTCTTCTCGGAAGCGTGCACTGGCGAGAGAGAGCTCACCGACGAGCTCGATGGCTCTGGCGTCGTCGATGTTGTCCGCTATCGAATGCCGGAACAGCGCGACGAAGGTGCTCACCGAGCCCTCCCAGTCCTGGTGGAACTCGCGTTCCTCGGGATCCAGGAGGAGCGAACGCAGTCGGTTGTTGCCCGGAGCAAGCCGTGGTGAGAACGCCAGCGCCGATGCGTTCGCGGCGAGGACGTCGAAATATCGTCCTTCGATGAACGCTGGTGCAGCGATGGAGGCGAGCAAGTGGTGCAGCCGCGCCGGAACCCGCTCCTCACGCGGACGTCGCCGGGCGCGTGGATGCGGACTGCCCAGACTCATCAGGTACGCCGTTTCGGTCTCGTCCAGCTGCAGCACCCGCGCGAGCGCCTCGAGGACCTGCATCGACGGGTTGCTGTCCCGGCCGCGCTCCAGGCGCAGGTAGTAGTCCGCGCTGATTCCCGCCAGAAGCGCGACTTCTTCACGCCTCAGCCCCGGGACTCGTCTGTTCGCCCCGACGGTGAGGCCGACGCGCTCAGGTCTCAGGAGCGCGCGGCGGGCCTGCAGGTAACCGCCCAGTCTGTTCGCTCCGCCCTCGTCGTCCACAACCGCCACCGTAGTTGCGATGGCGCCGCTGGGGGAGGCCCTGCGAATCCCCGGACCAGCAGGGATCTCCCTCATCGACAGCAGCCTGGCGACCATGGGATAGACGCCGCGCGAACAGCGACGAGTCACCAACGGAAGAAGACGCCATGAACATCACCGGACGAACGGTACTCATCGTCGGAGGCACCTCCGGCATCGGGCTCGGACTCGCTCGCCGATTCGAGCGAGCAGGAAGCACCGTCGTCGTCGGCGGACGCAACGTCGATCGCGTCCCTGACCTCGAGACCGTCCAGATCGACGTCACCGACCCCGACTCGGTGAACCGAGCCCGAGACGAGGTCCTCCAGCGCCATCCGGGGCTCGACGTCGTCGTGACCATGTCCGGTGTCATGATCCCCGAGGACCTTCGTGATCCCGCGCACTTCGCCGCGGCCGAGACGACCATCGCCGTGAACCTCACCGGCACCATCAGAGTCATCGATGCCTTCACCCCGCACCTCATCGCGCAGGGCGGCGGGGACATCGTGACCGTGACTTCCGGTATCGCCTTTCTGCCGTTCCCGCTCATGCCGACGTACGGTGCCTCGAAGGCGGCCGTGCACGCGTACACGGAGGCGCTCCGTCCGCAGTTGGCGGACGTCGGGATCCATGTCACAGAGCTCGTTCCCCCGGCGGTCGCCACTGAGGCGCAAGCCGGGATGAACCCCGCGGCGCTTCCTGTCGACGACTACCTCGACGAGGTCATGAAGCTCCTGACGGCGCCGGACGCCCCGAACGAGATCGTCGTCGACGCCGCCCAGCACCTCCGCTGGGCGGAACGCGACGGCACCTACGACGAGCTGCTCGCTCAGCGCTCGAAGGCGCTCGCCATGCTCCCCGGCCACTGACCGGCACTCGGTCCCCACATCACCCCCCGACTGCTACACCGGCACCGCGAAAGTGGTGCGCAAGAGAAGGAGAACCATCATGACTGGACTGGCTGTCGTCACCGGAGCATCGTCCGGGATCGGGCGCGAATACGCCCGACGCCTGGCGGCGCAGGGCACCGACCTGATCGCCGTGGGACGCCGTCAGGAGCGCCTCGACGACTTCACGAGCGAGTTCCCGGAGGTACGCGTGCAGACCGTGGTCGCGGACCTGTCGACGCCCGAGGGGATCCACGAGGTGATCGCCGCCGTCGGAGACCAGGAGGTGTCCCTGCTGGTCAACAACGCCGGCGTCGCCCACTACAAAGCCTTCATCGAGCTGCCCGAGGAGCAGGCCGCCGAGCTCGTCGGCGTGAAGGTGCTCGCCCCGACGCTCCTGACCCGCGCGATCGCGCCGGGCATGGTTCGACGCGGTACCGGGCAGATCGTCAACGTCGCGGGGATGATCGCGTTCAGCGGACCCGCGAGCCTCGAGCAGGTCGGGCTCCGGCGGGCTGTCTACGCGTCGACGCTCGCGTACACGCTTGCCCTGTCCCAGACCCTCCACGCGGAGCTCTCCCCGAACGGTGTCCGAGTCCAGGCGCTGCTTCCCGGCGTCGTGGCGACGGAGTTCCACGAGCGTCAGGGCATGGACCTGTCCGCGGCGCCCCGCATGAGCGCCGCCGACGTCGTGACGGCGAGCCTCCGGGGGTTCGATCTCGGCGAAACAGTCACCGCGCCTGGTGTCGAGCGGGCTGACCTTCTCCAGGAGGTGTTCACCGCGGACCTGGCCGCCTTCGGTGGGCAGTCGCCCGAGCTCGCCTCCCGCTACCGTTCCTGACTCCCAAGCCGGCCGGGTCCTCTCAGGAACGACCCGACCGTCGACATCGCCGCCAGCGCCGCCATCGCGGCGGTCTGGATCGGTGGGGTCGTGTCCGACGATCGCCGGACCGGCGCGTGAGTCGTTCGTCGGAGCTCGCTTCTCCGTGTCGTGCATAACGGAGGAGTCGTGCATAACGGAGGAGATGTGCACTCGGGAGGGCGTTCTCGGGCCATCAGCCCTCCGGAGTGCACATCTCCTCCCGAGCGCACCGGGCTAGGAATGCGCTTGCCGATAATGCACATTATGTCAGTCCCGATGTGAAACGTCCTACTCCTGTCGAAGGGAATGCCTCTCATCGCGCGAGCGGCGCGGGTGCCGAGCTGCCTACGCTGGCGTCGTGGTGGATGACTCGGGATTTCTCGATATAGCGGGACTCGACCGGCTGAGCGAACGCGTCTACCTCGACGTCCTTCGTCACGGCAGCTCGAACGCCGAGCGCACGGCTGAGCGATTCGGGCTCGGACTGGCTACGGCGACGGCCGTGCTCGAAGGTCTGCGCAGCCTCGGTCTCACCTCTCGCCTGAACGGCGACGACCACGATTATGTGGCGGTGAACCCCGGGTATTCCCTCGGCGGCATCGCCGACCGCATGGGCGACCAGGTCGTTCGGATCCGGACGTCTCTCCCGAAGCTCGTCGAGTTGTTCGAGCGGGTGCCGCCGGGAGGCGACGACCAGACGCAGACCCTCGTCCTCACCGAGGCGGATGCGGTGGCTGCCTGGTACACCCGCCTGCAGCACGAGGCCCGGAGCGACTTCCTCGCCTTCGACCGCTCCCCCTATGTGTCGGCATCCCTGGACCCGGTGGAGGCGAGCACCCTCGATCGTGGTGTTCGGTGGCGGGTGATCTACACGATCTCGAGCTTCGACGACGACGGCACCACCTGGGATGAGGTGGCCGAACTCGCGCAGCAGGGGGAAGAGGGCCGAATCGTCCCCGAGCTCCCCGTGAAGCTCGCGATCGCCGACGGCAGGGCGGCCCTGGTGTCCCTCACGCTCGAGCCCGGGAACGTCTCCGCGCTCGTGACCTTCTCGCCGGCCCTCATCGAGGCGCTGCGCCAGTTGTTCGAGTTTCATTGGGCACGCTCTGTGCCCATCGAGCAGGACCGCCTCGATTCGGAACGGCCACTGCCGTCCGTGCGTGATTCCACGATGGAAGAACGGGCCATCTTGTCCCTCATGGCCGTCGGGATGAAGGACGACGCCATTGCTCGCCAACTGCAGATCTCCGCGCGCACCCTGCGACGACGCAGTCAGGACCTGATGTCCGAGCTCGGCGCGAGCACGCGGTTCCAAGCCGGCATCGAGGCCGCTCGCCGGGGATGGGTGTGACGGCTCCGCGACCGTGAGGTAACGATCGCGTTTCGCGAGCTGGCCGGTTGCGGTTGTTGGCCGATCTCGGCCACGACCGCGGCCGGGAGCGACCAGAGAATGAGGTCACCTCCGGGCGGAACCGCCGCTGCTGGTGCGCTTCTCCCCCACGTCTCCCCCGAGCTAGGACCCCGTGAACACGAACAGACTCCGCCAGCTGCTCCGCCGGTCGGGTGCGGCCGCGACCGCCCTCGTGCTGACCACCGCCATCGGCGTCGTCGCCGCTCCAGGCGCCTTCGCGGCCGCGACGGTGACCCCGGCGGCAGCCTCGGCGGCAGCATCCGCCTTCACGGACGGCCGCTACATCGTCACTCTGCGTGACGACGCGGTGGCCGCGTACACCGGTGGCGTTTCCGCGTTCGACGCCACACAGCCGGCGGAGGGAGACGAGCTCGACATGTCGTCGCGCCGTGTCGCCGACTACTCCGACTACCTCACCGAGCGGCAGCGGAGCGTCGCCGGATCGGTGAACGCCTCGATCACTTCGAGCTACACGGTCACCACCAACGGCTTCGCGAGTGTGCTGACGGCGAGCCAGGCCAAGGCACTCTCCCGCGATCCGCGCGTCGCGGCCGTCGTGCCCGACGAGCTGCTGCACCTGCAGGCTACCCCGTCGACCGAGTTCCTCGGCCTCACCGGCGACGACGGCGTCTGGGCCGCCACCGGCGGCGTCGAATCTGCGGGCGAGGGAATCGTCGTCGGCATCATCGACAGTGGCATCAGCCCCGAGAACGCCTCTTTCGCGGGCGCGCCGCTCGGCACCACTGCCGGCGACCAGCCCTACCTCGACGGCGACACCGTGGTGTTCCACAAGGCCGACGGCACCGCTTTCCACGGCGAGTGCATCACCGGCCCCGGTTTCACCGCGGCCGACTGCTCCACCAAGCTCATCACCGCCCGCTATTTCGTCGACAGTTACACCCCCGGGGCGGTGGGTGAGCACGACTACCTCTCCCCGCGCGACGGCAGCGGGCACGGCTCCCACACCTCGAGCACCGCGGCCGGCGATACCGGCGTCGCCGCAGAGGTGGCGGGTCGCGATTTCGGGCGGATCTCGGGCGTCGTGCCCGGCGCGAAGCTGGCGATGTACAAGGCGTGCTGGTCGGGCGCCACGCACGACGACGACGGCTGCCAGACAGGTGACTTGCTCGCCGCGATCGACGCGGCTGTGGCCGACGGCGTGGACGTCATCAACTACTCCATCGGCGGCGGCGCGGCCCAGACCACCGTTTCGCTGACCGGTGAGGCGTTCCTCAACGCGGCCGCCGTGGGGATCTTCGTGTCCGCTTCCGCCGGCAACGACGGCGCGGGTGCATCCACTGCCGACAACGCCGCTCCCTGGATCACCACCGTTGCCGCGACCACCATCCCCTCCTACGAGGCGACCGTGCGCCTGGGTGACGGCCGCACCTTCCTCGGTGGGTCGATCACCGTGCCGCAGGGCGCGCCGGTCACGGGCACCCTCGTCGACGCCGCTGCCGTGGCCGCAGCCGATGCCGATGACCCTGCCCTCTGCGCACCCGGATCTCTCGACCCGGCCAAGACCGCCGGCCGCATCGTGCTGTGCGACCGAGGGGTCGTTGACCGCACGCTGAAGACCGAGGAGGTGAAGCGCGCCGGCGGTATCGGCGTCGTCATGGTGAACCCCACGTCGAGCTCGGTCGACCTCGACGCCCACGTGCTGCCCACGGTGCACGTCGATTCCTTCGCGTACGACGCCCTGCACGCGTACGCCGCGACTTCCGGCGCGACGGTGAGCCTCGAAGACGGAAACCCCGACGGCCTGCCCTCGGCCCAGACCCCGCAGGTCGCCGGCTTCTCGTCGCGCGGGCCGATCCTGGCCGACGGCGGCGACGTGCTCAAACCCGACATTTCCGCACCCGGCGTCGCCATCCTCGCCGCCTACGCCAGCGAGCCCGGAGCGCCCGGCAACTACGCCCTGCTCTCGGGCACCTCGATGGCCTCGCCCCACGTGGCGGGTCTCGCCGCCCTCTACCTGGGCGAGCACCCGGACGCCTCCCCCAGCGAGATCAAATCCGCCATGATGACCACGGCCTACGACACCGTCGACGCGGACGGTGATCCGGCGACGGACCCCTTCGCGCAGGGCGCCGGTCACGTCGACCCCACCCGCTACTTCGATCCCGGGATGCTCTACCTCAACGGCACCGAGGACTGGTACGGCTACATCGAGTCGGTGGAGGGTGTCGACCTCGGTGTCGATGCCGTCGACCCCTCGCAACTGAACCTCGCCTCGATCAGCGTCGGCGGTCTTGCCGGCACGGAGACCATCACGCGCACGGTCACCGCCACCCGGGCCGGCACCTGGACGGCCGAAGCGCCCACACTCGACGGCGTCACAGCCGTGGTCTCCCCCTCGACGTTGACCTTCGCCGCCGCGGGCGAGCAGCAGCAGTACACCGTCACCTTCACCCGAACCGATGCCCCGGTGGACATCTTCGTCACCGGCCAGCTGATCTGGCACGACGGTTCCGACCGTGCGGTCACCCCGATCGCCGTACGCCCGGTGTCACTGGATGTTCCGGATGCTGTTGCCGGCGTCGGCGCGAACGGCTCGCTCGATATTCCCGTCTCCGTCGGCGCGACCTCCGACTTCGCCATCGCGAAGACCGGATTGGTCAAGGGCCAGGTGATGCGGGGGTCGGGTACGGCCGGCCCGGTCACCGAGCCGGTGCGCTCGGATCGCTGGGTGATCGACGTGCCCGACGGCACCACGCTCGCGCACTTCGTGCTCGAGGGCGTTGATCCGAAGGCCGACCTCGACCTGCATCTGTCCTCGTTCGACAGCGCGCAGCAGCTCATCCCCTGGGCCGATTCCGCCACGTCGAGCTCGCACGAAGTGATCGACTACGCCGGCCTCCCCACCAACCGCTACGTGCTCGACGTCGACTTCTTCTCCGGTGTCGGCCCACTCGACTACACGCTGACCAGCTATGTGCTGGGCAGCAGCACGAACGACGGCGCCCTCACGGTGACGCCCGAGACGCTGCACACCACGCTCGGTGAGCCGGCATCGGTTGCCGTCTCGTGGTCGGACCTCGCGCCGGGCAGCTACTACGGCACCGTCGGGTTCGGCGACACCGGGCACCGCACGGCTCTGGAGATCGCCGTGCCCGGTGAGGTCGTTGCGCCGACGGCACCCCTGTCGCTCGGTTTCGACCGGGACTGGGCTCGGCCGGGTACCTGGATCGAAACAGATGTCGCGGGGCTGGCTCCTGGCGCGGCCTATACGGTCTCGCTCGACGGCGTCGCCCCGTTGACAGGAACCGTGGGCCCCGACGGCACCGCCGAGCGCGGTCTGTCGCTGCCCGAGGAGCTTCCGGAAGGCGACTACCCGGTGACCCTCGCATCGGGATCGGCCACCGTGGTGCGCACTCTGCACGTTTCGCAGCTGGTGGTGTTCCGGGCTTTGGAGAACATCGCGTTCGACGACGCCGGGAGGGCGACTGTGGCGATCGACATGGATTACGCGGGCACGGGCGAGCTGGGACTCACCGTCCATGGCCCAGCCGGGGTGGCCTTCACGGGCAGCTTCCCGGTCGACCTCGCCGATGACATGTACACCGACACGAAGCGCACCGACTGGCTCTCGCTGGCACCCGGCGTCTACACGGCCGAGCTGACGGGGACGACCAGCGGCGGGCCCGCCGGGCAGGTGGTCGAGCACGAGTTCGTCGTCCCCTCGTCCGAGGCCAGTGATGTCTCCATCGTGCAGAATCCGGTGGACCCGAATCTGGCCGACCTCAGCTACGTCAACCGCTCGAGCACCTCGGCTTCCCTGGTGTTGCGGTACAAGCTCTGTGCGGGCCCGATCGTGGACGCCGGCCTGCTCGTCAAGGTGATCAACGGCGAGACCTTCACGCACACCTTCGACATGAACGGCAAAGCCTCCGTCGAACTCGTGCGGGACGACGGCACCGTGGTGGCCGGCTACATCAACCACGCCGCCGACCGGTGCGCAGCCGACCCGGTGATCACAGAGGACTACTGGGTGACCTTCAGTGACCAGCCCTCCGCCACGCCGGGTGAGGAGCCCGTGTCGATGGTGTTCAGCAATCGCTACCCCGCCTACAGCGGCGGCTTCGAGTTCCGCGCCGGCTTCGGCAGCGACATCGAGGGGCCCTACTTCGACCTGCAGAAGATCGGCCACGAGGTCGTCACCGAGGTAGGGCCCGTCGTCGACGTGCCGCTGCGCGTACCGGAGGGGGCGGCGATCTGGACCCGCGCCACGTACGAGTCGTACGACGGGGATGTGCTGAAGCTCGGTATCCGCTGGGTGAAGGCGCAAGGCGTGACGCTCGACATGCTGCAGCCGGTCGCCGACGCGGGGCCGCCCGCAGACCCCGGCACCCCGGACGGCCCGGGCACCCCGGGTGACCCCGGCGACGGATCCTCCGGAGTGGGCGGTGGTCCCGGAGACGGCGGTACGGATGCCGGCTCTGGAGGCGACCTCGCCGCCACGGGCTGGGAGCCGCTCCCCCTCGCGGGTGCCGCCCTGTTGATGCTCGTCCTCGGTGGCGCATTCCGGCTGCTCCGCCGCCGGGCCCACCAGAACGGCGCCTGACCGGCCGCGTTGCGGCCGCGGGCCCGGCAAGACCGCCCCTTCGCCTCCTCAGGGCGAGGGGGCGGTCGCCGGTGCTGGCTCCCCCACCGCTCGGTCGCGAGACGCCGTAGGTTCTCAATCGGATGGGCACAACCAGCCCTGCAGTCCTCTTCTAGACTGCGGCGATGACCCGATCTGAGTACGTCAAGTCCATTCGCTCGCGGATCGGGCACGATCTGCTCCAGCTCCCCGGCGTGACCGCTGTGATCCGTGACGGCGAGCAGTTCCTCCTCGCTCGGCATGCCCACTCGGGGCTCTGGAGTCTGATCGGCGGCGCGGTCGAGCCGGGCGAAGAACCGTCGGATGCTGTCATCCGTGAAGTGCGTGAGGAAACCGGCGCACGCGTGCGCATCACGGCCATCGTCGGCGCGTACGGCGGCGAGCCGATGATGGTGCAGTACCCCAACGGTGACCGTGTCGCTTACGTCACCGTCGCTTACGAGTGCGAACTCCTCAGTCCCGCGGTGGCGGATCTCGACGAGCTCTTCGAGGTGGGGTGGTTCTCGCGCCACGAGATCGCGGATCTCCCTCGCCGTGAATGGATCGATCGCGTCCTCGCCGACACACCGGAGGCGCCGCCCCGCTGACGGAGCTACGGCTTGCCTGGTCCGCGTCGGGATCCGTCGACACGGTCGGCCGTGGACGCGAGACGGCCGGGCTCGGACTCGCCGGGGAGGACCCCGTCGGAGACGACCCGGCCGGGCCGGGCGAACGGGAGGCCGATCCACATCGGTACATAGCGGATGAAGCCGATCACGAAGAAGAGCACTACACCGAGGGCGATCGTCGCGTAGCCCCAGGGCTGCAGCCACGCTTGGTCGACGGCGGGCGAGATGGCCACGACCGCGATCCCGCTCACGAGGGTGAGGCCGACGAGGAAGCCACCGCGCACGAGCGCCTCTCCCCCGAGACCCGCAGCGATGGCCAGCGGGAGGATGATGGCCCCCATCATGATCCAGAATCCGATGGTCGGTCCGAGGGCCTCACCGGGGTCTCCCCCGGCATCCTGCACCGCGGTGTAGGTGATGACGGAGACAGCCAACCCGATGAGGAACAGGACGGGGATCGACACGAGCAGCGTGATGGTGGTCCGTTTGATGAACCGGTCGCTGAAGCGGAAGACGCGTTCGCCGGGCTGGCGTCGCCCCGGGCTGATCGGTGGTGTTACGGTCGCCGTGCGCGGGGGCTGCGTCACCGCACTCTTGCGACGCCGCTGGCGCTTCTTGCCGCGCGTTGATGCCATCACGAGCCCCCCCTCATGCCGCGGATACGACCCGCCGCCTTGCACCTTACCAACACCTCTCCCCGGCACCCGTAAGGCTCGAGCGGGTGCCGATTGGGTCCCGCGCAGCCGCGGGACGAGGATGATCTGGTGCTCACCGTCCCGGACGCCCTCGTGCCCGTCATCTTGCGAGCGATGCGGGCCAACCGCACCTTCGTGACCGCCGACGGGGCCCGCCGGCGGATCCGCGAGCGGCAACTGCGCCCGCAACCGTTCGGACCCCCACCGCGGCTGAGCCGCACGGTGCGCATCGAGGTCGCGCACGATCCGTGGCCGGTGTACACGCTCACTCCGCGGTCGATCGAACCGGCCGGCGGTGTCGTCTACGTGCACGGCGGCGGCTGGGTCAACCAGATCGTCGGGCTGCAATGGCGGTTCGCAGCGCAACTCGCGGTCGAGGCGCGCACGACCGTGAGCGTGCCGATCTACCCCCTCGTGCCCTTCGGGACGGCGGCGGATGCTGTGGACGGGGTCGCGCGACTCGTCCGATCGAGCATCGCCCGCTTCGGACGGACCGCGCTGGTCGGCGACTCCGCCGGCGGGCAGATCGCGCTGTCCACGGCCCTCGCGCTCCGCGATGAGGGGATCGCACTCCCCCGCACGGTACTCATCTCGCCGGCGCTGGATCTGACGTGGAGCAATCCCCGCATCCCTATCGTGCAGCCCACCGACCCGTGGCTCGCGACGCCCGGCGGTGTCGTGCTGGCCGAGGCCTGGCGCGGCGGACTCTCCCTCCGCGACCCCGCGGTCAGCCCGCTGTTCGCCGATCTCCGCGGACTCGGTCCGATCTCGCTGTACACCGGCACGCGGGACGTGCTCAATCCCGACGCGCATCTCCTCGCGACGAGGGCACAGGAGGCCGGAGTCGACCTCGAGATCCTCGAGGCGCCCGGACAGGTTCACGTCTACCCGATCCTGCCGACGCGCACGGGTGACCGCGCGCGTCACAGGATCGCAGCGAGCCTGCGGGTCTAGCGAGCCCCGGTTTCTGGGAGCCTCAGGTCCTTGCGGGTCAGACGACGTCGTCGCGACGCGTGGTCTGACGCGTGACCTGCTCGCCGGCGGCCGGGTCGACGGCCGTGCGGGTGACCGTGTCGGTCTGACGACGGCGCAGCATGAGGATCAGTCCGATGACGAACACCACCGCGCCCGCGCCCATGAGGATATAGCCGATCAGGCTGAGTTCGATACCCGGCACTTCGACGTTCACCGCGAACGCGAGGATCGCGCCGATGACGAACAGGGCGATTCCCGCTCCGATACTCATGAATGCACTCCTTTTCGGGCGGCACGCGCCGCGCTCACTTACCTTGCCATCGTCGCCGCGAGGCGGGGAGGGCTTGACAGGAGAACGGATGCTGCGGCAAAGTCACGCGGACGTCGGAGGCGGGCGCTACCGTTCCCGCATGACGCGCTTCGTGTACAACACCGCTTCGACCCTGAACGGCTTCCTCGCCGATGACGAGGATTCGTTGTCGTGGCTCTTCTCCGTGCCCGGCGCCGCCGAAGCGGAAGACGGCATGGCGCACTTCCTGGCCGGCGTCGGAGCCTTCGTCATGGGGGCGACGACGTACCGATGGGTGCTCGACAACGACGAGCGGGAGAACGAGGGGTCGTGGGCCGCCGCCTATGGTGAGCTCCCCTGTTTCGTGGTCACCCATCGCGCGCTGCCGACCCCCGCCGGAGGCAAGGTGCGCTTCGTGTCGGGTGCGGTGGACACCTGGGTGGCGGACGTCGAGCGGGAGGCGGGGGAAAAGGACGTCTGGCTCGTCGGCGGGGGCGATCTCGTCGGGCAGTTCGACGACGTCGGACGCCTCGACGAGATCAGGGTGTCGCTGGCGCCCGCGCTGCTGGCCTCGGGGCGCCCCCTCCTCCCCCGCACCATCGGCTCCGACCGTCTCCGCCTCACCACGGTGAAGCAGGAGGGACAGTTCGCCGAACTGAGCTACCGGGTCAGCCGCCCGGTGTGAGTTCGACCCACTCCGGGAACTTCGCCGTGCGGCCGTCGCCCGAGGAGCGACCGGTCAATCGTCGCCGCACCCACGGAGCGACGTGCTCGCGGTAGTACGCCGCGCCCTGCGGAACGATGACGCCGTGGTCTTCGGGAAGCGACCACCAGGTCGAGGGCGGTGTATGGCCGAGAGCGTCGAGCACGCGCGCGGCCACCCGGTGGTGACCGCGGGCGTTCATGTGCAGGCGGTCCGCGGCCCAGAACGGCCGCTCCGACAGCTCGCGATCCGGCCAGTTCAGCGCCCGGATGACGTCGGGGTGATCGGCGATCCGCTCGAGAACGGCCACGGACAGCCCATCCCCGCGTCGCTGCACCATGCGCCCGAGCGGGAGGTGCGGCGAGGGATTGGCGCCGGAGAGGAAGATCACCCGCACGCCCTCTTCCTCGCAACGCGCCATCACCCGGGAGAACGAGTCGGCGATGTGCGCCATGTCGGCGCGCGGTCGCAGCATGTCGTTGCCCCCGCCGTTGAAGGACAGGTGCGTGGGCTTCAGAGCGAGGGCAGGCTCGAGTTGTTCCTCGACGATCGGCCAGGCCAGCTTGCCGCGGATGGCGAGGTTGGCATACGACAGCGGAGCGCCCACAGCATCCGCCCACCCCTGCGCCGCGAGATCAGCCCAGCCCCGCACCGCTCCCCCGGGCAGATCGTCTCCGACGCCTTCGGTGAAGGAGTCGCCGATGGCGACGAAACGAATGGCGGTCATCGGACCAGCCTACGCAGGCCTCACCGGTCGTCGAGCGCCTGGCCCCGGCGATCGACGACACCGAGAGAGGCGACGACGGCGATCGCGAAGAAGACGGCGAACACCACGAACAGCAGGGGTGCCCCGCCCCAGGCCAGGAGGGGCGGCACCGACAGCGGCGCGATGATCGAGGCGATCCGCCCGACACCGGCGGCCCACCCCGAACCGGTCGCGCGCATCGAAGTCGGATAGGTCTCCGGCGAGACCGCGTACAGGGCGCCCCAGGCACCGAGGTTGAAGAACGACAGCAGCATCCCGGAGGCGATGACCCACCCGGCCCCCGTCGCCGTGCCGAACAGGACGGCAGACACCGCGGAGCCCGCGAGGAAGACCGCGAGGGTGCCGCGGCGCCCCCACACTTCGATGAGCCAAGCGGCGACCGCGTAACCGGGAAGCTGGGCCAGCGTGATGATCAGGGTGAAGCCGAACGAGCGCACCAGGTCGTAGCCCTGCGAGACCAGGATGGTTGGGATCCAGATGAAGGCGCCGTAATACGAGAAGTTGACGCAGAACCACAGCACCCAGAGGCTGAGCGTGCGGCGGCGGAATTCCGCACTCCACAGCGTGGCCAGACGGCTCCCCCCGGTCGCTGCGGCGAGCGGGGGCGCGGTCGTGTCGACGGGGGTGGGGGTGCGGCCCGCCGCGACTTCGAACTCGGCGACGATGGCCGCAGCCTCGGCGTGGCGACCGCGGCGGACGAGCCACCGGGGCGATTCCGGCAGGCCCCAGCGCACGGCGAGGGCGTAGGCGGCGGGGATCGCGCCGAGCGCGAACGCCCACCGCCAGCCGTCCGGCGACGACGGGATCACCAGGAAGCCGATGAGGGCGGCAGCCGTCCACCCGATCGCCCAGAATGCCTCGAGGATGACGATGAGCCGGCCGCGGATGCGTGCGGGCGCGAATTCGCTCACGTAGGTCGACGCGACCGGCAGTTCGGCTCCGAGACCGAGGCCGACGAAGAAGCGCAGCACGAGCAGGGCCGCGAGGCCGCCGACGAGGGCGCTCGCGCCGGTGGCGACACCGTAGACGAGGAGGGTCAGGGCGAACACCTGCCGGCGACCGAAGCGGTCGGCCAAGAGCCCCCCGACGCTCGCACCGATGGCCATGCCCGCGAAGCCGATCGAGGCGATCCACGCCGTCTCGGTGGGGGCGAGCTGCCATTGCACGGCGAGTGCGGCGATGATGAACGAGATCAAACCGACGTCCATCGCATCCAGCGCCCACCCGAGGCCCGACCCGGTCAGGATGCGCAGGTGTCGGCGCGTGAACGGCAGGGCGTCGAGCTGCTCGGAAACGGTGAGAGCGGCGGCCGGAGCGTCTTTCGTCATGACGCCATCGTAAGGATGCTGGCGCTCACTCGGACGCGAGCATCTCGCGTACGAGCGGCAGCACGCGCGTGCCGTACAGTTCGATGCTCGACATGAGCTTCGCGTGGGCCAGCGAGCCGCTGGCGAACTTCATCTGGAAGCGGGACGCCCCGAGGGTGCGAACCGTGTCGGCGATCTTGCGAGCGACGGTCTCGGGAGAGCCGACGTACAGCGAACCCTCCGGGCCGACGTCGTGCTGGAAGCGCAGCCGGTTGTAGCTCGGCCATCCCCGTTCGCGCCCGATCGTGTTGTTGAGTTCGGCGACACCGGGGTACGCCTCTTCCCACGCCTCCTGGTCGGTGGCCCCTACGTGTCCGGGCGAGTGGACGGAGATCGGCAGGGCCGGGCTCCCGAAGGACTCGAGCGAACGACGGTACAGATCGGCGAACGGTGCGAAGCGCGCCGAGGGGCCGCCGATGATCGCGAGCACCAGCCCGAAGCCGTAGCGGGCGGCCCGGACGACCGACTCGGGAGAACCGCCCACCCCCACCCAGGCGGTGATGCCGTTCTCGGTCTTCGGGTAGACATCGGCGTTCGTCAGCGATGCCCGGGTGGTGCCCGACCAGGTGACCGGCTGCTCCCGCAGCAGGGTGGAGAAGAGCTCGAGCTTCTCATCGAAGAGCACTTCGTAGTCGGCGAGGTCGTAGCCGAAGAGCGGGAACGACTCGGTGAACGAGTCACGGCCGAGGATCACTTCGGCGCGGCCGTTCGAGACGGCGTCGAGGGTGGCGAAGCGCTCGTACACGCGCACCGGGTCGTCGGAGGACAGCACGGTCACGGCGGTGCCGAGATGGATCGAATCCGTGCGGGAGGCGGCCGCGGCGAGCACGATCTCGGGACTCGTGACGGCGAAGTCCTTCCGGTGGTGCTCCCCCACGCCGAAGAACGACAACCCCACCCCGTCGGCGAGTACCGCCTGGTCGACGACGTTGCGGATCGTCTGCGCGTCGCTCAGCAGAGCACCATCGGTGCCCCGCGAGATGTCGCCGAAGGTGTCGAGCCCCAGCTCGAGCGCAGCCATCGTCAGCCGTTGTTCAGCGCATTGCGCAGCGTGTCGAGGCCGACCCCGCCGATGTCGAGGGCACGCTTGTGGAAGTCCTTGATGTCGAAGTCCGCACCCAGGCGGGCCTGCTCCTCGTCGCGCGCCTGCTCCCAGATGCGCTGGCCGACCTTGTAGCTGGGCGCCTGGCCGGGCCAGCCGAGGTAGCGGTTGACCTCGAACCGCACGAACTCCTCGGACATGTTCACGTTGCGCAGCATGAACTCGAGGGCGTAATCATGGTCCCAGACGCCGGTGCCGTCGAGGCGCGGCTTCTGCAGGTGCACACCGATGTCGAGCACCACCCGGGCCGCCCGCATGCGCTGACCGTCCAGCATCCCGAGACGATCGGCGGGGTCATCGAGGAAGCCGAGCTGCTCCATGAGCCGTTCCGCGTACAGCGCCCAGCCCTCGGCGTGGCCGGAGGTGCCCGCCAGGAGGCGACGCCACGAGTTCAGCTGCGCGCGGTTGTACACCGCTTGCGCGATCTGCAGGTGGTGGCCCGGAACCCCCTCGTGGTACACCGTGGTGAGTTCGCGCCACGTGTCGAATTCGGTGACGCCCTCGGGCACCGACCACCACATCCGCCCCGGTCGGGAGAAGTCGTCGGTCGGACCGGTGTAGTAGATCCCGCCCTCCTGGGTGGGCGCGATCAGGCACTCGAGCTGACGGATCGGCTCGGGAATGTCGAAATGGGTCGCACCGAGCTCGACGACCGCCCGGTCGCTGGTCTCCTGCATCCAACGACGCAGCTCTTCGGTGCCGTGGAGCTTGCGCGCGGGATCGCTCTCGAGAAAGGCGACGGCTTCTTCGACCGTGGCCCCGGGGAGGATCTCGTTCGCGATCGCCTCCTGCTCGGCGACCATGCGCGCGAGTTCCTGCACGCCCCACTCGTAGGTCTCGTCGAGATCCACCGTGGCGCCCAGGAAGCGGCGCGAGTGCAGTTCATAGACCTCCCGCCCGACGGCGTCGGTCTCCCCCGCCGCCGGCACGAGCTCGGTGGAGAGGAACGACCCGAGGCCGTCATAGGCCAGCCGCGCGAGGTTGGCGTTGTCGGCGAGTTCGCGAGCCAGCGAGGCGGGGAGCGAACCGGTCGCGGGGCTCGCATTCGCGGCGAACTCGGCGAAGAAGCCGGTGTCGGCGGTGTAGCGCTCGATCTGCTTGATCACCTCGCGCACCTGCCTGCGGGCGGGCACCACGCCGCGGGCGATGCCCTCCCGCAGGGTGGCGATGTAGCCGTCGAGCGCACCGGGGACCGCCTTGAGTCGACGGGAGATGACCGACCAGTCCTCGACCGTCTCGGTGGGCATCAGATCGAACACGGCCCGGATGTCCTGGGCCGGCGATGCGATCACGTTCAGGTCGCGCAGGTACCACTGCGCGTCGTTCAGCTCACGGTCGAGGGTGAGCTCGCGCAGGAGGTCTTCCTTGGTGACCGCGTCGATGGCGTCGACCGGCGTCGCCGCCGTCAGCTCGGCCGCGGTGGCCTCGACGGCCCCGATGTAGCGCGCCTGACCGGCCGGCGAGTAGTCACCGAAGCGGTCGTTGTACTCGAAGCGGCCGATGTACGTCGCCGCGGTGGGCGAGAGCTCTGCCAGGGTGTCGACCCACTCATCGGCGATCGAGTCGATCCGCGTGGAGGGGCGAGGTGCGTCGGTCATGTTTCGAGCCTAGTGACCGGCCTCGTTCCAGTCGCCCCCGCGCCCGATCTGCACATCGAGGGGAACGGTGAGCTGTGCCGCGTCGCCCATCCGGGCACGCACGATCGACTCCGCAGCATCCCACTCCCCCGGCGCGACCTCGACGACGAGCTCATCATGGATCTGTAGCAGCACCCGGGAGCGCAGGTCGGCTTCGGCGAGATCGGCGTGGATGTGGAACAGCGCGATCTTCATGATGTCCGCGGCACTGCCCTGGATCGGGGCGTTGAGCGCCGCGCGCTCCGCGTTCTCGCGCAGGACACGGTTGGGACTCGTCAGATCGGGGAACGGCCGGCGGCGCCCGAAGATCGTTTGGGTGTAGCCGTCGATGCGGGCCTGCTCGACGGAGGAGCGCAGGTAGTCGCGCACCGCGCCGAAGCGCGCGAAGTACTCCATCATCAGCTGCTTGGCCTCGGACTGCTCGATCCGCAGTTGCTTCGACAACCCGAAGGCCGACAGGCCGTAGACGAGTCCGTACGACATCGCCTTGACCTTCGAGCGCATGGGCGAGGTCACCTCCGCGGGCGTCACGCCGAAGACCCGTGCCCCCACGAAGCGGTGCAGGTCTTCGCCGCTGTTGAACGCCTCGACCAGGCCGGGGTCGCCCGACAGGTGCGCCATGATCCGCATCTCGATCTGCGAATAATCCGCGGTCAGGAGCGTCTCGTACCCCGCGCCGACCTCGAAAGCGGCGCGGACGCGGTGGCTCTCCTCGTTGCGGATCGGGATGTTCTGCAGGTTGGGGTCGGTGCTCGAGAGACGCCCGGTCTGGCTGCCGGTCTGCACATACGTGGTGTGGATGCGACCGCTCTCGTCGATCGCCGCCGCGAGAGCGTCGATGATCTGGCGCAGCTTGGTCGCGTCGCGGTGCTGGAGAAGCAGGTCGAGGAACGGGTGCGGATGCGAATCCTGCAGATCGGCGAGGACGGCGGCGTCGGTGGAGTAGCCGGTCTTGGTCTTGCGGGTCTTGGGGAGCTCCAGTTCCTCGAACAGCACCTCCTGCAGTTGTTTCGGCGACCCGAGGTTGACCTCGCGCCCGATCGCGGCGTACGCCTGCTGGGCGAGGCCCTCGGCGCGCACCCCGAGTTCGGCCGAGAACGCTGTCAGTCGTTCGTGCGAGACGGCGACCCCGGCCAACTCCATGTCGGCCAGCGTCTGCAGTGTCGGCAGCTCGATGGTCTCGAGTACCTCTCGCACGCTGTCGGGCAGCTCCGCGCGTTCGGCTTCGGCGACGCGCAGCACGAACCACGCGAGCTGCGCGGGAGTCGCGCCCTCGGTCTCGGGGACGAGTTGCGACGGGTCGGCCTCGGGCAGCTTCTCCCCCAAGTAGCGGTCGACCAGGTCGGCGAAGGTCTTGTCGGGGAGGCTCGGACGCAGCAGCCAACCGGCGAGGAGCACGTCGAAGGCGAGGCCCCGCAGGGTGACACCCTCGCGGGCGAGGGCTTTCACCTGCGGCTTGGCGTCGAAGAACGCCTTGGGCGCGTCCGAAGCGAACCACGGGCCCAGCGCGGCGGCGAGCTCGGCGCTCCAGTCCGCTTCGGCGGCAGCATCCGTCGTCGCGAGTCCGAGCCGGGTCGGCAGCCCGCCGGAGACGACCACCGTGACGCCCACTTCTCCCGCGGCAGCATCGGCCCACGCCGCGAACGCGGTCGGATCGAGCTCGGCGGCCTTCGGGGCCTCGGCGGCAGGTGCTGCGGTGGAGGCGTTCGCCTCGACTCCCGCGGCCTCGAAGACCCGCGGGAGGAGCGTGCGGAACTCGAGGCGGGCGAAGATGTCCCGCACCGCCTGGGCGTCGAGCGGGCGGACGGCGAGATCGGCGGGCCCGAGCGGCAGCTCGACGTCGGTCAGCAGCCGGTTGAGACGTCGGTTTCGGCGCACGTCGTCGAGGTGCTCGCGCAGGTTGTTGCCCACCACGCCGGTGATCTTGTCGGCGTTGTCGAGCAGGGCGTCGAGCGAGCCGTACTGCGTCAGCCACTTGACCGCCGTCTTCTCCCCCACCTTGGGCACACCGGGGAGGTTGTCGCTCGTCTCGCCGACGAGGGCGGCGATCTCGGGGTACTGCTGCGGGGGCAGACCGTACTTCTCGATCACGGCGGCGGGGTCGTAACGCTTGAGTTGCGACACCCCCTGCACGTTCGGATACAACAGGGTGACGTCGTCGCTCACGAGCTGGATCGTGTCGCGGTCACCGGAGCACACCAGCACGTGGAAGCCCTGTTCTGCGCCTTCCGTGGCGAGGGTCGCGAGGATGTCGTCGGCTTCGAAGTCCTCCTTCTCGAGCACCGGGATGCTCATCGCGGCGAGGACGTCCTTCAGGATCGGAATCTGTCCCTTGAATTCGGACGGCGTCTCGGAGCGGTTCGCCTTGTACTCCGTGTACTCGCGGGTGCGGAACGACTGACGGGAGGTGTCGAACGCCACGACGAGGTGGGTGGGCTTCTCGGCCTTGATGAGATTCACCAGCATCGACAGGAAGCCGTAGATGCCGTTCGTGTGTTGGCCGTCTTTGGTCGAGAAGTTATCGACCGGGAGCGCGTAGAACGCCCGGTAGGCCAGCGAATGGCCGTCGACGACGAGAAGGGTAGGCTTTCCGGGGTCCGTCACCCGTCAAGCCTAACGAGGGGCGCGGACACCGCATCCCTCCCCCGACGAAGGCGGCCATGAGCACGACGACCCCCGATTCCTCAGCCGGCCTCGACTGGGTGCGAAGCCGAGGCGCGGGCGCCCTCGCCGAGAAGATGGGCATCGAGTGGCTCGAGTTCTCCATCGAGCGGTGCGTCGCGACGATGCCCGTCGAGGGCAACACCCAGCCGGTGGGTCTGCTGCACGGCGGGGCGTACGTGGTGCTGGGCGAGTCGCTCGGATCGATGGCGGCCAACCTGCACGCGGGCCCCGGGCGACTGGCGGTCGGTGTCGACATCAACGCGACGCACACCCGCTCGGCGTCGTCCGGGATCGTCACGGGCGTCTGCACGCCGCTTCATCTCGGCCGCTCGTTGACCGTCCACGAGATCGTCGTCAGCGACGAGGAGGGGCGCCGTTGTTCGACGGTGCGCATCACGAACCACATCAAGGACGCGCCGCGTTCGTGAGCCCGGCGCTCAGCCCTTCTTCGGGGCGAGCTGCTCGATGATCGCCTTGGCGACATCCTGCATGGTGAGTCGGCGGTCCATCGAGGCCTTCTGGATCCAACGGAACGCCTCGGGCTCGGTGAGCCCCATCTTCTCGTTCAGCAGGCCCTTGGCCCGGTCGACGAGCTTGCGCGTCTCGAACCGCTCGACCATGTCGGCGACCTCGGCTTCGAGCGTGATGATCTGGTCGTAGCGGGCCAGAGCGATCTCGATGGCCGGCAGCAGGTCGTTCGGGGTGAAGGGCTTCACGACGTAGGCGAGGGCGCCCGCTTCGCTCGCCCGTTCGACGAGCTCCTTCTGGCTGAAGGCGGTGAGCAGCACGACCGGCGCGATGTGGTCCTTGCTCAGCCGCTCGGCCGCGCTGATGCCGTCGAGCTGGGGCATCTTGACGTCCATGATCACGAGGTCGGGACGCAGCTCGGTCGCAAGCTGGACGGCCGTTTCGCCATCGCCCGCTTCGCCGACGACGTCGAAGCCGTTGTCGCGCAGGATCTCGACGATGTCGAGGCGGATGAGCGACTCATCCTCCGCAACCACGACGCGGCGGGGGGCGGATGCGATGGGCGCAGCGCCCGGATCTTGCTCAGTCACGTATTCATCCTAGAACAGGGGGCTCGGGCTACTGCCGAAAACCCGTGGGGGGAAGCTGGTTCGCGTGCCGGTGGTGGGATTCGAACCCACACGTCCTTTCGGACAGAGCATTTTGAGTGCCCCGCGTCTGCCGTTCCGCCACACCGGCCAGCACGCCAGCATCCGACCCTATCGCACGCCGCGACGACAGCGCGGCGTGCGACTCGGCAGGTCAGCCTTCGCGCTGGTAGATCGGCGCGGCGCCGTGCACCGCGTCGCCCACCTTGTGCACGCGGAGGTCGTTCGTGGAGCCCGCGATTCCGGGAGGGGAACCGGAGATCACGATGACCTTGTCGCCGACCTTGGCCAGGCCGTTGGCGAGCAGGTGATCGTCGACCTGCATGAACATGAGGTCGGTGTGCTCGACGTAGTCCACCAGCGTCGAACTGACGCCCCAGGTGAGGGCCAGCCGGCGACGGATGGCGGGATCGGGAGTGAACGCGATCATGGGGATCGCCGAGCGCAAGCGCGACATCCGGCGCGCGGAGTCACCCGACTCGGTGAAGATGCAGAGGAACTTGGCCTCGACGAACTCGGCGACCTCGATCGCGGCCAGGGTGATCGCGCCGCCCTGGGTGCGCGGCTTGTTGGTCAGCTTCGCGATGCGGTCCAGGCCGTGGTCCTCGGTGGAGGCCACGATGCGAGCCATGGTCTCGACGACCCCGACCGGGTACTGCCCGACGCTGGTCTCGCCCGAGAGCATGACCGCGTCGGCGCCGTCGAGGACGGCGTTGGCGACGTCGCTCACTTCGGCGCGCGTGGGGACGGGGTTGGTGATCATCGACTCGAGCATCTGCGTGGCCACGATGACGGGCTTCGCCATCCGGCGGGCGAGCTCGACGGCCTGCTTCTGCACGATCGGAACCGCCTCGAGCGGCAGCTCGACGCCCAGGTCACCACGGGCGACCATGATGCCGTCGAACGCGTCGACGATGGCCTCGAGGTTGTCGACGGCCTGCGGCTTCTCGATCTTGGCGATGACGGGGACATAGCGGCCCTCTTCGCCCATGATGACGTGCACGCGGTCGATGTCGGAGGCATCACGCACGAACGACAGGGCGATGAGGTCGGCGCCGGTGCGCAGGCCCCAGCGGAGGTCGGCCTCGTCCTTCTCGGACAGCGCGGGCACGTTGACCGCGACGCCGGGGAGGTTGATGCCCTTGTTGTTCGACACGGGGCCGCCGACGATGACGCGGGTGGTCACGGTGCGCTCGTCCGAGTCGATGACCTCGACGCGCACCTTGCCGTCGTCGATGAGGAGGAAGTCGCCGGGGCGCACGTCGTCGGGCAGGCCCTTGAACGTCGTGGAGACGAGTTCCTTGGTGCCGGGGACGTCGTCGATCGTGATGGTGAAGATGTCGCCCGCGGCGAGCTCGTGCGGACCGTCGGCGAAGCGACCGAGACGGATCTTCGGACCCTGCAGGTCGACGAGGATCGCGACCGCGCGGCCGGAATCCTCGGCCGCCCGACGGACGTTGGCGTAGTTGCCCTCGTGCACGGAGTAGTCCCCGTGGCTGAGGTTGAGTCGTGCAACGTCGACACCCGCGTCGATGATCGCGCGGACCATCTCGTACGAGGATGTGGCGGGGCCGAGCGTAGCTACGATCTTGGCGCGTCTCATCGGTGATGTTCTCCGGAGGTGGTGGTTTCGAGGGGTGGAAGGCCGTCGCCAGCCTACGCGGGCAGCAGTCCGATCGCGACATCGTTCGGGCGCACCGGAGCCGGCAGCGCGGTCTCGCCCATGAGGTAGCGATCGACCTCGGCGGCCGCGGCGCGTCCTTCGGCGATCGCCCACACGATGAGCGACTGTCCGCGCCCGGCGTCGCCCGCGGCGAAGACGCCGGGGGTCACCGTCGCGTACGAGGTGTCGCGGTCGATGGCGCCCCGGTTGGTGAAGCGGGTACCGAGCTGGTCTTCGAGCTCGGTGCGCTCGGGACCGGTGAATCCCATCGCCAGCAGGATGAGGTCGGCGGGGATCTCGCGTTCCGTTCCGCTCTTGGGGATGCGGCGACCGTCGATGTATTCGGTCTCGGCGACGCGCAGTGCCCGCACCTCACCCGAACCGTTGGAGAGGAACTCCACCGTGGAGGCGAGGAAGGTGCGCTCCCCGCCCTCCTCGTGGGCTGTGGACACCTCGAGCAGTGTCGGCGTCATCGGCCACGGCTGGGTCTCGGGACGCTCCTCGGGCGGGCGCTGGCCGATCGCGAGGTTCGTCACGCTGAGGGCGCCCTGTCGGTGGGCGGTACCGATGCAGTCCGCACCGGTGTCGCCGCCGCCGATGACGACGACGTGCTTGCCCTCGGCGCTGATCTGGTGGGCGACTTCGTCGCCGGCGACCGCCTTGTTGGATTCGACCAGGTACTCCATCGCGAAGTGCACTCCGGCGAGGTCCCGGCCGGGGATCGCGAGGTCACGGGGCAGCGTCGAGCCGATCGCGACCACGACCGCGTCGTAGCGGGCCCGCAGGGCGTCCCACGTGATGTCCTTGCCGATCTCCACACCGGCACGGAAACGGGTTCCCTCGTCCTGCATCTGACGCAGGCGCGACTCGAGGTGGCGCTTCTCCATCTTGAAATCGGGGATGCCGTAGCGCAGCAGCCCGCCGATGCGGTCATCGCGTTCGTAGACGGCGACCGTGTGACCCGCTCGGGTGAGCTGTTGGGCTGCGGCGAGACCGGCGGGTCCCGAGCCGACCACGGCGACGGTCTTGCCCGTGAGCCGCTCGGGCGGCTCCGGCTCGACCCAACCGCGGGTGAACGCCTCTTCGATGATCGACGCCTCGACCTGCTTGATCGTGACAGCGGGCTGATTGATGCCGAGCACGCACGAGCTCTCGCACGGTGCAGGGCAGAGCTTGCCGGTGAACTCGGGGAAGTTGTTCGTGGCGTGCAGGCGCTCGATCGCAGCGCGACCCTCGCCGCGCCACATCAGGTCGTTCCACTCGGGGATCAGGTTTCCGAGCGGGCAGCCCTTGTGACAGAACGGGATGCCGCAGTCCATGCACCGCCCGGCTTGACGTCGGAGGACGGCGGTGTCACCGGGCTGGTACACCTCTTTCCAGTCCATGATGCGCACGGACACGGGCCGACGCGGCGGCAGCTCGCGCTCCGTGACCTTCAGAAAGCCCTTGGGATCAGCCACCGGTCACCTCCAGGATGCGGTTCCACACGATGTCTCCGTCAGGGTCGAGGCCTTCGGCCAGGGCTTGCTGGCGGGTCTCGAGCACGGCGGCGTAGTCGCGCGGGACGACCCGCACGAAGTTGTCGGCCTCGGCCTCGAAGTCGCTGAGCAGCGAGGCAGCGAGGGCCGAGTCGGTCTCGGCGACGTGCTGCTCGAGGAGGTCGCGGAGGATCTCCGCGTCGCCCGAACCCAGCGGGCCGAGTTCGAGCTCTCCTGCGGCGAGGGCTTCACGGTTCACCAGCGCTTCGTCGAGGCGGTAGATGTAGGCGGTGCCGCCCGACATGCCCGCGCCGAGGTTGCGTCCGGTCGCGCCGAGGATGACGGCGAGCCCTCCGGTCATGTACTCGAGCGCGTGATCGCCGACCCCCTCGACCACCGCGGTCGCGCCGGAGTTGCGCACGAAGAACCGCTCCCCCACCGCGCCGCTGAGGAACATCGTGCCCTGCGTCGCGCCGTAACCGATGACGTTGCCGGCGATGACGTTCTCGGATGCTGCGAACACGGAGTCGCGGGGCGGCCGGATCACGATCTGTCCGCCCGAGAGGCCCTTGCCGACGTAGTCGTTGGAGTCGCCCTCGAGGCGCAGGGTGATGCCCGCCGGCATGAAGGCGCCGAACGACTGTCCGGCGGAGCCGGTGAGGCGCACCACGATCGAATCCGCCGTGAGGCCGTTCTCGCCGCGCACCTTCGTGACGTGGTGGCCCAGCATCGTGCCGACGGCCCGCTCGGTGTTGCGGATCGGGAGGTCGATCTCGACACGACCACCCGACTCGATCACGTCGCGCGCGCGCTCGATGAGCTGCACGTCGAAGTGCTGGTCGAGTTCGTGCTTCTGGTCGCGACCGTGGCGGCGCGGCTCGTCGTCGGCGAAACGCGGCCCTTCGAGGATGGGAGAGAGGTCGAGCCCGCTGGCCTTCCAGTGGTCGATCGCGCCGTTGACGTCGAGCAGCTCGGCGTGCCCGACGGCCTCGTCCAGCGAGCGGAATCCGAGTTCGGCGAGGTACTCGCGCACTTCCTGGGCGATGAACTCCATGAAGTTGATGATGAACTCGGGCTTGCCGGTGAATCGGGCGCGCAGCGCCGGGTTCTGCGTCGCGACACCGACGGGGCAGGTGTCGAGGTGGCAGACCCGCATCATGATGCAGCCCGACACGACCAGCGGAGCGGTGGCGAAGCCGAACTCCTCGGCCCCGAGCAGGGCGCCGACGATCACGTCCCGGCCGGTCTTGAGTTGACCGTCCACCTGCACGACGACCCGGTCGCGCATGCCGTTCAGCATGAGCGTCTGCTGCGTCTCGGCGAGACCGAGCTCCCAGGGGGTGCCGGCGTGCTTGAGCGAGTTGAGGGGGCTGGCCCCGGTGCCGCCGTCCTGGCCGGACACGAGGATGACGTCGCTGAGGGCCTTGGCGACCCCCGCGGCGACGGCACCGATACCCGACTGGCTGACGAGCTTGGTGTGGATGCGCGCGGAGGGGTTCGCCCGCTTGAGGTCGAAGATCAGCTGCTTCAGGTCTTCGATCGAGTAGATGTCGTGGTGCGGGGGCGGCGAGATGAGGCCGACCCCGGCTGTCGCGTGACGCGTGCGCGCCACCCACGGGTACACCTTCGTCGGCGGCAGCTGACCGCCCTCCCCGGGCTTCGCGCCCTGGGCGAGTTTGATCTGGATGTCCTGGGCCTTCGTGAGGTACAGGCTCGTCACCCCGAACCGGCCGGACGCGACCTGCTTGATGGCGCTGTTGCGCACCGGGTCGAGCAGGCGGTCGACGTCTTCACCGCCCTCGCCGGTGTTCGACTTGCCGCCGATGCGGTTCATCGCGACGGCGAGCACTTCGTGCGCCTCCTGCGAGATCGAGCCGTAGCTCATCGCCCCGGTGGAGAACCGCCTCACGATCGATGACACCGGCTCGACCTCATCGAGCGGCACGGGGGTGCGCGCGCCGCTGCGCAGGCCGAACATGCCGCGGAGCGTCTTCAGCTCCGAGGCCTGGTCGTCGACGAGCCGCGTGTACTCACGGAAGATGTCGTACCGGCGCTCGCGGGTCGCGTGCTGCAGGCGGAACACGGTGTCGGGGTTGAACAGGTGAGGAGCGCCGTCGCGACGCCACTGGTACTCCCCGCCGGTCCACAGGCGCTCGTGGGCGCGTGCCGCCGCGTCTTCGGGGTAGGCGTAGGCGTGGCGGGCGGCGTTCTCCGCCGCGATGACGTCGATGCCGACACCGCCGAGCTTCGTCTCGGTACCGGTGAAGTAGTCGTCGACGAAGTCGTGCGAGAGGCCGATGGCCTCGAAGACCTGCGCGCCCGCGTAGGACGACACCGTCGAGATGCCCATCTTCGACATGATCTTCAGCACGCCCTTGCCGAGGGCGTAGATGAGGTTCTTGACGGCCTTCTCGGGGGTGATCCCGGTGACGTAGCCGGCGCGGACGAGGTATTCGGCCGTCTCCATCGCGAGGTAGGGGTTGACCGCCGATGCGCCGTAGCCGATGAGGGTGGCGACGTGGTGCACTTCGCGAACGTCGCCCGCCTCGACCACGAGCCCGACCTTCATGCGAGTCTCGCGGCGGATGAGGTGGTGGTGCACCGCGGCGACCATCAACAGCGAGGGAATCGGCGCGAGGTCCTTGTTCGAGTCGCGGTCGCTCAGCACGATGAACTCGGCGCCGTCCTCGATCGCGTGGTCGACCTCGCGGCACATCTGGGTGATGCGTTTGCGCATCCCCTCGTGTCCGGCCTCGACGTGGTAGAGCCCCCGGATCGTCACGGACGACCGGCCGGGCAGCGCGGTGTCGATGTGCTGGATCTTGGCGAGCTCGTCGTTGTCGATCACGGGGAAATCGAGCGTGACGGTGCGCGTGTGGTCGGCGCCCCAGTCGAGCAGGTTCCGCTCGGGGCCGAGGCCGAGCGCGAGCGAGGTGACGACCTCCTCGCGGATGGAGTCCAGCGGCGGGTTCGTCACCTGGGCGAACTGCTGGGTGAAGTAGTCGAACAGCAGGCGCGGGCGATCGCTCAGCACCGCGACCGGGGTGTCGCTGCCCATCGCGCCGAGGGGCTCGGCGCCGTTCTGCCCCATCGGGGTCAGCAGGATCCGCACCTCCTCCTCGGTGTAGCCGAAGGTGCGCTGGCGGCGGGTGATGGAGGCGATCGGGTGCACGATGTGCTCACGCTCGGGAAGCTCGGACAGGCGGACGCGGCCGGCGTCCAACCATTCCTGCCAGGGCTGGGATGCTGCCAGCTCCGCCTTGATCTCGGAGTCGGGCACGATGCGGCCGGCCGCGGTGTCGACGAGGAACATCCGGCCGGGGCGGAGGCGCCCGCGGCGCTTGATGCGCTCGGGGGCGAAGTCGAGCACACCGGTCTCGCTGCCGATGACGACCAGCCCGTCGGTGGTCTCGGTCCACCGGCCCGGGCGGAGGCCGTTGCGGTCGAGCGTCGCGCCGACGAGCGTGCCGTCGGTGAAGATCAGCGCGGCGGGGCCGTCCCACGGCTCCATCTGGATCGAGTGGTAGTCGTAGAACGCCCGGAGGTCGGGGGCGATCGTGGCCTGCTTCTCGTAGGCCTCGGGCACCATCATCATGACGGCGTGCGGGAGGCTGCGCCCCGTGAGGGTGAGCAGCTCGAGCACCTCGTCGAACGAGGCGGAGTCGCTCGCGCCGTCGGTGCAGATGGGCAGCAGCGGGCGGATGTCACCGATGAGCTCGGATTCCAACTGCGACTGACGCGCCCGCATCCAGTTGCGGTTTCCCTTGACGGTGTTGATCTCGCCGTTGTGGGCGAGCATCCGCAGGGGCTGCGCGAGCGGCCACGAGGGGAAGGTGTTCGTGGAGTAGCGCGAGTGCACGACAGCGAGCTCGGACGCGAAGCGCTCGTCCTGCAGGTCGGGGTAGAACGGCTCGAGCTGCAGGGTGGTGACCATGCCCTTGTAGCCGAGGGTGCGGCTCGACAGCGATACGAAGTACGCACCGAGTTCGGTGCGGGCGCGCTTGCGCAGTCGGTAGACGCGACGGTCGAGCGCGATGCCCGCCAGGGCCGGGGCCTCGCCGACGGCGGGGTGCGAGACGAACAGCTGCTCGAAGGCGGGTCGTGCGCGGAAGGCCAGGGTGCCGAGGTTCTCGTCTTCGGTGGGCACTTCCCGCCAGCCCAGCACGTGCAGGTTCTCGGCGGCGGCGATGCGCTCGATGCCGTGCTTCTGCTCGTCTCGGGCGGCCTCATCGAGCGGGAGGAAGACCATCCCCGCCGCGTACTCCCCGACCGGGGGCAGGTCGAAGTTCACGACCGCGCGCAGGAACGCGTCGGGCATCTGGGTCAGGATGCCGGCACCGTCGCCCGTTCCGGCATCCGAGCCGATGGCTCCGCGGTGCTCGAGGTTGCGCAGCGCCGTGAGCGCGAGATCGATGATGTCGTGTCCGGCCTCGCCACGGAGGGTCGCGACCATCGCCAGGCCGCAGGCGTCCTTCTCGAAGGCAGGGTTGTAGAGGCCCTGCTTCTCGGGGAAAGTGCCGCCGACGACGTCGGAACGGGGGCTCGAAGACATACCTAGCGTCCTCACATTGATACTCAAGATGGGACGACGTCGGCCCGAGGGTGCTATTTCGTGGCGGGTGTGCTTGTGGCGCTGCCGACAGGATCTTTCGTCGCGGGCGGCTCGCTCACGTCGACGAATTCGTGGGGTTCTGCCGATCCTACAGTCCCCGGGACGTTCGCTTCGCGACCGGGCACGTACGGCGACGGCTCGAGGCCCAGGTGGCGGTGGCGCTGCACGATCATGATCGCAAGTCCGAGCAGAACACCGAGGATCGCCGCCCACACGTTGGTGCGGAGGCCGAAGTAGATCTCGCTCGGGTCGATGCGGATGCTCTCCCAGACGATGCGACCGGCGCTGTACCAGACGAGGTAGAGCCCGAACGCCCGGCCCCACTGCAGGGTGAAGGCGCGCGCGGCGAGGAGGATCACGACGCAGCCGAGCAGGTTCCACAGCACCTCGTAGAGGAAGGTCGGGTGAAACAGCGTGTCGGGGGCGAGACCGGCGGGGAAGGCGGGGTTGTCGCTGTCGATCTCGAGGCCCCAGGGCAGGTCGGTCGGCAGACCGAAGAGCTCCTGGTTGAACCAGTTGCCGAAGCGACCGAACGCCTGGGCGAGGATGAGTCCCGGAGCCAGCGCGTCGGCGAAGGTCCAGAAGCGGATGCCGGTCCAGCGGCAGCCGAGGTACGCGCCGACGGCGCCGCCGAGGAGGGCGCCGTAGATCGCGATGCCCCCCTCCCAGATGGCCCAGACCGACCCGGGCTCGAGCGGGTTCCACGGGTTCGAGCCCTCGCCGAAGTAGAAGCCCGGGTGCGTGAGCACGTGGAAGATACGAGCGCCGACGATGGCCAGCGGAACGGCCAGCAGGCAGATGTCGATCACGACCCACGGCTCGGCTCCGCGCCGCGTGAGGCGGTGGTTGGTGAGGAAGACCGCCGCCACGATGCCCGCGATGATGCACAGCGCGTAGAAGTGGATCGGTACCGGCCCGATGAAGAAGCGGTTGATTTCGGGGCTCGGGATGCTGGCGAGCACGCCGGTGGCCGCGCTCGAGAGGGCGAACGTCATGGGGGAAGTCTAAGCGGGACGCGCGGTGCCCGCAGACAGCGCGCGCGCCGTCTCGGCGAGTCCGGCGACGCCGCCGTCGCGCAGGGCGCGCACGAGCGCCGTGCCCACGATCGCGCCGTCCGCGTAGCCGAGCACGTCCGTCACCTGAGAGGGCGTCGAGATGCCGATCCCCACGCAGGCGTGCTGGGCGCCGAGCGCGCGCAGCCTCGTGACGAGGGCGCGGGCGGCGGCATCCACCTGTCCGCGCTCTCCGGTGATGCCCATCGTCGAGACCGTGTAGACGAAGCCCGTCGAGGCCTCCGCGATGAGGGCGAGGCGCTCGTCGGTGGAGGTGGGGGCGGCGAGGAAGACGCGGTCAAGGCCCGTGCGTTCGCTTGCCGCGATCCACTCGGCGGCGGAGTCCGGGGTGATGTCGGGCGTGATGAGACCGGCGCCGCCCGCGGCGAGCAGATCGTCGGCGTACCGGTCGACGCCGTACTGCAGCACCGGGTTCCAGTAGGTCATCACGAGCACGGGCACATCGACGCGCTTCGTGATCTCGCGGACGACGGTGAACACGTCACGCAGGCGGAAGCCGGCCGCGAGCGCGGTCTGGGTCGCCTCCTGGATGATCGTGCCGTCCATCACAGGATCGCTGTAGGGCGGTCCGATCTCGAGGATGTCGGCCCCCGCCTCGGCCAGCGCGACGGCGGCGTCGATGCTCGTCTGGATGTCGGGGAAGCCGGCGGGGAGGTAGCCGACGAACGCGCCGCGACCCGCGGCGTGCGCGGCGTCGATCGCGGCGGCGGCGCGGGAGCTCACAGCTCGATGCCTTCGCCCTTGGCGGCCTCGTCGGGCTCGGGCTCGATGACCGGGGACTCCTCGGCGTCGTAGAGCTCGAAGTAGCGCGCCGCGGTGTCCATGTCCTTGTCGCCGCGTCCGGAGAGGCAGATCGCGATGACGGAGTCGGGGCTGAACTGCGGGGCAAGGCGCATCGCGCCGGCGAGGGCGTGGGCGGTCTCGATCGCGGGGATGATGCCCTCGGTCGTGGACAGCACCCGCAGGGCCTGCATGGCCTCGTCGTCGGTCGCGGGGATGTACTCGGCGCGACCGATCGAGGCCAACCAGGCGTGCTCGGGTCCGACGCCGGGGTAATCGAGCCCCGCCGAGATCGAGTGCGACTCGAGCGTCTGGCCGTCTTCGTCCTGCAGCACGAAGGTCTTCGCGCCGTGCAGCACTCCGGGGCGGCCGCGCTCGATCGATGCGGCGTTGCGGGGCGTGTCGACGCCGTCGCCCGCCGCCTCGACGCCGTAGAGCTTCACGCCCTCGTCGTCGAGGAACGCGTCGAACATGCCGATCGCGTTCGAGCCGCCGCCGACGCAGGCGAAGACCGCGTCGGGGAGGCGGCCGACCTCGTCGAGCAGCTGAGCGCGGGCCTCTTCGCCGATGACCTTCTGGAAGTCGCGCACCATGGCGGGGAACGGGTGGGGCCCGGCGGCGGTGCCGAAGATGTAGTTCGTGGTCTCGACGCTCGCGACCCAGTCGCGGTAGGCGTCGTTGATCGCGTCCTTCAGGGTGCGCGATCCGGTCGTGACGGGGATGACCTCGGCTCCCAGAAGGCGCATCCGAGCGACGTTGAGTGCCTGACGCTCGGTGTCGACCTCGCCCATGTAGATCGTGCAGTCGAAGCCGAAGAGGGCGGCGGCGGTGGCGGTGGCGACACCGTGCTGACCCGCACCGGTCTCGGCGATGACCCGTGTCTTGCCGAGGCGCTTGGTGAGGAGGGCCTGGCCCAGCACGTTGTTGATCTTGTGCGAGCCGGTGTGGTTCAGGTCCTCCCGCTTGAGGAAGACGCGCGCCCCGCCGACGTGCTCCGCGAAGCGCGGCACCTCGGTGAGCACGGACGGCCGCCCGGCGTAGGAGTGCAGCAGTGCGCGCAGCTCCTCGAGGAACGACTCGTCCGCCATGGCGGATTCGTAGACGGCGGTGAGTTCGTCGATCGCCGCGATCAGCGATTCCGGCATGTACCGGCCGCCGAACTCGCCGAAGAAGGGACCGGTCTCGGTGCGCAGGCTCATGATGTGTCTCCCAGAAAGGTATGAAGGGTCGCGACCGGGTCACCGGTGACCAGAGCCTCCCCGACCAGCACCACGTCGGCGCCGGCTGAACGGTAGTGCGCCACGTCTGCGGGGACGAGCACAGCGGATTCGGCGACCTTGATGGCCGAGGACGGGATGCTGTCGGCCACGCGTCCGAAGAGGTCGCGGTCGAGTTCGAACGTCGTGAGGTCGCGGGCGTTGACGCCGATGATCGCGGCACCGACGTCGACCGCGCGCTGCACCTCTTCGGCGGAGTGCGCCTCGACGAGCACGCCCATCCCGAGTTCGAGCGCGAGCGTGTGCAGCTCGACGAGCGTGGGCTGATCGAGCGCGGCCACGATGAGCAGCACGAAATCGGCGCCGGCCGCGCGGGCTTCGATCACCTGGTAGCGCGTCGCGAGGAAGTCCTTGCGCAGCACCGGCAGGTCGACGCCCGCTTTGACGGCCTCCAGATCGGCGAGCGAGCCCTTGAAACGTCGGCCCTCGGTGAGCACCGAGATCGCCGACGCTCCCCCGCGCTGATACAGCGAGGCCTGCAGCGCCGGATCGGGGATCGACGCGAGATCGCCCCGCGAGGGACTGGCGCGCTTGACCTCGGCGATGATCTTCACCCGGTCGGCCGGCGCGAGCGCGGCGAGCACGTCACGGGCGGGGGTCTGCGCGAGCGCTCGGCGCTCCACCTGGGCCAGGGGCTCGGACTCTGCCCGCGTCTCGGCGTCGTGCACCGCGCCGGCCGTCAGGTCGGCGAGGAGGCTCAATGCTCTTTGACCGTGACCTTGGAGCCGCCGACGCCGTAACCGGCCCGCTTCAGGACCCATCCCGCGATGGCGCCGATGAGCACGATGACCGCGGACGCCCAGACCAGCCAGACGAGTTCGAAGAAGAACGCGGTGGTGCCGATGGCGACCCCCACGAGCATGATGATCACTGCCGCCCACGCGGCCGGGGAGTGTCCGTGACCGGGGTCGCCGATGGGGTTGCTCATGGATCTCCTTCGGGTGCTCGCGCCGACAGACGCGCAGAGCCCAGTCTATCGGGCGGCGCTCACGCGGTGGGATCGTCGCCGCGCGACAGATCGTCCCACGAATCGATCGCGTCGTGCGGGCGGGAGCCGCTCGCGTCGACGGTGGCGTTCGCCGCGGCCGCGCGGTAACGGCGATCGGCGCTGCTGGACCATCGTCGAGCCGTGACGATCGTGAAAACGCCGGCCGCGAGGAGCAGCACGTTCACCACGAGGGTCAGGAAGGGCCAGACGGTCGTCGCAGTGGAGCCGACGAGGGCGGCGACCGATTCCGTACCGGTGATCCCGGTCGCCGCGGTCACCGTGGCGGCGTACGCCGAGACGGGCGTGGCGAACGCGACCTGGGCGGTGAGGGCGACGAGTACGCCGCCGATCGCGAGACCGAGCGCACCGAAGATGTGGCGCACGACGAGACCCGTGATCGAGAGCGCGGCTCCCAGCGCGAGGGCGGCGAGGCTGAGGGGCGTGAGGACGGGAACAGCATCCGCACCGGGAACCAGCAGCCCCTCACCCGCTCCCTGCACGAGGGTCACCACGACCCACGTCTGGGTCGAGCCGATGACCCCGATCGCTCCTGCGAGCAGCATCGTGAGTACGGCGATCAAGCGGGCACGGCGGATCATGGCTGCGAACCGACCGCCGGGTCGAGGTCGTCCGCGTCGAAACAGGTGCGTGTTCCGGTGTGGCAGGCGACACCCACCTGGTCGACCTCCAGCAGCACGGCGTCGCCGTCGCAGTCCAGGCGCGCGCCGCGGACGATCTGGATGTGCCCCGAGGTGTCGCCCTTGCGCCAGTACTCGCGTCGTGAGCGCGACCAGTACGTGGCGCGGCCTTCGGTGAGCGTGCGCCGGAGCGCCTCAGCATCCATCCACGCGAGCATGAGCACCTCGCGGGTGTCCCATTGCTGCACCACGGCGGCAACCAGGCCGTCATCGGTGAAGGTGACGCGCGCGATGCGCTCTTCGATCGTCTCACTCATGCTCGTACCTCGATGCCGTCGGCGCGGAGGGCTTCCTTGACCTGACCCACGGTCATGGCCCCGGAGTGGAAGACGGATGCTGCCAGCACCGCGTCGGCGCCCGCTCGGATCGCGGGGGCGAAATCGCCGATCGCTCCGGCGCCCCCGGAGGCGATGACGGGCACCCGCGACACCTCGCGCATGAGGGCCACCAGTTCGAGGTCGAAGCCCGCCTTGGTGCCGTCGGCGTCGATCGAGTTGACGAGCAGTTCGCCGGCGCCGCGATCGATCGCCTCGCGCGCCCAATCGAGAGCATCGAGGGTCGTCTCGGTGCGTCCGCCGTGCGTGGTCACGACGAAACCCGAGGGTGTCGCAGGGCTCCGCTTGACGTCGAGGGAGAGCACGAGCACCTGTGCGCCGAATCGGTCGGCGATCTCGTCGAGCAGCGGCGGGCGGGCGATGGCCGCGGAATTGACCCCGATCTTGTCGGCGCCCACCGCGAGCAGTCGCGCGACGTCGTCGGACGAGCGCACACCGCCGCCCACGGTGAGGGGGATGAAGACCTGCTCGGCGGTGCGACGGACGACGTCGTACGTCGTCGAACGTTCGTCGACGGTCGCGGTCACGTCGAGGAAGGTGATCTCGTCGGCGCCCTGGTCGAAGTAGAGCCGAGCGAGTTCGACGGGGTCGCCCATGTCGCGGAGGTTTTCGAAGTTGATCCCCTTGACCACGCGTCCGGCGGCGACGTCGAGGCACGGGATGACACGTCGTGCGAGCGTCACGTCACAGCCTCGCGGCGTGGATCTCGGTGACCAGGATCGCCCTGGCACCGATCGCGTAGAGCGCGTCCATGACCTGGTTGACGCCCTTGCGGGGGCTCATGACGCGCACGGCCACCCACTCGGGGTCGCGCAGGGGCGAGATGGTCGGCGATTCGATACCCGGGGCGATCGCGACGGCGTCCTCGATCAGGCGCACCGGGAGGTCGTAGTCGATCAGGACGTAGCGGCGGGCCACCATGACGCCGCGGAGGCGTCGCAGCAGCGTCTCGGCACCGGGGACGTCGTTCGGGCCGCTGATCAGCACCGCGTCCGACTCCAGGATCACCGGTCCGAAGATCTCCAACCCGGCCTGGCGCAGTGTGGTGCCCGTCGACACGACGTCGGCGACAGCATCCGCCACCCCCAACTGCACGGCCGATTCGACGGCCCCGTCCAGCGGTACGAGGTCGACGGCGATGCCGCGATCGTCGAGGAAGGCGTCAACGAGGCCGGGATAGGCCGTGGCGACGCGCAGCCCCTGCAGTTCGGCGAGGTCGGTGAAGCGACCCGGGCGAGCGGCGAAGCGGAACGTCGAGCCGCCGAAACCGAGAGCCTCGACCTCGCGGGCCCCCGGGAGGCGGGCGTCGAGCAGCAGGTCGCGGCCGGTGATGCCCACGTCGAGCGCCCCCGAGCCGACGTACGTGGCGATGTCGCGCGGGCGCAGGTAGAAGAACTCGACCTCGTTGGCGGGGTCGATGGAATGAAGGTCTTTCGGATCGCGGCGGCCGGTGTAACCGGCCTCGGCGAGCATCGCGGCGGAGGTCTCGGCGAGCGAGCCCTTGTTCGGCACGGCGATTCGCAGCATGACAGGGCTTTCGGGTAGGAGGAGGCAGGTGGGGGCGGTGCGCTCAGAGATGTCGGTAGACGTCTTCGAGGCTGAGCCCCTTCGCCACCATGAGCACCTGCAGGTGGTACAGCAGCTGGGAGATCTCCTCGGCGGCGGCCTCGGACGACTCGTACTCCGCCGCCATCCAGACCTCGGCGGCTTCCTCGACGATCTTCTTGCCGATCGCGTGCACGCCCGCGTCGAGCTCGGCGACGGTGCCCGAGCCGGCGGGGCGTTCGACGGCCTTCTCGCTCAGCTCGGCGAACAGGGCGTCGAACGTCTTCACCCTCCCAGGGTATCGAACCCCGGCGAGCGTTCGGGTCAGTGCCGGTGCGATCGGGTGGCGCTGGCGCGCAGCGCCCGGATCGCGGCATCCGGATCCTCGGCCCCGAACACCGCGGAACCGGCGACGAACGTGTCTGCTCCCGCCTCGGCGGCCTGGGCGATCGTCGCCTCCGAGATGCCCCCGTCGACCTGCAGCCAGACCGATGATCCGCGTCGACGGGCCTCGTCGGCGAGCGAGGCGAGCTTGGGCATCGTCTCGGGCATGAACGACTGGCCGCCGAAGCCGGGTTCCACGGTCATCACGAGGATCTGGTCGAACTCGTCGAGGATCTCGAACAGGCCCTCCACGGGGGTCGCGGGCTTCACGGCCACCCCGGCCCTGGCACCGATGGCCCGCAGTCGCCGGGCGAGCGCGACGGGCTCGGCCGCGGCCTCCAGATGGAAGGTCACGGAGGCGGCGCCGAGCTCGGCGTACTCGGGGGCCCAGCGCTCGGGGGAATCGATCATGAGGTGCACGTCCAGTGGCACGGGGCTCGTCTCCTGGATGCGCCCCACCATCTGCGGACCGAAGGTGAGGTTCGGCACGAAGTGGTTGTCCATGACGTCGACGTGGACGAAGTCGGCCCCGTCGATGCGGGCGAGGTCGCGCTGCATGTTGACGAAGTCGGCGGCGAGGATGCTGGGATTGATGCGGGCTACCGCGCGGTCGGGCACGGCTCCATTATGGCCGTCAGCGCTTCTGCAGAAGGGCGATCGACATCGCGTCGGTGCCGTGGCGGTGGGGCCACAGCTGCGCCCGGCCCGAGCCGTCCTGCTGTTCGGGGAGGTCGATCGGATGCTGCGACACGCGCGAGACCACCTCTCGGGCGTCGAGGTCCTCGACCGCGTCGCCCAGTTCCCGGCGCACCTCGGCCACGATTCCGGCCGTCTCGGCCAGGTGGGGCGAGCACGTGACGTAGCCCAGGATCCCGCCCGGCTTGAGGGCGACGAAGGCGGCGAGCACCAGCTCGCGCTGCAGGTCGGCCAGCGCGGGGATATCGGCGGGGGTCTTGCGCCACCGGGCTTCGGGGCGGCGGCGGAGCGCGCCGATGCCCGTGCACGGGGCGTCGACGAGCACCCGGTCGTACGTGTCGGGGGTGCGTCGGGCGCGGGCGCGGCCGTCTTCGACCGAGACCTCGACCTCGAGGGGGACCCCCTCGACCGCTCGGCGCACCAGGCCCGCCCGCGCGGGCACGATCTCGTTCGCGTCCAGCCGTGCGCCGCCGGCGAGGGCTTCCGCGGCGAGCAGGGCGGTCTTTCCGCCGGGGCCGGCGCACAGATCGAGCCACCGCTCCCCCTCGCGCACCGGTACGGCCCGCGAGAGCGCGAGAGCCGCGAGCTGCGAGCCTTCATCCTGCACGCGCAGGCGACCGTCGCTGTCGGTGACGAGATGTTCGGGATCGCCGCCCGCGAGCACGAAGCCGTCCGGTGCGAACCGGGTCGGCTGGGCGCCCTCGGGGCGTTCCGCCAGGCCCGGGAGGGCCAGCATCCCGACCCGGGGAGCATCGTTGTCCGCGGCGAGCAGGGCGTCCAGTTCGTCTGCCCGACCCTCCGCGCCGAGGGCACGTCGCAGCGCCCGGATGATCCAGACCGGGTGGGCGCTCAGCACCCCGCGTCGTTCGTCGTCCGAGCGTGCCGACTGCTCGAGGCGTTCGTACCACTCCCCCGGGGTGTCGCGGGAGATGCGCCGCAGCACCGCGTTGGCGAATCCCGCGGCGCCGCGCGATCCGGCCGAACGGGCGAGCTCGACCGACTCGTGCACCGCCGCGTGCGAGGCGACGCGGGTGGAGAGCAGCTGGTGCGCGCCGAGGCGCAGCGCATCGAGCACCGCGGGGTCGATCTGGTCGGTCGGCCGATCGGCGGCGAGGGCGATGAGAGCGTCGTAGGTGCCGCGGCGCCGGAGTGTGCCGTACGTCAGTTCGGTGGCGAGGCCCGCGTCCTGGGTGGACAGCGCCGCCCGCCGGATCGAGTGCGGCAGCAGCAGGTTGGCGTAGGCATCGTCGGCCGAGACGGCGCGGAGCACCTCGAAGGCGACCCGGCGGGCGGCTTGAGCGGTCATGAGCCCACCACCGGATTCTCCGAGCGGAGCCCCCGCCACCAGTCGGCGGCGGCCATCGGGGGTTTGCCGGCGGGCTGCACGCTCACCAGCTCGACGGGTTCGGACGCCGTGCCGACGAGGATCGCCCGCTCACGCGCGGCCAGCGCCCCGGGCGCGAGGCGGGGCTCGTCGGCGGGGCCGGTTTCGTCGGCCGCACGGACGACGAGGATCTTGAGCCGGGCGCCGTCGATCGTGGTGTGGGCGCCGGGTTCGGGGGTCACGCCGCGGATGCGGGCCAGCACCGCCGGGGCGTCCTTGGTCCAGTCCACCGCGCCGTCGATCAGGCTGAGCTTGGGCGCGAAGGTCGGCTCGCCGCTCTGGGCCACGGCGGTCGCGGTGCCATCGGCGATCTCGTCCACCACGCGGTGGAGCAGCGCCGCTCCCCGCTCGGCGAGGGCCGACAGCACGTCGCCGGCGGTCGCTCCGGTCGGAACCTCGTACGGCTCCTCGGCGAAGACGTCGCCGGCATCGAGCTCGGCCACGAGCTGGAAGACGCTGGCGCCGGTCACCGCGTCGCCGGCCATGAGGGCGCGCTGCACGGGGGCTGCTCCCCGCCAGCGGGGCAGCAGCGAGAAGTGCAGGTTGATCCATCCCTGGCGGGGCGTCGACAGCAGCGGTTCGCGCACGAGTCCGCCGTACGCGACGATCACGCCCAGGTCGGGTGCTTCGGCGGCGACCTCGGCGGTGAGGGCATCGTCGAGGCGGGATGCTTTGTGCACGGGCAGGGCGAGGTCGCTCGCCGCGTTGGCCACGGGCGACGGTGTCAGCACGCGTCGGCGGCCGAGGGGGGCGTCGAGGCGGGTGATCACGGAAGTGATCTCATGGGGGCCGTCGGCCAGGGCACGCAGAGAAGGGACCGCGACCTCCGGGGTCCCCGCGAAGACGAGGCGCATGGATCTCCTCACAGGTCGGGCTCCGCGACGTCGAGTCGCACTCTGAGTGTATTGCGGGGGCGAGGACCGCGATCCTTCGCGGAGCGTCGGGCGCGGAGGGCGTCGGCGATGACGGAGGCACGGAGGCTCTCCGCGACCGCGCGCCCGGAGGGGTAGTCGAAGCGCACGAGGGCGCGAGACGCGGGCAGGGCGCCGGGTTCGGTCACGTCGACCGGTCCGACGACGGCGGCGGGATCGAGCGTCACGTCCTCACGGAGGTTCGCCAGCGCGGTCTCCACGGCAGCCGTCGCCCCCTCGACGGTGGCGAGGCGCACCGCGGGCGGCATGTGCAGGGGCGCGCGTTCGCTCAACTCGCTCCGCGCGTAGGCGGGCTGGGTCCACGTCGCGAGGGCTCGAGCCACCGGGCCGGTGACGCCGACGAGGTGCACCGGGGCGCCGGGAGCCGCCAGCGCGGCCGCATTCGACCACCAGCGCAGACAGTGCTCGCCGATCCGCAGTTCCTCGGCCTGCAGCATCCGTTCTCCGTCGAGCAGCACGACAGCCCGGTAGCCGCCGGGCACGAGCGGTTCCGCGCCCCGGGTGGCGACGACGAGCGCCGGGCGGGCCTCGACCTCGGCGACGGGGTGCTGGCCGTCGGACACGATCACCCGCGTGCCGGCGAAGGCGCGGCCGAGTTCTTCCGCGGTGCGTTCGGTGCCCGAGGAGGCCATGCGCAGCGTCTCGCCTTGGCAGTGGGGGCAGGCCCAAGTGTGCGCCGCGCGGCCGCACCAGGCACAGACCGGAGTGGCACCGGGGCGGGAGGCGCGGAGCGGGCCGCTGCAGTGGGCGCAGCGCGCGGGGCGTCGGCATTCGCCGCACACCAGCGACGGCGCGTAGCCGGGGCGGGAGACCTGCACGAGCACGGGTCCTTGGGTCAGGGCCTCGCGGGCGGCGGCGAAGGCGGCCGAGGGCACTCGGGAGGTGCGGTGCTCGCCCTCACGGGTCGCGCTGAGCACGACCCGTGGAGTCGTGCGGCGCGTCGCCGTCGCCTCCTTCACCCACCCGATGTCGACGAGGCGTTGCACGTCGGTCGTCCGGGTGTGCCCGGCGAAGATCAGCGCGGACCCTTCCAGTTCCTGGCGCACGAGCGCCGCGTCGCGCGCGTGCACGCTCGGTGAGAGGGGTTCGCCGAGCAGCGGGTCGCCGTCGTCCCAGATCGCGACCAGGCCGACGTCGTGGGCGGTGGCGTAGACGGCGGATCGACGGCCGACGACGACACAGGGCACCGCCGTCAGCGTGCGCAGGAACTGTCCGTACCGAGCGGGGCCCGATTGATCGGCGTCGTGGCGGACGATGGCCTCGGGGGGGACCACCTGCTCGAGCGCCGCCGTGAGCTGCGCCTGGTCCCGGTAGTCGGGCACGACCAGCACCGCGCTCTTTCCCCGGGCCAGAACGCGAGCGGCCGCCGCCGCCAGCAGCGTCCCCCACTCCCCCGCCAGCACGCCCTGGGCCGGCCGGGGTGGGGCTTCCAGCGCTACGCGGTGGTGCTGGTCGAGGGCTGCGATGAGGGCGGGATACCCGGCGAGCAGGATCGCGGACCGCTCCTTCACGTCTTCGTCGATCACAGGCGCGTCGGGGGCGGGGGCGGCGAGCCAGGTCTTCTCGGCGCGCACCATGCGTTTGGGGATCGCGAGCCGCAGCACGTCGCTCGCCGAGCCGGCAGCGCGGTCGGCCACCCGGCGGGCGAGGGTGTAGAGCCCGGGGGTCAGGACCGGGACGGGCGAGACCACCGCGTCGAGCTCGGAGAGCGGCCGCTCGCCGGCGTCGTCGTCGATCTCGACGATGTAGGCGTCGACCGTGCGCCCGGCCGAGCGGAGCGGCACGCGCGCGCGGACGCCCGGCACGGCGTCGGCCAGCAGCGCCGGCGGGATGGCGTAATCGAACAGGCGGTCCAGCTGCGGGAGGGGCGAGTCGAGCAGCACGCGCGCGATACGGCGCGGGGTGTCGGAGACGCCGGCCGGGGAGGCAGCATCCGCCCCCGACGGGGTCAGATCAGCGCTGGGCTCCCCCACGTCACAGACCGGCGGCCGCGCGCAGCTCCTCGACCCGGTCGGTGCGTTCCCACGTGAAGTCGGGGAGCTCGCGGCCGAAGTGCCCGTACGCGGCGGTCTGCGCGTAGATCGGGCGCAGCAGGTCGAGTTGTTCGATGATCGCGCGGGGGCGGAGGTCGAACACGTCGAGGATCGCGCGGGTGATGACGTCGTCGGAGACGTGACCTGTGCCGAAGCTCTCGACGTAGAGTCCGACGGGCTGCGCCTTGCCGATCGCGTAGGCGATCTGCAGCTCGAGTCGGTCGGCGAGACCGGCGGCGACGGCGTTCTTGGCCACCCACCGCATCGCGTACGCGGCGGAGCGGTCGACCTTCGAGGGGTCTTTGCCGCTGAACGCCCCGCCACCGTGGCGGGAGGCGCCACCGTAGGTGTCGATGATGATCTTGCGGCCGGTGAGGCCGGCGTCGCCCTTCGGGCCGCCGACGACGAAGGGGCCGGCGGGGTTGATGTAGTACTTCACGTCGGGCAGGTCGAGGCCGGTCTGCGCGAGCACGGGGTCGATGATCTCGGCCTGGACCCGGGCGCGCAGTTCTTCCTGCGAGATGTCGGGGTGGTGCTGCGTGGAGAGCACGACGGATTCGACCGTCTTCGGCACCTGACCGTCGTAGCCGAGTGTCACCTGCGTCTTGCCGTCGGGACGCAGGAACGGCAGCCGACCGTCGCGGCGCACGGCGGCGAGGCGCTCGGCCATGCGGTGCGCGGTCCAGCTGGCCATCGGCATGAGCTGGGGGGTCTCCGTCGTGGCGTAGCCGAACATGATGCCCTGGTCGCCCGCACCCTGTTCGTCGCGGGGGTCGATCGAGCCGCGCTCGCGCTGCTCGAAGGCGCGGTTGACGCCCGAGGCGATGTCGGAGGACTGTGCGCCGATCGACACGCTGACCCCGCACGACTCACCGTCGAAGCCGGTGTCGCTCGAGGTGTACCCGATGCGGTTGACGACCTCGCGCACGATCGCGGGGATCTCGACGTAGGCGCTGGTGGACACCTCGCCCGCGACGTGCACGAGCCCGGTGGTGACGAGCGTTTCGACGGCGACGCGGCCGTACGGGTCTTCGCTCAGGATCGCGTCGAGGATGCTGTCCGAGATCTGGTCGCAGATCTTGTCGGGGTGCCCCTCGGTCACGGATTCGGAGGTGAAGAGCCTCAGCTCGGTCATCGGTACTCCTGCTCGGGTCTGCGGGTGGCATAAGTATGCCCCGGACGGCGGACACGCCGGCCGGGGCCTGTCATCTCCCGCCGCGAGGCGGGAGATGACCTCGATCACTCGAGGGGACGAAGGCGCAGCTTGTCCTCGTGGATCTCGTGAAGCGCGATGGTCAGCGGCTTGTCCTCGACGGTGGAGTCGACCAGCGGGCCGACGTTGTCGAAGAGGTTGCCCTCGTGCAGGTCGGAGTAGTAGTCGTTGATCTGACGCGCACGCTTGGATGCGTAGATGACGAGCTGGTACTTCGAGTCGACCTTCTCGAGGAGGCTGTCGATGGGCGGGTCGATGATGCCCTTGTTACGAGTCGGCATAGGAACCTCCTGGTTGGGTGGACGAAAGCGGTCTGCCGGGCACGCGAAAGCGGCGGCATCCTTCTAGTGTACGACGTCCACGGCGAGAGCGCTGAACGCGGGCGTTCCGCAGCATCCGTCCCCTCTCTTTGGTCCCTGCACAACTTCGGAACTCTTGGGCGACACGCCCACGCCAGCAGGGCCATCCCGGCCGGTGAGGGTGGAACCTCCGAAGTTGTGCGGTCCGGGGAGGCGGGGCGGCAGCATCCGCTCCCCTCTCCTCGCCCCTGCACAACTTCGGAACTCTTGCGCGCCACGCCGGTGCTGGCAGGGCCATCCCGGCCGGGCGGGGTGGAACCTCCGAAGTTGTGCCGTCCGGGAGGCGGGGTGGCAGCATCCGCCTGCCCCTCGACGCCCGGCACAACTTCGGAACTCTGGGGCGACACGCCGACGCCGGCGGGGCCATTCCGGCCGGGCGGGGTGGAACCTCCGAAGTTGTGCGGTCCGGGGGCGGCCGGGTGGCCGCATCCGCTCCCCTCTCCTCGCCCCTGCACAACTTCGGAACTCTGGGGCGACACGCCGACGCCGGCGGGGCGATCGCGGCAGGGGCGGGGAAAACCTCCGAAGTTGTGCGGTCACGGAGGGGCTGGCCGGGTGGGTTTAGCGTGGGCCGCATGACGCGCGTGTGGCTGACGAGATGGGAATGGGCGTGCTGCGGCGGCGGCTTCGAGGTCGGCGACGACGTCGAGTTCACCATCCGGACCCGGGAACAGGATGCTGTGGTCGCATCGCTCCTGGGACCGACTCTCGCGGCGACGGTCGACGCGATCGAGTCCCACCACGACCACGAGTCGTCCGACCGGCTGCGGGGCCGCGTGGTCGCGGTGCACGAGGTCGCCCACGACGTCGTCGAGCGGACGTCGCTGCGGCGTCCCGGCCACGGCGCGCCGCCCGATGCCGTCCTGCCTCCCGAGGGTGAGGAGTGGCCTTTCGTCGGGCGCAAGCTCGGCAACGGTGCCTTCGTCGGCTCACGACCCTCGCGCTACGTGATGGAGGAGGTGCCGGTGCCCGGATCGACCGTGCTGCTGCCGGCGAAGGGCGTGCGGCTTGCCACCGCCGATGCCGAGGCCACTCCGGCCGCGCGGCAGGCCGCCGACGAGCATCCGCCCGAGAGGCGGTCCCGCAGGGTCGAGGGGTGGCTCGTCGACGTCGACGAGGCCTGAGAAATCACGATCGGGCTGAGAAACCCGGCCAGGCGGCGTTTCTCGGCCGATCGCGGTTTCTCGAGCCGCCGCGAGAGCCCGCGAGGCCGACGAAGGCTCAGCGGGCGGCGGCGGCGACCACGTCGCGCGCGGCGGTCGCGACGTCTTCGTTCACCACGCGGTAGTCGAACTCGTGCTGCGCGGCGAGCTCGGCTCGAGCTGTGCGCAAGCGGCGGGCGCGCTCCTCGGCATCCTCGGTTCCGCGTCCGATGAGGCGGTGCACGAGCTCGTCCCAGCTCGGCGGCAGCAGGAACACGAGCGTGGCGCTCGGCTCGGCGCGCCGCACCTGGCGGGCGCCCTGCAGGTCGATCTCCAGCAGCGCCGTGCCGCCCTCACCGAGAACACGGTCGATGGGCTCGCGCGGGGTGCCGTAGCGGTATTTGTTGTGCACGGTCGCGTGCTCGAGCAGCGCGTCCGTCGCGATGAGCCGGTCGAACTCGGCGTCGTCCACGAAGTAGTAGTGCTCGCCGTCGACCTCACCGGGGCGCGGCGGCCGGGTCGTCGCCGACACCGACAGGTGGATATCGGGGTAGTTCGCCTTGATCTCCGCGGCGACCGTGCCCTTGCCGACGGCTGTGGGCCCTGCGAGCACGACCAGGCGGGATCGCCCCGACCGCGGCCCGGGCTCCGGCCACCGTTCGTCGAGGAACCCCGCAAGGGCGCGCCGCTGCCGGGCGCCGAGGCCGCCGAGTCGCTTCACGGGCGAGATGGCGAGCTGCGCGAGGATGCGGTCGCGCTTGCCCTCCCCGATCGCGGGGATCGCGGTCAGGAAGTCGGTCACTCGCATCGCGCCGGCCGCCGATTCGGGGTCGGCGAGGGCGCGACGCAGCAGCTCCTGCGGGCTGATGACACGCATCGCCACGTCGCGCTTGAGGGCCGCGCGTGCGCGGCGTGCCGCGACGGCGCGACGGGATGCTGCGACCCGGTCGACCTCGGGAGGTCGCTGTCCTTCAGCCACGGTCGGCCTCGCGAAGCTCCGCCTGGCGGGAGTCGATACGGGCGACGAGCTCTTTCGCCCCGCCGAGCACGATGCCGCGGCTCTCGTTCGCCAGGACGGCGGGAGCAAGGGGGCCGAAGAGGGAACGGTAGTCGGCGAGGCGCGCGCCCTGGGCCCCGAACCCCGGGGCGAGGATGGGGGCCGTCGGCAGCATCCGCTCGTCGATCCCTGCGCGTTCGAGGTCGACGGTCGCACCGACGACGAGCCCGACGCCGGCCCACTCGCCCGGCGCGGTCGTTCGCTCGTTGAAGGCCCGCACGTCCTCGGCGACCACGCCTGCGACGGTGCGCGTCCCGGCCGTGGCGCGCTGGATGACCTCGGCTTCGGAGTTGCTCGTCGCGGCGAGCACGAACACACCCTTGTCGTGTTCGAGGGCGAGCGAGAAGGTGCCGTGGAGAGCGCCGACGCCCAGGTAGGGGTTCACGGTGATCGCATCGACCTCGAGCGGCGCACCGGGGGTGAACCACCCGCGGGCGTAGGCGTCCATCGTCGAGCCGATGTCGCCGCGCTTCGCGTCGGCGATGACGAGCAGTCCCGCCGCCCGCGCTGCGGCGATCACGTCTTCGAGGGCGACGAAACCGGCCGCTCCCCACCGTTCGAAGAAGGCGACCTGCGGCTTGACGACCGCGACGCGTCCCGCGGCCGCGTGCACGACGCGCAGCCCGAACTCGCGTGCACCCGACGCCGAAGCATCCAACTCCCACCCGTCGAGCACGCTCTCGTGGGGGTCGATGCCGACGCACAGGCGACCGCGTTCGGCGATCGCCTGACGCAGACGCTCTCCGAAGGTCATGAGCGCGCCGCTCTGTCCGCGGCGTACTCCTGGAGGCTCCGCACCGAGAAGCCCTGGCCGAGCACCCCGAGCGCGCTGACCGCGGCACCGAGGACGGCCATCGTGGTGAACAGGGCCTTGTCGGCTGCAACCGCGGCCGCGCGGATCTCGTACCCGTCAGCGCGGGCGAGGCCTCCGCTGGGCGTGTTCACGATGATGTCGATCTCCCCCGCGTTGATCAGGTCGACGATGTTCGTCTCCCCCGACTCCTGGGTCGCGGAGTACTTGTTGACCACGCGCACGCGGATGCCGTTGCGGGCCAGGATCTCGGCCGTGCCCTCGGTCGCGACGAGTGTGAAGCCGAGTTCCTGCAGCCGGTGGGCCGGCAGGATCACGGCGCGCTTGTCGGCGTCGGCGACGGAGATGAACACCGTTCCCGACAGCGGCATGCCGCCGTAGGCCGCCTCCTGGCTCTTCGCGAACGCGGTCGGGAAGTCGCGGTCGATGCCCATCACCTCGCCGGTGGAGCGCATCTCGGGGCCGAGGACCGAATCCACGATCTGACCGTCCTTCGTGCGGAACCGCTTGAACGGCAGTACCGCCTCCTTCACGGCCACCGGTGCGTCCAGCGGGATCCGCGAACCGTCGACGGGGGGCAGCAGTCCCTCGGCCTTGAGCTCGGCGATGGTGGTGCCCACCATGATCCGGCTCGCCGCCTTCGCGAGCGGGATGCCGAGGGCTTTCGACACGAACGGCACCGTGCGGCTGGCGCGGGGGTTCGCCTCGATCACGTAGAGCACGCCGGCCGAGATGGCGAACTGCACGTTCAGCAGACCGCGCACCCCGACGCCCCGGGCGATCTCGAGCGTCGCGTCGCGCACCCGGTCGATGTCCGTCCGGCCGAGCGAGATCGGCGGGAGGGTGCAGCTGGAGTCGCCGGAGTGGATGCCGGCTTCCTCGAGGTGCTCCATGACGCCGCCGATGTAGAGCTCCTCGCCGTCGAACAACGCGTCGACGTCGATCTCGATCGCGTCGTCGAGGAAGCGGTCCACCAGCAGCGGCAGCCCGGGCCCGATGATCGCCTGGTCGGCGACGCGCACGAAGTAGTCGCGCAGGCTGTCGGTGTCGTAGACGATCTCCATGCCGCGACCGCCGAGCACGAAGCTGGGGCGGACGAGCACCGGGTAGCCGATGTCCTCGGCCACCGTCACCGCGCCGTCGACGTCGATCGCCGTGCCGTGGCGGGGGGCGATGAGACCGGCGGTGTCGAGGATGCCGCTGAACAGCCCGCGCTCCTCGGCGAGGTCGATCGCCTCGGGCGAGGTGCCGAGCACCCGGTACCCCGCCGCTTCGATCCCCTTCGCGAGTCCGAGCGGCGTCTGACCGCCGAGCTGGCAGACGACCCCGAGGATCTCCCCCGAGGCCGACTCGGCGTGGAGGATCTCCAGCACGTCCTCGAGCGTGAGCGGCTCGAAGTAGAGCCGATCGGACGTGTCGTAGTCGGTCGAGACGGTCTCGGGATTGCAGTTGACCATGATCGTCTCGTAGCCGGCGGCCGACAGGGCGAACGAGGCGTGCACGCACGAGTAGTCGAACTCGACGCCCTGGCCGATGCGGTTCGGACCCGAGCCGATGATGACGACCTTCGTGCGGTCCGACGGCGTGATCTCGGTCTCGAAGTCGTAGCTCGAGTAGTGGTAGGGCGTCAGCGCCGGGAATTCCCCCGCGCACGTGTCCACCGTCTTGTAGACGGGGCGGATGCCGAGACCGTGGCGCACTCCGCGCACTTCGGCCTCGTCGAGCCCGCGCAGCTGGGCGATCTGCGCGTCGCTGAAGCCGTGCTCCTTCGCGAGACGCAGGATGCTGGCATCGAGCTCGCGGGCGGAACGGACCGAGTCGGCGACCTCCTCGATGAGCAGCATCTGGTCGAGGAACCACGGGTCGATGCCGGTCGATTCGAACAGCTGCGCGACGGTGGCTCCCTTGCGAAGCGCCTGCTGCACGACGACGATCCGGCCGTCGGTGGGCACGGCGGCGACGGCGAGCAGCTCGTCGAGCGTGCGCGACTCCTCGCCCCAGTGGAAGCTCGACCCGCGCTTCTCGAGCGATCGCAGGGCCTTCTGCAGCGCCGTCGTGTAGTTGCGCCCGATCGCCATCGCCTCGCCGACCGATTTCATCGTGGTCGTGAGCGTCGTGTCGGCGGCGGGGAACTTCTCGAAGTTGAACCGCGGCACCTTGACCACGACGTAGTCGAGGGTCGGCTCGAAGCTCGCCGGCGTCACCTTCGTGATGTCGTTGGGGATCTCGTCGAGGCGGTAGCCGATGGCCAGCTTCGCGGCGATCTTCGCGATCGGGAAGCCGGTGGCCTTGGACGCCAGGGCGGAGGAGCGGGAAACGCGGGGGTTCATCTCGATCACGATGATGCGCCCGGTCGCGGGGTCGACCGCGAACTGGATGTTGCAGCCACCGGTGTCGACGCCCACCGCGCGGATGATGTCGATGCTGATGTCGCGCAGCTTCTGGTACTCGCGGTCGGTGAGGGTGAGCGCCGGGGCGACGGTGATGGAATCACCGGTGTGCACCCCGACCGGATCGACGTTCTCGATCGAGCACACGACCACGGTGTTGTCGGCCGTGTCGCGCATCAGCTCGAGCTCGTACTCCTTCCACCCGAGGATCGATTCCTCGAGCAGCACCTCGTTCGTCGGGGAGTCGTGAAGACCCGCACCGGCGATGCGACGCAAATCGTTCTCGTCGTACGCGAAGCCCGAACCGAGCCCGCCCATCGTGAAGGAGGGGCGCACCACGAGGGGGTAGCCGAGCTCCTCGGCGGCGGCGAGCACCTCGTCCATGGAGCGGGTGATCCGGCTGGCGGCCACGTCGGCGCCGCACTCGAGCACGAGCTCCTTGAAGACCTGGCGGTCCTCGCCCTTGCGGATCGCGTCGACCTTCGCGCCGATCAGCTCGACGTTGTACTTCTCGAGGATGCCGCGGTCGTGCAGCGCCATCGCGGCATTGAGCGCCGTCTGCCCGCCCAGGGTCGGGAGGATCGCGTCCGGCCGCTCCTTCAGCAGGATCGTTTCGATCACCTCGGGGGTGATGGGCTCGATGTACGTCGCGTCGGCGAAATCGGGGTCGGTCATGATCGTGGCGGGGTTGGGGTTCACGAGGATGACTCGCACCCCTTCCTCGCGCAGTACACGGCAGGCCTGGGTGCCGGAGTAGTCGAACTCGGCAGCCTGGCCGATGACGATCGGGCCCGAGCCGATGACGAGGACGGAGTTGATGTCTTGGCGCTTGGGCATCAGTTGTTTTCCAGATCGTCGGTCGCGGGGTTGTCGGTCGCCGAGGTGTCGGTCGCTGAGCGAGCGCTCACCCCGGTCGCTGAGCGAGCGGAGCGAGACGAAGCGTCCGCCAGCACCATGTCTCGGAACCGGTCGAAGAGATAGTTGGCATCGTGGGGGCCGGCGGCGGCTTCGGGGTGGTACTGCACGCTGAAGGCGGGGATGTCGAGCGCGCGGAGGCCCTCGACGACCTGGTCGTTGAGGCCGACGTGGCTGACTTCGACCCGGCCGTAGCCCTGCGGGCTGTCGAAGCTGCCCTCGAGCGGGGCATCGACGGCGAAGCCGTGGTTGTGAGCGGTGATCTCGACCCGACCCGTGGTCTTGTCGAGCACGGGCTGGTTGATGCCGCGATGCCCGAAGGGCAGCTTGTAGGTGCCGAGGCCGAGGGCGCGTCCGAGCAGCTGGTTTCCGAAGCAGATCCCGAAGAACGGCAGACGGTCATCGAGCACCGCGCGCAGCAGCTCGACGTGATCGCCGGATGCTGCGGGGTCGCCCGGACCGTTCGAGTAGAACACCGCGACCGGGTCGATCGCGCGGATGTCCTCGATCGAGGCGTCCTGCGGGAGGACGTGCACGTCGAAGCCGCGAGCGGCGAGGTTGATGATCGTGGCCTGCTTGACGCCCAGGTCGAGCACCGCGAGGGCACCGATGCGCTCCCCCGTCGCCGGGGTCACTTCCTGGCGGGCGACCGAGACCTCGGCGGAGAGGTTGCGGCCCGACATCTCGGGCGCCTCGCGCACGATCCGCTCCTGCTCCTCGGGGTCGATGCCCGCGGCCTCCCCGGAGAAGATGCCGCCGCGCATCGAGCCGACGGAGCGGATGCGACGGGTCAGGGCGCGCGTGTCGACACCGCTGATTCCCACCACCCCGTCGTTCTCGAGGGCGTCGTCGAGCGATTCTTCGGAGCGCCAGTTCGACACGATGCGGGCGGGGTCGCGCACCACGTAGCCGGAGACCCAGATGCGCCGCGATTCGCGGTCTTCGGAGTTCATGCCGGTGTTGCCGATGTGCGGCGCGGTCTGCAGCACGATCTGGCCGGCGTAGGAGGGATCGGTCAGCGTCTCCTGATAGCCGGTCATGCCGGTGGCGAAGACGACTTCACCGAGGGTCGTGCCGAGCGCACCGTAAGCGCGCCCGACGTGGCGGGTGCCGTCTTCGAGCACCAGGACGGCGGGCTCGGCGGCGATCAGAGGGTTCATGCGTTCTCTCCTGTCGGGAGAAGGGGGCGGACGGCGTCGGCAAGGGCGAGAGCCGACGCTTCCTGCGGACGGAAGTAACTGTCGACGACGGTGTCGTCATCGATCTGCCAGGTGAGACGTGCCATCCCGTCGCGCTCGACCACGCGATCGATCGCGACGGTCGCCTGTGCGGCGTCGATGAGGCGGTCGCGCCCGATCACGAGGCGGGGCTGGCCGGGAAGGTCGAGCGCGACGCCCGCGTCGGTGACGATCACCTCGACCCGGGAGCGGAAACCCAGGCCGCGGATGGCGAGGCGCTCGAGCGGTGCGTCGTGCTTCGTGGTGGCGACGTAGAGGCCGGGGAACGTCGAGAGCACGCGGGCGCCGGCCGGCAGCTCTCCCACCGGAGCGGCCAGGCCCGCGTCACGGCGACGACGACGCCACCACGACAGGGCGAGCAGTCCGAGGCACACGACGGCGACGGCCACCAGGATGGCGAGCACCTCATCGCGGCTCACAGTGCTGCTCCCGGGTCATCGCGCAGCATCCCGTCGGCGACGCTCACCCGACCGCGCGAGACGGTCCAGCGCACCTCACCGGGCAGCTCGCGACCGAGGTAGGGCGAGTTCGTGCTGCGACCGTGGAGGTCGGCCTTCGTGAACGGCCGGGCCGGTCGCGGGTCGTACAGCGTGAGGCTCGCGGGGTGACCCACCGTGAGGGGCGTGCCCGCCCCGGCGAGCCGCCCGATCCGCGCCGGGGTGCGCGAGAGCACCCGTGCGACGTCGGCGAAGGTCAACAGCCCGGTGTCGATCATGGCCTGCTGTACGACGCGCAGCGCGCTTTCCAGCCCGACCATGCCGTTGGCGGCCGCCTGCCATTCGCTCGCCTTGGCCTCGATGGGGTGCGGGGCGTGGTCGGTGGCGACGATGTCGATCGTGCCGTCGGCGAGGCCCTCGCGCACCGCCTGCACGTCTTCCTCACGGCGCAGCGGCGGGTTCACCTTGAAGCGCGCGTCGTAACCGCGGGCGAGCTCATCGGTGAGCAGCAGGTGGTGCGGGGTGACCTCGGCGGTGACCGCGATCCCCCGCTTCTTGGCCCACCGGATGATGTCGACCGAGCCGGCGGTGGACAGGTGGCAGACGTGCAGGCGCGAACCGACGTGTTCGGCCAGCAGCACGTCGCGAGCGATGATCGACTCCTCCGCGACCGCCGGCCAGCCGGCGAGGCCGAGTTCGGCCGACACGGCACCCTCGTTCATCTGGGCGCCCTCGGTCAGGCGCGGGTCCTGCGCGTGCTGCGCGATCACTCCGTCGAACGCCTTCACGTATTCGAGAGCGCGGCGCATGATCAGCGGATCCCAGACGCAGAAGCCGTCGTCGCTGAAGACCCGCACGCGAGCCCGCGAATCGGCCATCGCGCCGAGTTCGGCGAGACGCTCGCCCTTCTGACCCACCGTCACCGCGCCGATCGGCTGCACCGTGACGTAGCCCGCGGCCTCGCCGAGGGCGAGTTCCTGCTCGACGACGCCGGCGGTGTCTGCGACCGGTGAGGTGTTGGGCATCGCGAACACGGTGGTGAAGCCACCGGCGGCGGCAGCGCGGGAGCCGGTGAGGATCGTCTCGGAGGCTTCGAAGCCGGGCTCGCGAAGATGGGTGTGCAGATCGACGAGGCCGGGGAGGGCGATCAGGCCGTCCGCGTCGATCACCGTGGCGCCGGCACGGGACAGACCCGTACCCACCTCGACGATCGTGTCGCCCTCGATGACGAGGTCGGCGACGGAGCCGCCTTCGATGCGGGCTCCCCGGATGAGGAGGGCTCGAGTCTGCTCGCCCGAGGGGGTATCGCGAAGAGTCATCGTGCGTCTTCCCTCTCGCTCTCGGTGCGCTCGCCCGCCAGCAGCAGGTACAGCACGGCCATCCGCACCGACACGCCGTTCGCCACCTGCTCGAGCACGGTCGAGCGCGGCGAATCGGCGGCTTCGGCGGAGATTTCCAGACCCCGGTTCATCGGGCCCGGGTGTAGAACGATGCTACCGTCCGCGAGGGCCGCCGCACGCCGCGCATCCAGCCCCCACCGCCGGGAATACTCCCGTTCAGTCGGGAAATACGCGGCATTCATGCGTTCCAGCTGGATGCGCAGCATCATCAGAGCATCGGGACGGGCGGCGATCGCCGCGTCGAGGTCGTACTCGATGGTCGCGGGCCACCCCGAAACGTCGTTCGGCACCAGGGTGGGGGGCGCCACCAGCGTCACCGAAGCGCCGAGCGTGGTGAGCAGCCAGACGTTCGAACGGGCGACCCGGGAGTGCAGCACGTCCCCGACGATCGTGACCGACACCCCGGCGAGGTCGCGCCCGCGGCTGTCGTCCCCGAAGCGCCGCTTGCGGATGGTGAAGGCGTCCAGGAGGGCCTGAGTCGGATGCTCGTGCGTACCGTCTCCGGCGTTGATCACGCCCGCGGTGATCCACCCGCTCGTGGCGAGCGTGCGCGGCGCGCCGGAGGCACCGTGGCGGATGACGACAGCATCCGCCCCCATGGCCTGCAGCGTCTGGGCGGTGTCCTGCAGGGATTCGCCCTTGGAGACGCTGGAGCCCTTCGCCGAGAAGTTGATGACGTCGGCCGAGAGCCGCTTCGCCGCTGCTTCGAACGAGATGCGCGTGCGCGTGGAGTCCTCGAAGAACAGGTTCACGACGGTCTTGCCGCGCAGGGTCGGCAGCTTCTTGACCTCGCGGCGCTGGGTGTCGGCCATGTCCTCGGCGACATCGAGGATGCGGAGAGCCTCTTCGCGGCTCAGGGTCTGAGTGTCCAGCAGGTTCCTCATGCGCCGATCGTCACTTCCTCGAGACCGTCGGTCTCGGCGAGGCGCACATTGACGCGCTCATCGCGCGCGCTGGGCAGGTTCTTGCCGACGAAGTCCGGCCGGATCGGCAGCTCGCGGTGGCCGCGGTCGACGAGGATCGCGAGGCGCACCGCCGAGGGCCGACCGATCGCCTGCAGGGCATCGAGGGCGGCGCGGATGCTGCGACCGGAGAACAGCACGTCGTCCACGAGCACGACGACCTTGCCGTCGATGCCCCCGGGCGGAATCTGCGTCGGCTGCGGCGTGCGCGTGGGGTTGCGGTGCAGGTCGTCGCGGTACATCGTCACGTCGATCGCCCCGACGGGGATCTCGGTGCCGCTGAATTCGCCGACGAGCGCCGCGATGCGATGCGCGAGAGTCACGCCCCGGGTCGGGATGCCCAGCACCACGAGAGAATCGGGGCCCTTGTTCGACTCGAGGATCTCGTGGGAGATCCGAGTGAGGGCTCGGGCGATGTCGGCCTCGTGAAGCACAGTGCGCATGCTCATCCGCCGCTCCCTTCTCCGCCTCTCTGGACGGGGTTAAAGGTTGCTCTGGTTCTTCCTCAGTCTAGTCGACCTGGGCTACGGCTCCGCGATGCGCCGGTCGGTGACGCATGCCCGGCGGCGGCCTGCGGCCGTCGCCCCGCCAGTCCCGATGCCAGCGTCGCCGACCGGCGCATCGCTGCGCTCGTGCACATCCGCGCGAAATCGGAGAATCGGCCGAACTCGGTGCCTGTGATCGTCAACACGCACCGAGTTCGACCGATTTGCCGAATTCGATGCGAGCGTCGCCGACCGGCACATCGCAGCGCGGTCGATGAAGAACGCCTCGGGGTCAGGCGGCGGTCGTCGCCGGTTCGGCCTCGGTGGCGCGGATCGGGTGACCCTGCGTGGTCAGGCACTTACCGCTCGTGAGGTCCCACTTCCAGTCGTGCAGGCTGCACGTGAGCACGCCGTCCTCGATCTTGCCGGTCTTCGACAGATCGGCGCGCAGGTGCGGGCAACGCCGCTGCACGACCCAATCGTCCAGACGGATGTCCTCGGACACGTCGGCCTGCTCGGCGTACCAGTTCTCGACGTATTCGATCCGGTCGCGCGAGAGGCACTTCATGAAGGTGTAGATGAACTCGTTGAACTTGCCCTTGCGCCCGGTGGCGAACTGCATGGACAGGAAGATCGAGTTCGACCAGTCGATCTCGTGGTCGCGGATGTTCGTCGACACCAGATCCGCCGGGATCGTGTACCAGAACTCGACCTCTTCGCCGGCGTACTCGCGCAACTTGGCCTTCGGGAAATCGACCACCATGTCGAGCTCGCCGATCGTGTAGCGCACCGGACCGCCGACGCCCTCGCGGAAGATGCGACCACGCCGCAGCAACGGCTCCCACCAGGCCTTGAGCTCGGCGAGCATCACATCCGGCGGCAGCACCTCGGCGCGCGAGGCCTCTTCGGCTGCGATCTCGTCCTGACGGGTGTCGCGCTGCTCGGCGAGGTAGTTCCACTTGTCGCCGAAGATCCGCTCGATCTCGTCCTCGTCGAACAGGGTCTGGGTCACGCTCAGCGCGCCGTCGGTGATGTCCACCTCGGTGCCCGGGAGGAACAGGTAGCCGTTCTGCTCGGGACGCACCTCGGCCATGTGCTCGAGGAACTGACGCTGGTCGGTGAAGATCGCGTCGTTCTCGAGCCCCATGCCGTTGTAGCGGAACAGCTCTTCGCGCAAGAACATCGGCGGTCCCGCCATCGGGAACACGTGCGGCGCGTCGACCTTCTCGATGTAGTACATCGCGCGCTTGTTCTGCGCGTCGCGCTTCAGCTGGGCGAAGTTCTGCTTCGCCTCGTGCGGCAGGTCGTAGACCATCGGCCACCAGATCGCGCCGGATACCTGCGTGAAGTACGCCTCGGGCTTGCTGAAGGACAGCAACGTCTCGAGATCGAGCGGGTGCGAATCGTTCTGGTTCAGGATGCTGGCGGTGCCGTCGTCGACGCTGAGCGAGGAGTCGCCGATCGGACCGTCGCTGGGCGCCCGCAGCGGGGTGACCATGAGCTTGAGGTCCCCGTACTGCAGGGGAACGCCCGCCTGCGTGTAGACGATGTTCGCGTAGCCCGCCGCACGGAGGTCGCGCTCGAGGTCGTCGGTGGGGTAATCCGGCAGCAGCACGGTGATGTCCTGCGGCACGTACCGCTGCAGCAGGGCGATGTCGAGGTGGTCGCGGTGGCGGTGGGAGATGTAGAGGAAATCGGCTTTGCCGAAGCGCTCCCAGTCCAGTCCGCGGTTGTCGGGGAAGGGAAACCACGATCCGAAGAAACTCGGACCGATGACGGGGTCGCAGAGGATGCTGCCGCCCGCCGTCTCGATGAACATTCCCGCGTGTCCGAGCCCCGTGATCCGCATGTGTCGCCCTTCGTTCGAACCTCGACGATTCTACGCGAGGGCGCTCGACCGACCGCTGGGAGCGCCGGGTCGGATCAGATCTCCAGGATTCCCCGGATGTCGTCGGCAGTGAGCGTCTGGGCGAACAGGTCGCCGTCATCGACCACGGAGTCGAACAACCGGGCTTTGCGCTCCTGCAGCGCCCGCACCTTCTGCTCGATGGTCCCCGCCGCGAGAAGGCGGTACACGAAGACCGGCTTGTCCTGCCCGATCCGGTGGGCGCGGTCGATCGCCTGCGACTCCGCGGCGGGGTTCCACCACGGGTCGAGCACGAAGACGTAGTCGGCCTCCGTGAGCGTGAGCCCGAAGCCACCCGCTTTCAGGCTGACGAGGAACACCGGGGCGTCCCCCGAGCGGAACCCCTCGATGACCTCTCCCCTGCGGGCGGTCGAGCCGTCGAGCGAGGCGTAGGCGATGCCGGCCGCGTCGAGGCGGGCGGCCGCCAACGCGAGGAAGGAGGTGAACTGGCTGAACACCAGTGCGCGATGGCCCTCCGCGATGACCTCACTGAGCCGCGCGAGCAGAGCATCGAGTTTGCTCGAACCGAGCGACGCATGGCGGGAGTCGACGAGCTCGGGAGCGAGGCTCAACAGCCGCAGCAGGGTGAGAGAACGGAACACGATGAGCCGGTTGCGATCGAGATCATCGATCAGGCCGAGTACTTTCTGCCGCTCGCGCTGCAGCACCGTGTCGTAGAGCGCACGGTGGTCGGGACTCAGCTCGATGTGGATGTCCTGCTCCTGCTTGGGCGGCAGTTCCGATGCGACGAGTTCTTTCGTGCGCCGCAGCAGGAAGGGGCGGATGCGATCGCGCAGGCGGGCGAGCCGTGCGGCCCGGTAGGGACCGCCCTCCTGGTTCTCCGGGACGCGCCCCTTCTCGATCGGACCGACGTACTCGTCGCGGAAGCGGCGGGCGGACGGGAAGAGTCCGGGCGCCGTGAGGCTGAACAGTGCCCACAGATCGGCCAGTCCGTTCTCCAGTGGTGTGCCCGTGAGGGCGAAGGTGACGTCGCTGCGCAGGTTCTTGACCGCCCGGTGCAGCTTCGTCCGGGGGTTCTTGACGAACTGCGCCTCGTCGAGGATCACCCCGGCCCACTCCCCCGCGACGAACGCGGCTTCATCGAGGCGGAGGACCGCATAACTCGTGACGACCAGATCGGCGCCGGCAGCAGCATCCGTGACGTTCGTCCCCGAGGTGGCCGACGTCGCGCCGAGGGTACGCACGACGAGTCCGGGCGTGAACCGCGCGGCCTCATCGGCCCACGTGGGCAGGACCGAGGTGGGCGCCACGACCAGGAAGGGGCGCTGCTCGCCCTCCTCCCGGGCGTGCGCCACCAGGGTGAGCACCTGCAGCGTCTTGCCGAGGCCCATGTCATCGGCCAGGATGCCGCCCAGGCGGTGACGCCAATGGAAGGTCAGCCAGTCGAACCCGCTGCGCTGGTAGGGCCGGAGATCGGCTCGGAGGCCTGCCGGGAGCGGTCCGCCCTCGACGGCGCCCGACAAGCCGGCGACGGTCTCCCGCCAGGCTCGGGCGGGTTGCGCCTGATCGGCGAGGTCCTCGAAGTCGGCCCACAGTGCGCTCTGGTAGCGCCCGATCCGCGCGTCGGTCGTCCACTCGTCGAGCCCAGCAGCCTCGTCGAGGAGTTCCTTCAACCGCACGAGCGAGGGGTGCCCGAGAGCGAAGTAGGCACCGTCGGACAGCTTCATCCGTCGAGCGCCGCGCGTGAGGGCGCGCAGCAGGGGGCCGAGCGGAATGGTTCTGCCGTCGATCGAGACGATGACGCCGAGGTCGAACCAGTCCGGATCGTGGGTCTCGACCGCGGTGACGGTGACGTCGGGCGCGCCGGTCAGTTCGCGGTAGGCGGGTCGATCCCCGGTGATCTCGACCCGTACGTCCGGGATCAGCTGCAGCGCCGGCAGGACCTTGGCCGAGAACTCCGCGGCGTCGGCGTCGCGGAACACGCCGCTCACGGCGTAGGGCAGATCGCTGGCCTCCGCCCACGCGTCCGAGACCCGGGCGCTCAGGCGGCCTTCGGCGGATGCGTCACGGTCGGGGTGCCTCGTGTCGTCGGCGAAGGGGGCGAGACCCGGATAACTCCATGCCTGCGCGACGGTGACCGCATCTCCGCGGAAGGCCACCGTCAGGCGGAGCGTGGGGTGAAGCGCCGTCGGCGGACGGAGCCCACCCAGGGTCGTGACGTTCGCGCGCCGTGCGAGGCGCGGATAGGCCTCGCGGAGGAAGGCCGCCACGTCGCTCGAAGGAACGACGATTCCGTCGGGGGTCTCCAGCAGAGTCACGACGGCGTCATCGAGCGTGGCAGCGGCGATCGTCATCCGCACCGGGTCGCCGTCGACGGTGAAGGCGAACAGACCGGAGCGGCCGAGCGGGCGAACGTGGGCGGGGTCGATGTCGACACCGTCCACGCGCACGCGCGCGGCCACGCGCAGCGCGTCGTGGCTCGCCGGGGCGACGACGATGCCGACGTCGGCCTGCGCCGCCACGGCCACGGACTGCTGAGGATGGGGGGCGACGAGCGGGATGCCGAGCCGGTCCGCGGCGCGCAGGTGAGCCCAGAGGTGGGAGGAGGCGCTCGCCGCGTCCAGGGTGATCCACTCCGAGACGGAGGAGAAGACGCCGACGGTGGCCGACGGCCGCACGATCGCGAACAGCTCGGCGAACCAGCGGGTGGGGTGCACCCCGAACCGCCCAGGCGATCGGCGAACGGCATCCCACGAGACGTCGCCCTTGATCCACTCACCCCGCGCCCCGCGGATCAGCGGGCGCACCGCGAGCTGAAGATCGTGCTGACCGGCCGCGAGCATCCTCGGAGTGACGGCCTCGACCTTGCGCGGATCCCACCGGCGAGGATCGTGGGCCTCCCGTTGCCGGAGCTCGATGCCGAGCGCGAGCGGCGTCTGCTCGGCGCTGTCCTCGCTCGGCAGCAGTGCCCGCCAGGCGGCGGGTGCGTCGTCGGGCTCGGACGAGAGATTCACCCGCACCTCAGCCTCGGGTCGGGCGCCATTGCGGCGATCAGCCGGAGCGGGAGATTCGACCCAGCACCCCGTGCACGAACGGTCCCGATTCGTCGGTGGAGAATTCCTTCGCCAGCTCCACGGCCTCGTCGATCGCCACCGCGGCGGGCACCTCGTCGTTGAAGAGGATCTCCCAGGTGCCGATCCGCAGCAGCGCCCGGTCGACGGCGGGCATCCGCGCCAGCGTCCAGTCCTTCGCGTACGTCACGATCTGCTCGTCGATCTCGTCACCGTGATCGATGATGCCGTCGACGATGTCGCGGGCGTACAACCACGAAGCCTCGCGGGCGGGCTCGTTCACCGCGCGCTGCGCTTCGGCGGCGAGGGTGACGGGCAGCTGCTCGCCACGGACGTCGGAGGAGAAGAGGATGTCGAGGGCGCGCTTGCGGGCCTTCGTGCGTGCGCTCATCGGCGGTCCGCGTCAGCTGATGCGGCCGAGGTAGTCGCCCGTGCGGGTGTCGACCTTGACCTTCGTGCCGGTCTCGACGAACAGGGGAACCTGCATCTCGTACCCGGTCTCAACGGTGGCCGGCTTCGTGCCCGCCGAGGAGCGGTCGCCCTGCAGGCCCGGCTCGGTGTAGGTGATCTCGAGCACGACGGAGGCGGGCAGCTCGACGTACAGCGGGTTGCCGTTGTTCGTCGCGAGGGTCACGACCTGGTTCTCGAGGAGGTAGTTGGCGGCGTCGCCGACGACGGTCGCGGGAACGGTGATCTGGTCGTAATCGTCGGTGTTCATGAAGACGTAGCTGTCACCGTCGGCGTAGAGGTAGGTGAAGTCCTGGCGATCGACGTTCTCGATCTCGATCTTGGCGCCGGCGTTGTAGGTGCGGTCCACGACCTTGCCGGTCATGATGCTCTTCATCTTGGTACGGACGAACGCGCCGCCCTTGCCCGGCTTGACGTGCTGGAACTCCACGACGCTCCACAGCTGTCCGTCGATGTTGAGGACGACGCCGTTCTTGATGTCTGCGGTGGATGCCATGGCTGGAGGGTGTCCGTTCGTGAGGAGATGATGGACCCGCGAAAGGCCCGACGCTCGATTCTACGGGACAGCACACTTCGGCGTGCGTCACCAGCCCCTCGCGAGGGTTCGGGCGCGCACGATTTTCTGTCTTCGTGCCCCATCACACTGCTTCCGATCGTCCCGCCGTCCTCTTCGACATCGACGGCACCCTCGTCGATTCCAACTACCTCCACGTCGAGGCGTGGGATCGGGCCTTCGCCTCGGTGGGGCATCCGGTCGACGTCTGGCGGATCCACCGCTCGATCGGCATGGACTCCTCGAAACTGCTCGAACAGGCGTTGGGGGACGACGCCGACGAGCTCGGTGAGGCGGCGAAGGACGAGCACAGCCGGATCTACGCCGACATGGCCGAGCGCCTCCGTCCGATCAGCGGGGCCCGCGCCCTGCTCGACGCGCTGCACGAGCGCGGCCAGACGGTCGTGCTCGCCACGTCCGCTCCTCAGGCCGAACTCGATCAGCTGCTGGCGGTGCTGGACGTCGACGGTTCGCTCGACGCGGTCACCTCTGCGGAGGATGTCGGCAGCGCGAAGCCCGACCCCGACATCGTCGAGACCGCCCTGGCTCGCGCCGACTCCCCCGCGGAGGACGCGGTCATGGTGGGCGATTCGGTGTGGGACGTGGAGGCCGCGAAGCGTGCGGGCGTCGCGAGCATCGGTGTGCTTAGCGGCGGCTACGGGCGGGAAGAGCTTCTCGCCGCGGGTGCATCAGCCGTCTACGAGGACGTCGCCGAACTGCTCGCCGACCTCGACGAGAGCATCCTCAGCCGTCGACCGTCCCGGTGAGGATGTCGATCAGCAGGGTCACCGCGCGCGCGTAGCCGGGCACGCCCTCGCCGATCACGTGCACCGCGGCCACGTCCGCGATGTAGGAATGCTGGCGGAAGGGCTCGCGGTCGGTGATGTCGGTGATGTGCACCTCCGCGACAGGGAGGTCCACCGCGCTGAGGGCGTCGCGGAGCGCGACGGAGGTGTGGGTGAACCCGCCGGCGTTGATGACGATCCCGGCGCAGTCCTCGCGCGCCGCGTGGACGGCGTCGATCAGCACCCCCTCGTGGTTGCTCTGCACCGCCCGCACCTCGAAGCCGCGGGCGGCCGCAGCATCCGCCGTGACCCGCTCGACGTCGGCGAGCGTCTCGGTGCCGTACAGGTGGGGCTGGCGTGTGCCCAGCAGGTTGAGGTTCGGTCCGTTGACGAGCAGCAGACGGCGATCGGTCATTCGGCGACCTCCTGGTAGGCGGCGAACAGCAGGGATTCGTCAGGCGCTTGCAGCACGGTCGGGCGCGCGATGTCATCCAGCACGATGAAGCGCAGCATCCCGCCCCGGCTCTTCTTGTCGCGCTGCATGGTCGCCAGCAGCGTCCGCCACGCCCCGCCGCGGTAGGTGGTCGGCAGTCCGAGCGAGGCGAGCACGTCGCGGTGGCGCTGCACGACGGCATCCGGGAGCCGGCCCGCCAGGCGGGACAGTTCGGCGGCGAAGACCATGCCGATCGACACCGCCGCCCCGTGACGCCACCGGTACCGCTCGGCGTGCTCGATCGCGTGCCCGAGGGTGTGGCCGTAGTTCAAGACTTCGCGCAGGCCTGCTTCGCGCAGGTCCTCACCGACGACGCGGGCCTTCATGTCGATCGCGAGCTCGATCGAGCGACGGAAGGCCTCGCTGCGGGGGTCGACCACGTTCTCGGGATCGGCCTCGATGACGTCCAAGATCTCGGGATGCCAGATGAAACCCGCCTTCACGACCTCGGCGAAGCCGGCGACGGCCTCGTTGCGGGACAGCGAATCCAGCAGGTCGAGATCGCAGATCACCGCGTGCGGGGGCCAGAACGCACCCACGAGGTTCTTGCCTTCGGCCGTGTTGATGCCGGTCTTGCCGCCCACGGCCGCGTCGACCATCGCGAGCACGGTGGTCGGCACCTGGACGAGAGCGACTCCGCGCAACCAGGTCGCGGCGACGAAACCGGCGAGATCGGTCACCGCTCCCCCGCCGAAGCCGACGACCACGTCGGTGCGGGTGAAATCGGACTGGCCCATGATCTGCCAGCAGAACGCCGCCACCTCGACCCGCTTGCCCTGCTCGGCGTCGGGGATCTCGGCGAGCAGCACTTCCCGGTCGCCGACGAGTTGGGCGCGCAGGCGCTCCGCCCGCTCACCGAGGGTCGGCGGGTGCACGATGAGCACCTTGCGCGCGGCGGCGGGCAGCAGCGCCCCCAGATCCGCGAGGATCCCGTGCCCCACGGTCACGTCGTAGGGGGAATCGCCGGCGACGGTGATGATGGTCGAGTCGGTCATGAGTCCTCTTTCGGCGCTGCTTCGCGGGTGCGCGCCCAGGCGGTGATCGCGTCGACGGCGACCTGCAACGGCCCGGAGCTGGTGTCGAAGGTCACGTCGGCGACCTCCTCGTACAGGGGGCGGCGCGCTTCGTAGATCTCGCGCCAGCGGGTGATCGCGTCGGTTCCGCTCAGGAGCGGTCGCGATTCGTCGCGCATCCGGCCGGCCACCACGCGGGGGTGGACGGTGAGCAGCACGACGCGGTGCGCGGTGAGTTCCGCGCGCGTGTCGGGGTCGAGCACGGCGCCTCCGCCGAGGGAGACCACGCCACCGGCCGCGAGGGCCTCACGGACGGCCTCGCGCTCGAGGCGGCGGAAGTGCGGCTCGCCGTAGGTGGCGAACAGCTGGGGAATGGCCCCGTGCTCCCGGGCGATGCGCGCGTCGGTGTCCGAGAAGGTCACACCGAGGGCCTTCGCGACCCGCCGACCGACGCTCGTCTTGCCGGCCCCCATCGGACCGACCAGAACGAGGGCTTCAGCGCTCATGCGCGGCGAGCGTGGCGTCGCTGTCGGCGGTGGTGCGCAGCGTCGCCGGCAGGTGCGCCAGGTACGACTCGAGGTTGCGGCGGGTCTCGCCCACGCTGTCGCCGCCGAACTTCTCCAGCACGACGTCGGCGAGGACGATCGCGGTCATGGCTTCGGCCACGACACCGGCCGCAGGCACGGCGCAGACGTCGGAGCGCTGGTGGTGGGCGGCCGCGGTCTCCCCGCTCGCCACGTCCACCGTGCGGAGGGCATGCGGGACGGTGGCGATCGGCTTCATCGCGGCGCGCACGCGCAGCACGGTGCCCGTCGACATGCCGCCCTCGGTGCCTCCGGCTCGATCGCTCGAACGGGTGATCCCGTCGTCGGTCACGAAGAGCTCGTCGTGCGCAGCGGAGCCGCGGCGGGTCGCCGTGACGAAACCGTCGCCCACTTCGACGCCCTTGATGGCTTGGATGCTCATCAGGGCCTGGGCGAGCTTGCCGTCGAGCCGGCGGTCCCAGTGCACGTGCGAACCGAGCCCGGGAGGCAGTCCGTAGGCGAGCACCTCGACCACGCCGCCGAGGGTGTCGCCGTCCTTCTTCGCCGCGTCGACCTCGGCGACCATGAGCGCGCTCGTGGCGACGTCGAAGCACCGCAGCGGATCGGCGTCGAGCGTCGACACATCATCGGGATGCGGGAAGGCCGAGCCCTCCGGCACCGACACGGGCCCGATGGCGACCGTGTGACTGACGAGACGGATGCCCAACTCGGCGAGGAAGGCACGCGCCACCGCGCCGAGCGCCACGCGCGCCGCGGTCTCGCGGGCGCTCGCCCGCTCGAGGATCGGACGGGCCTCGTCGAAGTCGTACTTCTGCATGCCGACCAGGTCGGCGTGGCCGGGACGCGGACGGGTGAGCGGGGCGCCGCGGCCGCGGGACTTCTCCGTCAGCTCCGCCGGCTCGGGGCTCATCACCTCGACCCACTTGGGCCACTCGGTGTTGGCGATGCGCAGCGCGATGGGGCTGCCGAGGCTGTAGCCGTGCACGACGCCCGACGAGATCGAGAGTTCGTCCTCCTCGAACTTCATCCGCGAACCGCGCCCGTAGCCGAGCTTGCGGCGGGCGAGGTCGGCGCGGATGGCCGCCGACGAGATGGGCACGCCCGAGGGGAGGCCCTCCATGATGGCGACCAGTTCGGGGCCGTGGGATTCACCGGCCGTGAGCACGCGAAGCATGTCCCTAGTCTCCCATGGCGGCCTGACGCATCGCCGCCAGCACGTCCGCCTCCCGCTCAACGGGTTCGTCGGGCGAGCCGTTGACGAAGATGCGCACCTGGCGCAGGGCCTGGTGCGCCAGCATCCCCAGTCCCGACCGCGCTCGTCCTCCCGCCAGCTGCCACGTCTCGGCCAGCGGCGTCGGCCATGATCCGTAGACGACGTCGACGAGCAGTCCGCCGTCGGCGGCGAGCGACGTCGCGCGCTCCCCGAGATCGGCACCGCCGGGCAGGGTGGAGATGGTCACGGTGGCGCGGCCGGCGCCCTCGGACGGCGCTCCCGACACCGCGACCCCGAGCTCGTCGCCCAACCGGATCAGCGGCGGGAGGGCCTCGGGCCGGCGGGCGACGATCTCGACGTGGCGAGCGCCCAATCGGGTGAACGCCACCAGGGCGGACGCGGCGGTCGCGCCGGCGCCCACGATGCGGCCGCGGGCGACCTCGTCGACGCCGTCGTCGTGAAGGGCGGCCACCAGTCCGTCCACGTCGGTGTTGAAGCCGCGTGGGCCGTCAGCGGCGAGCAGCAGGGTGTTCACCGCGCCGGTGCGTCGCGCGGAGTCGTCGATCGTCGACGCGGATGCTGCCGCCACCCGCTTGAGCGGCATCGTCAGCGACAGTCCGCGCCAGGAGGATCCGAGGCCGGCGAGCGCACCGGCGAACTCGGCCTCGCCCACGCGGCGGCGCTCGTACTCCCACGGCAGATCGAGCACCGCATAGGCGGCGGCGTGCAGGCGAGGCGAGATACTGTGCTCGATCGGATCGCCCCACACCGCCAGCCGGGTGGCGGTCAGCATCCCGAGTCGGGGTGGTCCTGACACCACGAGATCCACTGGTCGACGGCGGCCTGGTGGTCAGCGGAGTTGTTGGTGAACACGGTCTCGCCGGTGTCGAGATTCACCGTGACGAAGTACAGCCAATCGCCGTCGGCGGGGTGCAGAGCCGCGTCGATCGCGAGGTCGCCCGGGTTGGAGATCGGTCCGATCGGCAACCCTGGGTGACGATACGTGTTCCAGGGGTTGTCGTCGTCGAGGGCTTCTTGCGAGGAGCTCGCCGTCCCATCGTGGTTCTCGCCGTACCCGTACTGCGCTGTCGAGTCCATCTGCAGCAGACCGAAGGTCTCTTGGTTGCCCGGGTCGAGGCGGTTCGCGATGACCCGCGAGACCTTGTAGAAGTCTGCTTCGAAGCGGGCCTCTCGCTGGATGATCGACGCGATCGTCAGCACCCGCTCCCGATCGCCCTCCGCAACCCCGGCGGTGTCGAGCGACTCGACCGTTCGCGCGACCATGCGCGTGATCACGTCTTTCGCTGTCACACCCGGATCGAACGTGTAGGTCGCCGGGAACAGCCATCCCTCGAGGCTGTCGGCAGCAACACCGTAGGCGGCGGGATCGCTGACGGCGGCCTGGAAGTCTTCGATCGGCATCGCGAGCTGGGCGGAAAGCAGCTCGACACTGTCCTCCACCGTGAGGCCTTCGCGCAGCTGAGCGGTGAACTCCATCTTGTTCGCCGGGTTCCCGATAGCGGCAAGAGCGTCGGCGGCGGTCATCTGCTTCTGCAGCGTGTAGACCCCCGGCTGGAAGACGAAGGACGTGCTCGTCTCGATCATGTAGTCGTACAGCGAGGTCGGCGCCTTCAGAACCCCGGCGTCGTACAGCTTCTGCGAGACCTGCGGGCCCGCGTCGCCGCCCACGATCGAGATCGACGCCTCGCCGTTCGCGAGTCCGGGTTCGAAGTCTTCTCGCTCTTTCGGGGAGAGCACCCCTTGGATCTGGGTGCCGAAGGTGTTCCACGCCCAGATACCGCCGGCGGCGACACCGCCGACCAGCACCAGCACCAGGATCAATGCGATCCAGCCGCCGATCCGTCGTCGCCGCCGCTCGGCAGGAGGCGCCACCGTGGCCAGATCGTCGACGCTGCGCCGGCCGGTGAACAGATCGTCGAGGGTGCCGGTCGCCGCCGGTCGGGTCGCGCCGTTCGCCCTCGCGCCGTTCGCCCTCGCGCCAGCCGCAGGACGCTCGCGCGTCGCCACCGGACGCTGGGGCGCGGATCGCTCCGGGGCAGTGGTCCGCTCGGGTGCTGCGGATCCTCGCTCGGGCGGCGAAGCGGTTGCCGGGCGCTCCGGCGCGGGGGCGGCGGCCGGCCGGGTGATCGGCGGTTGCACGTCGGAGGGGCCGGTCTGACCTCGGGAAGCGCGGGCTGCGCGTCGCGACGACGGCACTGCCTCCGAACGGGCGGCATCGCCCGAGGTGCGCGCCGGGTCGGGCAGCTGACCGTACAGATCCGCCAGTGGATCATCGAACGGCGACGGGGTGTCGGGCATGTCAGGCGGGCTCCTGTCCCGGAGGTACGACCCATCCGGCCGGGTTGCCGGAGTGTCTTTCGACGTCGAGCGCCTGCTGCAGCAAGACGACGGCGGCGACCTGGTCGACAATGCTACGAGACTTTTTCTGAGAACGCCCGGACTGACGCAGCGCAGCATGGGCGCTGACAGTACTCAGCCGCTCGTCGACGAGGCGCACGGGGAGCCCGGATGCTGTCGCCAGTTCGCCCGCGAACGTTCGCGCGTCGGCGGTGGAGGCCGTGTCGGCGCCGCTCAGACTGATGGGCAGACCCACGAGGATCTCCATCGCGCAGTACTCTTCGGCGATCGCGACGATGCGCGTCACCGACTGCGCGTCGCGAGCGACGGTCTCGATCGGCACCGCGAGGAGACCGTCGGGATCGGTGCGAGCGACGCCCACCCGGGCCTTGCCCACATCGATGCCGAGCCGCACCCCGCGGCGGAGCACCGTCACGCCGCGGTCGTCCGAACGGCCGCGAGCACCTCGTCCAGCGCCGCCGGGAGGGCCGCAGCATCGGTTCCGCCGCCCTGGGCCACGTCGTCGCGTCCGCCTCCGCCGCCGCCGAGCGCGGCGGCCGCTACCTTCGCGAGAGCGCCGGCCTTCACGCCGCGCTCCCGCGCGGCGTCGTTGGTGGCGATGACCACGGTGACGCGTTCGCCCACCACCGCACCGAGAGCGGCGACCGCGGGCTCCGCGCCGAGGCGGTCACGCACCTGCAGTACGAGCGAGCGGACGTCGTCGGCGGACGCCGCGGTGCCCAGCGACTGGGCCACCACCTTCACTCCCCCGGCGGCCTGAGCGGTCTCCACCAGCTGCGGCAGCCGGTCGGCGAGTGCGCGGGACTCGAAGGCGGCGATCTTCTTCTCCGCGGCCTTCAGGCTCGCGGCGAGTTCGGCGATGCGCGCCGGCAGCTGCTCACGCGGCGTCTTGAGCGAGGACGACAGTTGCGACACGATCGCGCGCTCGGCGGCGAGGTCGCGGAACGCGTCGAGACCGACGAGCGCTTCCACCCGGCGGTTCGCAGCCCCCACCGACGACTCCCCGACGAGGTTGATCAAGCCGACCTCGGCGCTCGAGGACACATGCGTGCCCGCGCAGAGCTCGCGCGACCACGGGCCGCCGATGTCGACCATCCGCACGGTCTGGCCGTACTTCTCCCCGAACAGCGCCATCGCGCCGGCCTGCTTGGCCTCATCGAGCGACATCACCCGGGTGGTCACCTCGAGGTTGTCCCGTACGGCGTTGTTCGCGATCTCCTCGATCTCGGACCGCGTCTCGGGCGAAAGCGCCTGACCCCAGCTGAAGTCGAAACGCAGGTAACCGGCACGGTTCAGCGAACCCGACTGCGTGGCGCTCTTGCCCAGGGTGTCGCGCAGCGCCGCGTGCACGAGGTGCGTGGCGGAGTGCGCCTGGCGGGCGGCACGGCGGTTCGCGGCGTCCACCACGGTCGTCGCCGGCTGGCCGACGGCGACCTCGCCGATGCTCACCTGGACGGTGTGGCTGACGAGTCCGGGCACCGGCTTCTGCACGTCGAGGACGTCGAGTTCGTACCCGGGGCCGACGATGACGCCCTTGTCGGCCACCTGGCCGCCGGACTCGGCGTACAGGGCGGTCTCGGCGAGGATGACCTCCGCGATCTGGCCTTCGCGGGCGCGGTCCACCGAGACGCCGTCCACCAGCACGCCCAGCACTCGGGACGAGGTCTCGAGGTCGGTGTAGCCGGTGAAGACGGTCTCACCGAGCGAACGGAACTCGCGGTAGACGGTGTGGTCGGCGAGGGCGCGACGGCGCGACTTGGCATCGTCCTTGGCACGCTGACGCTGTTCCTGCATCAGCGTGTCGAACGCGGCGCGATCGACCGTGAGACCTGCTTCTTCGGCGACCTCGAGGGTGAGGTCGATCGGGAAGCCGTACGTGTCGTGCAGCAGGAACGCCTCCGTCCCCGAGAGCGCCTCACCGCCGGCATCCTTCGTCTCCGTCACGGCCAGATCGAGGATCGTCGATCCGGATGCGAGGGTGCGAAGGAACGTCTCCTCTTCCGCGTATGCGTAGGGGGCGATCCGCGACCAGTCCTCTTCGACGACGGGGTAGGCGTCCTTCATCGCGTCGCGCGACGCGGTGAACAGCTCGGGGAAGGTCGGACCGTCGACGCCGAGGAGGCGCATCGAGCGCACGGAACGACGCATCAGGCGCCGCAGGATGTATCCGCGACCCTCGTTCGAGGGGGTGACCCCGTCGGAGAGCAGCATGAGCGAGGAGCGCACGTGGTCGGCGATCACCCGGAACCGCACGTCGTCCTCGTGCACGGCGCCGTAGCGCCGGCCCGACAACTGGACGGCGCGGTCGAGCACGGGGCGCACCTGGTCGGTCTCGTACATGTTCTCGACACCCTGCTTGATGAACGCCACGCGCTCCAGGCCCATGCCGGTGTCGATGTTCTTCTGGGGCAGCTCGCCCACGACGTCGAAGTCGACCTTCGAGCGCACGTTGGTGATCGCGTACTGCATGAAGACGAGGTTCCAGATCTCGGTGAACCGGTTGTCGTCGACGATCGGACCGCCGTCGCGCCCGTACGCCGGGCCCCGGTCGAAATAGATCTCCGAGCAGGGGCCTGCGGGGCCCGGCTGTCCGGTGGTCCAGTAGTTGTCCTCGCGACCCAGACGCTGGATCCGCTCCTCCGGCAGGCCGGCGATCGTTCGCCACAGCTTCGCCGCTTCATCGTCGTCCTCGTAGACGGTGACCCACAGGTCGCGCTCGGCGAATCCGAGCCCCCCGTCGGCCTCGGAGGAGGTCAGCAGCTCCCAGGCGTAGGAGATGGCGCCTTCCTTGAAGTAGTCGCCGAACGACCAGTTGCCGAGCATCTGGAAGAACGTGCCGTGACGCGCGGTCTTGCCGACCTCTTCGATGTCGTTGGTGCGGATGCACTTCTGCACGTCCGTCGCGCGGAGATACGGCGGCGGCACCACACCGGTGAGGTACGGGATGAACGGCACCATCCCCGCGATCGTGAAGAGGATCGAGGGGTCGTCACTGACCAGCGAGGCGGAGGGAACGACGGTGTGGCCGTTCTTCTCGAAGTAGTCGAGGTAACGCTGGGCAATCGCAGCGGTCTTCATGGATCAGATCTCCGGAGGGCAGGATCGCGCGTCACCCGCGACGGCGGGCACAGCGACGGTCGGTCAGTCGGTGGGTGCGGCGGCGTTCTTGGCCGCGGTGGCCGAATCGTTCGCCACCTTCGCGGCGGCATCCTTCACGTCGGAGGCGGCATCGGCGATCGCGGCGACGCTGCCGGCGGCAGCAGTGCGCGTCTCAGCGACGAGATCGGCGAACTGCGCCTCCTGGTCGCGGTAGGCGTCACCGATGCGGTCGGTGAACTCGTTGATGCGGGAGTCGACCTGCGAGAGCATCTCGTGACCGCGCGGGTCTTTGTTGACGAGGTGCGCGACGACGAAGCCGCCGGCGACTCCCAACACGAACCAGCCGAACTTCCTCATGCTCACCATCCTCAGAACCTGCCGCGAACGCGGCTCTTTGACATCGTAGTGCGACCCTCGCCCCGGGGCTCGAAGCGGCCGGGCCGACAGAAAGGGCGCCGGGGAACCCCGACGCCCTTTCCGAACCGACTGAGTCGGTGTCGCGATCAACGCGCGGCGTAGTACTCCACCACGAGCTGCACGTCACCGGTCACGGGGACCTCGGCGCGCTTCGGGCGGCGAACGAGGCGCGAGCGCAGCGTCGAGAGGTCGACTTCGAGGTAGCCCGGAACGTTGGGCAGAACCTCGGCGTGACCACCGGCGGCGGCGACCTGGAAGGGCTCGAGGCCCTCGCTCTTGGCCTTGACGTGGATGAGCTGGCCCGGCTTCACGCGGAAGGACGGGCGGTCGACGGTCTGGCCGTCGACGAGGATGTGGCGGTGCACGACGAGCTGGCGGGCCTGCGCGGTGGTGCGGGCGAAGCCCGAACGAACGACCAGGGCGTCCAGACGCATCTCGAGCAGCTCGACCAGGTTCTCACCGGTCAGGCCATCGGCACGACGGGCCTCGTTGAAGGTGTTGCGCATCTGCTTCTCGCGGATGCCGTACTGCTCGCGAAGACGCTGCTTCTCGCGCAGACGGACAGCGTAGTCGCTGTCCTGCTTGCGCTTGGTGCGGCCGTGCTCGCCCGGAGCGTAGGGACGCTTCTCGAGGTACTTGGCGGCCTTGGGGGTGAGCGCGACGCCGAGCGCGCGCGACAGGCGGACCTTGCGGCGGTCCTGGGACTTCGTAGGCACGAAGATGTCCTTCCGGATACGTGGCCACGCATTTCGCGGCTCACGGACGTATCACCCGCTTCCGCCCTGCCGGTGCGCACGTCGGGGCGCGCCAGGAGGTGAACAAAGGAAGAAGGGGATGCCCGAAAACTCTGTTTCAAGCCGGTTCATGCTATCAGACGCCGCTCTCCGCGCCCCGGGAGCCTCACTCGCCGTCGACGATCCGGCGGATCTTCTCCAGTCGGGCGGTGATGTCGCGCTCCTGACCGTGCGAGGTGGGCGTGTAGTAGCGGCGGCCGCGCAGCTCGTCGGGGAGGTACTGCTGCGTCACGATCCCGATCTCACTGTCGTGCGGGTAGCGATAGCCCTTGCCGTGCCCGAGCCGCTTCGCGCCGGGGTAGTGCGCATCGCGGAGGTGCACCGGCACGCGCCCGAAACCACCGGCCCGGATATCGGCGATGGCGCTGTTGATCGCGTTGTAGGCCGCGTTCGATTTGGCGGTCGTCGCGAGGTACGCCGTGGCCTCGGCGAGTGGGATGCGACCTTCGGGCATGCCGATGAACGCGACGGCGTCGGACGCGGCCACCGCGATCTGCAGGGCCTGCGGGTCGGCGAGCCCGATGTCCTCCGCGGCGGAGATGACCAGACGCCGGGCGATGAAGCGCGGGTCCTCCCCCGCCTCGATCATGCGGGCGAGGTAGTGGATGGCGGCATCGACGTCGGAGCCGCGGATCGATTTGATGAAGGCGCTGATGACGTCGTAGTGCTCGTCGCCCTGCCGGTCGTAGCGCAACAGTGCGCGATCGACCGCCTGGGCGATGTGGTCGGCCGTGATCGTCGGGACCGAAGCATCCTCGCCCTGGTCCTCGTCCTCGTCCTCGTCGTCGTCGTCCCTATCGTCAGCGTCGGCTTCGCCGCCCGTCATCGCGGCGGCGGCCTCGAGAGCGGTGAGTGCGCGGCGCGCGTCGCCCGAGGCGAGGCGCACGAGCGCTGCCCGCGCGTCGTCGTCGAGCCGCACCGCGCCGGCGAGGCCCCGGGGATCGGTCACCGCCCGATCGACGAGCGCGCCGAGGTCGTCGTCGCCGAGCGGGCGCAGGGTGAGCAGCAGCGACCGGGAGAGCAACGGCGAGATGACCGAGAACGAGGGGTTCTCCGTGGTCGCCGCGATGAGCACGACCCAGCCGTTCTCGACGCCCGGCAGCAGGGCGTCCTGCTGCGCCTTGGTGAAGCGGTGGATCTCGTCGAGGAACAGGATCGTGGAGGCGCCGTAGATGTCTCGCTGGTTGAGGGCCTCCTGCATCACCTCGCGCACGTCCTTCACCCCCGCCGTGACGGCCGACAGCTCGACGAAGCGGCGGCCGGAAGAGCGGGCGATGGCCTGCGCGAGTGTGGTCTTGCCGGTGCCGGGCGGCCCCCAGAGGATGACCGACGACCCCGACGCCGTAGGTGCGACCTCGGGCGAGGCGAGCGAGACGAGCGGCGACCCGGGGCGCAGCAGATGCGACTGACCGGCGACCTCGTCGAGGCTCGTGGGGCGCATGCGCACCGCGAGCGGCGTCTGCCCCGGGAACAGGGCGGAGGAAGAGGTCACGCGACCAGGCTAATCGCGCCCACCGACCCCGGGCCGCGCGGTGATTGGTGCGGCCGAGCGGTCCTGCGTAGGATGCTTCGCGCCCGGACGCTCCTGGGCGGAGGAGGTCGGTGTGGCGACAGGTGGCAAGGACCGCGCCGCGCGCGAAGCGCGGGAACGGGCTCGGGTGTACCGCGCCCGTCAGGAGTTCCGCGCCTCCCAGGTGCGCCGGCGGACCCGGGACAACGTGATCGCGGCGATCGTGGGCGGCGTCATCGTGCTCGGCGCCATCGGCGCTCAAGTGGCGTACTTCACCGTCGGTCCGGGCACCCCCGCGCCGACCGAGACTTCGGTGCCCGCCTCTCCGACGCCCGCGCCCACAGCATCCGATCCCGCCTCCCCGTCACCGACGGTGGCCCCCTGACCTGCGGCGGTACACGGCACGTACTAGGCTCGAAGCGTCCATCCAGGCTGACGGCGCGAGCCGCGATGAGGTGCTTTACGTGACTGCTGGCGCAGATTCTCCCGAAACGACCTCGGCCCCATGGGGCCGCGTCGACGATGACGGCACCGTTTCGGTCCGAGAAGGCGACGACTGGCGTGTGGTCGGGCAATACCCCGACGGCTCGCCCGAGGAGGCGCTGGGCTACTTCCAGCGCAAGTTCGCCGATCTCGCCGGCGAGGTGACCCTGCTCGAGGTGCGCACGCGCCGCGGCGGCGCTTCGGCGTCCGATCTGCGCAGCACCGCGAACACGCTGCGCAAGCGCGTGAGCGACGCCGCGGCCGTCGGTGACCTGGGTGCTCTCCGCACCCGCCTCGACGCTCTCACCGAGACGCTCGCCGCGGCGACCGCCACGGAGGCCGCCGCGGCGAAGGAAGCGGTCGACGAAGCGGTGCGCGAGCGCACGGCCCTCGTCGAGCAGGCTGAAGCGATCGCGGCGCGCGACCCCAAGACGGTGCAGTGGAAGCAGGCGTCGGCCGACATGACGTCGCTGTTCGACCAGTGGCAGGCCCACCAGCAGAACGCGCCCCGTCTCCCGAAGGCCCTTGCCCAGCAGCTGTGGCGCCGTTTCCGCGACGCACGCGCCACCGTCGACAAGCACCGCCGCGAGTTCTACGCGGAGCTCGACGAGACGCAGAAGGGCGCCCGCGACGCGAAGACCCGACTGGTCGAGCGTGCCGAGGCCCTCGCCCCTCGTGGCGAGGACGGCATCGGCGCGTACCGCGATCTGCTCGACGAGTGGAAGGCCGCAGGGCGTGCGGGCAAGAAGGCCGACGACGCCCTCTGGACGCGGTTCAAGGCCGCCGGTGATGCGCTCTACTCGGCTCGGACCGAGCGCGAGACGGCCGATGTCGAGGAATCGCGCGGCAAGATCGAGGCCAAGCGTGCTCTCCTCGTGGAGGCGGCCCCGATCGTCGATGAGCGCGACGTGGCGCGGGCGCGCAAGCAGCTCACCGCCATCCAACGCCAGTGGGACGAGATCGGCCGCGTCTTCCCGCGCGACGCGGAACGCGCGCTGGACGACGACCTGCGCAAGATCGAGCAGAGCGTCAGCACGCGTGAAGACGCGGAGTGGAAGAGCAACAACCCCGAGACCAAGGCGCGCGCCAACGACATGACGCGCCAGCTGACCGACGCGATCGACAAGCTCGAAGCCGAGGTCGCCGAGGCCACGGCGCGCGGCGACAAGCGTGCCGCCTCGAAAGCAGCAGAGGCTCTCGAGGCTCGCCGCGCCTGGCTCCGCGCCGTCGGGGGCTGACTCACCCGGCCCCACTCGGACCGGGGTTCTCCACAGGTACGCCCTCTCTCCGTCCGGCGACCCGTCGAGCGGTGAGACTGCTGCCATGCGGTCTCCGTTCGTCTACTTCGCCGGTGACCGACTGGCGACGGCCGAGCTGACGGCCGCGTGCCTCGACGGTCACCTCGTGCCGCTCGGCGAGGCGTTCGTGCCCGCGGACGTCGTCGAGACCTGCGCGCTGCGCGCTGCGACCCTGCACGATCTCCTCGGCGACACGCTCGCCGCCACCCATCAGAGCGCGGCCTGGGTGTGGGGCGTGATCGAGACGGCGCCCCGCCGCCATACGGTGCAGCGAGCGGTGGAGCGCCGCATCCATCACGTCCTCGGTCGGATGCTGGTCTACCGAGACCCGCTCATCCCGGCCGCCGACCTCGTTACGCTCGGCGGGGCGGCGGTGTCCACTCCCCCGCGCACTCTGGCCGACCTCGCCCGGAGCGCCCTCGACAGCGACCACGACGTCGCCCGGGTGTGGGCGCAGCGCGACGCGGCGACCGCCGAGCGGGCGATCGCGTGGCTCGACCGTGCCCGAGGGGCACCACGCAAGGTGCCCGCAGCCCGTCTCCTCCGCCAGGCGTGCACCGCCGCGACGGAGGGCGGGTCTCAGGACGAGGTGACGCGGTAGACGTCGTAGACGGCGTCGATGCGGCGCACCGCGTTGAGCACCCGATCGAGGTGCACGGTGTCGCCCATCTCGAACACGAAACGGCTGATGGCCAGCCGGTCGTTGGAGGTCGAGACGGTGGCCGAGAGGATGTTGACGTGATGCTCGCTGAGCACTCGGGTCACATCCGACAGCAATCCGGAGCGATCCAAGGCTTCGACCTGGATCTGAACGAGGAACACGCTCTTCGAGGTGGGCGCCCACTCCACGTCGATCATGCGCTCTTCCTGCGCCTTGAGCGAGGCCACGTTCGTGCAGTCGGAGCGGTGCACCGAGACGCCGCTGCCGCGGGTGACGAAACCGACGATGTCGTCGCCGGGCACCGGCGTGCAGCACTTCGCGAGCTTCACGAGGATGTCGGGGGCGCCGCGCACCAGGATGCCCGAGTCGCCGCCGCGCGGGGCTCGACTGCGCCCGACGTGGGGGATGTCGATCGAACCGGTCGGGGTGTCGCCGGCACTGATCAGCGCCGTGACCTTCTCGATCACCGACTGCGTGGAGACGTTGCCCTCGCCCACAGCGGCGTACAGGGCGGAGACATCCTCGTAGCGCAACTGCTGGGCGACCTCGGCGAGGGAGTCCTGGTTCATCAGGCGCTGCAGCGGCAGGTTCTGTCGACGCATCGCACGCGCGATGGACTCCTTGCCCTGCTCGATGGCCTCTTCGCGCCGTTCCTTCGTGAACCAGCCGCGGATCTTGTTGCGCGCGCGGGTGCTGCGGACGAATCCCAGCCAATCCTGACTGGGCCCCGCGTCCGGGTTCTTCGAGGTGAAGACCTCGACGACGTCACCGCTCTTGAGCTCGGACTCCAACGGCACCAGACGCCCGTTGACCTTGGCCCCCATCGTGCGGTGGCCGATCTCGGTGTGCACCGCGTAGGCGAAGTCGACCGGGGTCGCACCCGCGGGAAGGCCGATGACGCGCCCCTTCGGGGTGAAGACGTAGACCTCCTTCGCACCGATCTCGAAACGGAGCGAATCGAGGAACTCCCCGGGATCGGCCGTCTCCGCCTGCCAGTCGGAGATGTGGGCGAGCCACGCCATGTCGTTGTCGAGCGACTTGGGGTCGGCCTTGCCGCCCGCCATCCGCTCCTTGTACTTCCAGTGCGCCGCCACGCCGTACTCGGCCTGGTGGTGCATCTCGTTCGTACGGATCTGGATCTCGACCGTTCGCCCCGCCGGTCCGATGACCGTCGTGTGCAGCGACTGGTAGAGGTTGAACTTGGGTGTTGCGATGTAGTCCTTGAATCGACCGGGCAGCGGGGTCCAGCGGGCGTGGATCGAGCCGAGCACCGCATAGCAGTCGCGGACCGTGCCGACGAGGATGCGGATGCCGATCAGGTCGTAGATGTCGTCGAACTCGCGACCGCGCACGATCATCTTCTGGTACACCGAGTACAGCTGCTTCGGGCGTCCCATCACCCGGCCGCGGATGCGCAGTTCGCGCAGATCGGCGTCGACCGCGTCGATGACGGACTGCACGTACTGTTCCCGCTGCGGGGTGCGCTGCTTCACGAGACTGTCGATCTCGGCGTAGATCTTCGGGTGCAGCACCGCGAACGAGAGATCCTCGAGCTCGGATTTGATCGCCTGGATACCGAGGCGATTGGCGAGCGGCGCGTAGATCTCGAGCGTCTCGGTCGCCTTCTTGGCCGCCTTCTCCGGCGGCACGAAGCCCCAGGTGCGGGCGTTGTGCAACCGATCGGCGAGTTTGATCAGAAGCACGCGGATGTCGCGCGACATCGCGACGATCATCTTGCGGACGGTCTCGGCCTGTGCGCTCTCGCCGTACTTGACCTTGTCGAGCTTCGTGACGCCGTCGACGAGCATCGCCACTTCGTCACCGAAGTCGGCGGCGAGTTCGTCGAGCGGATATCCCGTGTCCTCGACGGTGTCGTGCAAGAGCGCGGCGGCGATCGCGCGAGGTCCGAGCCCGAGGTCGGCGAGGATCTGCGCGACGGCCAGCGGATGCGTGATGTACGGCTCGCCGCTCTGGCGCTTCTGATCGGCGTGGGCACGATCCGCGACCGCGTAGGCCCGCTCGATGATCGCCAGATCACCCTTCGGGTGATGGGTGCGCACGGAGCGCAACAGCTTCTCGACGTCGTCGCGGCGTGCCGCGCGGGAGAAGATGCGCGGAACCAGCCGACGGAGGCTCGAGGTGGGCGCAGCGGGGGCCGTCTCGGTCACCCGATCACCCCCGCCCGCTCGTCGAATCTCACAATTCTACGCTCGCCCCGGTGCGTGGTTCGCGCTCAGGCGTCCACGATGGCGCGCTCGCGCGCCGCCAGGATGCGCTTGTCGCGTTCCTTGATGGCGGGCTCGTTCTCCCGCAGCAGGGAGAACAGCGGAGCAGCCACGAAGAGGGTCGAATACGCCGCCACGATCGTGCCGACGAAGATCGACAACGAGATGTCGCTCAGGGTGCGAGCGCCCAACCAGATCGCGCCGATGAAGAGGATCGCCCCGACCGGGAGGATGGCGACGATCGTCGTGTTGATCGAACGGATCAGCGTCTGATTCACGGCGAGGTTCACCGACTCGCCGAAGGTGCGCCCGGAGATCTCGCCGTCCTCGCGGGTGTTCTCGCGCACCTTGTCGAACACGACCGTGGTGTCGTAGAGCGAATACGACAGGATCGTCAGGAACCCGATGACGGCCGCCGGTGAGATCTCGAAACCGGCGAGGGCGTACACGCCGATCGTGATGACCAGCACGTCGACCAGGCCGATGATCGCGGCGACCGACATCTTCCACGTGCGGAAGTACAGCGCGAGGATGATGAAGGTCAGGGCGAGGAAGATCCCCAATCCCCACAGGGACTGCCGGGTGACGTCCGCTCCCCAGCTCGGGCCGATGAACGAGGACGTGACCTCGGACGCGGGCACGTCGTACGCGTCGGCGAGGGCCTGGGACACCGCTTCGATCTCGTTGGCGTCGGAGATCTGCTCGGTCTGCACCCGCACCGCGGAGTCACCGATGGTCGTGACCTTCGTCGTCGCCTCCGGTACGGCCGAGATGACGGCATCGGTCGCGAGCGACTGATCGGGAGAGGAGAGTCCCGAGACGGTGAACTGCGAACCGCCCGTGAACTCGATCGAGAACTGCACGGGGCGGATCAACGGCACCAGGCACGACGCGATCACGAAGACGGCGGCGATGATGAACCACAACCGACGACGCCCGACGAAGGGGAAGGACGTCTTACCGGTGTAGAGGTCGTTTCCGAGCTGACTCATGGAACGCATCAGTCGTCGTCCTCCTTGGCGGCGGCGCGCTTGCCGCCACCCTTCTCGGCGGAGAGTTCCGCCTGTTTGCGTTCGGCGATGGTCTGTCTGCGTTGCGCCTCACCACGGGCACGGGCGTTGCGCCCGCCCGTCGACTCGACGGGGGCGCGGAATTCGGCGCGGCCGCGGTAGACCGCCCCCAGGGCGGTGGGGTCCATCCCCGATAGGGGGTGACCCGAACCGAAGAACCGGGTGCGAGCGAGCAGCTGCATGACCGGGTGGGTGAAGAGGATGAAGATCAGGATGTCGATCGCGGTGGTGAGCCCGAGCGTGAACGCGAAGCCCTTCACCGTGGCGTCGGCGAGGATGTACAGCACCACGGCGGCGAGGATGTTGATCGACTTCGAGATGTAGATCGTTCGCTTCGCGCGGCTCCAGCCGTCCTCGACGGCGCCGGTGATCGACTTGCCGTCTCGGAGTTCGTCACGGATGCGCTCGAAGTAGACGATGAACGAGTCGGCCGTGAAGCCGATCGTCACGATGAGGCCCGCGACGCCGGCGAGCGACAGGCGGAAGCCCATCCGCCAGGCGAGGATGCACAGCGCGATGTAGGTCAGGACGCCCATCACCGCGAGCGAGGCGATGATCACGAAGCCGAGCGCGCGATAGACGATGAGCGAGTAGATCGCCACGAGGGCCAGGCCGATGAGCCCGGCGATCAGGCCGATCTGCAGCTGCTGCGAGCCGAGCGTCGCCGAGATCGTGTCGGAGCTGACGGTCTGGAAGCTCAGTGGCAGCGCGCCGTACTTCAGCTGGTCGGCGAGGGTCTTGGACGACTCCTGCGTGAAACTGCCCGAGATGCTCGGATTGCCGTCGAGGATCAGACCGTTCATCGAGGGTGCCGACAGCACCGAACCGTCGAGCACGAACGCGAACTGGTTGAGCGGCGCGGTCGCGCCGTAGAGCCGCTGGCTGATCTGGCCGAAGATCGTCGTGCCCTCGTCGTCCAGGTTCAGGTTGACCGTCCACTGGCCGTTCTGCGAGTTGATGCCGTTCGTCGCATCGTCGATCGCCGAGCCGTCGAGTTCGACCGGGCCGAGGATGTACTTCACCGAGGTGTTCACATCGCACGTGATCAGCGGCTGGTCCGTCGGCGCGTTGGCTGGGTCGTTCGCCGGGTTGGCGCAGTCGTACGCGAGGAACTCGGCCTGCAGGGCGGGCGTGATCCACGCGGTGTCGCTGCCGTTGGTGGGTGACGCCGTCGGCGTCGCCTCGAGGGAGGGATCGGGCGTCGGGTACGGGGTCTCGACGTTGTCGTCACCCACGAAGGTGTTGGCCGGGGCGCCCGCGTACAGCACGGCACGCAACTGCAACTGGGCCGAGGCCTGGATGCGGTCGCGCGTCTCCTGGTCGGCGTCGCCCGGCAGCTGGATGACGAGGTTGCGGCCACCCTCGGTGGTGACGTCCGCTTCTGCGACACCGGAAGCATCCACTCGCTGGCGGATGATCGACACCGCCTGCTGCATCTGCTCGGCAGACGGATTCGCCCCGTCGGCGGTCTGCGCCTCGAGGATGATCTGCGTGCCGCCCTGCAGGTCGAGGGCGAGTTCGGGAACCCACGAGCTCTGCTTGAAGACGAAGACGCCGAGAGCATTGACGCCGAACAGGACGGCCGTGATCGCGATGAGTCCGATCAGCGCACGCCAGGCGTGCCGGACGGGGGTGGAAGTGGCCACGACGGGTCGACTTTCTTCTGGAGCAGGAGAGGCGGGTCAGGCCAGGGGCTTGTTGCGGTTCTCCGGGTCTTCGTCGGTCGCTTCAGCACGCGACCGCTTCTGGTCGTCGCTGATGGAGGTGATGTCGCCGTCGGCGACGCCGGCGATGTACTCGGCCTCGCTCTCCTCGGCCTCGATGAACTCGTCCTCGGTCACGAAGCCCTCGACGGGGTTCACGATGCGCAGGATCGCCTGGCTGTGCACGCGGATCTCGACACCGGGGGCGATGGAGACGACAGCGGGCTTGTCCAGGTCCTCGGCGTCGTACTCGACGATGGTGCCGTAGAGACCGCCCTGGAGGAGGACCTCGGAGCCGGGGACCGTCTGACGGGCCTTCTGCTCCTGCTCGGTCTTCTGCTTCTGCATCCGGCGGCGCGAGCTGAAAAACATGAAGACCAGCAGCAGGACCAGCAGGATGATGATGCCGTAATTGGCGAAGAAGTCAGCCATGAAGAAGGGTGCCTTTCGGGATCAGGCGCACCGAGGGGCACAACCTAAAGAGATGTCGGCGAAAGCCTCCGCCGATTATAGGTCATTCAGATGCCGTCGAATCTGAGGACGCCGTCGGGGTGGGCGAGACCGAGATGCGCATAAGCGGGTGGAGTGGCCACGCGTCCGCGAGGCGTGCGCCCCATGAAACCGATCCGCACGAGGTAGGGCTCGACGACCGATTCGATCGTCTCCGCCTCCTCGCCGACGGCGACCGAGAGGGTACCGAGACCGACGGGACCGCCCTGGAAACGCCGGACGAGGGCGTCGAGCACCGCTCGGTCGAGGCGGTCGAGCCCGATCTCGTCGACGTCGTACAGGTCGAGCGCGGCCCCGACGGCCGAGCCGTCGGCCTGGGTGCCGTAGACGACCTGGTAGTCGCGAACCCGGCGCAGCAGCCGGTTCGCGATGCGCGGCGTGCCGCGCGAGCGCCGCGCGATCTCGGCGCGACCGGCTGCGGGGAGCGTCACGTCCAGCATCACCGCCGAGCGCTCGACGACCCGCTCGAGCTCGTCGGGTTCGTAGTACTCGAGATGCGCGGTGAAGCCGAAGCGATCGCGCAGCGGATTGGGCAGCAACCCTGAGCGGGTCGTCGCACCCACGAGGGTGAAGGGCGCGAGATCGAGCGGGATGCTGGTGGCCCCGGCGCCCTTGCCGACCATGATGTCGATGCGGAAGTCCTCCATCGCGAGGTAGAGCATCTCCTCCGCGGAGCGGGCCATGCGGTGCACCTCGTCGATGAAGAGCACCTCGCCCGGCGTCAACGACGACAGCAGGGCCGCCAGGTCGCCCGCGTGCTGGATGGCCGGGCCGCTCGACATCCGCAGGGGCCGACCGATCTCGTGCGCCACGATCATCGCGAGCGTCGTCTTGCCCAGACCCGGAGGGCCGGACAGCAGGATGTGATCGGCGGGGCGCTGTTGGATGCGAGCGGCGTCGAGCAGCAGTTGCAGCTGACCCCGCACCTTGTGCTGACCGACGAACTCGGCGAGCGAAACAGGACGCAGCGCTCCCTCGATCGCCAGTTCGACGTCGTCGACGGGCGCATCGGCGTCGTGGACGTCATCCACCGGCGTGCTCCTTCCGTGCGGGACCGAGGGCGGCAAGCGTCAGGCGCAGCAGCGCCTGGACGGACGTGCGGTCGGCGTCGCTCGCGTCTTCCGCAACCGCGGCGACGGCTTCGAGGGCGATGCGTTCCGACCATCCGAGCCCGATGAGCGCCTGGGTCACCCGCGACGGCACGGTCGCGTCGGCGGGGGCGGCCGTGCTGCCGGCCGCCCGCGGGGGCGCCAGCTTGCCGGCCAGTTGCACGACGATCAGCTTCGCGGTCTTGGGGCCGATGCCCGACACGCGACGGAACGGGGCGTCGTCATCGCCGGTGACCGCCTCGGCGATCTGGCCGACGGTCAACGACGACATCACGCCGAGGGCCGACTTGGGTCCGACGCCGGTGACTCCGATGAGCTGGGTGAAGACGATCAGCTCCTCCCGGGTCTCGAAACCGAACAGCGAGAAGGCGTCTTCGCGCACCACGAGGTGGGTGTGCAGGTGCACATCGGAGCCCAGCGAGACCGAGCGCGCGACGTGGGGCGTCACGGCGACGGCGAAGCCGATGCCGCCCACGACGACCACCAGAGCGTCGTCGAGGATCGAGGCGACGGCTCCGTGCAGGGAGGAGATCATCCCGCGAGCCTACGCGCCCGTTCGGATCTTTGTTCGACCGACACGCGTCGGTGCCTGCGAGCGACGCTCGGCATCTGCCCACGCCTGCTGCGCGGGGGTGAGCGCTGCGCCGGTACCTTCTGAGCGCCCCGCCGGGGTGCGCCACGCGTGACAGAGCGCCAGCGCAAGGGCGTCGGCGGCATCCGCCGGCTGCGGCAGGACGTCGAGTCTCAGGATGCGGGCGACCATCGTCTGCACCTGCCGCTTGTCGGCGGCGCCGTATCCGGTGACGGCGGCTTTCACTTCGCTCGGGGTGTGCGTGGCCGCCCGGAGGCCGTGCTCGGCGGCGACGAGGAGCGCGATGCCGCTCGCCTGCGCGGTGCCCATCACGGTGCTGCGGTTGTGCTGCGCGAACACCCGCTCGACCGCGACGACCGCCGGGCCGTGTGCCAGGACGACGGCGCGGATCCCCGCGGCGATGGTCGCGAGGCGCTGTTCGATCGGGGCGTCCGGTGCCGAACGGATGACACCCACGTGCACCAGGGTCGCCGATCGATCGGGCGCGACATCGACGACGCCGACACCGCAGCGGGTCAGACCCGGGTCGACGCCCAGCACGCGCAGAGTACGGGGAGGCACTCCCCCACGCTATGTCGCGAGCGCCGGCGGGCGCTCGAGGCGCGCCCGGGCCTTACTCCTCGTTCTCGGCCTCGAGCTCGGCCTGCACCTCGGGGGTGAGGTCGAAGTTCGTGAAGACGCTCTGCACGTCGTCGCTGTCTTCGAGCGCGTCGATCAGACGGAAGATCTTGCGGGCGGTGTCGGCGTCGACTTCCACCTTCAGCGAGGGGACGAACTCGACGTCCGCCGATTCGTAGTCGATGCCGGCGTCCTGCAGCGCCGAGCGGACGCTCACGAGATCGGACGCCTCGGTGATCACCTCGTAGCCCTGCGAGTGCGGCTCGATCTCCTCGGCACCAGCCTCGAGCGCGGCCAGCATCACGTCGTCCTCGGTCGTCGACTCGCCCGAAACGACGATGACGCCCTTGCGGGAGAAGTTGTAGGCGACGCTGCCCGGATCGGCGAGGTTGCCGCCGTTGCGGCTGAGGGCGGTGCGCACCTCGGCCGCCGCCCGGTTCTTGTTGTCGGTCAGACACTCGATCATGAGAGCGACACCGTTGGGGCCGTAGCCCTCGTAAAGGATCGTCTGATAATCGACGGCTTCGCCGCCGACACCGGCGCCGCGCTTGACCGCGCGGTCGATGTTGTCGTTGGGGACCGAGGTCTTCTTCGCCTTCTGGATGGCGTCGTAGAGGGTCGGGTTTCCCGAGAGGTCGGCGCCGCCCATCTTGGCAGCGACCTCGATGTTCTTGATGAGCTTGGCGAACGACTTCGCGCGACGGCCGTCGATGACAGCCTTCTTGTGCTTCGTCGTCGCCCACTTGGAGTGGCCGGACATGCCGACCATTCTACGTCGAGCCGCTCGCTGCCCCGTGGTGGCGGTGCTGCGACGTTTGCACGAGCCGTGGTGCGGGGGTCGCCCGGTGGGGCGGGTGCGGCGGTACAACGGCGTTCGGCCGTGCATTCGTGGCGACCCGGAGGTCAGGAGAGGATGCGCTGCAGCGTGCGCAGATTGCGGTTCGTCGTGCGAGCGCGGAAGGTGGCACGTGCGATCGTCTTGGCGAACGCCGTGTCCGTGCTCGATCCCGTGACGGGGTTCCAGTAGACGACCCCCGCGCCCGGAGCGACGGGGTCGACGCCCGGGTCGAGCGGCTCAGCGGCAGCGAGCAGCTCCTCGCGGGTGGCCTCGTCGCTGCAGAAGATCACCCAGGGCTGGCGCCCGGCGTCCGCCGCATCGAACGGGAAACCCGCCGCGGCCTCGCCCAGCTCTCCACGGGTGGGCAGCAGAATCCACGCGTCGTATCCGAAACGCTCGCGCAGCGCGGCCTCGATCCGGGCCTTCAGCGCAGCGCGTTCGGACACGTCGGCGTCGGTCTGGAACAGCAGGTTCCCGCTCGCCAGTACCGTCCGCACCTCGGTGAAGCCGAGATCATCGGCGAGGGCGCGCAACTCGGCACTGCGGATCGTGATCCCGCCGACGTTCACCCCGCGAAGAAGAGCCACCCACTCGGTCACCCTCCCGAACGTACGCGCCTCGCCCGCTCAGCGCACCGCGTTCACGGTCGAGAGGAAGCGTTCGTGGAAGCGGGTCTCCCCCGAGACCTCGGGGTGGAAGGCCGTACCGAGCAGGTTCCCCTGCTCCACGGCAACGACGCGCCCATCGGGCAGGGCGGCGAGAGCGCGGGCGCGCTCCCCCACGTGCGTGACCACGGGCGCCCGGATGAACGCCGCGTGCACCGGCGCGTCCCAGCCCTCGACGGCCAGATCCGTCTCGAACGACTCGACCTGACCGCCGAAGGCGTTGCGTTCGACGACGACGTCCAGACCGCCGAAGCTCTCCTGCCCCGCGATCGCCCCCGTGACGCGATCAGCCAACAGGATCAGTCCCGCGCAGGTGCCGTACATCGGCATGCCCGCAGCCCGTGCCTCCCGAATCGGATGCTGCAGACCGAACGCGCGCGCCAGCTTGTCGATCACGCTCGACTCCCCGCCGGGAAGGACCAGCCCGTCGATGGCGTCGAGATCGCTCGGCCGGCGCACCCGCGAGACGCGGGCGCCCAGGCGCGTGAGCACCGCCGTATGTTCGCGGACGTCGCCCTGCAGGGCGAGCACTCCGATGCGGGGGGCAGCGCCCACCCGTTACCAGCCGCGCTCGGAGAGGCGGTGGGGAGCGGCGAGGTCGGACACGTTGATGCCGACCATGGCCTCGCCCAGGCCGCGGGAGGCTTCGGTGACGACGGCCGGGTCGTCGAAGAAGGTGGTCGCCTTCACGATCGCGGCCGCACGCTGGGCGGGGTTGCCCGACTTGAAGATGCCCGAGCCGACGAAGACGCCGTCCGCGCCGAGCTGCATCATCATGGCCGCGTCGGCGGGGGTCGCGACGCCGCCGGCGGTGAACAGCACGACGGGGAGGCTGCCGGTCGCGGCGATCTCCGCGACGAGTTCGTACGGCGCCTGCAGTTCCTTCGCGGCGACGTACAGCTCGTCCTTCGTGCGCGAGCGCAGGGCGTTGATCTCGCTGGTGATGGTGCGGATGTGGCGGGTGGCCTCGGACACGTCGCCGGTGCCGGCCTCGCCCTTCGAGCGGATCATCGCCGCACCCTCGGTGATGCGCCGCAGCGCCTCACCCAGGTTGGTCGCACCGCAGACGAACGGCACCGTGAAGCCCCACTTGTCGATGTGGTGCACGTAGTCGGCCGGCGAGAGCACCTCGGACTCGTCGATGTAGTCGACGCCGAGCTCCTGCAGCACCTGCGCCTCGACGAAGTGCCCGATCCGCGCCTTGGCCATCACCGGGATCGAGACGGAAGCGATGATGTCGTCGATGAGGTCGGGGTCGCTCATCCGGGCGACACCGCCCTGAGCGCGGATGTCGGCGGGCACCCGCTCGAGCGCCATGACGGCGACGGCTCCGGCGTCCTCGGCGATCTTCGCCTGGTCGGCCGTGACCACGTCCATGATTACGCCGCCCTTGAGCATCTCGGCGAGGCCGCGCTTCACCCGGCTCGAGCCGGTGAAGGCGAGGGGTTCGACGTCGGAGGTGAATGCACTATCGGTCATGAGTGCTGATTCTATGCGGCGCAGAACGGCCGGGAGGCGCGAGGGGACCCGTCCGCGGTGGGACAATTGGACCGTGAAGATCCTCTCGATCCAGTCCGCCGTCGCGTACGGCCATGTCGGCAACTCCGCGGCCGTGTTCCCGCTCCAGCGGATCGGGGTCGAGGTGCTGCCCGTCTACACCGTGAACTTCTCCAACCACACCGGATACGGACAGTGGCGCGGCCCCCTGATCAGCCCCGACGACGTCCGTGACGTCATCACCGGCATCGAGGAGCGAGGGGTCTTCCCCGAGATCGACGTCGTCCTCTCCGGCTATCAGGGCGGCGAAGGCATCGGCGATGTCATCATCGACGCGGTCGCCCGGGTGAAGGCGGCCAACCCCGCCGCGATCTACGCGTGCGATCCGGTCATGGGCAATGCGAAGTCCGGATGCTTCGTCGCACCCGCGATCCCCGATCTGCTGCGCGATCGGGTGGTCCCGGTGGCCGACATCATCACGCCGAACCAGTTCGAGCTCGGTTTCCTCACCGGCACCGACCCGCACACGTGGGAGGAGACCCTCGCCTCCGCCGACGCGGTGCGGGCGACCGGACCCGACACCGTGCTCGTGACGAGCGTCGAGCGTCCTGACCGCGATCCCGACACGATCGAGATGCTCGTGGTCGACGACACCGGCGCCTGGGTTGTGCAGACCCCGCTCCTGCCCATGAAGGCCAACGGCTCGGGGGACGTGACGGCGGCGTTGTTCACCGCGCACTACCGGGCGACGGGGGATGCTGCCGACGCGCTCGCGCGCACCACGTCGAGCGTCTTCGACCTGCTCGAGCGCACCCACGTCTCGGGGCAGCGCGAACTGCAGCTCGTCGAGTCGCAGCAGGCCTACGCCCACCCGCGCATGCAGTTCGCCACTCAGCAGTTGCGCTGACGGCGGCTCGCGGCGCCAGAACAGGAAGATCGCCGAGAACAGGCCGTTCCGGCGGATATCGGCCTGTCCTCGGCGTTTCTCCTGCTTTCGGCGGGCGTCAGGCGGGCCAGGCGTCGGCGACGGCGCGGCGTACGTCGCCGAGCAACTGCGGCAGGGCCTTGGTCCTGGCGATGATCGGGAAGAAGTTCGAATCCGTCGCCCAGCGCGGCACGACGTGCTGGTGCAGGTGGCCCTCGACTCCGGCCCCGGCGACCTGACCCTGGTTCATGCCGATGTTGAAACCGTCGCAGTGCGACACCTCGCGCAGCACGCGCATCGCCGTCTGGGTCAGCGCGCCGATCTCGGCGACCTCTTCCGGCGTCGCGAGGTCGTAGGTCGAGATGTGACGGTAGGGGCACACCAGCAGATGGCCCGAGTTGTAGGGGAACAGGTTGAGCAGCACATAGGCCGTCTCACCGCGCGCGACGATCAGCCCGTCCTCGTCGGACTTGAGCGGCGCAGCATCGAAGGGGCACTCATCGCGCAACGGCTGGGGACCCGCCTGGATGTAGGCCATCCGGTGCGGGGTCCACAACCGCTGGAACTCGTCGGGCACGCCCGCGAGCTCCGACGCCGCGACCAGTCCGTCGATCTGCTCGCCCGAGGCGGGTTCGGTCACGGCAGGTCTTCCGCGGTGTCGACGAGGGTCTTGGCCTCGATCGACGACACGATCCGATCGATGGCCTCGTCGACGGGGATGCTGTTGAGCTGGGTGCCGTCACGGAAACGGAACGAGACGGTCGCGCCCTCCCGGTCCTGAGCGCCGGCGATCAACTGCAGCGGGACCTTCTGCGTGGTGTGGGTGCGGATCTTCTTCTGCATCCGGTCGGAGCTGTCGTCGAGCTCCGCCCGCACGCCCTTCGCGCGGAGGCGCACGATGATCTCCGAGAGGTAATCGGCGAACTCGTCGGCGACGGGGATGCCCATGACCTGCACGGGCGCCAGCCAGACGGGGAACGCGCCCGCGTAGTGCTCGAGCAGGATGGCGAAGAACCGCTCGATGGATCCGAACAGGGCGCGGTGGATCATGATCGGGCGCTTCTTCTGCCCGTCGCGATCGGTGTACTCGAGTTCGAACCGCTCGGGCAGGTTCACGTCGACCTGCACCGTGGACAGCTGCCAGGTGCGACCGATCGCGTCCTTCGTCTTCAGGTCGATCTTCGGCCCGTAGAAGGCGGCCTCACCGGGCACCTCGGTCACCTTGAGACCGCTCGCGTGCGCGACGTTTCGCAGGGCGTTGGTGGAGTACTCCCAGAACTCGTCGCTGCCGATCCACTTCGACTTCTCGTTGTCGCGCATCGACAGCTCGAGCTCGAAGTCGTCGAGACCGAAGTCCCGCAGCATCGAGATGACGAACTCCAGTACCCGGGTGGTCTCCTCCTCGAGCTGCTCGGGGGTGACGAAGAGGTGGGAGTCGTCCTGGGTGAAGCCGCGGACGCGGGTGAGGCCGTGGAGGGCCCCCGACAGCTCGTTACGGTAGACCGTGCCGTTCTCGGCCAGCCGCATCGGCAGGTCGCGGTAGCTGCGCGCACGTTCCTTGAAGATCAGGATGTGCATCGGGCAGTTCATGGGCTTGAGGTAGTAGTCGGTACCCGCGCGGGTGATCTCGCCCTCGGCGTCGCGCTCCTCGTCGAGCGGGATCGGGGGGAACATCCCCTCCTTGTACGTGACGAGGTGGTTCGACTGCAGGAACAGATCCTGCTTGGCGATGTGCGGGGTGTACACGTAGGTGTATCCGGCAGCGCGGTGGCGGTGCAGCGCGTGCTGCTCCATCTCCTGGCGGATCACGCCACCCTTCGGGTGCCAGACGGACAGCCCCGACCCGATCTCCTCGGGGAAGGAGAAGAGGTCCAACTCCTTGCCGAGCTTGCGGTGGTCGCGCTTCGCGGCCTCCTCCTGGCGCTGCTGATACGCGCGCAGTTCGTCTTTGCTCGGCCAGGCGGTGCCGTAGATGCGCTGCAGCTGAGGGTTCTTCTCACTCCCCCGCCAGTACGCACCGGCGATGCGGGTGAGGTCCCACCCGTTCCCGAGCGTGCGGGTGCTGGGCACGTGGGGTCCGCGGCAGAGGTCCTTCCACACGGTCCGGCCGGTGCGCGGGTCGACGTTGTCGTAGATCGTGAGCTCACCCGAACCGCCGACCTCCACCGACTCGTCGCTGCCCGACGCGGTCGAGGGGCCCTTGAGGTCGATCAGCTCGAGCTTGAACGGCTCGCCGGCCATCTCGGCGCGGGCCTCCTCGTCGGAGACGACCCGGCGGACGAAACGCTGCCCCTCGCGGACGATGCGCTCCATCTCCTTCTTGATCGCCTTGATGTCCTCCGGGGTGAAGGGCTCGGCGACGCTGAAGTCGTAATAGAAACCGTCCGTTATGGGCGGGCCGATGCCGAGGTTCGCCTGCGGGTTGATCCGCTGCACCGCCTGGGCGAGCACGTGGGCGGCGGAATGGCGCAGGATCGACAGTCCCTCGGGGCTCTCGATCGTGACCGGCTCGACAGCATCCGTCGATTCGACCAGCGAGGCGAGGTCGCGCAACTCTCCGTTGACGCGGAGTGCGACGACGGAGCGGTCGGGGAAGAGGGTGAATCCGTCGACGGGGTAGGACACGTCGGAAGGAAGGGCAGCGTCGGTCACGAGAATCTCCAAGGTGGCTCGGCATCCAGGCTATCTCGCGCGGGATGCCACCCCGGCGCGCGGGAGGCAGGATAGGTCCGTGAAACTCGCGATCGTCGGACTCGGCCTGCTCGTCCTCGGTGGGCTGGCCGTCGTGACGGGCGTGCTCCCCGCCGATGAGGCGGCGGCGATCGCCGATCGCGTGTGGCCCATCCTGCTGTTCGTCATCGCCGTCACGGTGGTCGCCGAGCTCGCGTCGACCGCCGGACTCTTCGACGTCGTCGGCGGATGGCTCGCGCGTCTCGCCCGCGGGCGCACCCGGGTGCTGTGGTCGCTCATCGTGGTGCTGGCCGTCGTCGCGACGGCCTTCCTCTCCCTCGACACCACCGCGGTGCTGCTGACCCCGGTGGTCATCGCGATCGCGCGGGCGCACCGTCTCGACCCGGTGCCGTTCGTGTTCGTCACCGTCGTGCTGGCCAACACCGCGTCGCTCTTCCTGCCGGTGTCCAACCTCACCAACCTGCTGGCCGCCGACGCCCTCGGCGGTCACGCGCCCCTGCCCTTCCTCGCCCTCATCGGTCCCTCCGCTCTGATCGCGGTCGCCGCCTCCGTGATCGTGCTCGCCGTCGTGTTCGTGCCACGCCTGCCCGTGACATACGCGGATGCTGCGCCCCCGAGCGTGCAGGATCGTCCCCTGCTCGTGACGGCCGGGGTCGTGGTGGCGCTCCTTCTTCCCGCCCTCGTCTCCGGCATGCCGCCCTGGATCCCGGCACTGGCGGCAGCGGTCGTGCTCGCTGTGGTGTTCGCCCGGCGCGCTCCCCGCAGCATCCGCTTCGCTCTCATTCCCTGGCAGCTCGTGCTCTTCGCCGGAGGGCTGTTCCTCGTCGTGGGAGCGGCGGAGGCGCTCGGCTCCGGGGCGTTCCTCGCCGCCCTCACCGGCGAGGGCGACGATCTGTGGTCGCTCTGGCAGGTGGCCGGGGTCGGCGCGGTCGCGGCGAACGTCGCCAACAACCTCCCCGCCTACCTCGCGCTCGAATCCACCGCCACAGACCCGCACCGTCTCGCCGCACTGCTGGTCGGGGTAAACGCCGGACCCCTCATCACGCCGTGGGCGTCGCTCGCGACGCTGCTGTGGCACGACCGGCTGCGTTCGAACGGCGTGGAGATCTCCTGGCGCACCTTCGTGCTGCTCGGTTGCGTGCTCGTGCCGGTCGTCGTGCTCGCCGCCGTCGTGCCACTCGCCCTCTGAGAGCGGGCGCGGTGGCGCCGGCATCCGTGGAATAAACCCCTGACCTGGGATGTTTCATCCAAGGACAGAGGAGAAACACATGAGAGGTGACCGAGTAGAGGTCGTCATCGATGCCGGGGGCGGGGCCGTGCGCACCTACGACATCGAAGCCACACGCGCCGGGCGGCGCATCGACATCACGAACGGCCGCGGTCTGGTCGAGGTGACCGAGGTCACCCGCGGCGGTACGCCCGTGCGCACAGCGCGCTTCATGGCCAGCCGCGTGATCGCGCTGGTCGAGCACCCGGCCGAGAGTTCCGCCGGTTCCGAAGAGATCGTGACGCTGCGCCGAGCCGCGTAGGTCGCCGTGGGATAAGCCGCGCCGCGTGAATCCATCCCTCGGCGCCCGAATCCCTGCCCGGATGCCGCCGCAGAGTGTGGACTCGGGCATCGGAGGCTGGATTCACGGAACGACGCCGCCCTGAAACACGAAAACCCCCGGTAATCCGGGGGTTTTCTCGTGGTGGGCGATACTGGGATCGAACCAGTGACCTCTTCCGTGTCAGGGAAGCGCGCTACCGCTGCGCCAATCGCCCGAGTGCTGCTGCCGGTCGGGACCGGGAGTGGAGGTGGCGACGGGATTCGAACCCGTGTAAACGGCTTTGCAGGCCGGTGCCTAGCCGCTCGGCCACGCCACCGTGTGTGGTTCGACCCACGTGTCGTGATCACCCCCCGGATTCCTCCGGAAGATGATCCTCGCACTCGAGCGGATGACGAGACTCGAACTCGCGACCCCAACCTTGGCAAGGTTGTGCGCTACCAACTGCGCTACATCCGCGTGTCCCGGGCTGCCCCGGGCACTCGTACGACTTTAGCCCATCCCGAGCCCTGCTTCAAACTCATCCGGGCTCCCGCGTGTCACGCCTCCCCCGGTGCATCCGGGCACGCAGGATCCGCTACGATCGATGAAGCCCTCCGGGGCATTTGGGCGATTGGCGCAGTTGGTAGCGCGCTTCCTTCACACGGAAGAGGTCGTCGGTTCGAGTCCGGCATCGCCCACCCTGAATTCCGCTCCGTCATCCCGAGTTTCGACCCGGTGAGCACGAGGATGCGTCAAATCGTGCAGTACGGGCACCGCCGACGCGTGTTGCAGTGCGCATGACCGACCAACGCCCCATCCTGCCGTCCGACCTGACGCTGCCACCGACCGAGCCGATCGAGATCCCGATGGATTGGGCCTCCTAGATGGCGCGCCAGCCGTAGCGCGCGTGCAGAGCATCGGCGACGCGGGAGAACTGCCGCCGATCGAGAGCGGATGCTTCTCGCCGAAGCCCCCGGACATGCACGCTGTACAGCTGCCCCACGTCGACCCACGACGGTCGCCGTTGGCTGTCCCACTCCCCCGTGCCGACGGCGACGAACTCGCGGTCGGCGTCGTGGGCGGTGCTCGTCAGGCGCACGGCGTAGACGTGCTCGGCATCCTGCGTTCCGATGACGAGCACGGGCCGATCCTTGCCGCGGCCGTCGTTCTCCTCGTACGGCACCCACGTCCAGACGATCTCCCCCGCGTCCGGGGCGCCGTCCCGATCCGGGGCGTAGGAGATGACCACGTCGCGTGCGGCGGGCGCTGAGATGCGCACGGTGCCCGTGTCATCGGTCCGGGTGACCGTGGTGCGTGTCACGGGACGGATGCTGGGGCGCACAGCACGCAGGAGTGCCGAGCCGAGCCGGCGGAGAACGCTCATGCTGTCACGCTACCCGGGCGCCCGATGTCCCCCGGCGAACGAAAGCGCCGCGGGTCGAAACCCGCGGCGCCTCCGGTGGACCTGGTGCTGAATCAGGCCTTGGAATCTGCGAGGACGTAGCCCTCTTCACCGTGCACGATGGTGTCGATGCCGGCGATCTCGTCTTCGTTCTTCACGCGGAAGCCGATCGTCTTCTCGATCGCGAAGCCGATGATGTAGGCCAGCACGAACGAGTAAATGAGGACCGCGAAGGCCGCGATGGCCTGAGCCGCGAGCTGCGTGGCGCCGCCACCCATGAACAGTCCGACGTCGGTTCCGAGGAAGCCGATGTAGAGCGTTCCGATGAGGCCACCGACGAGGTGGATGCCCACCACGTCGAGCGAGTCGTCGAAGCCGAGCTTGAACTTGAGCTCGATCGCGAGGGCGCAGACGGCACCGGCGATGAGACCGAGCACGATGGCCCAGAACGGCGTGAGCGAGGCGCAGGCCGGGGTGATCGCGACGAGACCCGCGACGGCACCGGAAGCGGCGCCGACCGAGGTGGGCTTGCCGTCCTTGATCTTCTCGACGATCAACCAGGCGAGCAGGGCTGCCGCGGGAGCGGCGATGGTGTTGACGAACGCGAGCGCGGCGACGCCGTCGGCGGCGAGCTCGGAGCCCGCGTTGAAGCCGAACCAACCGAACCACAGCAGTCCCGCACCGAGCAGGACGAACGGCGGGTTGTGGGGGACGTGCACGCCCTTCTGGAAACCGACGCGCTTGCCGAGGACGAGCGCGAGGGCCAGAGCTGCGGCACCGGCGTTGATGTGCACCGCGGTACCACCCGCGAAGTCGATCGCACCGGCGCCGATCCACTCCTGGAGGCCGTGGGTGATCCACCCGCCGTACGAGAACGAACCGTCTTCGGCGAGGCCGAAGTTGAAGACCCAGCTGGCGACCGGGAAGTAGACGATCGTGGCCCAGAGGGTCGCGAAGATCATCCACGAACCAAACTTGGCGCGGTCGGCGATCGCGCCCGAGACGAGCGCGACGGTGATGATGGCGAACGTGGCCTGGAAGGCGACGAAGGCGAGCGGCGGGTATGCGGCGCCCTCGGGCACCTCGAGCAGGCTGGCGAGGCCGAGCTCACCGGTGTCGATCGCCCAGGGAGCCTGAGTGGTGCCGACCTCGGTCGTGGGGAAGGCGACGGCGAAGCCGTACAGCACCCACAGGACGCCGATCAGGCCCATCGCGCCGAAGCTGAGCATCATCATGCTGATGACGCTCTTCGCCTTGACGAGACCGCCGTAGAAGAATGCGAGCCCAGGCGTCATCAACAGGACGAGTGCTGCGCATATCAAGAGGAATGCGGTGTTGCCTTGATCCATCTCGAAGTGACCTCTCTGCAGGGACGCAGGTGTAGCGTCGGGTTCCCCCAGTGTCGTCACCGTCGGTTACCGACGTACCCCGGAACGTGTTTCGTCGAGGTTACGTGCGCCGCTGCCCGGTAAACATCGTGTTTCGCGATGCCGCCAGATCGCACTCAAAACGACCGCGACGACGCCGTCAGGCTTGCGTCAGTGCAACCAGGCGCGACATGGCGCGCAGGTACTTCTTGCGGTAGCCGCCGCCGAGCATCTCGTCGCCGAACACCGAACTGAGCGCCGTGCCCGTGGCCAGGATGGGGATCTGCGCGTCGTAGGCCCGGTCGACGAACGCGACGAACCGCAGTGCCGCCGACTGGTCCACGAGCGTGTGCACGTCGCGCAGCCCGATCGCGGTGACGCCGTCGATCATGCGGATGTAGCGCGACGGATGCACCTGAGCCAGATGGGCGATCACGTCGTCGAAACCGTCGTCGGACGCGACACCGGCGGCGGAAGCCGTCTCGATCGCGGCCGCGTACGCAGCATCCGTCAACGTCTTCGCCTCGCCGTCGATCGCCCGCTGGCGGTAGTCGGTGCCGTCGATGCGCAACGTCTCGAAACTCGCCGACATGGCCTGGATCTCACGCAGGAAGTCCTGAGCGGCGAAGCGCCCCTCCCCGAGGGCGTTCGGCGGGGTGTTCGAGGTCGCGGCGAGGCGCGTGCCGGAGGCGACGAGCTCGCCCAGCAGCCGGGTCATCACCATGGTGTCGCCCGGGTCGTCCAGCTCGAACTCGTCGATCGCGAGCAGGTCGGAACCGCGGAACAACTCGACCGTCTTCTGGTACCCGAGGGCGCCGACGAGGGCGGTGTATTCGATGAACGACCCGAAATACTTCCGACGGGCGGGCATCGCGTGGTAGATCGCGGCGAGGAGGTGGGTCTTGCCGACGCCGAACCCGCCGTCGAGGTAGACGCCCGGTTTGGTCTCGGGCTCTTTCTTCGCGCGCCGGAACAGTCCGCCGCGAGGAGCGGATGCTGCGGGAGCGGCGAACGCCATCAAGCGGTCCTTCGCCTCCTGCTGGGAGGGGAACGCGGGATCCGAGCGATACGAGTCGAAGGTGGCGCCGTCGAACTGCGGCGGCGGCACGAGGAACGCGACCATTTCCGCACCGGTGACGGTCGGGATGCGCTCGACGAGACGCACGATCCCGGTCGTGGCGGGTGCAGCGGTCATTCCGGCCGTCCTGTGTCGCAGTCTTACGGATTCGGGGAAGGTCTGTCGCCGCCCACGTAGGGTCGGAGAGGCGGTAACCACCCTACGCCGTCGCCGCATCGTCCCCATTCGAGGAGCCAGCGTTGAGCATCGAGACCGACACCACATCCCCCAAGTTCGCCGAGTACTCCGAGCCCGGCCGGCTCGTGACGGGCGAGTGGCTCGAAGCGCGCCTCGGCCAGCCCGGCCTCGCCGTCGTCGAATCCGACGAGGACGTGCTGCTGTACGAGACCGGCCACATCCCCGGCTCGGTCAAGATCGACTGGCACACCGAGCTGAACGACCCCGTGGTGCGCGACTACATCGACGGCGCCGGTTTCGCCGAGCTGCTGGGACGCAAGGGCATCTCCCGCGACGACACGATCGTCATCTACGGCGACAAGAACAACTGGTGGGCGGCCTACGCGCTCTGGGTCTTCTCGCTCTTCGGGCACCAAGACGTGCGCCTCCTCGACGGAGGCCGTGACAAGTGGATCGCCGAGGGGCGACCGATCACCACCGATGCTCCCGCGATCGAGGCGGTCGACTACCCCGTGGTCGAGCGCGACGACACCGTGCTGCGCGCGTACAAGGAAGACGTGCTCGCCCACCTCGGCAAGCCCCTCATCGACGTGCGCTCCCCCGAGGAGTACTCGGGTGAGCGCACCACGGCTCCGGCCTACCCCGACGAGGGGGCGCTGCGCGCCGGGCACATCCCGTCCGCGCAGAACGTGCCGTGGGCCAAGGCTGTGGCCGATGACGGCGGGTTCAAGCCGCGCGCCGAACTGGAAGCGATCTACCGCGACGGCGCGGGCCTCAGCGACGGCGACCCGATCGTCGCCTACTGCCGCATCGGCGAGCGCTCCAGCCACACCTGGTTCGTGCTCAAGCACCTGCTCGGATTCGAGGACGTCCGCAACTACGACGGATCGTGGACCGAGTGGGGTAGCGCCGTGCGCGTGCCCATCGTCACGGGCGCCGAACCGGGCGACGCCCCCGCGCGCTGAGCCGGCCGCCTGCCCAGCAGGGCGTGGGAGGATGGCAGGGATGACCGAGACCGTTCTTCCCGCGTCCCTCGCCGAGATCCGCGAGGACTTCCTGGCTCTTCCCGAACCCGAGCGCCTGCAGCTGCTCCTGGAGTTCTCGCAAGAGCTGCCGGCCATGCCCGCCCGCTTCGACGGTCACCCCGAGATGTGCGAGCGGGTCGCCGAGTGCCAGTCGCCGGTGTACATCGTGGTCGAGGTCGATGCGGAAGACCGTGTCGCGATGCACGCGACGGCGCCCGCCGAAGCACCCACGACACGTGGCTTCGCCAGCATCCTGGCTCAGGGCATCACCGGACTCACCGTCGATGAGGTCCTGGCGATCCCCGACGACTTCCCGCAGAGCATCGGTCTCATGCGCGCGGTCAGTCCCCTGCGCATCGCGGGGATGACGGGGATGCTGATGCGCGCCAAGCGTCAGGTGCGCGCCCGCAGCGGAGTCTGAACGTGCGCGTCGTCGAGGTGCTCCCCGCCACGGGGGCGTCCTACGACCTCGCGACCCCGGCGGGCAAGGCGGCGATCGCCGAACTGTACGCCCTCGAGGGCGACTACGTGCGCCTGAACATGATCACGACGCTCACCGGCGCGGCCTCCGGCTCGGACGGAACCAGCGAGACGCTCAGCAGCCGCGTCGACCGAGCCATCCTCGGGGTGATCCGCTCGCTCGCCGATGTCGTCATCGTCGGCGCGCAGACCGTGCGCGTGGAGGGCTACCTGATGCCGCGGGCGACGCGTCTCGCCGTCGTCACCGCCACCGGAGACCTCGGCGGGCACCGCCTGGGCGACGGTGAGGGAGTGCTCCTGGTGTGTCCCGCCGATCACGCCGACGCCGTGCGGGAGCGGGCGGACCTGCCGAAGGCCGAGGTCGTCCCCGTCCCCGGGAGCGGCGACCTGGAACCCGCGGCCATCGTCGCCGCGCTCGGCGAGCGGGGCCTCGGCCGTATCGTCAACGAAGGCGGTCCGCGCCTCGCCGGGCTCTTCGCCACGGCGGGTGCGATCGACGAGTACTGCGTGACGGTCGCCCCGGTGCTCAGCCCAGCGCAGCATCCGTTCCTGACGCTGCCTTCCGGCACCGGCCCGCACACCGCACCGGTGGGCCTGCTCGTCGACGATGCCGCGTTCAGCTACCTGCGGCTGCGTCCTCGTTCGTGAAGCCGTGCCGGCGCAGCCAGTCGGTGATGCTGTTCGTCCAGCGGTCCTGGTCGTAGTTCCACAACTTCGTGTGCCGCGCCACGGCGAAGGTCTCGAGCTGCACGAGATCCGGACGCGCGGCGGCGAGTTCGTGCGAGGCGTCGGAGGGGACGAAGCCGTCGTCGTCGCTGTGGAGGATGAGGATCGGATGCTGCAACTCGGCCGCGCGGGCGACACCGTCGAGCCGGTCGAAGGGGATGCCGTGCCCGGTGCGCGCCATCGACGACGCCCACTCGGATTCCAGCGTGCCGATCGCCAGCTGCGTGACGGGAGCGGGAAGGTGCAGCTGCCGCGCCTGATAGTCGAGCACGACCCGCCAGTCCACCACCGGGGAGTCGAGGATCATGCCGACGAGCACGTCCTGGTGGGGTGAGGACAGTTCGACCTGCAGTGCGATCGCACCGCCCATCGACCAGCCCATGACGAGCACCCGCCGTGCACCGGCGCGCCGGGCGTACCCGATCGCCGCGTCGACGTCCCGCCACTCCGTCGCCCCGAGCGCATAGGTTCCGGTTCGGCTGCGGGGGGCGTCGCCGTCGTTCCGATACGACACGAGGAGCGAGGTGATGCCGAGCGAATGGAAGAGCGCGACGGAGCGGAGCGCCTCGGCGCGGGTGGAGCCGCGCCCGTGCACCTGCACCACCCAGACGTCGGTCTCGCGGGCGGCCGGGAACACCCACGCCGGGCACGGACCGACGGACGCTCCGATGAGCTCGGTACGGAAGGGGACGGCGACCTCTTCGGGTCGATCGAAATACCAGCCGCTGAACGCAGCATCCGGGGCCAACTGCTCGCCCGCGCCGATCTGCGTGAGCAGCTTGCGCTTCACGGTGGTGTCATCGAGCGACATCACCGGACCCAGCTTCACGTAGGCGCGCGTGCCGGTGGTGAACAGGCCGTAGCGTCCAGGCAGCTCGGTGTCGGGCGTGCGCGACAGGGTGATCGTCTGGGCGGCGGTGTCGAGCGAAACGATGCGCGTGTCGGGCACCCGCGAAGACGGAGTCACCACGCGCCGGGCCATGCGCACCGAGATGGCGCCGAGGGCCGTGACCGCAGCGCCCAGAGCGACGCTGCTGAGGGCCAGGGCGGTTCGCAGCGCACCCGCATACGCGGGGGTGACGCCCCTCGGGGCGGCGCGCCTGGAGCCGTTCATGGTGGGCTCACTCTAGTCTGTCGGAGTGACCGACGTTCGTCCTCCCGAAGCGCTGACGCCGTTCGCGCGGGCCGTCGACGAGCTGCGGGCCACCCCCTTCCGAGACGACCTCGTGGTGCGGGAAATCGCCGCACCGAACGGGCTCGCGCCGGAAGCACTCGCGCTGGCCGCCGACGTCCGCCCCGACGAGACAGGGATCGATTCCCCGTACGGCATCGGCCGGTTCATCCTGCTGTACGACCCCGAGGAGCCCGACCCCTGGGGCGCGCCCTGGCGCATCGTCTGCTTCGCGCAGGCCCCTCTCGAGACCGAGATCGGCTCGGATCCTCTCCTGGCCGACGTCGCCTGGTCCTGGCTGGTCGACGCCCTCGCCTCGCGGGGTGCCGCGCACCACTCGGCGTCGGGCACCGCCACCAAGACGCTGTCGAAAGGCTTCGGCTCGCTCGCATCCCAGGGCGACGGGGCCCAGATCGAACTGCGCGCCTCCTGGTCGCCCGAGGGCCCGATCGGACCGCACGTCGAAGCGTGGGCCGAACTCGTCTGCATGCTCGCAGGACTCCCACCGGGCACCGAGGGAATTGCCGTCCTGGGAAGTCGAAGGGCCACGCGTGACTGATCACCCCGCCACCGAATACACCGTGATCGTGGACGACACCGCGCTCGCCGAGGCCGTCGCCACTCTGGCCGCGGCCGAAGGGCCGGTCGCCGTTGACGTGGAACGGGCCTCGGGTTTCCGCTATTCGCAGCGCGCCTACTTGATCCAGGTCTTCCGTCGAGGCGCCGGGGTCTTCCTGTTCGACCCCTCGACCATCAGCGACTTCGCTCCGCTGCAGGAGGCCATCGGCGACGCGGAATGGGTGTTCCACGCCGCGAGCCAGGATCTGCCCTCGCTGCGCGAGCGCTCGCTCGAGCCCCCGCGCATCTTCGACACCGAGTTGGCCGCGCGCCTGCTCGGTCACGAGCGCGTCGGTCTCGGCGCGGTGGTGGAGACGACGCTCGGGATCACCCTGGCGAAGGAGCACTCAGCCTCGGACTGGTCGACGCGTCCGCTCCCCCAGTCCTGGCTGGAGTATGCGGCGCTCGACGTGGAGCATCTCGTGGACGTGCGCGACGCCCTCGCCGCGCAACTCGTCGAGCAGGACAAGGTCGAGATCGCCGCTCAGGAGTTCGCCGCCGTGCTGGAGCGGCTGCCGAAGCCGCCGCGGGAAGACCCCTGGCGCCGGCTCAGCGGGTTGCACACCGTGCGCGGTCGCCGCTCGCTCGCCGTGGCGCGTTCGCTCTGGCAAGCGCGCGAGGACTTCGCCCGCGAGCAGGACATCTCTCCGGGTCGACTGGTGCCCGACCGCTCCCTCGTGGCCGCCGTGATCGCGGACCCGCCCACCAAGCAGGCTCTGGCCGCGGTGAAGGAGTTCAACGGTCGGGCCAGCCGCTCGCAATTGGATCGGTGGTGGAACGCGATCGTCGAAGGTCGCGCCGCAACCGAGCTCCCCAACGATCGGGTTCCCTCCGACACCCTTCCTCCCCCGCGGGCATGGGTCGATCGCAACCCCGCAGCGGACGCGCGACTGAAGGCCGCGAAGCCCGTCGTGGAGGAGCGCGCCGAGGCACTCGGCATGCCGACGGAGAACCTCATGACGCCCGAAACGCTCCGCCGCGTCGCGTGGACGCCCCCCGAGGAGATCAGCGCGGAATCGGTCGGCGAATCCCTCCTCGCGCTCGGCGCACGTCCGTGGCAGATTGAGCAGACCGCACAGCTGATCGCCGATGCCTTTGTGGATTCCGTCAACGCGCCGACCGACGAGGTCGTCGAGGAGTCGTAGGTTCGATCCAAGCGATTCGGGTCGCCGACGGGCCGCTCCTACGCTGGGGACATCCCTAGTTTTGGAGGCAAAGTGGCCGAGCTCTCTGACGTGTATTTCGTCGACGGCATGCGTACCCCGTTCGGACGTGCCGGTGAGAAAGGCGTGTACTGGAACACCCGCGCCGATGACCTCGTGGTCAAGGCGATCATCGGGTTGATGGACCGCAATCCCGACGTGCCGAAGGATCGCATCGACGACGTCGCGATCGCCGCGACCTCGCAGACCGGCGATCAGGGACTCACTTTGGGCCGGACGGCCGCGATCCTCGCGGGCCTGCCGATGACGGTGCCGGGCTTTGCGATCGACCGCATGTGCGCGGGCGCGTTGACCAGCGTCACCACGATGGGCGCATCCATCGGATTCGGCATGTACGACCTTGCCCTCGCCGGGGGCGTCGAGCACATGGGCCACCACCCCATCGGGGCGAACAGCGACCCGAACCCGCGCTTCGTCGCCGAGAAGCTCGTCGACCCGGGCGCCCTCAACATGGGCGTCACCGCGGAGCGCATCCACGACCGCTTCCCCCACCTCACGAAGGAACGGGCCGACCGGTTCGGCATGCTGAGCCAGCAGAAGGTGCAGGCCGCCTACGACGCCGGCAAGATCCAGCCCGACCTGGTGTCGGTCGCCGTCAAGGACGGGGAGGGCGCCTGGTCGCTCGCCACGGAGGACGAGGGGCGCCGACCGCAGACCACGATGGAGGGCCTCGCCGAGCTGAAGACACCGTTCCGCCCGCACGGCCGCGTGACGGCCGGCACCTCCTCGCCCCTCACCGACGGCGCGACCGTGAGCCTCCTCGCGGGAGCATCGGCGGTGAAGGAGCTCGGGCTCACCCCGAAGATGCGGATGGTGTCGTTCGCCTTCGCCGGCGTCGAGCCCGAGATCATGGGCATCGGCCCGATCCCGGCGACCGAGAAGGCCCTGCGCAAAGCCGGCCTCTCGATCGAGGACATCGGCCTGTTCGAACTGAACGAGGCTTTCGCCATCCAGGTGCTCTCTCTGCTCGATCACTTCGGCATCGCCGATGACGACCCGCGCGTGAACCCCTGGGGCGGCGCTATCGCCCTCGGCCACCCCCTCGCGGCATCGGGAGTCCGCCTGATGATCCAGCTCGCCGCGCAGTTCGCCGAGCGGCCCGACGTGCGTTACGGCCTCACCGCGATGTGCGTGGGCCTCGGCCAGGGCGGCAGCGTCATCTGGGAGAACCCCCACTACACCGGCAAGCGCAAGAAGTGAGCGGCGACGACATGACGAACTACGACGAGATCGATTTCACCCCGCTCGAGGCCTTCACCTCGGACGAGGTCGTCACGCACTCGCGCGTCCGCGACGTGCGCCTCCCCTCCGGCAACGTGCTCGCTCTCATCACGCTCGACAACGGTCGCGACCACACGCGACCGAACACCGTGGGGCCTGGCACCCTGACCGAGCTCGCCGACACCCTCGCGACGCTCAAGACGCGAGCCGCGGCGGGTGAGATCCACGCGATCGGCATCACCGGCAAGCAGTACATCATGGCCGCCGGGGCCGACCTCTCCCAGGTCGCGCAGCTGCCCTCGAAGGAGATCGCCCTCCTCATCGTGCAGCGGGGTCACCAGGTGCTCGGGTCGCTGTCCGAGCTGGGTGTCCCCTCGTTCGCCTTCGTGAACGGACTCGCGCTGGGCGGCGGACTCGAGATCGCCCTCAACTCGACCTACCGCACGGTCGACGCCTCGGCCGCGGCCGTCGCTCTGCCCGAGGTCTTCCTCGGGCTCATCCCCGGGTGGGGAGGCGCCTACCTGCTGCCGAACCTCATCGGCATCGAGAACGCGCTCGAAGTCGTCATCTCCAACCCGCTGAAACAGAACCGCACGCTCAAGCCCCGCCAGGCTTACGAGTTCGGGATGGTCGACGCGATCTTCCCGGCGGCCAACTACCTCGAAGACTCGCTGTCTTGGGCGGACGCTGTGCTCACCGGCCGGGTGAAGGTCGAACGCAAGCACGCGCCCGGCAAGATCGAACGGCTCACGAAGTGGCCGATCGCGATCCGGATGGCGCGCGGGATGCTCGAGAGCCGCATTGGCACCGTGCCCCGCTCGCCGTACGTCGCCCTCGACCTGCTCGACAAGGCCAAGAGCGGTACCCGGGCCGAGGGCTTCGCCCGCGAAGACGAAGCGCTGGCCGAGCTCATCAGCGGAGACCAGTTCGCAGCATCCATGTACGCCTTCGACCTGGTGCAGAAGCGGGCCAAACGTCCCGTCGGCGCTCCCGACAAGTCGCTGGCGAAGAAGGTGCAGAAGGTCGGCATCATCGGCGCAGGGCTCATGGCCAGCCAGTTCGCCCTGCTGTTCGTGCGCAAGCTGCAGGTACCCGTGCTGATCACCGACCTCGACCAGGCCCGCGTCGACAAGGGCGTGGCCTCCGTCCGCGAAGAGATCGGCAAGCTCGAGGCGAAGGGACGCCTCGACGGCGACACCGCGAACCGACTGCGGGCGCTCGTTCACGGCACGACCGACAAGACCGAGTTCGCCGATTGCGACTTCGTCATCGAGGCGGTGTTCGAAGAGGTGGGCGTGAAGCAGCAGGTGTTCGCCGAGATCGAGCCGCTGATCGCCGACGACGCGATCCTCGCGACCAACACGTCGTCGCTGTCGGTGGAGGAGATCGGCGCGAAGCTCGCGCACCCCGAGCGCCTGGTCGGTTTCCACTTCTTCAACCCGGTGGCCGTCATGCCGCTCATCGAGATCGTGCGCACGCCGCTGACGACGGATGCTGCGCTCTCGACCGCCTTCGTGGTCTCGAGGAACCTCGGCAAGAACGCGGTGCTCACCGCCGACGCGCCGGGCTTCGTCGTCAACCGGCTGCTCGCGAAGGTCATGGGCGAGGCCGCCCGCGCCGTCTACGAGGGCACGCCGCTGCTCACGGTCGAGAAGGCGTTCGGGCCCCTCGGTCTGCCGATGACGCCGTTCCAGCTCATCGACCTGGTGGGCTGGAAGGTCGCCGCCCACGTGCAGGACACGATGGCGGCGGCGTTCCCCGACCGCTTCTTCGCCTCGGAGAACTTCCACGCTCTCGCTGAGCTGCCGGAGGTCGTGGAGAAGGACAAGACCGGCCGCGTCACGGGCTGGACCAAGGCTGCGCAGAAGGTGTTGGTCACCGGCTCCTCCCCCGCGTCGGAAGCGGCGATCCTGCAGCGGGTCCAGGACGGGCTGGCGCAGGAGATCCGGATCATGCTCGACGAGGGCGTGGTGCCCGAGGTCGAGGACATCGACCTCTGCCTCATCCTGGGCGCCGGGTGGCCGTTCATCGACGGCGGAGCATCGCCGTACCTCGATCGCGAGGGCGCTTCGGAGCGCGCCTTCGGCGACACGTTCCACCACCCGACCGTGCGCGGCGTCGGCAGCGCCGCCTGAGAACAGGAAGATCGCCCGGATCAGGACGTTTTCATCATGAAACGTCCTGATCCGGGCGATCTTCCTGTATCCGGGCCCGACCGTGCCTGTTCAGCCGCCGGGGCTCAGTCGCGCGCGTCGCCCCGGTGCGCGTCTTCGGGCACCCAGAGCGTGGCCTGGTCGTTCGGACGGGCGACCGGGATGCGGGTACCCAGCACCTGCGCGACGACATCGTGGGCGATCTTGGCCGCGGTGAGGCCGGCGTCTTCGAAGATCTGCTCCCGCGTGGCGTGCGGGATGAAGGCGTCGGGAAGGCCGAGCTCGTCGACCGCCGTGTCCACTCCGGCTTCGCGCAGCACCTGACGCACCCGGGTGCCCACCCCGCCGACGCGGATGCCGTCCTCGATCGTGATGACGAGGCGGTGCTCCCGGGCGAGCGCGACGATCGACGGCTGCACGGGAATGGCCCAGCGCGGGTCGACCACCGTGGCGCCGATGCCCTGCGCCTGGAGGCGTTCGGCGACCTCGAGAGCGAGATGCACCATCGGCCCGATGCCGACGAGCAGCACGTCTTGCGCGTCGGCGCGGGAGATGACGTCCACGCCGTCGGCGAGACGCTCGAGCGCGGTCAGCTCGGCGGCCGCGGTGCCCTTCGGATAGCGCACGACCGTGGGTGCGTCGGCGATCTCGAGCGCCTCGCGCAGCTCCTCCTGCAGCCGCTTCGCGTCGCGGGGGGCGGCGATGCGGATCTCGGGCACGAGTTGCAGCATCGCGAGGTCCCAGATCCCGTGATGGCTCGGCCCGTCGGGGCCGGTGACGCCGGCCCGGTCGAGCACGAAGGTGACGCCGGCGCGGTGCAGCGCGACGTCCATCATGATCTGGTCGAAGGCACGGTTCATGAAGGTCGCGTAGAGGGCGACGACGGGGTGAAGGCCCCCGAAGGCCATACCGGCGGCCGAGGCCACGGCGTGCTGCTCGGCGATGCCCACGTCGTACGTGCGGTCGGGGAAGCGCTCGGCGAACAGCTGGAGACCCGTCGGGCGGAGCATCGCGGCCGTGACGGCGATCACGTCGTCGCGCTCGGCACCGATGGCCAGCAGCTCACGAGCGAAGACGTCGGTCCAGCCGTCGCCGGTGGCGCTGGAGAGCGGTTCGCCGGTGATGGGGTCGATCTTGCCGACGGCGTGGAACTGATCGGCCTCGTCGCTGCGCGCGGGCGCGTAACCGCGGCCCTTGTCGGTGATCGCGTGGACGATGACGGGCGCGCCGTACGACTTGGCCAGGGCGAGCGTCTCGAGCAGCGTCTCGAGGTCGTGACCGTCGACGGGGCCGAGGTATTTGATGTCGAGGTTGGAGTAGAGGGCTTCGTTGTTCGTGAATCGCGAGAGGAACCCGTGGGTCGCCCCCCGCACACCGCGGTAGACGGCCCGGGCGGCAGGGCCCAGGCTCCGGAACAGCGTGTCCGACCCCCGGTGCAGGTGGCGGTAGGTCTCGGCGGTGCGAACGCGGTTGAGGTAACGCGCCATGCCGCCGATGGTCGGGGCGTACGAGCGGCCGTTGTCGTTGACGACGATCACGAGGTTGCGGTCGTTGTCGTCGGAGATGTTGTTGAGCGCTTCCCAGGTCATGCCCCCGGTCAAGGCGCCGTCACCGACGACGGCGATGACGTGGCGGTCGCGGCGACCGGTGCGCGTGAACGCACGGGAGATGCCGTCGGCCCAGCTGAGCGAGCTCGAGGCGTGCGAGGACTCGACGACGTCGTGCTCGCTCTCGGAGCGCTGCGGGTAGCCGGCCAGCCCCCCGCGGGAGCGGAGCGCATCGAAGTCCTGCCGCCCCGTCAGGAGCTTGTGCACGTAGGACTGGTGCCCGGTGTCGAAGATGATCGGGTCGTCCGGAGAATCGAAGACCTTGTGGAGGGCGATGGTCAGCTCGACGACCCCGAGATTGGGACCGAGGTGCCCACCCGTCCGTGACACGTTCTCGACCAGGAATTCGCGCACTTCGGCAGCCAGCTGCTCGAGTTGTGCGACGTCCAGCTCATCGAGGTCACGCGGACCAGTGATCGTCGGCAGAATAGCCATCGAACTCCTCTCGTCGCCGAGCGGGAACGAATCCGTTACGGCTGCCAGCCAGTCTAAAGGGGCCTCCCTGAGACCGCCCCGGTGGCTCGCCCGGTTGACTTCCCCGTCGAGATGACGTCGAACCAACCCGAAAGGCCCCCGCCGGAGCGGGGGCCTTTCGGGTGGATGGTCAGACGAGCGAACGCAGCACGTACTGCAGGATGCCGCCGTTGCGGTAGTAGTCGGCCTCACCGGGGGTGTCGATGCGAACGACGGCGTCGAAGACGACCGTCTCCTTGCCGTCCGCGGAGAACTCGCTCGGTTCGGCGGTGACGCGCACCGTCTTGGGCGTGACGCCCTCGTTGAGCTGGTCGAGGCCGTCGATCGAGACGATCTCCGTGCCGTCGAGCCCGAGCGACGCCCAGCTCTCACCCGCGGGGAACTGCAGCGGAACGACGCCCATGCCGATGAGGTTCGAGCGGTGGATGCGCTCGAAGCTCTCTGTGATGACCGCCTTCACGCCCAGCAGGCTCGTGCCCTTGGCCGCCCAGTCGCGCGACGAGCCCGAACCGTACTCCTTGCCGCCGAACACGACGAGCGGGGTCTCGCTGGCCGCGTAGTTCTCGCACGCGTCGTAGATGAACGCCTGCGGCCCACCCGGCTGGGTGAAGTCGCGGGTGTAGCCGCCCTCGACCACTGCGCCATCGTTGACGGCGCTGACGAGCTGGTTCTTGAGACGGATGTTGGCGAAGGTGCCGCGGATCATGATCTCGTGGTTGCCGCGACGCGAGCCGTAGGAGTTGAAGTCCTTGCGCTCGACACCGTGCTCGGCGAGGTAGCGACCCGCCGGGCTGTCGACCTTGATGTTTCCCGCCGGGCTGATGTGGTCGGTCGTGACCGAGTCGGCCAACGTCGCCATGACCCGTGCGCCGCTGATGTTGCGCACCGGGGTGAGCTCCATCGTCATGCCCTCGAAGTACGGGGGCTTACGCACGTAGGTCGACTGCTCGTCCCACTCGAAGACGTCACCGGTCGGGGTGGGGAGGTTCTGCCAGCGCTCGTCGCCCGCGAACACGGTGGCGTACTGCCGGGTGAACATCTCCTCGTTGATGGACGAGTCGATCGTGGACTGCACCTCGGCCGCGTCGGGCCAGATGTCCTTCAAGAACACGTCGTTGCCGTCCGTGTCCTTGCCGAGCGGGTCGGTCTCGAAGTCGAAGTTCATCGACCCGGCGAGGGAGTACGCGATCACCAGCGGCGGGCTCGCGAGGTAGTTCATCTTCACGTCGGGGTTGATGCGCCCCTCGAAGTTGCGGTTACCCGAGAGCACCGCGGTGACGGCGAGGTCGTTGTCGTTGATCGCCGTCGAGACCTCTTCGATGAGCGGGCCCGAGTTGCCGATGCACGTGGTGCAGCCGTAGCCCACGGTGTAGAACCCGAGGTCTTCGAGATCCTGCGTGAGGCCGGCCTTCTCGTAGTAGTCGGTGACCACCTTGGAACCGGGAGCCAGGGTCGTCTTGACCCACGGCTTGGCCTTCAGGCCCTTCTTCACGGCGTTGCGCGCGAGCAGACCTGCCGCGAGCATGACCGAGGGGTTCGAGGTGTTCGTGCACGACGTGATCGCCGCGATGGTCACCGCGCCGTGGTCGAGCGTGAACGTCTCTCCTCCGTTGATCGTCACCTGGGTCGGGCGGGACGCACTGCTGGGCGCGTGGTTGTGGCTGATTTCGACCGGGGCCTGCTCGTTGTCCGCACCCTGGTCCTCGTCCTCGGCGGTGAAGCCGATGGGGTCGGATGCGGGGAACGTGCCCTCGACGGCAGCATCCACCCGCGTGTGCGAGCCGGCGTCGGCGTAGTCGAGCAGGTCCACCTCGAACTGCTGCTTCGAGTGGGTGAGCTCGATGCGGTCCTGCGGCCGCTTCGGGCCGGCGATGGAGGGGACGACCGTGGAGAGGTCGAGTTCCATGTACTCGCTGAAGACCGGCTCGACGGACGGGTCGTGCCACAGGTGCTGCTGCTTGGCGTACGCCTCGACGAGCGCAAGGGACTGCTCGCTGCGGCCGGTGAGGCGCAGGTAGTCGATCGTGACGCTGTCGATGGGGAAGATGGCCGCGGTCGAACCGAACTCGGGGCTCATGTTGCCGATCGTGGCGCGGTTGGCGAGCGGCACGGAAGCGACGCCCTCGCCGTAGAACTCGACGAACTTGCCGACGACGCCGTGCTTGCGCAGGAGCTCGGTGATCGTCAGCACGACGTCGGTGGCCGTGACGCCGGTGGGAATGGTGCCGACGAGTTTGAAGCCGACGACGCGCGGGATGAGCATCGACACGGGCTGGCCCAGCATCGCGGCCTCGGCCTCGATGCCGCCGACGCCCCAGCCCAGCACGCCGAGACCGTTCACCATCGTGGTGTGCGAGTCGGTGCCGACGCAGGTGTCGGGGTAGGCGCGAAGCACGCCGTCGAAGGTGCGGTCGTAGACCACCTTCGCGAGGTGCTCGATGTTGACCTGGTGAACGATGCCGGTGCCCGGGGGAACGACCTTGAAGTCGTCGAAGGCCGTCTGGCCCCAGCGCAGGAACTGGTAGCGCTCACCGTTGCGCTCGTACTCGATCTCGACGTTGCGCTCGAGGGCGTTCTCGCTGCCGAACAGGTCGGCGATGACCGAGTGGTCGATGACCATCTCGGCGGGCGAGAGCGGGTTGATGCGGGAGGGGTCGCCGCCGAGGGCGGCCATCGCCTCGCGCATCGTGGCGAGGTCGACGATGCAGGGCACGCCGGTGAAGTCCTGCATCACCACGCGGGCGGGCGAGAACTGGATCTCGGTGTCGGGCTCGGCCGCGGGATCCCACGACCCGAGGGCCTGGATCTGCTCTTTCGTCACGTTCGCGCCGTCTTCGGTGCGCAGGAGGTTTTCGAGCAGCACCTTGAGGCTGAAGGGGAGCTTCTCGTATCCGGCGACCGTGTCGATGCGGAAGATCTCGTAGTCGGTGCTGCCGACCGTCAGGGTGCTCTTCGCACCGAAGCTGTCAACCGCGCTCTTCGAGTCACTGGACACGTTCGTCTCCTTCGTCGGCGAAAGCGGACGTTGCCGCTTCTCCATCTTCCTCACCGCGCCGCTGAGCGGCTAGCAAGGCGGACCTAACAGCGGCGGAGGAAATTTATCTCGATGTCGAGATAAATATATCAGGCGCGACGGGTGGGGTAGAGCGTTCGGACGGCGAGCCAGGTGACAGCGACGAGAGGTGCGAAGAGGGGAATGCCCATCACGAGCTTCAGGGTGCCGAGGGCGGTGACGTTGTCGGCGAAGTACAGGGGCAGCTGCACGATGAGGCGGGCCGCGAACAGCCCGGCCCACGCGATCGCCAGCCAGAAGAACACCCGACGCTTTCGCTTGTCGGCGCGCCAGCGCGTGCCCTCCCCCATCAGGAACCCCACCGCCAGACCGACGAGCGACCAGCCGGTCAGCGCGGAGATCAGGAACGCGGCCCCGTACGCGACGTTGGTGACGAATCCGGGGATGAAGTTGTTGCTCGCCTCCCCCGTGAACACCGCGAAGCCGGCTGCCACCGCGGCCGCGACCAGTCCGCCGACGGCGGCACTCACGGGCTGACGGGCGATCAGGCGAGCGGCGGTGAAGACGACCGCGATACCGAGCGACAGCCCCAGCGACAACCACAGGTTGCCGTCGCCGGTGACCGGGTCGATTGTGACGGTGTAGACGACGATGAAGACCAGACCGGGCAGCACCGATTCGAGGATGCCGCGCCAACCGCCCATGGCGGCCCACACGGCAGCACCGGTAGAGGTCTGTTTGGCCGGATCGAGACCGGCGCGGCGCGCGGCCTGACCGAGCGCTGCGCTCAGCGCATCGGATGCCGACGGGGGCGTGAGCTCGTCGGCCCGCTCGGCGTCGGGCCGTTCCGGATCGGGGCGTGCCGGGTCGGGGTGTGCGGGATCGCTCACGGCGTTCCGGGCGTCGCGGGCATGCGCAGCGGGATCAGATCGCGCGGCGGCATGGGTGCGGTGCCGCGCACGACCACGATGGAGCGGAACAGGTCTTCGACCTGAGCGGCCGCTGCGACATCCCCGGTCGCCGCGCCCCCGATGACGCCCCGCAGGAACCAGCGCGGGCCGTCGACGCCCACGAAGCGGGCGAGTCGCTTGCTGGCACCGTCGGCCCCGGCGACGACGGGGACCTCGGCGAGCAGCTCGGGGCCCAGCGGACCCTCGCGCTCCTCGACACGCCCGCCCTGCTGGCGCACCTGCTCGCGGATCTGATCGCGCGTCTCCTGCCACAGACCGCTCGAGCGCGGCGCAGCGAACGGCTGCACCTGCAGGGTGGAGTCGGCGTAGTCGAGCCCGACCGCGACGATGCGCTTGGTCTGCTCCTCCACTTCGAGGCGGAGGTTCAGGCCTTCGCGCGGGAGGATCTTGATCCCGCCGAGGTCGATGTACGGCCGGACGGGATTCGCCTCGGTCTCATCGAACGGGCCGTCGGTCGCCCGATCGAGAGCACCGGTGGGTTCGGGGGTGGTGTCCGGGGAGACGTCGCTCATGAGGATCCCTCTTCTCGCGTCTGGTAGCCGGTGGAGCCGAAGCCCCCCTGGCCGCGTGCACTGTCGGGTAGTTCGTCGACGGGGAGGAACTGTACGCGGGGCACCGGCATGACGATCAGCTGGGCAATACGGTCGCCCACCGCCACGTCGTAGGCCTCGCGCAGGTCGGTGTTGAGCAGCGAAACCTTGATCTCACCGCGGTAGCCCGCATCCACGGTGCCGGGGGCGTTCACCACGGTGATGCCGTGCTTGGCAGCGAGGCCGCTGCGCGGCACCACGAACGCGACATAGCCGTCGGGCAGCGCGATTCGCACGCCGGTCGCGACGAGCGCGCGTTCGCCGGGGGCCAGGTGCACCGCCTCGGACGCCGTCAGATCGGCGCCGGCGTCGCCGGGGTGGGCGTAGATCGGGAGCGCGGCCGCGATAATGGGAACGTCCACGGTTTCGGTCACCCCCTGAGGGTAATGCAGACGGAAGGCCAGCAGCATCCGCCAAGAACCTGCCTATCGCGAACGCCTCAGCCCCTCTCTGTGGGTGCTGGTGGCGGCGGCCGTGTGCGCGCCGATGGCCGCGCTCGTTTTCGCCCCCGTCGACGCGACCCTGTCTCTGGTGGCGGGCCTCGTCGTCGGACTCGGCATCGTCACCGCCCTGATCGCCTCCTCCCCCGTGGTGGAGGTGCGGGGCGAGGTGCTTCATGCCGGCCGCGCACACATCGACGTCGGCCTGCTCGGCACACCCGTGCCCGCGCAGGGTGAAGACGCACGCGCGGCTCGCGGTGCGTCGCTGGACGCGCGGGCGTGGCTGTTGATCCGCGGCGGAATCGACGGAATCGTCACCTTCCCGGTGACCGACCTCGACGATCCGACTCCGGCGTGGGTGATCTCCTCACGCACGCCGGATCGGCTGGCTGCGGCGGTGCGCCGTGCTCAGGTCAGGCCGCGCACTCCACGCAGATGAAGCCGGGGCCGTCTTCGTGATCGATCTGTGAGCGGTGCTTGACGAGGAAGCAGTTCATGCAGGTGAACTCGTCTTCCTGCGGGGGGAGTACGACGACGTCGAGTTCGAGGTCGGAGAGGTCGGCTCCGGGAAGCTCGAAACCTGAGGGGTTGTCAGAGTCTTCGACGTCGACCGACCCGGACATCTTGTCGGGTACGCGCTCCTTGAGGGCCTCGATCGACTCGCTGTCGTCCTCGGTCTTGCGGGGTGCGTCGTAATCGGTGGCCATGCGTGAACGTCTCTACTTCCGGTGTTTCGGGATGCGTCGCCCGACTGGGCGGGCATAGTTTGCATGACCGATCGCTCGAAAGCAAATGCTCTTGATGACCGGCCGGGCAAAGCCGTGAAACTCACGGCGCGCCCCGGATATTCCCGCCGCCGGCGCTGTCGCGTGCGAGCATGGCCATCAACCGCAGAACGAAGGGGTGTTTCCGCATGGAACAGCTCAAAGTCATCGGAACCGAGGACGACGTCCTGGTGCTCGCGACTGAGTCCGGGGAGCGATTCACGCTGCCCGTCGATGAGGTGTTGCGCGCCGAATTGCGGCGCACGCGCCGTGATCAGGGCGACAAGGGTCCGCGGCCGAGTCCGCGTGAGATCCAGGCACACATCCGCTCCGGTCTCTCCGCTCCCGAGGTCGCCACGCTCCTCGGCGCCCGCCTCGAGGATGTGGTGCGCTTCGAGCGCCCGGTGCTCGCCGAACGCGAGCACGTCGTGGGGCAGGCGCTCTCCGTGCCGGTGCTGCTCGGGGGCGACCTCGAGCACGACGCGCCCGTCACCTTCGGTGCTGCCGTGCGCGCCAAGCTTTCCGAAGCCGGCGCCACGAGCGAACGGTGGACGAGCTGGAAAGAGCAGAACGGCTGGATCGTGAAGCTCGAGTTCACCGCGAACGACGTCGATCACGACGCCCGGTGGGGTTTCGAGCCGCGCCGCAGCACGCTCTCGCCGCAGAACTCCGACGCGATCCAGTTGTCGCGACAGGGTTCCCTGCCGGAGGGCCTCATCCCCCGGCTGCGCGCCCTGGACACCCCGCTCGCCAAGGACGACTCGCGTTTCGACAGCGGCTCGTTCGGACCCCGCAAGGTGGAGGCCGAGCCGCAGCACGCGCCGGTCGCCGAGACCACACCTGCCCTGAGCGCTCACGACGCAGCGGCCAAGCGCGCTCCCGAGCCCCCGGTGACGTCGCACGAGACGGCCGACCTGCTCGACGCGCTGCGCCGCCGTCGCGGTCAGCGCGAGCCCTTGCCGGGAATGGATGCTGCGGAACCGACGCGTTCGCCGGCCCCGGTCGCGCTCTTCGACGCCCTCGAGCCCGGGTACGACGCGTCCGCCGAGGAATCGGCGCCGTCGCCCGACACGTCGGAGTCGTCGAACGACTCGTCGGGTCGACGACGTGGGCGCACCGCACTGCCCTCGTGGGACGAGATCGTCTTCGGCGCGCGCACCGACGAGAACTAGGGCTCCTCAGCCCGCGAAGGCTCCGAGGCGCAGCAACGGCACGATCCGCTCCTCCGGGGTGAGCGAGCCGTGCTGGCCGACCATGTTCTGCGCGCCCTTGTCGCTCGGACGATCGTCGTAGTACGCGACGGCGCTGCGGGCGGCGACCAGGACGTCGCCGATCCGTGGCATCACGTCGGCATCGACGGCGCCGAACAATCGCGCGTCGACCGCTTCGGCTCGCGACATCACCCACGCTCGAGACGACTCGGATTCCCGCCACGCCTCGAGCACCGCGGCCTCGTTGCCCGGCTCGGCATAGACGTGCAGCATCCGAGGTTCTCCGCCGATCGCCGCGACCCCCGCCACGAGGGGGCTGTCGTCCCCCAACAGGATGTGGCGATGGCGCGGTACGTCGACCATCCCGTGGTCGGCGGTGATCACCGCCCCGGTCGAGGGGGCGAGCTGCCCCGCGAGCGTGCGGAGTGCAGCATCCACCGTCTCCAGCCCCGCGCTCCACGCGTCGGACTCCCACCCCAGGCGGTGCCCGATCGTGTCGAGGTCGGGGGCGTAGAGGTACACGAGCGCCCCGGGGTGGCGGGCGGCGAGGTCCGCGGCGATCTGCACGCGTTCTTCGAGGTCGCCGGCGCTGTGGAACTCCGCCCCGCGCAAGGTGGCCGCGGTGAAGCCCGTGCCCTCGTACTCGGGTCGTGAGACGACGAAGAACGGTCGGCCGGACGCTGCGGCCAGCGCCGAGTACGGCTGCGCCTGCTGCCAGGAGAGCGGATCGAGGCCGTGCGTCTCCCACCCTTTGAGCTGGTCAGGCAGCTCCCCCGTCTCGGGCACGCGCACGCGGTAGCCGACGATGCCGTGCTGGCCGGGATCGGTGCCCGTCAGCAGGCTGGTGAGCGATGCCGCCGTCGTCGAGGGGAAGACGCTGCGCGCCACGTCGCGCTTGCCCCCGGCGGCGGAGAGGAATCGGGCGTGTCCGCGCCGCGCCGCGAGGTTGAGCGCACCGAGTCCGTCGACGACGCAGACGATCGCACTGCGGGCGGGACGGAACCACGACGAACCGCCGTCGAGAGCGGCGAGGGACTCGGTGACCACACCGGTGAGGCTCCGGGCGTGCGGGGGGTCGGCCGGTAAGCTGAGGGACATCCGGGTCAGTCTCGCACACGAGCGAACGGCTCCGTCGGCCCCCGACATCTTCCGCTTCCCGAGGCACGAGGTCCATGCCCGCATCCCGACCCTCCCCCGCCGCCACGAGCACGGTCGAGCGCATCGAAGAGGTCGATGTCTCCACCGAGATGCAGGGGTCTTTCCTCGAGTACGCCTATTCGGTCATCTATTCGCGCGCCCTCCCCGACGCCCGTGACGGCCTCAAGCCGGTGCAGCGCCGCATCCTGTACCAGATGGCGGAGATGGGCCTGCGGCCCGACCGCGGCCACGTGAAGAGCGCCCGCGTCGTGGGCGAGGTGATGGGAAAGCTGCACCCCCACGGCGACTCCCCCATCTACGACGCGCTCGTGCGCCTCGCCCAGCCGTTCACCCTGCGCCTTCCCCTCGTCGACGGGCACGGCAACTTCGGCTCCCTCGACGACGGTCCGGCCGCCTCCCGCTACACCGAGGCACGCCTGGGCCCCGCCGCCCTCGCCCTGACGGAGAACCTCGACGAGGACGTCGTGGACTTCATCCCGAACTACGACGGCCAGTTCCAGCAGCCGGAGGTGCTTCCGGCGGCGTTTCCGAACCTGCTCGTGAACGGCGCGACCGGGATCGCGGTCGGCATGGCGACCAACATGGCGCCGCACAACCTCATCGAGGTCGCCGCCGCCGCCATCCACCTGCTCGCCCACCCCGAGGCGACGATCGAAGAGCTCATGGAGTTCGTGCCGGGCCCCGACCTGCCCACGGGCGGGATCATCGTGGGTCTCGACGGGATCAAAGACGCCTACACGAGCGGCCGCGGCAGCTTCCGCACCCGCGCGAAGGTATCCATCGAGTCGCTCGGCCCCCGGCGCACCGGGCTGGTCGTGACCGAGCTGCCCTACCTGGTCGGCCCCGAGCGGCTCATCGAGAAGATCAAGGATGCCGTCACCGCCAAGAAGCTGACCGGCATCTCCGACGTGACCGACCTGACCGACCGCAACCACGGGCTGCGGCTGGTCATCGGCATCAAGACCGGATTCGACCCGCAGGCGGTGCTGGATCAGCTCTATCGGCTGACCCCGCTGGAGGACTCGTTCGGCATCAACAACGTGGCGCTCGTCGACGGCCAGCCCCAGACCCTGGGCCTGCGCGATCTGCTGCGGGTGTACCTCGACCACCGCATCAGCGTCGTCACCCGCCGCAGCCGCTACCGACTCGCGCGCAAGCAGGAACGCCTCCACCTTGTCGAGGGACTCCTCATCGCGATCCTCGACATCGACGAGGTCATCCAGGTCATCCGCGCCTCCGACGACGGCGAACAGGCACGCGCTCGCCTGATGGACGTGTTCGATCTGTCGGAGGCGCAGTCCGAGTACATCCTCGAGTTGCGGCTGCGTCGACTCACGAAGTTCTCCCGCATCGAGCTCGAGAGCGAGCGCGACGCCTTGAAGGCCGACATCGCCGCGCTGATCGAGCTGCTCGGCAGCGAGGCACTCCTCCACGCCCAGGTGGCGCGGGAATTGGATGCTGCCGCCGAAGCGTACGGAACACCTCGGCGCACTCTGCTGATGAACGGCGGACCGGTCACGCCCCGCTCGAAGTCGGCCGCGCTGGCCGACCTGCAGATCGCGGACGCCCCCTGCCGGGTGTACCTCTCCGCGACCGGCCGGATGGTGCGTGCCGAGCTCGTCGCCGATGCCCCCAACGGCGGCATCGTGTCGCCGAGCCGACGCTCGAAGCACGACGCCATCCGCTCGGCCGTCGACACGACCACCCGCGCCGACCTCGGCGCGGTCACCTCGGCGGGGCGCCTCGTGCGCTTCTCACCGGTCGACCTGCCGTCGGTGCCGGCCAATTCCGTGGGCCTCGCCGCGGGCACCCGGGCCGATCAGTACCTCGGGCTGTCGGGCAGCGAGCACGTCGTCGCGATCGTGCCGCTCGTCGAGGATCCGCCGATCGCTCTGGGGACGGCTCAGGGCATCGTCAAGCGCGTGTCGGCCACCGAGCTCGGCCCGAAGCACGACATCGAGATCATCGCGCTCAAGCCGGGAGACCGCGTTGTCGGTGCAGCCGTCGCCCCCGACGACGCCGAGCTGGTGTTCGTCGCGGCCGACGCGCAGCTGCTGCGCTTCGGTGCGGCCTCGGTGCGCCCGCAGGGGCGCTCCGCCGGCGGCATGGCCGGCATCCGCCTCGCCGACGGCACCGAGGCCGTGAGCTTCACCGTGGTGCCGCCGGACGCCGCGGACGTGGTGGTCGTGACGATCGCGGGAACGGCCGGCGCCCTCCCGGGCACCGATCCGGGTTCGGCGAAGGTCTCGGCCTTCGAGGAGTTCCCGCCCAAGGGGCGTGCCACCGGCGGGGTGCGCGCGCAGCGCTTCCTCCGCGGCGAAGACATACTGCTGCTCGCCTGGGTGGGTGCGGAGCCTCGCGCCGTCGGCACCGACGGCGCGACGCCCGCCCTTCCGGCCGCGGGTGCCAAGCGCGACGCCTCGGGCGTCGCGCTGGATGGCGTCATCGGCGCGGTGGGTACGGTCGTCCGCTAGCCCACGCCCCAGCATCCGCCCCGCCCCGCCTGGCCCATGGCCCCTGGCGCACCCGCAGGCCTCGCCGAATACGTACGTACTCGTCGAAACCGCACGTCGTCGGAACCCCTTACCGTGCGTTCTCGACGAGAACGTACGTACTGGGCGCTCTGGGTATGCCAACGCGTGAGCGAGGGCTAGCGCCCGCGCTCCAGCATCCGCCCCGCCCCGCCTGCCCCACCCGCCCGCGGGTTTCGCCGAATACGTACGTACTCGTCGAAACCGCACGTCGTCGGAACCCGCTATCGTGCGTTCTCGACGAGAACGTACGTACTGGGCGCTCAGGGTATGCAAACGCGAGTGCGAGCGCGAGCGCTAGCGCCCGCGCTCCAGCATCCGCCCCCCGGCGCCTGCCCCACCCGCCCGCGGGCTTCGCCGAATACGTACGTACTCGTCGAAACCGCACGTCGTCGGATCCCGCTATCGTGCGTTCTCGACGAGAACGTACGTACTGGGTGCTCTGGGGAGGGAGGCGCGAGCGCGAGTGCGAGCGCGAGAGCGGGCGCGAGCGATCAGACGTCGATGCGCTCGCGCGCCAGCCGATCGCTTGAGTCGATGATGAACTCCTTGCGCGGGGCGACGTCGTTGCCCATGAGCAGTTCGAAGACGGATGCTGCCGCCTCGGCGTCGTTCATGAGTACGCGGCGGAGCGTGCGGCCCTCGCGGTCCATGGTCGTCGTGGCGAGCTGGTCGGCATCCATCTCACCGAGGCCCTTGTAGCGCTGGATGGGCTCCTGCCACCGCTTGCCGGCCTTGGTGAGTTTGGCGAGCAGGGCGTGGAGCTCCTGCTCGCTGTAGGTGTAGATGGTCTCGTTGGGCTTCGTTCCGGGGTTCATCACGATCACGCGGTGAAGCGGCGGCACGGCGGCGTAGACCCGGCCTTCGTCGATGAGTGGACGCATGTAGCGGAAGAACAGCGTGAGCAGCAGGGTGCGGATGTGGGCGCCGTCGACATCGGCATCGCTCATCAGGATGATCTTGCCGTAGCGGGCGGCCGACATGTCGAACGAGCGACCGGAGCCGGCGCCGATGACCTGGATGATCGACGCGCACTCCGCGTTCGAGAGCATGTCGCTGATCGACGCCTTCTGCACGTTGAGGATCTTGCCGCGGATGGGCAGCAGCGCCTGGTACTCGCTGTTGCGCGCGAGCTTGGCGGTGCCGAGGGCGGAGTCGCCCTCGACGATGAACAGCTCGGAGGCGGCGACGTCGTTCGTGCGGCAGTCGGCGAGCTTGGCCGGGAGCGAGGAGGACTCCAGGGCGTTCTTGCGTCGCTGGGTCTCTTTGTGCTGGCGGGCGGAGATGCGCGCCTTCATCTCGGAGACGACCTTGTCGAGCAGCAGGGACGTCTGCGCCTTGTCGTCGCGCTTGGGCGACGCGAACCTGGCGGCGAGCTCAGCGCTCACCACGTTCGACACGATCTGGCGCACCGCCGGTGTGCCGAGGATCTCTTTCGTCTGACCCTCGAACTGCGGCTCGGGAAGACGAACGGTCAGCACCGCGGTCAGCCCCGCGAGGATGTCGTCCTTGTCGATCTTGTCGTTGCCGACCTTGAGGCGGCGGGCGTTCTGCTCGACCTGGCTGCGCACCACCTTCATCAGGCCCTGCTCGAAGCCCTGCTGGTGCGTTCCGCCCTTGGGGGTCGCGATGATGTTCACGAACGACCGCATCTGCGTCTCGTAGCCGATGCCCCACCGCAGCGCCACGTCGACCTCGCACTCGCGTTTCACCTCGGTCGGCACCATCGCGCCGGTCGGCTGCAGCACCGGCACGGTCTCGGTGAACGTGCCCGAGCCCGTGAGGCGCCAGGTGTCCGTGATGCCGGTGTCGGGCGCGAGGAAATCCGCGAACTCCGAGATGCCGCCATCGAAGCGGTAGGCGGTCTCGACGGGTTCGGGCCCCCGCTCGTCGCTGATGACGATCTCGAGCCCCGGGATGAGGAATGCGGTCTGTCGAGCGCGCTGCACGAGCTCGTCGAGGTGGAACGTCGCATCCTTCGTGAAGATCTGCGGGTCGGCCCAGTAGCGGATGCGAGTACCGGTGACCCCCTTGGGGGCCTTGCCGGCCACGCGCAATTCGCTGCGGTTGTCGTAGGGGGTGAACGGTGCGTCGGGGGCGGAGCCGGCGAACTGACCGGGCTCGCCGCGGTGGAACGACATCGCCCACGTCTTGCCGCCGCGATCGACCTCGACGTCGAGACGCTCGGAGAGGGCGTTGACGACCGAAGCTCCGACACCGTGCAAGCCGCCGGAAGCCGCATACGAGCCGCCGCCGAACTTCCCGCCGGCGTGCAGCTTGGTGAAGACCACCTCGACACCGGACAGGCCGGTGCGCGGTTCGATGTCGACCGGGATGCCACGGGCGCGATCGCGCACCTCGACGCTGCCGTCGGCGTGCAGAACGATGTCGATGCGGTCGCCGTGGCCGCCGAGGGCCTCATCGACGGAGTTGTCGATGATCTCCCAGAGACAGTGCATCAAGCCGCGCGAGTCGGTCGAACCGATGTACATCCCGGGGCGTTTGCGCACCGCCTCGAGCCCTTCCAGAACCTGGAGATGATGGGCGGAGTACTCGGAGGTCACAATCTCCCACGATAACCGCGGGGTGCGACACCGGCTCGAAGACACACGGCACGGCGGGGCCGCGTACGCGCTGAGCGAAATGTCGGTGCACCCGGGCATAGCCCCCAGACCGCCGTGGTTACATGTGATGCACCCACCCGAACATGCAGTACCCCGAGGAGGCACGAAGATGAGCACTTCGACACCGATTGAGAACACCGCCGTCCTCGACTACCGTCTCAGCGCAGCCGACCGCTGCGACTCGTGCGGAGCCCAGGCCTACATCGCGGCCGAGGTCAACGGCAGCGAGCTTCTGTTCTGCGCCCACCACGGTCGCAAGTACGAGGCGAAGCTCCGCAGCATCGCGTCGTCCTGGCACGATGAGACCGCTCGCCTGAACGAATCGGTCTGACCCCGACCGCTCCGGCGACCAGAGACTTCAGCGGCACCTCCCTCACCGGGAGGTGCCGCTTCTCTTTCCCGTGCGCAGCACGATCTCTTCGCCGATCGTCCCGATCAGTTCGGCGAGGTCGGTCGCCGAGCGGCCGGCGCCCGCGCCGCCGTAGACCGTGACGACATCGCCGGCAGCGGCGCCCGGCCAGGCTTCGACGCGGGTCTCGAGGGCGTCGATCGCGAGGATCCGTGCGCGGTGCACACCGGCGTCGACAGCGGCCCGTCCCGCGAGCAGCGAGGGCAGCCCGTCGAGCGCTCCGACAGCGAGCCGCGCCACGGCGCCGTCGACACCGGTCACCCGCGCCCGCACGGTCAGGACCGGCGCGATCCCAAGTTCGCGGTCGTCGGGCCCGCCGGCCGGGCGGATGCCGTACGCGAAAGCGCCGACCCGCACCATCTCGTAGCGGAACTCGGCCCGCGCGAACGAGGCCGCGCTGGCCGCCAGATGGCGGTAGCGGGGCGTGAGACCGGCGGATGCTGCCGTCGTCACCGCGTCATCGAAGACGGCGCGGGCGTCGTCGTCGTCCCGGTCGGATGCTTCGGCGATATGGCTCCACACCCCCTCGACCCGGATGGCGCCGCGCTGTTCCCAGGCGCGCGCCGAGCGGACCGCCGCGTCCCACTCCTCCGGCCGGAAACCATTGCGGTGAAGCCCCGTGTCGATCTTGAGATGCACGCGCACGGCCGTCTGCTCGGCGAGGCCCGCCGCGGCGACGAGGTCGAGCTGCACCGCATCGCCGATGCCGACGTCGAACCTGCCACGGGCGGCCCGTGCCGCGTCGGACCCGGGGGTGTCGTCGCCGCCGATGGTCCAGATGAAGACGCGCACGTCCGCTCCGGCGTCTTCGGCGAGGCGGGCGACGTGCTCGCCGGTCTCCACGTCGAAAGCGCCGAACCAGCTCACCCCTTCGGCGAAGGCGCGCGGGAGGATCGCGTCGAGCCCGTGACGGTAGGCGTCGTCCTTCACCACCAGCATGAACTCCGCGGGAGCGACCGCTGCGCGAACGGTATGGATGTTCGCGGCGAAGGCGTCGAGATCGAGCTCGTGGATCGGGCCGCTCACGGAATCTCCTGCACGATCGCCGCTCGCCGCCCGACGGTGGCGGCGATCTCTGCGACGGTGAGACCGGATGCTTCCGACCACGCCGCGATGCTCGGTGCCCCGGCGGCGGGGTCGCCGAAGAACACCACGTCATCACCGCGCGCGATCTCCGCGGTGCCCACCTCGACAACGCTCACGTCCATCGCCACCCGGCCGGCGACGGCGAACCGGCCCTCGCCGATGGCCACGGAGATGCGGTTGCCGAGGGAGCGCACGACCCCCTGGGCGTAGCCGCCGGTGACGAGCGCCACGCGGGTGTCGTGCTTCGCGCGGTAGGTGTAGCCGTACGAGACACCCTCCCCCGCGCGCAGCTCCTTCAAGGACAGCACGCGTCCGCGCAGACCCATGACCGCCTGCGGGTGCCGCGCGCGGTGCTCACCCGAAAGCCCGAGCACCCACCCCGGGTCGATCACCCCGGACGCGAGGGGCGCAGCATCCTGATCCGTGAGCACGCCGTCCGCCCCGGCCGCCACCGCGCCGCGGGTCACGAAATCCTCGCCGTACCCCCAGCCGTCGCGGCGGACATCGACGAGGCGCCCGGCGCCCTCGATCGTCAAAGCAGCGCGGATGTTGGAGACCAGAGCCCCCCGGCTCAACAGCACGACGGGGGCGAAGGCGGGAGGGGGGAACCGGCGATCGCGCGCTCCAGGAATCGCCTCGTTCACCCACTTAGACTAACGGGATCCCCTTCACCGACCCCGGAGTTCGCATGCCAGAAAAGGGCTTCGCCCTCTCGTCCCGCCTTCGCTACCTTGCCGGACGGGCCCGTCGTATCGACGTCGGCTCGGTGGTGGAGCGGGCCAAGGAGGCCTCACGCGACCACGGCAAGTGGACGCCGGCGATCGTGGCCGACATGCTCTGGCAGGCGGGAATGCGCAACGTGGGGTTCCAGGACTACATCGACTACGACTTCGCGATCCTCACGCCGGCGGAGCGGGCCACGTTCATGACCCACCCGGTGTCGAACCAGATCTCGCAGAAGTACGACCACCCCGACTATCGGCACATCTTCCAGGACAAGGTCGAGTTCGACGGCGTGTTCAGCGAGCACCTGCACCGCGAGTGGATGGTCGTCGGCGCGGACAACGCCGAGGAAGTACGCGCCTTCACCGAGCGCCACGGCACGATCGTGACGAAAGAGCCCGTCGGTCAGGCCGGCACGGGGGTGCATCGCTATCACTCGGCCACGATCGAGGACTGGGACGATTTCCACCGTGGTCTGCTCAAGCGCGGGGAATTGCTCATCGAGCAGCTCATCGTGCAGCACGCCGACCTCGCTGCGGTCTGCCCGGGCACGGTCAACACCACCCGTGTCACGGCGTTCTTCGACGGCGAACGCACGCACATCCTGGCGATGGCGCAGAAGTTCGGCCGTGGGGCCGTGAGCGATCAGATGACCTTCGGCGGCTTCTACACGATGCTCGACGAGAACGGCCACGCCGTCGGACCCGGGTACGACTCCCACGGGCACGTGCACGAGACCCACCCCGATTCCGGATTCCGGATCGCCGACTTCCAGCTGCCGTTCATCGCCGAGGTCAAGGAATTCGTCGACCGCGTCGCTCGGGTCGTGCCCCAGGTGCAGTACGTCGGTTGGGACATCGTGGTGACCCCCGACGGGCCCGTGCTCGTCGAAGGCAACTGGGGCGCCGGCGTCTACGAGAACAAGCCGAGCGTCACCGGAATCCGCACCGGTCACAAGCCGCGCTACCAGGCCGCCATCGGGTTTTGAGCCGAATCGTATCAATGCCGCGCAGCGGCGTTGATACGAGTGCGGCTCAACGCTGAGCGAGCGAAGCGAGTCGAAGCGTCAGCCTCTCATGCCGCGCAGCGGCGTTGACGCGAGCTGACTCAACGCTGAGCGAGCGAAGCGGTCGAGCCGTCAGACCGGGCGCACCACGCCGAGCGGCGTCGACTGGTGCCCCTGTCCGAGGGGGTTGTCCTTGAGGATCGCCACGAGTCGGCGCTCCCCCGCACGGTCGAGGGTGGATCCGAGGATGTTGCCCCCCAGATCGTTGATGTCGACGACGGCGACGTCGGCCTCCACGCCGAGCAGGGCACGGATGTGTTCCGCTACGGCGGCCGGACGGTCGGGTCCGAGCACGACGGCCTTGTTGTACGGCGGGATGGTGCCGCTGGTCGGACCGTCGATGGCCCGGGCCTTGTCACCGGCGATGCGGTAGAAGTCGCCCTTGCGCCCGAGTGCCTTCGTCACGGCCGAGACGGCCGCGGCGAACAGGATGCGAGGAGTGCCGCACTCGCGCAGGGCCATCTCCATCGTCTCCGGCATGCCGAGACCGATGCCGTACGGCGTGCGCGTGACGTACTTCGACAGGAACAGAGCGAGACGGCGGGGCTGGATGTCCTCGACGAGGTACGAACGCCCCTGCGTGATGGCGACGATCTTCTCCGTGACGAAGAAGATGTCGCCGCCCTGCACGACACCCGGCGCGTATTCGAGGATGAACGCGTCGAGATCGTCGCCCGGCATGACGACCCGCGTGCGGATCGGAATGCGGGCGTACGAGACACCGTCGACCTGCGCCGTGAGAGCCTTACCGGCGTTGGCCTCGCCGCTCACTCGAGGTAGTCCCGCAGTGACTGCGAGCGGCTCGGGTGACGAAGCTTGGCCATCGTCTTGGACTCGATCTGGCGGATCCGCTCGCGCGTGACCCCGAACGTGTCGCCGATCTGGTCGAGCGTCTTGGGCTGACCGTCGCCGAGACCGAAGCGCATGCGGATGACGCCCGCTTCGCGCTCGGAGAGCGAATCGAGGAGCGATTCGAGCTGACGCTGAAGCATGGTGAACCCGACAGCATCCGCCGGCACGACCGCTTCGGTGTCCTCGATGAGGTCACCGAACTCGCTGTCACCGTCTTCACCGAGCGGGGTGTGCAGCGAGATGGGCTCGCGCCCGTACTTCTGCACCTCGATGACCTTCTCGGGGGTCATGTCGAGTTCGCGCGACAGCTCTTCCGGGGTGGGTTCGCGACCGAGGTCCTGCAGCATCTGACGCTGCACGCGGGCGAGCTTGTTGATCACTTCGACCATGTGCACCGGGATGCGGATGGTCCGAGCCTGGTCCGCCATGGCGCGCGTGATCGCCTGACGGATCCACCACGTCGCGTAGGTCGAGAACTTGAAGCCCTTGGTGTAGTCGAACTTCTCGACGGCACGGATGAGTCCCAGGTTGCCCTCCTGGATGAGATCCAGGAACTGCATGCCGCGACCGGTGTACCGCTTGGCGAGGGAGACGACGAGGCGGAGGTTCGCGCCGAGCAGGTGGCTCTTCGCGCGCTGGCCGTCGCGGGCGACCCACTGCAGGTCGAGTCCGAGCTGATTCGACTTCTCGGCGGCCGACATGTGCGACAGCTTCTCTTCGGCGAACAGGCCCGCCTCGATGCGCATCGCGAGCTCGACCTCTTCAGCCGCGTTCAGCAGCGGGACTTTACCGATCTGCTTCAGGTAGTCCTTGACGGGGTCGGCGGTGGCTCCGGTGATCTGAGCCGAGTAGACCGGTACGTCGTCTTCATCGCTGGAGGAGATGACGATCGCGCCGGTGGGCAGCGGCTCGGTGAAAGCAGGCTTGGTGGCCTCTTCCTCCTCGTCGTCGGCATCGGCGGTCTTCTTCGGAGCGGCGCTGTCGGCAACCTCTTCCGTGGCGTCGTCGGTATCGACGACGACGACTTCGATCTCGTCGTCTTCGACCTCGGCATCGACGTCGATGTCCTCGTCGTCCGCACCCTTGGCGGGGGCCTTCGCCTTGGCCGGGGCCTTCGCTTTCGCGGGGGCCTTGGCTTTGGCGGGAGCCTTCGCCTTGGCGGGAGCCTTCTTCGCGGGCGCCTTCGCCGGCTCGGTCGTGGGCTCGACGGTGTCGAGGTCTGCGTCGTCTTGCGTGCGGGTCTTGGTGTTCGTGCCTGCCACGTTTTGCCTTTCACCGGGGTGTCCGTCGGACGTCCGCCGGGCACTAGTAAGACCCTTGTCAAGCTCGGAAGCGACGTACAGCTCTCGCTCACCGGATGACAACGGGTCAGGTTCTTTATTGTCGCACACCTTGGTCCCGGCCAGAAACGGCGCGGAAGCGTACACCGGAACGAACGCTCCGGTCCAGTGTCTTATTCCGTCAGGAGAGGCCGCCGCCGCGCTTGTCGTCGTCGCCACGGGTGGCGAGGAACCGTTCGAGCTCGGCCGCCAACTCATCGGCACTCGGCAGATCTCCGGTGTGGATGATCGGCGTCGCCTGCGTCGAGCCGGCCATGTAGGAGTCGTATCGCTCTTCCAGCCCCTGCACCATGCGGGTGAGCTCATCGCTGTTCGCGACCTGCTCCTCGACCTTCACGAGGTAGTCGCGGTTCTCATCCCGCAGCTTGTCTCCGGAGAAGACCAATCCCGTCGCCACGGTGAGGCTGTCGAGTCCGGCCAGCGCGGCCGCCGGGTACTCGGTGTCGCCCAGGTAGTGCGGGATCAGCAGGACGAAACCGGCAACGCTGGCACCGATCTGGGCGAAACGGTATTCGAGCAGGTGGCCGGCCGTAGCGGGCACCTGGGTGTGCGGGCGCCAGACGGAGTGCGCCTCGGCGAGGTCGGACCGGGTGCCGCTGACGGTGGTTCCAATCGGACGGGTGTGCGGCACGGGCATCGGAATGGCGTGCACCCAGGTCACGGACGACACCTCGAGTCCCTCCGCCAGATCGAGCACCGCCTCGGCGAACGCCTCCCACGCGAAGTCGGGTTCGTACCCGGCGAGCAGCACGAACGGCTGCCCCAGCGAGTCGTGGGCGAGAGACAGCTCGAGACGGGGCGGCCGGAAGTCGGTGAGGTGATCCTCGTCGAAGGAGATGATCGGACGACGGGCGCGGTAGTCCAGCAGCACGTCGTTCGAGAACGCGAACAGCGGTGAGGGATCGAGATCATCGCGGAAGTACTCGACTACCCGCGCCACGGCTCCGCCGGCATCGGTGAATCCGGTGAGGGCGATGACGAGCGGCAGCCCCGGTGGCACCGGCGGTGCCGAGGCGGCACGGTCGTAAAGCGGCGCAAAGGAGGGCATGCGACCACTCTATGAGTCGCTCCGGACGTCGAGCCCGCCGTGCGTCCCGCTGACAGCGAACAGGCGTCCGTAGGATGGAGACATGTCTTTCCCCCGTCTCGCGCACAGCAACTCGCCGGTCCGTGAGGCCGACGCCGATGCGCTGCTGCTGGTTCTGCCCACTCTCGACGACACGACCGAGATCGACGGTTGGCCGGGTCTGGTCCCCGTTCTTTCGCGCCTGGGCTTCACCGGTGCGCCGGGATCGTTCCAACGCGTCACCCTCCCCGACCTGGACCTCCCGCTCGCCGTCGTCGGGCGCGGCGGGAGCGATGACGCCGCAGCTCTCCGCGACGCGGCCGGCGCCGGCATCCGCCTCCTGACCGGCTTCGAGCGCGTGTCGCTCGCCGCGCCGGGGACCGACGGACCCGTATGGCGCCCGCTCGCCGAGGGAGCGGCTCTCGGCGGTTATCGCTTCGCGGGGTACGCCGCCAAGGCTCCCGCTGCGCGCGCGAGCGTCGTGACGGTGCACACCGCCGAAGCGCCGACCTCGGCCGACGTCGCTGCCGTGTCGGCCGTCGCCGACGCGGTCGCGCTGGTCAAGGACCTCGTCACCACCCCCGCCGAATGGCTCGGTCCGCAGGACCTCGCCGACCGCGCGACGGAGTCCGTCGCCGACCTCCCCGTGGAGGTGCGGGTCTGGGATGAGACCGAACTGCGCGAGCAGGGATTCGGCGGCATCATCGGCGTCGGTCAGGGCTCCGACCGGCCGCCGCGCCTGGTGCGGCTCGACTACTCCCCCGCTGACGCCCGCCGCTCGGTCGCGCTCGTCGGGAAGGGCATCACCTTCGACACCGGCGGATTGTCGCTCAAGCCCGCCGCTTCCATGGTCGGCATGAAGTACGACATGTGCGGCGCCGCCACGGTGCTCGCCGTCGTCCGAGCGGCAGCCCAACTGCAGCTGCCCGTGCGCGTGACCGCATGGATGTGCGTGGCCGACAACATGCCGTCCGGCCGCGCGACACGCCCGGGAGACGTACTCCGACTCGCCGACGGCACGACGGTCGAAGTGACCAACACCGACGCCGAGGGCCGCCTGGTCCTGGGTGACGGCCTGGTCGCCGCGAGCCGCGAGCACCCCGATCTCATCGTCGACGTCGCCACCCTGACGGGCGCGGTCACCACCGCCCTCGGAACGCGCCACACCGGCGTGATGGGCTCCGATGACGCGGTCGACGACTACCTCGCCGCCGCCGAGGATGTCTCCGAACTGGCGTGGCGCCTCCCGCTCCCGGTGCACATGCGCGAAGAGCTGGACTCCCCGATCGCCGACCTGCAGAACGCGAAGATGGGCGACCCCGCCGGCGGAACGATGTTCGCCGGTCTCTTCCTCCAGCACTTCGTCGGGCGCACCTCCGACGCTGCGGACGCCCCGCGCATCCCGTGGGTGCACCTGGACATCGCCGGTACGGGCATGAACAAGGGCGGCGCTTTCGGCTTCACCGACAAGGGCGTGACCGGGGCGAGCACCCGTTCGCTGATCGAGCTGCTCACCCAGCAGGCCGCCCGATGACGGACCACTCCGCCGACCTCGTGATCCTGGGCGGCGGCAGCGGCGGGTACGCCGCAGCGCTCCGCGCGGCGGAGCTGGGCAAGACCGTCGTGATCGTCGAGAAGGACAAGCTCGGTGGCACGTGCCTGCACCGAGGCTGCATCCCCACGAAAGCGCTGCTCCACTCCGGCGAAGTGGCCGACACCGTGCGCGATGCGGCGAGCGTCGGCGTGCACGTCACCCTGGATCACATCGACCCGGTGGCCGCACGCACGTACCGCGAGGGCATCGTCGCCAAGAAGTACAAAGGTCTGCAAGGGCTCATCGCCAGCCGCAAGATCACCGTGGTGGCCGGTGACGGCGTGCTCGAGTCGGGCCCGGCAGTGCGTGTCGGCGACGATGTCTACCGCGGCACCGACGTCGTCGTGGCGACCGGCTCGTTCCCCCGAACCCTGCCCGGCGTCGAGATCGGCGGGAGGATCCTGACCAGCGAGCAGGCACTCGATCTCGCCGAGGTGCCGGGTTCGGTCATCGTTCTGGGCGGCGGCGTCATCGGCGTGGAGTTCGCGAGCGCCTGGCGTTCGCTGGGCGCTGAGGTCACGATCGTCGAAGCCCTCGATCGCCTTCTCCCCACCGACGACGCGACCGTGAGCAAGGCGCTCGAGCGCGCCTACCGCAAGCGAGGGATCGCCTTCACGCTCGGTTCGCGGGTGGAGACCGTCGCCCAGACCGCCGACGCGGTCACCGTGACCCTCGACAACGGCACCGTCCTGAGCGCGGACTACCTTCTCGTCGCGATCGGCCGCGGCCCGTCCACCTCGGGAATCGGCCTCGAAGAAGTCGGCGTCGCGCTCGAGCGGGGATTCGTGCACACCGATGACCACCTCCGCACCGATGCTCCGCACGTCTGGGCGGTGGGCGACATCGTCCCCGGTCCGCAGCTCGCCCATCGTGGCTTCCAGCAGGGCATCTTCGTCGCCGAGGAGATCGCGGGACTCCGGCCGGTGCTCGTGCCCGACGCGCACCTCCCCCGGGTGACGTACTCGCGTCCCGAGGTCGCATCCGTCGGGCTCACCGAAGCCCAGGCGATCGATGCGCACGGCGCTGACGCGGTGATCACCTACGAATACAACCTGGCGGGCAACGCCAAGAGCGAGATCCTGCACACCAGCGGGCTCGCGAAGATCATCCGCCTCAAGGACGGACCCGTGATCGGCACCCATCTCGTCGGTGACCGGGTCGGCGAACTGATCACCGAGGCCCAGTTGGCCGTCGGCTGGGAAGCGCATCCCGAAGACATCGCGCCCTACGTGCACGCACATCCCACGCAGAGCGAGGCGCTGGGCGAAGCCTTCCTCGCGATGGCGGGGAAACCGCTCCACACTCTCTGACGCATCCGGCGTCACTAAGCTAGAACCACATAAAGGTCATGAAGGAGACAAACTCATGAGCACTTCCGTCGTCCTCCCCGCGCTCGGTGAGAGCGTAACCGAGGGAACGGTCACCCGCTGGCTCAAGAACGTCGGGGACACCGTCCAGGAAGACGAGGGGCTGCTGGAGATCTCCACTGACAAGGTGGACACCGAAATCCCCTCGCCTGTCAGCGGTGTGATCGAGGAGATCCTCGTCGCCGAAGATGAGACAGTCGAGGTCGGCGCGATCCTCGCGAAGATCGGCGACGGCTCGTCCGCACCCGATTCGTCCGCTCCCGCTGCGGAGTCGGATTCTGAGGATGCTGCCCCCGCCGCGCCCGCAGATTCCGCCGCACCCGCCGAAGCCGCACCCGCCGAACCGGCGCCCGCGCAGCCCGAGGCCCCCGCGGAAGAAGCAGCGCCTGCCGCCGCCCCCGCCGGCGACGCGACGGAGATCGTGTTGCCCGAACTGGGCGAGAGCGTCACCGAGGGCACCATCACGCGTTGGCTGAAGGCGGTCGGCGACGACGTCGCCGTCGACGAGCCGCTGCTGGAGATCTCGACCGACAAGGTCGACACCGAGATCCCCTCGCCGGTAGCCGGCGTGCTGCAGGAGATCCTCGTCGCGGAAGACGAGACGGTCGCCGTCGGCGCCGCGCTCGCCCGTGTCGGTAGCGGAGCGGCTCCCGCCGCAGCACCGGCCGCAGCTCCCGCACCCGCGGCAGAGTCCGCTCCGGCGGCGCCTGCTCCGGCAGCGCCCGCTCCGGCAGCCGAGGCCGCGCCCGAGGCGCCGTCGGTCGACAAGCCGGTCGAGGCCGACAAGCCCGCTGCGCCCGCGCCCGCGGCGGCACCCGCCGCAGCACCGGCACCGGCCGCCGCACCGCAGAGCGCTCCCGCCCCCGCGGCGGAGGCGGCTTCGGTCACCGCGACGAACGACGAGGTCACCTACGTGACCCCGCTCGTGCGCCGGCTCGCTCAGCAGCAGGGTGTCGACCTCAGCACGCTGACCGGCAGCGGTGTCGGCGGACGCATCCGCAAGGAGGACGTCCTCAAGGCCGCCGAGGCTGCGAAGGCGCCTGCCGCATCCCCCGCCGCAGCACCGGCAGCATCCGCCCCCGCCCCGGCCGCCGTCGAGGTGTCGCCGCTGCGTGGCACCACGCAGAAGATGTCGCGACTGCGCAAGGTCATCGCCGAGCGCGCCGTGGCGTCCATGCAGGCGACCGCGCAGTTGACGACGGTCGTCGAGGTCGACGTCACGAAGGTCTCGGCCTTCCGCGACGCCGTGAAGGCGCAGTTCCAGGAGAAGACGGGCGACAAGCTCTCGTTCCTGCCGTTCTTCGCTCTCGCCGCGATCGAGGCGCTGCAGGCCTACCCGATCATCAACGCCACCGTGGACGGCGACCAGATCGTCTACCCCGATTCCGAGAACGTGTCGATCGCGGTCGACACCGAGCGCGGCCTGCTGACCCCCGTCATCCGTGACGCGGGCGGCAAGAACCTCGCTCAGCTCGCTCGGGAGATCGCCGACCTCGCGGCACGCACGCGGGACAACAAGCTGAAGCCCGACGAGCTCGCCGGCGGCACCTTCACGCTGACCAACACCGGTTCGCGCGGCGCGCTGTTCGACACGCCGATCGTGTTCCTGCCGCAGTCGGCGATCCTCGGCCTCGGTGCCGTGGTGAAGAAGCCGGGCGTGGTCGCGGTCGACGGGAAGGATGCCATCTCGGTGCGCTCCTACGTCTACCTCGCCCTCTCGTACGATCACCGCATCATCGACGGCGCGGACGCCGCGCGCTTCCTCGGCGCGGTCAAGGCCCGCCTCGAGGGTGCACAGTTCGAGGCTCAGCTCGGTATGTGACACGCCGCCCGGGTGACTCCGGGTACGTGCCTCAGGATGGCGCGTCCGCCACGTCGTGAACGTCGCGGATGCGCCATCCTTGTGTCGTCTCCACGATCGTGACGAGTTGCATCGCGGCTGATCCGTCGATCGCATCGACCCGCAACACGACCACGCCACCGAAATCGTCGAGCAGGGTCACTGTTCGGGCGTCGGCGGCAGCATCCACCACTCCCGGCGGTAGCTCCCGCGCGGGATCCTCCATCACCGACGCCTGGCACGCAGCATCCGTGCACTCGGTCCTCCGCGTCAGGAGCTGAGCGGTGACAGCGGCCAGGTCGGTTGAGGTCTCCGCGGGCGGTGCGGGCGCCTCCGTTGCGGAGGGCGTGGCGGGCGGCGCGTGCGCAGCCGCGTCGGTCGGCACCGGCGACCGCTCGGCGGTGACGATCGTGTCGTCGTGGGTCTCACCGTCAGCCGAGGGCCACAGCAGTCCGCCGACCACCACCACGAGGGCGAGTCCCGCCGCCCAGAGCAGGGGCCGGACGCGACCCGCACGCAGGCCACGCACTGCGCGCAGCACACGTGTCACGGCATCGGATGCTGCGTCCGCGAGGTCGACGTCGACGTGGGCGGCGAGCTTCTGCCACCCGCGCCGGGGGCCGGGTTCTCGGACCGCGTCGACATCGTCGGGGATCGCCGCCACCGCGCGGGCACGCAACGGCCCCAGCACCTGGGTGAGCAGTGCCTCGGGAGGGGCGAGCTCGAACAGTCGTTCCTCCCACTCGATCGCGTCGCGGGCGAAGCCGCGCTCGGTCATCGCCTCACCGAGTTCGAGCAGGGTCGCCGCGACCCGGGTGCGCGGCGCGCTCTCGGCCACCGTCTGCAGCACCTCGGCGGACGCCCGCCGAGCCGTCTGATCGCCGACTCCTTCGACGAGGAGGGGTTTTCCGTCCTCGGCCAGCCACCACTCCCCCGTCTCCTCGGCCGTTCGCACCACGGACGCAGCAAGCCCACGGATGACGCTCACCGTGAGCGTGACCACTTCCCCGCCCGACAGGGGCGCGCCGGCATCCCCGCGGCGGGCCAGGAAGCGGTCGAGGCGCTCGCTCAGCGCGGACACGACGACGTCGTGACCGTCGCTGCGCCGCACGACGTCGAGCGGCGACAGCACATGGGCGTCCTCGTGCGCTCCCCAGCCCGACCAGGAAAGCACCGCGTCACGGTCGACCAGCATGACGGTGCGCCCGTCGGGCCCGCGCGCGAGCGTGCCCGGCAGCGGGCTGTCGGGAGGCTCCACGGTGCGGATCGGCTGGTAGACGGTGAAAGCGGCGGGCGTGGAGGAGGTGAGCACGGATCGATGCTCCTCGCCCCGACGGCCGCCCTTCCGGGGCATGTTCGCGCTGGGGATAACCGGTCGGGCAGGCAGGGCTGGGGAGGAACGGATGCTGCAAAGCTAGAATCGACTCATGGCAGCACGTAGTACCGCCCCCGAGAAGCGCCCCGGCTTCTTCTCCCAGCTCCGCACGCTCTTCACCTTCACCCGCGACGCGTATCGCTGGTTGCCGTGGGTGCTGGCGGCCATCGTCATCGCCGGTATCGGCATCGGTGTGCTCATCGGCTTCCTGATCCCGCCGGTCGCGGTGTGGAGCATCATCCTCTGGGGCGTCACCGGCCTCCTCGCCGGTGTGCTCGGGGCCATGATCACGATGACCCGTCTGTCGACCACGGCCATGTACGTGAAGATCGACGGCATGCCCGGCGCGGCCGGTCAGGTCCTGTCGACTTCTCTCGGGCGCAACTGGCAGGCCTCCGAGATCCCCGTCGGGGTGAACCCCCGTACCCAGGAAGCGGTCTACCGTGCGATCGGCCGCGGCGGCGTCGTCATCATCGGCGAAGGCGCCCGAGGCCGTCTCACCCGTCTCGTGAATGAGGAGCGCTCGAAGGTGCAGCGGGTCGCCTCGGGTGTGCCCATCACCGTGCTCTACGTCGGACACGGCGAGGACGAGGTGCCCATCAAGAACCTGGCCTCGCGCATCAAGGCACTTCCGAAGAAGGTCGACCGCACCACGATGGCCGCGGTCATCAAGCGCGTCGACTCGGTGTCCCAGTCGCTCGCCTCGCTGCCCATTCCCAAGGGCATCGACCCCTCGAAGGCCCGCGCGCCGCGGCCTCGCTGATCGCGCGAGTCGCAGCATCCGCCCCTCAGGAGCGGACCAGAACCGTACCGGCGGCCTTGTCGTGGAGCCCCCGCTGGTCGGCGTCCCAGATGACGGCCGGCAGTATCAGGGCGAGCAGGGCGGTGCGCACCAGCGGCCGCCACAGTCCCACCCAGCCGCCGCCCAGCAGGGCGACACGCATACCGGTCAGGCGGTGGCCTGGGCTGCCGCCGATCGTGGGGATGAACACGATCTGGATCGCGATGAAGATCAGGTTGGTCGCGATCGGGTTGGCGAACGGCACCCCGGTGACAGGGTCGGGCGTCGAGAAGAACGCGAACCCGATGATGGTCGCCGCAGCGAGGTCGATCGCGAGAGCGGCGATCCGGCGGCCCAGCCGACCGATCGATCCGGGGCCTTCCTTCGGGAGTCCGAGGCGTTCTCCGGGATATTCGGGTGCAGGGCTGGTCACTTCTCCAGCGTAACCAGGCACGCGTAACACGCCGGAAACATAGGAGATACTGCCGGGCAATGCCGTCGAGATAGGTTCGAGGAGTCAGCCCTGGCGGCCGGCGATCCCGATGCCCTACCTCTGGAGTCTTCATGTTCAAAGATTCGTCCGAGGTTCTGCGGTTCATCCAGGACGAGGACGTCAAGTTCCTCGACATCCGTTTCACGGATCTCCCGGGTGTGCAGCAGCACTTCAACATTCCCGCAGCCACTGTCGACGAGGAGTTCTTCACCGTCGGCCAGCTGTTCGACGGCTCGTCCATCCGTGGATTCGCGAACATCCACGAGTCCGACATGCAGCTCATCCCCGACGTGACGACGGCGTACGTCGACCCGTTCCGCGAGGCGAAGACGCTCGTCATGATCTTCGACATCTACAACCCGCGCAACGGTGAGATCTACGGCAAGGACCCGCGCCAGGTCGCCAAGAAGGCCGAGAAGTACCTCGCCTCCACCGGCATCGCCGACACGGCGTTCTTCGCCCCCGAGGCGGAGTTCTACATCTTCGACGACGTGCGCTACGAAGTGAAGCAGAACACGAGCTTCTACTCCGTCGACTCCGAAGAAGGAGCGTGGAACACCGGCCGTGAAGAAGAGGGCGGCAACCTCGCCAACAAGACCCCGTACAAGGGTGGCTACTTCCCCGTTTCCCCGGTCGACAAGACGGCCGACCTGCGTGACGACATCACCCTCAAGCTGATCGACTCGGGCTTCGAGCTCGAGCGCTCGCACCACGAGGTGGGCACGGGCGGTCAGCAGGAGATCAACTACCGCTTCGACACGATGCTGCACTCGGCCGACGACATCTTGAAGTTCAAGTACATCGTCAAGAACACCGCCGAGCAGTGGGGCAAGGTCGCGACCTTCATGCCGAAGCCGCTCTTCGGTGACAACGGTTCGGGCATGCACACCCACCAGTCGCTCTGGCAGGACGGCAAGCCGCTCTTCTACGACGAGACCGGCTACGGCGGGCTCTCCGACATCGCCCGCTGGTACATCGGCGGCCTGCTGGCCCACGCGCCCGCGGTGCTGGCCTTCACCAACCCGACGCTCAACAGCTACCACCGTCTGGTGAAGGGCTTCGAGGCTCCGGTCAACCTGGTCTACTCGGCCGGTAACCGTTCGGCCGCGATCCGCATCCCGATCACCGGCTCCAACCCGAAGGCGAAGCGCATCGAGTTCCGCGCTCCGGATGCTTCGGGCAACCCGTACCTCGCTTTCGCGGCGCAGCTCATGGCGGGCATCGACGGCATCAAGAACCGCATCGAGCCGCACGAGCCCGTCGACAAGGACCTCTACGAGCTCCCGGCCGAAGAGGCGAAGAACATCCCGCAGGTTCCGAACTCGCTGCTCGACTCGCTCGAGGCGCTGCGCGCCGACCACGAGTTCCTGCTCGCGGGCGGGGTCTTCACGCCCGAGCTCATCGAGACCTGGATCGACTACAAGATCGAGAACGAGATCCAGCCGATGGCCCAGCGTCCGCACCCCTTCGAGTACGAGCTGTACTTCGGCGTCTGACCCGCGCGCAAACAGGTGAGCCCCGGCTCCTCCTGGTCCCTCAAGGGGCTAGAGAGGGCCGGGGCTCGTTGTTTCCCCGTCGGGGATCAGGCGCGCGTGCGCTGTTGACGTGCGCTGTGCAAGCGGTTGTAGATCATCAAGAGGCGGGGCACGGCGACGTACACGGCGGTCGGGACGACGACGGCCGTGAGAACCAGGGCACGAAGCACGGGGTGCCAGTCCTGGGCGAAAAGTCCCATCACCATCATGCCGATCGCCACCATCGGGAAGATCGCGAACCACGTGATGAGCGCGCGTACATGCACCGAGGCGATGGCCGGGGGCCGGTGATGGTGAGCGTCGATCTCGTCGGCTGCGAGAGGTTTGCCCTCTTCTTCCACGGTGCACCAGCTTTCGTTCCTAGAGAACGCTATCCGGTCCCGGGAGTGAAGCCGCCGCAACGAGACGAAACCCCCCGAGTCACCTCGGGGGGTTTCGTCGTTCGCCGTCGGGCGTCAGTTCTCGACGGCGTCTTCGGCGGCGTCCATGGCCGCCGCGCCCTCTTCGGGCGACTCGGAGCCCGCTCCGGTGCTGCCGCTGCCGGCGGCGTCCGGCTGGTGGGTGCCGTCGGTGGACTTGTCGTCAGGGGTGTTTTCAGCCACGGGTGCCTCCTCGAGAGTGGATGCCTCCAGCAAACGCCTTTCGAGCGCTCGAGGTGAGGGGCTGGCGTCGAGCACGCGAGTGTGCCAGGCGCTCCTCAGCCGTAGAAGAGCCGCTCGAACACCCGGCGGGACCGACGTGTCGTGCCGAGGTATTCCTCCTCGATGCGCGTCGCCGAGTGCGGTGGGTACTCGAGGATCCGCCCGATCCCGTCGAGGCGCCAGCGGTCGGTGGGCAGCACGTCGCTCGTCTGCCCCGACAGCAGCGTGTTCGCGGAGCGCAGCCGGCTCGACAGTCGCCACGCCTCGACGAGCCGTTCGGCTTCGGTGTCGCCGATCAGGCCGGCCGCGCGCGCGGCCTCGAGAGCGCCGAGGGTCGACGTCGTCCGCAGCCCCGGAACGTCGTGCGCGTGCTGCAGCTGGATCATCTGCACCAGCCACTCGACGTCGCTGAGCGAGCCCGGCCCGAGCTTGAGGTGGCGCGCCGGATCGACCCCCTGCGGCAGCCGCTCGCTCTCCACGCGCGCTTTGATGCGCTTGATCTCGCGCACGCCCTGCGTGTCGATCGCGCGCGGGTAGCGCACAGCATCCGCCATCTCGAAGAACGCCTTCTGCAGCTTGACGCTGCCGGCGATGCCCCGCGCGCGGAGCAGGGCCTGCGCCTCCCACGAGAGCGACCAGCGCCGGTAGTACTCGGTGTACGCCTCCAGCGAGCGGGCGATCGGGCCGTTCCGCCCCTCGGGGCGCAAGCCCGCGTCGAGATCGAGCGGCAGGCGGTGATCCTCGGAGTGCTGACGGAGGGCGGCGACGAGCTTCACCGAGAGCTCGTGCGCCCGCTGGGCGGGCACGCCGTTGGCCCGGTAGACGTACATGACGTCGGCGTCCGATCCGAAGCCGAGTTCCGCGCCGCCGAAGCGCCCCATCGCGATCACCGCGAAGTCGAGGTCGTCGTCTTCCGGGGGCACGATGTCGGGCCAGACCGCCCGGAGGGTCGCTTGGATCGACACCTCGGTGATCGTGGTCAGCGCCTGGGCGAGGTCTTCGATCGTGATGACGCCGAGCACGCCGGCCATGGCCGTGCGCAGCATCTCGCGCCGCCGCAGCGCCCGCACCGCTCGCATCGCGTCTTCGACGGAGGCGTGACGGGTGCGGATCGCCCGAGCCTCCTCCTGCAGGGCGATGCCGCTGCGCGGTCGAAGCAGCGCGTCGTCGTCGAGCCACGCGGCCGACTCCGGGATCCACTCCATGAGCTCGCCGATGTACCGCGACCCCGAGAGCACGCGGGTGAGACTTTCCGCGGCTGCCGAGGAATCGCGCAGCATCCGCAGGAACCACGGGGTGTTGCCCAGTCGCTCGCTGATCCGGCGGAACGCGAGCAGACCGTAATCGGGGTCGACACCGTCGGCGAACCAGCGCAGCATCACGGGCATGAGGTGACGTTGAATGGATGCTTTGCGGCTCAGCCCCGTGGTGAGGGCGGCGATGTGGCGCAGCGCGCCCTTCGCGTCGCGGAACCCGATCGCCGCCAGTCGGTCGTACGCCTGCTCGGGAGACAGCAGCCGCTCGGCCTCGGGAAGCGCCGCCACGGCAGACAGCAGCGGCCGGTAGAACAAGCGAACGTGGATGTCGCGGACTTCGCGCTTCGTCGCTTCCCACCGCTCCTGCACGCCCGCTCCGGTTTCAGCGAGCCGGGTCGCCCGCGCGAGCACGCGCAGCTCGTCGGGCTTCACGGGCATGAGGTGGGTGCGCCTCAAAGCGCGCAACTGCAAGCGGTGCTCGAGCAGGCGCAGCACCCGGTAGTCGCGCGCGAACGCGGTCGCGTCGGTGCGCCCGATGTAGCCCTCGGCGACGAGGGCGTCGAGGGCCGCGAGCGTGCCGCGCTGGCGGATGCGGTCGTCGCTCAGACCGTGCACGAGCTGCAGCAGCTGCACCGTGAACTCGATGTCGCGGAGTCCCCCGGGCCCGAGCTTCACCTGGCGGGCGATCTCGTCGGAGGGGATGTGGTCGGTGACGCGCTCGCGCATCCGCTGCACGCTGTCAACGAAGTTCTCCCGCGCCGCGCTCGTCCACACCTTGGCCTGCACGGCCGTGACGTAGCGGGCGCCGAGATCCTCGTCGCCGGCGAGAGGTCGCGCTTTCAACAGCGCCTGGAACTCCCAGCTCTTCGCCCAGCGCTCGTAGTACGACAGGTGGGAATCGAGGGTGCGCACGAGAGCGCCTTGCTTGCCCTCGGGGCGCAGGTTCGGATCCACTTCCCAGAGCCCCGGCTCGATCTCAGCGCCCGAGACCCCTCGCATGGTCTGGATGGCGAGCCGGGTCGCGATGTCGACCGCGCGGGTCTCGGACACGACCGTTTCGTCGCGTGTGCCGCCGACGAAGATGACGTCGACGTCGCTCACGTAGTTGAGCTCGCGCGCGCCCGCCTTGCCCATCCCGATGATGGCGAGCGAGGTCGCCGCGACCTCGGCGCGCGGAAAGCTGCCCGCGCCGGTACCGTTCGACACGCCCGTGCGGGCGACGGCCAAGGAGGCCTCCAGCGCCGCGCCGGCGGCGTCCGCGAGTCGCGCCGATACCTGGTCGACGACGTCGGCAGGCTCGCTCTGCGCGAGGTCGTACGCCGCGATGCGGGCCAGGATGCTGCGGTAGGCGGCGCGCAGCGCGACCCACCCGTCCTCTCCCGCGACCTCGGCGAAGCCGTCCACGGCAGCGACGGCCGCGAGCAGGCGTTCCCGCATCTCCTCGGCGGAGGGCAGGGATCTGCCGGCACCGACCAGCTGCGCGAGTTCACCGGGACGCCGGAGGTAGAACTCGCCGAACCCGGAGGAGGCGCCGACGAGGTTCCACAGCGCGCCCCACCCGGCAGCATCCGGCGACATCTGCCGCACCGCGTCGGCGTCGCGCCGGGCGATGCGCACGAGGGCCGACAGGGCCTCATCGGGGTCGGCGACTCCCGAGGCGGCATCGGCCAACGCCTCCTGCGGTATGCCGATCAGGGCGGTGAGTTCGTCGAGAAGAGCGTCGGCCTCGGCGAGCCGGGCGAATCCGTTCCGCGCCAGCGTGGTGAGGCGCGTGGACCGGTCGCTCGAGATCATGGCCGGTGCAAAGTCAGAGCATCTCGAGGTTGCTCTTCAACTCGAACGGCGTCACCTGCGCACGGTATTCCTGCCACTCCCGGCGCTTGTTGAGCAGCACGTAGTTGAAGACCTGCTCGCCCAGCGTCTCCGCGACGAGCTCGGAGTCCTCCATGTACTCGAGAGCCTGATCGAGGCTCGCGGGAAGCGGCGCGTACCCGAGCGCGCGGCGCTCCGCGTCGCTCAGCGACCACACGTTGTCCTCGGCCTCGGCGGGCAGCTCGTACTCCTCTTCGATGCCCTTGAGGCCGGCGGCCAGCATGAGCGCGTAGGAGAGGTAGGGGTTGGCGGCCGAGTCGAGCGCGCGGTATTCGATGCGCGAGGAGTTGCTCTTGTTGGGCTTGTACATCGGCACCCGCACGAGGGCGGAGCGGTTGTTGTGACCCCAGCAGATGAAGCTCGGGGCTTCGTCTCCGCCCCAGAGGCGCTTGTACGAGTTGACGAACTGGTTGGTCACGGCCGAGATCTCGTTGGCGTGTCGCAGCAGTCCGGCGATGAAGTGCCGGCCGACCTTCGAGAGCGAATACTCGGCGCCCTCTTCGAAGAATGCGTTCGAGTCCCCCTCGAACAGCGACATGTGCGTGTGCATGCCGCTACCGGGCTGACCGCTGAGCGGCTTCGGCATGAACGTGGCGTACACGCCCTGCTCGATCGCCACCTCTTTGATGACCGTGCGGAAGGTCATGATGTTGTCGGCCATCGTCAGGGCGTCCGCGTAACGCAGATCGATCTCGTTCTGACCGGGGCCGCCCTCGTGGTGGCTGAATTCCACGGAGATACCGAGGTCTTCCAGCATCCGCACTGAACGACGACGGAAGTCGTGCGCCGTGCCGCCTGGCACGTTGTCGAAGTACCCCGCCGAATCGACCGGCTCGGGTCGCCCGTCCGGGCCGAGGGCCGACGACTTGAGCAGGTAGAACTCGATCTCGGGGTGCGTGTAGAACGTGAAGCCCGCATCCGCCGCCTTCGCGAGGGTGCGCTTGAGCACGTGCCGCGGGTCGGCGACCGCCGCCTGACCGTCGGGCGTGGTGATGTCGCAGAACATGCGCGCGGTCGGGTCGATCTCACCCCGCCACGGGAGCACCTGGAAGGTGGTGGGGTCGGGGTGTGCGAGCAGGTCCGACTCGTAGGAGCGGGTGAGGCCCTCGATCGCGGAACCGTCGAATCCGAGGCCCTCCGCGAAAGCGCCCTCGACCTCGGCCGGCGCGATCGCGACCGACTTCAGGGTGCCGATCACATCGGTGAACCACAGGCGCACGAACTTGACGCCGCGCTCCTCGATCGTGCGCAGTACGAAGTCTCTCTGCTTGTCCATGGTTTCCCTCGCTCGCGGTCCGAAATCAGCTCTGGGCGCCGTCGGCGCCCCAGTTCTTCTCGCGCTTGTCCTCGTCGTCCCACTCGCGGTTGCGCTCGCGCATGAGGGCTGGAGCGTTCGCCGCCTCTTCCGCGGTGTCGAAGGGACCCGCGCGATTCGCCATCGGCGACACGAGACCGTGCTCCACCTGCCCGGTGTTCAGGTTGTACCAGTACTTCGGGTCGTCTTCGGTCACGGGGGCTCCTCCTCGCGGGTGACACACGGTGGCCGCTCAACTGGTGAAGGCCACTGTCGATCCTACTGATCGGGCGCTGCGCGCTGGGTAGGGTGTGACTATGGCATCAACGAAGTCGGCATCAGCGAAGTCGCGCGCAGTCGGAGTGGACATCGGCGGAACGGGCATCAAGGCCGGCATCGTCGATCTGGAAGCCGGAGAGCTCCTCAGCGACCGCATCAAGGTTCCCACCCCTCCGGGTGCCGAACCGAAGGACGTGCTGACCGCGGTCATGACCGTGCTCGAGAAGCTCGGCGTCGCCGATGACGACGATGTTCCCCTCGGCGTCGCCTTCCCCGCGATCGTGAAGAACGGGCGCACGCTGTCGGCGGCGAACGTCTCGCAGTCGTGGATCGGGTTCGAAGCGGAGAAGTTCTTCGAGGACGGCCTCGGCCGCAGCATCCACTTCGCCAACGACGCCGACGTCGCCGGTATCGCCGAGGTGCGCTACGGCGCGGCGAAGGGTGTCGACGGCCTCGTGATCCTCACGACCCTCGGAACCGGAATCGGTTCCGCCATGATCTACGACGGTGTGTTGATTCCCAACAGCGAGCTCGGCCACCTGCAGCGCGCCGAGCACAAGCGCGACGCCGAGGGCTACGCCGCGTACTCCGCGATGGAACGCGAAGAGCTGAGCTGGGAGAAGTGGGCCAAGCGCCTGCAGTGGTACTACGACTACGTCGAGTTCCTCTTCAGCCCCGACCTGTTCGTGGTCGGCGGCGGCGTGTCGAAGCACGCCGACGAGTTCTTGGGCTTCCTGTCGCTGAAGACCCCCATCGTGCCGGCCGTGCACCGCAACAACGCGGGCATCATCGGCGCGGCCTCGCTCGCGGTCTCGGTGCCCGAAGCGGTCTCCGCCGTCACCGCTTAGGCGGTCGAGCGGGGCGAATGGGCCGGCCTGTACGCCGGGTTCTGTTCCGGGGCGTGAGCCCCTTCGACGGTCATCTCTCTCGGCGACACGTTGCCGTGCCACTCCAGCGGTCTACCCGGGGACTCGGCGGGCCGCGTCAACATCCCCTGTCTGACCTTGCTCCGGACGAGGTTTACCTTGCAGGTCGCGTCACCGCGACCCCGGTGGTCTCTTACACCACCCTTTCACCCTTACCGGAACTCGCGTCCCGGCGGTCTGCTCTCTGTGGCACTGTCTCGCGGATCACTCCGGGTGGGTGTTACCCACCATCCTGCCCTGTGGAGCCCGGACGTTCCTCGGTGCGGTTACCCGCCACGCGACCGTCCGGCCGACCCATTCGCCTCCCCACTCTACCGAGGCGGTTCAGGCCTTTCCCGCGCTGTCGGTGATGCGCACGTCGAGACGGAAGTCCACCGGGAAGCTGCCGAACAGCAGTGCGCCGGCGGATGCTGCAGCCAGAGCGATCGCTTCGGCCACCGCCGGCGCCTGCTCGGCGGGTGCGTGGACGATGACCTCGTCGTGGAGGAAGAACGCGAGGTGGGCGCGGCGCCCGAAGACCGGCCCGGACGCGGCGGCGGCCTGCGCGGGGGCGACCTCGGGCAGCGCGATCAGGCGGTTGCGCAGATCGGCGAGCCACGCGAGGGCCCATTCCGCGGCCGTCCCCTGCACGACGAAGTTGCGAGTGAAGCGGCCGCGGTCGCGCGCGGAGCGGCGAGCCTGAGCCGTCTCGGCCTCCGTGGTCCCGATACCGCTGGCCTCCGACTGAGCGCGTCGCCAGGCCTCCGACGGCGGCGGTGAGGTGCGCCCCAGCCAGGTCGAGACCACGCCGCCGTCCTCCCCCACCCGCGCGGCGTCGTCGACGAGGCCCATCGCCCGCGGGTAGGCGCGGCGCAGCCGCGGCACCAGCCGGCCGCTTTCGCCGGAGGTGGCCCCGTACATCGCCCCGAGGAGGGCGAGCTTGGCCTTCTCGCGGCCCTCGAGCCCGCCACGCTCGGCGATCGCGCCGTAGAGGTCGGCTCCGCGCGCGGCGTCGGCGAGGGCCTCGTCGCGCGACATCGCGGCGAGCACCCGCGGCTCCAGCTGGGCGACGTCGGCGACCACCAGGGTCCAGCCCTCGTCGGCGCGCACCGCCGCACGCAGCTGCCGCGGAATCTGCAGGGCGCCCCCGCCCGACGAGGCCCACCGACCGGTGACGACGCCTGCGGGCACGTACACCGGCCGGAAGCGGTCGTCGTGGATCCATTCGTCGAGCCAGTGCCACCCGTTGGCCGTGAGCAGTCGCATCATGCGCTTGTACTCGATCAAGGGCGCGACCACCGGATGTTCGTGACGCGCGAGCTCCCAGCGGCTCGTGCTCTCCACCACGACCCCCACCCGGTGCAGAGCTCGCAGCAGCTTGGGCTGGGAATCGAGGCTCGCGGTCGGATCACCGAGCGCGGCACGGACCTCGGATGCTTTCGACGCGACATGTGAGGGCAGGGCACCCGACGTGGGCCGGGCGCCGAGGGTCTCCGCGAGGATGCGATCGTGCGCGTCGGCGTCCCAGGGCAGCCCTGCCGCCCGCAGTTCGGCGGCGACGAGGGCACCGGCCGATTCCGCCGCGGCGAGCAGACGCATCCGGGCCGGGTCGCTCGACGCGGCGATGGCGCCGCGCTGCCGCTCGAACTCCACCAGCACTTCGTCGGAAGTACTGGGCGGGCCGCCACGCTCGCCCTCGAGGTCGAACAGGGCGGGCGCAGCATCCGGTCCCTCGCTCCCGGGCGCCTCCCAGGCGGTCACCGTTCGCAGGCCGTGGTCATCGCCGACAGAGACGGCATCGCGGAGCACGGTGTGCACGAGGCGCAGGTCGTGACAGCGCTCGACGCGTACGCCCGCCGCCAGGAGCGCCGGGTACCAGGCAGGGGTGTCGTTCCACACCCACCGCACCGCCCCCGCCGCTTCGAGAGCGGCGACGTGCGCGGGCAGGCCGGCGTCGCTCACGCCCCGCGTCGAGAGCACGGTTCCTGCCGCGTCCAGCGCGGTCAGAACCACCGCGCCCGGGGCGCGACCGACAACGACCCAGTGCGGGGCGACCTCAGACAGCGGTCACCAGATGCCCGACTCGTCGGTGCGCACGAGGATCGCGCCGCACTCGGGGCAGAAGATCACGTCGTCGTCGGGGGCCGAACGCACACTGTTCATGTCGGTGCCCGAAAGGACCATGTGGCAGGCCTCGCACGTGCCGCGGCGCAGCAACCCGGCGGCGTTTCCCCGCGTGCCGAGCCGGTCGTAGAGCGCGACCAGGGCGGGAGCGATGTCGCCGGCCACCGCCGCGCGGTCACGCTGCGCGTTCGAGAGGTCGTGCTGAGCAGCCGTGACGGCTTCCTTCGCTTCGGCACTCAGGCGCGTGCCCTCCTCGTTCGTCGCCGCGACGATGGCTTCCTGCTCAGTGACGGCGGCCTCGGCCGCCTCCAGCCGCTCCATGACGACCAACTCGGCGTCTTCCAGGTCGGAGGTGCGGCGCGCCAAGGAAGCCAGCTCGCTCTCGAGCCCCTGCGCCTCCTTCGAGTTGGAGGATGCTGCGAGGCGCTGCGCGTCTCGGGCGCTGCGCGCCTCGACCACGGCCACGTCGGATTCGATCCGGGAGAGTTCGAGCTTGAGGTCGTCGCGTGCACCGGCTCGTCGGGAGAGTTCCTGCGAGAGGGTGACGCGCTGGGACAGCAGCTCTTTCACACGGAGGGCCTGAGGCGGGTGGGACTGAGCGTGCTCAGCCCGCCGGATGCGGGCATCGAGCTCGGCGAGATCGAGCAGGCGGCGCTGGTCGGCAGGGGCGGCTTTCACGTTCCCAACCTACCCGTCGCCTGCGCGGCGGGCAGGTGCGCTGGTGTCGGTGCGTGAGTAGCCTTCTCCCATGACGCGATACAACGACGACCCGGCCCCGGTTTCCGAGGACGAAGACCCCAACGATGATGAAGCCACCGATGGGTTGGCGCCGATCGAACTCGAGGCTGATCTCGACAACCTCATGAAGGGGTCCTGACCCTTCTCGGGGCAGGACCGGATCACCGGCGATGAGGCCGACATGATCGTCATCACTCCCGTGCCCGGTGAGGTCACGGGGCACGCCGCCCAGATGTATGCCGACGACGTCGCCGAGGACGGGTTCGTCTTCGCGCACACCGCGGCTCTGGCCATCAACCCGGAGGCGCACGCGGCCTTCGAGAATCTCCTGCGGGCGATCGTGCCCTCCATCGGGCTCCGTACCTACGAACTGGCGACGCTCGGCGCCGCACGCGCCATCCCCTCGCCGCACTGTCTGCTCGCCCACGGCCGGAACGTGCTCCGAGCCGACGTGCTCGACGAGCAGACCCTCGCTCAGGTCGCACGCGGGGACGATTCCTCGCTGCCCGCTCAGGACGCCGCCGTCGTGCGCTACGCCGAGAGCCTCTCGACCCGCCCCGAGACGATGACCGACGCGGACACGCAGGAGCTGCGCGACAACGGCTTCGACGACCGGCAGATCGTCGACATCACCCTCGCCGCTGCAGCACGCAACTATCTGAGCCGGGCGCTGCGCGCCCTCGCTGTGCCCATCGATGAGGTGCCGGGGATCAGTCCCGCACTCCGTGAAGCGCTGATCGGTTCACGACCGCGCACGTGATGTGGGCCCTGCCGGGATCGAACCGACGACATCCACGGTGTAAACGTGGCGCTCTACCAGCTGAGCTAAAGGCCCTCGCCGATCATTCTAGAAGGCAACGTCGCCACGATCGATGAGCGGGCCTGCTCGCGATGTCTCGATCCCGAGCGATCGGCGTGGCAGCATCCGTCGTGATCGTCCGGCGAGCCGCCGACTCGCTAGGCTGGTGGACGGTGTGTTGTGCGGAGCGAACAAAGCGATCCGCGCCCCCATGGTGATTGTCTGGCATGATCTGCCAGCCGAAGAAAGGTCTTCTGTGACTGTTCACGACCAGGATCCGTACTCGCAGGGCCCGCAGGACAGCGATCCCGACGAGACGTCCGAGTGGCAGGAGTCGCTCCAGCAGCTCGTGCAGGCCAAGGGCCCGCAGCGCGGGCGCGAGATCATGCTCAGCCTGCTGCGCGAGTCGAAGGACCTCCACCTCGGCGTGCCGATGGTGCCGACCACCGACTACATCAACACGATCGCTCCCGAGAACGAGCCCGAGTTCCCCGGCGACGAAGAAGTCGAACGACGCTACCGGGCGTGGATCCGGTGGAACGCCGCCGTGACCGTGCACCGCGCGCAGCGGCCCGGTATCGGCGTCGGCGGTCACATCTCGACCTATGCCTCCTCGGCCTCGCTCTACGAAGTCGGGTTCAACCACTTCTTCCGCGGTCAGGACGCGCCCAACGGCGGCGACCAGATCTTCATCCAGGGGCACGCGTCGCCCGGCACCTACGCCCGCGCGTTCCTCGAGGGTCGGCTCACCGAGGCGCAGCTCGACGGCTTCCGCCAGGAGAAGTCCGCTGCACCCAACGGCATCCCCTCCTACCCCCACCCGCGCCTCATGCCGGAGTTCTGGCAGTTCCCGACGGTGTCGATGGGTCTCGGCCCGATCAACGCCATCTACCAGGCGATGAGCAACAAGTACCTGACCAACCGCGGCATCAAGGACGTCGCCGACTCCCACGTCTGGGCCTTCCTCGGCGACGGTGAGATGGACGAGGTCGAAAGCCGCGGACAGCTGCAGGTCGCCGCGAACGAGGGTCTCGACAACCTGACGTTCGTCATCAACGCGAACCTCCAGCGCCTCGATGGCCCGGTGCGCGGCAACGGCAAGATCATCCAGGAGCTCGAGAGCTTCTTCCGTGGCGCCGGCTGGAACGTCATCAAGGTCGTGTGGGGCCGCGAGTGGGACGAACTGCTCAAGCGCGACACCGACGGTGCTCTGCTCAACCTCATGAACGTCACCCCCGATGGCGACTACCAGACGTACAAGGCCGAGAACGGCGCCTACGTCCGGGAGAACTTCTTCGGCCGCGACGAGCGCGCCGCAGCGCTCGTGAAGGACTACAGCGACGACCAGATCTGGAACCTCAAGCGCGGCGGTCACGACTACCGCAAGGTCTACGCGGCGTTCAAGGCCGCGCAGGAGCACAAGGGCCAGCCGACGGTCATCATCGCCAAGACCATCAAGGGCTACGGCCTGGGGTCGCACTTCGAGGGCCGCAACGCGACCCACCAGATGAAGAAGATGACGCTGGACGACCTCAAGGCGTTCCGCGATGTCATGCACATCCCGATCAGCAACGCGCAGCTCGAAGAGAACCCGTACCTGCCGCCGTACTACAACCCCGGCCCCCAGGACGAGACCATCCAGTACCTGCTCGAGCGCCGTCGGGCGCTCGGAGGTTTCCTCCCCGAGCGTCGCACGACCCACGTGGGCCTCGAACTCCCCGGCGACGCGGCCTACGCGCTGCCGAAGAAGGGATCGGGCACGCAGGAGGTCGCCACGACCATGGCGTTCGTGCGTCTGCTGAAGGACCTGCTGCGGGTGAAGGACTTCGGCCACCGCATCGTGCCGATCATCCCCGACGAGGCACGCACCTTCGGTATGGATGCTTATTTCCCCACCGCGAAGATCTACAACCCGAACGGGCAGCACTACACCTCCGTCGACCGCGAGCTGCTGCTGGCCTACAAGGAGAGCCCGCAGGGGCAGATCATCCACGTGGGCATCAACGAGGCGGGCGCCGTGGCGGCGTTCACCGCGGCCGGCACGTCGTACTCCACGCACGGCGAGCCGCTCATCCCGGTCTACGTCTTCTACTCGATGTTCGGCTTCCAGCGCACCGGCGACGCCCAGTGGGCGGCGGGCGACCAGATGTCGCGCGGTTTCGTCATCGGCGCGACCGCCGGCCGCACCACGCTCACGGGCGAGGGCCTGCAGCACGCCGACGGACACTCGCCGTTGCTGGCGTCGACCAACCCCGCGACGGTGTCGTACGACCCCGCCTTCGGGTACGAGATCGCGCACATCGTGCGCTCCGGCATCGAGCGCATGTACGGCGGGAACCACCCCGACCCGAACGTCATGTACTACATCACGGTCTACAACGAGCCGTACGTGCAGCCCGCCGAGCCGGCGGATGTCGACGTCGACGGTATCGTCCGAGGCATCCACCGCATCTCCACCGGCGAGGGCGACGCGCCGCGCGCCCAGCTGCTCGCGTCGGGAGTGGGAGTGCCGTGGGCGCTGGAGGCCCAGCGTCTGCTCAAGGACGACTGGGGCGTCGCATCCGATGTCTGGTCGGTCACGTCGTGGAGCGAGTTGCGTCGTGACGGCCTGGCCGTCGACGAGCACAACTTCCTGCACCCCGACGAGGAGCCGCGCGAGGCCTACATCACCAAGAAGCTGGCCGGTGCGCCCGGTCCGGTCATCGCGGTGAGCGACTTCATGCACGCCGTGCAGGACCAGATCCGTCCGTGGGTGCAGCACAACTTCAGCACTCTCGGTGCGGACGGCTTCGGCTTCTCCGACACCCGCGCCGCCGCGCGACGCTTCTTCAAGATCGACGGACCGTCGGTCGTGGTACGGGCGCTGCAGGCGCTCGCGCAAGAGGGTGCGGTCGATCGCGGCCTCGCCGCTCAGGCGATCGAGAAGTACCGCCTGAACGATGTGACCGCCGGCACGACCGGCAACGCGGGCGGCGAGAGCTGATCGGGCTGTGACCCGAGGCAGCACCGACCCGGCCGCGAAGGCCGAGACCCTCGCTTGGTTGCGGCGGATCTCGGGCGACTTGGCGACGGCGACCCTCAACCGGCTCGAGGAATCGCTGCCGTGGTACGCCGAGATGCCGCCGGCGCGACGCTCGGCCGTGGGCCTGGTCGCGCAGGCGGGCATCACGTCGTTCATCTCCTGGTACGAAGACCCGACCTCGACCCCGTGGATCGCCGCCGACGTCTTCGCCGCCGCTCCCCGCGAGCTGCTGCGCAGTGTGAGCCTGCAGCAGACGCTGCAGCTCGTGCGGGTCACGGTCGAGGTGACCGAGGAGCGCGTGGCGGGGCGCGACGAAAGCATCCGCGACGCGATCCTGCTCTACTCGCGTGAGGTGGCCTTCGCCGCAGCCGACGTCTACGCCCGGGCTGCGGAGGCCCGCGGGCTGTGGGATGCCCGACTCGAGGCGCTCGTGGTCGATTCGATCCTCACGGGCGAGACCGACGAGGAACTCCCCAGCCGGATCGCCGCGCTGGGGTGGCACGGTCACGGCGAGGTCGCCGTGCTGGTGGGAACGACTCCCCCGCAGCTCGACGTCGATCAGGTGCGCCGCACCGCCCGCAAACTGGGGATCGACGTGCTCATCGGCGTGCAGGGTTCGCGCCTGGTGCTGGTGATCGGACGCGCGCAGCTGCCCGGTCGCGGCGAGGAGCCGATGGTCGAGCTGCCTTTCGGCGAGATCGCCCGCCGGCTCGAGCCGGGCTTCGGCGACGGACACCTCGTGCTCGGTCCGACCGTGCCCGCGCTGGTCGACGCGAGCCAGAGCGCTCGGGCGGCCTTGGCCGGATTCGCCGTGGCCCGCGCCTGGCGGCACGCACCGCGCCCCGTCGAAGCCGACGACCTACTGCCCGAGCGGGCACTCGCGGGCGACGCCGTGGCGAAGCAGACGCTGGTGGAGCGCATCTATCGCCCGCTGCAGGCGCACAGCCCCGACCTCGTCGCGACGCTCTGGAGCTACCTCGACAACGGCCGCTCCCTCGAGGCGACCGCGCGCGAGCTGTTCGTGCACCCCAACACCGTGCGTTACCGCCTCAAGCGCGTATCCGAGGTCATCGGGTGGGATGCGACCGGTCCCCGCGAAGCTCTCATCCTGCAGACCGCTCTGATCCTCGGCTCGATCGGCACCGACGCAACGCGGCGTCGGCCGACCACGTTACGGCGACACACCCCGTGACCTGTCGGGATGCGACAAAGCATCCCGGCATTCTTGTGTGAGTCTCCTCCCAACTCCCCCCATGCTGATTGACAGGATTGACCAGTGATCATCGCCGCCTTCCCCGGGCAGGGTTCTCAGACACCCGGGTTCCTCGCCCCGTGGCTCGAGCTCGACGGCGTCCGAGAGCGCCTCGCGGCCTACTCCGACGACGCCCAGGTCGACCTCATCGCCGCGGGCACCGAGTGGGACGCCGACCGCATCCGTGACACCCGCGTCGCCCAACCGCTGATCGTGGCGGCGAGTCTGATCTCGTGGTCGGCGCTGCTGGAGCTGGCAGCGACCCGCCCGGCCGGTGTCGCCGGTCATTCCGTCGGCGAGGTCGCTGCTCTCGTCGCCGCAGGCGTGCTCACCCCCACGGAGGGGATGCGGCTGGTCGGCGTTCGCGGACGGGCCATGGCGGATGCTGCCGCTCTGACGCAGACCGGGATGAACGCCGTGATCGGCGGAGACGAAACCGCGGTGCTGGAGCGGCTCGCGACACTGGATCTCACTCCCGCCAACTACAACGGAGCCGGACAGATCGTCGCGGCCGGTACGCTCCCCGCCCTCGCCGAGCTCGCCGACACCCCCGTCGCCGGAACCCGGGTCATCCCGCTTCCCGTCGCGGGTGCCTTCCACACGCGTTTCATGGAACCCGCGGTCGAAGCCCTGCGCGACGCCGCGGCCGAGCTGTCTCCGGCCGATCCCGAGCTGACGCTGTGGACGAACTCGGACGGCTCCACGATCACCTCCGGACGCAACGCGCTCGACCTGCTCGTGGAGCAGGTGGCGTCGCCCGTCCGGTGGGACCGCACGATGGCCTCCTTCGCCGAGCACGGGGTGACGGGCATCATCGAATTCGCGCCCGCCGGCACCCTCACGGGGCTCGCGAAGCGCGGGCTGCGCGGCACGCCCGCCGTGGCCGTCAAGACCCCCGATGACCTGGCCGCTGCCGCGGCCCTGCTGAAAGAAGCTGCCGCGTGACCGCCACTCTCCGCCAACCCCAGGGCGTGGCTCACACGCGCATCTACGCGTACGGAGCCGCCCGCGGCGAGCGGGTCGTTCCCAACGACGACCTCGTCGGCCCGATCGACTCGAGCGACGAGTGGATCCGCCAGCGCACCGGTATCGTCACCCGCGTTCGCGCGGAAGCTGCGACCACGGCCATCGATCTCGCGACGACGGCCGCCGCCGAGGCGATCGAGCGTTCGGGCGTCGATCCAGCCGAGATCGGGGCGGTCATCGTCGCCACTGTGAGCAACCCCCGCCAAACGCCCTCCGTGTCTGCGATCGTCGCCGACCGGGTGGGTGCGAACCCTGCAGCGGCGTACGACGTGAACGCGGCCTGCGCCGGCTTCGCGTACGGGGTCGCCCAGGCCGACGCCCTCATCCGGGGCGGGCTCGCCCGCTACGCGGTGGTCATTGGCGCCGAGAAGCTCAGCGACATCGTCGATCCCACCGACCGCAGCATCTCTTTCCTCCTCGGTGACGGCGCAGGTGCCGTCGTCATCGGACCGAGCGACACTCCCGGCATCGGACCCACCATCTGGGGCTCTGATGGCTCGAAGGCCGACGCGGTGGGTATGAACCACACCCTGGTGGAGTTCCGCGACGGTGTCGCGCCGTGGCCGACCCTGCGTCAGGAGGGTCCGACCGTCTTCCGGTGGGCCGTGTGGGAGATGGTCAAGGTCGCCCGCCAGGCGCTCGAAGCGGCCGGGGTCGAAGCATCCGATCTCGCCGCCTTCGTGCCCCACCAGGCCAACATGCGCATCATCGACGAGTTCGCCAAGCAGCTCGGTCTGCCCGACACCGTCGTGATCGGCCGCGACATCGAGACGACCGGCAACACCTCGGCCGCCTCGATCCCCCTCGCCACCCACCGCCTGCTCGAAGAACACCCCGAGATCAGCGGCGGCCTCGTGCTGCAGATCGGCTTCGGCGCCGGTCTGGTCTTCGGCGCGCAGGTCGTGGTGCTCCCGTAGCCGGGGCGCCGCGAACTCTAGACTGAACGAGGCCCGCCGGGCCCCGTACCCCCAGAACAGGAGACACCATGGCATTCACCACCGACGAGGTCCTCGCAGGACTCGCCGAGCTCATCACGGACGAGACCGGGATCTCGGCCGACGAGGTGGCTATGGAGAAGTCGTTCACCGACGACCTCGACATCGATTCCATCTCGATGATGACGATCGTCGTCAACGCCGAGGAGAAGTTCGGCGTCACCATTCCCGACGACGAGGTCAAGAACCTGAAGACCGTCGGCGACGCCGTCACCTACATCACGTCCAACCAGGCGTAGTAGCCGCGGTGGGGGCCTGTGGGCCCCCACCAACACCCTGAGGATCCACAACGCATGAGCACCCCACGCATCGTCGTCACCGGTATCGGTGCGTCGTCGCCCATCGGCGGCACCGCCCCGGACAGCTGGTCCGCCCTCCTCGGCGGCGCCTCCGGTGCGCGCACGTTGGAGCACGACTGGGTCGAGAAGTACCAGCTTCCCGTCACGTTCGCGGCGGAGGCGCTGGTGCGACCCGAGACGGTGCTCGATCGCCCGATCGCGAAGCGGCTCGACCCCTCATCCCAGTTCGCTCTCGTCGCGGCCCTCGAGGCGTGGGCCGACGCCGGTAGCCCCGACGTCGACCCCGATCGGCTCGGCGTCGATTTCGCCACCGGCATCGGTGGCGTCTGGACCCTGCTCGACGCGTGGGACACGCTCCGCGAGAAGGGCCCTCGGCGCGTCATGCCCATGACCGTGCCGATGCTCATGCCCAATGCCGCAGCGGGCAACCTCTCGCTGCACTTCGGGGCGCGCGCCTTCGCCCGCACGGTCGCCTCGGCGTGCGCGTCGAGCACCGAGTCGATCGTCAACGCCGTCGAGCACCTGCAGGACGGGCTCGCCGACGTCGTGATCGCGGGCGGCACCGAGTCCGCCGTGCACCCGATCACGATCGCCTCGTTCGCCTCGATGCAGGCCCTCTCCCGGCGCAACGACTCCCCCGGCACTGCTTCACGCCCGGCCAGCATCGACCGCGACGGCTTCGTCATGGGCGAGGGCGCGGCCGTGCTCATCCTCGAGACCGAAGAGCACGCCAAGGCGCGCGGGGCGAAGATCTACGCCACGGTCGTCGGAGGCGCCGTGACCGCGGATTCGTACCACATCACCGCGAACGACCCCGAGGGCACGGGGGCTGCTCGCGCGGTGCGCGCCACGCTGGAGATGGCGGATGCTTCTCCCGATGACGTGACGCACATCAACGCCCACGCCACCTCGACCCCGGTCGGCGACCCGAACGAGTACACCGCGCTGCGCACCGTCTTCGGTGAGCGCGTGGATGAGATCCCGGTGTCTGCGACGAAGGCCTCCACCGGGCACCTTCTCGGCGGCACCGGAGCGCTCGAGGCGATCTTCACGATCCTGGCGCTCCGCGACCGCGTCGCGCCCCCCACGATCAACCTGACGGAGCAAGACCCGGCGGTGCCGTTCCGCCTCTCCGGCGAAGCCACCCCGCTCGGTGACGGCGCGCAGCTGGCGATCAGCAACTCCTTCGGCTTCGGCGGCCACAACGCCGTCGTCGCTTTCGCCGTGGATTGACCCCGCTCGTGAAGATGCCCCGACGGCGACCGTCGGGGCATCTTTTCGTATCAGGGGTGCGATTCGCTTTCGCAGCACCAGGACCTGTCACCGGCGTCCGGTAGTCGCGCCTCGCATCGCCTGAGTTCTGACAAGGTGGGCGCGTCAGCCCACCTTGTGCAGCCAGACGACCGTGGTCTCGTCACTCGCGTGACGGAACGGCTCCAGCTCCTCGTCCCACGCGGCGCCCAACGCGACTTCGAGTTCGCGCTGCAGCTCCTGCGCATCGCCGGCGGCGATGTCCATGGCGTAACGCAACCGGTCCTCGCCGATGACGACATTGCCGGCAGCATCCGTCTGCGCATAGTGGATGCCGAGACCGGGTGTGTGCATCCACCGGCCACCGTCGCTGCGCGGCGTGGGGTCTTCGCTCACTTCGAAACGCAGGTGTTCCCAGCCGCGGATCGCGCTGGCGAGGGCGGCGCCCGAACCGACGGGGCCTTCCCAGTAGAACTCCGCGCGGCGGGCACCGGCAAGGACCGGTTGCTCCACCCACTCGAAGTTCACCGCACGGCCGAGAGCTCGACCGACGGCCCACTCGAGGTGGGGGCACAACGCACGGGGCGCGGAGTGGATGTAGATCACTCCGCGCGAGGACGCAGTCGCCATGGTTTCTCCTTTGTCAGGTACGTCTTCCCCTACGACCTGACCGGAAACCGGCATATTCGGTTGTTCTCCCGCCATTATCGCCTGACGGCGTCGGTAATCACAAGCGTGTGATTCCGGACGCGACGATGGCCCCGGCCGATCCCGACCGGGGCCATCGTGAGAGCAGGTGTTACGCCTCGCTCATGACCGCCTGCTCGGCCTGGCCGCGAGCGGCGAGGGCGGCCGCGCGAGCGGCGAGGCGACGGGTCTGCTCGGCTTGCCCTGCGTCGAGCTGATCCTGCGGAACGGGGTAGCTCTCGACCCGGTTCACGCCGTTGTACTTCGCGATGTACGCGTCGAGTTCGGGGCCCGAGGTCCACGACGTGATGAGGCAGTAGCGCGGGTCATTGCCCGGGTGGGTGGCGGCGTGCCACAGGCGCTGCGTGTCCACGATCAGCTGCGCGCCGGCAGGCAGCGCGATGCGCGTCTCCATGCTCGGGTCGGTGCGGTTCTCACGCAGGACGAAGTAGCTGTCCTTGTCGTCGGTGAGGTTGAAGAAGCCGCGGACGACCCAGCCGGTGCCGTCCGGGTTCAGACGGTTGTTGTCGTCCTGGTGCAGGTTGTACAGGCAGTCGGCGTACGTGTTGGGCTGCAGCTCGATGATGCGGCAGCGACCGACGTTGGCGCCGGGCTCCATGGCGCGCTCCGTCAGGGTGGGAGCGATCGCGGTCTGCGAGTCGATCCAGATGCCGTCCTTGTCGGTGCGGGGGTTCTTGCCGCTCCAGAACCCGGCGCACTCGATCTCTCCGTCGCGCGAGGCGAGGGGGGCGAAGCGCGTGTCACCCGAGGATTTCCAGTCGACATATTCGATGTCGAGGTACTCCTTGGGGTCGATCTCTTTGTTGTATCGATCCAGGACGACGTAGCCGGTCTCTTCGAGCGCGGCGGATTTGATGTAACCCATGAGGTGAGTCATGCCTTCCGTAGGGGGCCAGTACGTTTTTCCTGGCCCTGGTAAGGCAAGCCTATCCCGGGGTCCGGGCTGATCCTGGGAGGCTCGAATAGACTCGATGATCATGGGTAGTGCCACCAACGTCGACGCGACCGCAGTCAATACGATCGGATGGCTCTCCTCCCCGGAGACGAGCATCGTCGTCCCCGTCTACCAGCGCCAGTACCGGTGGGACATCGGCGGCTGCGAGCAGCTTCTCGCGGATATCCGAGCCGTCGCCGACTCCGACGACCGCACCATGCACTTCATCGGGTCGATCCTCTCCGCCGAGAACACCGAGGACGCAACGGGCGAGCTCGTGCTGATCGACGGTCAGCAGCGCATCACGACGCTGATGCTGCTCGTCGCCGCTCTCCACCACACCGTGCGCGAGACGGATGCTGTGATGGCGGGCGAACTCGAACGGGTGCTCGTGCGGGCCGCCGACCCAGCGCGGACGAAGCTTCGTCCGCACCGCGCGTGGGCCGACGCCTTCCGCGCCGTCGTGCTCGACGCCCACGGCGACGATGCAGCGCGAGACACCCGCTTCGACGACAACTATTCGTTCTTCCGCAGCCAGGTGAGTCTCGACGAGGCGCCGAGTATCTGGCGAGGACTGCAGAAGCTCGAGCACGTGTCGATCACGCTGGGAGCGGGAGCGAACGCCCAGCAGATCTTCGAGAGTCTGAACTCGACCGGTGAGCCGCTACGCGACCACGAACTGATCCACAACTACGTGCTGATGGGTCTGTCTCACGACGAACAGATCGAGATCGAAGACGGGTTCTGGCTGCCCATCGAGCAGAACACCGGTGAGACCATCGCTGCGTTCTGGCGGCACTACCTCGTGATGCGCACCGGCCGGGAGATGACGACGGTCGGTGAGCGCGGCGTCTATGACGCTTTCCGTGCGGAATTCCCGCGGCTCGACCTCGACCAGCTGCGAACGGACGCCGCGCAGTGGAAGGCGTACTCGGAGATCTACCGCGTGCTGCTCGACCCCGCCCATGAGCCGGATGGCGAGATCGCTCGCCAGATCGGGTTCCTCAACACCTTCGGTCGGGGGATGTATCCCCTCGTCATGCGCGCGTACGGCGACTACCTGAACGACGCCGCGCAGAAGCCGCAGCTGATCAGGACCCTCGAGTACGTGCAGGCGCTGCAACTGCGTCGGAGTGCTGTGGGGCTCGGCAACGAGCGTCTGGTGGCGCGCCTCTGCCGCTCGAGGGCGCTCGGCCAGGACGAGCTCGAACGGGCGATCTCGCGCATCACGCCGTCGGACGAGCGCGTTCGGGTGGGCCTCAAATACAGCGAACTCCCCCATCCCGCCTATGTGCTGCGCCGACTGGCCGACGCGCACTCCCCCGACCTCGAGGTGGAGTGGATCTTCCCACCGGCGCCGTCGGAGACGTGGAGCGGCGATGGCATCCGCGAGTGGTCGGAGTATTCCGAAGACGAGCAGAACAGTCACCGTGCCCTCGCGAAGACGCTGGGAAACCTCGCCCTCCTCGAGGAGGGACTCGCCGAACGCGCGGCGGACCGTTCGTATCCGGTGAAGCGCGAGACGGTGTACCCGCGCAGCACGGTCGGGCTGACGGCCGCGCTGGCCGGGGTGCCGGCGTGGAACACCGCGGCGATCTCGGCCCGCTCGGCCGAGCTCGGCGAGCAGTTCCTCGCGTTGTGGGCGAAGCCGCCCGTCGTCTCGATCGACGACGACGGGCTCACCCCCATCCTCGACGCCAAGCGGCGCCGAGGATGGCCCCGGGGCTGGCAGCGGGAGTGGGACTACGTCGAGTACCGGGGCGAGCACTGGGAGGTCTACGACGTCAAGTACCTCTTCAACCGCGTCTTCAAGCGGTTGTGGGCGGACTCCCGCGAATCTGTCGTGGCCTTCAGCGCCCGCCGCGGCGGGCCCGTGTACGAGGCGCAAGCCTGGAACGGGCAGTGGGACGCACTCGATGACGAGCACTTCCTCTACATGGGGTGGGACTCCCGCTACATGCTCACCGCCGTGCAGGGCGTGCTGGACGAAGCCGGCCTCGCGGCCGAGGTGTTCGTCAAGTACTCCTACATCGGCAACGCCATGCCCTGAGCCGACCCTGCTCGCTCAGTTGCGGTGGCCGGCCGCCTCGATGATGACCGCGGCGACCTCGCGGTGGTGGGAGACGAGGCCGAGAGGGGACGGTAGGAAGCAAGCGGCGCCCGGTCGCGGCATGATGTGCACATGACGAGCGCCCGAGATGTCAGAGACGCCGAGCGTGGGGCGGAACGGCTGGCCTACTTCACCGATGCGGTGTGCGCCTTTGCTCTCACCCTCGTGATTCTGCCGCTCGTCGACACCGCGCGCGAACTCTCCGGCGCAACCGCAGCGTCCTTCTTCGCGGACAACGGGGCGGCGTTGGTGGCCGCCGCGATCAGTTTCGTCGTCATCTCGCTCTTCTGGAGCAACCATCACCGGCTGTTCACCCGGGTGATCTCATGGAACCGGACGATCGTCAACGTGAACCTCCTCTGGCTGGCCGGCATCTGTTTCCTCCCCCTGGCGACGGTCATCGAGGTGGGGGCGAGTCCGCAGGACGCCCTGGCGAAGGGAATCTACGTCGGGGCGATTCTCGCGACGATGATCACCGGCAGGGTCGAAGAGCTGTTGCTTGTTCGGATGGGCGGCATCGAACCACAGCACGTGCGCTCCCGAGTCGACCAGTCGCTCACCTGGACGCCGGTCGCGCTGGTCGCCGTCGCGCTCGTCGTGTCCGTGACGGTTCCGGCCATCGGGCTGTGGTCGATGCTGCTCGCTGCGTTCGCACGCCCCATCGGAGCCCTCGTGCGCCGGTATGCCGCACACCGAAGCGAGGCGGGCACCTGACCGACTCAGTTGCGGTGGCCGGCCGCCTCGATGATGACCGCGGCGACCTCGCGGTGGTGGGAGACGAGGCCGAGGTGTCCAGCATCCACTTCGCTCGTCGTCGCCTCCATGCGCGCTGCCATGAAGCGCTCGAGGTCGGGGTTGATCGTGCGGTCCTGGGCCGACACGACGTACCAGCTCGGGCGCGACCGCCAGGCCGCGACCGTGGTCGAGGAGGCGAAGAGGGTGTCGGCGATCGGGCCCTGCGCGGCGAGCAGGGTTCGCGCTCGCGAAGGCTCCACGCCGTTCGCGAAGTCCGTGAGGAACGCGTCGTCGCTCAGCCGGCCGTAGCCGTCCTGCCAGATCAACCCCGCCGACGCGGGAGGAGCGGCGTACTGCTGGGCGAGGGCGGTGTAGTCCTCCCCCGCGTCGGGCGCCCGGGCCGCGACGTAGACGAGTGCCGACACGTTCGGTGCGAGGCCCGCCTGGGTGATGATCATGCCCGCGTAGGAGTGGGCGACCAGCACCGTGGTCTCGGAGCTGCGCGCCAGGGCGCGCTGCGTGGCCTGGACCCCAGCATCCAGCGTCGTCAAGGGATGCTGGACGGCCACCGCATCGAGGCCGGCCTCGGTCAGCAGCGGGATGACTTCAGACCACGAGGATCCGTCGGCGTAGGCGCCGTGCACGAGCACGACCCGGGTAGCAGGATGCGCCATGAGGCCTCCTCAGAACGGGTGATGACCGCAAAATAGCACCGACGCCCTGCCGCCGGAAGAGCGCCTCCGCCCCTAACGTGAGAGGTTTGCACGACCGGTGGTGTGGGAGTCGTTCCCTGGGGCGGATGCGACGCCCCGGACGCAATCGATCGTGCATTCGTCGCACCCCGGGCGTCGAAGTGCCGTGCTCCGTTATCCCAATCGGTAGCAGTCGGGGGCTCCGGGATGTGCCCCAAGGACAGCCGCTTCGACGCGACGGACAAACCTGCCGTCGCCGAGCGGCTCAGCGGGCCGGCGTCGTAGGCCGCCTGAGATACCCGCCGCTGGCTACAGTGCTTCCATGCTCCCCGATCCCACACCGCGGCTCCGCTTCCGCGAAATGGCCCTCGGCGATCTCGACGATATGGCTGACCTACTTGGGGACTCCCGAGTCATGGCCTTCTATCCGGCGCCCAAGACCCGGCACGAAGCAGCGCGGTGGATCGTATGGAACCAGGACAACTACCGCGATCACGGCTTCGGGCTCTGGGTGATCGAGACGCTCACCGGAGAGTTCGTCGGCGACTGCGGGCTGACCTGGCAGGAGGTCAACGGCGAACGAAAACTCGAGGTCGGCTACCACGTGCGCACCGCGTTCCAAGGGGGAGGTCTCGCAACCGAAGCCGCCGCTGCGTGCCGAGACTTCGCGCGCGACACGGTCGGTGCGCGCGACCTGGTCGCCATCATCCACCCCGATAACCGGGCGTCGGAGCGGGTCGCCGGGAAGATCGGCATGACGCGACTCGACGACGATCACGGGGGCGGCATTCCGGTGCGCACCGTGCTCGGGATGACCTTCTCGGGGTCGCGCTTGTGACGTTTGCACGACCGGGTGGTGCGGAGGTCACGCTCCGGGGCGGATGCGACGACCCGGGCGAGATTGACCGGGCACCCGTCGCGCTACCGGACCAGCGGCTCTCGCGTTGCACTCACCGCCGGAGCAGGCCCACTGCGTCACTGTTCGATGAACCGCACCGGAAGATCGGCGATGTGCAGACGCGATGAGCGGATCAGGTCTTCGATCGCCTCTTCGTGGCCGGGAGGGGCGACGACCTGCACCTTCTCGATCCCGTCGATCGGAGTCCCGCCGCTGTCAGCCCAGTAACTGCTCACCTCGTGGCGCTCGGCGAGTTCCGTGAGCAGGGCCACGTATCGATCGCTCTCATCCGACTGCAGGACGAAACCGAGATTCATCGTGTTGATCTCGACGTCGGTGTCCGAAGGGAGCCCGGCGGCGACGATCAGGTCACCCGCATGCTCGACGAGAGGGAGGACCTCGGTGAACCCCGCCGGCATCACCTCGTCGAGGACGACAAGGGCGAACCTGTCGTTCTCCCACTTCGCCGGTTGGACGGAAAGACCGGGCGCGACGCGGTCGAGCGCCGCCGCGAGCCGCACCGCGTCGAAGCCGAAGTCAGGACACCGGCCCTCGCGCTCGGAGGCGTTCGGATCGGTCGGGTCCGCGTGTACCGATACCTCGGCGCCCATGGACGTCTCGATGTGGACCGACCACGAGACGGGATCGCGATAGGCGGTCGAGCAAGCGGCTTCCAGCAGGGCCGGCGCTCCCGCCTCGGTCACCGTGACCGACATCCACGACGTGGGACGGGAGAACGCGGGCGCCTCCACCCACCGCTCCTTGTCGACGTTGCCCACGCCGGTGAGGCTCTTGATCTCCGTCTCGAGGATGTCGAACTCGGCGCTCGGTCGATCGAAGTGCGTCTCGTCGATCATCCAACCGAAGACGAGAAGGGCGCCTGACACGCCCCCGATGACCACGAGGATCAGCGAACCCAACGCCACGCGCTTGAGCATCTTCGGGCGTCCGCGGCCAGAGTCTTCCCCGGATGGAGGACTCATCCGCGGGGAATCCGTCGACGCCATCGGATCCTCTTCCCCGTGCGTGTGTGACGGCCCGTCTCGACGAACATATCGCGCGCGTTCCCGGCTGATCCGAAGAGACCATGAACGCATTGCGAACGGAAGCGGTTGCGCACACGGCTCGTCCGCTTCTGACGTTCAGTCCGCTGCGTCCTCAGCGTCGCGAGCGGGGTGAGGTCGGGAAGGTGCCCCGCCCTTGACGAGCTTGAGTCCGATCACAGCCCCGACGATCCCCGCCAAGAAGACGACACGGAGAGCCGTGACCGCCTCTTCACCCGTGGCCATCGCGAAAGCGACGGTCAGGGCTGCCCCCGCGCCCGTCCAGACGGCATAGGCGGTGCTGATAGGAATCGTCTTGGCCGCGAACCCCAGCCCGAGCATGCTGAGCGTCAGCGCCACGATGAACACGACGGACGGCCCCAGCACGCTGAACCCGTCACTCTGCCCGAGGGCGGTCGCCCATACGGCCTCGAGCACGGCGCTGATGAGAAGCACTGTCCACGGCATCAACTGACCACCTTGAGACCGATGACGCTTCCGACGAGGACGAGCAGGAGCAGGCTCCGCGCAAGAGTGAGGCGTTCTTGCTTCCGCGCGACGGCGATGACCACCGTCACCACCGCCCCGATACCCACCCACACCGCGTAAGCGGTGCCGGTCGGAAGGGTCGTCATCGCGTAAGCGAGCCCGGCCATGCTGGCGACCAGCGCAAGGAGGAAGACGACGGTGGGCTTCTTCTTCTTGAATCCCTCCGACGCACTCAATGCGGTGGCCCACACCGCCTCGAGCAATCCCGACGCGGCCAGCACGATCCAGTCCATGACTCTCCCTCGTCGTGGGGGCGCGTCAGCAGGATTCCGGAGGCGGCCGCCATGGTGTTCGTAGGGCGGGTGGGACTTGAACCCACGATCGTCGGGTTATGAGCCCGCTGCCTTGACCAGCTTGGCCACCGCCCCCTGCGACGAAAAGACTACCGGGCGAGGCTCACGCCGGCGGTCCGCCGTCACTGCCCCGCGGGATGCCGAGGTCTTGGCTGTCGCTGATGACCTGCGGGTGGTATCGGGTGAGCAGGAACACGCCCACGATGGCGACGGCGCCCGCGATGGCGAAACCGATGAGGGCCCAGAGCGGCGCGCTCGACGCCTCACCCAGCACGACGAGCCCGATCAGCACGGCGACGATGGGGTCGATGACCGTGAGTCCCGCGATGACGAGGTCGGGCGGGCCGACCGAGTAGGACGTCTGCACGAAGTACGAACCGACGCCCGCCGCGATGAGCAGCCCGACGATGCACAGCACGGTGAGCCAGTCGAAGTCGCCGGCCTTGATCCGGCTGATGACCACCTTGGCGAGCGTCGCCACGAAGCCGTAGACCACGCCACCGGCCGCGATGTAGAACAGCGCCTTCAGGGTGCGGCGCTTCCACAGCCAGAGCCCGCAGAACACCACGAGCACCACGGCGAGGATCGCCAGGATGATCCAGAGTTCCTTCGCGGTCACCTCGTGCTCGGTGGCGAAGAAAGCGGCGATCGTGACGAAGGTGAAGATGCCGCCGAGGCACAGCACGATGGCCGTGACCGACTGGCGGGTGGGTTTGTGCCCGGAGAACTTCGAGTTGAGCAGCGTCGTGATGACCAGGGCGATCGCGCCGATCGGCTGCACCAGGATGAGCGGCGCGACGGTCAATGCGCCCAGCTGCGAGATGATCGCGAGGGCCAGCAGCACGGTGCCGAGCACCCACGACGGCCGCCTGAACAGAGCGAGCAACTGGCGCCCGGTGAGCCCTGACTGGGTCTGGCCGGTCGTCGATTCGACCTTGGCGACCCCGCGGTGCTGGTACTGAGCGCCGAACGACATGAACACCGCGCCGAGGAGCGCCAGCGGGATACCGAGGAGGATGCCGGGATCGCGGAAGATGCCGACCAACTCGTCGGTGACGTCCGTCAGCGACACCTCAGCACCCATCACCCCTCGACACTAACCGCCGCGCCCGCTCGATAGGCTCAAGGCGTGGCCGTTCTTCCGATCCGCATCATCGGCGACCCCGTGCTTCACGCCGTCGCCGCCCCCGTCGATGAGATCACCGATGAGATCCGCACCCTCATCGCCGACATGTTCGAGACGATGGATGCTGCGCCCGGCGTGGGTCTTGCGGCGCCCCAGGTGGGTGTGGGCCTGCGCATCTACACGTACAACTACCACGACGACGACGAGACGCCCTGGCGCGGAGTCCTCATCAACCCGCAGCTCTGGATGCGCCCCCTCGTGCCCGGCGACCCCGACGAGGACGACGAGTCGGAGGGGTGCCTGTCGTTCCCCGGCGAGCGATTCGCGCTGCGGCGGTCGGAGGAGGTTCTCGTGACCGGCACCGACCTCGACGGTCATCCGGTGCGGATCGAGGTCGACGGCTGGCGCGCACGCATCATGCAGCACGAGTTCGATCACCTCGACGGCGTGCTGTACGTCGATCGCTTGGACGACGGTGACTGGAAGACCGTGCAGAAAATCGTCAAGAAGCGCGGCTGGAATCGCGGGGACCAATCGTGGACTCCGGGCATCGACGACATCGAGGCGTGAGTTTCCGAGCACCCCATTCGCTTTGCTAGTATCGAGGGGTTGTCCTGATTCCAGGTCACGTATTCCTCGGTAGCTCAATTGGCAGAGCAATCGGCTGTTAACCGATAGGTTCTTGGTTCGAGTCCAAGCCGGGGAGCCAACGAAAGCACCTTCTCGCCCACGCGAGAAGGTGCTTTCTCTTTACCCCCACAAACGCCAGGCCCCCTCGGCTAGAGGGGGTGAGCCAGAGACACCCTCGAGCCGCCCGTCACGGGTAGATTTCCTGATGGTCAATGGGGTTCCCGGGGAGCCTTCGCCCTCGGCGACACCGAGGAGGAAGACATCAGACGGCTCGGGGAGTATCTCGCGGCGCGGCGCGCGCTCGTACGTCCGGAAGAGGTGGGGCTCAGCAGCGACCCCTCGCGGCGGGTCGCCGGACTCCGCCGGGAAGAGGTCGCCGCCCTGGCCGCGATCAGCCCGGAGTATTACCGACGGCTGGAGCGGGGCGCCGGCGCGCAACCCTCCGATGCGGTGCTGGAGTCGCTCGCTCGTACGCTGCTGCTCACCGACCACGCCCGGCTGCACATGTACCGTCTGGCGCACAAGCGCATCGAGTTGGGGACGCCCTCCCCCGTCGTCGATCTGCAGACGCGTCGGATGCTGGAGTCCTGGAAAGACATGGTCGTCGTCGTGCATGACCGCAACCAGGACGTCGTCGCGTCCACTCCGATCGCGCGCGAGGCGCTGGGCGTGTACGCGAGAGTAGGGTCCAACATCCTGCTCCAGGTCGCGGACTCCGCCTCCAACGGGCCTACCCGCTTGCAGCCCCTTTACTACTGGCGCGTCGCGCAGCTCGCCGCCTCGCTGCGCTACTACGGCGATCCTGACGATGCCCGCTACCGCGAGATCGTCCGAGCGATGTCAGACGACGTGGAGTTCGAAGGCATCTGGGCTCGTCAGGACGCGGAGCCCCTCAGCCTCGATCCGGCCCGCTTCTGGCTGGACGGAGAGGGCTGGGTCGAGTTCGACTGCGAGATCCTCGAACTGCCCCGCTCTCCGGGAACCGTGATCGTGTCCTGGTATCCCGCCGGCCGAATCTCTCTCGCCGCGTTCGAACGATTCTCCCGACGGCGCGCACGCGTCGCATGGCGGGCGGCGTCGCCGCCCCCGATCTCCCGTGACGACGCGGAGTACGACCGACGCCGCGCGTGAGCCGGCCTCGCATTCCTTGATCCCTGCCCGCCCCACTCACGCCGAGTATCGTCTGGGGCAAAGAACCGAAAGGTGCAACCATGACCGAGCACACCCCCCTCGACCTCACCGGCACGGCGGATGACCGCATCGCCCAGCTCACGCAGCTGGACGCCGGCGACCTCTCCGCCGACTGGCTCCGCCGCCAGCTCGACGCTGCGCTTCAGGCCTGGGCCGACGACGAGACGACCCTCGATATCGACGAAGAGGCGCGCGTCGACTACTGACCCTGGCCTGCGCCGTCGGTGTGGCGCGGGTAGTCGGTGTAGCCCTCGCGGCCTCCCCCGTAGAACGTCGCCGGGTCGGGCTCGTTCTCGGGGTGGCCACCCTGCCAGCGCTCCACGAGATCGGGGTTCGCGATCGCCAGGCGCCCGACGGCGACAGCATCCGCCTGCCCCGCGGCCACGTAGGCAACGGCCTCATCTTTCGTGGTGGGCCGATCGAAGCCGCTGTTGGCGATGAGCACCCCGCCGAAACGGGCGCGGAGGTCCTGCACCAGGGCACCCGTCGGGTCGGGGTGCACCACGCTCAGGTAAGCGAGCCCGAGCGGGGCCAGCCCGTCGACGACGGTCTCATACGTCTCGCGCAGGTCGGCCTCATCGGTCTCGGCGATGTCCTGCACCTTGTGTCCCGGGGACAGTCGGATGCCCACGCGGCCCGGGCCCACGGCGTCGGCCACCGCCTGGGCCACCTCGATCACGAACGCCGCCCGCGCGGCGGGTGAACCGCCGTACTCGTCGGTGCGGACGTTCGACGACGGTGACAGGAACTGGTGCAGCAAGTAGCCGTTGGCGCCGTGGATCTCCACCCCGTCCATGCCCGCATCGATCGCGCGGCGGGCAGCGACGACGAACTCGTCCTTGACCGCGGCGAGTTCGGCGGTCGTCAGCGCGTGGGGCACGGGGAAGGCGGCCTTGCCCTTCGGGGTGTGCACCTCGCTCTGGATCGCGATCGCACTCGGGGCCACGATCCGTTCGGTCCCGGTGATGTCGGTGTGCGACACGCGGCCGCCGTTCATGAGCTGCATGACGATGCGTCCGCCCGCGGCGTGCACGGCATCGGCGACGGCACGCCAACCGGCGGCCTGCTCGTCGGTCACGATCCCCGGCTGGCCCGGGTAGGCGCGCGACTCGGCGCTCGGGTACGTGCCCTCGGTCACCAGGAGGCCGAGCCCAGCGCGCTGCGCGTAGTGCTCGGCGACGATCGGGCCCGGTACCCCGGCTTCTCCCGAACGCATGCGGGTGAGCGGCGCCATCACGACGCGGTTCGGAAGATCGAGGTCGCCGACGGTGAGCGGGGAGAACAAATCCAAGGGGAGGCCTTTCCAGAGATCGCCCGGCACCGGTCGGTGTCCGACCCGAGCGATAACGGGGCGCGCGACGACGGTATTCCGCCTCGTCGCCGTGGGGGGCGGTTCAGCGCACGACGGAGCGCTGCTCGCTCGCCTCGTCCGGCGTCCACAGCATCGCGTCCGCGCTCGCGCCGTAAGCCACGACGTGACCGGAACGCAACACGAGCACGTCGGCGTCGAGCTCCCGTGCAGCATCCGGATCGTTCGTCACGATGAACGCCGACATGCCGTACGAGGCGCGGCGGCGCAGGATCGCTTCGCGCACCGCTCCACGCACCTCGATGTCGAGATTGGCGTAGACGTCGTCGGCGACGAGCAGCCGCGGATCGAGCACGAGCGCCCGTGCCATCGCGACGCGCTGACGCATACCGGCGCTGAGTTCGTACGGGTACTTCTGCGCCGCCCCGAGCGGCAGCTGCAGTTCATCGAGCAGGGTGGCTACACGCACCGCGAGGGCGCGACCGTTGACGCGACGATCGCGGCTCGTGATGGGTTCGCCGATGACCTCGGCCACGGTGAGGCGGGAAGGCAGAGTGGCCCCTGCCCCCTGCGGCAGGTAACCCGCGAGGTAGGTCAGCGTGCGCACCGCCCGGCCGGGGCGTCGAGCCGAGATCCCCTGAACGATCGCCTCTCCCCCGACCACCGCCAGGTCGCCGTCGGGGCGGCCGGCGAGCACGGCGGCGAGGCTCGACTTGCCTGATCCGGTCGGGCCCATCACCGTCAGTGTCGCGCCATGCGCGAGCGTGAACGAGACGCCGTCGACGATGCGCTGCCCCGAACGGGCGAGGGAGAGATCGGTGGCCTGAACGGCGACATCGGCGGTCTGAGCGCGGGGCATGCTCTTCATCCTGCCTGCGCTCAGCGCACCGCGCTACTGCACGTCGAGGAGGCGCTGCCGGTCGAGGTCGAGATCACGCAGCTTCAGGCGCAGCTCTCGCCCCTCGACCGAGTCGGGGGGAACCCGCTGAATGGCCCCCAGCAGCCCCGTCTTCTCGCGTTCGAGGGCGCGGCGCACGAGGCCGCGTGCCAGGTCGTTCGCGGAGGCCACAGCGTGCGCTTCGTCGCGAGCGGGGAAGTTCGAGGTCAGCAGTTCCGCGGCGAGCGAGCGGTAGGGCTCGCGCACCGCTCCGACGGCTTCGGCGGCCCAGCCCGCACGCGTGAGCTCGCCGGCCTCGGCGATCACCGCGCGCACCGCCTCGAGAGCAGGGTGGGTGAAGGGCGACGCCACGGCGCGCGCGACCAGGACCGGGTCGACCCGATGCCCGTATTGCAGCAGCGCCATCAGCGCGTCGCGCTCGATCGCGACGTCGCGGGTGTGGGGCAGGGAAGCGACCGTCACCCGCAGCACGGGGGGCTCGGATGCTGCGGCCTCGGGCGAGGTCGGCGAGGTCGGGCGATCCTCTGACCGCGGTGCGCGGGCCGCGCGGTCGACGGCCGCCTTCACTTCGGAGAGGTCGAGGCCCAGGCGCCGTGCGAGCACGCGGGTGTATCCCGGACGCAGGGACGGATCACGGATCTCGGCGACGATCGGGGCGGCGGTGCGCAACCCGCCGGCGCGCCCCTCGACCGTGCCGAGGTCGAAGCCCTTCAGACGCTGATCGATGACGAACTCGAACATCGGCACCTTCGCGTCCATCAGGGCACGCACGGCACCGTCGCCGCGCTGGAGCCGCAGGTCGCACGGATCGAGGTTCTCCGGGGCGACGGCGACGTAGGTCTGCGCGGAGAACCGCTTCTCTTCGCCGAACGCGCGGAGGGCCGCCTTCTGACCGGCCGCGTCGGGGTCGAAGGTGAAGACCACTTCGCCCGACGCGGAGTCGTCGCCCATGACCCGCCGCAGCACGGTGATGTGGTCGGTGCCGAAGGCGGTACCGCACGTGGCTATCGCGGTGGTGACACCGGCGAGATGGCACGCCATCACGTCGGTGTAGCCCTCGACGACGACGACCCGGTGCCCGCGGGAGATGTCTTTCTTGGCGAGGTCGAGCCCGTAGAGCACCTGCGACTTGTGGTAGATCGGGGTGTCGGGGGTGTTGAGGTACTTCGGCCCTTGGTCGTCATCGAACAGCTTGCGAGCACCGAACCCGATGACCTGACCGGTGATGTCGCGGATGGGCCAGACGAGGCGCCCACGGAACCGGTCGTACACCCCCCGCTGCCCCTGCGACACGAGACCGGCCTGCAGCAGCTCGTCGCGCGTGAACTTCTGCGCGAGCAGGTGGTCCATCAGCGTCGACCACCCCTGAGGTGCGTAGCCGACTCCGAAGTGCGCGGCCGCGCCCGCATCGAAACCGCGCTCCCCCAGGAAACGTCGCGCCGTATCGGCATCCGGCAAGAGCAGACGGCTGCGGTAGAAGTCGGCGGCGGCGGCGTTCGCTGCGTACAGGCGGGAACGCCCGGAGGTCTCGGGGGCCGCCCCGCCATCCTCGTAGTGCAGGCTGAACCCGATGCGCCCTGCGAGACGTTCGACCGACTCGGTGAACGACAGGTGGTCCATCGCGCGGAGGAACGAGTAGACGTCGCCGGATTCGCCGCAGCCGAAGCAGTGGTAGAAACCCACCTGCGGACGCACGTGGAAGCTGGGGCTGCGCTCGTCATGGAAGGGGCAGAGGCCCTTCATCGAACCGACACCCGCCGGCTTGAGCGCAACGCGCTCTCCCACGATGTCGGCGATGTTCGTGCGGGCCTTCACCTCGTCGATGTCCGCCTGACGGATGCGGCCGGCCATCAGCGGTCCCCGGCGCTCGGTGCGGGTGCGGTCGGGGCCCAGATCCCGAGGGAGGCCGCGTCGACCTCACCGATGAGACGGGTATGCCAAGCGATCGCGAGCTGGTCGGTGAGGCTGGCGACCTGGTCGACGATCACTCGGCGGCGCGCGGTGTCGTCGGTCGCGAGGGCGAAGTCCTCGGCGTGGATCGCGTCGAGGGCGTCGGGCCGTTCCCACAGGGCGGTGGCGAGGCGCTTGAGCACGCCGCGCTGCTCCTTGTAGAGGGCTTTCCGGCCGTCGATCGAGACGACGGTGGCCCCGATGATGCCCTTCAGCACGGCCATTTCGGCTTCGACGACCCGCGGCACCACGACGTGCGCCCGGTAGCGCGTGAGCGTGTCGGCCGGGTACGCCTCACGGGTCGCCGTCGTCGCTGCGCGGGCGAAGCGCCCGATGAGGTCAGAGGTCAGGTTCTTGAGGCGCGCCAGATCGGGGCGCGTTCCGTCGAAGGACGGCAGCCATTCCGGCAACCGCATCAGCCGGTACAGCGCATCCTCGAGTTCGTCGCGCGGGAAGTCGAACCCCACCCACGACTGGATCGCCGTCAGCAGGGCACCGTGCTCGCCGGTGTCGGACAGGCGAGCCGGATCGAGGTAGAGGTTGACGACGGCGTCTTCGAAGTCGTGCACCGAATAGGCGATGTCGTCGGAGAGGTCCATGACCTCGGCTTCGATACAGCGGACACGCCCCGGCGCCCCCTCTCGCATCCACCGGAAGACGTCTTCGTCGTCGGGATAGACGCCGTATTTGAGCCGTCCGCCGGGGTCGGGCAGGGGGTGTTCCGAGGTCCACGGGTACTTGCAGGTGGCGTCGAGGCTCGCCCGGGTGAGGTTGAGTCCGTAGCTGCGCCCGTCCGTTCCGATGACCTTCGGCTCGAGGCGCGTGAGGATGCGCAGAGTCTGCGCATTGCCCTCGAACCCGCCGATGCCTTCGGCCCAGTCGTTGAGGGCTCGTTCACCGTTGTGACCGAACGGCGGGTGCCCGAGGTCGTGACTGAGGCACGCGGTGTCGACGACATCGGGCGACAGTTGCAGCGCGGTGGCGAGCTCGCGCCCGACCTGTGCCACCTCGAGCGAGTGCGTCAGCCGGTTGCGGGCGAAGTCGGCGGGGCTGGCGGGGCTCAGCACCTGCGTCTTGGCGGCCAGGCGACGAAGTGCCGCCGAGTGCAGCACGCGGGCCCGGTCGCGAGCGAACCCGTCGCGGCGCGATCGGTGGTGCTCGATCTCGAAGCGGGCGGCGTCGGCGTCGTCGTAACCGAGCGGGCGGGCGGCACCGGTGACCACCGCGCCGGACTCAGCCACCACTGGTGTCGAGTTCCGCATCGGCGAGAGCGGTGGATGCTTCGTGCCCGAGCTCGCGCGAGGAGAGCCAGCCATCGGGAAGCGCCGGGCGCTTGGGTGTTCCGGCACGCCCGCGCTGGCCCTCGGCGGCGGCCCCGGGATAGGGCGCGTCGAGGTCCATCGTGGCGATCAACGCGTCGATCTCCGCCAGCGTCGACACGGATGCGAGTTGCGCCCGAAGCTCCCCACCGACGGGGTATCCCTTGAAGTACCAGGCGACGTGCTTGCGGATGTCGCGGCAGCCGCGTCCCTCATCGTCGAAGAAGTCCACGAGCAACTCGGCGTGGCGACGGAAGGCCTGCGCGACGAAATCCAGGGTCGCATCGACGGGCTCGGCGCGCGCCGCGTCCGGACCGCCGAGGGCGCGGGCGAGGTCGCCGAACAACCACGGACGTCCGAGGCATCCACGCCCCACGACGACCCCATCGCATCCGGTCTCCGCCATCATGCGCACAGCGTCGTCGGCCGACCAGATGTCGCCGTTGCCGAGCACGGGCACGCTCGTCACCGCCTCCTTCAAGGCGGTGATCGCTGACCAGTCGGCGGTGCCGGAGTAGAACTCCGAGGCGGTGCGCGCGTGCAGCGCCATCGCGGCGACACCCGCGTCTTCAGCGATGCGACCCGCGTCGAGGTAGGTGAGGTGGTCGACGTCGATGCCCTTGCGCATCTTCACGGTCAGCGGGATGTCGCCGGCCGCACGGACGGCACGCGTCACGATGTCGCGGAAAAGGCCCAGCTTCCACGGCAACGCCGCTCCACCGCCCTTGCGTGTGACCTTCGGCACGGGGCAGCCGAAGTTCAGGTCGATGTGGTCGGCGTGGTCCTCTTCGACGATGATGCGCACCGCACTCTCGACGGTCGCGGGATCGACTCCGTAGAGCTGGATCGACCGCGGCGTCTCGGACTCGTGGTGACGGATCAGACGCATCGTCGCCGCGTTGCGTTCGACCAGCGCGCGGGTGGTGATCATCTCGCTGACGTAAAGACCCGCCCCGTATTCGCGGCACAGCCGACGGAACGCGGTGTTCGTGATGCCCGCCATCGGCGCGAGCACGACGGGCGCGTCCAAAGTGATGGGCCCGATGCGCAGAGAGCGCGCCGGGGCGAGGGTCGGAGTCACAACAACATTCTCCCACTCGTTCAGCCCGCCCAGCCGCGCACGCCTTTAGCCTGGGGATATGACCGCCGATTCCACACCCCTGCGCGACATCGAGTTCCATACCGCCGAAGGCGAGACCACGACGCTCGGCGCCTACGGGAAGGACGTGCTGCTCATCGTGAACGTGGCTTCGAAGTGCGGGCTCGCACCGCAGTACGAGCAGCTCGAGGAGTTGCAGCGCACGTACGCCGACCGCGGCTTCACGGTTCTCGGGTTCCCTTGCAACCAGTTTCTGCAGGAGTTGGGCTCGATGGACGAGATCCTCGACTACTGCGCCACCACCTGGGGGATCAGCTTCCCCATCCTCGACAAGGTGAAGGTCAACGGGCCCGGTGCGGCGCCCCTGTACAAAGCGCTGAAGAAGGCCGACGACGTCGAGGGCAAGCACGGCCCGATCATCTGGAACTTCGAGAAGTTCGTGCTGACCCCCGACGGCGACGTGCACCGTTTCCGTCCGACGACCAAGCCGAACGACCCGGCGATCGTCTCGGTCATCGAAAAGGCTCTAGGCGACTGATTCGCGCTCGACGCTCGGTTCGGCAGCGGTGTTCTCCGCTTCCCGGTGCTCGCCCCAGACCTGACGGGCGATCTGGGCGAACGCGTCGGCCGGCTGGGCGCCGCTGACGCCGTACTTGCCGTCGATCACGAAGAACGGCACACCCGAGATGCCGTATTCGGCTGCCTGAGCCTGGTCGGCGCGAACGTCGTCGAGGTAGCGCTCGGAGGTGAGGGCCTCGCGGGCCTGCTCCTCGTCGAGTCCCACTTCGGCGGCCAGCGCGACGAGCTCGTCGTCCTGGCCGAGGTGGCGCCCCTCGGTGAAGTAGGCCGACATGAGGCGCTCGGCGAGTTCTTGCTGCTTGCCGTTGGCCTTCGCGAAGTGCAGCAACTGGTGCGCCTTCACCGTGTTGGTGTGCTTGAGCAGATCGAATCGGTACTGCAGCCCGGCATCGGCGGCGACGCCGGTGACACGGTCGAGCATCTGACGCGCCTCGTCGGCGGGGATGCCCTTGTGGTGGGAGAGGTAGTCGGTCTCGCCACCGTCGAAGTCCACCGGTGTGTCGGGTGCCAGCTCGAAGGAGTGGAATACCACATCGACCACGGGGGCGTCGTCGTCGGCGGATGCTTCCGCCAGCCCCTTCTCCAGGTTTCGCTTGCCGATGTAGCACCAGGGGCAGGCGATGTCGCTCCACACGTCGATCTTGATGGCGTCCGTCATGCCGTTCGAAACCGCTCGACGGTGCCGCGCATTCCCGACTACGCCGAATCCGGGGCGTCTTTCGCACCGCCGAACCGACGGTCCCGTGAGAGGTAGCGGTTGATCGCATCCCAGAGGTCGGTGCGGCGGAAATCCGGCCAGAGCCGGTCGAGGAACACGAACTCCGCGTACGCCGATTCCCACAGCAGGAAGTTGGACGTGCGCTGCTCGCCACTGGAGCGGACGAACAGGTCGACGTCGGGCATGTCGGGCTGGTACAGGTGACGGCGGATCAACTTCTCGGTGACGGCGGAGGGGCGCAGCCGCCCGTCCGCGATCTGGTCGCCGATCGCGCGCATCGCGTCGACCAGCTCGACGCGTCCGCCGTAGTTGACGCACATCGTGAGCGTGAGCACGTCGTTGCCGGCGGTGAGCTGCTCCGCGTACTGCAGCTCCTTGATCACCGATCCCCAGAGGCGCGGCTTGCGTCCTGCCCAGCGCACCCGCACGCCCCACTCGTTGAGCTGGTCGCGCCGACGGTGCAGCACGTCGCGGTTGAAGCCCATGAGGAAGCGCACCTCGTCGGGCGAGCGCGACCAGTTCTCGGTCGAGAACGCGTACACCGAGAGGTGTTTGACCCCGGCCTGCACGGCCCCGGCGACCACGTCGAGCAGTGCCGCTTCGCCGGCGCGGTGACCCTCCACGCGCGTCAGCCCCTGCCGGTTGGCCCATCGTCCGTTGCCGTCCATCACGATGGCCACGTGTTCGGGAACCGCACCCTTGGGGTAGGTCGGGGGGTACTCCCCCGTCCAGTCCAGCGGGCGGAAGGGCACCGCGTCACGGTGCGTGTAGGGCTTGGGTGTCATGGATGGTGTGCTTCTGCTCGGGAGGTCTCCACGTGGGCGAGCGAGCGGATGCCGCGCTCGAGGTGCCACTGCGCATACGCGGCCACGAGCCCGGATGCCGCGGACGTGGAGGAATCCGGGGCATCGGCGACAGCATCCCACTCCCCCGCCATCAGCGATCGGAGGAGCGACGTGGTCGCGGGCGCGACGCGGGCGGCCCCCGCCGGCGCGCAGTCGGAGCAGACCAGCCCGCCCAGCTGGGCGACGAAAGCAGTGTGCTCACCCGTCCTGCCGCAGCGGGCGCACTCCGTCAGCCCCGGTGCCCAGCCCGACAGGGCCATGGCGCGCAGCAGGTAGGAGTCCAAGACGCTGCGCGGAGTGTGCTCGCCTCGCGCGAGGGCGCGCAGTCCGCCCACGAGCAGCAGGTACTGCTGCGGGGTCGCCTCGGCCTCGTTCAGCCGGTCGGCGGTTTCGACCATCGCGTTCGCCGAGGTGTAGCGCTCGTAGACCGTGACGATTTCAGCGCCATACGATCCGATCGATTCGGCCTGCTGCACGATGTCGAGCGAGCGGCCCTGGTACAGCTGCACGTCGGCCACCATGAAGGGCTCGAGGCGGGAGCCGAAGCGCGAGGACGTGCGCCGTACGCCTTTCGCGACCGCGCGCACCTTGCCGTGACGGCGGCTGAGCATGGTGACGATGCGGTCCGCTTCACCCAGCTTGTGGGTGCGCAAGACCACGACTTCGTCGCGGTAGGTGGGCACAGTCCATTATCCGTCGCCCCGCCGCCCGGGCGGCGGTCACACACCGCGGCGCGCGGGACAATGGTGGGGTGGAACCCCCCGTCTTCATCATCCCGCTCTGGGCCGACCTCACCGCCGTCGCACTCGGCGGGGTGCAGGGCGCCCTGTTCGCCTCGGGGTTCCGCGGTCAGCGACGCCTCGATCTGCTGGGCGTGGCCATCATCGGCATCATGGTCGGCATGGGCGGCGGACTCATCCGCGACCTACTCCTCGGCGTCGCGCCCGCAACACTGCAGAGCAACTGGTACCTCCTGACGGCGACGGCAGCGTCCCTCGTCGGGATGCTGCTGGCGGGCCTGTTCCAGCGGGTGAACCGGCTGATCGTCGTGTTGGATGCTGTGGTCATCGGCATGTTCGGCGCTTTCGGCACGAGTAAGGCCCTCGCCCTGGGTCTGCCGGTGATCCCCTCCGTCTTCGTCGGCGTCGTCTCGGCGGTCGGCGGCAGCGTGCTGCGCGACGTGCTCATGGGCCTACCCGTTGCGATCATGCACGTGGGCTCGCTCTACGCCGTCGCAGCCGCGGCGGGATGCTTCACGCTCGCCGGCGCATCGGCGCTGGGGCTGCCGCTCGTCGGCGCGGCGATCGCCGGCATCATCGTCACGGCGATCATCCGCATCCTGGCCGTGATCTTCGACGTGTCGCTGCCGGAACAGCGGATGCTTCACCGGCGGAAGGTCGCCGCGGAGACCTCGGCGATCCCCGTCATCCGCCCCGACGCCTCCTGAGAGGCCCGGGGCGGACGGGGATCAGACGGAGGCGAGCGCGTCGACGGAGCGGTTGGCCCGGATCGCCCGGTTAACGCCCGAGACGATCGCCTTCAGCGAAGCGGTCGAGATGTCGCCATCGATGCCGATGCCCCACAGGCGCACGCCGTCGACCTGCAGCTCGACGTAAGCGGCCGCCTGCGCGTCGCCCCCCGCGCTGAGGGTGTGCTCGACGTAGTCGTAGAGCGCGATGTCGAAGCCGCGTTCGCGCACGATCGCGAGGAATGCGTCGATCGGGCCGTTGCCGTGCGACGTGGCGTCCTCCGCCTCGTCGCCGTCGCGCAGGCGGACGTGCAGTTCGACGTCGCCCGACATGTCGCTGGCCGTCCGGGTACCCAGCAGCTCGAAGCGGCCCCAGCGGGCTTCTTCAGCATCCGTCGGCAAGTACTCATCGGTGAAGATGTCCCAGATCTGGTCGCTGGTCACCTCGCCGCCCTCGGCGTCGGTCTTGGCCTGCACGACGCCCGAGAATTCGATCTGCAGCTTCCGCGGCAGGTCGATGGCATGGTCGGCCTTGAGCAGGTAGGCGACCCCGCCCTTACCGGACTGCGAGTTGACGCGGATGACGGCCTCGTAGGAGCGCCCGAGGTCTTTCGGGTCGATGGGCAGGTACGGCACGGCCCATTCGATGTCGTCCACGGTGACGCCGGCGGCGTTGGCCGCGGTCTCCATGGCCTCGAAGCCCTTCTTGATCGCGTCCTGGTGGGAGCCGCTGAAGGCGGTGAAGACGAGGTCACCCGCCCACGGGCTGCGCTCGTGCACCGGCAGCTGGTTGCAGTACTCGACCGTGCGCTTGACCTGATCGATGTCGCTGAAGTCGATCTGCGGGTCGATGCCCTGCGTCAGGAGGTTCACGCCCAGGGCGACCAGGTCGACGTTTCCGGTGCGCTCGCCGTTGCCGAAGAGGCATCCTTCGATGCGATCGGCGCCCGCCATGTAGCCGAGCTCGGCCGCAGCGATCGCGGTGCCGCGGTCGTTGTGCGGGTGCAGCGACACGATGACGTTCTCGCGGTGGTTGAGGCGGCGCGACATCCACTCGATCGAGTCGGCGTACACGTTCGGGGTGGCCATCTCGACGGTGGCGGGCAGGTTGATGATGACCTTGCGCTCAGCGGTCGGCTCGAACACCTCGAGCACCTGGTTGCAGATGTCGACGGCGAAGTCGAGCTCGGTGCCGGTGTAGCTCTCGGGTGAGTATTCGTAGAAGACCGAGGTTTCGGGCACCGTCTTCTCGTACTCGCGGCAGAGGCGCGCTCCGGCGAGGGCGATGTCGATGATGCCCTGGCGGTCGGTGCGGAACACGACGTCCCGCTGCAGCATGCTGGTCGAGTTGTAGAGGTGCACGATCGCCTGGCGCGCGCCGGCGATCGACTCGTAGGTGCGGGCGATCAGGTGCTCACGCGCCTGCGTCAGCACCTGGATCGTGACGTCCTCGGGGATGCGGTCCTCGTCGATGAGCTTGCGCACGAAGTCGAAGTCGGTCTGGCTCGCACTCGGGAACCCGACCTCGATCTCCTTGTAGCCCATCTGCACGAGCAGCTCGAACATGACGAGCTTGCGCTCGGGGCTCATCGGGTCGATGAGGGCCTGATTGCCGTCGCGGAGGTCGACCGCGCACCAGCGCGGGGCCTGCGTGATGCGGGCGTCGGGCCACGTGCGATCGGGCATCTCGACGCGGATCTGCTCGTGGAACGGACGGTACTTATGGATCGGGGCACCCGAGGGCTGCTGCGTGTTCTTCATCTTCTTGTCGCTTCCGTCGTGTCGTGAATTACGGGCCGACGACGAACTCCGCGACGAGGAAGGCCCTAGATCGAGGCCCCGCCGCGGCGGCTAAGAAGGAGGAGGGTGCCTGCGCGCATGTGCCGATGCTAGCAGGGTTGACGTCCGGCGCCGAGAAACCACATCCGGCTGACACACCCTGCCTGGCGGTGATTCTCGGCGCGATCGTGGTTTCTCAGCGGGGGTGAGATCCCCTCCCCGTGTGGCGGGCGGAGGGGGGAAACCCCCGCTGCGGGCGAGGGGTGCGGCTCGTTACCCTGCACCTGCGGGGGACATCGGCGCGGGAGGCGGAGTCGGATGGGCGGGACGAAGTGGCGCTCCGGGAGACCGACGCGACGCGCGGTCGCATCCCTCCTCCTCGTGATGCTGGTCGGCGTCGCGCTGCCCGCGTGCTCGAGTGGCGGGAAGATCGGGCAGCTCCTTCGCCCCGGCCTGTCCAGTGCCGATGGCACCTTCAGCAGCTATGTCGACGATGTGGGAAGGCTCGCACGGCAGAGCGAGGTGACGGTGCCCGCTGAGCTTGACGACGCGATGCGGGCGGCGAAGGCGGAGGCCGCCGCGGGTGCTCGGCTCACCGATGAGGAAGCGGCACTCCTGGCCCGGGGCGAGGAGTGGGTGCAGACCTTCCACCGCCTCGACGAGTTCCTGGCGTTCGCCATCGACTGGCAGCTCGCGCTACCCGATGATGCCGTGCGGCTGGTGAACGGGAGCCTCCTGCCCGATCACACCCTCGCGTTCCGCGAACGGCTCTACCTGTGGGAACACCAGGCGTTGAAGGCGCTCATGTGCACGTCGGCGCGGGACGGCCTCGACGCGGCCGCCGAGGCGCAGGCGCAGGCGGCGAGCCCGAGCTACGAGGTCACGCTCGACAGCGTCGAAGACATCGAGCAGTACGTGCGGTCGGGGTTGTCTCTGGAATTCACCGGGGTCGACGCGGCCGTCGATCTGGTCGAGCTCGCGGACGAGACGTTCGGTCTGCACAATGACTACGTCGACGGGATCGTTGCCGTGGCGGAATCGCCCAGCGGCGCCATGGCCGCGGCGAACATCGTCTACTTCCGCGCCTGCGTCGCGCGATAGCGGGCGTCCCGCGCCTCCTCGCTACGCTCGGGGCATGACGCAAGGTTTCGCCGGATGGCACGTGCTGTTGTTCTTCTACCCGGTCATGTTCGCCATCGCCGCGGTTGCGCTCTACTTCGTGATCCGCTTCGCGGTGCTTCACGCCCTCAAGTCGCACACGAGGTGGCTCGATCAGGGCAAACCCTGAGGCGCCAGCATCCTCGCGTCGTCGATCGAGGAAACGAAGCGGATCGAGGAGCGGATGCTGCGGGCGCGCCCTCGTTCCGCGTCATCTCCTCGATCCGCTACGGGTGATTCGGGGCCGCGCGATAGCGGGCGTTGCCGCTGTGTTCTCGGACGGCCGTGACGATTGCCGCAACCGTGTCATCGAGATCGGATTCGTCCCCCGGGCGGGCGGAGAGCTCGGCGATGAGGGCCCGCTTCACGTCGGCACGCTCGATCCCGGCTGGGATCGCGAACGCCAGCACGTCGAAGTCCCGCTCCTCGTAGTGCGGCACCGAGGCACGCACCCTGCCGTGATCGGGATCGTCGCTCGTCAGGTGGAGGTGGGTGCGCAGCTGCGGATCCAGCCGGGTCGCGCCGACGTACGCCACGGTTCCGTCTGAAGCATCCACCCAGACGTACACCCACGACTCGGCTGACTCGATCCCGCCCCGGCGGACCGGAATGATGCGCGCAGCTGTCATGGGCGTAACCGTAGCGAGCTCGCGCGCCATGGATCGAGGAGATGAAGCGGATCGAGGAGCGGATGCTGCGGGCACGCCCTCGATTCGCGTCATATCCTCGATCCGCTACGAAGCTTCTATATCTCGTCAACCCCGGTTTGAGCGCGATTGCGGCTTTGCCGTGGAGACCGATCGGTCAACGGGCAGCCTCGTTCGAAACCTCGGGAAGGTCAGCGCCCTCAGTGCCACGACGAACTCGAGTGGGTCCTGATCTCGTCGCCGACGGTGAAGTGCCCCAACTATTGCTGGAGACGCCGTCGGACGCCTCCGGACGGGCTACTCCGGTGCGCTGAGCTCGACAGAGACGATGCGGTCATCGTCTGCGCCTGCTGACCCGGGGCCGTCGGTGTTGCTGGTGACGAGCCAGAGGGTTCCATCTGGAGCTGGAGCAACCGCACGCAGGCGGCCATATTCGCCGGCGAAGTAGTCGACGAACGTGTCGGGTTCCGAGACCGGCACCGCCCGCAGGACTTCTCCGCGGAGGTTGGCGATGAAGACGGTGTCATCGACGATTGCGATTCCGCTGGGGCTGGCGTTGGCGGGTGCCCAGACCTGCGCGGGGTTGATGAAGTCGTTGTTCTCCCCGGTGCCTTCCACGGCGGGCCAACCGTAGTTGCCGCCGGGAACGATGATGTTGAGTTCGTCCCAGGTGTCTTCGCCGAATTCGCTGGCGAACATGGTGCCGTCGGCGGCCCACCCCAGGCCTTGCACGTTGCGGTGGCCGTAGCTGTAGACCGGTGAGTCGGGGAAGGGGTTATCCGAGGGGATTGTGCCGTCCGGCGCGACGCGGAGGATCTTGCCGGAGAGGGCGGTGACGTCTTGGGCGCTGCTGCGGTCGCCAGTGTCGCCGATGGAGGCGTAGAGCATGCCGTCCGACCCGAAGGCTAGGCGGCCCCCGTTGTGATAAGACGAGGACGGCAGGTCGTCGATGATTGTTTCGGGTGGCCCGAGGGAGAACGATCCAGCTGTTCCCTGAAGGTCATACCGCTCCACCCGGTTTCCTCGCTGTCCGGACGAGTATGCGAAGAGGGCGTTCCCGTCTTGGATTGCGAGCCCGAGGAGGCCGCCTTCACCGCGGGGCTGGACGCCCGCGACCTGCCCCACTTCTCGGGACTGGCCCGCGTCATCTAGCTCCAGGATGCGACCGGAGTCGCGCTCACTGATGAGAGGTGTGGTTCCGGCGAAGACGACTGACCAGGGAACGTCCAGCCCGCTCGTCACTTCGGTGGGGGTTCCCACTGGGACGCGCATGCCAGACGAAGGTTCCGGTGACTCAGACACGGCGGTCGCGGTGGGGGTGACCGCTGGCGTTTGGGTGGCGGTGCACCCGGCGAGGGCGCTGATAAACGCTACTGCGACCACGATGGCTGGCAGGGTGCGCGGAGATGTCACGGGTGTTCCTTTCGTCGAGGGCGCCGGGGTTCGCCGGAGCGGTCGCGGATCAGCTGTCGGTGAATGTCTGCTTCGCGGTGGTGATCGCGGACATGGCTTTCGGCCAGCCGCTGTAGAACGCGAGGTGAGTGATGGCTTCGACGATCTCGTCTTCGGTGAGCCCGTTCTCGGTGCCGAGCTTCAGGTGGAACGGCAGCTGCTCGACGTTGCCGCCGGCGACGAGGGCCGTGATCGTGATCAGACTCCGGTCGCGTGGCGATAGCCCGTCTCTTCTCCAGATGTCTCCGAAAAGGACACCGTCGGTGAGATCGACAAGCTTCGGAGCGAAGTCTCCGATGAGTTGCTGGGCCGATGACGGCTGGGCGTCGCTCATGTCTGGTTCTCCTGACTGGTGCCGCGGTAGTCGGCGTCGGTGATGTGCTCGAGCCACGTGGTGGTGGTTGCGGGGACGTCCGCGTTTTCGGTCATGGCGATGTGCTCCATGAAGGTGTCCTCGCCGGCTGCGTGCCAGTGTTCCTGGCCCGGCTGGGTGTAGATGGTCTGACCGGGGCGTGCTTCGATGATCTGGCCGTCGCGAGTGCCGAACCGACCGACGCCCTGTGTGACGCGGAGGTACTGACCGCGGGCATGGCAGTGCCAGGCGGTGCGAGCGCCTGGCGCAAACCGGACGGTGGCGACCGTCATGTGCTGGGTGTCCTCGTGGGGGACGGCGATCATGTCCAGCCACACGTCTCCGGCGAACTGCTCCGGCGGATTTTTCGTGGTGGGTGCCGTCGGTTCGATCCTCATACGGGTTTCCCTTCTGTGAGCATGATCACGTCAGAGCGCGATCATGACTTTGAGGGCTTCACGCTCGTCCATGGCGCGGTAGGCGTCGGGGACGGCGTCGAGGCTCACGGTGCGGTCGAAGACCTTGCCGGGGTTGACAGTGCCGTCGAGGATGGCGGGCATGAGCTGTTCAATGTAACCGCGAACGGGTGCGGGGCCGCCGGTGAGGGTGACGTTGCCGCCGAAGAGGCTGCCGAATCCGATCGGTGCGTCTTCGTACTGGGGAACGCCGACGCGGCTGATGACACCACCGGGACGGACGATCTTGTAGGCCTGCTCGTAGGCGGGCACGTGGCCGACGGCCTCGAGCACCTTCCGTGCGCCGTGCCCACCGGTGAGCTCGCGGACTCTCTCGATACCTTCCTCGCCACGTGCTGCGACGACATCGGTCGCACCGAACTCGACACCGAGATCGGTGCGGTCTTTGTGGCGGCCCATCAGGATGATCTGTTCAGCGCCGAGCTGCTTGGCGGAAAGCACCGCCATGAGACCGACCGCGCCGTCGCCGATCACCGCGACCGTGTCACCGGCCGTGACACCAGCCCGGTGCGCGGCGTGCCAGCCGGTGCCGTAGACGTCGGACAGTGTCAGCAGTGAGGCCAGCAACGGGGAGTACTCGGCTACGCCGGGGACTTTCACGAGGGTCCCGTCGGCGAGGGGAACGCGGATGGCTTCGGCCTGGCCGCCGCCCATACCCGGGGCGTCCCAGAATCCGCCGTGGAGGCAGGAGGTGTAGAGGCCTTCTTTGCAGAACTCGCATGTGCCGTCGGAGTACGCGAAGGGGGCGATGACGAGGTCGCCAGCCGTGAGGGTGCGCACGTCGCGGCCGACTTCCTCGATGACACCGAGGAACTCGTGCCCCATCGAGACGCCCTCGGGAGTGGCTTCCATGCCGTGGTAAGGGTGCAGGTCTGAGCCGCAGACGCACGCACGCACGATGCGGACGAGGGCGTCGGTGCTGTCTTTCAGAGTCGGGTCCGGCGCATCGATGATGCGAACGTCGCCGGGGCCGAACATGTACGTAGCTTTCATGGTGATCTCCAAATAAGTGTCGAGCTTTGCCAGGCGGTTTCGGCCTGGTGGGGTAATTCAGTCCGCCGCGCGGAGGGTGACGGCGACCTCGCCAGTGGCGTTCGTGATGGCCGCCCTTTCGCCGTAGCTGCCGATGGGGACGATGCCGGGGAATGGTCCAACGTGGTCGTAGTAGAGAACGAGGCTTTGATCCGGTGAGTAGTACCCGATCGTCAACGGCGATGCCTCGCCCGATGTTGGCGCGCCATCGAGGTCCAGAGGAGTGGGGAGTTCCGCGATCAGCTCTTGGCCGCCGTAGTCGCGAAACGACAGCGTCAGCGGAAGCTGTGCCACCAGTGACTCGGAGGTGGGGCTGGCATTGAGTTCACCCGAGATCTCCTGCCCGTCGATCTCCAACACGATTCGGGTGGTCGCGGTGGATGGTGCCGGGGTGGCGTCGGGTGCGCTGGAAGGAGCGCTGGTGGGGGTGCCCGCCGGTGAGGGCTTGGTCGCGGGCTCGTCCGCGCTACTGGCGCAGGAGGTGAGAGCGGCCGTCAGCGCGATGGCGGCTGAGAGTATTCCGGTGAGGCGGAGGGCTTTGCGCGGGGTGCGGGTGTGCATCAGCCGACCGTCTGTCCGCCGTCGACGACGAGGGTGTGCCCGACCGTGAAAGCGCCGGCGTCTGAGGAGAGCCACAGGACTGCGGAGGCGATTTCTTCGGGTCGTCCGAGCCGCCCGATCGGTTCCTGGGACTCCATTTCTTTACGTCCCTCTTCGGTGCCTCCGGAGACCCGTTCGATCATCTGGGTGTCGACGACCCCGGGCGCGATGACGTTGACGCGTACGCCGTCACCGATGTACTCGAGCGCGGCGGACTTGCTGAGGCCGATGACGGCGTGCTTCGCGGCCGCGTAGGCCGCTTGACCGGTGATGCCGATCACCCCGGCGCCGGAGGAGGTGTTCACGATCGTTCCGCCGCCGGACGCGATCATCAGGGGAATCTCGTGCTTCATGCACAGGAACACCCCGCGGAGGTCGACATCCGTGATGCGGTCCCACTCTTTGTCTTCCAGATCGGTGAGGCGCTTCTGCGACTGTTCGATCCCGGCGTTGTTGAACGCTGCGTCGAGGCGACCGAAGGTGGAGACAGTGAAGTCGAGAGCGGCAATTACGTCGTCGGGGCGGCTCACATCGCAGTCGATAGCAGCGGCGGTGCCGCCGGCCGCGAGGATCTGTTCGAGGGTGTCGTTCTGGCCGGCGCCGGGGAGATCTGCGAGGACGACGCTGGCGCCCTCGGCGGCAAATGCCAGTGCGGTGGCGCGTCCGATACCGGATCCGGCACCGGTGACAAAGGCCACTTTTTGGGTGAAGCGGTCGAGAGTGTTCATGGGGAATGGATCCTTTCTACGTGTTAGGGAGGGGGCGTGGAGGTCAGAGCCGGGAGGGGAAGGCGTGTCGGCGTCCGTAGATGGTCAGGAGCAGAGCGGCGATTCCGGAGGTGATCATCACGACGGTGAGGAAGAGCCCGTCGAAGTGGTTCAGCAGAGCAGCTCCGAGGATCCCGGCGGTGAAGATCGCGAGGTTGAAGGCCACCGGCAGGAAGGAGTTGGCGACGTCCGAGTCGGATCCGCCGGTGGTCGTGAGGGCGCCTTGGAGTTGGGCGGAGGCTCCGCCGAAGGTGATGCCCCACAGGGCGGTTGCGACGATTATCGCGGGGGTCCAGGCGTGGCCGACCAGGAGGATCACCGCGGCGATGACGAAGACGATGACGCTGCCGTGCAGCAGAGGCCGAGGGTAGCGGTCCAGTAGTGCACCGACGATGACGATGCCGACCACGGAGGCGACGCCGAAAATGAGTAGCTCGACATCGACGGTGAGGGCGCTCCCTGTCGCCCGCAGGTATGGGGAGATGTACGTGTAGATGGTGTTGTGCGCGAGCATCCAGGTGAAGATCACCGCGAGGATGACGGCGATCCCGGGAATGCGGAACACTCTTGCCAGGGGCAACCGTGAGGTGCTCGGCTGCCCCGCGGACTGAGGGGCGATGACGGCGATCACGACCCCTGCCGCCACGGCGACGGCGGTCAATCCGAGGAAAGCCCACCGCCAATCGAACGTCATGCCCAGCCACGACCCAAGCGGGGTGCCGAGGGCGAACCCGACAGGTGCCCCGACGGAGACGATTGCCAAGGACAGGCCCGCCCGGGACGGGGGGCTGATCTTCCGGCCGTACGCGGCGAGCATGCCCCAGATCACTCCCGAGAACGCGCCGGCGATGAACCGTGTGATCAGCGAGACGATCACGTCGCTGGAAACGGCGGTGAGGGTGTTTGCGACGATGAGGCCGATCACCGCTCCCAGCAGGAGGGGTTTGCGGCTCATTCCGCGGGTAAGGGTGATCGCCGGGATCGTGACGACCACGGTGCCGAGCGCGTAGGCGCTGATGAATAGCCCAACGGTTCCTTCGCTGGTGTGCACCCCTGCGGCGATCTCGGGCAACAGACCGGCAGGCATGGTTTCCATCGCGACCAGTACGAAGCCGATCACGGCCAGCGCGATGAGGGTGCCAAGTGGAAGCCGGCCGGTCACCGCGGCGACCGGCGAGGGCGAGATGGGCTGCGGGGGGATCTTTGATGCAGACTTCATGCTGTTCATTTCTCCGCAGTGAGGGGTTCGGCGAACGCGCGGAACTCGCCGCGCACAGCGTGCTGTTGCCACAACCGCTCCGCGAGCACGTCGGGGTCGTTGTTCGGGTGCCCCGCTTCGATGGCGCCCGGGATGATCAGTTGGCCGACGTTAATGTTCTCCGCGGCGAGAGAGTCGTGCAGCATGCTCGCCAATGCGCTCTCAGCTGCGAAAGCGGCAGAGGTTCCCGCATAGGAAGCGTTGGGTTGCACGGCGGACCCACCGTTGACGAACAACACGGTCCCCCGGCCCAGTTCGCGCATGCCGTCCAGCACTTGGTGCACCGCGGTAACGGGCCCGTACACGGAGAACTCCATCGCCGCAGTCAGGTCATCCACCGTCGTGTCTAGGACGGGGCGGAGGAACTCCTTCTGCGGGAGAGGGCTGTACTCCAGAATCTCAATCGGCCCGAGCTCTTCCGCAGCTCTGCTCAGCGCCGCGGTCAAAGCTTGGGGGTCGCGGACGCTCGCAGCAAAGCCGCGCGCCGTGAGGCCCTCCTGAACAAGGTCCACCGCGAGTCGGTCCAGCTTCTCCTGGTCGCGAGAGATCAGCGCGACGCCGAACCCCTCTGCGCCGAAGCGGCGCGCGATTGCCGCGCCGAGTCCGGCGCCGGCTCCCACAATTGCGATAGCGGTCATGATGACCCTCCTTGATGAAGATGACGGTGAACCCGAGTGGGCGAGCTCGAACCCGATCCGGTCGAACAATCAGGTGAGCTGCGCCCAAGTCAACGCCTCACCGTGGTGGTGAGGGAGTCTCTGGTGAGGGGTGTACCAAGAGAGGACCCCACATTCGTGAGAGGCGACGTACTGTCGACGGCATGGACAACCAAGCAGAGGTACGCGAGTTCCTCATGTCCCGTCGCGCCAAACTCACCCCCGAACAAGCGGGGCTCCCGGCCGGCCCCAACCGGAGGGTAGAAGGGCTTCGCCGCACCGAGGTCGCCGTTCTGGCCGGTGTCAGCGTCGAGTACTACGCCAAGCTCGAACGTGGCGCGATCGGCGGAGCATCGTCTTCAGTTCTCGACTCGATCGCCCGGGCGCTCAACCTAGATGAGACCGAACGAACTCACTTGTTCGACCTGGCGCGCACCGCTGACGGTGTCCCCACCTCTGGGCGGCCCCGTCGGCGCGCCTCGAAGACTCCGGGCGGTCGCCCCAGCCTGCACTGGGCACTGAACACCATCACCACCGGAGTCGCATTCGTCCGCGACCAACACCAGGACCTCCTCGCGACGAACGAACTTGGCCGCGCGTTCTACTCACCCGTTATCGGTGACGGAGGCCGAATCCCCAACCTGGCCCGGTTCCAGTTCCTCGACCCCGCATCCCGCGACTTCTACCCAGACTGGGACGCATTCGCGCAGATGTGCGTCGCAATCATGCGAACAGAGGCCGGCCGGGACCCCCACGACAAGGGCCTCCAGGACCTCGTCGGTGAGCTGTCGACCCGCAGCGACACCTTCCGGAAGCTATGGGGATCTCACGACGTACGAACCCATGGCTCCGGCACCAAACGCTTCAATCACCCCGTCGTCGGCGAACTCACCCTCGCCTACGAGGAACTCACCATCACCGCAGACCCAGGCTGCATCCTAATGATCTACACCGCCGAACCAGGCTCACCCAGCGCCGAACGCCTCAACCTTCTCGCCAGCTGGTCCGCCAAGCAGCCACTCGCCACTGACCTCCACTGACGCCGCCCCCTCCGGCGAACGCCGGGTTGGCACCCGGTTTAATTGGCGCTGCAGAGCTCGCCCCATTGCGCGGCGAACTCCGCTTTGTGGCTGCCGATGTCGGCTGTCCCGTTAGTGCCCCGGGTTCCGCTTTCGACGCACTGTTTAGGTGTCTGAATATGCTGCGCGCGAGGTAGCGCTTGAGAATGCGACGAATTTCGCGGTTGGTCTTACCCCCGGCACGGCGCCGCTCGGCATACGCCCGGGTCTGCGGGTCGTGGACCATACGCACCATCGCAGTGACGGTGAGCGCTCGGTTGAGCTGTCTGTCTCCTCCGCGATTCAGTCGATGCCGCGTTGTGTTACCGGAGGATGCGGGGATGGGGTTCACTCCCGCGATAAAGGCGAAGGCGGCCTCCGTAGCGACTCGGCCGGGGTGAGACCACGCCACGAAGGTGCGCGCCGCCGTGACAGGCCCTATGCCTGTTTGAAGGAGCAGCTCGGAAGCCGGACTGGCTTTGACGAACTCGCGGAGACGGGCCATATTCGCATCGAGTTCGGCCTCAAGCTCGACGATGCGCTTGGCGCGCCGGATCGCTTCGGCCCGAGCCGTTGCAGCCGCAATGTTCTCATCTCGCGTCCGCCAGCGTGCCACCTCGGCAATCTGGCGCGAGACCAGGGCTCGTCGAGCGTCCACGCCAAGGTCCGTGACGCGCAGCAGCGCCGTGAGTGCGTTGATCGCTCGCGTGCGCTCACCGGCCAGTTCGTCGCGGACGGTCAGCAGGATCTGAGTGGCAGCACGAACCCCATCATCTCGGCGGGGGTTGCGCAACTGGTCGGTCGGCACTGCGAGAACCGCGGCCGCGATGCGACGGGCATCAATCGGATCGGACTTGCCTACTCCGCGCCTCCCGCGTTTGTCCCCGGCGGCTTCAACCACGCGGTAACCCGCATCCGTGACGTTGCGTGCGAGCTGCGCGCCGTAGCTACCGGCGCCCTCGATCACCCACAGCGCGTCGGCGAGGCCGCTAGCACGTCGACCCGCCCAGGTAATAGCTCGGGAGCGGCCAGCTCCCGTGTTCGGGAACGTCTCAGTTCCGAGATGCTCGCCTGCCGCGGTGAGCACGGCATACGTGTGCGTTCTGGCGTGAGTGTCCACGCCGATGACGAATGGATGAGTGCGCGAAACTGTGATGCTCACAGCCTTCGATTCCTTCTTGAGATGGGCGATGACTCGGCCACTACCGACCGGCGCCAGCCCGGGTAGGAACACTTCGGGGCATACCTGTGATGAGCCACAACCCACGGGGTCGGGCATGCTTCTGATCAAGCCACTGAGGTGGACCGAGAGAGCGCCGGTCACTCCGCCGCAGCCGGACAATTCATAGCTAAGGCACCCCTCGGAGGGGGCCAGGCTGGTCATGAGTCACGACCCCAGTGGAGAGACCAACGCCCACCCTGTCAGCTAGTCCCGGACCAGCCGACTGCAGACTCACAGGCTGGTCAGGGGCCGCGCCGGAGCGGGCGTCACCGCTGCAGCGAGCTAGCGCGTCGTCGATCGAGGAAACGAAGCGGATCGAGGAGCGGATGCTGCGGGCGCACCCTCGTTCCGCGTCATCTCCTCGATCCGCTACGGGTGATCAGGGCAGGAGAGCCAGCTTGCCGCCGGGGTGCCCCTCGGCCAGCAGGTGCATGGCTGCGGGAGCCTCGTCGAGCGGGAAGGTACGCGCCATCGGCACCTGCAGGAGGCCCTGCTCGGCCAGGTCGACGAGATGTGGGCGCACGGTGTCGCGGTACGCGGCGCTCGCCGGCATCGCGCCCGCGATGATGCGGAACCCGTCGTGAGCTGCACGGGCGGGAGCCGCCACCGTGACGATCCGCTGCCGGTCGGCGACGAGCTCCAGCGACACATCGACGGCTTCGTCGGTGCCGACCGCGTCGAGGGCGGCGGCGATCGGAGCGTCGGCAGCCGCACGGATGCGGTCGATGAGGCCAGGACCGTAAGCGACGGGGATGCCGCCGAAGCGGCGAACACGGTCGAAACTGCCTTCGCTGGCGGTGCCGATCACGCGAATGCCCAACACCGCGGCTTGCTGCAGGACACTGACACCGACGGCGCCCGACGCGCCGTGCAGCACGATCGTGTCTCCGGCTTTCACGTCGGTCACCGCGAGCATCTCCGATGCCGTGGTTCCCACGAGGAGAAGGTTCGCGGCCTCGGGATGCGAGAGGGTCGTCGGCTTGGCGAGCACCTTCTGCGCGGGAACCGTGAGCTCGCTGGCGTAGCCCCCCTCGACGCGGAACGCGATGACCTCGTCGCCGACGCTGCCACCGCCGGTCACGATCTCGGTGTCGGGGCCGATGGCACTGATCACCCCGGAGATCTCGTAACCGATCGGGGCGGGAAGGGTTGCGCCCGCTCGAGCAGTCGCGACGTGCTTGTAGTCGGCGGGGTTGACGCCGCAGGCATGAATCGTGATCGTGACTTCACCCGGTGCGGGTGCGGCCACGACGGCCTCGACGAGCTGCCACTTGTCGGGGCTTCCCCACGATGTTGCCACCCACTGCTTCGCCACGATCAGAACCCCAATCTTCCGAGCTGCTTCGGATCACGTTGCCACTCCTTCGCCACGCGCACGCGCAGCGAGAGGAAGACCCGCGTTCCCACCAACGGTTCGATGCCCGCACGGGCGCGCGTTCCGACATCGGCCAGGCGCGAGCCCTTGTGCCCGATGATGATGGCCTTCTGGCTGTCGCGCTCGACGATGATGTTCGCGAAGATGTCGGTCAGGTCGGTGCCTTCCCGTGCGGCGATGTCTTCGATCGTCACCGCGATCGAGTGGGGCAGTTCGTCACGGACCCCCTCGAGGGCGGCCTCCCGGATGATCTCGGCAATGCGGTCTTCCGTGGATTCGTCGGTGACGACGCCCTCCTCGTACAGCGGCGGGCCGTCCGGCAGCAACAGGAGGAGTTCGCGCGTCAGCACGTCGAGCTGCTCATCGGTGACGGCGGACAGCGGGATCACCGCGTCCCAGTCGTCGCGCAGGGCGTCGACCTCGAGCAGGCGTGCGGTGATCTGCTCCCGAGAGGCCGCATCGGTCTTCGTGACGATCGCCACCTTCTTCGCCCGCGGGTAGCCGCCGAGCGACTCGGCGATCCGCCGGTCTCCCGGCCCGACCTTCTCCGTCGCGGGCACGCAGAATCCGATCACATCGACATCGCCGAGCACCTGGTCGACCAGATCGTTCAGACGCTGACCGAGGAGGGTGCGGGGACGGTGGATGCCTGGGGTGTCGACGATCACGAGCTGCCCGTCGGGACGGTTCACGATGCCCCGGATCGCACGCCGCGTGGTCTGCGGCTTCTCGCTCGTGATGGCGACCTTCTCGCCGACCAGCGCATTGGTGAGGGTCGACTTCCCCACGTTCGGACGCCCCACGAACGTCACGAAACCGGAATGGAAATCAGTCATCTCACTCAGCCTTCTTCGGGAGGCGGATCTCCCCGGTTTGCGTGCCCGCGAATGCGGTCTCCGCGATGTCGGGCGCATCCGAGCGTTCGACGAAGACCGTGGAGATGCCACGGCCCCGACCGCGCGACGCGCCGCCCGTCATGGTGAGACCCTCGTACTGCGCGGTCGCGCCGGGTTGCGGCACCCGCCCGAGCGCCTTGGCGAGCAAGCCGCCGATCGAGTCGACGTCGTCGTCGTCGACCTCGATGTTGAAGAGGTCGCCGATCTCATCGAGCCCGACGCGCGCGCTCACTCGGTAGCGCCCCGGCTCGAGTTCGACGATCTCGGTGGAGCGGGGATCGTACTCGTCGGAGATGTCGCCGACGAGCTCTTCGATGAGGTCCTCCAGGGTGACGAGCCCGGCGACGCCGCCGTACTCATCGACGGCGAGGCACACGTGAACCGCGTCGCGACGCATCTGCTGGAGGAGGGTCTCGGCCTTCATCGATTCGGGAACGAAGACGGCGGGCCGGGCGATGCGCCGGATGGGCGCGTCGCGCCACGAGCCCTGGCCGGCGAAGCCGAACTGCACGAGGTCTTTGAGGTACAGCATCCCGACGATGTCGTCGGCCTCATCGTCGACGAGCGGGAGCCGTGAGTGGCCGGTGTCGAGGAACAGCGTCATCGCCTCGCGCGTCGAGGCGGCAGCATCCACGGTCGTCATGTCGGTGCGGGGCACCATGACCTCGCGCACGTACCGATCGGTGAACTCGAACACCGAGTGGATGAGCTGGCGGTCGTCCTGCTCGATGAGTTCGTTCTCGGCCGCTTCGTCGATGATGCTGAGCAGCTGCTCCTCCGACGCGAACGACGAGCTGCCGGCGACACCGGGGGTGACCCGGTTGCCCAGCGCGACGAGGCCGTAGGCGAGCGGACCGAGCACGATGCGGGCGGCCCGCACCACGGGTGCAGCCGCGCGCAGCAGGGCACGAGCGTGTTGACGGCCGACCGAGCGGGGGCTCGCACCGACGAGCACGAACGAGATGCCCGTCATGAGGAGGGCTGCAGCCACCATGGCCCACCAGATGTTGTCGAACAGCAGGGTGAACGCGACGGTCACGAGCACCGCGGCGGTGGTCTCGGTCAGCACGCGGATGAAGACCACCGCGTTCGTGTGCGCGTCGGGGTCTTCGGAGATCTTCACCAGCGCGGCCGAGTTACGACCCTCCGCCGCGAGGTCGACGAGGTCACCGCGGGAGGTGACTCCGAGAGCCGCGTCGAGGGCGGCCATCAGGCCGCCGAGAGCCACCAGGACGAGCGCTGCGAGGAGCAGCAGGACCTCGGTCATGCGCGACGGCGTCGGCGTTCGGCGGCTTGGAAACCGACGATGAGGTCTTTCTGCAGTCCGAACATCTCGCGCTCATCGTCGGGCTCGGCGTGGTCGAAGCCCAGGAGGTGCAGAAGCCCGTGCGTGGTCAACATGACGAGTTCGTCCTGCGTGGAGTGCTTGGCCGCGACCGCCTGGGTCTCTGCCACCTGCGGGCACAGCACGATGTCACCGAGCAGCCCCGCGGGGGTCGGTGCGTCGTCGGTGCCGGGGCGCAGCTCGTCCATCGGGAAGCTCAGCACGTCGGTCGGGCCGGGCTCGTCCATCCACTGCACGTGCAGCGCCTCCATGGCGCCCTCGTCCACGAGCACGATCGCGAGGTCGGCATCGGGGCTCACGTGCAGCTCGGCGAGGTCGAACTCCACGAGTCGGAGCAGCACCTGCTCGTCGATCTCGACACCCGACTCGTTGTTGATCTCGATCGTCATGCGCGTCCTCGTCTGGGCAGGTGGTCCCGCGGTGTGCTGGAGCGCGGTGTCCGTCGTTCGGTGCGGTTGGCGAGCTCCGCGGCCTCATCGCGCTCGCGTCGCGCGGAGAGCCGTTGCTCGTCGTACTCCGTGTAAGCGTCGACGATCCGCCCGACCAGGGTGTGGCGCACGACGTCGGCACTCGTCAGTCGGGCGAAGTGGATGTCGTCGATGTCGTCGAGCACTCGGGTGACGAGGCGCAGCCCGGAGGATCCCTGCGGGAGGTCGACCTGGGTGATGTCGCCGGTCACGACCATGCGCGTGCCGAATCCGAGGCGGGTGAGGAACATCTTCATCTGCTCGGGCGTGGTGTTCTGCGCCTCGTCGAGGACGACGAACGAATCGTTGAGGGTGCGCCCGCGCATGTACGCGAGCGGGGCGACCTCGATCGTGCCGCTCGCCATCAGCTTGGGCACGAGCTCGGGGTCCATCATCTCGTTGAGCGCGTCGTACAACGGCCGCAGGTAGGGGTCGATCTTGTCGGTGAGCGACCCCGGCAGGAAGCCCAGCCGCTCCCCCGCCTCGACCGCGGGCCGGGTGAGGATGATGCGGCTGACTTCTTTGCGCTGCAACGCCTGCACGGCCTTCGCCATCGCCAGGTAGGTCTTTCCGGTACCGGCCGGACCGATGCCGAAGACGATCGTGTTCTCGTTGATCGCGTCGACGTAGGCCTTCTGCCCCATCGTCTTCGGACGGATGATCTTGCCACGCGTGGTCAGGATCGCTTCGCCGAGCACCTCCGACGGACGAGGACCACCTTCCGTGCGCAGGATGGTGTTGGAGCGGGCGACGTCGGAGGGTTCGAGCCCGTGGCCGGCCTTCGTCATGGTGACGAGCTCGTCGACGAGTTCGCGGGCACCGGCCACCGCCGCCGCCTCACCGGTGAGGGTGATCTCGTTGCCGCGGACGAGCACCTCGACCTCGGGATGCTCCTTCTCGACCACGCGCAGAAGTCGATCGTGGGGACCCAGGAGCTGCACCATGGCAACCCCATCGACGAGGACGCGCTCCACAGCGACGTCATCGTGGTTCTGTTCAGGCACGGAGGCTCTCTTCGTCGAGTTCGCCGGCCAACACGTGCGCGTGCACGTGGAAGACGGTCTGTCCGGCGCCTGGTCCGGTGTTGAAGACGAGGCGGAAATCGGTGCTGCCCTGCTCGGCCGCGACGGAGCTGGCGAGCCCCACCATCTCGGCGAGGAGCGCGGGATCGCCCGCCGCCAGCTCGACCACGTTGCGGTAGGCAGCGGTCTTGGGGATGACGAGCAGGTGGAGGGGAGCACGGGGCGCGATGTCGCGGATCGCGAAGACGTTCTCGGTCTCCGCGACGATCTCCGAGGGGATCTCGCCCTCGAGGATGCGGGTGAAGATCGACGGCTCGCTCATGCCGCCAGTCTACCGGCGGCGGAAGCCGCGCAGCCGGGCGTCACCAGCGGTCGAGGCGCACGCTGGCGACGGCGAGGGCGGCCGCCCCTGCCGTGGAGGTGCGGAGCACCGTGTCGCCGAGACGCACCGACTGCGCGCCGGCCGCGGTCAACGCCGCCGACTCGGCCGGCGAGATTCCCCCCTCGGGCCCGACGATCAGCACCACGTCCTGGCCATCTCCCCCGAGGGCCGCGCCGCTCAGGGGTTCGGGGGCCCCGGGCTCGAGCACCAGCATCCGCGTTCCCGATGCGAGGCGCACCAGATCTGGCGTGCGCGCCAGGTCGGCGACCTCGGGCACCCAGGCCCGGTGCGCCTGCTTGGCCGCCTCGCGGACGATCGCGCTCCATCGAGCCACGCCCTTGGCTGCCTTCGCATCCCAACGGGACACGCTGCGCTCCGCCTGCCACGGCACGATCGCGTCGACGCCGAGTTCGGTCGCCGCCTGCACGGCGAGCTCATCGCGATCGCCCTTGGCGAGAGCCTGCACGAGCACGAGTCGGCGCACGGGCGGGTCGATCTCGGTTCGCTCGTCGACGCGCACCACGACCTCGCGGGGCGAGACCGCGACGCAGTGCCCCGTGAGCCAGGCTCCGCGACCGTCTCCCACCGTCACCTGCTCGTCGACGCGGATGCGACGCACCGCCGCCGCGTGATGCGCCTCGGCGCCGTCGAGGACGACGTCATCACCGGGGCGCGCATCCGACGCGGAATCGGCGAGGAAGTGCAGCGCCACGATCAGCCGTTGCGGAAGCGGTCGCGCAGCTTGCTGAAGACGCCCTGGTGGAACTGGGCGAGCTGGGGCGCGGGCGACTTGGTGCGCTTGGCGAAGTCCTCGATGAGAGCCCGCTCCTTGCCATCGAGGCGCGTGGGCGTCACGACCTGCACACCGACCTTGAGGTCGCCGCGCTGGGTTCCGCGCAGGGGCGTGATGCCCCGGCCCTTGATCGTCAGGATGTCGCCCGATTGCACTCCGGCGCGCACCTCCAGCTCGACCGAACCGTCGAGGGCGTCGATCGCGGTGGTCGTTCCGAGGATCGCATCGGGCATCGACACCTCGAGCGTGGCGAGCAGGTCGTCGCCGTCGCGACTGAAGACCTCGTGCGGGGCGACGGTGACCTCGAGATACAGATCGCCGTGCGGTCCGCCCGCGGGTCCGACTTCGCCCGAGCCCGGCAGCTGCAACCGCAGGCCCGTCTCGACGCCGGCGGGGATGTCGACCGAGACGGTGCGGCGTGCGCGCACGCGGCCCTGTCCCTGGCAGGTGGCGCAGGGGTACGGGATCGTCGTGCCGTGGCCCTGGCAGGTGCCGCACGGCTGGCTGGTCACGACGTTGCCCAGCAGGCTGCGCACGGTGCGCTGCACGTGACCGCTGCCGTGGCAGATGTCGCAGGTCACTTCCGAGGTGCCCGGCTGCGTGCAGGCGCCCTGGCAGGTCTCGCAGATGACGGCCGTGTCGACCTCCATCTCGCGATGCACCCCGAAGACCACTTCATCGAGCGTGAGGGTCACCCGCACCAGCGCGTCCTGCCCGCGCTCGCGGCGCGAGCGGGGTCGGGGCCCGCGGGCACCGCCGCCGCCGCCTCCCCCGCCGAAGAAGGTCTCGAAGATGTCGTTGAAGCCGCCGAAACCGGCCGCACCGCCACCGCCACCGAACGCGTTGCCGTCGCCGCCCAGGTCGTAACGGCGGCGCTGCTCGGGGTCACTGAGAACGTCGTAGGCGTGCGTGACGAGCTTGAACTTCTCGGACGCATCCTCCCCGGGGTTCACGTCGGGGTGCAACTGGCGCGCCAAACGGCGGTACGCCTTCTTGATGTCATCGGAGCTCGCGTCGCGCTCGACACCGAGGACTTCGTAGTGGTCAGCCACAATCGCCTTCCTGCCCGCGGGTACGCGGGGATGATCGGGTTACAGATGCCGCGTCAGCGGGAAGAGTCGTCGTCTTCGAGCATCCGGGTCAAATAGTGCGCGACGGCACGAACCGCCGCGAGGTGTGAGGGGTAATCCATGCGCGTCGGCCCAAGCAGGCCGACCCGCGCGCCGCCGCGTGAGGCGTCGTAGTCGCTCGCCAATACCGAGGCCTCGCCGAGACCGAACTGCTCGTTCTCGCGGCCGATGCTGGCAGCAAGGCCCTGGTCGTCCACCACCATGTCGGTCATGAGCTTCAGCAGGGTCACCTGCTCCTCGATGGCTTCCAGAAGCGGATAGATGCTGCCGCGGAAGTCGGATTCGCGCTTCGCGAGCGTTGCCGCTCCCGCCATGACCAGCCGGTCCTGACGGAATTCCTCGAGCTCCTCCGCGAGCACGCGCAGGACGGGTTGCACCTCGGCATCCGCTCCCGCCGGTGCCGAGGCGGCGGTCGCCAGAACGGTGTGCACGCGCTGCGAGGCGTCGCCCACCGATGACCCGACCACGAGGGCCGAAACACGCTGGCGCAGCTGGATCAGATCCGCTTCGCTCGGCTCGGGTCGGACGAGCGCGATCCGCTGCGACACCCGGCCGGTGTCGGTGACGACCACGATCAACAGGCGCCCGCTGCCGAGATCGACGAGCTCGACGTGCGAGACGTTCGCCCGGGCGAAGGAGGGGTACTGCACGATCGCGACCTGGCCGGTCAGCTGGGTGAGCGCTCGAACGGTGCGTCCGAGCAGGTCGTCCAGATCACCGGAGGCATCGAGGAACGAGGTGATCGCGGTGCGCTGCGGCGAAGAGAGGGGACGCAGTTCGGCGAGGTGGTCGACGAACACCCGATAGCCCTTGTCGGTCGGCACGCGGCCCGACGACGTGTGGGGTGCGGCGATGAGCTCTTCGTCCTCCAGCAGCGCCATGTCGTTGCGGATCGTCGCGGCCGACACACCGAAGGCGTGGCGCTCCACGATGGCCTTGCTTCCGACGGGCTCACGCGTGTCGACGTAGTCCTGCACGATCGCACGGAGCACCTGGAGTCCGCGTTCCGAAACCATGGCTCCTCCTCCGCGATTGGCACTCATCAGACCTGAGTGCCAATTCTAGCTGATCACACCCGCCAGGGCTGGGAGCGTCGCCAGGCTCCTCACGCGGTCAGCGTGCGCACGACGCGGTCGGCGAGCAAGCGGCCGCGGCGGGTGAGCACCACGCGACCGCGCACGGCGGATCCGCCCTCGATGAGTCCGTCGGCGATCAGTCCGGCGACGGCATGACGTCCCTCGCCGAGCAGCTCCGACACCTCGAGCCCCTCGCTGATCCGCGAACGCAGCAGCACGGTCTCCAGGTGGCGCGCAGCAGCATCCGGACGCTCGCGCGCCGCGGCGGGAGATTCTGCGGCCGCGAGCCTCTGGCCGTAGGCGGCAGGATGCTTCACGTTCCACCAGCGAAGACCGGCGACGTGGCTGTGTGCCCCTGGGCCGAACCCCCACCAATCGGTGCCCCGCCAGTAGGCGAGATTGTGACGGGAGCGGAAGCGGGGCTCGCGCGCCCAGTTGGAGACCTCGTACCACCCGAAGCCGGCCGCCTGGAGGAGGTCGTCGGCCAGCTCGTACATGTCCGCCTCGAGGTCGTCGTCGGGAGTGGGTACCTCTCCGCGGCGGATCTGGCGGGCGAGCTTCGTACCCTCCTCCACGATCAGCGCGTAGGCCGACAGATGGTCGGGGCCGAGTGCGATCGCCGTCTCGAGCGAGATCCGCCAATCGTCGAGGCTCTCCCCCGGCGTGCCGTAGATGAGGTCGAGACTGACGGCGAGTCCGGCGTCGCGCGCGGCTGCGACCGCACCCGCCACGTTGGCGGGATCGTGGGTGCGGTCGAGCACGGCGAGCACGTGCGGCTGAGCAGACTGCATGCCGATCGACAAGCGGGTGACACCCGCCGCAGCGAGCTCACGGACGACGGCCGGGGTGACCGTGTCGGGGTTCGCCTCGACGGTCACCTCCGCAGCATCCGACACACCCAGGTGATCGCGCACTCCCTGCAGCATCCGGGCGAGGTCTCCGGCCGGTAGCAGCGTCGGCGTTCCCCCACCGAAGAACACCGTCTCGGCGGGACGGCGGGCGCCCGCCCGCTCCAGGACCGTGCGGGCGAGGGCGATCTCGTGCAGCACCGTGTCGGCGTACTGGTCTTGACGCGCACCGCGCAGTTCGCCCGCGGTGTAGGTGTTGAAGTCGCAGTAGCCGCAGCGCACGCGGCAGAACGGCACGTGGACGTACACCCCGAACGGCGTCGCCGGGTCGTGCACCAGGTCGGCGGGCAGGGCGCCGTCGGGCGGCGCGGGATCGCCGAGAGGTAAGGCGGATCCCATCAGGCGGGGGTCGTGTACAGCGGCGAGATCGCGCGCAGGTAACGCGTGAAGAGCTCGCGCCGACGTTGGCGCACCATCGCGGGGAACACCCGATACAGGAACGCGACCGGGCGATCGAACGCCCGCACGGTGAACCAGACCTCGTCGTTGTCGCGCCATTCGAGCAGGAACAGTTCCTCGCCGCTGACGACGGAGCCTCCGACGGTGCCGAGCGCGAAACCGACGCGGCGGGGCTCTTCGATGACCGAGATCACCCGGGCCTCGGCGTCGGCACGGTAGCGGCCCGCGTGCCCGCGCACGTGCAGGGTGGTACCCGGCCCGACGAACGGCGTTCCATCCGCATCGAAACGCTGGTCGGTCTCCATGCGGCTGGGCGCGACCGGATGCCCCTCGCTGTCGTAGGCGACGCCCGTGTAGGAAGGCCCGGCCGCCGGACGGACGTCGGCGATCGTCAGACCGCCTTCGCGCTGCGCCGACCACGACAGCAGCGCCTCACCCGCGGAGGCGAAACGCTCCTCGCCGCTCCCGATCCGCCACGACTGCTCGGCGGGCACGGAACGCTCGGGCGGATACTGCATCAGGTCAGCCGCTTGCGTGCCCCCCACTGCTGCGTAGTCGACCGTCTCGTCTTGGAAGGTCCCGCGGCGCATGACGTTCAGCCTTACTTCTTTTCCTCGACGTCACCCGAGAGGGCAGCGATGAACGCACCCTGGGGGACCTCGACACGACCGATGGTCTTCATGCGCTTCTTGCCCTCCTTCTGCTTCTCGAGCAGCTTGCGCTTGCGGCTGATGTCACCGCCGTAGCACTTCGCCAGAACGTCCTTACGGATCGCGCGGATGCTTTCGCGCGCGATGATCCGCGCACCGATGGCGGCCTGGATCGGGATCTCGAACTGCTGGCGCGGGATGAGTTTGCGCAAGCGCTCGGTCATGAGCGTGCCGTAGGCGTAGGCCTTCTCCCGGTGCACGATCGCGGAGAACGCGTCGACCTTTTCGCCCTGCAGGAGTATGTCGACCTTGACGAGGTCGGCCTCCTGCTGGCCGGTCGGCTCGTAGTCGAGACTCGCGTAGCCCTGGGTGCGGCTCTTGAGCTGATCGAAGAAGTCGAAGACGATCTCGCCCAACGGCATGTTGTAGCGGATCTCGACGCGATCCTCGCTGAGGTAGTCCATGCCGAGAAGCGCACCGCGCCGCTGCTGGCACAGCTCCATCACGGTTCCGACGTAGTCCTTCGGAAGCAGGATCGCCGCCTTCACCATCGGCTCCGAAACGGAAGCGACCCGGCCATCGGGGTATTCGCTCGGGTTGGTGACGGTGACGGTGCTGCCGGTGTCGGTCAGCACCTCGTAGATGACGCTGGGAGCTGTGGCGATCAGCTCGAGGCCGAACTCGCGCTCGAGTCGCTCGGTGATGATCTCGAGGTGCAGCAGACCGAGGAAACCGCAGCGGAACCCGAAGCCGAGCGCGACCGAGGTCTCGGGCTCGTACACGAGCGAGGCGTCGGAGAGCTTCAGCTTGTCGAGCGCTTCACGGAGGTCGGCGTAGTCGCTTCCCTCGAGCGGGTAGAGACCCGAATAGACCATGGGCTTCGGATCGGTGTAGCCCGGGAGCGCCTCGGTCGCCGGCTTGCGGTGCGTCGTGATCGTGTCGCCGACCTTCGACTGGCGCACGTCCTTCACGCCGGTGATCAGGTAACCGACCTCGCCGACGCCGAGACCACGCGTGGGAGTGGGCTCGGGGCTCGACACACCGATCTCGAGGAGTTCGTGCGTCGCCCGCGTCGACATCATCTGGATCTTCTCGCGCGACTCGAGACTTCCGTCGATCATTCGCACGTAGGTGATGACGCCCCGGTAGGCGTCGTAGACCGAGTCGAAGATCATCGCTCGTGCCGGAGCATCCGGATCACCCTTCGGCGCGGGAATGTCACGCACGATGCGGTCGAGGAGTTCCTCGACCCCTTGACCCGTCTTGCCGCTGACACGGAGGACGTCTTCCGCCCGACCGCCGATCAGACCTGCGAGCTCGGCCGCGAACTTCTCGGGGTCGGCAGCCGGGAGGTCGATCTTGTTCAGCACCGGGATGATCGTCAGATCGTTCTCGAGAGCGAGGTACAGGTTGGCGAGCGTCTGCGCTTCGATTCCCTGCGCAGCATCCACCAGCAGGACGGCGCCCTCGCACGCGGCGAGAGAACGACTCACCTCGTAGGTGAAGTCGACGTGGCCGGGCGTGTCGATCATATTGAGCGCGTGGTTCTGAGTCGCGGATGCCCACGGCATCCGCACGGCCTGGCTCTTGATCGTGATGCCGCGCTCGCGCTCGATATCCATGCGGTCGAGATACTGCGCGCGCATGTCGCGGTCGGCGACGACGCCGGTGATCTGCAGCATCCGATCCGCCAACGTCGACTTTCCGTGGTCGATGTGGGCGATGATGCAGAAGTTGCGGATCAACTCAGGCGGGGTCGCGGAGGGCTCGAGAGACTGGGAGGCGCGCGGTGACATGTTCCGTCGATTCTACGGGCGCGCGGGCGATGGCAGACGTCGCAGGCCCTCGAGGAGGGGTTCGCGGGCGCTGGCGAGGCAGATGCGGATCCATCCCTCGCCCTCCGCACCGAACGCCGACCCGGGCGCGACGGCGACCCCTTGGTCGTCGAGGAACCGTCGGCACCAGGCTTCGACGTCCCCCTCGGACACGTGCGACATGTCGACCCAGAGGTAGAAGGCGCCCGTCGGGGGAAGGTAGCGGAACCCGCGGGCGGTGAGCACTTCCTCGGCAGCACGCAGGTTCGCCGCGTAGTGCGCGCCCGCTTCGACGACGGCGTCCTGCGGCCCGTCGATCGCGGCCAGCGCCGCGTACTGCGCCGGGGTGTCGACGCAGCTGATCGCCGCTTCCTGCACGCGCAGCATGACATCGCGCCAGCCGGGCGGGGTGACGAGCCAGCCCACACGCGCGCCCGTCATCGAATACGTCTTGCTCGTGGAAAACACCGACAGCACGCGTCCATCGACGTCGAAGGTCGCGGGGCTCACGTGCGGCGCGCCCCAGGTGAACCTCTCGTAGACCTCGTCGCTGATGAGCCACAGGTCGTGCCGGCGGGCGAACAGCACGAGTTCTTCGATGACGGATGCCGGGTACGTCACCCCGAGGGGATTGGACGGGCTGTTGATGACGATGGCTCGGGTGCGCGGGCCGACCTGCGCTTCGAGAGCAGCGATATCCGGTGCGAAGCCGTTCTCGGCTCGAAGGACGTACCCGACCGCCGTCGCCTGGATCATGGCCGCGTTCATGCGGAAGGTCGTGTAGCCCGGGTCGGGGACGAGCACCTCATCGCCCGCTGAGAGCGCGAGGGTCATGGCCTGGTGCAGGGCCTGCGTGCCACCCACCGTCACCCACACCTGCTCGACGTCGACCTCGAGACCGTTCTCCCGCGACAGCTTGCGCACGATCGCTTCACGGAGCGGGCGGATCCCGCCGTTCGGGGTGTAGCGGGCATCCCCGCGGGTCCACGCCTCAGCCGCGGCGAGACGGACGGGCGGCGCCACGGCCAGGTCGGGCTCGCCGACGGCCAGCACGATCGTGCCCGGCCGCTGCAGGGCGACCTCGAGGATGCGCCGCACGCCCGATCCGGGCATCTCGGCGATGTGGGAGGGAAGGGCGGGCATGGCGAAATCCTATTTCGCTGCTCCGCGCGGTCATCGCCCACGACCGCCGACACACACTGTTCATCTTCGGGAAACGCCGATGTCCGACCTATCCCGCAAGATCGAACCAGGTCCCCCTGACCTTCATGACCCCCGCGTGGGGCGCAACGTGTGCGCCCGAGCCAGGAGACAAGACTGTGACGTCGCATCCCCCGACCACCGACCGCATCGAGAGCACCCGTGGCGGGAGGGGTCGGGCGGCAGCCGCCTCGGCCCTCGTCGCTGCGCTGGCCCTCGGGTCGTTCGCCGCCGCGCTGCCCGCCCAGGCCGCTGTCAGCCCCACGGCCGCTGTCGTGATCAACGAGGTGTACGGCGGCGGCGGCAACTCCGGCGCCGCCTTCAAGAACGACTTCGTCGAGCTCACGAACGTCAGCGATGCAGCGGTCAGCCTGCAGGGCTGGAGCCTGCAGTACGCGAGCGCCAGCGGCACCTCGTGGAACAACAAGCTCGACCTGACGGGGCTGATCGCGGCGGACGGCACCCTGCTGGTCTCTCTCTCGGGGGGAAGCGTCGGGGCCGACCTGCCGACGCCTGACCTCACCGGCGGCATCAACATGTCGGGCGCCAACGGCAAGATCGCGCTGGTCAACTCGACCACGCAGCTCACCGGGTCGGGCAACCCCATGACCGAGCCGACCGTTGTGGACTTCGTCGGTTACGGCTCCGCTGACGTCTTCGCCGGCGCCGGCGCGGCGCCGGCCCCCAGCAATGGCACCAGCGTTTCGCGCAACGCTGCGCACACGAACACAGCGAACAACGGCGCCGACTTCGCCGCCGGCGTTCCGACCCCCACGAACTCCGGTGCGGGTGAGGAGCCGGATCCGGACCCCACCGACCCGCCCGCGGAGCCGACCGTCGCGGCGATCGATGAGATCCAGGGAACCACCGACACGTCTCCGTTGGCCGGACAGACGGTCACGACCGAGGGCGTGGTGACTGCGCGCTACCCCACGGGTGGCCTGAACGGTTACATCATTCAGACGGCCGGAAGCGGGGGCGCGCTCGACTGGGCCAGCCACACTGCCTCGGACGCCGTCTTCGTCTACTCCCCCGCCGGCGTGAACGCCGTCGCACTCGGCGACACCGTGCGCGTCACGGGAGCTGTGAGCGAGTTCAACGGAACCACGCAGATCACCGCTGCCGCGAATGGCGCAACGGTCATCGCGGATGCACCCGCGGTCGTGCCTGCCGCCGTGGCGTGGCCCCGCGAGTCCGACCGCCGCGAAGCGCTCGAGTCGATGCTCGTGCAGCCTCAGGGTGACTACACGGTGAGCAACACCTACTCGACCGGCAACTACGGCGAGATCGGTCTCGCGACAGGCACCGAGCCGCTCCGCCAGCCCACCGACGTCGCCCGCCCGGGCACGCCGGAGGCCGCCGCGGTCACCGCCGACAACGCCGCCCGGGCAATCGTGCTCGACGACGCCTCGACGACCAACTTCGACACCGCTGCGGGCTCCGCCCTCACGCCGCCCTACATCTCCCTGACCGAGCCGATCTCCGTCGGCGGGAGCGTCACGTTCGACGAGCCCGTCGTCGTCGCCTGGAGCTTCGGGGCATGGAAGTTCAACCCCACCGAGCACCTCGTCGGCGACGGCACCGGTGCGAACGACGGAGTGACCTTCACCACCCCGCGCACCCCCGCTCCGGCTCCGGTCGGGGGCGACGTGAGCGTCGCGTCGTTCAACGTGCTCAACTACTTCACGACCCTGGGCACTGACACCTCGACCTGCACCGCTTACGAGAGCCGCGATGGCACGGAGCGCAACAACGTCAGCGGCGGCTGCGACCAGCGCGGCGCGTGGGATGCCGAAGACTTCGACCGCCAGCAGACGAAGATCGTCGAAGCGATCAACGCCCTCGACGCCTCGGTGGTCGGTCTCATGGAGATCGAGAATTCGGCGGCGCTCGGCGAGACCACCGACGAGGCCGTGGCTTCGCTGGTCGCTGCGTTGAACGCCGACGCCGGGTCGGACGTCTGGGACTTCATTCCGTCGTCCAGCGAGCTGCCCGCAGCATCCACCCGCGACGTCATCACGAACGCGATCATCTACCAGACGGCAGCGGTCGAGCCGGTCGGAGCTTCCCGCGCACTCGGAGACCAGTCGGACGACAACGAGGCCTTCGGCAACGCCCGCGAGCCCATCGCCCAGGTCTTCGAACCCGCCGACGGCGGCGAGGAATTCCTGTTCGTCGTCAACCACTTCAAGTCGAAGGGTTCGGCCGGCCCGTGGCCGGGTGACGCTGATACCGGTGACCTGCAGGGTGCATCGAACGAGTCGCGTGTCCGTCAGGCCACCGCGCTCACCGCGTGGGTCGAGCAGATCCAGGGCGACACCGAATCGGTGCTGCTCGTCGGTGACTTCAACTCCTACGGCCAGGAAGACCCGATGCAGGTCTTCTACGGCGCAGGCTACGAAGACGCTGAGGCCGTTCTCGAACTCGACGAGTCGAGCTACTCCTTCAGCGGCCTGTCGGGGTCGCTCGACCACATCCTCATGAACGAGGCTGCACGCGAGCGGAACACCGGCGGCGACATCTGGAACATCAACTCGGGCGAAGCGCTCGCGTTGGAATACAGCCGTTACAACTACTTCGCCACGTCGTTCCACGAGGACAGCCCCTACCGCTCGTCCGACCACGACCCGATCAAGGTCGGCCTCGCTGCCGACCCGAACGCGCCGGTCGAGCTCACCCTGCTCGGAATCAACGACTTCCACGGTCGGATCACGGGTGTCACCCCCGCGGTTCCGGCGGTTCCCGCATCCGGCACGACGCCGGCCGTTCCCGCTAAGGCCGAGGTTCCCGGAACAGTGGGCTTCGCCGGCACGATCGAGGAACAGCGCGCACAGGCCGAGGGCCCGACGCTCTTCGTGTCGTCCGGTGACAACATCGGCGCTTCCCTTCCGGTTTCGTCGCTCGCCGGCGACATTCCGACGATCGACGTGCTGAATGCGCTCGAACTGCAGACCACCGCGGTCGGCAACCACGAATTCGATCAGGGCTTCGCAGACTTGACCGGACGCGTCCAGGATGCCGCCGACTTCTCGCACCTCGGCGCGAACGTCTACCAGAAGGGCACGAAGACCCCGGCCCTCCAGGAGTACGAGGTGCTCGATGCGGACGGCTTGACCGTCGCCTTCATCGGCGCCGTGACGGAAGAGACCCCGTCGCTCGTTTCCGGCACCGGAATCGCCACTCTCGATTTCGGTGACCCTGTCGAAGCCGTGAACCGCGTGAGCGCCCAGCTCAGCGACGGTATCGAGACCAACGGCGAAGCCGACGTGATCGTGGCTCTGTACCACGAGGGCGCGGGCGCGGGAACACCCGACCAAGCGACCCTCGAGCAGGAAGTCGCCGCGGGCGGCGCCTTCGCCGACATCGTCACCGGCACCGCGCCCGAGGTGGACGCGATCTTCAACGGACACACGCACAAGCAGTACGCGTGGTCCGCGGAGATCCCCGGCACCGACCGCACGCGTCCCGTCGTGCAAACCGGCTCGTACGGAGAGAACATCGGCAAGATCACGCTCTCCGTCGATCCCGAGACCGGTGAGGTCCTCGCGCACACGCAGGAGAACATCCCGCAGACGAAGACACCGGCCGCCGACCTCATCGCCGACTACCCGCGAGTCGCTGAAGTGGACGAGATCGTTCGCGCCGCGATCGCGGAGTTCGCCGAGGTCGCCAACGAGCCCGTCGCTCAGGTGGGTTCCGACATCACGACGGCGTTCGGCGGCGGCTCGTTCATCGACGGCGTGTGGACCGGGGGCACCCGCGACAACCGCGCAGCGGAATCGTCGCTCGGCAACCTGGTCGCTGAGTCGATCCGCTCGAACCTCGCGGAACTCCCCGACGGTGCGCAGATCGGCGTGACGAACTCGGGCGGACTTCGCGCCGACCTGTACGACACGCAGGCCGAGTTCGGGTCCACGGCCGTGGCCGGGGTTCCGGACGGCACGATCACGTGGGGCCAGGCATACGCCGTCCTGCCGTTCAACAACACGATGGCGCTCATCACCCTCACCGGTGCCGAGTTCACCGACGTGCTCGAACAGCAGTGGCAGCGCAGCCCGGACGGTACGGTTCCTTCCCGTCCCTACCTGCAGCTCGGCCTCTCGGACAACGTGACGTACACGTTCGACGAAACCCGCCCCGAAGGCGACCGGATCACGTCGGTCACGGTCGACGGTGTTGCGCTCGACCCGGCAGCCGAATATCGCGTCGGCACGCTCTCGTTCCTGGCAACGGGCAGCGGAGACAACTTCCGCGCCTTCGCGCAAGGAAGCGACTACGTCGACACCGGCCTGCTCGACCACGTCGCGTGGATCGATTACCTCAGCACCATGAGCGCGACCGCGCCGGTCGAGCCGTCGTTCGAGAAGCACGCAGTGTCGGTACAGGGGGCTCCCGAGACGGTTGCTCCCGGCGCCGAGGTCTCGTTGACCGTCTCGAACCTCAACATGACGAGCCTGGGCAGCCCCGAGGTCACCGAGATCACGGCGACGCTCGGTGGGCGGGAACTCGATTCCTTCCCCGTCGTGGGCGGGTCTGCGGAGGTCACCGTCACCGTTCCCGCCGACCAGCAGGACGGCTCGGCATCTCTCGTGCTGACGACGGACGTCGCGGGCACCGAGGTCACGGTGCCGCTCTCGGTCCTCGCATCCGTGTCACCCGGTACGGGCAACCCCGGCGCCGAGGCACCGAACGGCAGCTGGGCCACCGTCACGGTGAACCCACAGCCCGTCGAGCAGGGCGGCACCTTGACCGTCACGGTCACCGGTCTGGAGCCGGGACAGCAGATCGGCGCGACGCTGTTCAGCGATCCGATCGTCGCGACGGGGATTCCCGCCGCTGACGCCTCGGGACGCACGAGCTTCCTCATGGCGATCCCGGCCGACTTCGCACTGGGCGCCCACGAGCTCGTGGTCACGGCCGAGGGCGAACTGCCGATCCGCGTAGACGTGACGGTCGTTGCGAACGGCATGCTCGCGGTCACGGGCTCGGAACTGCCCCTCGGAATGGCGCTGGCAGCGGGAATGCTGCTGGTCGCCGGCGGATTGATCTACGCCACCCGGCGGCGTTCACCCCTCGCGCGCTAGTCCGAGACGCACGCGCCCCCCGCTCGGCTTCGGTCGAGCGGGGGGCGCGTCGTAGGTTGGGAGCATGTCGGTCGGGGTGGTGTTCGTTCATGGCATCCGCACGTCGGCCAGCATGTGGCGCCCCCAGCTGGAGTACCTGTCCCAACGAGGAAACCGCGCGGTCGCGGTCGACCTCCCTGGTCACGGCACCCGGCGTGCCGAGGAGTTCACCCTCGACGAAGCGTTCGCCACGATCGACCGTGCCGTTCGGGATGCTGCGGAGCAGGGGCCGGTGCTTCTGGTGGGGCACTCGATGGGCGGCCTGTTGTCGCTCGAGTACGCCGGATCCGAGGTCGCTCCCCCGCTCGCCGGGATGATCGGCGCCGGTTGCACGGCCATCCCGCGCGGCGCAGGACTGCGCGCCTACCGCGCGCTCATCCGCGGCTTCGATTCCCTGCCCGGTCGCGGCGCGGCGCTGACCGAGTACGTCCTCGCTCGAACACTTCCGGTAGACACGCGTGACGACTTCGGCGCCGGTGGTTACGCCTTCGACGCTCAGCACACCGCGCTGGCCAGCCTCTCGATCCTCGATCTCATGACGGCGTTGCGCAGCATCCGCGTGCCGTTGTGGTTCGTGAACGGTCAGTACGATCAGATGCGCATCAACGAGGCCCTCTTCACCCGTACGGTGCCGCACGCCGAGTTGATCGTCGTCCCGCGCACCACGCATCTCGTCACGGCGATGCGCCCGGCCGTCTTCAACGCCGTTATCAACCTCGCCATCACGTCGATCGAGCAGACCTGATAGACTCGGTCCTTGGCTTGCGTGTGGGCTTCCCAACCCTCACGATCGCCGATGCGACAGCCCTCTTCTGTCTCTCGGCAACTGACCGAAATCCTCCGAACGAAAGACCGTCGAACGTGGCGAATATCAAGTCGCAGATCAAGCGCAACAAGACCAACGAGAAGGCGCGCGAGCGCAACAAGGCCGTCAAGAGCGGGCTTCGCACCGAGGTGCGTCGCACCCGCGAGGCCATCGCCGCCGGTGACAAGGCCGCTGCAGAGCGCGCGCTTGTGCTGGCGTCCAAGAAGCTCGACAAGGCCGTGAGCAAGGGCGTCATCCACGAGAACCAGGCAGCGAACCGCAAGTCGGCCATCGCCAAGCAGGTCGCCGCTCTCTGAGCAGCATCCCTTCGAGAAAGCCCGTCCCGTTCGCGGGGCGGGCTTCTTCGTGCGCCCGGTGAATGGTCCCCGGGGGCTCGCGCGCCCCGACCAGCTGAGCGGTCAGCTGCCGTAGGGGGCGCGCGTGGCGATCACCGTGATCATGCGCTCGAGGGCGAAGACGGGGTCGCGCGACGCGCCCTTCACCTCGGAGTCGGCGCGAGCGGTGGCGTGGATCGCCATCCCGAGCGTGGTCTGCGACCATCCCATCAGGTCGCGCCGCGCTCGATCGACCTGCCAGTCCTTCATCCCGAGCCGTGCCGCCAGAGCGGATGACGGTTCGCGATTGCCGGCGACACGCGCCATCGTGCGCAGCTTCATCGCGACGGCGGCGACCAGCGGCACCGGGTCGGCGCCCGACGCGAGGGCGTGGCGCAACGCCAGCAATGCGTCTCCGTAGCGCCCCGCGATGGCGGTGTCGGCGACGGCGAAGGCGGAGGTTTCGACCCGCCCGCCGTAATAGCGCTCGACGATCCGGTCGTCGATGTCACCCGGCACGTCGGAGATGAGCTGCTGGCACGCCGCGCCGAGCTCGGTGAGGTCGTCGGCGAACGCCGAGACGAGGGTGCGCAGCGCGGAGGGGGCGATCCGCTTCCGCGCGGTGGAGAACTCCCCCGCGGCGAAGTCGTACCGGTCGCTGTCCCGCTTGACGGCGGCGCACGCGATCTCGATGCCGCCGCCCTGGCCGGCCCGCACCGCGTCGAGCAGCTTCTTGCCGCGGACGCTCGCACCGGTATGGCGCAGCACGACCGTGGCGCCTTCCTGCGGCTGAGCGAGGTAGGAGATCGCTTCGGCGAGGAACGTGTCGGATGCTTTCTCGACGCCCGCGATGCGCACCAGCCGCGGCTCCCCGAACAGCGACGGAGAACTCACCGTGAGCAGGGTGCCGGCGGTGTAATCGTCGGCACGGACGTCGGCGATCTCGAGGCTGGGGTCTTCGGCGCGCAGGTAGTCGCGGAGCCCGGCGATCGCCCTCTCGGCACAGACCTCTTCGGGGCCGGAGATCAAGACGATCGGCGCCGGCCTGGGCTCGCGCCACGACACCTGCGGGATCGCCGACCGTGCCTTCGCGGGGGCGCCTCGGCGCGGAGCGGGTGTCATGACTCCAGCCTAATGATCGGCTGCGACCTCGCGTTCGCGCCAGAGGTGCACGTACCCCGCCTGGTCCTTCCAGGCGGCGACGACGCCGTTCTCGTCGGTGCGGGCCACCGCGGTGCCCAAGGACGTGAGTGTCGACAGCAGCGAGTCCCGCGGGTGGCCGTAATCGTTGTCCTGCCCGACCGGGATCAGCCCCACCACGGGATGCGTCACGGCGTAGAGGCGCGCATCCTGGTCGGCGCTGCCGTGATGGGCGACCTTGACCACGTCGTAGCGGCCCAACGGGTTCGCGCGCTGCAGACCCCGTTGGGCTTCGGCCGACAGGTCACCGAGGAAGAGCATCGTCGGCAGCGCTCCCCCGCGCACGTCCACCACGACGCTCGCGTCGTTGCCGGGCGCCGCCTCCGACGGCGGCCACAACACCCGCCAGCGCGCGTCGCCGAGCAGACCCTGCATCGACGGCTCGGCGAGATGCAGCTCGGCGCCGGCGGCCGCGAGGCTATCGAGCTCGCGCTGCGCGTCGCCGCCGTCCGGCGGACCGTGCACGACTCGGGAGACTCGTCCGATGACGGCAGCGAGACCACCGACGTGGTCGAGGTCGAAATGGGTCAGCACCAGCAGGTCGAGCTGCGACACCCCGAACCGATCGAGGCATGCCCTCAGCAAGGCCGGGTCGGGCCCGGTGTCGATGAGCGCGACCGCGGCGCGCGAGCGAACGAGCACCGCATCGCCCTGCCCGATCTCGCACGCCGCCACCGCCCATTCCGCGGGCAGGGTGAGCGGCCCGGCGACCGTCCGCAGCACCGACTGTCCGCCGCCGACCCCCACCACCACGGCCAGCACCAGCCCGGCGATTGCGCGGAACACCCGCCTCCCCGGGTGCTCCGTTCCTCCCGCCACCACCACGACCACGCCTGCGGATACGGCCGCCAGCGCTGCCACTCCCATCATCCCGTCGAGCCACGGCATCCGCTGCCCGGGGAAGGAGGCAACCGTCTGCGCGATGCCGGCGATCCACGACGCGGGAAGCCACGCGATCCCGGCGAGGCCGTCCTGCACCCACGGCAACGGGGCGAACAGGCACGCGGCGAACCCTGCCAAGGTCGCGAGGGGCGCCGCGGGTGCTGCCAAGAGGTTCGCGACGACGCCGAGGAGCGGGACGTGCGGGTCGACGAGCACCAACAGGGGCCCGCAAGCGAGCTGGGCGGCAAGAGGCACGGACAGTCCGAGGGCGAGGGGTCGCGGCATCCAGCGAGACAGTCCTGCCGCGAGCGGACGGGCGACGACGAGAAGAGATGCTGTCGCCACGGTCGAGAGGGCGAAGCCCAGCGACACCGACAGCCACGGATCGACGGCCAAGAGGGTGACGACAGCGAGACACAGCACGCTGAGGCCCGCCCCTGCACGACCCAGCGCGAGAGCCAGCATGGCGATGGCGGCCATGGCTCCCGCGCGTACGACGCTCGGCTCGGGGGTGACGAGCAGCACGAAGCCGCCCAGGGTGACGAGGGCCACCGCGACGCGCATCCCGCGACGCGCGCCGCACAACGCCGCGGCACCGTAGGCGATTCCGACCACGAGAGCGCAGTTCGCGCCCGACACCGCCGTGAGATGCGAGAGCGACGACGCTTTCATCTGCGCGTCGAGGGCGGCATCGACGGCCGAGGTGTCGCCGACCGCGAGCCCCGGCACGAGGGCGGCGCCGGGAGCGGGCAGCGTCGAGGCGGAGGAGACGAGGCTGCGCCGCAGCGACGACGCGAGAGCCAGCGGAGCCGCCGCGGCATCGCCCGCGACCTCGACCCGGTGGGCACGCAGCACGAGTACCGCGCGCTCCCCGACATCGTGCGGGATCGTCGAGGCGTGCACGGAGACCGACGTCCCGATGTCCACCTCAGCCAGGGCGGGTACCTCCGCCGCGCTGACCCCCACGCGCACCGGGTGCGCGCCCTCGAGCGTGCGCTCCCCCGCCGCGACCCGCTGGGCGAGGGCATCGAACCAGACGTCTCCCCCGCTCGTCGCCTCCAGCTTGCCCGCGACGACAGCATCCACCACGACCGCCCGTCCGCTGCCAGGAACGAGCTGGCCGACGGCGTCGCGCCCGGGTTGCGCGATGACCACGTGAGCTGCGACCACCGCCACCGCCAGCCCCGCGACCGCGAAGACGGCTGCTCCCGCCTGCCTCGTGCGCGCGACGAGCACGATGCCGACCGCCGTGGCCCCGACACCGCAGGCCGCGACCCACCCACTCGCGTCCGGAAGGCAGACGCACAGCGCTGCGGCGGCCCAGGCGGAGGCTGCTGCCGGCACCAGACGCAGCCGTCGGGTGCGGCGCTCGGGCGTCACACGCGCACCAGCTCGCGGAGGCCGTCGACGATCTTCTCCCCGATGCCGGGCACACTCAGCAGATCGTCCACGCTCGTGAACCTGCCGTTGTCCGTGCGCCAGGCGACGATCCGCTCAGCGAGGGCCGGCCCGATGCGCGGCAGCGTGTCGAGCGCGGCGACGTCGGCGGCGTTGAGATCGATCACCCCGCCGGCTGCTCCAGGCGCCCCGGCACCGCCCGGAGCGGGCGCAGCGGGCGGTGCGGCCCCCACGACCGGCACCACGATCTGCTCGCCGTCATCGACGGTGCGGGCCAGGTTCACCGCGGAGGCATCGGCGTCGGCAGCGAAGCCCCCGGCCGCGGCGACCGCATCGACCACGCGGGCACCGCTCGTCAGGCGGTACAGCCCCGGCGAGGCGACCGCCCCGGCGACGTGCACGTACGCGGCACCCGCGACGACGCCGTCGCTGCTCGCCGTCGCCGACGGTGTGACGATCGCAGCGCCTCCCCCACCGGCGCCGCGCACGATGCCGATCCCGACCGTGACGGCGAAGCCGACCAGCACGAGCACCACGATCGCCCCGACACCGAGACGACGGGACGCAGGGGTGTCGCGGTCGCGTGCCACCCGAGCGAGGCTACGGAGTCGTGGATCCCCCGACGGGCGACTCCGCAGCTCTCGGGGACGGGAGCGTCAGATGAGGCGCTGGGGAGGAGCGGATGCTGCTGCCGCCCGCGCTCGGTTCACTTGGTCGAGAAGCTGACGACCTTCGGCGGGCGCACGACGGCGCGAATGATCTCGCGATCGCCCAGCGCGCGCTGCACCTTCTCGTCCGCTCGTGCTCGCGCCTCGAGCTCCGCCGCCTCGATTCGAGCCGGGACCTCGAGGGTGCTGCGCACCTTGCCGTCGATCTGCACGACCGCCGTCACGGAGTCTTCGACGAGGAGCGTCGGGTCGGCCTGACGCCACCCCACGAGCCCGACGAAGGGCGGATAGCCCAGGATCTCCCACATCTCCTCGGCCGTGTGGGGCGCGAAGAGGTCGAGAACCATCGTGAGCGCCTCGGCCGCCTCCCGCACGGCGGGATCGGTCGCACCCGCCCCCGTGTCGATCACCTTGCGGGTGGCGTTGACGAGCTCCATGAGTCGAGCGACCACGACGTTGAACTTCGTGTGCTCGATCAGGCCCGGCGCATCGGCCCAGAGGCGATGCGTGACCCGACGCAAGGCGGGGTCGCCCTCCGCCCAGACCACATCGCGCGAGCTGTCCACGTCGTGCGCGATCCGCAGGGCGCGGGAGAGGAACTTGGTAGCACCGGTGGTCGAGACGTCAGCCCAGTCCTTGTCGTCCTCCACGGGCCCGGCGAATGCCAGCGCCACGCGCAGGGCATCGGCGCCGTGGGCGTCGAGCTCCTCCTGGAAGAGCACGAGATTGCCCTTGCTCTTGGACATCTTGGCGCCGTCGAGGATCACCATGCCCTGATTGATCAGGTTGCTGAACGGCTCGGTGAACTCCACCATCCCCATGTCGAACATGGCCTTCGTGACGAAGCGCGCGTACAGCAGGTGCAGGATCGCGTGCTCGACCCCGCCGATGTAGAAGTCGACCGGCCCCCACTTGTCGGCCTCGCGCGAGGAGAACGGCTGCGTCGTGTCGCCCGGCGACAGGAAGCGCATGTAGTACCAGGAGCTGTCGACGAAGGTGTCCATCGTGTCGGGATCGCGCCGCGCGAGCTCACCCGTCACGGGATCGGCCACTTCCACCCACTCCTTCGCCGCTCCCAGCGGCGACGCACCCTTGGGGGTGAGGTCCAGACCCTCCACTGCCGGCAACCGCACGGGCAGCTGGTCGTCGGGCACGGGCACGATGCGGCCGTCCTCGGTGTGGATCATCGGGATCGGGGTACCCCAGAACCGCTGGCGCGAAATGAGCCAGTCGCGCAGCCGGTACGTCTTGGCCGCACGTCCCCGACCGGATGCTTCGAGCTGCTCGATGATGCGCGTGATCGCGGTGCGCTTGGACAGCCCGTCGAGGGCGCCGGAGTTGATCAGACGCCCCTCGCCCGCCAGAGCGATTCCCGTCCGGGCGGGGTTCAGGTCATCGAGCGAGTCTCCGCCCGGATCGATCGGCACACCGTCGTCATCGAGCTCGATCACGGGGATCGCGCCGGTGATGGGAGCCGTCGTGTCGACGACGACCTTGATCGGCAGGTCGAAGGCGCGGGCGAAGTCGAGATCGCGCTGGTCGTGCGCGGGCACGGCCATGACCGCGCCGTGGCCATAGTCGGCCAGCACGTAATCGGCCGCCCAGACCGGCATCCGCTCGCCGTTCACCGGGTTGATCGCCCAGCGCTCGAGGAAGACACCCGTCTTGGGACGGTCGCTGGACTGGCGTTCGATGTCGGTCGCTTTGCGCACACCGTCGAGGTAGTCGCGGAAGCGCTCCTGCGCGGCCGCCGATGCGCCCGCCACGAGGTCTTGCGCGAGGTCGGAGTCGGGGGCCACGACGAAGAAGGTCGCGCCGTAGAGCGTGTCGGGGCGCGTGGTGAAGACGGTGACCTTCTCGGCCCGGCCCTCGATCTCGAAGTCGACGTCCGCGCCCACGGAGCGGCCGATCCAGTTGCGCTGCATCTGGATGACCTTCTGCGGCCAGAAGCCTTCGAGCTGGTTCAGATCGTCGAGCAGGCGGTCGGCGTAATCGGTGATGCGCAGGTACCACTGCGTGAGCTTCTTCTTGATCACCTCGTGGCCGCACCGCTCGCACCGCCCGTCGATGACCTGCTCGTTGGCGAGCACCGTCTGATCGAAGGGGCACCAGTTGACGGCGCCGTCCTTGCGGTACGCGAGACCCCGCTCATAGAGCCGCTGGAACAACCACTGGTTCCAGCGGTAGTACTCCGGGTCGCTCGTGTGCAGCACGCGGCTCCAGTCGAAGGACACCCCGTAGTTCTTCATGCTGCTCTTCTGCTGCGCGATGTTGGCCGAGGTCCACTGCACCGGGTCGGCCTTGCGCTGGATCGCCGCGTTCTCCGCCGGCAGACCGAAGCTGTCCCACCCGATGGGGTGCAGAACGTTGTACCCGCGGTGCCGCCAGAACCGCGCGACGATGTCCGAGTAGAGGTAGTTCTCGGCGTGCCCCATGTGCAGGTCGCCCGAGGGGTAGGGGAACATCGCGAGCACGTACTTGCGGGGGCGGGTGTCACCGTCGCTCCCGGCGCGGAACGGATCGGCGTGTTCCCACCGCTGCTGCCACTTCTGCTGGATGCCGTGTACGTCGAAACCGCCGGCATCTGCGGGAGTGGGGGGCGTGGAGAGCTGGGACAAAGGAAGAGCCAATCGTGGGGGTCGGATCACGCGCAGGGCGCGCCGTCCAGGCTACCGGAATCGCATCTGCGCCAGCCGGGTCACCAGCCTGGCGGGAGGCGGGCGTTCAGAGCCGCGAGCGGGGCCCGCGCCTTCCACCCGACCTCGCGCACTTCGGCGGCCGGATCCGAGAGCCAGGTGATGCCGCCGCCCGCCCCGACGCTCGCGCCGCCCGGGTGCACCACGATGCTGCGGATGACCATCGCGAGATCGGTTCGCCCGTCGTCGCCGACCCATCCGAAGCATCCGGAATACACCCCGCGGGGTTCCGCTTCGAGCTCGCGCAGGATCGTCATGGCCGAGAGCTTCGGCGCACCCGTCATGCTGCCGGCCGGGAAGGTCGCGGCCAACAGCTCCCCGAGCGTCGTCGCGGGTCGGAGGACTCCCGCGATCGTGCTCACGAGTTGGTGCACCGCCGGGTAGCTCTCCACCTCGAGCAGGCGCTCCACCCGCACGGTCGCCGGAGCACAGACGCGCGCGAGGTCGTTGCGCATCAGGTCGACGATCATCGTGTTCTCGGCGCGTTCCTTCGGATCGGCGAGCAGCTGGTCGGCCAGCGCGCGGTCGACCGCCGGGTCGGCGTCGCGCGGACGCGTTCCCTTGATGGGATGCGTGCGCACGACCCCGTCGACGACATCGAGGAAGCGCTCGGGGCTCGCGCTCACCAGCGCCGTCGGGCCGCCGCGGACGAGCCCGCCGTGGTGGGAGCCCGACGCCTGACGAAGGCGGCGATGCACCCGGCGCGCGTCCACCTCGCCCGTCACGTCGAAGCGCGTGGTCAAGCAGAGCAGGTAGGCGTCCCCCTCGCGAATGCGTGCCCTGCACTCCTCCACCAGGTACCCGTAGGCGGCGGGACTGTGCGGGGAGGTGGCGAGGGATGCTGCGGGCGCGTCCGCCGTCGAAGCATCCATCTGGTTCCTCTCGAGCGCGTCGCGCGCCACTCGCTCGGCGGCGTCGGCCGACGGGGCCCACGCCCAGGCCTCCCGGCGCTCGTGGTCGAAGGCGAGGAAGGCATCGACCCGCAGCCACAGCTCGCCCGGATACGGGGAGGGCAGAGCCGGTGCACCGGCACGCTCGGCGGCGTCGTCGTAGCCCGCCCACCCGACCCAGCCGCCACGGAATGGACCACCTCGGGTCTCACCCTCGGCGCTCGCAGTGAGATCGACCGCTCGCACGCGCGAGCCGTCGTGCTCGGGCACCCCGATGCCCAGCCAACTCCACCCCGACGACGCCCCCGGGCCGGCGTCGAGCCAGAACCCGTGCGGGTCGTCGGCGACGAGCGCGTCGTAGGCGTCCTGCGGATCGACCCACCGTGCGAGCGGGGTGACCGAGAGGGAGGGCGACACGTTCCCAGGCTAGACGGGCCCTGCGCACTTAGGCTGACCCCGTGAACGAGGTTCTCACCTGGCTGCTCGACACCGTTCAGGGTGTCGACCCCGCGGTGCGCACCGTGCTCGCCGGTCTCGCCATCCTGTTGGAGACGAGCGTGCTCGTCGGCCTCGTCCTCCCGGGCGACACCGTCGTGATCGTCGCGGCCACAGCGGTGTCCTCCCCGCTCGAAGGCGTGCTGCTCGGTGTCTCGGTGATCGTGGGCGCGATCGTCGGGGAGAGCATCGGTTTCGCCCTCGGGCGCTATCTCGGCCCTCGCATCCGCGCCTCGCGGCTCGGGAGGCGCATCGGCGAAGCGAACTGGCAACGTTCCGAGCGGTACCTCCGACGGCGCGGCGGCGTGGCCATCTTCCTGTCGCGCTTCCTCCCGGTGCTGCACTCCCTGGTACCGCTCACGGTCGGCATGAGCGGGTACTCGTACCGCCGCTTCCTGGCCTGGACCGTGCCCGCCTGCGTCGTCTGGACGACGCTTTACATCACCGTCGCGGCAGCGGCGGCGGGAACCTACCGCGAACTCGCCGACACCCTGCACTTCGCGGGGTACATCTTCGTGGGCGTCATCGCGCTGTTCCTCGTGCTCGTCCTCGTCGGCAAGAAGGTCATCGAACGGGTCGAGCGCAAGCATCTCGATGCCGATCCGGTCGCCGCGTCCCTGGACGACGACGCAGACGTGGAAGACTGACCCCGATGCCTTCCGCCGCTTCCCCGCGTCCACAAGTGATGTGGCTCGCCCGCCTCGAACGTCGTTTCCACTCGTGGCGAGAACGTCGCGCCCGCGGGCGGGGCTACGTGCCCACCGTGACCGGGTTCCCCGGCTACGGCAGCGAGCAGTGGGTGCGCGTCCTCGGACGCGCGCTGATCGTGCCGCCCTCCAAGAAGGGCCTCAACGGCGACTACGCGAGCGTGCGCGGATGGCGCAGCTTCGCCGCCGTCCCGGTGGGCTTCGCGCAGATCACGGTGACCATCGACGGCGAGCGGCACGAGGTGGTGGCCGACCGCGGTGGTGTGCTCGACACCGTTCTGCCCGCCCACCTCGAGCCCGGATGGCAGACGATCACCGTCGCCGTCGAGGGCGGGGAACCGATCGAGACCCGCGTGTTCATCGTGGGGTCGGACGTGCGCTTCGGCGTCGTGTCTGATGTCGATGACACCGTCATGGTCACGGCCCTTCCCCGGCCCCTCCTCGCCGCGTGGAACTCGTTCGTCGTCGACGAGCACGCCCGCCAACCCGTGCCGGGGATGGCCGTACTGCTCGAGCGTCTCGCTCGTGAGCACCAGGGCGCCCCTGTCATCTATCTCTCGACCGGGGCCTGGAATGTCGCCCCCACCCTGATCCGATTCCTGCGCCGTCACCTCTACCCTTCGGGCGCGATCCTGCTCACCGACTGGGGTCCGACGCACGACCGTTGGTTCCGCAGCGGCCAGGACCACAAGCGCTCCAACCTTCGGCGCCTCGCCGAGGAGTTCCCGAACGTGCGCTGGCTGCTCGTCGGTGATGACGGCCAGCACGACGACGCCATCTACACGGGTTTCGCGATCGAGCATCCCGAAGCCGTTGCTGCCGTCGCGATCCGACGCCTGTCACCCGCTGAGGCCGTCCTGGCGGGTGGACGCACCGTGGTCGACGATCACTCCGCGGCCGAAGTGCCGTGGGTGTCGGGCAGCGACGGCGCCGGGCTCCTCGACCGCCTGTCCAGTGTCGGCATCTTCCCCAAGGATGCGCCCGAGCGCTGACGGGTGTCCGCGGCCCCGCGTACGGTGGGAGCATGTGCGGGCGATTCGTGGTGGCCAATGTCGGATCCGAGCTCGTCGGCGTGCTGCGCGTCGACGTCGAGAGCGACGATCTCCCGGCGCCGTCGTACAACATCGCGCCGACAGACCCGGTCGCGATCGTGTTGGATTCCGCGAAGACCGACCCGCCCACCCGTCGGCTGGCCACCGCTCGGTGGGGGCTCGTGCCGTCCTGGGCGAAGGACACGAAGATCGGCGCTCGCGCCTTCAACGCCCGCGCTGAGGAGCTCGAAGACAAGCCGATGTTCCGAGGAGCCCTCGAGAAGCGGCGCGCCGTCGTCCCCGCGTCCGGCTACTACGAGTGGAAGCAGGTGGGCGATGCGAAGGTGCCGCATTACATCCACCCGGCCGACGACACTCCGCTGTTCTTCGCCGGACTCTACGAGTGGTGGAAGAACCCCGCTCTCCCCGACGACGATCCGGCTCGGTGGACGCTGAGCTTCACCATCCTCACGCGGGACTCGATCGGGCGCCTCGGTTCGATCCACGACCGGATGCCGCTGTTCATGGACCCCGACTTCGCCGACGCGTGGCTCGATCCGTCGACCGACAACGTCGGCGATGTGCTTGACGCCGCCATCGACGCGGCCCCGGACGTCGCCGAGACGCTCGACAACCACGTCGTGTCCAAGGCGGTGGGCAACGTGCGCAACGACTCCCCCGAGCTCATCGAACCGGTCACCGGGTGACGCTGCTCGACACCGACGCCGCCGCCGAACAGGTTGTCGCCGAAGATGTCTGGCGCTCCGATGCCGACGCCCACGCCGCTCGCGCGCAGGAGCTGACGGCGGCGCATCGTTGGCGCGCCGGCCGCGGTGAGAAGCATCCGGTCGACGACTTCCTCTTCACCTACTACTCCTACAAGCCCGCGATCCTGCGCCGTTGGCATCCCGGGGCCGGTGTGGTGCTGGGCGGGGCGGATGAGCGCGTCGAGTGGCGCTGGTATCGCCCGCTCGCGGGGGGCGCCTCGGTCGACACCGCTGCCTTCCTCGCCGATCGCGGACAGCTGGTCGACGCCGTCGGCCGGCTGCTGCGTGCGACGATCTCGCGACCGGCGGTGTTCGGATGCTTCGGACTCCACGAATGGGCGATGGTCTACCGCGATGCGGAGCTCCGTCATGACGTGCCGCTGCGCCTCAGCCCGGCGGAGACCGACGCGGTGGTCGAAGCATCCGATCTCCGGTGCACGCATTTCGACGCGTTCCGCTTCTTCACTCCCGATGCCGTCGGACGCAATCGCGAAGCGCTGACCCGCGAGTCGCAGGTGGCGCGCGAGCAACCCGGGTGCCTGCACGCCGGTATGGACCTGTACAAGTGGTCGGTGAAGCTCGGGCCGCTCGTGCCGGGCGAGCTGTTGCTCGACGCGTTCGTACTCGCCCGCGACATCCGCACCCTCGATATGCGCGCCTCGCCGTATGACCTCACGGCGTGGGGATACGAGCCGGTCGCCATCGAAACCGCCGAGGGCAAGGCCGAGTACGTGCGGCACCAGCGGCAGTTCACCGCCCGTGCCGACGCGGTGCGGGTGCGCCTGCTCGACGCCCTCGCGATCGCCGCCTGAGCGCACACCGCCGCGCTTCGTCTCGCTACGCTCGCTCAGCGTCCGCAGGCAGCCCGGCGCCCGCTGTTCGCCCGCTGAGCGAGGAGCGCAGCGACGAGACGAAGCGCACCTCCCACCGCCGCGCTTCGTCTCGCTACGCTCGCTCAGCGTCCGGAGGCAGCCCTGCACGCAGCATCCTCCCCACCGCCGTGCACCGGGGAGGAGATGTGCCTTCGGGAGGGTGTTCTCGCCCGAAACCCCCTCCCGAGCGCACATCCCCTCCCCCGTGCACGGGCCGGACGGGGCTCACCCCGCGGGGCGCCGCGCATCTCCCACGCGCTGCGCGAGCGCGAGGGCGTCGTGGGGCGCGAAGCCTCGGGCGTCGTTGTCGAAGTAGGCGTACACGTCTCGAGCCCGCCCGTCCGGGGAGCCGGAGGCCCAACCGTTGATGCGATCCGCCCACCCGTCGAGCTGTTCGGCGGAGTACCCGCTCGCGTAGAGGTCTTCCGCTCCGTGCAGGCGCACGTACACGAAGTCGGCGGTGACCTCGCCGAACTGCGGCCAGCGCCCCGCGGTGTCGGCGACGGTGAGGGCGACATCCTGTCGGCGCAGCAGGTCGATCAGCTCGGGATCTTCGAACGTGTCGGAGCGCGGCTCGAGCGCGTAGCGCAGCGGACGATCAGCGTCGATACTCAGCCAGGAACGGTCTGTCAGTCGCCCGTCGTGATGTTTCGCGAGCTCCAGGGCCGCGGCGGTCGTGCGGGGCAGCTTCGCCAGGAAGTCCTCGATGAGCTGCGGCTCGAATTGCTGACGCTCCGGCAGTTGCCACAGGATCGGGCCGAGTTGATCCCCGAGTGCGAGCACGCCCGAGGCGAAGAAGTTCGCGAGGGCGGTGTCGATGTTCTTCAGGCGCAGCATGTGCGTGATGTAGCGCGACCCCTTCACCGCGAAGACGAAGTCGCGCGGGACGGCCTCCCGCCACTGCTGGTAGCTGGTGGGGCGCTGGAGGGAGTAGAACGACCCGTTCAGCTCCAACGTCGACATGCGCTCGCCGACGAACTCGAGCTCGCGCCGCTGCGGAAGACCCTTCGGGTAGAAGTCACCCCGCCACCGGGGGTAACGCCAGCCGGAGATACCGACCCGCACCCGTCCCCCGCTCTCCACCGAGATGTCGCTCATCGCTCCAGCAATATCAGATGCAAGCCCCGGCCACAGGGTCATTGCCCGATGGCTGAGCGGCGGCTCGTCGGCTCAGAGGCCGAGGAAGAGCCGGGTCGCCTGAGACAGACCGTCCTTCGTCAATCCCCGCTCCAGGGCGTGAGTGAGTGCATCCGTGTCGGCCATGTCGAACGGGTAGTCGCTCCCGAGCACGATGTGATCGTCCGGCGCCTTCCGACGCAGCAGATCCAGCGCGTCGGTGTCATGGGTCACGGTGTCGAAGAAGAGCCGGCGGAACGTCTCGCTCGGGCGCCGGGTCGAGTCCGCCGAGACGTCAGCCCGGAGGGACCACGCGTGATCCCACCGGCCGAGAAGATCGGGGGCGCATCCGCCGCCGTGAACGAAACAGATGCGCAGTTCCGGCAGACGCTCCATCGTTCCCCCGAGCAGAACGGATGCGATCGCCGTGGCGGTCTCGACAGGGTTGCCGATGAGGTTCGTCAGGTAGTGCCGCGACCACGCGGGTCCCGGCAGCTGCATCGGGTGCACGAGCACGGCGAGCTCGAGCTCGTCGGCGAGGGTCAGGATGCGTTCCAGGTTGCCCGTGTCGAGGGACGTGTCGCCCATCACGGGGGGAAGCGCGACTCCGAAGATACCCTCGGCCAGGGAGAGCTGTTCCATCTGCCGCCGCGCGGCCTGCACGTCTCCGAGGCTCACACACCCGAATCCCGCGAACGCACCGTCGGAGTCGCCGACGACGGAAAGCAGCGCAGCGTTGAAGGCATCGACGTATGCGCTCGCCTCGGGGTGATCCTCGCGGGCGAAGGCGAACGGCGGGGCCGACAGCACACGGGCGGCGATTCCCGTTCGCTGCATGTCGGCGCGGATGGCGTCGACATCGCTCATGAGGCGGCTCTCGATCGACAGGGGGATGTCACCGATGTAGAGCTGCCCGTCGCGGTCGGCGAGCGGACTGTACGGCGCGCCAGGAGGGAGGCCGAAGAGCGACTCCGGAAGCCAATGGGCGTGAACATCGACGGCGCCGGGCCGCAAGGAGAACGGCATCGATCACGACTCCAGGTCGAGCGGGGCGTTGTCGCTGTCGAGATGCTCCACGGTGGTGAAGATGAGTTCGGTCTCGCCCACGTTCTCGATGTCGTGCAACAGGTACTCCCCCTTGCCGAAGTGGAAGTAGCGGGTCTCGCCCGCGCCATAGGACACGTCCCGGGTCGTACCGTCGAAGGTGTGCTGCCGGCTCGTGCCCGCATTGATCGCGGTCCAGAAGTAGTCCAGCACGTGCCGATGGGCGTGCCACCGCTCCCCGGGCTGCAGGCGGATCTCCCAGATGCGGGCCCGCGGGGTCTCGCTGAGCAGACGTGAGCCGACCGCGCCGTCGAACGCGTGGGTGTCGAATTCGGCTTTCACCTCGTCCGACCATCCCTCGAAGTCCGTTGCGATGAGAACGCCGGCGAGAGGCAGGTCGGTCAGGAAGTTGTTCATGGTCATCTCCGGTGTCGTTTCATTCACAGTGTTGCCGCGAGCGCGGACGAGTAGTCCGGCGGTGACGGGTGGGTCGTGATCCCCGACCCGTAGAGACCGAAGCGGAGCTCGGGGTCCCCGGGGATCCAGGTGCCGTGCTGCTGAGAGCGCTCGCCCATCTCGACCACCCTCTCGAGCAGCGCTTCGCTGAGAGCGAGTTGGGCGGGCTCCCAGCGGTGCAGCGCCTCCACGATGTCGCCGGGGGTGGCGAGGAGGGCATCACGCAAGGCCCACGCATCCGCAGCCGCCTTCGCGGTGCCGGCCGCCGCATGCGGACGGGCTGCGCAGGCGGCGTCTCCGATGAGGGCCGAGCGACCCAGCGCCATCCGCGCGGAGCGTGAGTCGTGCACCACCTGCAGGTAGGGCTGCTCGGTCTTGAGCACCACCTCGCGCGGGCCGGCAGCGAGGTCGCGGTCGGCGACCTCCCTGAGCTCGGCCACGTGCTCCTCGCGCATCAGCCCCGGCGGCACGGTCAGGGTGCCGACGTAGCCGTTCTGCCCCGTCAGCAGGTCGGTGAGGGCGCCGCCCGCGGGCACGTTGCGGTACCACACGTAGTTCATCAGCTGGTGATCCGCGTCCACCCCCTCCTCGCCCGGGATCGGGTAGAGGGTGATGTGGGAGCGATCCATGACGTCGTACGTGATGGCGTCGCTCATCGCCGCACGGGTTTCGGCCGACAGTGCACTCACCGGAACCGTTCCGCGCCAGCCCACGTATCCCGAGTAGCGGCTGAGCGCATCCGGATCGAAGACCGGACGGGCGATGGACCCCACCCCGTCGGCGAACACCACCAGGTCGGCCTCGCTCGTCGTTCCGTCGGAGAACTCGACCCACGCCTTCTCACCGGTCGAGCCCGGGGAAAAGCGCACGGCCTGCGAACCGAGGTGGTAATGCTCCTCACCGAAGTCCGCGAGCAGCGCTCGGTAGAACGTCCCCCAGGAGGTGTAACGCCACTCTCGCTCTTCCTCGTAGACCACGCCGTCCTGCCGGTCGACGTACTGCACGCGGGACGTCGAGGTGAACAGGGCAGCGGGGTCCTGGTCGCTCCGCTCGTCGAACCAGCGCATGGTGTCCGGCTGGAGCACGATGCCGCCCCCGCGCCCGTGCAACGGGACCGGGGTCCGTTCGTACACGTCGACGTCGAAGCCGATGTCACGGAGGAGGAGGGCGGCGGTCAGGCCGCCGATCGATCCGCCGACGACGATCGCCGTGGATCCACGATAGGTGTCGCTTGCGGGGTGCATGAGGTCTCCTGGGGGTCGGCTCGACCGCGGTCAGCGGGCGGGCTCCGTGGGCGTATCTGTGGGGAGAGGGCGGCCGCGCGTCTCGGCCGCGAAAGCGACGCCGACGAGGCCGATGACGCCGAAGGCGGCGATCACCGTGGTCGCGATCCCGAGATTGCCGGCGAACCACGACGTGGCGATCACACCGGCGATCAGGGGGCCCGCTGCTGTCACGATGCGTCCGACGCTGTTGCAGAACGCGATCGCCGTCGCCCGCACGCTCGTGGGGAACAGTTCGGGGCCGTAGATGAACGATCCCGACAGCGAGCCGAACAGCGCGAACCCGAGGATCGGCATCGTGAGCAGGTACACCACCATCGGGTGCGAGAACGGGAAGACGGCTGCGATGGTGACGAAGGCCACCCCGAACGTCAGCACGAAGGTGAGTTTCCGACCTATCGCGTCCGCGATGAACCCCCAGGAGGCGTATCCGATCACCCCGCCCGCATTGAACAGCATGGAGGCGAAGGCGACGTCCTGAGCGATCTGAGCGGGGGCGACACCGGATGCTGCGCCCATCTCCCGAATGATCTGCGGGTACCAGGTGCTCACGCTCCAGAAGGCGATCAGCGCACCGGTGGCGATCGCCGTCGCCACGAGCGTCGGCCGGAGGAGCGGCTTCATGAACAGCCGTTTCAGGACGAAAGCATCCTGCGCGCCGGTCTCGCCCGACTTCTTCCGTTGCCGTCGGACGCGGATGGCTTCGGTGGACTCTGCCGGCTCTTTCACGAACCGACGGATGAACCACACGAGGATGGCGGGAAGCACGGCGAGGGCCAGCATGAACCGCCACCCGAGTCCACCGAGGAAGGCGTAGGCGAGAGCTGCGGCGAAGAAGCCCATCGCGTACCCCGACATCATGACGCCGCCGGCACGGGCGCGATACCTGTTGCGCCACGATTCCGCGATGAGGGCCGCGCCGACCGGGGCTTCCACCCCTGAGCCGATACCGGCGATGAAGCGCAGGACGCCCAGCAACCACCAGTTGTCGACGAACGCAGCAGCAGCGGTGAAGACCGCGTAGGTCAGCACACCGATCGCCAGGATGCGGGTGCGTCCCACGTAGTCGGCGAGGATGCCGAACACGAGTCCGCCGACCGCCCACCCCGCCAGGAAGAGGGCCACCGTCAGACCGCCATAGAGGCCGATGGCGGCGGGGGTGGCCTCGATACCGCTGTTGGGAAGCAGTTCGGTCATCGTCGGCCCCAGGACGAGGATGTACAGGCTTCCGGCGAAGCCGTCCAATCCCCAGCCCAGCATCGTTCCTGCCAGGACGAGCCACTGAGCTCGTGTGATCTCTGTCCGCCACCCTGTCTTGGGTGGGGTCTTCGTCTGCGTCATCGTCGACGTCCTTTCTTCCTTTTCGGCGCGATCGCGTCGAAGCTCAGTTCAAGCGTTCGTTCATGCCGCCGTACCAATCGGCATAGCCGGGCGCGATACGGGTGACCACCGTTTTCAGCCAAGAGAAGTCGTCGAAGGACTCCACCCCCGCGTCCTTGCCGATGCCCGACTCCTTGATGCCGCCCCACGGCAGCGACGGCTCGAGTCGGTGGTGGTCATTGATCCACACCATCCCGGCCTTGATCGCGTCGGCGACGCGGTGGCCGCGGGCCAGGTCGGTCGTCCAGACGCCCGCGCCCAGCCCGTACGGGTTGTCGTTGGCCATGGCGACCGCCTCGGCCTCGTCGTCGAAGGGGATCACGACCGCGACGGGTCCGAAGATCTCCTCGCGCGCCACCCGCATCGCCATCGTCGCGTCGGAGATGACCGTGGGCGTGTAGAAGAATCCGCCGTTCAGGTCACCAGGCAGGTCGGGCACCTCTCCCCCGGCGGCGATCGTGGCGCCCTCTTCGCGGGCGGAGTCGACGAGTGACAGCACCTTCTCACGCTGCCGGGCGCTGATGAGGGGGCCCATCTGCGTGGCAGGGTCGGCGGGGTCGCCCAGTCGGATCTGCTCGGCGCGGTGCGCGAGGTGCTGAACGAAGCCGTCGTAGATCGCCCGCTGCACCAAGAACCGCGACCCGGCCACACACGACTGCCCGGCCGCGATGAACGCGGCGAAGGAAGCACCTTCGGCGGCGGCCTTCGCATCCGAGTCGTCGAAGACCACGATGGGGGTCTTGCCACCGAGTTCGGCCGTCATGCGGGCGAAGCGGCGGGCAGCAGCGACGGCGGCCGACCTCCCGGTCTCCGTACCGCCGGTGAGGGTGACCTTGGCGACGTCAGGGTGTTCCGTGAGGCGCTTGCCCGCCGGGGCGGCGCCTGTGACGACGTTCACCACCCCGTCGGGCAGACCAGCGCGCTTGAGGATGGGCAGCAATGCCAGGGTCGTCAGCGGCGTCAGTTCAGAGGGCTTGATGACGACGGTGTTGCCGTTAGCGAGAGCGGCGGAGAGGCTGCGGGCGAGGATGAGCATCGGGTGGTTGAACGGGGTGATGATGGCGCAGACCCCGAGGGGCGCACGGCGTTGATACGTCAGGTACGGCCCGTCGCTCGGGAGGACGGCGGTGCGCTGAGCGGCAAGCAGCCCCGCGTTGTAGCGGAACCACTCGGGTACCCGCGAGAGCTGCGCGCGGGTCTCGGTGACGGGGCGTCCGTTGTTGACGGCCTCGAGCTGGTACAGCTCTTCGCTTCCGGCTTCGATCTCGTCAGCGATCTGCAGCAGCATCTTGGCGCGCTGCGTGGGCGTCAGCGCGGGCCACGCCCCGGACTCGAACGCCGCCTTCGCGGCAGCGACAGCCGCGTCGACGTCCGAGGGGCCGTGCTCCGGCACGCTCTCGATGACGAAGCCGTTGGACGGGTTCACGACGTCGCGCACCAGTGCCCCGTCCGACTCGTACGGCTGTACGGGGTGGGGGGCGGTTGTCGCGTTTTCGAGAAGGCTCATCTCAACTCACTCCTTCGTGATCGTGTGCCGGTGCGCCGGGGGTAGCGCTTGTCGACCTGGCTCATTCGACCAGCTACGACCGTCCCCTTCAATGTTTGCAAACACACACTTGACGTCGTTCGTTGTTCCTGGTGACATACCGAGGTGTCCTCCGATCTCGTCGTCTGGCTCGCCCACCTGCGCAAGCTGAGCGAGGTCGCCGTGAGCGGAGCGCCGATGACCGAGGCGTTGAACCTCGTGGCGAAGACCGCGCAGGAACTTATTCCGCTGGACTTCTGCGGCGTTCTGATCCCGAACCAGGCCGCCTCGGTCCTTGTGATCGCGGGGTGGAGCGGCCTGTCCGACGAGTACGTCGACGGCGTCAACCGCCGCAATCCGGTGGGGCTCGGAAGCACCGCTCCTTCGAGCCGCGCCTACTACGGCGGCGCCCCCGTCGTGGTGGCGGACATCGCCGCGGAGAGCGGCTTCAAGCCGTGGGGCGGCGTCGCCCACGAGCAGGGATACTCCTCCATGATCAGCGTGCCGCTGCTGGGTGACAGTGGTGTGCTCGGCACACTGAACGGCTATCACGCGCAGAAGCACGAGTACACGCACGACGAGATCGAACGCATGACCCTGCTGGCCAATCATGCGGCCGCGGCGATCGCATCCGCCGGCCTCCTCGACGAGCTGCGCCGCACGAACGAAACTCTCGTCGATCAACGCGACCTCCTGACCCGCAGTCAGGCGATCCGGGAAGAGCTGCTGCAGGCGTCGTTGGAGTCGCGCGGCTCGTCGGCCGTCGTGCGCAGTCTCGAGCGGATCGTCCGCAGACCCGTTCTCTTCTCGGATGATCCTCAGCGCCCGCTGCCTGCTCCGCCCGACGGGGCGTTGGTGCGACACCCGATTCACGTGGAGGGCGAGCAGGCCGGTGAGCTGATCATCGGTGTCCGTGCGGGCACGCCTGCGGGTGCCGACCATCTGGACAAGCTCGAGGAGGTGGCGATCGGACACGCCGCCGCGGTGCTGACCCTCGAACTGCTGCGTCAGCGCACCGCTCGTGAGACGGAGTACCGCATCGCCGGCGAACTTCTGCAGGACGTGCTCAGTGTGGGGATCACCGAATCCTCGCTGCAACGAGCGCGAGCGATGGGGTTCGATCTAACTCAGCTCGGCGTCGCGATGGTGATCACCCTGCGTCCCACCACCGAGCCGCCGGCATCGGCTCGCCTGCGAACGGGGATCCTGTCGCGGCTGGCTCGGATGCAGCTGGCGACCTCTGACGGGTCTGCTTTTCCGCTCGTCACGGAGTACCGCGGCAAGGTCGTCGCGCTCTGGCCCAGCACCCTCCTCAGCTCTGCGGCCGCCGACGTTTCGACGGCACTAGCCACGGCTTTCCCCTCGACGGCCGTGTTGGTGGCCTCATCGGGCGCCGCGAAGCGCACCCTCGCCGAAGCCGTGCGTGTCGCGAGAGGCGTTCACGATGTGGCCGAATCGTTCGGCAGGACGGGCGCCGTTGACCCGGCCGAACTGGGGTTCGTGGGTGTGATGTTGCAGATGGAGGAGACGAAGATCCTGACGGACTTCGTGGAGCTCCACCTCGGCCCGGTCATCTCTTACGATCGGCGTAAGGGGACCGAGCTCATCCGTACCCTGCGCACGTACATCCGCAACGACGTCGACCGCGCTGCCACCGCAAGCGAACTCCGGGTGCATCCGAACACGGTTCAACAGCGACTGCGGAGGATCGAGTCGCTCACCGGGTCGTCCTTCGATACGCCGCGGTCCCTGCTGGATCTGACGGCGGCGTCGACGATGTACGGCCTCGGGTCGGAGTCCGGAAGCCGCTGAGTGGAACGGTTCGCGTCACACCGGTCGGCGGACGAGGGTGAACCATTCGTGCTCCTCGACCGGGGTGAACTCCCGACCCTCGAACATCGACCGGGGTCCACAGAACGACGTCGAATCCTTGCCGTCGGGGGTGCGTCGCGGGTATCCCTCCACGTATCGCGCGCCCCGGGTCGCGCCATCTGCAACGACGTGGTCGAGAAGCGCGGATGACACCCCGTGGCGCCGGTAGGGCGGAGCGATGACGAAGCAGGACACGCCCACCACGGTGTCAGGCGCCGGCCCCTCGGGATCGATGCCGTCGTATTTCGCATAAGACGATCGGAAGGAGGCGTTGACCCACCCGACGACCCGACCGCCGGCGTAAGCGAGGTAGCCGACCGTCGCGCCCGCGCGCAACCTCTCGATCATCTCGGCGCGGACGTCACGCCATGGTCGCTCTGGCGCGTCGCCCGTGTGGGGGTGCAGGCAGTAGCACGAGCCCCAGTCCGGGTTGTCGGGGAAGGCGTCGCGGTCGAACAGCATCAGCCAATCGTCGATGCGGTCTTCAGTGACGGGGTGCACTTCCACCGGGCCGATGGAGGGCAGCCACTCGACCGCGCCGTCCTCGCGAAGGGACGCGTCCGCGAAATTGCGCGCCCACGTCCGCACTTCATCGTCGGAGTAGGACACGTTGTGGCTCGCGCGCACGTGACTCAGCAGTTGCTCGACGAGTACCTCGACATCGGCACCGTCGAATCGTGCGTCGTTCTCGAAGCACTCGACCCACATGAACTCGCTCCGTTCAGCTCGGTGAGTCGACACTGGCAGAACGGACGAGCGTTGACCACCCGTTGTGGATGCGGAAGGGACGCGAAGCCCTGACGCCGGCCCGGTCCGGCCCGGTCACGGGCGCACGAGTGCGGGAGCCGCGCGTCGACGCTACTGGCGGGCGAAAGGCGAGTATCCGTGCACCCTCTTGTACGCGCGAGCCCATCGCGCTCTCGCGATGGCGATCACGAAGATCCACGCGGCCGTGCCGCCGAAGAGGACGCACATCAGGATGCCGGTCGCCATCGCTTCGGCGCTTCCGCGCTGCACGGCGATGGCCAGAACGCCCACGGCCGCGATGAGGATGAACAACCCGAGGGCAGCCTCCGCGAGGGGAGTCTTCACCGTCATCCTGAATCGTCCGCTGGGGCGGTTCGTGCTCATGAACCGGAACGGCTCCGGCGGAACCGTGACGGGCTGGTCGTCGTCCATCGATGCTCCCTTGCGCGCCGCGCGGCCCGCGCTGTGAACCGTACATCAACCGAAAAAAGAACCCCCGACCTCTCAGTCGGGGGTTCTTTTCGCGATTCGGTGGACCTCCTGCACGCTTACTCCAACCAACCGCTGGGCAGCGCCTCCGCCGAGCTAGTAGCTGCCGCTGCCCGAAAGTCAGCACGGAGAGCATCGGAAGCTCCCGTCGTCCGACGAGCGCGACAGCTTGGCGAGGAAGAGGTCATTGCGCTCGTCACCCACTACCAAGGGCACGGCAGCGTTGCGGCCTCGGCAAAGGTATTCGGGATCACTAGGCAGACGGTTGGGCAGCACCTGGCACGAGCGGGCGTTGTCACGGCGCCGCGCATGAGCGCTGAGCAGATCACCCTCGCAATCCACCGCTATGAGGATGGTGCGTCCGCAACGGCGATTGGGCGAGAAATCGGCTTCAGCACTCACACGATATTGAACTCGTTAAGACTGCGTGGCATCGCCATCCGCCGGTGAGGCGATCGGGAGTTAGAGCTATCGCCACGTCACGAGCTCACGCCGGTAGCCTTTCGGCATGATCAGCTCGCATCGCCTCGAGGGAGGCCCCCGCGGTGGCGAGATAACCGAATCTGTTCCGCCTGAGTACGTCATCGTCAACACCGAGGTTTTCGAAGAGGTCTCCCCCGACCACGCTGACATCGTGTTCGAGAAACATAGGTTCGTTGCGCGCTGGCGGGGTGACGAGTTGGTGTATCTGACGGTCGGCCCCGAGTACGACGATGGCGAGCTTGTTCGGCGTGCGTGTAAATTCCCGGTGAAGACGCCGCTCTCCCAGTGAACTTGTCCAGAGATGACATTCTTGACCTGTGCCACCGCACACGCGCTCAGGTTGCGGAGGGCGTTCCAATTCGCGGCGATTCTTGCGAACTGCAACTTATCGCGATGGGCGACACGATCCTCGCGTAGCTCAGCACGGATGCGGCCTTTTGGCGGGCGAGACCGGCAGCGGGCCGGCAACGACTGGGATCTCGCGGATCGATCCAGTCTTTAGCCGTATCGGGAGCACATAGCCCACTCGACGCGATGACCCTCACGGACTGGGGTCGCCGCCACCGCGTTGGAGAACAAGGCGCCGCCATCGAGGGGGTGTAACTCTCTCAGCCGGTCGGAGCGGTGGATGTTGTTGGCGTGTCGCTGTCTTGAGCGGCCGTGGCTGCATTCCATCGCTGTGACCAGCTGACAAGCGGGTGAAGCAGGTGGATGAGTTCGTTACCAGCTGCGGTGAGGGTGTAGCGGACCTGCACAGGTGTAGTCGGCGTAACTGTGCGGGCGACCAGTCCAGCCATGATGAGCTCGTGAAGTCGCGAAGTCAGGAGCCGATCGGAGATCCCGGCGACGTGTTGCTTGAGTGTGGAAAAACGGTCGAAGCCCAACGCCATGCCTAACAGGATCGCCGCGTTCCACTTGCGGCCGGCAAATTCAGCGGCTCGCTGGAACTGACGACACGTGGCGTCGTCAAGGTACGGCCCACTCACAGAAATAGTCACTTACAAATAGTAAGTCTCACACCTCGATGTTGGCAAGTTCCTCGAGTGCAGGAAGAGTTTCCTAGAACACCTCGAAGGGACAAACTATGCAACTGGGCGTGTACAGCTTTGGAGCGATCGCGCGCGATCCCGACACGGGACAATTGGCGACAACAGCGCAGGCAACCCGGAACCTTCTCGAGGCGGTGCGCCTCGCGGATGAAGTCGGGTTGGACTACTTCGGCATCGGTGAGCACCATACCCATCTGATGCCGGCATCTGCGGCGTCGACGATCTTGGCTGCGGCTGCTTCCGTGACATCACGAATACTTCTTGGCTCTTCGGTCACGGTGCTCAGCACAGAAGATCCGGTGCGCGTCTACGAGCAGTTCGCGACCCTGGATGCGTTGTCGCATGGTCGAGCGGAGATCACCGCAGGCAGGGGGTCATCGACGGAGTCGTTCCCATTATTCGGCTTTGATTTGCGCGACTACGACCAGCTTTACGCGGAGAAACTCGAGCTGCTGCTGAAGATCAACGAGTCCGAGCGGGTGACTTGGTCAGGCACGACCCGACCAGCGCTCGATAACGCACTCGTCGTACCCCGCCCCGATGCGGGACATCTTCCGATCTGGCTCGGCACTGGCGGCAGCCCAAGATCAAGTGTCCGCGCAGGGCAACTTGGCCTGCCGGTCGCGTATGGGGTCATCGGTGGACAGCCGGAGCGGTTCAGCGGGCTGGCCGACCTTTACCGCAAAGCGTGGGCGCAGTCGGGGCACCACCCGGCACAGGCTCGGGTGTCGGTAGGCAACTTCGGATTCATCGCCGATACGACCCAAAGTGCGAAAGACATCTTCTTCGAGGGGTGGGAAGAGACGATGACTGATGCCGCATCGCGTAAAGGCTTCAGCGTTCCTAACCGCCGTCGTTACGAGGCTGAGACTGAGATCGGTGCGATCTTCGCCGGTTCGCCACAACGGATCGCGGAACGCATCATCGCCCTACACAGCTCGCTGGGCCACATGCGCCAGTTCCTTCAGATGGATTTCGGCCCCATCTCGCAGCGTGACTTCCTGCACTCGATCGAACTGCTCGGCACAAAGGTGAAGCCGCTCGTCGATGCTGATCTAGGTGCGGAGCCCGCCGATCTGCGCGGCAGCATCACCGGGGTGATGGCATGAACATCGCGATCCTCGGCGCAGGAAAGGTTGGTGCCGCGATCGCGCGCGTCGCGCTGGGCGCTGGGCACCACGTGATGATCGCCGGCTCCGGTGGACCGGCCGACATCGAGCTGCTCGTCTCGGTCGTCGCTCCGGGCGCCGTCGTCGCCTCGGTCGCGGACGCGGTTCAGGGGGCGGACGTCGTGATTCTGTCGATCCCTTCGCCGAAGTTCCAGACCCTAGATCCGGGTCTGTTAGCGGGGAAGGTCGTGGTCGACGCGATGAACTACTGGCCGGAAACTGACGGAGTCGTCCCCGAGCTGCTGCATGAGGGCGGGTCCAGCCGCGTGGTCGCAACCCACCTGGCTGGATCTCGGGTGGTGAAGACGCTGAACCATGTTGGATACCACGAGCTCGAGGACTACCGCGCCGCCGCTGACACCCCGGGACGCCGGGCGCTAGCCGTTGTCTCCGATGACGCGGACGCCGCCGCGACGGTAGCCACCCTCATCGAATCGATCGGGTACGAGCCTGTGGCCGCAACCCCCCTGGCTGCGGGCTTGGCGCTGCAACCAGGTGCAGCACTCTTTGGCGGGCCGTTCGGAAAAGACGAAGTAATACAAGAGCTGGTTGCCGTGTCCGCGACGATTATTCCGGCGGATGCCGCCGGGGCCCAGTCGGCTCGGGGTGTCGACTCCGTCGTCATCGCCGCCTGATGGAAGGATTGCTGGGAGGGCCAAGCAATCCATTGCGGGACTTCTTGGTGTCCCGTCGCGAGGAGATCGACCCCGCTTCAGTGGGGCTGGCACGATCGTCTGTGCCGCGCCGGGGTCGCGGACTGCGGCGCGATGATGTTGCCACCCTCGCCGGGATGAGCGTGGACTACTACGCCCGGCTAGAGCAGGGCAGGATCGGAAACATTTCCGACCAGGTCTTATCCGCCGTCGAACGTGCGCTGCGCCTAACCGCCGTCGAGCGTGACCACTTCCGCGTCCTCGTCGGCGCACAGTGCGGGACCGCGTCTCCGCGCCCGATTGATCCATCCGACCCGCGACCTGCCCTGGTGGAATTGGTCAGAGCCATGGATCCCATTCCGGCGGTGCTACAGGGCCCGCGGATGGAAGTGCTGGCCTGGAACCGCGCCGCAACGATTCTCCTCACCGACTTCGAGGCGATGAGGATAGCGGAGCGCAACATTGCACGGTGGTTGTTTTTGGACCCAGCCGCCCGAACCCGCTACCCAGACTGGGAAGACATGGCAATCCCGACCGTCGCCGCGCTGCGAGCCGCTCAAGATCCGCGCATTCACGATGAGATCCTGGATCGTCTGGTCAGCGAACTGACCCTCGCTTCTAAGGAGTTCGCCCGATATTGGGCTGAGTATCGCGTCTCCCGCCACGGGTCCACCCGCAAGCGCATTTTCCATGATGCCGTGGGGATCATGACTCTGAACTTCGAGGTGCTTCACCTCCTAGGCGACGACGGTCAGTTCATCACCGCGTACCAAGCGGACGTCGGTAGCGCCGACGAGAAGAAGTTGCGTGTGCTGATGAGCTGAGACGCTCCCATCGCGCCGCCCGGCCCCGCGCTCCACGAGATGGCGCCAGGCTCGCGATGACGCCTGACCTTGCTTGCTCAGAGGAGTTCCCGCTAACGCGTACTTCCGTTACCCGCTAACTCGGATTGCAGTCCACCGGCCTTCGGTTGGCAAGTACGGGCGAAACCTACTGGTCGCCCTAACGACAAAGAAAGAGAAAAATCATGACTATCGGACTGATCGGAGTCGGCCACATTGGCACCGCCCTCGCCGCCGACCTCGTCGATGGCGGTGCAACTGTCGCTCTCGCCTCTCACACCCTCGGCAGCGCGGAGACCGTCGTCGAAACGCTCTCCGCCCAGGCATCCGCCGAGACGATAGACGAGCTACTTTTGGGCAGCGACGTAATCCTGCTCGCCGTGCCCTACGGTTCGATTCACGAGCTCATCACCAGGCACGCCGATGCACTGGTGGGAAAGATCGTCGTCGACCCATCGAACGCCGTCGCGCCTGACGCTGACGGGAACCTCCATCCAATACTCCCGACCGGTCAGACTGCCGGCGGAAACATTGCCGGGTGGCTTCCTGCGGGCGCGCGCTACGTGAAGGCGTTCGGCACCCTTGGCGCCGATTCTCTTCGCGATGGGGCGCACCAGAGCCCTCCCACTGCCTTGTTCTACGCCACTGACACCGATGAGGCGGTACCGCGCGTCGAAGAAGTGATCCGCTTGGCTGGTTTCGCCCCGGTACTGATTGGTGGCGTGGACCAAGTGAAGCGGATCGAAATGGGCCCCGCGGGCGACCTACACCAGTACGGCGGCCTGCAGGGACGCCTGCTCACCGAAGCGCAAGCCCGCGCGCTCCTCTAACCAGGTCGTTGCCAGAAACCACACCACCTAAAAGCGAGCAATCAACCTCGCCTCGCGACAGTCCCCACGACTCATGGCAGGAGATCAAGTGAATATTCATATCGTTGGCGGCACCGGGTATGTCGGTAGCGCTCTCGTCGTCGAGGCCGCGCGCCGAGGCCACGACGTGACCTCGTTCAGCCGAAACACACCCGACCAGCCTTTGGCGGGGGTGAATTACCAGCAGGGAAGCGTCCTTGACCCCGCGCTGCACCAGCGGATCGGTACCGACGCGGACGTAGTCGTATCCGCGCTCGCTCCACGCGGTGACCTAATCGGTCACGCCGCGGACGTTCTGCGCGCCCTGGCAACCATCGCCGCAGAACGCGGACTACGGTTCGGAGTGGTCGGCGGCGCCGGATCTCTTACCCTCGGCGCCGACGGTCCGAAAGTGGCCGACGCCGAATGGTTCCCCGCCGAGTTCCGACCCGAGGCGGCGGAGATGGAAGTCGTACTCGAAGAGTTGCGCGCCCGCGAGGACAATCTGGACTGGTTCTACGTGAGCCCTCCGAGCGGTTTCGGCTCATGGAACCCCGGCTCTCGCACCGGCTTCTATCGGGTCGGCGGGGAAGTGCTGCTGACCGACCAGGACGGCAACGCGAACCTGTCTGCGGACGACCTCGCCGTCGCCGTCCTGGATGAGCTCGAGACGCCCCGGCGTCGTCGAGTTCGGTTTTCCGTCGCCTACTAGACCCAGGGCACGAGCATCATCATGCGGATAGGTACTTACTCGTTCGGCGATCTCCACCTTGACCCACATACGGGCGTCGCCACCTCCGCGACAGAGCGGCTTGGGCAGCTGTTGGAGCGAGCAGTCCTCGCCGAGCAAGTTGGACTCGACTACTTCGGCGTGGGTGAGCACCACCGACGCGAATATTCTGTTTCCAACCCGGGGACAGTACTCGCGGCGATCGCAGCCCGTACTTCGAGGATCTCTCTAGGTACAGGTGTCACGGTGCTCAGCACCGAGGACCCGGTCCGACTATTTCAGCAATTCGCGACACTCGATCTGCTCTCCAGAGGACGTGCGGAATTGACCGTCGGACGCGGGTCGTTCACAGAGTCATTCCGGCTGTTCGGGGCGAGCCTGACTGACTACGACGAGTTGTTTGCGGAGAAACTCGATCTATTGGTGCGACTGAATCGGTCCGAACGAGTCACCTGGTCGGGCCGATTCCGAGCCCCCCTCGAAGAGGCACTCGTCATGCCCCGCCCGGCCCGACCGGAGGGACTGACGATTCGCGTCGGCACTGGTGGGAATCCTCAGTCCTCCCTTCGCACCGGGATGCTCGGACTCCCCATTGCCTACGGTGTGCTCGGCGGGTCCCTCGCCCGCTTTGCGCCACTCGCAGACTTGTATTGGCGGGGAGTTGAGGAATCTCCCCACCTGTGGGGGGCGCCCAGCGTGACCGTGAGCACGCCCGGTTTCATAACCGACCGCAGCCAAGACGCTGCCGAAACGTTCTACCCGTACTGGCGCGCGATGATCGCGTCCGTCGCGGCGGAACGGGGCTTCGCCCCGCCTAGCCGAGAACAGTTTGACCACGCCATACAGCCCGGTGGCCCACTTCTGGTCGGATCACCGAACGAGGTCGCCGACCGCATCCTTGCCGCCCATTCCATCCTCGGGCATGCCCAACACCTGGTGCACATGGACTTCGGCGGTGTTCCTCACGACGTATCCATGCATGCCATCGAACTGCTCGGTACAAAGGTTCTTCCACAGATCGCTGACGCATAGATCCGCGGCGTCAGAACGAAACGACTAGGGCACCCAGGATGACGCTCGCGCGGTCGCGGGACGTCGTGACGCGGCTATTAGGCAGATGCCGCATCCCGGATGGGATGCTCGCCGTTCCAATTGCGTCCCGAAGCGATCACCCGCTCGAAAAGATCGCCTCGCTCATTTCCAGACACCAAGAGTTCGGTCATGAGCCCACCGGTGGTGGAGCGAGTGTCGAAGTAGATAAGCGGATCCGAGTCGTGAACGATCATCGCCGGTTCGACGCCGGCGGAGCGGAAGTGCTCGATAGCGCCGTCGAGGGTCGGAACGATATACCCAAGGTGGTGAACCCCACCGGTGCCTGGCGCGAACGTGTCGCGGTAGACGCTGGGCTCGTCGCTGTGTTGCTCGATGAGTTCGAGCATGACGTCGCCCAGTCCGGCGAACGCGGCGCTGTACTCCAATGGTGCGCCAAGTGTCCCGCGGTAAGTGATGTTTGGCCTCACGTGCCGATCTATATAGAACGGGCCGGCGTTTGTCGAGCGGTGCCAGCCGACGGTTGCCTCGTCGAGGTCGGGGACGACGAACGCGATCTGGCGCATGCGCCCCATGTCAATTTCCGACATCGTGCTTCCTTTCGTTAATGGTGATTTCTGCCGACGGCTGGCTTCGCTCAGTCCCACCTGAGAAGAGGCTCTCGGGTGGCGGTTGTCACGGCGGGCGTGAGGGGCAACCACTCGGGTTGCCACCAACTCGGGTCAGGGGTGTAACACTGCCTTCGCGGTCGCTCCGGAGCGGGAATCTTCGAGCGCCCGTTCGATGTCGTCGAGGGGGTAGTGCGTCTCGATCTTGTCGATGGGGAACAAGCCCTGCTGATAGAGGTTGACGAGCCGGGGGAGCAATACGGATGGTGCCGAGTCGCCGAGTGTCGAACCGCTGACGGTGCGACCGGCTAGAAGCGTCCAGGGGTCCAGTTCGAGGGTCTGCCCGGCAGCGACTCCGGTGAGTACGGCGTGGCCCATTTCTGCGAGAACGTCGACGGCTACGCGCATGACGCCGGGGTTCCCGGTGGCTTCCAGGCTGAACTGCACCCCCGGGCCGCCGACGATCTCGCGGACTGCTTCGGGGACGTCGGGTGTCTCAGTCGTATCGATGGTGTGTGTCGCGCCGACCTCGACTGCGCGGTCCAGCTGTGCCTTCTTGCGCGCCACTGCGATGATGGTGCCCGCCCCGGCGACTTTCGCGGCCATGATCCCTACGAGACCAACGGCACCGAGTCCGAAGACCGCGATGGATGATCCTGGCGTCACTTTCAGAACGTCGAGCACCGCTCCGGCGCCGGTGCGGACGCCGCAACCGAAGGGGCCGAGCGCGGCTGGGTCGACGTCTCGGGGGACCTTTATGGTGCTTGAGACATGGCTGACCGCGTAGGTCGACCATGATGATTGGTAGAAGAAGTGGCTGTGGACCGGGTTGCCGTTCTCGTCGGTGAGCGAGGTCGACCCGTCTGCTCTGCCGCCTGAGAAGTTCAGGGCGTAGTGCTGCTCGCAGTATGCGGACTTGCCGCTCGCGCACGCTGCACACCGTCCACAGTGCGCACTGGTCAGGAGCACCGTATCCCCGGGCGCGAGGTTCGTGACCTGCGTTCCGACCCGCTCGACAGTACCGGCGCCTTCGTGACCGAGCACGACGGGCGGAATCGCGAGCTCCTCCATACCCTCATCGACTACTTCGATGTCGGTAGCGCAGATGCCTGCCGACTGGATTCTGACGAGCACTTCATCGGGACGCAGCTCGCCGACTTCGAGGTCCTCCAGGGTGACGTTCTTCGTGCCGCGGAGGACAGCGGCGTGGGTGGTGGTCATGGTCTTTCCCTCGGCTCTTCACGTCACGGTTGGTCGGTGGGTCGGATCACTATTTCGTTGACCGCAACGCGGCGTGGGTTGGTCACGATGTACGCGATGGCGTCGGCGATGTCTTCAGCATGGAGTTGCTCGACCTCTCCGAATGCGGCGGTGAAGTCAGCATCAGAATTGGCCTTCTGGTCGAAAAGCTCGGTTTGAGTGCGGCCGGGCTCAATCACGGAGAAACGCAAGTTCCGCGTGGTGAACTCCTGTCGCCAGGCCTCGGTAGCACCAGTCACCGCGAATTTTGTGGCGTTGTAGATCGCGACCGTCGGCGCAGCGAATCGACCCGCGACCGAAGAGATGTTGACGACGTCGGCGACGGAGCGAGGGCTCGTGTCTGCTGCCTCCAGGAGGTGCGGGAGTGCGGCTTTCGTGACGTACATCAGACCACGCAGGTTGATATCGACCATGCGGTCCCACTCCTCGAGCGGCGACTCTTCCGATGCCCCATTGAGCATGACGCCTGCGGCATTGATGAGCGTGTCGAGTCGACCAAACTCGGCGATGGTCTTGTCTACGGCACCCTGCGCATTTGCAGCGCCGGTGAGGTCCGCGGCGACGACGAGCGCCTCGTGGCCGTCGGCGCGAAGCTTGTCGGCGAGCTCCTCGAGCTTGTCGACACGTCGCGCCGCGAGGGCGACTTTGGCGCCTGCTGCGGCGAGGCGTTCCGCGGTAGCCCGACCCATACCGCTGGAAGCGCCGCTGATCAGTACGACGGTGCCGTTGAGAGTTTCGGTGGTCATTTCATCTCCAGTTCCTAGTGATGTGAAGCACATCTCGTCTGTTGACGGTTGAAGCTATGCCCCAAATGGAAGTAAAGTCAACACATGACTTAATCCCTGTTTCGCCATTGTGAGGAGGTGCTATGGATCTATGCCAGCACTAAACAGTGGGCAAGTGATGGGATTAGCGAGCACCCTGATACCTGGTACTCCGGGTACCAGCTAACGCGGCTAGCGAAGCCCGCTTGATTGGAGAATGAGACGATGACCTCGCCAGGAGAGCTCCGCGACTTCCTAAAGTTGCGGCGGGCGGCCATCGACCCCGAGTCGGTCGGCTTGCCCCTCGGGCCGACGGCGCGCCGCGGCAAGGGTCTTCGCCGCGAAGAGGTTGCCGCATTGGCTGGGGTGAGCGTGGACTATTACGCCCGGCTGGAGCAGGGGCGCGTCGGGAACGTGTCCGATCAGGTTCTCAAGGCGATCGAGAACGCATTGGGGCTCGACAGCCTCGAGCGCGCCCATCTCCGAGCGTTGGTCGGAACCAGCAGGTCATCGAAGTCTGCGAAGACCCGTCCCCGCAAGGTGAGTGCGCGACCGGGTCTGCATACGCTGATCTCTGCGATCGACCCGCTCCCCGCGATCCTTCAAGGTCCGCGCATGGAGGTACTCGCGTGGAATCGTGCGGCGTCAATCCTTCTCACCGACTTCGACGCGATGCCCTCTTCCGAGCGCAATATCGCTCGCTGGCTCTTTCTCGACCCGAGCACGCGAACCCGTTACCCCGACTGGGAAGAAGTCGCTTCATCGACCGTCGCGGCTTTACGAGCCGCACGGGACCCTTATGCACCAGACGAGATACTTGAGCGCCTCGTCGGCGAGTTGTCGGTCGCATCCGAAGAGTTCGCCCGCTACTGGGCCGACTACCGGCTCTTTAAGCACGGACACGGCAAGAAGAAGATCTTCCACGAGGCGGTCGGAGTGATGGAGCTCAACTATGAAACGCTCGACGTCGCAGGCTCTGACGGCCAGTTCGTGTCGATGTACGCCGCCGATGTCGGATCCGCATCGGAAGAGAGGCTTCAGCTACTCATGAGTTGGGAGACCACCAGAGCGAGTGATTCGGCGAGTAGCAACACATGATGTCTGACCCAGACCCCCTCGGCGAAGCGCGGTCCTGGCTCGCGTCGAAAGACCCACAGATGGCAGCCTTGATCGCCCACCGCCCGCATTATGACCCGCACGCGGCGCTGAGCGAACTACCTCCCATGAAACCGTTCGGCGTGCTTCTCTTCCAGATAATCGGCCAGCAAATATCTGTACCCGCAACACGGGCGATCCTTCACCGGGTGATCAGCTTGTTCGACGGTGAACTTCCCTCTCCCGACCGACTGCTCGCCAAACCGCTCGAAGCCCTCACGGCCGTCGGCGTATCGACCCGCAAAGCTCTGACCATGCGGGCGGCAGCCCAGGTTCTCATAGAAAAAGGCTTGGAGGATTCTCTCAAGGTCCTCAGTGACGCCGAGATTGAGGCGATTCTTACCGCGATCCCCGGCATCGGCACATGGACCGTTCAAGGATTTTTGGTTATCGGTTTGGATCGACCAGACGCGTTTCCGGCAGCGGATCTCGCAATCCGGCGCGCTGTGCGTGATTTGTCGAAAACGGACTCGCTGCCCAGCGAGGCGAGCGTGCTGGAGCGAGCAGAGGTATGGCGGCCCTATCGCGCACTGGCGGCCGGGTACCTGATCAGCGCGGACGCTGAGCGGGTCGCGGCAAGGCGACGAAAGTGATACCACGCGCAGGTCAAGCTGAAGAGAAGATGGGCTTGAGATCGATAGCACCCGCAAGCCCTGCTGACCTGGCCCGCCAGAATGTTTCAACGGTGCTCCGCCTCATTGCCGAACGCGGACCCTGCGCCCGCGCGGATCTCCGCACGTGGTCGGGGCTGTCCAATGCCAGCGTGCTGAGCATGGTTGACGAGCTACTCGCGCGTGGACTCGTCCACGAAGTCGGGGTGTCCCAGGGCGAGCGTGGCAGGCCTAGACGGCTGCTTCAGATCACCGCGGACCGCATCCGCACGGTTGCCGTCCGACTTTTTCCCACGACGATGGCCGGCGAGGTTCGGGACTTCGCCGGCGATGTGGTTTGGTTCCGATCGCGACCGCACGAGGTGGAAGTAGGAGACGCGGTCGGATACCGAGACGCGATCACCGCCATGATCACGGACGCGCGCAAAGAAGCCGGCACGATGATGGCTACCTGGACGGCGCCGGTGGTCATGGTGCCTGGCCTCGTGCGATCAGACTCGACCGTGGCTGCAGCCCTGACTCTCGGCTTGCGGGACGCGAACCTCGTGCCGAAGCTGACAAACGATCTCATAGGACCAGCACGACTGATCAACGGTGGAAAGCTCGGCGCTGTCGCGGAGTATTCAGCAGTCGTCGACACAGTGCGACCTAGCGCGATGGCGTACATCGTCAGTGCGGAAAGCGGCATCGGCGGAGGTTTGATGGTCGGGGGCGAACTCTATGAGGGAGCACACGGGATGGCCGGGGAAATGGGTCATATCTGCGTGACGATGGACGGTCCATCCTGCCCCTGCGGAGGACGAGGTTGCTTGGAGCTCTACCTCGGGGTAGAAGCCCTCCGGAGTCGTCTCGCGTTGAACGAAACGAGCCACGACGCGTTCATCGCGGAAGTGATCGCGCGCCTAGAACTCGGCGAGCCCACGGCGCGAGCGGCGCTGGAAACTGGCGCACAGGCCCTCGCGGCCGCAGTCGCCACCATGTCCAACTACACCGACGTAGATTCGGTTGTGCTCGGCGGGGACTTGGCGCGACTCTACCCCTGGCTGAAACCTCGCGTTTCCGAATTGCTCAGCTCGCGAGCGAGCGTTGTGCCAGAGTTCGGACCTCAGATCACTCTCGCTCAGCTCGAGGAAGACGGGCCGTTCCGAGGGGCCTGGCTCCAAGCCGCGGCAGCAGTAATCCAGAACCCCACGATCATCCCACCGCTGTAGCGGAATCCCCGGGATCAGCCCGACCATGCGGACAGCGAGTGTGCCCGCATGGTCGGAGCCAGCAAATGGTACGTGAGCGGTCGAGCTAGGCGTGAGACCGAGGTGTCAGCCGGCGCGTACGAGCTTCCAGTTCACGAACTCCCCAATGCCGAGGTCGGAAAGCTCCCGCCCGTAGCCGGAGCGCTTGATGCCACCCCAGGGCTGATTTGGTGCGGTGTCAGGCAAGTGGTTGATGAACACCATCCCACTTTCGATCTCGGCGCCAACCCGCTCAGCATGGGCGAGGTCACGCGAAACGACCGAGCTCCCAAGTCCGTAAGGGGAGTCATTGGCCACCCGAACCGCTTCCTCATCATCGTCGACCCGAAACAGCATGCCGACCGGAGCAAACAGCTCTTGGTAGTAAACCGGATTGTCTGGGGCTATGTCCGCCAGCAAGGTCGGCTCGATGAAGAAGCCAGATCGATCGATCCGGTGACCGCCGGTGACAATGGTGGCCCCGTTGCTGGTCGCATCGGCGATCTGGGCCTCGATCTGCTCGAGGGCTGCCTTGCTCACGATCGGGCCGACACCGGTGCTGTCCAGCAGAGGGTCGCCCGGTGTGAGCGCAGCAAGTCGATCAGCGAACCGCCGAGCGAACTCGTCGTACACCGAGCCGACGGCAATGAAGCGCTTGGAACCGCCGCAAGCCTGACCGGTATTCATCATGCGGCTCCCGACCGCAAGGTCAACGGCGAGGCCGAGGTCGGCGTCGGCGAGAACGATGAATGCGTCACTGCCACCCAGCTCCAGAGTCACCCTCTTCATAGCCCGGCCGGCGGCGGCACCTACAGAAGCCCCAGCCCGCTCGCTACCGGTAAGAGATACGGCCTGTACGCGCGGATCCTCAATCACAGCAGCGGACTGGTCAGCGGTCAAGAAGACGTTCGTATAGAGCCCAACCGGCGCACCGGCGTCGAAGAACAGCTGCTCGAACGCAAGGGCGCACTGCGGCACGCTACTGGAGTGCTTCATCACGACCGTATTGCCCGCCATCATGATGGGGGCGGCGACGCGAGCCAGCTGGATGTAGGGAAAGTTCCACGGTTCGATGCAGAATACGACGCCGAGCGGTCGCGCCTCGATCCGAGAAGTGCCCTCCGCGACCTCCAGCTCGCGGGTTGCGAGAATCGATTCTGCCCGCTCCGCGAAGTAGTGGAGGATGCTCACGCATGCATCAACCTCGAAGAGTGCTTCGGAATAGCGTTTGCCCATTTCCTCCGTCGCAAGGCGCGCAAAGCTATCGCGACGTTCCTGCAGCAGATCACCCGCACGGCCCACGATGCGTCCGCGCTCCGCGAAGGGCACGGTCGACCATGCGGTCCGGTAGGTCTGGTCGGCACCGGCGAGGATCGCATCCACCTGCTCAGGGGTGTGCTCCTCGAACTCGGCCAGGACCTCCTCGGTGAAGGGATTGATAGATCGGTACGTCATTTGGTGCTCCTGAGGTGAGGTTGACTTGCGAACGTCACCACCCTCGCTCGACCGATCAGAGCGAGGCAGAGTCGGGGTTGCCTAGTACTCGCAGAACCACCCTTTCTTGCGGCCGTCGATCCATACTGATGCGATGTCGGATAACGAACTCGGTGATTTCCTCACAAACCGCCGCGCCACGATCCTCCCCGCAGACGTCGGTTTGCCCGGCCAGGGCAGACGAAGGGTGCCTGGCCTGCGACGCGAAGAAGTAGCAATCCTCGCGGGCGTGAGCCCCGACTACTACGCGAAACTTGAGCAGGGGCATGGTGCGGGCGCCTCGCCCACCGTGCTTGACGCCATCAGCGATGTCCTTGGCCTCAATCAGACCGAACGAGAGCACCTGTACCACCTCGCCAAACCGCCACCGGCACGCAACGAAAGCCCGCGCCTTTCACGGCTAAGCACGGTGCGTTCTGGGTTGATACAGCTTCTCGACGCGATTCCCGATGTCCCCGCCGTCCTCATGGGGCCAGCTTTTGAGCAACTCGCGTGGAACAAGTTGGCCGATGCTCTGTTCGACATCCAAAGCATGGAGGATGCGGGGCTCAGCGCCGCTCAACAGATCTTCCTCGACCCGGCAGCCCGCACCTTCTACCCCAAATGGGACGCGATCGCGAGTGAGGTAGTTGGGTACCTACGCTTCAACGCTGGTCGAACCCCGGACGCGCCCGCTTTGCTCGCCACCGTCGGAGAGTTGTCAGTAAAAAGTCCCGACTTTCGAGCCATGTGGAGCCGTCATACCGTGCGAGAGAAGACGAGTGGGTCCAAGCAGATCGAGCATCCCCTCCTTGGCTCGCTTGAACTTAGCTATGAGACGTTCCGACTGCCTGAAAATGAGCGAATGGCGCTGATCACGTACACAGCAGAGCCGGGATCGGCGTCGGCAGAAAAACTCAAACTGCTTGGCAGCTGGTCCGTAAAAAGCGCCGTTCACGACAGGAAGCCAACGAACACCCCCACCTCCTCGAAACGCACAGACAATGCCTGACTACGGCCATCCGTTGACGTTCGGAACTTTCATCACACCGATCAACAGACCGCCCGAGCAACCCGTGCTCCTCGCTCAACTCACCGAGAGTCTTGGCTATGACCTTGTTACATTCCAAGATCACCCCTATCAGCCTTCGTTCCTTGACACCTGGACGCTGATCAGCTGGGTCGCCTCCCGCACCGAGCGGATCCACATCGCTGGCAACGTACTGAACACACAATTGCGCCCGCCTGCAGTGCTAGCCCGTGCTGTCGCTAGCCTCGACCTGCTCAGCCACGGGAGGATCGAACTCGCCCTCGGTGCCGGAGCGTTTGGTCAAGCGATCGCGTCGATGGGCGCTCCCGCCCTCACCCCACCTCAAGCCGTGAGTGCACTCGCTGAAGCGGTCGACATCATCCGCGGCATCTGGGACGTGAACGACCTCTCGCCGCTGCGCGTCGACGGAGAATTCAACCAAGTCAACGGCGCGAGGCGAGGACCAGAACCAGCCCATCCAGTGCCCATCTGGATAGGCGCATACAAGCCCCGTATGCTCCGTCTCACCGGGACCAAAGGTGACGGATGGATCCCGACTCTGAGCTATCTGCAGGACGGAGACCTGCGTCGTGGAAACCAGGTCATCGATGACGCTGCCGCGGCGGCAGGTCGCGATCCACGCTTGATACGACGGCTTCTGAACATCAGTGGCGAGTTCATTACTCAACGTCGAGGCCTACTTCAAGGGCCACCCGAGTCCTGGGTTGAGGATCTCCTCCCGATGGTGCTCGCTGACGGAGTGAGTACCATCATCCTCGCTGGCGACCAACCGGCCACCATCCAAGTGTTCGCTCAACAGGTCATCCCTACACTCAGCCAGCTGGTGAGTACCGCTCGGGAAGACGCCTAGCCTGCTCAGCCTTCGGACCACCAGATGCAACGGCGCTCGCGGCGACGATTTAACTGGACAGCGTCCGCAACCCGTCGTGCGACGGCGTGTCCGGCGTCGCCGAGAAGATCAGCATCTGGAGGCCCGGCTCGCCCGCCGGGTCGAAGATCTCGTACGTCAGATCGATCTCACCTGCAACCGGATGATGGAAGAACTTCACTCCTGGGCGATGCTCGCCCACATCATGCGCAGTCCACAGGTCCTGAAACGTGTCGTCCTGAATGGATAGCTGACCGATAAGGTCGGTCAGCCGCCGATCATCGGGGTCTCGCACGGTTTCCCGACGGAGAATCGCAACGATCTGCCGGCTTTCGTTCTCCCAGTCTCGATAGAACGTCCGTGCAGAAGGCTCCAAGAACAGGAATCGTGCCGCGTTCCCGGCAGACCGATCTCCCGTCAACATTCCGCAGAACAAGGCACGACCTAGATCATTGGCTGCAACGGCATCAAGTCTGTTGTTTTGAATCAGGATCGGAACCGTCGACATGGCGTCGATTGTCTGCTGCAGACGCGCACTCACGTGATGCCGAACGGGAGCGTGCGGGTAAGACCGATGGTCCCTATCGTCTGCAACTGCTCGAACCAAATCGAGGAAGTGCGCCCGCTCGACCTCATCGAGCTCTAGAGCGCGCGCGACGCCTCGCAAGACGCCCTCAGAGAAACCCACTGCGGCTCCCCGCTCAAGCCGGATGTAATACTCCGTGCTCATCCCGGCGAGCTGCGCTACTTCCTCTCTGCGCAAACCCGGAACACGCCTCCGTCCCCCGAAATAGGGAAGGGAGGCATTGGCTGGGTTCAGGCGCGCCCTCCTCGTGGAGAGGAACTGTCGCATGTCCTCAGAGGCACTCATGAGTCGAGAGTAAATCGCGCGATCAACGTTATGGGCGCTCTCTCAACACCACCATATGCAGTGACTCCCTAACTCTGATCTAAGTCGATGAACTGGTGCTAATTCCCGGTACCCCGGGCCATCCGGCACTTGAGCCACGACGAGAGAGATAGGCACATCATGGATAAGAGACTCAGCGGGACTGTCGCGATCATCACGGGAGCGAGCAGCGGCATCGGTGCGGCAACTGCGCAGGCCCTCGCTGCACAAGGCTCCACGGTGGTCGCACTCGCGCGCAGGAAAGACCGTCTCGATGAGCTCGTTCAGACCATCACTACCGCTGGTGGAAATGCAATCGCCATCGAGGCGGACATCACCGACCCCGCTCAGGCCGAACGAGCGGTCGAGTCGGTCATAGATCAGTTCGGGCGTCTCGACATCCTGATCAACAACGCCGGTCTCATGCTCATCGGGCCGGTGCTCGGCGCCGATGTCGACGAATGGGAGCGGATGATCGCGATCAACCAAAAGGGCCTGCTGTATACGACCCATGCCGCCCTACCCCATCTGCTTGCTGCCGCGGATGATGAACTACGCGGTGTTGCCGACATCATCAACATCTCCTCACTGGCGGCACGAAAGGCCTGGGCAAACTTCGGGGTCTACAACATGACCAAGTACGGCGTGAACGGCTTCACCGACGCGCTCCGACAGGAAGTGTCAAAGAGCCACGTCAGGGTCGCTGTTCTGGAACCGGGTGCCGTCGCCACCGAACTCGAGTCGCACAACAGCCAAGAGATCCAGGCAGAGCTCGCGACCTCCGCGGTGACAGAGCGACCCGAGCCTCTTCACCCCGAGGACATCGCCGAAAACATCGTGTTCATGGTTACCCGTCCTCGCCGCTCCTTTGTCGCTGAACTGTGGGCGATGCCCACCTCCCAAGTGTGAGAAGGCCCGCACGCGACGGTGCGGCGCTCTCAGTGCGAGCGTCGCCCGTCGAATTGCTGTTCGACCTTGTCTTCGTATTCACGATGACGCAACTCACTGAGGTCATCGTCGATGACCCAGGTGTCATCAGTGTGGTGCGGGCCTTCTTGACGCTTGCGGTGATCTGGTGGATGTTCCATGCCTTCGTCTGGCTAGGAAACCAGACACCGACCGATCACATCGCAGTGCGCCTCGGATTCATATGCGCAATGGTCGGTTTCCTGCTAGTCGCAATATCTATCCCGGACGCATTTGGCGACTCAGGACTGCTGTTCGGAGTTGCACTGCTCGCGGTCGTGATCATTCACTTCATTGCTTTTACGATGCTCGGCCGCGAGGGATCAATGCGACCCATGCTGCGCGTATTCCCGACGAATCTCGCGGGAGCGTCACTCGTCCTGATCGCAGGATGCGTCACTGGACCGGCAGACTGGATCTTGTTCGCAGCGGCAGTGTCCGCGTTCCTATCGAACTCCCTCACGACAGGGCCAACACTGATCGACCTCAGCGCGTCACACTTCGTAGAGCGCCATGGGCTATTCATGATCATCGCCTTCGGAGAGACCATCGTTTCGGTAGGGGTCGGTGCGACCTTGCACCCAGCGGGGCTTCCGGTAGTGACGGGCGTAGTACTTTGCGTAGGGATCGTCGCCTCACTCTGGTGGTACTACTTCGCCGGAGACGGTGACGACGCAGAGGCACGCTTCACATCGACTGACGGGGGACGTCGAGAGCGATTAGCACTCAGCGCTTTCGGCCTTGACCACTATCTGATGATCTTCGGGGTTGTTCTGTTCTCTTCTGGAGTCAGCCTCACCATCGAGAATGTCTTTGCGCGACCCAGCCCAGTGGCTGCCTGGCTCCTCGCGTCGGGTATCGCACTCTATTTACTGGCCGACGCTCGCTATCGACAGGAGCTTGCGTTGGGGCCAACGGCATTCCGTTACTGCGGGAGTCTCATTGCTCTGCCGACCGCGTTCATAGGGCTGGCAGCGCCCGCAGCTATCGAGCTCGTAGCGCAGTTGGCAGTGCTCGTTGCCGTGATTGTGATCGAATCACGCAAGCCTGCCCTCAACGACGTCGAAACTCATTGATGGCTACCGCCGCCGTCTGAGGACCGTCCAACATCCACCAATGACCCGCATCGGGAAGGTCGACCACCGTCGCGCCAGCCCGATGCGCGGCGCGTCGAACCATCTGTTCCGTACCGGTGGTCCGGTCGAGCATCGGACGAAGAACCAAACCCGGCCGAGTCGCCGCCTTCTCCAACTCTTGCCCGATCACGCGTAGAGCCGGCTGGGCCCCCGATCGGTACAAATCGAAAGCAGCGCCGCTCAACTCAGCTCCCATCCCTGCGGCAATCCGCTCCGCGACCTCCCCTGACATGCCGAGCGAGGTTGCGTGCCCCAAACGCTGATCGAACGTCCCCTCGAATCGGTCTCGCAAAGCAGCACGCCCAGAGACGGAGTCCTGCCACTCCTTCGCCACAGGGTGCCAGTCGTACTCAGGATCGAACAGGCCGATGTCATCGACGATCCATGAGTTGACCAAGTCAGGACGGGCTAGAACCAAATTGATTACATGTACGCCGCCCCAATCATGACCCAGAAGATCCACCGGCTCCCTGAACTCCTCCAGGAGTTGGATAAGCCAATCGCGGTAGTCACCCATCTCTGCCTTGAATCCATTCGGACGGACCGAGCCGAACCCCGGCGGACTAACTGGAATAAGAGGAGATCGGTTGAGGTAAGGCATAAGAGGTCCCCAAATCGCACTGGTCTCGGGGTGACCATGAACTAGAACGAGAGCGGGCATGCGGCCACGCTAGCTTCCGGTTCCGTTATAGACATCGACCTACCAGGTCCTGCTTGCCTGGTACCACGCGAACCACCCTGGTGAGCCGATGCCCCATCGGGGGCGATGGGACATGTTACGCACCCCATCCCGCGCGTCGTCCGCTGGGCCCCGCTCGCGTTGCTCGGATACCGCCTCCAACCGATCGATCTGATCCCCGACGTAATCCCGGGCCTTGGGATCACAGACGGCCTCATCATCGCTGCCCTCGTACTCAGGTTGATGATCCACCGCGCCAGAGTCGAGCGATCAGCCGACACTGGCCAGCAACCAGTTAGCGATGGGGACATGTCTTGCGGGAATTCGGGTGCTGTTCGTGGGACATCTGTCCCTGGAAATCAGCCTGATTCGGACATCTGCGCCTGGAATTTACAGTGCGGACGCCCCGAACGACGCTTTCCGAGCGGCAATCAATATGGATGGCGCGGAAGTAGGGGGCAACCCCCGGGGTGAGCTACGAGGCCTGGGCCGTCGAACGGTAATCAGGCACATTGGTGCCGCGTGCAAGACCTACTGACTACCGAACGAGCAGGCCAACGAGATTCTTTGTCGGCCTGCCGTAGACATCATGGCTAACGAGTGCTTGGAGACACCAACGCCTCGATTCGGCCTCGGCGTCGAAATCGTGAAGCAGCGCGGCTCCAGATGACAACCGTTCAGCGAGCTCCGGAAGAATCATGAGTCCAATTCGTCCGCGCACATCGGCGACCAGACTGTCCAATTCATCGAGTTCGCCGAACGGCGAGGGCGGACTCTCCAACCAACCATCAGGCAAACCTCCGGCCGCCTCGACGCATCGCTGTATCGAGCTAAACATCTCATCCACTTCCCCCGGAGAAAACTCTCCGCTGAGGCCAAAGTTGCCAGGAACACTCGCAAGCATGTTGGCGAGCCAAACGCCCGCTATCAGCCGATAATCGGGCAATACGCCTTGCTGTCCTTCCGCGACAAACAGACGATGCAGGTCGCGAATCACCCAGGCGGCGGAACGTGGCTTCTGGCGTAGCGTCGCAGTTGCGAGAGCGCACTGATACGGGGCCACCCCGAGGACAAAGCCGTCGTAGTCGCGGGACAAGCCGAAAGCAGCGTCGATCATCCGCGGATACTGTCCTGGGCTGATCGCCCAAGCCTCCAGCAGACTGGCTCCATCTTCATCTGAGATCTCGCCGGCAGTGATCGCTAACGACAATTCGAGCATTCCGCCTACGTAGTCACCCGGCCCTCCCGCATACCCTTCCCTGGACGGAACTACATCAGCGGTCCGTAGCGCGCTGACACGCTGCGCGTAGTGATGCAGCAACGAGAGATCATCGATGGCGAGCGACGCAAAGCTGCGCAAATAGGGCGTGTCGAACCTCAGCTCAACCAGCAGCTCCAGAATCTGCTCGATGGAGTCGGCATCACCCCAGCGCGCCCCGTCGAGTGCCCCGACGACCGCAGGGATATCGATGCGATTGCTAACTCGACGATGCTGACGAAGTATTTCGGGAACGATCGCCGACCGTTGGACCGCGTCGGAAAGACGAAAGACGCGATAGTTGTGGCTTCCCCACATCCTCTGCGCGCTCAGGATTCGTTCGTTTGTGGAACCGGCTGCCACAACGAGATGGAAGAAGAAGAGCGGCTTTGCGAGCTCGGCAGAGGGCTTACCAAACACTTTCAGGGCATTGTTCGCCAGCCCGGCCGATGCCGTGCTCTCCACCTCGAAGACAAACAGCGGAACGTCGTTGTAGTCCGCTGCTGTCCACGAAATGTCAACTGCCGCAGTCTTCCCTACAGAATGTTCGCGGATAGTCGCATACCCCAGCGCTTCGCCTAACCGTTCCAGAGCGTCGATCACGGACCGCCCGTCTGAAAGGGTGTGTCTCACGGCCTTGGCAGCGATCGCCCAGGATCACACGACCTACGCATCCCGGCCGTCAAACCATCTGATGGGAAGGTTGGAGAACCCACTCACTCGCTGCTCCAACAGCTCGGCGCGCGCGCGAAGGAACTCATCTGGGTTCGCTAACGCCTCTAGCAGCGGTCCTTCCGGCAACAACTGCGATGCGAGACCGTTAGCTCGGGTCGCGCTGAGAAAGCTCCCTCGATCGCGTCGCATCTGACGTGCGGATTCGCGGGACATCAGCACCATACCTAGCACGCGTAGGTGCAAATCACCCTCGCCTCTAGGGAACAAGCTGACAACTGCGGCGCTTCCTGCCGGGTCTTCGATCACCTCACCCGTACGCAGATCGCGGGGGTCTTCGGAAGCGAGCATTGAGATGAAGGCTGACCAAGGATTACGACCCCGAAGGCCTCTCAATCCCTGCACAGCGCATCGCCTGCGTGCGAAAGGCGGACCAGCTCGGGTTGAATATCGTCGGCGAATACCTGGAGCCTGGACGAAGCGCTACCGAAATGAGCAAGCGCCTCGCCTTCCAGGAGATGCTCGAACGCATCCGCCGGGATCGCGATGTCGACTTCGTGATCGTCTACAAACTCAGCCGCTTCGCCCGCAACCGCATCGATGATGCCTTGGTGATGGCCGACCTGCAGAAGCGCGGCGTCGTCCTCATCTCCGCAACCGAGCAGATCGACGACTCCCCCGTCGGCCAACTCATGCACGGCATCCTCGCGGCCTTCAACGAGTACCGCTCGAAGGAGGACGGTGCCGACATCGCCTACAAGATGGGCCAGAAAGCCAAGAGCGGCGGCACACTCGGAAAGGCACCGCTCGGCTACCTCAACGTCACCGACACCGTCGACGGACGCAAGATCAACACTGTTGCCGTCGATCCCGAGCGCGCTCCGTTCGTCAAACTCGCTTTCGACCTTTTCGCCACCGGCGAGTACACGATGGACGACATCGCCGGAGAGCTCAGCCTGCGAGGTCTCACTACCCGGCCAACAATCTCGCGGACTGCCGGAGATGTCTCGTCCTCGAAACTCAGCCGCATGCTCCGTGACCGGTACTACCTCGGGGAGATCAGTTACAAGGACGAGACCTTCGACGGACGCCACGAAGCCATCGTCGACCAAGACACCTTCGATACCGTTCAGGGCCTGCTCGAGAGCAGCGGCAAAGCCGGCGAACGCAAGCGGATCTACGAGCACTACCTCAAGGGCAGCGTCTTCTGCGGTGAGTGCCACCTCCAGCGCGGAACAGCAAATCACCGCATGCTCATCCAGCGCGCGGTCGGGCGCAACAAGTCCGAGTACTTCTACTTCTTCTGCGCGGGACGTCAGCACGGACTGTGTACATCGCGCCACCTGCCCATCCACGCCGTCGAGGACGCCATCGAGAACCACTACCGAACAGTGCGACTGCAACCCGACTTCATCCAGTGGGTTCGCGACGCCATCGACACCACACTCCGCGACCAAGTACGCGCACAGCGGCTCCTTCGCAACCAGCTGACCACCCGACTCACCCAGCTCTCGGTCAAAGCCGACAACCTCGTCGAACTCGTCGCGGACGGCGGAATGGCGTCAGCGAAAGCCGTTGCGCGTATCCGAGAGATCGAGACCGAGAAGCGTCAGGTCGAGGCCGAGCTGACGAACGTCTCAGACGATCTCACGGAGGGAGCGACCTGCATTCGCGGCTGGCTTGAACTCCTTGACGACCCCTACCAGCTCTACCTCTCGGCGAGCGACGAGATGCGGCGACGTCTGAACCAAGCCATCTTCAACCGCCTGTGGGTTGTCGACCTCGACCGAGTCGACGCCGAGTTATCAGACCCCGCGCGCGAGCTCGTCGAGGCGCAGATGCGGTGGCAGGCACTTCGTGCAGAGACGACGCCACCAAACGACAACGCCCGCCCGCCTACAAAGACGAAGCGGGCGTTGACTACTTATCCGGCCGTTGACGATGTCAATGTTTGGAGTAAGCGTTCTTTGGTGGACCTGAGGGGACTCGAACCCCTGACCCCCTGCATGCCATGCAGGTGCGCTACCAGCTGCGCCACAGGCCCTGACGTTGCCTCAGAAGGCAACCCCCCTAGATTACTACATCCGATCCCCCGGCACGAACCAGGGCGGGGGTGGCGGCCGTCAGTCTCGCGGAGCGGGGGCCGGCAGCTCGATCGGAACGACGGGGCAGTCCTTCCACAGGCGCTCCAGTCCGTAGAACTGGCGCTCCTCCTCGTGGAAGACGTGCACGACGAGGTCGCCGAAGTCGAGCAAGATCCAGCGGGACTCCTGGCGGCCTTCACGCCGCAGACGTTTGTGTCCTGCTTCGAGCAGTTCTTCTTCGATGGCGTCGGCGATCGCCGCGACGTTGCGCTCGTTGCGCCCCGTGATGATCAAGAAGATGTCGACGAGGGGAAGGGGTTCGGACACGTCGAGCGCGACGAAATCGTCGCCGCTCTTCGCGTCGGCAGCGCGAGCTGCGATCTGCAGCATCTCGCGCGAGTTGTCGGTTGCGACCATTTATAAAGCTCCGGTGGTGAATGCGAGCACGAGCAAGCCCGCGACGGTGACGAGAAGGGCGCCGGCGGTGATGGCGAGCGCCACCACCAACCTGCTGCCCTTCTCCGGGGCCGGCGGCCGGATGATCTCATCGTTCGTGCGAACGGTGCTGATCGCGGCGCTGGCGGCGATGGGGGTGGGGGAAGAGGCGGCAGGAAGCTCGCCGTCGACGAGGACAGCGTCGACGTCCTTGCCGTCGTGCACTCCGGGAGCGTGGCCCATGGAGCCGAGCCCCTCGGGGAGATCGAAGCTGCCGGTGATCAGAACCTCACCGGTGGCGGTGACGGGCGCGACCAGCGGAGCCGCTGACGGCGTCTGCGACAGGATCAGGGCGTTCGGGGTCGAGGTCGACCCGCTGGCCGAAGCGTTGCGCGCGATGAGCTGGTCGAAGGACGGGGGCAGCTGCACGATCGGGGGCTCGGCCTCGAGGAGACCCGCACCCAGGTGCGGATTGACCACGACTCGCGGCTGCTCGACCTCGTCGGCCGTCGTGTCAGCCGTCGCCGCACCCGGCACGTCGACGATGATCGCCGGTGCGCTCTCGGGAGCTTTGCTCGGCGCCGCCGCGACCGGCTCCGCGACGTCGTCGTGCTGCTCGGGAGCCGCCGACACGTGATCGGGGGCGATGATCGGCACGGATGCTGTGCGGATGCGCTCGTGCTCGCGCGCCTGCCTGCGGGTCAAGGGCGTGACGCCCAGATCTTGTCCCGCTTCGGGGGCGAGCGCCTGTGCGACGGCGGGGACCGGCTCCGCCTCTGCGGGCTCTTCGGCGTCGGCGTTCTCGTCGGCGGGGACATTCTCGGGCTCTGAGGATTCGGGCTCCGACGCCTCGGCGGGGACGTCCTCACCGGCGGCCTCGGGAGCCGGCCCCGACTCCGACTCCGCCTTGGCAGCCGGCTCCGACTCCGATGGCTCGTCGACGACCGGCTCGGACTCCGACGGCTCAGCTGCCCCGGAGGTCTCGGGAGCGACGGGGATGGACCCAGATGCCTGACGCGCCAGCGCGTCTTCCTCGGCTGCCTCGGCGCTGACCACGGGGGTTGCGCCGGTGTGACGGATCTCGCGCAGTCGACGGCGCGTCAAAGGAGGAGTTGCGGGCTGATCTGAAGTGCTCATGCCTTGCTCCGATAGAGGTGATGCTTCGCGATGTACTGGACGACGCCGTCGGGCACGAGGTACCAGACCGGATTGCCCTCGCGAACGCGGTTGCGGCAGTCCGTGGACGAGATCGAGAGTGCGGGGATCTCGAGCTGGCTCACGTTCTCACTCGGCAGACCGTCGGTGCTCAGCACATGGCCGGGCCGCGAGACGGCGACGAAGTGGGCGAGGTTCCATAACTCATCATGGTCCCTCCAACTGAGAATCTGCGCCACCGCGTCGGCTCCGGTGATGAAGAAGAGCTCGGCGTCGGGTCTTTCCGCTTTGAGGTCGCGGAGCGTGTCGATCGTGTAGGTCAGGCCGCCGCGGTCGATATCGACGCGGCTCACCGTGAACTGGGGGTTGGATGCTGTCGCGATCACCGTCATCAGATAGCGGTGCTCGCTGGGCGTGACCTTCTCCTTCTGCCACGGGCGACCCGTGGGAACGAAGATGACCTCGTCGAGGTCGAAGGACTGCGCGACTTCGCTCGCCGCGACCAAGTGGCCGTGGTGGATCGGGTCGAAGGTTCCACCCATGACTCCGATCCGCGGAGCGCGCGTCGTCGTCATGCAGTGGGCCTCAGTGGCCGTGCCCCTCGCGCGTCGGAGCGGGGTGCGTGCGGGCGTAGGCCTCCGCCTTGTGCGCGTGACGGTTGGCGACGTTGCGGTAGGACAGCGTCACGAGACCGAGAGCGGCGAACACGGCCAGGGCGATGAGTCCGAAACCGACGGTCTCCAGGGCGACGTTGCCGTGTTCGGCTTCTTCGGCGGCGAACGCGATCAGCGTGGCGGTGGTCATCGGAGCTCCTGTTCGGGGTCGCGCGGAGGAGTGCGCGAGGTCAAGTTTAGGCGGTCAGGCGCGGGTCTGCCCGTTACCGCGCGCCAGCCACTTGCTCGTCGTGAGCTCCGCGAGACCCATGGGGCCCCGCGCGTGCAGCTTCTGCGTGGAGATACCGACCTCCGCGCCGAAGCCGAACTCGCCTCCGTCGGTGAACCGGGTCGAGGCGTTGACCATGACCACGGCCGAATCGACTTCAGCAAGGAAGCGTTCAGCGCTGTGCGCATCTTCGGTGATGATCGACTCGGTGTGCTGCGTGGAGTACTGGCGGATGTGCGAAAGCGCCTCGTCGAGGTCGTCCACGACCCGGACGGCGAGGTCGAGGCTCAGGTACTCCGTCGCCCAGTCCGCCTCGGTCGCCGGCACGACGGCAGCGTCGAAAGCGGCGACGCGTTCGTCTCCGTGCACGGTGACACCGGCGTCGGTGAGAGCGCTGAGCACGGCCGGCAGGACCCGCTCGGCCGCTTCCTGGTGCACGAGCACCGTCTCGACGGCGTTGCAGACGCTCGGACGCTGCGCCTTCGCGTTGACGATGATCTCGCTCGCCCAGTCGGCCCGTGCGGTGGCGTCCAACACGATGTGCACGATTCCCGCCCCGGTCTCGATGACGGGCACGAGCGATTCGGTGACGACGGTCTCGATGAGCTGGGCACTCCCCCGCGGAACGAGCACGTCCACGAGCCCGCGGGCCTGCATGAGCGCCTTCGCGCCCTCTCGCCCGAGGTCGTCGACCGTCTGGATGGCCTCGGGGTCGACGCCGTTCGCTGCGAGGGCGGCCCGCATCGAACGCACCAGCGCCGCGTTGGTCCGCTCGGCGGCCGTACCCCCGCGCAGCACGACCGCGTTTCCCGAGCGCAGAGCGAGTGCGGCGATGTCGACCGTGACGTTGGGGCGGGCCTCGTAGATCGCGCCGACGACCCCGAACGGCACCGAGAGCTTCGTCAGCATCAGCCCGTTGCCCAGAACACGCTCGTCGAGCACGCGTCCGACCGGATCGGGCAGCTCGGCCACCTCGCGCACGGCTGCGGCGAGAGCGGCGACACGGGCTGTGTCCAGGCGCAGCCGATCGAGCAGGGCGTCGCCGATGTCGGCTATGCGGCCTCGCTCGAGATCCTCCGCGTTCGCCGCCACGATGTCGGCGGTATCACTCGTGATCCGCTCGGCGATGGCTTCGAGCACGGACGTCTTCTCGGCGTTGCTCAACAGCCCGATCGACCGCGATGCGTCCTTGGCGTGCAGCATCCGCTCTCTGGCGAGATCTGTCGTTGCGCTCATCGGGTCAGTGTATCGACGGCTCGGATCGTACCCGTGTCCGGACGCGCCTCCGGGTTGGGCGAGAACCAGGTGCCGATCTCCGCTCCTCGCAGAGCGTCGCCCACCCGATCGGCGCTCGTCACGAGCACGCCGACTCCGGATGCTGCGGCCACCCGGGCGGCGGACACCTTGGTCGCCGCTCCCCCGGTGCCGACACTGTTGACGACGACGGTGCCGAACTCGTACCCGCCGAGATCGTCGCCGTAGTCGACGGTCTCGATCGGACGCGCGCCGGGCTCACCCGGGGGTCGGGTGTACAGGCACTCGATGTCGCTCAAGAGGATCAGCGCGTCGGCGCCCACGAGCTGCGCGACAAGGGCGGCGAGTCGGTCGTTGTCACCGAAACGGATCTCGTGGGTGGCGACCGTGTCGTTCTCGTTGACGATGGGGAGGATGCGAAGACCCAGCAGCCGTTCCATCGCGCGGCGTGCATTCGAGCGCGGCGTCGGGTTCTCCAGGTCGCCCGCGGTGAGCAGCACCTGTCCCGCGAGCAGCCCGTGGCGATCGAGCGCGGTTTGATAGCGCCACATCAGCACAGCCTGACCCACGGCAGCTGCCGCCTGCTGCGTCGCGAGATCATTGGGGCGACCGCCGAGGTCGAGCAGCGGCAGCGCCGTGGCGATCGCTCCGGAGGAGACGAGGACGATCTCCGTCCCCGCTGCTGTGGCATCGGCCAGAGCATCCACGATGGTGTCGATGCGATGCGCGCCGTCACCGCTGATCGATGACGAGCCCACCTTCACCACGACGCGGCCGGCCCCGGGAAGGTCGGCGCGACTCAGGGCGGTCATGCCCCCTCGTCCTCCGTCTCGCGGAGAGCGCGGCGTTCGGCCTCGTTCTGCGCGCGGGCGTCGGCCCGGGCGTCCATCCGCTCGTGGTAGCGCTCGCGACGCTGATCCGTGGTGCGACGCGGGTTGAGATCGAGCCGCGGGTCGGTACCGCGAGGCGCGGTCATCAACTCGGCCGCCGATGTCATGGTGGGGTGCCAGTCGAAGATGATCCCGTCGCCCTCGCCGATGACGACCGTCGCGCCGGCGGTCGCGCCGGCGCGGTACAGCGCGGTCTCCACGCCGAGGCGCTCGAGACGGTCCGCGAGGTAGCCGACGGCCTCTTCGTTCTGGAAGTCGGTCTGCTGCACCCAACGCACCGGCTTCTCGCCGATGACCCGATAGACGTCGCCGTAGGTGCCGCCCTCGACACGCACGGTGAACTCCTTCTCGGAACCGCGCGGTCGGATGACGATGCGCTCCTGCACGGGGGCCGCGGCGAGGGCGATGCGATGCTGCTCGACGATGTCGCCGAGCGCGAAGGTCAGTTCTCGCAGTCCCGCCCGACTCACGGTCGAGATCTCGAAGACCGGGTATCCCCGCGCTTCGAGTTCGGGGCGCACGAGGTCGGCCAGCTCCTTCGCCTCCGGCACGTCGATCTTGTTCAGCGCGATGACCTGCGGGCGATCGAGCAGCGGGATCTGGCCCTCGGGCACCGGGTAGGCCGCGAGCTCGGCCAGGATCACGTCGAGGTCGGAGATCGGATCGCGACCAGGATCGAGCGTGGCGCAATCGAGCACGTGCACGAGCGCCGTGCAGCGCTCGACGTGACGCAGGAACTCCAGGCCGAGACCGCGGCCCTCGCTCGCACCCTCGACGAGACCGGGAACGTCGGCGATCGTGTAGCGCACCTCGCCCGACTGCACGACGCCGAGGTTGGGGTGCAGGGTCGTGAAGGGGTAATCCGCGATCTTGGGCCGAGCAGCCGAGACGGCGGCGATGAGGCTCGATTTCCCCGCAGACGGGAAGCCGACCAGGGCGATGTCGGCGACGGTCTTCAGTTCGAGAACGAGATCGCCCGCCCACCCGGGGGTCCCGAGGAGAGCGAAGCCGGGGGCCTTGCGCTTCGGCGACGCCAGAGTGGCGTTGCCGAGTCCGCCGAGGCCGCCCTGCGCGGCGACGAACCGCATGCCCGGGGTGATCATGTCCACGATGGTCTCGCCGTCGACGTCTTTGACGACGGTGCCGACGGGCACCGGCAGCTCCACAGCCTCGCCGGCAGCGCCGGAACGGTGATCTCCCATACCGAAGCCGCCGTTCTGCGCGGTGCGGTGCGGTGAATGGTGGTACGACAGCAGGGTGGTGACCTGAGGATCGGCGATCAGCACGACGTCGCCGCCGTGCCCGCCGTTACCCCCGTCGGGGCCCGCGAGGGGCTTGAACTTCTCGCGCTTGACCGAGACGCAGCCGTTGCCGCCCTTGCCGGCACTCAGGTGCAGGGTGACGCGATCGACGAACGTGACCATGAGCTGCGTTCCTTTCGTGCTGGATGAAAACAAGGGAGGGGGCGGGCATATGCCCGCCCCCTCCGAAAACCGTGTCGGGACTCGGATTACTCCGCAGCCGCGACGATGTTGACGACCTTGCGGCCACCCTTGCGGCCGAACTCGACCGCTCCGGCCGAGAGGGCGAACAGCGTGTCGTCGCCACCGCGGCCGACGTTCGCGCCCGGGTGGAAGTGCGTTCCGCGCTGGCGGACGATGATCTCGCCGGCGAGGACGACCTGACCGCCGAAGCGCTTCACGCCGAGGCGCTGGGCGTTGGAGTCGCGACCGTTACGAGTGGAGCTTGCGCCCTTTTTATGTGCCATCTCTGCGTCTCCCTGGCTTTACTTGATGCCGGTGACCTTGACGCGCGTGAGGTCCTGACGGTGTCCCTGGCGCTTCTTGTAGCCGGTCTTGTTCTTGAACTTCTGGATCACGATCTTCGGACCGCGCAGCTCACCGAGAACCTCAGCGGTGACGCTGACGCTCGCGAGCTTTTCGGCGTCGGTCGTGACAGCGTCGCCGTCGACGAGGAGCACGGCGGGAAGCTGCACCTGGTCGCCCACGGACGCGGCGAGACGGTCGAGGACGACGATCGTGCCGACCTCCACCTTTTCCTGGCGGCCACCGGCGCGCACTACTGCGTAAACCACTTCACACCTGTTTCGTTCGGGAGCATGCTGCTCCGGTTTGTCTGATGACGGAAATCGTGGTGACTCTGTCCGTGTTCCGCTTAGCCCGGCGCTGGCCGTTTCCGGCTTCATCGGGGGGCTTGGGCACGAACGCACCAAAGGGAAATGCTACCTGATGCCGGGCCACCTGGCAAAAGGACACCACGGGCGTGTCGCGGGCGGGTCTCCCCCGCCCGGCGTCGGGCGCTTTCCCGGCCGTGATCGCGTCCTAGGATCGCGACATGGCCGTACTGATCGACGACCCCCGGTGGCCGGCACACGGACGGCTCTGGGCGCACCTCGTCAGTGACAGCGACCTGCTCGAACTTCATGCCTTCGCGCAGGCCAACGGCATCCCTCGTCGCGCTTTCGACCTCGACCATTACGACGTGCCCGATGAGGCGCACGCGAGGCTGGTGGCGGCGGGCGCAGAGTCGGTCGACGGCCACGAGCTCGTCCGCAGACTCCTCGCGTCGGGACTCCGTGTCACGGCGCGAGAGAGACGCGAACGAACCTGAGCGCTCAGGCGTCGTCGACCGGCGACGCCGATATCGGCGTGCCGCTCAACGCAGCCGTCGACACGCGCCGACGAGAGCGCCCCTGTCCGGGGGCCTTCGGCTCCGGCAGGGCGCTCAGCACGGAGTCCAACAGCGATTCCTTGTCGTTGCGCGGCGCGGTCTTGGCAGCCGGCTCGGCACGCTTCCTGCGGGGCTTCTTCGCGGGTTCGGCGACGGCCACCGGTTCCACCGGCGCCTCGACGACAGGGGCCGCAGCCTCGTCGCCGGACGGCTGGATGGTGGAGGCGGCGATCTGCGCGAGGGCCGACTTCACACCCTCCGTGATGACATGCGTGCCACCGTTGGCGGTGGGCGGCGAGGAGTTGCCGTTCGCGTTGCCGCCACGGGAGCGGCGGCCGCTCTGCGCGCTGCTGCCGCTGCTGGTGCTTCCCGAGGAGCGGTGCTTGACGACGGGATCGTGGTGCACCACGACGCCCCGACCGGCGCATACCTCGCAGGCCTCGCTGAAGGTCTCCAGCAGACCGAGACCCAGCTTCTTACGCGTCATCTGCACGAGGCCGAGCGAGGTGACTTCGGCGACCTGGTGCTTGGTCCGGTCGCGGCTGAGGCACTCGATCAGCCGACGCAGGACCAGATCGCGGTTGGACTCGAGCACCATGTCGATGAAGTCGACGACGATGATGCCGCCGATGTCGCGCAGACGCAGCTGGCGCACGATCTCTTCGGCCGCCTCGAGGTTGTTCTTGGTGACGGTCTCTTCGAGGTTTCCCCCCGAGCCGACGAACTTCCCCGTGTTGACGTCGACGACCGTCATGGCCTCGGTGCGGTCGATGACCAGAGATCCGCCCGAGGGCAACCAGACCTTGCGGTCGAGCGCCTTCTCGATCTGCTCGGTGATGCGGTAGTCGTCGAAGGGGTCGCCGTCGCCCTCGTAGGACTGCACCCGCTCCTGCAGGTCCGGAGCGACGCTGGCGAGGTACGTCGAGATCGTCTGCAGCGCGTCCTCACCCTGGATGAGCATCTTGGTGAAGTCCTCGTTGAAGACGTCACGCACGATCTTGACGAGCAGGTCGGGCTCGGAGTGCAGCAGCGCGGGCGCCTGGATCGACTCGACCTGGCGGCTGACGTGCTCCCACTGCGCGGTGAGTCGCTGCACGTCGCGGGTCAGCTGATCCTCGGTGGCGCCCTCCGCCGCGGTGCGGACGATGACACCCGAGGATTCGGGCAGCACCTCCTTCAGGATCTTCTTCAGACGCGCCCGCTCGGTGTCGGGGAGCTTGCGGGAGATGCCGTTCATGGCGCCACCCGGAACGTAGACGAGGTAGCGGCCGGGCAGGGAGATCTGGCTCGTCAGACGAGCACCCTTGTGGCCGATCGGATCCTTGGTGACCTGCACGAGAACCTTGTCGCCCGACTTGAGGGCGAGCTCGATGCGCCGGGGCTGGTTTCCGGTCTCGGCGGCGTCCCAATCGACCTCGCCGGAGTAGAGCACCGCGTTGCGGCCGCGGCCGATGTCGACGAAGGCGGCTTCCATGCTGGGCAGCACGTTCTGAACGCGGCCGAGGTAGACGTTGCCGATCAGCGAGGCGTCCTGGTTGCGAGCGACGTAGTGCTCGACGAGCACGTTGTCCTCGAGAACGGCGATCTGCACGCGGCCGTTCTTGGAGCGCACGATCATCTCGCGGTCGACCGCCTCGCGGCGGGCGAGGAATTCCGCTTCGGTGACCACGGGGCGACGACGTCCGGCTTCGCGCCCGTCACGGCGACGCTGCTTCTTCGCCTCGAGACGGGTGGAACCCTTGATGCGCTGCGGCTCCGTGATGAACTCGACTGCGCGTTGCCGAACCGGCGGCGCGGCCGGCTCTGCCGCGGGCTCGTCCGCGTCCGAACCTCCACGACGACGGTTGCGACGACGCACCGTCGAGACGCTCTCGCGGGGGGACTCCTCCACCTCGGCGGCGTCGTCCTCCTCGGCGGCGACCGGAATCACGGCGGGCGCGTAGAAGTGCAGCTGAGTGCTCACGGCCGAGACGAACACCTCGGGAAGGAGCCCGAGCGAGACGGCGGTGAGGGGGCCGGAATCAGCATCCGCTGTCGGCTCGTCCTCGATCACGGCGTCCACGATGCTCTCGACCGCCTCGGCCGCTTCCGCGTCACCCTCAGCCGCGGTTTCGGCCGCAGCGTCGACCGCGGACTCGAGCGTCAGCGCCACGGCGCGTTCCTCGTCGACCTCGGCGAGATCCTCGGCATCGAGCGCGGCGACGGTATCGACGTCAGCCGATTCGCCCCCGATCTCGGCGTCGACGGCGGCTGTCGTCTCAGCCGTCAGCCGCTCGGGCGTTCCCCCCTCGAACTCGCCGGGGAAAACTTGCGTGTTGTCATCTGTCGCGTCGGCCATCACTGGCTTACTCCCTGCGGGCGATACCGCGCGTCACCCGACGAAATCTCGTGCGGCAACACACCCGGCGTGCCGCGAACTCAATACGGTCTGCAGCCGGCCCGAGGCTCGGGCTGCAAGGGCGTCCATCGCCCGAAGTCTGTCGTGATGCGTGTGCGGCGCGGCCGCGGCGCATCACCGACCATTATCGCACTCTCCGGCTGCGCGTGTGCACAGGCTCCCCGATCGCGGCCGTCACGCAGATTTTCCCCCAAGGCTCCGGTGCCATAATCCGAGGCATGAGCACTCCTTCCCGATCGCCGCGCCCGACCGCGCTGGCCGTCTGGCTCGTGATCGCCGGCGTCGTCGGATGGTGGGCGGCGTTCTCCCTCCTGACGGAGCGCATCCACCTGCTGGAGGACCCCGGGGCCTCCGCGTCCTGCGACTTCAGTCTGCTCATCCAATGCGGCGCGAACCTGCGGTCCTGGCAGGGCAGCCTGCTCGGCTTCCCCAACCCGGTCATCGGCCTGGCGGCGTGGATCGCGCCGATCGTGGTCGGCGTCGCCCTGCTCGCGGGCGCCCGCTTCGCGCGCTGGTTCTGGTGGCTGTTCGCGCTGGGCACCGCGGGCGCGTTCGGGTTCGTCGTCTGGCTGATCGGTCAGAGCATCTTCGTGCTCGGCACCCTTTGCCCGTGGTGCATGGTGACGTGGGTCGTGACGATCCCCACGTTCTACGCGGTCGTGCTGCATGTCCTGCGCACGGGCATCGTGCCCGTCGGCGCCGGAGTCCGCCGCGCCGCCGAAGCGCTCATGGGCTGGTTGCCCCTGCTCGCGGTCGGCAGTTACGTCGTGATCGCCGTCATCGCGCAGCTGCGCCTCGACGTGATCGGTTCTCTCGGATAGAGCGGATGCTGCCGCTCAGGCGAACCAGATCGCCAACTCGCGGTCGGCCGACTCGGGGCTGTCGCTGCCGTGCACGAGGTTCTGCTGGACGGCCAGTCCCCAGTCGCGCCCGAAATCGCCCCGGATCGTGCCGGGTGCCGCCGTCGTGGGGTCGGTCGTGCCCGCCAGGGAGCGGAAGCCTTCGATGACGCGGTTTCCCGCGAGACGGATCGCGACCGAGGGGCCGGAGAGCATGAAATCGAGCAGCGGCTCGTAGAACGGCTTGCCCTCGTGCTCGGCGTAGTGCTCCTCGAGGGTCGCACGGTCGGGCTCGGCGAGGCGGATGTCGACGAGGGCGTATCCCTTGGCCTCGATGCGGGCGAGGATCGCTCCGGTGAGGCCGCGAGCGACACCGTCGGGCTTCACGAGGACAAGGGTTTCTTCGGTCGCCATGGGTCAGTCTCCGTTCGATGGGCCGGGGTCGGCCAGTGCAGCGTTCCGGCGGTCCAGTGCCGCCCCCTTGATCGTGGCATACGCCCACATGCCTCCGAAGACGAGGGCGACGAACGCGAGCGCGGTCACGAGGAACGCGCCGAGCGCGAGGATGATCTGCAGCGCCCACCCCAGGCCGATCGCCCACCGGTGGCGCAGCAGTCCTGACGTGACGATCATGGCCAGGGCGAGCGCCGTTCCCCCGACGATCCCCCACCACGGGGCGATTCCGGCGGGCAGCACCCGCAGGCCGTAGACGACGAGTCCGCCCAGGAACACCACGATCGACTCGAAGCCCAGCACGATCGATCCGAGCGACTCGGCGGCCCCCCGGGCGCGCCTCGGGCGCGACGGACGTCGCCCAGGGCGCTCGGCGGTGGTCACTGCTGCCACCCGGATTTCCAGTCCTCGAGGTCGGACAGGCGCATGGCCTCTCCGGCGAGCACGACGGAACCGGCGATCACCACGGCACGACGGTCGGATGCTGTCGCCCACTCGCGGGCGGCGTCCGCTGCCTCTTCCAGATTGGGGTACACCGTGACCGTCATGTCGCGCTCCTCGGCGAGGTCGGCGATCACGTTGGGGTCGCCCGCGCGGTCGCTGTTGGGAGCAGTCGCGAAGATGCGCGCGGCGACCGGTGCGATCGCCTCGACGATGCCGGCGGCGTCCTTCTCCTGAAGCACCCCCAGCACGACACCCCACTCGTCGAACTCGAACGATTCGCGGAGGCCCGCCGCGAGCGCCCGAGCGCCGTGCGGGTTGTGCGCCGCGTCGACGAGCACCGTCGGTTCGATACCGATCAGCTGCAATCGGCCGGGTGAGGTCACACCGCCGAGTCCGTCGGTCACCACCTCTCCCGACAGGCTGCCGAAGAGCGACTCCACGGCGGCGATCGCGAGGGCGGCGTTCGCGCCCTGGTGGAATCCGTACAGCGGGAGGTACTCCTCGTCGAACATGCCCGACAGTCCGCGCACGGCGATCAGCTGACCGCCGACGGCCAGTCGCTGCGCCGTCAGCGCGAAGTCCTCACCCTCGAAGGCGATCGTGGCGGAGTGCTCGCCGGCCGCCGCTCGCAGGACGGCGGCGACTTCGGGCTCCTGCCGGGCCGAGACGACGGCGGCGCCGTCCTTGATGATGCCCGCCTTCACCCCCGCGATCTTCACGACCGTGTCGCCGAGGCGATCGGCGTGGTCCATCGCGACGGGGGTGAACACCGCCACGTCGCCGTCGGCGGTGTTCGTCGAATCCCACGATCCGCCCATCCCGACTTCGAGCACCAGCACATCCACGGGCGCGTCGGCGCACACCACGAAGGCCAGTACCGTCAGCAGCTCGAAGAACGTCAGGGGCGCGTCGTCCTCCGCGGCGAGTTCCGCGTCCACGAGGTCGACGAACGGCGCGATCTCCTCCCACGCCTCTGCGACGGCGGCATCCGCCACGGGTTCGCCGTCGATGAGGATGCGTTCGGTGAAGCGCGTGAGGTGAGGACTCGTGAACAGTCCGGTCCGGAGCCCCAGTGCGCGCACGAGACTCTCGATGATGCGGGCGGTCGAGGTCTTCCCGTTCGTCCCCGTCACGTGGATCACGCGATAGGTGCGCTGCGGGTCGTCGAGCAGCTCGAGCACGCGGCGGGTGCGCTCCACCCGCGGCTGCACCCACTGCTCACCCTGACGGGTCAGCAGAGCGCTGTAGACAGCATCCGCTCGTTCACGGTCGTTCATTCGCCGCTCCTCTCGGTCAAACGCGTCACGGCCACGGTGAAGGGGGCGACGTTGGCGAAGGCGCCGGCGGAGTACTCCGCCTCGTGCTCGGAGGCTGTGCCCGGAGTGGCACGCAGAGTGCCGCGGGCGAGCGAGGTGCTGCCGTCGGAAGTGACGACCGAGACCTCTCTCGCGAGGGTCTCGCCGGCGACATCGGCCACATCGAAGGCCGACACGACGGCCGCCGCATCGTCGTCCGAGCGGAACGAGAGCACCAGACGGATGCGATCGCTGACGTCGAACGCCGCCGCCTTGCGCGTCTCCTGGACCGCGCGGATGACGTCGCGCGCCAGCCCTTCGGCCTCCAGAGCCTCGTTCGTCGTGGTGTCCAGCAGCACGAACCCGCCCGATGCCAGCACCTCGAGGGCCTCCCCTTCGGGGCGTCCGGAGGTCTCGACGACCAGGTCGTACTCCCCCTCCTGCAGGGCGACACCGCCGGAGACCACGGAACCGTCGACCTCCGACCAGTCGCCCGCGCGGGCTGCCTGGATGACCTGCTGCACCTGCTTGCCCAGACGCGGTCCGGCGGCACGGGCGTTCACGGTGAGGCGGTGCGAGATGCCGTAGGCGGCCGGAGTGTCGTCGGCGAGCTCGACGAGCTCGAGCTCCTTGATGTTCAGTTCGTCCTTCACGATGTCTTCGAACTGGGCCAGGCCTGCTGCTCCGGCAGTCACGACGGTGAGGCGCGGCAGGGGAAGACGCACGCGCTTGCCCTGCTTCTTGCGCAGCGCGTTGGCGACGCTCGAGACCTCGCGCACAGCGTCCATCGCGGTTCGGATGTCGGCGGACGCGTCGAAAGCGGCGGCGTCCGGCCAGTCGGTCAGGTGAACGCTGCGCCCGCCTGTCAGTCCCTGCCAGACGCGCTCGGACACCAGCGGGATGAGCGGCGCGGCCACCCGCGTGACCGTTTCGAGCACCGTGTAGAGGGTGTCGAACGCCTCGGTGGTGGTCGGGTCGTCGCTGACGCCCAGCCAAAACCGGTCGCGCGAACGGCGGATGTACCAGTTGGTCAGCACCTCGGCGAAGTCCCGCAGGCGCTCGGCGGCCGTGGTCGAATCCAGACCCTCGAGGTCGGCGGCGACGTCGCGGACGAGGTCGCCGGTCAGGGCGAGGATGTAGCGGTCGAGCACGTCGGTGGAATCGGTTCGCCAGGTCGCGTCGTACCCCGAGCTGTCCGCGGCGTTCGCGTAGGTCGAGAAGAAGTACCACGCGTTCCACAGCGGCAGGAGGAACTCCCGCACCCCCGCCCGGATGCCCTCTTCCGTCACGACGAGGTTGCCCCCGCGCAGAACCGAACTCGACATGAGGAACCAGCGCATCGCGTCCGAGCCGTCGCGGTCGAACACCTCGCTCACGTCGGGATAGTTGCGCAGCGACTTCGACATCTTCTGCCCGTCGCTGCCCAGCACGATCCCGTGTGCGGACACCGCCCGGAACGCGGCGCGGTCGAACAGGGCGGTGGAGAGCACGTGCATGACGTAGAACCAGCCGCGGGTCTGACCGATGTACTCGACGATGAAGTCCGCCGGCGCGTGATCGTCGAACCACTCGCTGTTCTCGAACGGATAGTGCACCTGCGCGAACGGCATCGAGCCCGAGTCGAACCAGACGTCGAGCACGTCCTCGACACGACGCATCGTGCTGCGTCCGCTCGGGTCGTCGGGGTTCGGACGCGTCAGCTCGTCGATGAACGGACGGTGCAGGTCGACCTCACCCTCCGTGTTGCGCGGCAAGCGGCCGAAGTCTGCCTCCATGTCGGCGAGCGACCCGTAGACGTCGAGGCGCGGGAACGCCGGGTCGTCGCTCTTCCACACCGGGATCGGCGAGCCCCAGAAGCGGTTGCGGCTGATCGACCAGTCCCGCGCACCCTCGAGCCACTTGCCGAACTGGCCGTCCTTGACGTTCTCGGGCACCCAGGCGATCTCGGCGTTGTTCTCCAGCATCCGCTCCTTCACGTCGGTGACGCGGATGAACCAGCTGGAGACCGCCTTGTAGATCAGCGGATTGCGGCAGCGCCAGCAGTGCGGGTAGGAGTGCTCGTAGCTGGCGGTGCGCAGGAGGCGCCCGGCCTGGCGCAGCAGGCGGATGAGCGGGGTGTTCGCGTCGAGCCACAACTCCCCCGCCACCTCGGTGACGTCGGGGAGGAAGCGGCCGCCGTCGTCGAGCGAGAGGATCGTCGGGAGGCCCGCCGCATCGGCGAGGCGCTTGTCGTCCTCACCGTAGGCGGGTGCCTGGTGCACGATGCCGGTGCCGTCGGTGGTGGTGACGTAGTCGTCGGCGAGGATGTGCCAGGCGTCCTGGGTGCCCCACTTCTCGGCATCGGCGTAGTAGTCGAAGAGGCGGTCGTAGGCAACGCCCGTGAGGTCATCTCCGGTGACCGTCTGCACGACGGCCTCGCGCGCAGCATCGGCCGATTCGTATCCGAGGTCTTTCGCGTAGCCGCCGAGCAGATCCTCGGCGAGGAGGTAGCGGTGCGCGGCGGATTCGACCAGGTCGTGCTGCTCTCCGACGGCGTGATCGCCGTCCGTCGGATCGTGGTGCACGTCGGCCGCGCCGGCAGGACCGGCGGGAACGACGACATAACGGATGCTCGGGCCGACGGCGAGCGCGAGGTTCGTCGGCAGCGTCCACGGCGTGGTGGTCCACGCGAGCGCCCGCACGCCGGTGAGGCCGAGGGCCTCGGCCTTGGCTCCGACCAGCGGGAAGGTGACGGTGACCGAGGGGTCCTGGCGGGTCTTGTAGACGTCGTCGTCCATGCGCAGCTCGTGGCTGGACAGGGGCGTCTCGTCGCGCCAGCAGTAGGGCAGCACCCGGTAGCCCTCGTACGCGAGTCCCTTCTCGTGCAGCGTCTTGAACGCCCAGAGCACCGACTCCATGTACGTGGTGTCGAGCGTCTTGTAGCCGTTGTCGAAGTCGACCCAGCGCGCCTGGCGCGTGACGTAGTCCTGCCAGTCGCGGGTGTACTCGAGCACCGACTCGCGCGCCTTCGCGTTGAAGGTCGCGACTCCCATCCGCTCGATGTCGACCTTCTCGGTGATGCCGAGCTGCTTCATCGCCTCGAGCTCGGCGGGCAGGCCGTGGGTGTCCCAGCCGAACACGCGCTCGACCTTCTTGCCCCGCATGGTCTGGAAGCGGGGGAAGAGGTCCTTGGCATAGCCGGTCAGCAAGTGTCCGTAGTGCGGCAGGCCGTTGGCGAACGGCGGGCCGTCGTAGAACACCCACTCCTCGGAACCGTCGCGCTGGTCGATCGATGCCTGGAACGTGCCGTCGGCGTCCCAGAAAGCGAGGGTCTGCTCTTCGATGGCGGGAAAGCGCGGGCTCGGCGCGACGGGCGCCGTCGGGCTTGAGGCATCGGCGGCGGAGCCGAACGCGGACTTGGGATAGGTCATGTCACTCCAGCAGGTTGGGAAGATCAGCCTGCGAGGACGACCCGAGCGGGCCGCGGTACCACCCCGCGTGCCTCCCCCGGTTGCACTGGCGGAGACCTCTTTCACTGCGGCGGTGACGGGCCTGCCCCGCCCGGTTCTACTGACCCCGAGGGGCGTTCTTCCGGGAGCTCCCCGGTGATGGCCGGATCGATGCTGCTCCCTCGATTCTACGCACCCGCGCCATGGCGGCGCCATGCTCCGCTACCGACGGCTTTTCTGGCCCGCGTCCAACAACCCGGCGACGGTGGCAGGATGGATCCTTGTGACTACCGCCCCCGCACTCGCCCCGACCCGCCCCACCTCCGTCCGACGGGTATCGATCGCATCGGCCGTGGGGACGTCGCTGGAGTCCTTCGACTTCTACGTCTTCGCCTACTTCTCGGCCTACTTCGTCGGTCCACTGTTCTTCGAACCCCTCGGCCCGGTCGCAGCTCAGCTGACGGCCTTCCTCACCATCGCGATCGCCTTCGTGATCCGCCCCGTCGGCGCCGTCATCTTCGGCTACATGGGCGACCGGCTCGGCCGTCGGACGACCCTGCTGTGGACCGTCGGGCTGATGGGCGTCGCGACCGCGCTGATCGGAGTGCTGCCCACCTACGCCCAGGCCGGATGGTTCGGCGCCGTCCTGCTCGTGCTGCTGCGTCTCGTGCAGGGCATCTCGCTCGGCGGCGAGTGGGGCGGGGCGATCCTGCTGGCCACCGAGCACTCCAGCCGGGTGAAGCGTGCGTTCTACGCGGCGATCCCCCAACTCGGCTCTCCGATCGGCTCGATCCTCTCGGCGGCCGTGTTCATCGTCATGACCATCGTGCTGCCGGCCGATCAGCTGGCCGCGTGGGGCTGGCGCATCCCGTTCCTGCTCGCTCTGCCCCTGTTGCTCGTCTCGCTGTACCTGCGCTGGTCGATCGATGAGACACCGGTGTTCCGCGAGGTCGTCGCCGAGGGCCGCCGCGAGCGCGTGCCGTTCGTCGCGATGTTCCGCGAGCGCCCGACCGCCATGGTCATCGCCGTGGGCGCCGCGCTGCTCGGGATCGGCTCGTACTCGCTGATGAACACGTACACGATCACGTACGGCACGACCCAGCTCGGCTTCGCCTACCAGGACCTGCTGGTCGCGACCACGATCGGCGGCCTGCTGCAGCTCGTGACCATCCCGTTGTTCGGCGTCCTCGCGGCGCGCGTCGGGTCGGCGAAGGTCGTGGCGTGGGGCGCCATCGGCACCCTGCTCATCTCGTTCCCGATCTACTTCATCCTGCAGGAGGCGAACTTCGGCGTCCTCGTGGCGCTGATGATCGTCGGCGGCATCCTGCCCACCATGTCGTGGGCCGCGCTCGGCGGGTTGATGAACGACTTGTTCCCCGACAACTTCCGCTACTCCGCACTGTCCTTCGCCTACGCCCTCGCGGCGACGGTGAGCGGATTCGTGCCCGCGCTGACCCTGGGACTCGGCAACGCGACGGGTTTCGCGTGGTGGCACCCGGGGGTCGTGCTCGCTGCGATGTCGGCGATCACCCTCGTCTCCGCCTGGGCAGCCGTGCGCTACACCGCGGCGCACGCCGCCGACCAGCCCGCCTCCCGCGTCGACGCGTAGCCCAGGCGGGCCGGCCGTCACGGGCTAAGCGTCGGGCGCCGGGCGTCGGGGGGCGTCGTAGATCGAGGAGATGGCGCGGATCGAGGACGGTTTCCGCCTCCAGCATCCTCGATCGACCGCATCTCCTCGATCCACATCGCGACGTGCAGGTACGCAAGGGCGCCATCCCGTCCTCCCCAGGGCGGGAGATCGGATGCTTGTGCACCGAGCTTCGTGCGCAAGCTCACCCGTCCGTCACGGGTGGCGAAGATCTTCCCCATGGATCTCCTGCCCTGGATCATGACCCGCGGCGGTGTCGTCCGCAGCGCGGCGCTCGCCGCATCCGGCTTCCGCCAGCGCGAGATTCAGCGCGCGGTCGACGCCGGCTGGCTCCTCCGTCCCCGCGGCGGTTGGGTGGCGGCGCACAATGCCGACCCGGTGCGCGTCGCCGCTGCGCGCGCCGGAGTGCTGCTGACCTGCGTCACCGGCGCACAACAGCTCGGCCTCTGGGCCGTCGCGGATGAGGTCGCCCACGTGGCGGCTCCCCCGCATTCCGGTTCGGTGAAGGTCGTGAATGCGCGCGTGCACTGGTGCCGACCGCTGGTCCCGCGCCCACCGGGAGCTTTGGTGGACCCCATCGAGAACGTGCTCACGACGCTCGCCGCGTGTCGGCCGTTCGAAGCGGCCTTGGCGACATGGGAGTCCGCTGAGCGGCAGGGACTCATCGATCGGGCCACCCTCGCGCGCCTGCCGATCTCCGCGATCGCCCAAGAGGTGCTCGATGCGATGGCTTCGTTCTCGGATTCCGGTTTGGAGTCCTTCGTCGTTCCCCGACTCACCTGGTTGCGATTGCCGATCTTTCCCCAGACGTGGATCGCCGGGCATCGGGTGGATTTCCTCATCGGCGACCGGCTCGTCCTGCAGATCGACGGCGCGCATCACACCGGGCGCCAGCGCGAGCAGGACATCGCACACGACGCCCAGCTCATGTTGCTCGGCTACCACGTCGTGCGGGTGGGCTACGGCCAGGTGGTCGACCGCTGGCACGAGGTCCAGGACATGATCATGCGCGCCGTCGCGCAGGGGTTGCACCTCGCGGCGTCACACCCTCGGCCCGTCAGGGCGTGATCGATCGAGGAGATGGAGCGGATCGAGGGCGGTTCCGCCCCGCAGCATCCTCGATCCCCGTCATCTCCTCGATCCGCAACGGCCGGGCCTGGCGTGAGGCGCTCCCTGCGGGGGCGGCCGGGCGCTCGGTAGACTGAGAACGACCCCACACTCAGGCACGCTCACACAGTGCCGCACATAGCTCGAGGAGCCCCGATGTCCGACGCGCAGATTCCCGACAAGCCCGTATTGGAAGGCCTCGAGCAGAAGTGGGATGCTGCGTGGACCGCGGCCGGAACGTACCTGTTCGATCGTGCCCGGGCGGCCGAGGGCGGCCGTTCCACCGTCTACTCCGTCGACACTCCGCCGCCGACCGCGTCGGGCAGCCTGCACATCGGGCACGTGTTCAGCTACACCCACACCGACGTGAAGGTGCGCTTCGAGCGCATGCGCGGCAAGACCGTCTTCTACCCCATGGGGTGGGACGACAACGGCCTGCCCACCGAGCGTCGTGTGCAGAACTACTACGGCGTGCGCTGCGACCCCTCGCTGCCCTTCGACCCCGACTTCGCCCCGCCCTTCGAGGGCGGCGACAACAAGAGCACGAAGGCCGCGGATCAGCTGCCCATCAGTCGCCGCAACTTCATCGAGCTGTGCGAGCGGCTGACGCTCGAAGACGAGAAGGCCTTCGAAACGCTGTGGCGCGAGCTGGGCCTCAGCGTCGATTGGACCCAGACCTACCGCACGATCTCGACCGAGACCATGCGCACGAGCCAGTTGGCCTTCCTGCGCAACATCGACCGCGGCGAGGCCTACCAGGCCCTCGCGCCGACCCTGTGGGACGTCGACTTCCGCTCGGCCATCGCCCAGGCCGAGCTCGAAGACCGCGAGCAGCAGGCCTCGTACCACCGGCTCGCTTTCCACCGCACCGACGGCGAGGGTGACGTGCTCATCGAGACCACGCGCCCCGAGCTGCTCGCCGCGTGCGTGGCTCTCGTCGCGCACCCCGACGACACGCGCTATCAGCCGCTCTTCGGCACCACCGTCACCACGCCCCTGTTCGGCGTCGAGGTGCCGGTGCTCGCCCACCCCCTCGCTCAGCCCGACAAGGGTTCGGGCATCGCCATGATCTGCACGTTCGGCGATGTGACCGACATCATCTGGTGGCGCGAGCTCGACCTGCCGAACCGCACCATCCTCGGCAAGGACGGCCGGATCATCGCGGAGGCGCCGGAGGCGATCCAGTCGGATGCGGGCAAGGCGGCCTACTCGGAGATCGCGGGCAAGACGGTCTTCAGCGCCAAGAAGCGCATCGCCGAGCTGCTGCAGGAATCGGGCGAGCTCCTCGAGGTGTCCAAGCCCTTCTCGCACGCGGTGAAGTTCTTCGAGAAGGGCGACCGCCCTCTCGAGATCGTCTCGACCCGCCAGTGGTACATCCGAAACGGTGCCCGCGACTCCTCGCTGCGCGAGCGCCTGATCGGGCTCGGCCGCGAGATCGCCTGGCACCCCGACTTCATGCGCGTGCGCTTCGAGAACTGGACCAACGGACTCACCGGCGACTGGCTGGTCTCGCGTCAGCGCTTCTTCGGGGTGCCGATCCCGGTCTGGTACGCCCTCGACGCCGACGGCCAGCGCGACTACGGCCGCGTCATCCTGCCCGACACGGCGTCCCTGCCGGTCGACCCGACCAGCGACGTTCCCCCCGGATACACGGAAGACCAGCGCGGCGTGCCCGGGGGCTTCGACGCCGAGCGCGACATCTTCGACACGTGGGCGACGTCGTCCTTGACGCCTCAGCTCGCCGGTGGATGGCAGCGCGACGAGGAGCTGTGGAACCTCGTCGCCCCGTTCGACCTGCGCCCGCAGGGCCAGGACATCATCCGCACGTGGTTGTTCTCGACACTGCTGCGCAGCGCTCTCGACGACAACCGTGCTCCGTGGTCGGATGCTGCCATCTCGGGCTTCATCGTCGACCCGGACCGCAAGAAGATGTCCAAGTCGAAGGGCAACGTCGTCACCCCCGCCGACGTCCTGCATCAGCACGGCTCCGACGCGGTGCGGTACTGGGCAGCATCCAGTCGTCTCGGCACGGACGCCGCCTTCGATCCGCAGAACCCGACCCAGATCAAGATCGGCCGACGCCTCGCGATCAAGGTGCTGAACGCGGCGAAGTTCGTGCTGTCGTTCCCCGTTCCGGGTGACGCAGCCATCACCGATCCGCTCGACTCGTCGATGCTCGCGACCCTCGACGATGTGGTCCGCGACGCCACGCGCGCCTTGGAGGCCTACGACCACGCTCGGGCGCTGGAGATCACGGAATCGTTCTTCTGGACCTTCTGCGACGACTACCTCGAGCTGGTCAAGGAGCGCGCCTACGACCCGACCGCCGCGGGGCAGGCCTCTGCGGCGCTGGCACTGCGAACGGCCCTGTCGACCTTGCTGCGCTTGTTCGCTCCGGTGCTCTCCTTCGCGACGGAGGAGGCGTGGTCGTGGTTCAACGACGGTTCGGTGCACACGGCGCCCTGGCCCGAGCCGCTCGAGTTCGCCGGTGATCCCGCCGTGCTCCGCGCCGTGGGCGAGGCGTTGATCGGCATCCGACGGGCGAAGACCGAAGCCAAGGTGTCGCAGAAGACGCAGGTCGCGGTCGCCACGATCACTTCTCCGCACATCGAGCTGCTCCGCCTGGCGGAGGGCGACCTGAAAGCGGTCGGACGTATCGAGCGCATCCTGTACGAACCGGGCGAGACGACGGCCGTGACCGGCATCGAGCTCGCACCCGAGGAAGGCTGATCATGCAACTGGGCACCCGTTGGAACGCGAAGACCCCTCCCCCCGCCACCGTCCCCGAGGCGCTGCACGCGCAGATCGCCGCCGTGGAGGAGTCCCTCCCCGAGGATCAGTTCGGCCAGCCCGCGCCGCGGTGGACGCTGACCTGGCTCGAACGGCGCCCCGTCGCCGAGCTGGACACCGGCGTCATCGTCACGATCGACCGCAACGGGGAGGTCGTGGTGACGCACGACACCGACGACGAATTCTCCAATCGGGACTATTCCGGCCAGGACTGATCATTCGGCGGATCTGGCACGATGACCGTCATGAGCAGCATCCCCGCACAGAGACTCGATGAGCTGGCCCGACTCCGTCGGGTGCGCGACCGCATCGATCGGGAGCACGCCCAGCCCCTCGACGTGGCTGCGCTCGCTCGCGGTGTTCACATGTCGGCCGGGCACTTGAGCCGGCAGTTCCGCCTCGCGTACGGAGAATCGCCGTACGCGTATCTCATGACCCGGCGCATCGAGCGGGCGCAGGCTCTGCTGCGCCGCGGTGACCTCAGCGTCACCGACGTGTGTTTGACCGTGGGCTTCTCCTCGCTCGGCACCTTCAGCACGCGGTTCAGCGAGCTCGTGGGGATGGCGCCCTCGGTGTACCGCCAATGGGCGGCGCACGACATGGAGGGCGTGCCCGCGTGCCTCACCAAGATGGTCACCAGACCCGTCAGGAATCGAGAAGCCCCGCGCCCGGCCACGCAGCTAGTTTGACGTCATGGACATCACCATTCACGAGAGCTATCTGCCCCACACCGACCCCGAAGCCTCCCTGCAGTTCTACCGGGACCTGCTCGGGTTCGAGGTGCGCAACGACGTCGGCTACGAAGGCATGCGGTGGATCACGGTCGCACCGAAGGGCCAGCCCGACACCGCGATCGTTCTGCATCCCCCGACCGCGAGTCCGGACCTCACCGATGATGAGCGGCGAGTACTGCTCGAGGTCGTCGCCAAGGGCAGCTATTTCGGGATCAACCTCGCGACCCCCGACCTCGCGGCGACCTTCGAAGCCCTCGAGGCCGGCGGTGTCGAGATCGTGCAGGAGCCGACCGAGCAGCCCTACGGGGTGTTCGACTGCGCGGTACGCGATCCCGCCGGGAACATGATCCGCATCCAGCAACCGCGGTGAAACACGCTCCCGCTCCTTCGTAGAGTGAGGGGATGGGACAAACGAATCCACTCCTCTCCCCGAGCGCGCTCCCCTACGGTCTGCCGGCCTACGCCGAAATCGAACCGGAGCACTACCTGCCGGCTTTCGAGGAAGGGTTCGCGCGCCAGCGCGCAGAGATCGCTGCGATCACCGCGAACCCCGAAACGCCGACGTTCGCGAACACGATCGTCGCCCTCGAGCGGAGCGGGGAGCTGCTCGGGCAGGTGAGTCGCACTTTCTACACCGTCTCGTCCGCCGACGCCTCGGCGGCGATCCAGGAGATCGACGAGACTCTGGCGCCGTTGATGTCGAGCCACCACGATGCGATCGAGTTGGATGCTGCGCTCTTCGCGCGCGTGCAGGCCGTGCACGATGCCCTTTCGCGGCTGGAGCTGACCGCCGAGGAACGTTACCTCGTCGAGCGGCGTCACCGCGAGATGGCCCGCGCCGGAGCGGGGCTCGACCCCGCGGCGAAGAGCGACCTCACCGCCATCAACCAACGCCTGGCCGTCCTCACCACCACCTTCGAGAAGAACCTGCTCGCCGACACGAACGAGCTGGCCGTGGTCTTCGACGACGTCTCGGAGCTCGAGGGATTGTCCGAGGGCGAGGTGTCGGCGGCTGCTCGCGCCGCGGCCGAGCGCGGACTCGACGGCCGGTTCGTGGTCACCCTCACTCTCTTCACCGGCCACCCCCTGCTGGCGTCGCTCACCCGGCGCGAGAGCCGCCGCCGCATCCTCGAGGCGTCTCGCGCCCGCGGCTCGCGCGGCAACGCGAACGACAACCGCGCGGTGCTGCGCGAGATCGTGCGCCTTCGCGCGGAACGCGCCGCGCTGCTGGGCTACCCCAGCCACGCGGCCTTCGTCACCGATGACCAGACCGCGGGTTCGCCCGAGGCGGTGCGCGACATGCTGCACCGGCTGGCTCCCGCCGCGGCGGCCAATGCCCGCGCTGAACTGTCGGCCCTCCAGCGGATCGCGGATGCGGCCGAGCCGCCGTTCACCGTCGAAGCCCACGATTGGGCATTCCTCACCGAACGGGTGCGGGAGCAGCAATACGACCTCGACCGGGCCGCCCTTCGCCCCTGGTTCGAGGCGGAGCGGGTGCTGCAGGACGGCGTCTTCTTCGCGGCCGAACAGCTGTACGGGATCCGCATCGTCGAACGCCCCGACCTCGTCGCGTACCACCCCCAGGCGCGCGTCTTCGAGGTGAGCGAGCAGGACGGCGCGCCCCTCGGCCTCTTCCTCCTCGATCTCTACACGCGTGACACCAAACGCGGTGGCGCCTGGATGAACTCGATCGTCACGCAGTCCGAGCTGCGCGGCACCTCACCGGTGGTCGTCAACAACCTCAACGTGCCCCAGCCCGCTCCGGGCCAGCCCACGCTGCTGACCCTCGACGAGGTGACGACCCTGTTCCACGAGTTCGGCCACGCCCTGCACGGACTCTTCGCCCAGGTCACCTACCCGCACTTCGCCGGCACCGCCGTGTTCCGCGACTTCGTCGAGTTCCCGAGCCAGGTGAATGAGATGTGGATCCTGTGGCCGGAGGTGTTGGATCACTACGCCCGCCACATCGACACCGGAGAACCGCTCCCGCGAGACGTCGTCGAGCGCCTGCAGGCCACCGAGAGCTTCAACCAGGGCTTCGGCACGAGCGAGTACCTCGCCGCCTCCTGGATCGATCAGGCGTGGCACATTCTGGGCCTCGCCGAAGCGGAGAACGTGGCCGACGTCGCCGCGTTCGAAGCGGAGGCCCTCGCATCGATCGGCCTCGACGCGCCGACGGTTCCGCCGCGGTACTCCTCGACCTACTTCGCGCACGTGTTCTCGGGCGGCTACAGCGCCGGGTACTACTCCTACATCTGGAGCGAGGTGCTGGACGCGGACACCGTCGAGTGGTTCGGGGAGAACGGCGGGCTCACCCGGCACAACGGCGAGCGGTTCCGCCGCCGACTGCTGGGGGTCGGCGGATCGAAAGACCCGCTCGAGGCCTACCGCGACTTCCGGGGACGCGACGCCGAGATCGCCCCGCTGCTGAAGCGCCGCGGCCTGGACGTCTGAGGCGGGTCAGGCGCTCTTGCGCTTGCGCTCCAGGACCACGGTCGGCGCCGCGCCGTCCTCGACGCATGCCCGCGTGATGACGACCTTCGCCACGTCCTCCGACGAGGGCACGTCGAACATGATCGGCCCGAGCACGTCTTCGAGGATCGCCCGCAGCCCGCGGGCTCCGGTCTTGCGCCCGACCGCGAGTTTGGCGATGGCCAGGAGCGCCTCACGCTCGAACTCGAGCTCGACACCGTCGAGTTCGAACATGCGCTGATACTGCTTCACGAGCGCGTTCTTCGGCTCGGTGAGGATCTCCATCAGCGCCTCCTCGTCGAGGGGCGTGACGGAGGCGACGACGGGAAGGCGCCCGATGAACTCGGGGATCAGTCCGAACTTGTGGAGGTCTTCGGGCAGCACTTCGCTGAACAGGCTGAGGTCTTCGCCCTTCGTGTGCAAGGGAGCCCCGAACCCGACGCCGTGCTTGCCGACGCGAGCCGAGATGATGTCTTCGAGCCCGGCGAAAGCGCCCGCCACGATGAACAGCACGTTCGTCGTATCGATCTGGATGAACTCCTGATGCGGATGCTTGCGACCACCCTGCGGCGGTACCGAGGCGACCGTGCCCTCGAGGATCTTCAGGAGGGCCTGCTGCACGCCCTCACCCGAAACATCGCGCGTGATCGAGGGGTTCTCCGCCTTGCGGGCGATCTTGTCGACCTCGTCGATGTAGATGATGCCGGTCTCGGCGCGCTTCGTGTCGAAGTCGGCCGCCTGCAGCAGCTTGAGCAGGATGTTCTCGACGTCTTCGCCGACGTAGCCGGCCTCGGTCAGGGCCGTGGCGTCGGCGACCGCGAACGGAACGTTGAGGCGCTTGGCGAGCGTCTGCGCGAGATAGGTCTTACCCGTACCGGTGGGGCCGAGGATCAGGATGTTGCTCTTGGCGATCTCGACCTCGTCGGCCCGCTGCTCGGCGGACTGCAGGGTGCCGTGCGCGCGGATGCGCTTGTAGTGGTTGTACACCGCGACGGAGAGCGACCGCTTGGCCTGCTCCTGTCCGACGACGTACTCCTCGAGGAAGGCGAAGATCTCGCGCGGCTTCGGCAGGTCGAAATCGGAGACCACGCCGGAGGCGGACTCCGCCATGCGCTCTTCGATGATCTCGTTGCACAGCTCGACGCATTCGTCGCAGATGTACACGCCGGGACCGGCGATGAGTTGCTGCACCTGCTTCTGGCTCTTGCCGCAGAAGGAGCACTTGAACAAGTCGGCGCTTTCACCGATGCGTGCCATTCCAGCTCCTCCTGATCGCTGCGCAGGGGCACTCCCCCGCGTGCACTCCGAGCCTAACCTCTGCCCGCGACATCGGTGCGCATTGCGTCCGTCCGGAAACACGACGAAGCCCCGCCGCGAGAACGCGGCGGGGCTTCGAGGGCCGTTCTAGGACGTGAGGGCGGCAGGCGTGCGCTTGCGCGTCGTCAGCACCTGGTCCACGAGACCGTAGGCGACGGCCTCGGTCCCGCTCAGGATCTTGTCGCGGTCGATGTCCTTGTTGACCTCTTCGGGCGTCTTGTTCGAGTGCTTCGCCAGGGTCGCTTCGAGCCACGTACGCATACGCAGGATCTCGGCCGCCTGGATCTCGATGTCGGACGCCTGTCCGTGACCCGCTTCGCCCACCGCCGGCTGGTGGATGAGGATGCGGGCGTTCGGCAGGGCGAGGCGCTTGCCGGGAGCGCCGGCGGCCAACAGCACCGCGGCGGCCGAGGCGGCCTGGCCGAGCACGACGGTCTGGATCTGCGGCGACACGTACTGCATGGTGTCGTAGATCGCCGTCATCGCGGTGAACGAGCCACCGGGCGAGTTGATGTACATGATGATGTCGCGGTCGGGATCCTGGCTCTCGAGCACCAGCAGCTGAGCCATGACGTCATCGGCCGAGGCGTCGTCGACCTGTACACCGAGGAAGATCACGCGATCTTCGAACAGCTTGTTGTAGGGGTCCTGACGCTTGTAGCCGTAGGCCGTGCGCTCTTCGAACTGGGGCAGGATGTAGCGGCTGCCGGGCATCTGCATGCCCTGAGGGGCCGCCGCGCCGAAGGTGGGGGTGTGCATTCGTGTTCTCTCTCTTTCGCCTTCGGTCGCGTTACTCGGCCGCAGCGGTGGTGCCGCCGCCGCCGGTGACGTCGAGGGCGCTGGAACGGATGTGGTCGACGAAGCCGTACGCGAGGGCCTCCTCGGCGGAGAACCAGCGGTCACGGTCACCGTCGGCGTTGATCTGCTCGACCGGCTTGCCGGTCTGGCCAGCCGTGATCTCGGCGAGACGACGCTTCATGTCGAGGATGAGCTGCGCCTGCGTCTGGATGTCGCTGGAGGTACCACCGAAACCACCGTGCGGCTGGTGGAGCAGCACGCGGGCGTTCGGGGTGATGTAGCGCTTGCCCTTGGTGCCGCTGGTCAGCAGCAGCTGACCCATCGATGCGGCCATGCCGATACCGACGGTGACGATGTCGTTCGGCACGAACTGCATCGTGTCGTAGATCGCCATACCGGCAGTGATCGACCCACCGGGTGAGTTGATGTAGAGGAAGATGTCCTTCTCCTGGTCCTCGGCGGCCAGCAGCAGGATCTTCGCGCAGATTTCGTTCGCGTTGTCGTCTCGAACCTCAGAACCGAGCCAGATGATGCGGTCCTTGAGGAGCCTGTCGAAGACGCTTGTAGCGAGTAGTGGTTCGGCCATGGGTGCTCCTGATTCCTCGGGGTCGGCTTCGAATCTACCGGCGTGGTTTCAGGCCGAAGGTCGTGTTCGCCGTGGGCAGATCAGGCGGGTCGCTCCCGGCCCCGCACGCGCTGCTGATAGCTCGCGTGCAACGAAAGAAGGGGCGGATGCCTCAGCATCCGCCCCCTCTCCTGATCAGGGTTGTTACTCCTTGGCCGCGGCCTTCTTCTTGGCGGGAGCCTTCTTCTTCGGCTTCTCGGGCTCGACGGCCTCTTCGGCTTCGATGATGTCGTCCGCGTCGGCGGCGGAGTCCGCGATGTCCTCGGCCTCTTCGACGACCTCGGTCTCGGCTACGGCCTCGTCGCCCACCGCGATGAAGCCGGTGAGGTCGACGGGGGCACCGTTGGTGTCCACGACGTTGACCTGGCCGAGGGCGACCGCGAGCGCCTTGTTGCGGGCGACTTCGCCGACGAGAGCGGGCAGCTGATTGCCCTGCTGCAGCGCGTCGACGAACTCCTGCGGTGCCATGCCGTACTGGGCGGCCGACTGGATGAGGTACTGGGTCAGCTCATCCTGCGACACCTGAACGTTGGCGGCCTCGGCGACCTTGTCCAACAGCATCTGCGTGCGGAACTGCTTCTCGCTGGCTTCGGTGACCTCGGCGCGGTGCACGTCGTCCTCGAGACGGTTCTCGCCTTCGAGGTGGGTGTGCACCTCGTCCTCGATGAGCTGCGGCGGAACGGGGATGTCGACCTGGGCGAGCAGCTCCTCGATCAGCTTGTCGCGCGCGGCCGAACCCTGCGAGAAGGTCGACTGCTGAGCGACGCGCTCGGTCAGGCTCTCGCGCAGCTCGGCGAGGGTGTCGAACTCACTCGCGATCTGGGCGAAGTCGTCGTCGGCCTCGGGCAGTTCGCGCTCCTTGACGGCGGTGATCGTGACCGATACCTCGGCCTCTTCACCGGCGTGGTCGCCACCGACGAGCTTGGAGCGGAACGTGGTGTCCTCGCCGGCCGTCAGCGACTCGATGGCCTCGTCGATGCCCTCGAGCAGCTCGCCGGAACCGACCTCGTACGACACGCCCTGGGCGCGGTCGATCTCGGCGTCGTCGATCGTGGCGACGAGGTCGAGCTCGACGAAGTCGCCGGTCTTGGCGGGACGATCGACCGTGACGAGCGTGCCGAAGCGCGCACGCAGGCGGTCGAGCTCTTCGTCGATCGCGGCCTCGTCGACCTCGGCGGCGTCGACCGTGACGGTGATGCCCTCGTAGGCCGGCAGATCGAACTCGGGACGAACGTCGACCTCGACATCGATGACGAGGTCACCGGTGAAGTCCTTCAGTTCGGGGAGCTCCACGATCTCGGCGTTGGGACGACCGATGACGCGCACGTTCTCCTGCTCCACCGCTGCGCGGTAGAAGCCGTCGAGGCCCTCGTTGACCGCGTGCTCGATGACCGCACCGCGACCGACGCGCTGGTCGATGATCGGCGCGGGCACCTTGCCCTTGCGGAAGCCGGGGATCTGGATGTCCTGCGCGATGTGCTCGTACGCGTGGGCGATGCTCGGCTTGAGCTCCTCCGGCGAGACGGTGATGTGCAGCTTCACCCGTGTCGGGGTGAGCTTCTCGACGGTGCTGTTGACCATGCCTGTTCGTTCTCCTCATGATGGACCGCACGACAGCGCGGCGTTCGAAGGTATCTGTCTCGGGGGCTCGTTCGTCGGGGCGACAGGATTTGAACCTGCGGCCTCCCGCTCCCAAAGCGGGCGCTCTACCAAGCTGAGCTACGCCCCGGGCGGTGCACAAGCGCGTGCGACGATACGACCCCGAGGAGTCTAGTCGATCGGGCCGGAAGTGCCGTCGAACGTGTCGCACGTCGGGGACGGCGACGGGATGCGCTTACACTGGAGGGGTACGCATTTCCGGCGGGAACCCGCGGGAAATGGGGCTGTAGCTTAGTGGTAAAGCCTCTGTCTTCCAAACAGATGATGCGAGTTCGATTCTCGTCAGCCCCTCCATATTCGGCCCGAGCGCATGGCTCCGGAGGCTGTCCCGGGGTTCGGGGCGTAGGCTCCGGCTGTGAGCGATACGAAGACCATGGTCCGAACGTCCATCGCTCTGGGCGACACCAGCTTCCTCCTCGCGCAGGATCAGGACTACGAAGACCTGAAGCGGCGCATCGAAGAAGCCCTCCACGAGGGTGGTGCGTTCGTGGAGTTCGTCGTCGTCGGCAATCGCACGGTCAGCGCTCTGATCACCGGGCGTGACCGGGTGCTGCTGACGATCGAGACGGTCGCGTACGACGAGCGCGACGACGGTGACATCGACGAGCCGTTCGGAAGCTTCTTCGACATCGTCTGACCTGTCTCGCCCGACCGCCTCAGCTTCGCGCGAGTTCCGCCTCGAAGCTCTCGGGCAGTCGGACGTTCGCGGGCGCGCCGGTGAAGAAGCGCGCCACCTGCTTCGGGGTGTATCCCGCGATGCCGCATCCGACCTCGGTCACGAGGAAGGTGAGTTCCGGATGCCGGCGCGCGAACTCGAGGAAGCGTGCGGCCTGCTCTTCGAAGGTCTGCAGACCCGACATCGTGTCGATGCCGTAGGACTGACCCTGCAGCCCCTCGGACTGCCCCCAGACGGCACCGAACCGGTCGGCGGCGAAGCGGGCGGCTCCCCCACCGTGGGCACCGGACGCGTTCGAGCCGAAGACGAAGATCTCGCCGTCCGCCAGCTTGTCGATGTGCACGATCAGGTCCGCATCCGGGGAGGGTTCGTCGGCGCCAGCAGGACGCGCCCCTGCCGGGAGGTCAGCACCCACAGCAGCGCTCCGACACCGGCGAAGAGCACGCCCCCGACGGTGGTCAGCACGCCGATCGCGATAGCGACGGCGTCGCCGCCCGGGTGGGCGGCCGTCGCCCAGACGATGCCGCCCACGGTGCCGACGAGCACGCCCGCACCGGCGAGCACGGCGGAGGTCACCACCAGCACACGGTAGGTGCGCGCACCATGGAACATCGGGCGCATGCCGAGTTTCGTGTTCACGTACGACGACCACCGCACGCCGGTCCACCACCGCGAGGCCTGGGGAGCGACCGGATACCAGCCCGCACCGGGCCCCTCCTGGTCGCCCGGGAGCGGCCGTACGACGGCGAGATCGAGTGGCGAACCGGACGGGGCGGGGACGCGCCTGATCGCCGCAGTGGAGGCCGCCATGCTGAACCACAGCGCGGAGAGCGCCAGCATCGTGATGGCCGAGTAGGGGAAGGTGCGCCCCAGGAGCGCCACCGCGATCTGCACGACCGCGAGCGTGGCGAAGACGGCCCCGAACGTCCATGCCAGGCCGGGTTGCTCCGTACCGGTCGCGTCGACACCCGGAACGCCGTTCTTCACGCGCATGTTCGTCCAGAGCTTGCCGTCCCACCACCGCACCGTCCCGCTCGGGGTGGCATACCAGCCGGGCGCGGGTGTCGTCTGGACGTCCGTCTCATGCGTCGTCCACTGCGCGCCGTCCCACCACCGCAATCGGCCTGGTGTCTCGGCCGTGTACCACCCCGCCGCTGCAGTCATGTCTTCCCCCCGGACGAACGCGTATCGCGAGGCCAACCTACCCAATCGACCGCCGGTCGAGGCGAAATCATCCGATCGGATGATGTGCCGTCGGCACGCGCTGGGTTGGATGAAGTCATGGATGTGTTCGCCTTGTTCCAGCCCTCGGCCGCCGACGCGCGCGCCGACTGGCAGTCACGGCAAGAACTGCCAGCGCCCTCCCCGACGCCGGGCGATGGTCCCGGCGTGATCGATGGTGGTCGCATCGTGATCCTGCTGGGCTGACCCCGCCGGTCCCCGGCGTCGGGTCAGTCCTGGGGGCGCATGTCGGTCGCCGTCCGGTGCGCGCCCAGGCGCTCACGGTAGCTCGCCGCGTTGCGCAACAGTCCCGCCCGTTCTTCGGCGGTGAGCTCGCGCCGCACCTTCGCGGGCACCCCCGCAACCAGTGAGCCGTCGGGGATGACGGACCCCTCGAGCACGACCGCTCCCCCGGCCACGAGGCAACCCGCGCCCACGACCGCCCCGGACAGGACGACGCTTCCCATCCCGATGAGCGAACCGTCGCCGATGCGGCAGCCGTGCACGACGGCGTTGTGGCCGACCGACACGTTCTCCCCGATCACGACCGGGTGACCAGCATCCACGTGCACCGAAACGTTGTCCTGCAGGTTGCTCCCCCGACCGACCATGATCGCGTCGCTGTCGCCGCGCAGCACCGCGTTGTACCAGACGCTCGCCTGCTCACCGAGGTGCACGTCGCCCACGATGCGCGCGCCGGCGGCGACGAACGCCGAGTCTGCGATGCGGGGAATCGCATCACCGAGGGCCAGCACACTGGCATCCGACGCGATCGTCATGTCTCGATCCTCGCCCATCACCCGCGCCCCGCCATGGCCGCTGAGAGGGCCGCGGTGAACTGCGGGGCGAGGGTGTCGGCGAACGTCACGGTGAGGTGATCCTGGTCGCGGTAGATGTTCGCCCCCCCCACGACCGGGCGACAGGTGTCGTCGTCGCAGTAGACGTCGGTGAAGTCGAGCAGGGTGACACCGTCCATCGACTCGGCTGCGCCGCGCAACGGATCGTCCTCGACGAGCAGGTCGGAGCGCGGACCGTCGCAGTCGGCCGCGTCTTTCGTGCGCAGACACTTGTTGGGGTCGGTCTCCCACACGGGGTTGTCGACGACCGTGATCACCGGGATACCGCGGTCGGTCATCGTCGACCAGGCCGCCTGGTAACCGGCCACGGCCGCCGCGTACGAGGAGTCGAAACCGGTCGCAGCGTACGGGGTGGTCGCGATGGCGGCGGTGAAGACGGCGTCGAACTGCTGGCCGTCGAGAGCCTGCTGCACGCCGTCACGCCACTGCGTGCACGCGTCACCGAACGCTCCCGGCGTCGACAACGGGGTGGCGTTCCAGGGGCAGGCCCCCTTGAAGTACGTCGTCAGGTGCCACCCCTCGGTCTCAGCGATGCGTTGGAAGGTCGACAGCAGCTGGAAGGCGTGGCTGTCGCCGATCAGGGCGACGCGCCGCGCGTCGGGCGCGTCGGAGCCGAACTCGCAGGACTGCGCCCGAGCATCGTTCAGCTGGATGAAGCACTGCTCGTCGGAGGGTCGATCGACCCCTGCGAACCCGGGAGCCGGCAGGATCTCGGTGCTCGGTTCGACGTCGGCGCAGGCGGCCTCGAGCACGACGGCCGCTCCGAAGCAGTCGGGTGGGTCGTCGCGCAGCTGCTGGATGGCCTGCACCCCGTCGCGGTAGGCACCGGCGTTCGCGACCCAGGCCCCGCCCGCGGTGAGGGCGACGACGACCATCGCCGCAAGGGCGGCGAGCAGGGTCACCTTCGCGGGTCGCCGGACAAGGAAGCGCCACCGCCGCGCGGGGTCCTCGACGAACCGTTTGGTGAGCCAGGCCAGCACGAAGCAGATGACGAGCAGCGCGACGCGGTGGTAGATCGTCAGCCCCCAGAAGGGCACCGAGGGCGCGATGATGATGAGAGGCCAGTGCCACAGGTACAGCGAGTACGAGATGTCACCGACGAACTGGGCCGGCCGCAGCGACAGCACCCGCGTGGGGTACCACCACCGTTCGGTGTTCGACGCGGCGATGACCGCCGCCGCCCCGAGCGTCGGGAGCGCCGCGGCATAACCCGGGAACGGCGTCTGCCCGTCGAAGCGGAACGCCACGAACAGCAGCACCGCGATTCCGCCCCAGCCCAGCACGAAACTCACCGCGGCGTTGCGTACCCGAAGCAGGGGGACGAGGGCGATCATCGCCCCCACCCCGAACTGCCACATGCGTGCGAAGGTCACGAAGTATGCCGGCGCCGGATCGGTCAGGGTGAACACGATGCAGAAGACGAAGGATGCTGCCGACACGACGCCGAGGGTGATCAGCACCGCACGGCGGGTCGACCCGCGGAACCAGGTCACTCCGATCCACGCCGCCAGCAGCATGAGGAGGGGCCAGATGACGTAGAACTGCTCTTCGAGCGACAGCGACCAGTAGTGCTGCACCGTGGTCGGCTCGCCGCCGTGGTTCAGGTAGTCGGCCGAGTTGAACGCCAGGAACCAGTTCTCGACGTAGAACGTGGATGCCACGATCTCGCGGATCTCGTTCGGCAAGGCCGAGGTGGGGGTGAGGTACGGGGTCATGGCTGCGAGGGCGCAGACGAGCAGCACGAGCAGCGAGGCCGGCAGCAATCGCCGGGCGCGCCGCGCCCAGAACTGTCCGAGTTTCACCGTGCCGGTGGCGGTCAGCTCGCGCATCAGGTGACCGGTGATGAGGAAGCCGGAGATCACGAAGAAGATGTCGACCCCGACGTAGCCGCCCGGGAGGCGCGCCGGCCAGAAGTGGTAGAGCACGACGAGCAGCACGGCGATCGCACGGAGTCCCTGCACGTGCGGCAGGAAGCGCGAGGGCTCGGCGTGCTCGGGTGAGCGGTCGGCACGCAGAGCGGTCCGGGTGACGGCCGGGTCGCCGAGGTCCTGGGGACCGGCGGCGGAATCGGGCCCGTGACGGGAATCGGAGGCGTGCACCCCTCGACGGTAATCGACGCTGCCCGATCCGCCCGGATTCACTCACCGCGACGAGGTGTAAGCCGAGCCTCAGCTTGCTTGCGGAATGCGATGCGCTGAGTAGCGTTGAGATCTATACGGGCATCATCTGCCCAGTACGGAGGCGACATGACCGATATCCAGACCACCACCCCGACCGCGACCGACCCGACGATGGCGGCTTCCACCGCGCAGTTCCTGTCGCCCGTCGTGATGGGCCTCGAGGCCCTCGTCGTGAACGGCAAGCAGGCGCACTGGCACGTTCGCGGCTCCAACTTCATCGGCGTGCACGAGCTGCTCGACATGATCGTGACGAACGCTCAGGCATGGGCCGACCTCGCCGCTGAGCGCATCGTCGCTCTCGGCCTGCCGGTGGACTCCCGCTTGCAGACCGTGGCAGCGAAGGCCAAGCCCACCAGCGTTCCCGCCGCGTTCGCGCCCTCGGATGTCATCATCCGCGCCGTGATCTCCGACATCGACGCCGTCCTCATCGACCTGCAGACGGCCGTGGACGGACTTGACGAGACCGACCTCACCAGCCAGGACGTCGCGATCGAGATCAAGCGCGGTCTCGACAAGGACCGCTGGTTCCTCTACGCGCACATCGCCGCGTAACGCGGAAACACCGAACGCCCCGGGACTCGTCCCGGGGCGTTCGTCGTGTCAAGCGCGGTGCGTGATGCGTCCGGCGAGAAGAGTGGCCCCGACGGCCATACCGCGCAGTTCGAGCTCGGAGGCGGCGAGCGGGTCGCGCTCCACCAGCGCCAGATCGGCCGGTGCTCCGGGCTCGATCCGGGCGCCGTGGCGGGATCCGCCCCGCGTGGACGCTGCCAGGGCGGTGGACGCATCCAGGGCCTGGTCGGCACGCCAGGGCTCGCGGCCATCCCGCGTCCGGTAGACCGCGGCAGCGATTCCCGCCCACGGGTCCAGCGGCGAAACGGGCGCATCCGAGCCGAACAGCAGGTTGGTTCCCGCCTCCGCCAGCGCGCGCAGCGGATAGGGCTGCGCCGTTTGCGCGGCCCACGTCGTATCGGTCATGTCGCGATCGTCGATCGCATGCTCGGGCTGCACGCTCGCTCCCACCCCGAGTCGGGCGAACCGCGGGATGTCGGCGGCGGAGACCAGTTGCGCATGCTCGATCGTGCCGACGGCACCGGTGGCAGCGAAAGCATCCAGCGCGGAGGAATTGGCGACGTCTCCGATCGCGTGGATCGCGCTGTGGATGCCGGCACCGGTGGCCCGCGTCATGAGTTCGACGAGGGCGCCGTGATCGACGGTGAGGACTCCCCGGTTGGCGGGATCGTCGGGGTAGGCGTGCGAACAGGCGGCGGTGCGCGTGCCGAGGGAGCCGTCGGTGATGACCTTCAGCGGCCCGGTGCGGACGAGTCCGTTCAACGAGCCCTCGACGACATCGCCGGTGCGGAGCCCGAGGTCGATGGCGTGCTGCAGATGCTGCGGGTAGATGCCGTACGACACGTGCGTCGCGTCGAAGCCGGCAGCCGCCCGGCGTGCCCACGCGTCGTGATTCCAGGTCATGTCGAGGTCGACGATGCCGACCACGCCTCGGGCCGCGGCCCGGCGGGCCGCGAGATCGACCAGGCGGTCGCCCTCGGTGGGTTCGACCGCGTTCAAGCGGCGGGAGATCTCGAACGCGTCCTCCTCGCGCAGCATCCCGGACGCATCACTTCGGACACCCTCCCGGAAGAGCGCGGCACTGTTGAGCCAGACCGTGTGCACGTCGGCGCTGATGAGGTAGGTCGGGATGCTGCCGGTGGCGGCGTCGAGCACCTCGAGGCTCGGCCGGTCGGGCCAGAGCCCGTCGCGGAAGCCGACGCCCACGAGCCGTCCGTCTCGCGGCACGGCCGCTCCCATCAGGGCGGCCGCCTCCTGCGCCGACCCGGCGGGGCGCAGGTCGATGCGGTCCTCCAGCAACGCCCACTGGATCGCGTGGACGTGATGGTCCCAGAGCCCCGGGATGAGCCACGCGCCGTCGGCGTCGAGCACCTCGCCGCGGGCGGGGAGGACACCGGTGGGCGCGATGTCGAGGATGCGGCCGCCGCCGAGGAAGACGTCGACGGGCCCGGTGTCGGCCAGCATCTCGCGGCCGGCACCGGCGACGCGGACCCGGCGGATGGTGCCGATCGCGGCGCCGCTCACGGGCGGGGCCGGGCGTCCGCGGCCCGGCGCATCTCGGCCGCGAGTTCGGGCTGCGCGAACGGACCCTCGCCGTCGAGTTCGCCGATGATCGTGTCGACGACCTCGGCGGTGCGGTTCTGGCTGAGCTTGCGCTTCGCGACCACCGTGGTCGGGGTCAAGCGGAAACCGACCGTCCCCTTTTCGAGTCGCTCGACGAACGTGGCGTCGTTCGGGCGTTCCCACAGCATCCGCGGTTCTTCGACCTGCCGTTCGAAGCGCTCGACCAGTCGATCGAGGACTCGCAGGTTCTCGCTCGGAGACAGGATCTCGGGCACGCCGCTCAGATGAACGGTGACGAAGTTCCAGGTGGGGACGGCCGCGACGTCCCCGTACCAGGATGGCGAGATGTAGCCGTGCGGTCCCTGCACGATGAGCATCAGCTCGCGCTCGCCGAGACCGTGGATCATGTCGTCGGGCTTGCCGACGTGGCCGACCACGGTGAGGTCGTCGCGGTCCTCGTCGAGCAGCACGGCGTAGTGCGACGCCACCAATCCACCGTCGGTCTGGCTCACGAGGGTCATCCACGGGTGGAGGTCGATGAGCCGGCGCAACTCGCCGACATCGGTCATCGCGAAACTGGGGTTCTGGCGCACCGACTCAGCCTAGATCGCTCACGCCTGGCACGTCGGGCACCAGTAGAGCTTGCGCCCCGCCGCTTCTTCGACGATCACCGATGTGCCGCACACCCGGCACGGGAGCCCCGCCCGGTGGTACACCCAGTGCCGATCATCACGGTGCGCCATCGCGAGCCGGTAGGCCGCGGGATCGAGGTCGTCCATCGTCATCATCTGGCCGGTCTCCACCCCGATCGCCAGCAGCCGCACCCAGTCCCGCCAGAGTTCACGCACGATCTCCTCGGGCACGTCGCGCCCCGGCGTGTGCGGGTTCTGGCGGGCCCGGTAAAGCAGTTCGGCGCGGTAGACGTTTCCGATGCCGCTGACGACGTTCTGATCCATGAGCAGCAGCCCGATGGGGGTGGGCTTGCGGCGGACGACCGAGACGAAGCGCTCCTCCCCCTCGGCCACGTCGTCGACCAGGGGGTCGGGACCCAGCTTCGCGATCGTCGCGGCCACCTCGTCGGCCGTCTGGATCTGGCAGGCGGTCGGCCCGCGCAGGTCGGCGGCGGTCAGTTCGGTGAGCAGGCGCAGGCGCACCTGTCCGACCACGGGAGGGGGCCACTCGGTTTCTTCGGCGAGTCCGCGTGTCTGCTCCGACATCCGCACCCGTCCGCGCGCCCGGCGAGGCGCGCCAATCGAGGAGAGGGAGTTCTCGCCGGCAGCATCCAGGATCTCCCCCGCCTCGGTGGCGTCGGAGAGCACCGTGCCGCGCTGGTTCGTCTGTCCCATCCGACCGTTGGACGCCGCGATCGTGGGATCGAGCACGATCTCGCCCGCGAAATCCCACGCCCCGTACATGCCGAGGTGCACGCGCAGCCAGAGCCCGGTGTCGAACTCGAGGAACATCTGTTTGCCGACGGCGCGCACCAGCACCGGGGTGGTGGCGTCGAGCAGTGCAGCCCCCTCGACGAAACGCCCCTGGGGGCTGGATGCTGCGACCCGGCGCCCCACGAAGTTGCGGTCGAATTGACGGGCGATGCGGTGGACGGAATGCCCTTCGGGCATCAGCCTGCCTCGGGGTCGAAGGTCTCGCTCGCGTCGAGCACGTCGGGCTGCACGCCGGCGGCGCGCGGGTCGGGGGCGAGGGTGCCGTCGTTCTCGTACGCCGCGATCTGGGCGATGCGGCGGACGTGACGCTCCTCGTTCGAGAACGGCGTCTCGATGAAGCGGTCGATGAACGAGCTCGCCTCTTCGAAGGTGTGCTGGCGCGCACCGATCGCGATCACGTTCGCATCGTTGTGCTCGCGGGCGAGCTCCGCGGTCGCGATGCTCCAGACGAGGGCAGCGCGCGTGCCCCGCACCTTGTTGGCCGCGATCTGCTCGCCGTTGCCCGAGCCGCCGAACACGACGCCGAGGGTCTCGATGCCCGCGGCCTGGTCACGCACGACGGCCTGCGCCGCGCGGATGCAGAACGCCGGGTAATCGTCCACCGGGTCGTACTCGAGGGGACCATGGTCGACGACCTCGTGCCCCTGGGCTGCGAGGTGGTGCTGCAGTTGCGTGGAGAAGTCGAGACCCGCGTGGTCGGTCGCGATGTGGATGCGCATGGCTCTCATCCTAGGGAGCGCGACACCGGGTCGGCCGATCAGGGGAGAACGCCGGAGACGGCGGGCTTGAAGCCCGCGCGCACGTTCTCGCAGCACGCCGGTCGACAGACGTCGAACCAGGGTCCGAGGTCGGTGCGGTGCGGTCTCTCGGCCGTGGGGGTGCCGTTCAGTCGCTCCTCGATCAGGTCCACGAGCCCCGAGACGTAGACCGGGTCGACACCGGGGGTCGGCGTGCGCACGGCACGGATGCCGGCGGCCTCGGCGGCCTCCATCGCCTCGGTGTCGAGGTCCCAGAGCACCTCCATGTGGTCGCTCACGAAACCCAGGGGAACGATGACGACCGCTTCCACTCCCCGCGAGGGCAGTTCGGCGATCACGTCGTTCACGTCGGGCTCGAGCCAGGGCTGCGTAGGCGGACCGGAGCGCGATTGGAACACGAGCTCCCACTCGACGACCGCGCCCGCCTCGGCGAGTTCGGCCATCACGACCTCGGCCACGGCGCGGTGCTGCGCGGCATAGGCCCCGCCCTCGCCGAAGTCGACGTCGCGCGGGCCGGAGCGCTGCGCGTCGGCGGTGGGGATCGAGTGGGTGGAGAAGAGCACGCGCATCGCGGACGGCTCGATGCCGTCGGCGAGGTAGGCGGCCACCGCTTCGCGGACGCCCTCCACGAACGGCTCGACGAAGCCCGGGTGATCGAAGAACTGCCGCACCTTGTCGATGGTGACGGTGTCGCCGAGTCCGGTCCCCTCCAGCACGCGGGCGAAGTCCTCGCGGTACTGGCGGCAGCTGGAGAACGAGCTGTACGCGCTCGTGGCGACGGCGAGCAGCGTGGAGTGCCCGGCGTCGGCCGCTTCGGTGACGGCCTCCTCGAGGTAGGGCGCCCAGTTTCGGTTGCCCCAGTAGATCGGCAGACCGAGGCCGCGACGCTGCACCTCGGCCTCGAGGGCGGCCTTCAGTGCGCGGTTCTGCGCATTGATCGGACTGATGCCGTCGAAGTGTCGGTAGTGGTGCGCCACTTCCTCGAGGCGCTCGTCCGGGATGCCACGCCCACGCGTCACGTTGCGCAAGAAGGGGATGACGTCGTCCTGGCCCTCCGGGCCGCCGAATCCCGCCAACAGAATGGCGTCGTACGGCACGGGGGTCTCGATGTGGGGGGCGCCGGTGGAGGCCGCCTCGGAGGCATACAGCACGACCGGGGCATCCCCGAGCGGTGCCGGCTGGGTCAGGTCAGGTTCGCTCACGTGACGATCCTGTCACCCGCGCTCGCATGCGTCTCGGGGGTAGCTCGATGGTGTAGCGAGGCCGAGAGAGTGTTCCCTCCCCGGCGATAGGGTGGAAAGGTTGTCGTCGGCGCCAGCCGCGTCGTCCGCAGCATCCTGCCCCTCACCCCTGGGAGATCGCACGTGCCTGGAGAGAACCTCACCCGCAGCGAAGCGCAGCAGCGTCGCGCCGTCATCGACCCCACTGCCGGCGGCGGGATCCAATACGAGGTCGATCTCGATCTCACCCGCGGCGCCGAGGTGTTCGGTTCCCGCACGATCGTGCGTTTCGCGGCGACCGAGGGCGCCGACACCTTCATCGATCTGATCGCGGGCGACGTGCGTTCGATCACCCTGAACGGGCGCCACGTTCCGGTGTCGGAGTTCAGCGACTCCCGGATCGCGTTGCGCAACCTGGACCGCACGAACGAACTCATCATCGATGCGGACGGCCTGTACACGAACACCGGCGAGGGCCTGCACCGCTTCGTCGACCCCGTCGACGGCGAGGTCTACCTCTACTCCCAGTTCGAGGTCCCCGATTCGCGCCGGATGTTCGCCGTGTTCGAGCAGCCCGACCTGAAGGGCACCTTCCGCTTCACCGTCACGGCGCCCGAAGCCTGGTCGGTCATCTCCAACTCCCCCACCCCCGAGCCCGAACCGCGCGGTGACGGCACGGCGACCTGGGCCTTCGAGCCCACGCCCACGATCTCGTCCTACATCACCGCACTCATCGCGGGACCGTACCGCTCGACGTTCTCCGAGCTCACGAGCGCCTCCGGCCGCGTGATCCCGCTCGGCGTCTACGCCCGCAAGAGCCTGTGGCAGTACCTCGACGCCGATTACATCTTCGACAAGACGCGGGAGGGCTTCGCGTACTACGAGGAGAAGTTCGACTACCCGTACCCCTTCGCCAAGTACGACCAGCTCTTCGTCCCCGAGTTCAACGCCGGGGCGATGGAGAACGCGGGAGCGGTCACGTTCACCGAGACCTACGTGTTCCGCAGCAAGGTGACGGATGCGGTGAAGGAACGCCGAGTCGTGACGATCCTCCACGAGCTCGCGCACATGTGGTTCGGCGACCTGGTGACCATGAAGTGGTGGAACGACCTCTGGCTGAACGAGTCCTTCGCCGAGTGGGCCTCCACGATCGCCACCGCTGAGGCGACCGAGTGGAAGGCGGCGTGGACGACGTTCAACGCCATGGAGAAGACCTGGGCGTACCGCCAGGACCAGCTGCCCTCCACGCACCCCGTCGTCGCGGAGATCAACGACCTCGAAGACGTCCAGGTCAACTTCGACGGCATCACCTACGCGAAGGGCGGCTCGGTTCTCAAGCAGCTCGCCGCGTGGGTCGGGATCGAGCAGTTCTTCGCCGGTGTCGCCGCGTACTTCGCCAAGCACGAGTGGTCGAACACCGAGCTCGGCGACCTGCTCGAAGAGCTCGAGACCACGAGCGGGCGCGAGCTCGGCGAGTGGTCGCGGAAGTGGCTCGAGACCGCCGGTGTCAACACGCTGTCGCCCCTCATCGAGGAGCGGTCCGACGCCTCGGGGTCGGGCGACGTGATCTCGCGCTTCGCGATCGTGCAGACCGCCCCCGCCGACTACCCGACCATCCGTCCGCACCGTCTGGGCGTCGGCTTCTACTCGCTTCAGGGCGGCGCTCTCGAGCGCGTGCACTACCTCGAACTCGACGTCGACGGTGACCGCACGGAGGTGCCCGACCTCACCGGCCTGGCTCGCCCCGACCTCGTGCTGCTCAACGACGAAGACCTCGCGTACGCGAAGATCCGTCTCGACGATCGCTCGCTCGCGACGGCGATCGCGCACCTCAAGGACATCAGCGATCCGCTCGCGCGCTCGCTGGTGTGGGGCGCGGCCTGGGACCAGACCCGCGATGCCGAGGCCTCGGCCACCGACTACGTCGACCTCGTGCTGCGCAACATCGGCTCCGAGACCGAGTCGACCACGGTGCGCACGACGCTCGCGCAGCTGCAGCTCGCCGCCAACGCGTACGTGACCCCCGAGACGCGCGACGAGACGCGCGAGCGCGTCGCCGACGGCCTGTGGGAGCTGGCCGCTGCGGCCGAGCCCGGCAGCGACAGCCAGCTGCAGTTCGTGACGGCATTCGCCAGCGCCGCCTCGACGCCCGCCCAGTGGGAGCGGGTCCGCTCGCTCCGCGACGGCGACACGGTTCTCGACGGCCTCACGATCGACACCGACCTGTCGTGGTCGCTGCTGGTCTCCCTCGCCGCCGGTGGCGTCGTCTCGGCCAAGACGATCGAGGACGCGCTCGCGGCCGACAACACCGCGAAGGGCGGCGAGTTCGCCGCCCAGGCCAAGGCCGCCCTCCCGAACGCCGAGGCGAAGCTCGCGGCGTGGGATTCGCTCATCGTCCGCGACGACGCTCCGAACACCATCGTCCGGTCGGCGGCCGCCGGCTTCACCCACCCCGCTGGTGTCGAGTCGCTGCGCGAGTTCGTGGCGCCGTACTTCGACATGCTGCTGCGGGTCTGGGAATCGCGCACCTATCAGATCGCCCAGTACCTGATCGTCGGGCTCTACCCCGCGGCCCTGGCCGACCTGTCCCTGCGGGACGCCACGCGCGCATGGCTCGCGGCGAACCCCGATGCCCCCGCAGCCCTCCGTCGCCTCGTGCAGGAGAACCTTGCGGGCGTCGAGCGTGCCCTCTCGGTGCAGGAGCGCGACGCGCGCTGACCGTCGGTCGGATGCCTCGGTGCCCAGGCGGCTCCGAGGCATCCGTCGTTAACATGGGAGGGATGCTCGACTTCCTCGCCTCCGCCCCCGAAGAGACCGCGCCGCCCGACCCCGGAGACGTCTTGACCGGTGAATTCTGGCAGCCGGTGCTCGCCTGGCTGACCGACGCGGGCTGGCGCCTCCTCGGGGCGATGGCCATCATCGTGGGAGCCATCCTGCTCTCGTGGGTGCTGCGCGTGGTGATTCGGCACGTCGTCGCGCGCATCGTGTCGGGGGCGAAGAACAAGGCGAACGTCGACGACACCCAGGCGCTGGAGCGCTCACCGCTCGCCGCCGTCCGTCTGGTGCAACGCACCCGCACGCTCGGCACGATCCTGCAGAACATCGTCAACGTCGTCATCGTCGTCGTCGCCCTCGTGATGGTGGTCGGACTTCTCATCCCCGACCTGCTCTCCTCTCTCACGCTGCTCACGGCGGCGATCGGCGCGGGCCTCGGCTTCGGCGCCCAGAACATCGTCAAGGACGTGCTGAACGGCATCTTCATCGTCGCGGAGGACCAGATCGGCATCGGGGATGTCGTGGATCTCGGCTTGGCGACCGGGGTCGTGGAGTACGTGAGCGTGCGGGTGACCCACGTGCGCGACGTGAACGGCACGCTCTGGTACGTGCGCAACGGCGAGATCCTGCGGATCGGCAACATGTCGCAGGGATGGTCGCGCGTGATCATCGATCTCGCGGTGCCCGCCGACGCCGACATCACCGAGGTCGAGGGCACCATGCTCGACGCCGCCAAGACGCTCGCAGCCGATCCGAAATGGCGCACCCGGGTTATCGAGCAGCCCGAGGTGTGGGGTCTCGAGTCGGTCTCGGGCGACGCTCTCGTCATCCGCCTCGTCATGAAGACGCGGGCGAACGCGAAGGACGACGTTGCACGCGAACTGCGGATGCGGCTCAAGCATGCGATCGACGACCTCGGGGTCAAACTCCCCCAGCTCAACTCGATCACCCTCAGCGGGCTCGACGGCGCCCAACGTGTGCGGGGCGCGAACCCCCCGCACACGAAACCGACTCCTGTCCCGGTGGAGCGGCCGGTCTGGAAGCCGCGCAAGCGCGGGAAGGCGGATGCTGCGTCCTCCGGCCACGTGCCCGTGACTCCCCCGGCCGACGAAGCACCCGACGACGACGCATCGAGGGACGACAAGTGACCGAGCAGACCACGTTCTTCGAGCAGGTCGGGGGGATGGAGACGTTCCGCCGTCTCGTCGCGACGTTCTATCGCGGTGTCGCGGCGGATCCGGTGCTCAAACCCATGTACCCGGAGGACGACCTCGGGCCGGCGGCCGAGCGACTCACCCTCTTCCTGGCGCAGTACTGGGGCGGTCCGACGACTTACAGCGAGCAGCGCGGTCATCCCCGCCTGCGGCTGCGGCACCAGCCGTTCCACGTCAACCCCGACGCCCGCGACCGATGGCTGACCCACATGCGTGCCGCCGTCGACGAACTGGAGCTTCCTCCCCTGCTGGAGGAGACGCTGTGGGATTATCTGCAGCGAGCAGCGCTCGCCATGGTCAACACGTTCGAGCCGACCTCCCCGCGCACCTCGCTCTGATCGCATCCCGCACCCGCTGACGACGAAGGAGTCGCCATGACCGTCCGTACCTACGACACCGATGTGCTGATCATCGGATGGGGTCTCGCCGGCCTCGTTGCCGCGCACGAGAGCCTGGCCGCCGGGCGGCGGGTGGTGATCGTGGACCAGGAGCCGCGCACCAACGTCGGCGGTCAGGCGTGGTGGTCGTTCGGCGGGCTGTTCCTCGTCGACTCACCGGAGCAACGGCGCCTCGGGGTGCGCGACTCGTTCAACCTCGCACACCAGGACTGGTTCGGCAACGCCGGTTTCGATCGTCCGGAGGATGCCTGGCCGCGTCGGTGGGCCGAGGAGTACCTCCACTTCGCAGCGGGCGAGAAGCGGTCGTGGCTGCGCCGGCTCGGGCTCGGGTTCTTCCCGGTCGTCGGGTGGGCGGAGCGCGGCGGGTACGGCGCCATCGGACCGGGCAACTCGGTGCCGCGGTTCCACATCACCTGGGGCACCGGCCCCGGAGTCGTCGCGCCGTTCCTGCGCGTCGCCGAGGAGGCTGAGACGGACGGGCGACTCGTCATCCTCCCGCGCCATCGCGTCAGCGCCCTCACCCGCACCGACGGCGCGATCACCGGAGCGACCGGCGAGGTCCTCGCCCCCAGTGGCGCCGTGCGAGGCGCGCCCACCTCCCGCGAGACGGTCGCCGACTTCACGGTGCATGCCGGGGCGACCGTGATCGCGTCGGGCGGCATCGGGGGCAACCACGACCTTGTCCGCGAGCTCTGGCCGGCCGGCCTCGGAACGGCCCCCGCGCACCTGCTGTCGGGCGTTCCCGCCTACGTCGACGGCTCGATGCGGGCCGTCACCACGGCCGCCGGAGGACACCTCGTCAACAGCGACCGCATGTGGCACTACGTCGAAGGCATCCAGAACACCGATCCGGTGTGGCCGGATCACGGCATCCGCATCCTCCCCGGCCCCTCGTCTGTCTGGTTGGACGCCACCGGGCAGCGGCTGCCCACGCCGCTCTTCCCCGGATTCGACACCCTCGGCACCCTCGCGCATCTGCGAACCACCGGCCACGACCACTCCTGGTTCGTCCTGTCGTCCCGGATCATCGAGAAGGAGTTCACGCTCTCCGGAAGCGAGCAGAACCCCGACCTCACCGGCAAGGACGTGCCTCTGCTGTTGCGCTCGCGACTGGGAAAGGGAGCCTCGGCGCCCGTGCAGGCGTTCCTCGATCGCGGCGCCGACTTCGTGGTGCGCGACACTCTCTCCGCCCTGATCGAGGGCATGCGGGCCCTGCCCGGCGGGGACGTCCTCGACGCCGACCGCGTGCGGGACGAGATCGAGGCCCGCGATCGCGCGATGGACAACGACTTCACCAAGGACGCCCAGATCGCGATGCTCCGCTCCGCGCGGGCGTTCCGCGGCGATCGGATCATCCGCACCGCCTCCCCGCACCGCATCCTCGACCCCGCAGCGGGACCGCTGATCGCCGTCAAGCTGCACGTCGTCACACGGAAGTCCCTCGGTGGCGTTCTGACCGATCTCGACGCCCGCGTGCTCGACGCGGCAGGCGAGCCCGTCCCCGGCCTCTACGCGGCGGGGGAAGCCAGCGGTTTCGGCGGCGGCGGGATGCACGGCTATCGCGCGCTGGAGGGAACGTTCCTGGGCGGCTGTCTGTTCTCGGGGCGCGTCGCCGGACGGGCGGCGTCCGCGGCGCTCTAGGCCGACGAGCCGGTCGCGCGCACGGCGGTGAGCCCCGTACGGGCGGGGCCCCGCACGACCACGTGCCCCCGCGACAAAGACAGTCGGCGCCACGACCCCGAGGCGCGGATCTCCGCCGTCTCCTCGCCCGCGATGAATCCGAGGGCGAAGGCGGCGAACGCCGCTCCCAGCGGCAGCGCGTCGAGCGCATCGTCGGGCGGCCCCCAGACCTCGGCCCGTACGGCACGCACCGCATCCTCGCCGGCGTCTCGAGGGACCGCCTCGGCGACCGCCGCGATCCCCCACTGCGCGCGCGCGGCCAACACGGAGGCGGCGACCTGACCGGTCACGCTCCAGCCGCCCCTCGGCGGCGACACTCCCGCCCAGGGAGCCGAGAGAGCGGCCTCGGGAAGGACGACGGCCGACGGGTCCGCCGGATCGGCGGCGAGCACCGCAGCATCCACCACCAGGTCGCAGACCAGCTCCGGATCGATCGGCAAGGCCCGCATGCCCAGGACCGTCGGTGTCGTGTCGAACAGTCCACGGGGGGCGAGCGGCGCCGCCGTCATCACCACCGTGCCGTTGGACGCCTGCAACCGCACGGCGCCGTCGCCGAGGCGGGTGGCGCGCGAGGCGAACGTCAGCAGGTCGGCGGCGGCCTGCGCATCGGGGAACACGAGACGGGCGGGCACCCGTCCTAAACTACCCATCGAGCGAACACCGTCGGAACGGAGACAACGTGTCGGACGCCAGCGATCCTGTCGGAACCCTCCTGAAGGTCCTCGATCTGCGCGATGCGGGGGCGCGGACGACGGAGGACATCTTCACGGGGATCTCCCAAGCCATGCCGGGTGGGCGCATCTACGGCGGCCAGGTGCTGGCACAATCGATCGTCGCGGCCTCCCGCACCCTGGACGCCGATCGGGTGCCGCACTCGATGCACGGGTACTTCCTCCGCCCGGGGGACGCGAGTCAAGGTCTCACCTTCTCCGTGGACCGCATCCACGATGGCCGGTCGTTCTCCACCCGCCGCACCCAGGCCTATCAGGAAGGGGTGCCCATCTTCTCGATGATCGCCTCGTTCCAGGACGACGAGCCGGGCCTCGAGCACCAGGACGCGATGCCGGAGGGCTACGGCGACCCCGACGAGTTGCCCGACCTCGAAGCGGACATCGTCAAGGAGCACCCCTCCTCCGGACGGGTGTTCGCGGAACGACCCGTCGAGCTGCGCCACGTTCCCTCGCCCATCTACGTCGCCGTGGACGAACCGGTTCCGCGTCAGGCGGTGTGGCTGCGCGTGCGTCGTCCGCTGCCCGATGACCCTGCCGTGCACCGCGCCGCGTTGGCGTACCTGAGCGACATGACGATCCAGGAGTCGATCATGCGCGCACACGGCGTGACATGGAGCACACCGGGACTGAAAGTGGCGAGCCTCGACCACGCGATGTGGTGGCACCGGTACGCGCGGGTCGACGAGTGGCTGTTGTACGTGCAGGAGTCACCGAGCGCGCGGGGCGGCCGAGGGCTCGCCACCGGACGCATCTATGCGCGGGGCGGCGACCTCGTCGCCAGTGTGGCGCAGGAGGTCATGGTGCGGGTGCGTCAGGAGCCAGAGCGGCGATAATCGATCGGCGTACCGACGAACGGCGCCCACGCCTCCCGCTCGATCGCGTTCCAGCGCGTCGGACGGCCCGTCGCCGTATCGACGATCACGACGACGACGGTCGCACGCGCATAGAGGACCGGGGCTTCCGTGCCCAGCGGGCTGTAGACCTCGAAGCAGATGTCGGCGCTGGAACCACCGATGCGGCCGATCCACATCTGCACGTCCAGGGGACGCTGGCCGTACGGCACCGGACGGTAGTACTCGATCTCCTGACGTGCGATCAGCGTCGCGCGCGATCCCCCGCTCTCCAGCACGTCCATCTCGAAGACGGCGGTCGCCGGCGCAGGTTCCGTACCGTCGCCCTTCCAGAAGGCGCGGAGACGAGCTTCCTCGAGCAGCTTGAGCATCGAGGTGTTGTTGACGTGCCCGAGGGCGTCGAGGTCTCCCCAACGCAAGGGGATCGGCACGTGGACGCGCCGATCCCCCTGCGTCGAGTCGGTCTGAGCCTCGTCAGTCACGTGTGAGCTTGCGATACGTCGAGCGACTCGGGTTGGCGGCGTCGGGGCCGAGACGTTCGACCTTGTTGGCCTCGTACGCCTCGAAGTTGCCCTCGAACCAGTACCAGCGGTCGGGGTGCTCGTCGGTTCCCTCGTACGCCAGGATGTGCGTCGCGATGCGGTCGAGGAACCACCGGTCGTGTGTGATGACCACGGCGCAACCGGGGAACTCGAGCAGAGCGTTCTCGAGCGAGCCGAGCGTTTCGACGTCGAGGTCGTTGGTCGGTTCGTCGAGGAGGAGCAGGTTGCCGCCCTCCTTGAGGGTCAACGCGAGGTTCAGACGGTTGCGCTCACCGCCGGAGAGCACACCGGCCTTCTTCTGCTGGTCGGGGCCCTTGAACCCGAACTTCGAGACGTAGGCGCGGGACGGGATCTCCACCTTGCCGATGGTGATGATGTCGAGACCGTCCGAGACGACCTCCCACAGCGTCTTGGTCGGGTCGATGTTCGATCGGGTCTGATCGACGTAGCTGATCTTGACGGTCTCGCCGATCTTCACCTCGCCGCCGTCGACCTCTTCGAGACCGACGATGGTCTTGAACAGCGTCGTCTTGCCGACGCCGTTCGGACCGATCACGCCGACGATGCCGTTGGGCGGCAGCGTGAAGCTGAGGTTGGAGATGAGCGAACGACCGTCGAAGCCCTTCTGCAGCTTCTTCGCCTCGATCACGATGCTGCCCAGCCGCGGCCCGGGCGGAATCTGGATCTCGTCGAAGTCGAGCTTGCGCGTGCGATCGGCCTCGGCCGCCATCTCCTCGTAGCGTGCGAGACGGGCCTTGGACTTGACCTGGCGACCCTTGGCGTTGGAGCGCACCCATTCCAACTCTTCGGTGAGGCGCTTGGCCAGCTTCGCGTCCTTCTTGCCCTGCACCTCGAGGCGCTGGCCCTTCTTCTCGAGGTACGTCGAGTAGTTGCCCTCGTAGCCGATGAGGTGGCCGCGGTCGACCTCGGCGATCCATTCCGCGACGTTGTCGAGGAAGTACCGATCGTGGGTGATAGCGATGACGGCGCCGGGGTACTTCTGCAGGTGCTGCTCGAGCCACTGCACGCTCTCGGCGTCGAGGTGGTTCGTGGGCTCGTCGAGGAGCAGCAGGTCGGGCTTCTGCAGGAGCAGTTTGGTCAGCGCCACACGGCGCTTCTCTCCACCCGACAGGTTCGAGACCGTCGAGTCGCCCGGGGGCGTGCGCAGCGCGCTCATGGCCTGCTCGAGCTGGGAGTCGAGGTCCCACGCGTCGGCGGCGTCGATCTCCTCCTGCAGCGTGCCCATCTCGGCGAGGAGCGCGTCGAAGTCGGCGTCGGGGTCGGACATGAGGGCGGAGATCTCGTTGAAGCGGTCGACCTTCGCCTTGATGGCGATGCCGTCCTGGATGTTCTCCAGCACGGTCTTGGTCTCGTCGAGCTCGGGCTCCTGCATGAGGATGCCCACCGAGTAACCGGGGCTCAGCTTGGCCTCACCGTTGGAGGGAGTGTCCAAGCCCGCCATGATCTTGATGATCGTCGACTTTCCGGCACCGTTCGGGCCGACCATGCCGATCTTGGCGCCGGGGAGGAACGACATCGTGACGTCGTCCAGGATCAACTTGTCGCCCACGGCTTTGCGCGCGCGGACCATCGAATAGATGTATTCAGCCATATCGCTCCCAGTCTAAGGGGCGAGCACCCCGGCGCCCCGGGCGGCGGGTCACCAGTCGATGGGACGAGTGGACCCGATCAGACATCCACCCGTGTCGAGACCGTCCATCACCACCGCGACCGGTGCTCCGGTGGCGGGGCCGACCTGACCGACCAGACACTGCTCGCCCCAGCGCACCGAGAACTGGATGCTCTCGGCGGGGTTCCCCACGGTCGAGACGTCTTCGGTCACCTGCATCGCGCTCTTATCGAACCCGCCGGCCACCAGGGCGTCGATGTAGGCCTTTCCCGCCACGCTCTCGGGTCCGCCGGCCACGGTCTGCACGATGGAGGTGAAGAACGGCAGGTTGTCTTCGGCCGTGCCCTCGGGCACGAGGGCCGGGGCCGCGGGAGCCGCCGCCTCCGTGGGAGCCGTGGTGACCGGCGCCTCGGTGGGCGTCGGCTCGGGCGCTGCGGCGCCGAAGCATCCGGAGAGCATCAACACCAGAGCAGCGCCGATACCGAGGGGGGCGAGACGACGAAGGGCAGGCGATCGGGTCACGTCGGCAGTCTACGTCGACCGCCCGCTGCTCCTCGGAACGGCGTCTGCAGAACGCGTTCCTCGGAGCGCGGTGCGGCGGTGGTCCTCAGAACGGCACGTCGACGAGGCGGGCGGCTTCGTCGGCGGGGACGGCAGGCAGGGCGGGGATCACCCAGCCGTCCGCATCGGTCGCGGCGGCCGTCGCGGGGCGCTCATCGCGCTCGACCGGCTCTGGCGACGACTGTTCTTCGGGCGCGGCGGGCTGGCCGGCTTTGCGGAACGACGTGGTGCCCCAGAGCAGGTCGTGCCCGACCGCATCCGCTTCGATGTCCACCGCCAACCCCCGCTTCGTGCCGTTGTCCCACTCGCGGACGCGCAGACGGCCGGTGACGATGACACGGTCACCCTTGTGCAGGGAGGCGAAGGCGTGTTCGCCGAGGGTGCGGCGCGCTGTGACGGCGTACCAACTCGTGTAGTCGTCGACCCAGCGCTCGGTGGACTTGTCGAACCGGCGGTGCGTCGAACCGACGCGGAAGTTGGTCACGGTCACGCCCGGCGCGATCGTCTTCTGTTCGGGCTCGTAGGCGAGGTTGCCGGTGATGGTGATGAGGTCGGTCATGGCGGATCCTTTCGGTCGGGTACTCCGGCGTCCGAGTGCCCGTCGGACGCCGGAGCCGAGGCCAGGTTCCCCCGCGGCGGCCCGCCGTGGCCGCGCTCATGCGCGACTGGGGAGGAGAACCGCTGATCCCTCCCCTGTGCAGGAGACGATCAGGCGCTGACCGAGTAGTCCGCGAACCGCGAACGCACCCGCGCGACCCGCGGGGCGACCGCCGCCTGCACGACCTCGGACTCCGGGTGGCGGGCGGCCGTGTCCTGATCGACGGCCGCGGCGGGGAAGAAGACCTCGAGGGGTTCGACGGTCGTCACCACCTGCCCGTCCCACCACTCGATGGCGCGGTCTCGGGATGCCTCGAAAGCCGCCCGTTGCGCGTCGTCGGTGAAAAACATCGCACTCCGGTGCGTCGGGTTCGCGTCGGACGCACCGTCACCGTCTCCGTCGAGCCGGCCGGGATCGTGCGCGGTGAAGAACGCATCCAGCACGACGTCACCCCGTACCAGTTCGGGGTCGAACGTCACCGAGACGGCTTCCACGTGGCCGGTCGTGCCGGTCGCCACCTGTGCCGGCGTCGGGTCATCGGTGTCACCACCGGTGTAGCCGGAGACGACGGCGCTCACCCCGCGCAGAGTGCGGAACGCCGCATCGAGGGTGATGAAGGGGCCACCGGCCAGAACGTAGGTCTCCACGACACTCCTCAGATCGAGCTGACACGTCACCGTCCACGTTACGCCGACGCACGATGCTCCGGCGGGGATGTCGGAGGTCGTAGGTATCTTCGAATCCATCATGAACACCACGGCCCTCCTGTCCCCCGCGCTCCCCCGCATCGACCCGCCGAGCGGGGTGAGGATCACGCGGGCCGGCGCGAACCTGTGGCGCATCGAAGACGACGGTGGTCGCCCACTCGGGCACCTGCGCGCGATCTCCCTCGAGCACGGGTGGCGCTATCACGTGGAGCGGTTCGATCCCGCCTCCCGGGCCTTCCGCGCGGTCGGCGAGTTCTGGACTCCGGCGGAAGCCTTCGAGTGTGCCCGTTACCAGCGCTGAACGAACGATCGCGCCTCAGACGACCGCGTCGAAACGGTCCAGACGTGGCGAAGAGGCGCGATCGCTCACCGCCGGCCACACCGACGCCAGAATGTCGACCGCGGAGACGAGCACCTCGGGGCTCGCCGTGAAGGGGACGCGCAGGTTGCGGTCGTAACCGCCCTCCACCGCGAAGCGCGAACCCGCGGAGAGGTAAAGACCTCGTTCACGGGCTGCCATGACCAATCCGGCGCTCAAGGGCGCGTCCAGTTCCACCCACAACGAAACCCCGCCGTCGACGTCGGGTACCCGCCACTGGGGCAACCGTGAGCGCAGCGCCGCGGTCACCGCATCCCGCCCGGCCCGCAAGACCTCGGCACGCTGCCGAGCGATCTCGTCCAGGCGCGGCAGCACGGCTTCGGCCACGGCCTGCTCGAACTCCGGGGTGCCGAGATCGTGTACGGCCCGCGCTGAGACCAGGCGACGGATGGTGTCGGTGTCGGCCCGGATCCACCCGATGCGCAGGCCTCCCCACACCGTCTTGCCCAGCGAGCCCAGCCGGATGAGGGGCGCGTCCTCGCCGAAGGCGAGAGGAGCCACGCGACGATCGATGTCGAGATCGGCGGTGGTCTCATCGATGATCACGACGGTTCCCGAGCGATCGGCGGCAGCGGCGATCACGGTGCGCTCGTCTTCGGACATCGTGCGTCCGGTCGGATTGTGGAAGTCGGGCATCAGATAGGCGAGCACGGGGAGCGTGCGGGCGAACGCCTGCTGCGCCCGGTCGAGGTCCCAGCCCTCGTCGACCGTCACCGGCACCCCGACCATGCGCGCGCCCGCACGGCGGAAGGCGTCTGCGGCGTGCGGGTAGGTGGGCGTCTCGATCAGCACGCGATCGGCGCGACCCAGCAGCACGGTCGCGATCAGGTGGATCGCGCTCTGCGCTCCGGTGGTGACCATGATGTTGTCGGCGGTCGTGGGGATGCCTCGGGCCGCGTAGCGCTCAGCGATGAGTTCGCGCAGCCGTGCACGTCCCACGATGTCGTACCCCACGCGCGAGACGAGACTCGTGGCGTCGGCTGCGACCTGGGTCATGACTCCGGCCAGCCCCGGCCACGCCGGCGGACTGGCCTGCTGCAGATCGATCGTCTCCGGCCCGCTCGCCCGGTGACCCGGGTCCGCTCGGCGCAAGGGCAGCGTCACGCTTCCGGAGCCACGGACGCTCGTGATGTGTCCGGTGTCACGCAAGCTCCGGTACGCCGCCGCGACCGTCGTGCGGCTGATCGCGAGCACCGCCGCCAGCTCCCGCTCGGCCGGCAGCGCGGTGCGCGGGGCCAGCCGATTATCGAGGCAGAGAAGGCGGATGCTGTCGGCCAGCGCCTCGTAGACGGGCTCGCGCGTGCGCCAGCTCCCGAGGGTGGCGGCGAGGGCGCGAGCGGATACGCGGGAATCCATGAGGCCACCTTAGGGCTATTGGCATGCCGTCCACAGTCCAATCATGCGATTGGATCGGGATATGTCTCGAAGGATCGTGCAGCTGCTCGTCGGACTCCTCCTCTACGGCGCGGGGTGCGCCCTGTCCGTGCGCGCCGGCTGGGGAGTCGATCCGTGGACCGTGCTCGCCGAGGGGGTCGCCCTCCAGACCGGCATCGGTCTCGGGTGGGTGACCAACCTGCTGGGGGCGCTCGTGCTGCTCGCGTGGATCCCGCTGCGCCAGCGCCCGGGCATCGGCACGCTCGCGAACGTCCTCCTCGTGGGCACCGCCATCCAGGCCACGCTCGCGGTCGTCCCGCCCGCGACGGACCCGTGGACCGGTGCAGCGATGCTCGGCGGCGGAATCCTGCTCGTGGCGCTCGCATCCGGTCTGTACCTCGGAGCCGGTTTCGGCGCCGGCCCGCGCGACGGACTGATGACGGGCCTGCACACCCGCCTCGGCTGGCCGATCTGGCTCTGCCGCCTCCTCGTCGAGACGGTGGTGCTCGTCCTCGGCTGGCTGCTCGGGGGCACGGTCGGGATCGGGACGGTGATCTTCGCGTTCGCGATCGGGCCGTTGGTGCATCGCGCGCTGCCGCTGTTCGCGCTCGACCGGGCCGAGCGCGCCCAGGGCCGCGCGGGTCTCAGTGCTCCCGGAACTCCGGCCGATCGGCTCCCGGCTTGAGGTGGGCTTGGAGCGCGCTCTTCGCGATCTCCAACGTCGGATACGTGCCGAGGGGCTCGTCCGCTCCCGCCATCTGCACCATATAGCCGTCTTCGTCGGTCTGGATCTTTCCGACCGCCCCGACCGGCCCGTAGGCCACCCACAGCCGTCTCGTCTTCGCCTCGGTCATCATCGACTCCTTTCGGAAGGCGCTTGCGACGCTACGCCCCCGCCCGGGAACACGCCAGTGTCGGGGGCGTCGGTCGAGGTAGCCTGGAGGGCGACCCCCAGTAGCTCAGTGGATAGAGCAACGGCCTTCTAATCCGTTTGTCGCACGTTCGAATCGTGCCTGGGGGACGACGCTGCCGGGTCGGAGCCCCGCCGTAGGATGGGGGCCATGGTAGGAGCCTCCGAGAACGACCGCCTCGTCTGGATCGATTGCGAAATGACAGGACTCGATCTCGCCGTCGACGAGCTGGTGGAGATCGCCGTCGTCGTCACGGACTTCGAGCTGCGCCTGCTCGACCCCGGCTTCTCGATCGTGATCAAGCCTGACGATTCCGCCCTGGCCAACATGGGTGAGTTCGTCACCGAGATGCACCGTTCTTCGGGTCTCCTCGACGAGATTCCCTCGGGTGTCAGCCTGGCCGACGCCGAGTTCCAGGCGCTCGAGTACATCCAGCGCTTCGCCCCCGTCGAGGGCAAGGCTCCTCTCGCGGGCAACACCATCGGTACCGACCGCATGTTCCTCGCCAAGTACATGCCGCGCGTCGACCACTGGCTGCACTATCGCAACGTCGATGTGTCGAGCGTGAAAGAACTCGCCCGCCGGTGGTTCCCCCGCGCCTACATCCACGCACCGGCGAAGAACGGCGGCCACCGCGCTCTCGCCGACATCCACGAGTCGATCCGCGAGATGGCCTACTACCGCCAGGCGGTCTTCGTTCCCTCCCCCGGGCCGACCAGCGACGAGGCTCGCGCCGCGGCCGCTGCGGCGGTGTCGTCGTACAGCGATGTGATGTGAGAGAATCGTTGGGTTGTCCCGCTCAGGCGGGGCACATGGTGGGTATAGCTCAGTTGGTAGAGCGCGGCCTTGTGGTGGCCGATGTCGCGGGTTCGAGCCCCGTTACTCACCCCAATCACTCCCCCGGAGTCAGCGCATGACCGAGGCCGTCGAGCCGAAGCTCGAGATGGATGCCGAACACTTCGAGCGTCTGGTCGTCTCCGAGCTCGATCAGTTGCCCGACGACATGGTCGACGGGCTGGACAACATCATCTTCGTGGTCGAGGACCGCCCCGAAGACGGCAGCCTCGACCTGCTCGGTCTCTACGACGGATGGGCGCTGACCGAGCGCGACCGGTACGGCGTGGGTGAACTCCCCGACCGCATCATCGTCTACCGCGAACCCCATCTGGCGGTGTGCTCGGACGAAGCCGAGCTGCGCGATGAGATCCACACCACCCTCGTGCACGAGATCGCCCACTTCTACGGAATCGACGACGCTCGGCTGCACGAACTGGGATGGGCCTGATGTCGACCTCCGGCGGAACCGAACTGATCGAGCGCACCGTGCCGGTCGAGTCCTCGAACACTCCCTGGCAGACGGTGGTGTGGAACGACCCGGTGAATCTCATGAGCTACGTCGCGCGGGTGTTCCGCGAATACTTCGGCTTCGACGCCGATCTGGCCCACCGCCTCATGATGTCGGTGCACCGGGACGGTTTCGCCGTCGTCGCGGAAGGGGTGCGTGAACAGATGGAGATGCACGCCCAGGCGATGCACGACTACGGCCTGTGGGCCACCGTCCGGCCCGGAGGCGCCTCATGACCGAACGCCTCGTCGTCCTCCATGTGACCCTCATCGAGGCGGCGCACCTCACCGCTCTGGTGCAGCAGTTCATCGAGTTGCTGGAGAACTCCTCATCGGATGACGCCCCGGCCGATCCTGCCGTCGCTCGTCTGGTTCCCGACGCCTACCGTGACGATCCGGAGGCGGCGGCCGAATTCCGCCGTCTGACAAGCGCAGATCTTCTGGGCAGGCGGCGCACCGACGCCGGACTCGTCCTCGCGACCCTCACCGTCGACGGAGCAGAACTCGACCCCGCCGAGCTCGAGGAATCGACCGCGGCGAACACGACGATCGTCACTCTCGATGATGGCGAAACGGCCGCCTGGATGCGCACCCTGACGGCGCTGCGCCTCGTGCTCGCCTCCCGCCTCGGCATCGAATCCGAGGAGGACACCGATGCGGATGACCCCCGCTTCGGTATCTACGACTGGCTCGGCTACCGCCTGGAGGGCCTCATCGACGCCGCCGAGCGGGACGTCTGAATCACGGCACGGCTACCACGAGGGTCGCGTGCTGGGCCGGTTCGTCCCGAAGGATGTGCGCTTCCTCCTGGGCCGCCCACTGGTCCCAGTGCGGCTGGTAGGTCTCGCCGTCACGGCGCAATCCGCGTTCCCGCCGGGATGCCGCCGGGGACTCCACCCACACCCGGACATCGCCGAGGCGCGCGGTCGCCGGGGTCAGCATCCCCGCCCCCTCGACGATCAGCGGCAGGGAGGGATCGACGGCGTGGGCTTCGGCGCGATGGCCCGCGTCCCAATCCCACCGCTCCCAGATCCCGAGGAGTCCGCGGGCGTGCGGTACCAGGATCGTCGAACGGGCGTACTCGACGCCCTCGACCAGGCCGTCCCACCCCGGGTACACGGAGTCGAGCGCGACGAGCTGCACGCGCCCGCGCTGCGGCCAGGCAGCGACGAGGCGACGTGCGAGGGAGGTCTTCCCCGCACCGCTGCGCCCGTCGATCAGCACCACGGGGTTCGCCGCGCCCACGTTCTTCACGCCCTCGACGACCGCGGAGACCGCCGCGTCGAGGGCGTGGGAAACCGGGTCTGCGCTACTTCTTGAGTGCGCGGATGACACGGCTGAGCGCACGACCGGCGACCCAGACGAAGGGGATCCCGATCGCGAGGAGCGAAACGATGTTCGGTTCGAACCGCAGGTCGTCGCCCTTGCGGATGTAGGCGCCGACGGGCACGGAGTATCCGCCCCCGCCACCGCCGCCATTGCCCGAATCATCCGAGCCTCCGCCGTACCCCACCCAGGTGAGGGCGACGGGAATGATGCGGACACCGTCGATGTCGAGGGGCTCCCCGTAGGAGGACTTCACGCCGAGGGCGGCCGACTGCTCACCGAGTTCTAATGCAATATTGGGCATGTTTCCCACCGTACTCGCCTGTCGCCGGGGAACCCAGGCCTTGTCAGGGCTCTGTTGAGGGCGGACGCGGATGCGAGGGGAGCGTGCCGCCGCCGCGCGGCGACCCCAGGAGAGCCGCTCGGGTGATCGCGCCGTGGCCGAAGCGGGCCGCCGCATCATCGAGTGCACTCTCGACCCGACGCCACTCCTCATCGTCGTCCCAGAGGGCGAGCCCCGCGGTGGCTGCGCGCAGCTTCTCGGCGCGCACGCCGACGAGGCGAACCGGGAGCGGACGATCGATCGCATCGAAGAGGTCGATCGCGGCGTCGCCGATCCGCTGGCCGACCGCCGATGGGTCGGGGAGGGTGCGTGAACGGGTCAGCGTCGAAAAATCGGAGAAGCGCACCTTGATCGAGATGGTCGCAGCTTCCACGCCGTGTTTGCGGAGGCGTGCACCGACGCGATCGGCGAGCCGGCGCAGTTCGACGTGCAGCACACCCGTGTCGGCGATGTCGGTGTGGAAGGTCTCCTCGTGGCCGATGCTCTTCTCGACCCGGGTGGTGTCCACCTCCCGGGCGTCGATTCCCCGGGAGAGGTGCCACACCCGCTCGCCCATCGCGGGACCGAGCGCGCGGTCGAGCACCGAGCGGGACGAGGCGAGGACATCGGCGACCGTGAAGATGCCGCGCGACTCGAGCGCGGCCGACGCCTTCGGTCCCACCCCCCACAGGGCCCGCACCGATCGGGGGGCCAAGAAGGCGGCGGTGTCGGGCTCGGCGACGATCAGGAGCCCGTCGGGTTTACTGATCGTCGACGCCATCTTGGCGACGTGCTTGGTGGCGGCGACGCCGATGCTGCAGACCAATCCGGTCTGGCCGCGCACCCGTTCCCGCAGCGTGTGGGCGATGACGCCCGGACTCCCCCACAACCGCCGTGCTCCTCGGACGTCGAGGAAGGCCTCGTCGATCGACAGCGGCTCGACCAGCGGGGTGACATCACGGAAGATGCCCATCACCTCGCGGGAGAGCTCGACGTACCGATCGAATCGCGGCGACACGACGATCGCCGTCGGGCACAGGCGCAGTGCCTGACCCACCGGCATCGCCGACCGCACCCCGAACCGGCGGGCCTCGTACGATGCGCTCGACACCACGCCGCGCCCTTCGGAGGCGCCGATGATGATGGGCTTGCCCCGCAGGGTCGGATCATCCAGCACCGCCACCGAGGCGTAGAACGCGTCCATGTCGACGTGCAGGATGCCGGTGCCGGTGTCGTCGGCACCGGGTGGGGACACGATGCGTCCCGTTCCGTCACCGCGTCCCATGGACCCATCCTCCCGCGGGCCACCGACATGCGTCGCCGGCTCGCAGCATCCGCTCGTCTACTGCGCGGCGCGTTCGATCACGAGCTCTCGAACGCGAGCGGCGTCGGCCTGACCCTTCATCGCCTTCATGACCGCGCCGATGATCGCACCGGCGGCCTGCACCTTGCCGTCGCGGATCTTCTCCAGCACGTCGGGCTGAGAGGCCAGCGCCTCGTCGATGGCGGCGATCAGAGCACCGTCGTCAGAAACGACGGCGAGACCGCGGGCGTCGATGATCTCCTGCGGTGTTCCTTCGCCGGCGATCATCCCTTCGAGCACCTGGCGGGCCAGCTTGTCGGTGAGGGTGCCGTCGTCGACGAGCAGCTGCAACGCGGCCACCTCGGCCGGCGACACGAGATCGGATGCTTCGCGGTTCTGCGCGTTCGCGATGCGGCTGATCTCGCCCGTCCACCACTTGCGGGCGGCGGTGGGCGTGGTTCCGGCAGCGACCGTGGCGCCGACCTCCGCGAGCAGTCCGCTGTTGACCACGCCCTGGAAGTCCTGGTCGGTGAAACCCCACTCGGCCTTCAGGCGGCGCCGGCGAGCGGCGGGCGGCTCGGGGAGAGCGGCGCGCAGCTCCTCGATGAGGCTCTCCGTCGGCGCGACGGGCAGCAGGTCGGGCTCGGGAAAGTACCGGTAGTCGTCAGCATCCGACTTCGGCCGCCCCGGCGAGGTGGTACCGGTGTCCTCGTGCCAGTGCCGGGTCTCTTGGGTGATCGAGCCGCCGGCGGCCAGGATCGCGGCTTGCCGCTGGATCTCGTACCGCACGGCACGTTCGACCGAGCGCATCGAGTTGACGTTCTTCGTCTCGGTGCGGGTGCCCAGCGGTGCGGGCTCCTCACCCGCCGCGACCCGCGGACGGAGCGAGACGTTCGCGTCGCAGCGGAGGTTTCCGCGCTCCATGCGGGCCTCGGAGATGCCGAGCGAGATCACGATGTCGCGGATCGTCTGCACGTACGCCTTGGCGATCTCCGGCGCACGGTGCTCCGCCCCGTAGATCGGCTTCGTCACGATCTCGACGAGCGGAACGCCCGCGCGGTTGTAGTCCACGAGCGAGTACTCGGCGCCCTGGATGCGGCCGGTCGCGCCGCCCACGTGGGTGAGCTTGCCCGCATCCTCTTCCATGTGGGCGCGCTCGATCGGCACCGTCACGACGGTGCCGTCGGCGAGTTCGACCTCCACCTCGCCCTCGAAGGCGATGGGTTCGTCGTACTGCGAGATCTGATAGTTCTTCCCGAGGTCGGGGTAGAAGTAGTTCTTCCGCGCGAAGCGGCTGGACGGCGCGATCGAGCAGCCCAGGGCGAGCCCCAGGCTGATCGAGTAGCGGACGGCCTCGCCGTTCACAGTGGGGAGAGCTCCCGGCAGACCCATGTCGACCGGGGCCACCACCGTGTTCGGTCCGACGTGGTGGTTCGCCGAGTTGGCCGGGTTCGGCGCCGGCGAGAACATCTTCGTGGCCGTGTTCAATTCGACGTGGACTTCGAACCCCATGACGGGTTCGAAGTTCTCGAGGGCCTCGTCGAAGTCCATCAGTGCACTCTTCGCCATCAGACGTTTCCTCTTTCGGGTGTCGAGGCTTCCCGGAGGGCCGGGAGACGGTCCAGCAGCGGGCCGCCCCACGAATCGACGAGGGCTGCCTCGAGAGCTGCGCCCACAAGGTACAGACGGGCGTCTTCTCGAGCGGGGGCCAGGAATTGGATGCCGACGGGGAGCCCGTCCTCCGGTGCGAGCCCGGACGGGATCGAGATCCCGGGAACCCCCGCGAGGTTCGCGGGGATCGTGGTGACGTCGTTCAGGTACATCTGCAGCGGGTCGTCGATCTTCTCCCCGATGCGGAACGCCGTCGTCGGCGCGGAGGGCGTCGCGATGACGTCGACCGCTCCGAAGGCGTTCGCGAAGTCCTGCTGGATCAGCGTCCGCACCTTCTGCGCGCTGCCGTAGTACGCGTCGTAATAGCCCGCGGACAGCGCATAGGTGCCCAGGATGATGCGGCGCTTGACCTCGTCGCCGAAGCCCGCCTCGCGGGTCGCGGCCATGACCTCCTCGACCGTGGCGCCGGCATGGGGGGTGACGCGCATGCCGAAGCGCACGGAGTCGAACTTCGCGAGGTTGCTCGATGCCTCCGCGGGGAGGATCAGGTAGTAAGCGGCGACGCCGTACTCGAAGTGAGGAGCGCTGATCTCGACGATCTCCGCGCCGTGCGCCTCCATGACGGCCAGCGCGGCGTGGAACGACGACGAGACCCCTGCCTGGAAGCCACTGTCGGGCAGCTCGCGGATGACTCCGACCTTGAGGCCCCGCAGCACGTCGCCCCGAGCACCCTCACGGGCGGCGTCGGCGAACGAGGGCCACACGTCGGTCAGCGACGTCGAGTCGTGCGGGTCGTGCCCGCCGATGACGTCGTGCAGCAGCCCGGCGTCGAGCACCGTGCGCGTGACGGGGCCGACCTGGTCGAGGCTCGATGCCAGCGCGATCGCGCCGTAGCGGCTCACGCCACCGTAGGTGGGCTTGAGTCCGACGGTTCCGGTGACGTGCGCGGGCTGGCGGATCGAGCCGCCCGTGTCGGAGCCGAGGGCGAGGGGCGCCTCGAACGCGGCGACCGCGGCCGCGGAGCCGCCGCCGGATCCCCCGGGGATCCGATCGAGGTCCCACGGGTTGTGGGTCGGCCCGTAGGCGGAGTGCTCGGTGGAGGAACCCATCGCGAACTCGTCCATGTTCGTCTTGCCGAGAGCGACGAGACCCGCCGCGCGGGCACGGGCGACCACGGTCGCGTCGTAGGGCGACATGTAGCCCTCGAGGATCCGCGACCCGCTCGTGGAGGGCATGTCGGTCGTGACGAGGACGTCCTTGATGGCCAGGGGGACGCCTGCGAGAGGGCCGAGGTGCTCACCGGCCGCGCGGCGACGGTCGATCGACTCGGCGACGGCCAGCGCTTGCTCGTTGACGTGCAGGAAGGCGTGCACGTCGGGGTCGACGGCCGCGATGCGGTCGAGGTGGGCGCGCGTCGCCTCGACGCTGGAGGTTTCGCCGCTGGCGATCGCCGCGGCCAGGTCGGCCGCGGTCAGGCGGGTGAGGTCGCTCACTGCTCCTCCCCCAGGATCGCGGTGACGCGGAATCGATCCTCCGTCGCCTCGGGAGCGTTCTGCAGCACTTGATCACGACTCAGCACCACGCCGGGAACGTCGGGACGGAAGACGTTCTGCAGCGCGATCGGATGACTCGTCGCCGCCACCTCGGGGGTGGCTACCTGCGAGACCTTGGCGATGTTGTCGACGATGACGTCGAGCTGTCCGGTCAGACGCTCGACCTCCTCTTCGCTGAGCTGGATTCGGGCGAGCACACCGAGATGGCGCACGAGATCAGGGGTGATTTCAGACACTCCCCCAGTCTAGTTCGGCCCACCGCCCGCGACCGGAGGGTGGGGGCGGTCTCGACGGCCATGAGGCGTAGCTAGGCTGTGCGCGTGATGACGCACGAGCCACCGCGCCCCTGGATCGCCAGCTATGCGGCGGGTGTTCCCGACGATCTCGAGCCGGTCACGGGGTCGCTGGTCGATCTTGTCGATGCCTCGGTGCGCGACTACCCCGAGGCGCCCGCCCTGCAGTTCTTCGGGCGCGAAACCACGTACCGCGCCCTGCAGGGGCAGATCGCCCGGGCGGCGGAAGGGCTTCGCGCGCTCGGCGTGCGCGCGGGCGACCCGGTCGCGATCGTGCTGCCGAACTGTCCGCAGCACATCGTGGCGTTCTACGCGGTGCTGCGCCTGGGCGCCGTGGTGGTCGAGCACAACCCGCTCTACACCCCGCGCGAGCTGCGCAAGCAGTTCGAGGACCACGGAGCGAAGCACGCGATCGTGTGGAGCAAGGTCGTGAAGACCATCCAGGAGTTCCCCGCCGATCTGCAGGTGACGACGTTGGTCTCGATCGATGTGACGCACGCCATGCCGCTGACCACCCGGCTCGCCCTGCGCCTGCCCATCGCCAAGGCTCGCGAGTCCCGGGCCGCCCTGCACGAACGCGTCTCCGGGACCGTCACGTGGGAACGCCTTCTCGAGTCCTCGCCGCTGGCGGCGTCGCATCCGCGGCCCGAAACCGACGATCTCGCGATCATCCAGTACACGAGCGGCACGACCGGCGCGCCCAAGGGTGCGGCCCTCACCCACCGCAACCTGCTCTCCAACGCCGCCCAGTCGCGGGCGTGGGTTCCCCAGATCATCCGCGGCAACGGCTGCGTCGTGTACGCCGTCCTGCCGATGTTCCACGCGTACGGCCTCACGCTCTGCCTCACCTTCGCGATGTCGATGGGCGCGCGGCTCGTGCTCTTCCCCCGTTTCGACCCCGACATGGTGCTCGCGGTGACGAAGAAGCATCCGGCGACCTTCCTGCCGCTCGTTCCCCCCATCGCCGAGCGACTCTTGAAGGCCTCGATCGAGAAGGGCATCCCGCTCACCGGAACCGAGGTCGCCATCTCGGGAGCCATGGCCCTTCCCCACGATCTCGTCGTGCCGTTCGAGAGCGACTCGGGCGGATATCTCGTCGAGGGCTACGGCCTGAGCGAATGCTCGCCCGTGCTCATGGCCAATCCCGTCGCCGACAACCGCGTTCCCGGAACCGTCGGATTGCCGCTGCCCGGCACCGAATGCCGCGTCGTCGATCCCTACGAACCGACGAAGGACGTGCCCGCGGGAGAACGCGGCGAGCTGCTGGTCCGAGGACCGCAAGTCTTCGGGGGCTACTACGGCAAGCCCGAGGAGACGGAGGAGGCCTTCATCGACGGCTGGTTCCGCACCGGCGACATCGTCACGATCGATCAAGCGGGTTTCGTGCGGATCGTCGATCGGATCAAGGAGCTCATCATCACGGGCGGCTTCAACGTGGCCCCCACGGAGGTCGAGAACGTTCTGCGTCAGCATCCGCAGATCGAGGATGTGGCGGTCGTCGGACTGCCGAGCGGACATTCCGGTGAAGACGTCGTCGCGGCCGTGGTCGCGGCGCCCGGCGCCGAGGTGGACGTCGAGGCCGTACGCGCGTTCGCGCGCGGAATCCTCACCCCGTACAAGGTGCCGCGGCGCATCGTCGTGGTGGACGAACTGCCGAAGTCGCTGATCGGAAAGGTGCTGCGCCGCCAAGTGCGCGAGTCGATTCTGGCGAGCACGACCGAGCCCTGAGGTCCCGCCGCTGAGGTGTGATCGGGTCGCGCTCAGGGTCTGGCGGAGGGGGATTCGCTCCTCCCCAGATCACGTTCTCGGCCTCTTGTCCACAGGGTCAGTTCTCCCCGCTGATCTGGGCCGTTCTCGGCCAGGCAATGTCGGAGGCCCTCGGCAGAATAGAGGTATGGAACACCTCCTCGACACCCTCCGCGAGCTGCGCGAGCAGGTGACGGACGCGGTCGCTGCGGCGTTCACGGACGGAGTGATGAGGGACGCGTCCGAGGCGCAGATCGTGGCGGTGATGGATGCTGCCGCCGCCCTGCTGAGTCCCCTCGAGGCGGTTCTGGTCGAGGCTGCCGGGGAGGTGTCGGAGCGGTCGGATTCCCCGCGCCCCGGTGAGCGGATGACGACCCGGTTCGGGTGTCGCACCGTGCGGGAGTTGCTGGAGAGGGTGACGCGGATGTCGGGGCGGCGAGCCGGGGAGTTCGTCACTGCGGGGCAGGCCGTGTCTCGGTCGCGGGCGGTGACGAGCGGGGAGACGCTGCCGGCACGATTCCCGGCGATGCGCGACGCCCTGGGTGAGGGGATGGTCGGGGTCGACGGTGTCGCCGCGGTCGCGAGTGTCATCGACGCGACCCTTTCCGTCTACGCGCAACGCGAAGCGGCCGACGCAGAGCTTGCCGCGTCGGCACGCGGCGACGGGGTGCAGGGCGCACCGCCGGCGTCGGCGGACGAGCTGCGGATGCAGGCCCAGGTATGGGCGATGGTGCTCGACGCCGACGGTGCCGAGCCGCGGGATCGTCGCGCGGCTCGCCGGCGCGGGCTCACGTTCGGGGTATGCCGGGAGGGCCTCGTCTCCGTGCGAGGAATGCTGCTGCCCGAAGTCGCCGCGCAATGGCAGTTACTCAACGACGCGATCCTGAACCACAAGCTGTCGGGCCCGAACTTCGTCGAGGACGGTGCCGATTCCAGCGATCCCCACGATCCGGATGCCGGGGTGGAGTGCACAGCCGATAAGCGATCGCCGTCGCAGAAGAACCACGATGCGCTCGGCACGATCCTGACGGTGGCTGCCCGGAGCGGTGAGGTTCCCACCCTGGGTGGGGGCGCACCGACGCTCGTGGTGTCCGCGACGCAGGAGGACCTCGCCTCCGGAACAGGTTTTGCGCACATCGATGGGATCGATGAACCTCTCCCCTTGCGGGTCGCACGCCACGTGGGGTGCACGGGCACGATCCAACGGGTGGTTCAGGACGAGCGGGGGCGCATCCTGTCGATCGAGGTGAAAGACCGAATCTTCGCGGCCCACCAACGCAAGGCTGCGGCCCTCCGGGATGGGAACTGCATCATCCCGGGCTGTCGGGTGAGAGCGTCGTGGTGCGAGATGCACCACGTCATCGAAGCCGCGCGCGGCGGGCCCACTCATACCGACAACGGGGTGATGCTCTGCTGGCACCATCACCGCACCTTGGATTCGAACGGGTGGGAAGTGCGGATGAACCACGGCGTCCCGGAAGTGAGAGCCCCCGGCTGGTGCGAGCCCTACCTCCGCTGGCGACCCGCGACCACGTCCCCCATCATGCAGAGGCGCCGCCACGACGACACCGGGTGACCGACGACGTGCCCCGCCGCAGCGTTCAGTCGGCTGAGTTCTGCTCACCCGTTTCCGAGCCGGAGCCTGCGGCATTGGCCTCGACATCCGCATCGGCACCGGCATCCGTGTCAGCATCGGCATCCGCCTCGCCGTCGCCCAGGGCGAGCAGCAACGCCGCGGGCCCCTCGGTGACGAGCAGATGGAACTGCGCGGCATCGATGATGCGCACGCCGAGTTCCTCGGCCTTGCCGAGCTTCGACCCCGCTCCCGGCCCTGCGGCCACGAAGTCGGTCTTCTTCGACACGCTCGACCCGGCCTTCCCGCCGGCGCGCAGAATCGCCTCCTGGGCGCCCTCGCGGGAGTACCCCTCGAGCGACCCGGTCGCCACGACCGTGATGCCCTCGAGCACCCCGCCGCTCACCTCGGCCGCACCCGGGCCGGGGTGATCCGGGGTCGAGAGCTGAGCCCCCGAAGCCGCCCACCGCTCGACGATGTCGCGGTGCCAGTCGACGGCGAACCACGCGACCAGCGAATCGGCGATGATGCCACCGACGCCCTCGACCGCGGCGAGCTCATCCCGGGTTGCGGCTCGAATGGCATCCACCGACCCGAACCACTGGGCCAGCGCACGGGCCGCGACCGGCCCCACATGACGGATGCTCAGCGCGACGAGGAAGCGCCAGAGCTCTTTCGTCTTGGCTCTGTCGATGTTCTCGAGCAGATCGAACGCCGCTCGCGACAGCACGAACGCCGCGTCGCCGTCGAAGGGCCCGGCGGGATCGTAGGCAGCATCCGTCTTCTTGCGTTGCCGGCGGAACGGCGAACGCGTGTCGGGTGTCCCGTCGTCGAGCAGCCGCGGCAACCCGGTCTCGGCGTCGCGCACGACCACGTCGATCGGGAAGAGGTCTTCGGCTCGCAGGTCGAACAGACCCGCCTCCGTCGCCAACGGCGGTGTCTCCGGCCGCACCGGCTGGGTGAGAGCGGCTGCCGAGACCTCGCCGAGACCCTCGATGTCGAGGGCTCCCCGCGATCCGACGTGCTCGACCCGCCCACGCACCTGCGCCGGACAGGCGCGGGTGTTCGGACACCGCAGGTCGATGTCGCCCTCTTTCGCCGGCGCGAGGGGAAAGCCGCACTCCGGGCACTCGGTCGGCATTACGAACGCCCGCTCGGTGCCGTCGCGCAGCTCCACCACCGGGCCCAGCACCTCGGGAATGACGTCACCGGCCTTGCGCAGCACGACCGTGTCGCCGATCAGCACGCCCTTGGCCTTGACCACGTCCTGGTTGTGCAGGGTCGCCTGCCGGACGACGCTCCCGGCGACCAAGGCGGGCTCCATCACCGCGAAGGGCGTCGCCCTCCCCGTGCGACCGACCGACACGACGATGTCGAGCAGTTTCGTGTTCACCTGCTCGGGCGGGTATTTGTAGGCGATCGCCCACCGCGGAGCCCGGCTCGTCGCACCCAGTTCGTCGTGCAGGGCCAGATCGTCCACCTTGACGACCACCCCGTCGATCTCGTGCTCGACGTCGTGCCGGTGAGCACCGTAATGGCGGATGTACTCGTCCGCCCCGGCCGCCGTGGGGGTGACCCGGAAGTAGGCGCTGGTGGGCAGTCCCCACGAGGCGAGCAGCTCGTACATCTCGCTCTGCGTGCGCACCGGCGGATCGGGCCAGGCGCCGATGCCGTGGACCGTCATCCGCAACCGCGAGAGCCGCTCGTGCATCGCCCGCAGCTGCTTGTCGTTCTTGCCCTCGGTCTTCTGGCGCAGAGATCCCGAAGCCGCATTCCGCGGATTGGCGAACAGTCGATCTCCGACCGATGCCTGGAAGGCGTTCAGCGACTCGAAGTCGGCGACATCGAAGAAGACCTCACCACGCACTTCGACGAGCTCAGGATGCCCCTCCCCGACGAGGCGCTCGGGGATGCCGCGGATCTGCCGGACGTTCTCGGTCACGTCCTCGCCCACGCGTCCGTCGCCCCGGGTCGCGGCCGTCACGAGGCGACCGCGCTCGTATCGCAGTGACAGCGCGAGCCCGTCGATCTTCAACTCGCAGAGGTAGTTCACCGGGCGCCCTGCATCGCGCTCGACCTTCGCCGCCCACGCGAGGAACTCCTCGTCGCTGAAGACGTTGTCGAGACTCAGCATCCGCTCGGCGTGTTCGACGGGAGAGAAAAGCGTTCCGGATGCGGCTCCCACCGTCAGCGTCGGACTGTCCTGCCCCTGCAACTGGGGGTAGAGCCGCTCCAGCGCCTCGAGCCTGCGGATCCACCCGTCGTAGGTGGCGTCGTCCACGACTTCCGCGTCGTCACCGTAGTAGGCATCCCGCGCTCCGGTGATGCGCTCGCTGAGCTGCACGACTTCATCACGCGCCTCGGCGAGGGTCACGTCGGGAAGGTCGTCAGCGCCGTCAATCACCCCGTCAGTTTACGAAGGGCGGCCGACACCCGGTGGGGGGCTAGACCGAAACGGGAACCGCGGAGACCGTGCGGGCGATCGTGAACTGTCCGAGAACCCGCGTGCCGTCGTAGAGCACCGCGGTCTGCCCGGGGGCCACCCCGTCGAAGGGTTCGTCGGGCACGACGGTGACGACACCGTCTGCCACGCGGGCGTGAGCGGGCACCGGATCGGCGTGAGCGCGGATCTGCACGTGGCACGCGAAGTCCTGCGCCTCGGGCGCACGACCCGCCCACGAGAAGCGTTCTCCCGCGATCTCGGCCGTAGCCAGCGCCTCTTTCGGGCCGACCACCACCGTGTTCGAGACCGGTCGGATCTCGAGCACAAAGCGCGGCTTGCCGTCGTCGGCGGGAACGCCGAGCTGCAGTCCCCGTCGCTGGCCGATGGTGAACGCCAGGGCGCCATCGTGGCGCCCGACGACAGCGCCCTCGCGGTCGAGGATCTGCCCCTGCTCCGCGCCCACCCGTTCGGCGAGCCACCCGCGCGTGTCGCCGTCGGGGATGAAGCAGATGTCGTGACTGTCGGGCTTCTGCGCCACGGTCAGGCCGCGCTCCGCAGCCTCGGCGCGTACGAGTGCCTTCGAGGGCGTCTCGCCGAGCGGGAAATAGGTGTGCGCGAGCTGTCCGGCCGTCAGCACGCCGAGCACGTAGGACTGGTCCTTGGCCTGATCCGACGCGCGGTGCAACTCCCGTCCCTGCGGACCGTCGACGAGCGTCGCGTAGTGCCCGGTGCACACGGCGTCGAAGCCGAGTTCGACGGCACGCTCGAGAAGAGCGGCGAACTTGATCTTCTCGTTGCAGCGCATGCACGGGTTGGGTGTGCGCCCGGCGCGGTACTCCGAGATGAAGTCGTCGATCACGTCATCGCGGAACCGCTCGGAGAAGTCCCAGACGTAGAACGGGATACCCAGCCGGTCTGCCGCGCGCCGCGCATCCATCGCATCCTCGATCGTGCAGCACCCGCGACTGCCCGCACGCAGCGTGCCACCGGCGCGAGAAAGCGCAAGGTGCACACCCACGACGTCGTGCCCGGCGTCGACGGCTCGTGCCGCGGCCACCGCGGAGTCCACCCCGCCACTCATGGCCGCCAGTATTCGCATGTCTTCGAGTCTACGAGGCCACGGATGAGTGGTCCCCGAACGTCGTTCTCAGCGCGCTGCGACCGCGCGCTCGTAGGCCGCGGGAAGGGCCGCCGCGACGGCGGCGATGTCGGCCTCGCTCGAGGTGCGACCGAGGGAGAAGCGCAGCACCGAGCGCGCCTCGCGCTCATCTCGACCGAGGGCGAGCACCACGTGGGACGGTTCGGCGACGCCCGCCTGGCAGGCCGAACCCGTCGACACCGAGATTCCCGCCTGATCGAGCAGGAACAGCAACGTCTCACCCGACGCCTGCGGGAAGAGCACGTGCAAATTGCCGGGCAGACGCTCGAGCGGATCCCCGAGCACGGCGGCGGCGGGGAGGGTCGAACGGATGCTGTCGGCCAGCGCATCGCGCAGGGCGCTCAGGCGACGCGCCTCCGCCTCGCGCTCCGACTCGGCCAGCTCGGCCGAGACGGCGAAGGCCGCGGCCCCCGCGATGTCCTGGGTCCCGGCTCGCAGGCCTCGCTGCTGGCCGCCGCCGTGGAACAACGGAGTCGGCGAGACCTGACGGGCGACGACCAGCGCTCCCACACCGACCGGGGCTCCCACCTTGTGCGCAGACACGCTCACGGCCATGAGGCCGCCGGGGCCCGCAGCATCCCCCCGCCACCGACGAAACGACACCGGGAGGTGCCCCAGAACGGCCACCGCATCGAGGTGCAGGGGCACGCCAGCGCGAGCGGCGGCAGCGGCGAGCGCCACGGGGTCCTGCACCGTGCCGACCTCGTTGTTCGCGACGAGCGCCGTCGCGACCGCTGCTCCCGGCAGGGCTTCGGCGAACGCGTCGAGGCGGATCCGCCCGAGGGGATCCAGCGGCACCGCCCGCACGACGGCGCCCTGCGACGCGGCCAACCACGCCACGGCATCGGTCGTCGCATGGTGCTCACCGTCGGGCAGCACGATCGCGTCCACGCCGGCGGGCCGCGCCCACCACAGCCCCTTGACGGCGAGGTTGACCGCTTCCGTACCACCGGAGGTGAACACGACCTCGACGGGGTCGCAGTCGAGCACGGCGGCCAGACGCTCGCGAGAGCCCTCGAGCACGCGTCGAGCCGCCTGCCCACCGCCGTGGATCGACGAAGCGTTGCCGACGATCTCCTGGGCGGCCAGCCACGCATCCCGCGCCTCGGGTCGTAACGGCGTGGTCGCAGCGTGATCCAGATAGATCGACATGCCGCCTCCTCGCTCGAAACGTCGCCGACGCGCAGCATTACTACTGTAGGTCGCATGGTCCGCCCCGAGCCGCCCGCCGTCACGTCCACTGCCGGGCTGCTGTCCCCCTCACTCGACGGACTCGGCGTCACCCGGGCCGGCGACGGCGCCATGACGCTGCGCATCTGGTCCGCTCACGCCGATGCCGTGGAGCTCGTGCTCTTCGACGACACCGACCTCGACTGGGCGATCGCCGTCCTCCCGCTCGAGCCGGTCGGCGGCGGCGTCTGGAGCGTCACGACGGAGCACCTGCGACCAGGATCGCGCTACGCCGTGCGCGTCGGCGGGCCGCAGGGCGTCGGCAACACCTTCAACCCCCGCACCCTGCTGATCGAGCCCTACTCCCGGGGCCTCGTCTCGGGCGAATTCGAGGATTGGCGCTCGGTCGTCGTGGACGGCGGGTTCGATTGGGGCGGGGTCGAGAAGCCGCGAACGCCGCTCGATCGCACCGTCATCTACGAGGGTCACGTCAAGGGCATGAGCAAGCGGCACCCCGGTGTGCCGCCCGCCTTGCACGGCACCTACGCGGGACTCGCCCATCCCGCGATGATCGAGCACTTCCTGGGCCTCGGCGTCACGAGCATCGAACTGCTGCCCGTGCACGCGTTCGCCACCGAGCCTCGACTGCTCCAGCTCGGCCTGACGAACTACTGGGGATACAACTCCCTCAACTTCTTCACCCCCCACGGCGCCTACGCCACGCAGCAGAGCCGCCGTGAGGGGCCCGAGGCGATCCTGCGCGAGTTCAAGGGGATGGTGAAGCTCCTGCACGAGGCCGGCCTCGAGGTGCTTCTCGACGTCGTCTACAACCACACCGCTGAGGAGGGGATCGGCGGACCCCGCTCGAGCCTGCGGGGCATCGACAATCGCTCGTACTACCGGCAGACCGAGGAGGGCGACTACATCGACGTCACCGGCTGCGGCAACTCCGTCAACACGGCGACGGATGCTGCGTCCCGCCTCGTGCTGGACTCCCTGCGCTACTGGGCCGACGAAGTGCAGATCGACGGCTTCCGCTTCGACCTCGCGGTGACCTTGGGGCGCGATGAGAACCACGCCTTCACCCCGGAGCATCCTCTGCTCCAGCAGATCCTGCACGACGAGAAGCTGGCCGGAGTGAAGATGATCGCCGAACCCTGGGATGTCGGGCTGGGCGGCTGGCAGACCGGCAACTTCGGCGACGGGTGGTCGGAGTGGAACGACCGCTACCGCGATCGGGTGCGCAACTTCTGGTTGAGCGACATCGACTACGCCCGCCGCGCCGACACCTCCCCCACCGGTATCGGGGGGTTCGCGACGCGGCTGGCGGGGTCGTCGAACACCTTCAGCGCCGAGCGGGGTCCGCTCGCGAGTGTCAACTTCGTGACGGCGCACGACGGCTTCACCCTGCGCGACCTCGTCTCCTACGACGTGAAGCACAACCTCGGAAACGGCGAGCAGAACCGCGACGGTGCCGACACCAACCGGTCCTTCAACCACGGCGCGGAAGGTGCGACCAACGATGAGCGCGTCCTGGCAGCCCGCCGCACCGCGATGCGCAACCTCCTGGGCACACTGCTGCTGTCGGCCGGAGTTCCCATGCTCACCGCGGGCGACGAGTTCGGTCGCACGCAGCGCGGCAACAACAATGCCTACTGCCACGACTCGCCGCTCACGTGGCTCGCGTGGGAGCACGCGCAGTGGCAGCAGGACCTCACCGAACACGTCCGCACCCTGATCCGCCTCCGCCGGGAGAATCCCGCCCTGCGTCCGGTGCACTACGCCCGGCCCGACGCCACGACGCCGTCCGCCTCCGTCCTGAGCTGGTTCGACGAGTTCGGAGCGACGATGGCGCCGGAACGGTGGGCCGACCCCGCGCACCGCACGCTGCAGTACGTGGCCACCTCGACCCCCGAGACCGAGGAGCTCAACCGCATCCTGCTGATCGTGCACGGTGCGGAGCATCCGGTCGACGTCATCCTGCCCCGCCTCGACGGCGTGGAGAGCTTCGTGTCGTTGTGGTCAAGCGTGGACGAACGGCCCGCAGACACCACCCGAACGTTCGCGCCGGGCGACACCGTCGCGCTCCCCGGCGCCGCGATGCAGCTCTTCCGCGCTGACTGATCCGAGCCCGCGTGTCAACCGGCGCGTGATAGCCCGCGGCCATCGAGCGAGCGCGGTAGGTTCGCTCTGTGGCTCTCACGACGCAGAATCAGACTCCCCCGGCCTGGCGAAGCGCCTCGTCGATTCCCCCTCGTCCGGCAACCCCCACGGTGTCGCCCGGCGCGACGACGACACCGCGCATCCCCCTCGCTCTCCCCTCACCCAGCGTTCCCGGCGGGCGGTTCCGACCCAGCGCCTACGCCGGCGAAGCAGTGCCGTTCGTCGTCACCGCTTTCCGTGAAGGGCATGACCGCATCGGCACCCACGTGCGGCTGTTCTCGCCGTCCGGGGAGGAGTCGCTGCACCGCCTCACCCCGTTGAACGACGGATTCGACCGGTGGTCGACCGTGGTCGTGCTGCTCGAGCAGGGCATATGGTCCTTCCGCTTCGAAGCCTTCGCCGACGAGTTCGCCACGTGGCAGCACGCCGCCGAGGTGAAGATCGCGGCCGGCGTCGACGCGGCCCTGATGCGGGAGATGGGCGCCCGCCTGTTCGAGACGGCCCTCGCCGAGAAGGACCGCCCGCTCGCGGAGCGCACCGCCCTGCGTGCTGCGGCTGCAGCACTGCGCGATGAGGATCTCAGCGACGACGCCTCCCTCGACATCGTCGGCGACCCCGAGATCGCCGCCTTCTTCGCCGACCGCCCGTTGGCCCCGCTGGTGTCCTTCGACGACAAGCGCGATCTGCTCGTCGAGCGTGAACGCGCGGGCGTGGGCGCCTGGTACGAGTTCTTCCCCCGCTCCGAGGGCGCGGTGCGCGCTGAGGACGGCACGATCACCAGCGGCACGTTCATCACCGCCCAGAGCCGCCTTCCCGGCGTCGCCGGCATGGGGTTCGATGTGCTGTACCTCCCGCCCATCCACCCGATCGGCGAGCGCAACCGCAAGGGCCGCAACAACACCCTCGACCCCCAGCCGGGCGACCCGGGCTCGCCCTGGGCGATCGGTTCGGCCGCGGGCGGACATGACGCCGTGCACCCCGACCTGGGCACCCTCGAGGATTTCCGCGCTTTCGTGGTCGCCGCCAGGGCCCAGGGTGTCGAAGTCGCTCTCGACCTGGCGCTGCAGGCCTCGCCCGACCACCCCTGGGTCACCGAGCACCCCGAGTGGTTCACCACGCTCCCCGACGGCTCGATCGCCTACGCCGAGAACCCCCCGAAGAAGTACCAGGACATCTACCCGGTCAACTTCGACAACGATCCCGCGGGCATCCGCGCCGAGGTGCTGCGCGTCGTGCGGCACTGGATCGCCCAGGGCGTCGAGATCTTCCGCGTCGACAACCCTCACACCAAGCCCCTCCAGTTCTGGGAATGGCTGATCGCCACCGTCAGCGCGGAATCGCCGAACGTCGTCTTCCTCGCGGAGGCGTTCACACGCCCCGCTCCCCTGCAGGGTCTCGCGATGGCCGGCTTCCAGCAGAGCTACACGTACTTCACGTGGCGCAACACGAAGGAGGAGCTGGAGGAGTTCTTCACCGCGCTCTCCCACGACACCGCCGACTTCCTCCGGCCCAACCTCTTCGTCAACACCCCCGACATCCTCACCGAGTACCTGCAGTTCGGCGGTCGGGCGGCCTACAAGGTGCGTGCCGCGCTCGCGGCGACCGCCGCGCCCACGTACGGGGTGTACGCCGGCTACGAGCTCTTCGAGAACGTCGCCCGCCCGGGGTCCGAAGAGAACATCGACAACGAGAAGTTCGAGTACAAGGTGCGCGACTGGGAGGCGGCCGAAACGAACGGCGACTCGCTCGCGCCCTACCTCCGCCGCCTGAACGAGATCCGTCGCGCTCATCCCGCTCTCGCGCAGCTGCGCAACCTCTCGGTGCACTGGAGCGACGACGAGGCGGTGCTGGTGTACTCCAAGCACCTCCCCGCGGCGCTCAGCCCCACCGGTGCGGACGACACGCTGCTGGTGGTGGCGAACCTCGACCCGCACTCGGTGCGCGAGACCACCGTGCACCTGGACGTGAGCGTCTGGGGCCTCGGCCCCGACGACACCTTCGAGGTGGAAGACCTGATCACCGGCGCACAGTGGACCTGGGGTCAGCACAATTTCGTGCGCCTCGACGCGTTCGTCGAACCCGTGCACATCCTGCGCGTCAAGGAGACCCGATGACCGCCCACGCCCCCGACGACACCGTGCTCGACACGATCGCGACCGGCAGCCACCACGACCCGCACGGCGTACTCGGCGTGCACCCGGGCGAGGACGGCACCTGGTTGCTGCGCACGCGCCGTCCGCTCGCGACCAGCGTCGCCGCGCACCTCGACGACGGGTCGGTCGCCGACTTCGCCCACCTGCGCGCCGGCATCTGGGAAGCGGTCGTGCCGCAGCATCCCGATTCCTACACCGTCTCCTCGACGTACGAGGACGACTCGGAGTACACCGCCGACGACCCCTACCGTCACGGCCCCACGATCGGTGAGATCGACCTGCACCTCATCGGCGAAGGCCGGCACGAGGAGCTCTGGCGCGTGCTCGGCGCCCACGTGCGCGAGCACGGCGGCACCACCGGTGTGGCGTTCACCGTGTGGGCACCCGATGCCCGGGCCGTGCGCGTCGTCGGCGACTTCAACGGCTGGAACGGCCAGGCGCACGCGATGCGCTCGATGGGTTCGAGCGGCGTCTGGGAACTGTTCGTGCCGGGCCTCGCTGCGGGAACGGTCTACAAGTTCGAGATCCTCACCCGCGCCAGCGAATGGATCATGAAGGCCGATCCGATGGCACGACTCGCCGAGGTGCCCCCGGCGACGGCGTCGATCGTGACCGAATCCGCGTATGCCTGGAACGACGAGGCGTGGATGACCGAGCGCCCGCAGCGCCCGCTCGTCGACGAGCCGGTGTCGATCTACGAGCTGCACCTCGGCTCTTGGCGCCCGGGGCTGAGCTATCGCGAGGCCGCCGACCCGATCATCGACTACGTGACCGCCCAGGGGTTCACGCACGTCGAGTTCCTCCCGCTCGCCGAGCACCCCTTCGGCGGATCGTGGGGGTATCAGGTCACCGGCTATTACGCGCCCACCAGTCGCTTCGGCGACCCCGACGACCTGCGCTACCTGATCGATCGGATGCACCAGGCCGGCATCGGCGTGATCATGGACTGGGTTCCCGGTCATTTCCCCAAGGACGCCTTCGCTCTGGCCAGCTTCGACGGCGAACCCCTCTACGAGCACCCCGATCCCCGCCGCGGCGAGCACAAGGACTGGGGCACCCTGATCTTCGACTACGGTCGCGCCGAGGTGCGGAACTTCCTCGTCGCGAACGCCCTGTACTGGCTCGAGGAATTCCACGTCGACGGACTGCGGGTGGACGCCGTCGCCTCGATGCTCTACCTCGATTACTCGCGCGACGAGGGCGAGTGGGCACCGAACCAGTACGGCGGCCGGGAGAACCTCGAGGCCATGCGCTTCCTTCAGGAGGTCAACGCCACGGCGTACAAGCGCTACCCCGGTATCGCGATGATCGCCGAGGAGTCGACCAGCTTCCCCGGGGTGACCGCGCCGACGAGCGAGGGCGGACTCGGCTTCGGCTTCAAGTGGAACATGGGCTGGATGAACGACTCGCTCCAGTACATCGGGCGGGACCCGCTGTACCGCGGGCACCACGAGGGCGAGCTGTCGTTCTCGTTCGTCTACGCGTTCAGCGAGAACTTCGTGCTGCCGATCAGTCACGACGAGGTCGTGCACGGCAAGGGCAGCCTCTTCGGACGCATGCCGGGCGATCACTGGCAGAAGCTCGCGAACATGCGCGCCTACCTGTCGTACATGTGGGGTCACCCCGGCAAGCAGCTGCTGTTCATGGGCCAGGAGTTCGCTCAGATGTCGGAGTGGTCGGAGGGCCGCGGTCTCGACTGGTGGATGCTGGAGCAGCCCTCCCACGCGCAGTTGCACGACTTCGTCGCCGCCCTGAACCGGGTGTACCGCGAGGAATCAGCCCTGTGGCAACGCGACCATGACGGCGCTGCCTTCCACCGCCTCGGCGGGCCGACGTGGAACCCCAGCGTGCTGGCGTTCGCTCGTCGCGATTTCGACGGCAACACCGTCGTCGTCATCTGCAACTTCTCGGGCGCGCCCCTGCTCGACTACGCGCTCGACCTCCCCGAGAGCGGCGCGTGGACCGAGATCCTCAACAGCGACGCGGAAGCCTTCGGCGGATCGGGCGTGGGCAACTTCGGCGTCGTCCGCGCGGACGATGCCGGTCACGCGACGCTCGCACTGCCGCCCCTCGGGGCGCTCTGGCTCAAGCACGAGGGCCAGCCCACCGCGATCGCCTGAGCCGGTCTCCTGCTCCCCTGTCACGAAGTGCGGGTCACACCCGGAGTTCGTGACAGGGGAAGCATCCGATCATCTGCTCTCCTGTCACGAAGTGCGGGTCACACCCACGGTTCGTGACAGGGGAAGAGTCGGATGCTGCTCAGAACAGCAGCGACGACAGCCGACCGCGGGCACGCAGCACGCGCGGGTCGGTGTCGCCGACGAGGCCGAACAGCTCGAGCAGACGCTCGCGCACGGGAGCGCGCTCTTCGGACGGCAGGGCCGCGAAGAGCTCGAGGAGGCGGTCGAACGCATCCTCGACGTGGCCGCCGGCGAGATCCAGGTCGGCGACGAGGAACTGGGCCTCGAGGTCGAGCGGTGCGGCGGCAGCCGCAGCCCGTGCCTCCTGCAGGTCGGCGCCCTGCACCCGGTCGAGGAGGCGCACCTGGCCGAGTCCCGCCCGCGCGTCGTCGTCGCGCGGGTTCTCGACGAGAGCCTGCTCGTAGGCGGCGATCGCCCGCGGGTAATCTCCCGCCTCGATGGCGTCGAACGCCTCGACGTGCAGCGGCGGCAGCGGCGCCTCGACGGGCTCTGCCGCCTCGGGCTGGTCGCCGACGACCACGGATCCGGTCACGCCGTTCTGGGCCGCCACCTGCAGCAGCTGTGTGAAGACGTCGCGCACCTGCTGCTCGGGCACCGCTCCCGTGAACATGGGCACGGGCTGCCCTCCCAGCAGGGCGACCACGAGCGGAATGGACTGCGCGCGGAACCCCTGCGCCAGCTGGGGATTCGCGTCGACGTCGACCTTGGCGAGCACGACCCGCCCGTCGAGCTCGCGCACGACCTTCTCCAGGATCGGCGAGAGCTGCTTGCACGGCCCGCACCACTCCGCCCAGAGGTCCACGACGACGGGAACGGTGCGCGACAGCTCGAGGATCGCGCCGAAGGTCTCGTCGGTGATGTCCATCACCAGCGACGGCACACTGGGCGCAGCCGTGTCGGTGGGGGCGCCGGGAGCGGGCGGCTGAGGACGGTTGCGGAGGGCGGACAGATCGACCGCGCCGCGCATGACGGCGCCGGGTGCAGGAGTGCTCACGGGATGACCTTTGCTTCGAGAATGCTGGTTCGGTAGCCGAGCAGACGGATCTGCTCGGTCGACCCTGGATCGGGAACGTAGAAGAACATCTGATCGGCGAACGTCGTGGTGAACCCGGTGGCCGATTGCTCGACCCCGGTCAACGCTCGCACGGTCGGGTTGTTGTCGAGTTTGATGACCGCGTCGGGGTTGCTCGGCTTCACCGTATCGTTCTCGTTGACGTTGACGGCCACGATCGCGCCGCCCTCGAGGGTCGCGAGCGCGAACGGCTCCTGCGTGCCCGGCACGGAGTCGAACTCCAGTGTCGCGGTGCCGGTGCCGGTCTCGTTCAGCGCGTCGATGCGCTGCTGCCGGTTCGCCTGGATCCCCGCGAGCAGCTGGTCGCCCTGAGTGTCGAACTGAGCCCAGTAGGCGCTCTTGTCCCCGTTGTCGATGATGTCGGCGTAGGCGGATGCGAGGTCCTCCGGCGCAAGCTCAAGGAACCCGGAGTCCGGCGGAACGCGAGACGCCCCGACATAGGGAGCGGCGACATCGGGAAGCTCGGCGGACGCCTCGAGATTGGCGATGTAGGTCGCCCGGTACGTCGACCACGGATCATCCTGCGTCAGCAGCATGATCGTGGGGGCAACCGTCGCGTCGGTGCTGTCCTCCACGACGGTCAGCACCGAGCGAGGCCACTCGTCGAACGCCTGCGGCAGCACGATCTCGACGGGCGACGCCGGGATCGCGGGAGGCGCGGCGCGATCCGGGATCGCCGCGCGCAGCGTGTAGTTCGTGCGACGCTCGGCCAGCGCAGCCCCGCTCAAGCGGGTGGCGGCGAGGTCGGCATCGAGGGAGGTGTCGGCCGTCGCGATCGTCTCGGCGACGCGGGCGACGATCCGTCCCGCCTGCTCCTGCGTGACGGCGGGCGCCTGCTGACCCTCGGGCACGATCACCGTCTCGGTCGGGGTGGGCGTCGGCGACTGCTCCAGCTGCGGCCAGGATCCGGCCGAGCAGCCGGCGAACAGCGCAGCGGAGACGGCGATCGCCGGAAGGGCCACGAAGGCCCGACGGCGCGAGGAGGCCGAGCGGCGAGTGGGGGCGGCTCCCGCCGTGATGACGCCCTTCTCCTCGCTCTCCACCGCGAGGTCGATGGGCTCGGTCACCGGCATGGGCAGCCCCTTGCGGCGCGGCCCGCGCGATCGACGCGAGTGCCGGATCGCCAGGATGTACAGGAAGATCCCGACGAGCAGCACGAGGGAGCCGAGCACGATCAGCGGGCCCGCCCACGGGGTGGTGACCTCGATCGGCCACGACAGCGTCATCTCGGAGGGCGCGGGCGCCACACCGTCGGACGCGAGGAGCACGCTCATCGTGTCGGGAAGCTGGAGGGAGGTCGTCAACTGCCGGTCCTCTTGGAACTCCTCCAGCCACAGGTCGCTCCCCGCCGGCGCGCGGGGGGCGGCAGCCGCGTCCTCGGCCGGAGCCTGCTCGCCCGCCGCGGGAGTCGGGGCCTCCGTGGGAGTCGGCTCGACGGCGGACGTGGTGATCGCGCCATCGTCGCCCACCGTGACGCGGTTGTAGTCGGTGTCGGAGAGCCAGGCCTGCACGTCGCTCGTGCGTCCGTAAGCGAGGAACACCGCGCCGTCGCCCTGGGCGGTGAGCGTCTGCGCACCGGCGAACTTCGTCAGGACAGCGCCGTCGATGACGGTGTAGGCCGTGTCACCGTCGGTCTGGATCGTCTCCGTCGCCGCGGAGGGGCCCTCGAAGACCGTGCGTTGCGCGATACCCGCACCGATCATCACGGCGGCCAGCAGAAAGGCCGCCACGGCCCACACGAAACGCACGAAAGACACCACCCCAACACCGGTCTCCCGGGTGGAGACCCTTCATCGACATTCCAGACTATCCAACGACGGCTGAAAGTTGTCCCGATGGGCGATCCGCACGGGATGAGCCCGCGCCCGCCGTAGTCTGACCTCACCGACCGGTGTCCGCCGGCGGGAGGAGGAGGTACGCGCGTGAAACTGCACAACCCGTTCCGCGTCGCCCTGGTCGCCACCCTCGGCGTCGGAGTCGGACTGCTGCTGATCGGCAGCGTGCAGACCCTGTCGACGATCCTCCTCTACGTCGGCACCGCCCTCTTCCTCTCGCTCGGTCTCGAGCCCATCGTCGGATGGCTGGAGCGGCGCGGTCTTCGGCGCTGGGCAGCCGTGCTCGTCACGATCCTGGGGGTGCTGGCGGTCTTCGCGGGCATCATCCTGATGGTCGTGCCCATCATCGTCGGCCAGATCGGCCAGCTCGTCTCGCAGATCGACGAGATCGTGCAGCAGGGCAACCTCGACGACATCATCTCGGGGGTGCGCTCCTGGTTGGAGGCGAACTTCCCCGCTCTCGATGTCGATCAGGCGTGGTCGTACGTCGAGGGCTGGTGGTCGACGCTCGACCTCGGCTCGAGCGTCGGGTCGATCGGCAACAGCATCATCGTGATCCTCGGCGCGGTCATCGCCGGCTTCGGCGGCGCGTTCATCGTGCTGATCCTGACGATCTACTTCACGGCCTCCACGCCCTCGCTGAAGGCTGCGGTCTACCAGTTGGTCCCCGCCTCCAAGCGCCCCCGCTTCATCGACCTGGCCGAGCAGATCGTCGACTCCGTCGGCTTCTACGTGATCGGCCAGATCAGCCTCGGTGTCATCAACGGCGTGTTGAGCGCGATCTTCCTGACGATCATCGGCGCCCCCTTCCCCGCCGTGCTCGCTGTCATCGCCTTCTTCTTCTCCCTCATCCCCCTCGTCGGCACGCTCACCGGATCGACGATCATCGTGCTGACCTGCCTCATCCCGGGGATCGACTCCACGCCGACCACCGCGCTCATCGCGGCGGTCTACTACCTCGTGTACATGCAGATCGAGGCGTACGTCATCTCGCCGCGCATCATGAACCGGGCGGTCTCGATCCCTGGCGCCGTCGTCGTGATCGCCGCCCTGGCAGGAGGCGCACTCCTCGGCCTGCTGGGCGCGCTCATCGCGATCCCGGTGGCCGCCAGCATCCTGATCATCTACCGCCAGGTCATCATCCCCCGCCAGAACGAGCGCTGAGCGGCGGTCTCAGCTCCCGGGCGTCGGCCACTCGGTCGGGAGCGGGAGAGCGGCCGGGTTGACGACGCCGACGATCTCGGTCAGCACCCGCCGCGTCTGAGACTCGCCGACCCAGAGGTGCTTGCCGCCCTCCACGGGGATCAGGACGGCCTCGGGGATGCTGGCGAAGCGCTCGGCCGCCTCCGCAGGACGGAGGTAATCGTCGAGCTCGGGAATCACGACGACGACCCGTCGGGGGTCTCCGCCCCACGCGGCGACCTCGTCGGCGGAGGTGCGGTGAAGCGGCGGCGACAACAGGATCGCCCCCGTCACGTCATGGCGGCGGCCGTATTTCAACGCCAGTTCCGTCCCGAACGACCACCCGAGCAGCCACGGGTTCGGGAGGTTCCGCGCCACGACGAAGTCCATCGCGGCGGCGACGTCGTACTGCTCGGCCCCGCCGCCGTCGAAGGCGCCCTCGCTCGTACCCCGCGGCGAGGTCGTGCCCCGGGTGTTGAAGCGGAGCACGGCGATGTCGGCGAGGGCCGGCAGACGGCCGGCAGCCTTCCGCAGGATGTGGGAGTCCATGAAGCCGCCCGCCGTGGGCAGCGGGTGCAGGGTGACGAGGGTGGCCACGGGCGCGCGACCCTCGGGGAGGCTGAGCTCGCCCACGAGGGCGAGGCCGTCCGCGGTGTGCAGGGTGACGTCCTCCCGCTCCGCCGGAAGGAGGACCGGTCCGCGAATCTCCATGTCAGCCCACTCTCCAACAGTGCGAATGCCAGTGCCGCCGCGCGGCGAGGTCGGCCGCATCACCGAGCACGCCGTCTGCGCGCCAGGCGACGAGGTGAGCGGTACCGGCGGGGATCAACCGGCCGCACCCGGGGCACGTGTAGGGCTTGAGTGCCTGCCCCTGCGAGATGGGCTGCACCGTCCACTCACCGCCCCGGCGCGTCTCGGTGCGTTTGAACCCCGCGACGAAACGGTCGAAGGAGTCGTCCGAGGACGACGAAGGGCGACGGCGAGGGGCACGAGGCATCCCTCACCACCAGTGGTTGGAGGTCCAGAAGTCGTACGCGGCACCCCAGCTGCCGTAGCGACCGACGGCGTATCCCGTCGCCCAACGCAGGTTGTCGACGGGGTCGTAGCCGTTTCCGGGCACCTTGCTGCACGGCAGCGCCTGCACGAGCCCGCACGCGCCGGAGGACTTGTTCGTGGCGTTGGGGTTCCAGCCGCTCTCCCGCTTGACGATGTAGTCGACGTACCCCTGGTCGCTCTCCGCGATGCCCGCAGCCGTCATCCACTCGGCGGCGGACCCGCCGCCGGTGTACTGCGGACGGGCGGTGACCGCCCCGGTGCCACCGGTGGCCTTCTTGGACCCCGATGCCGACGGGGTGGGAGTCGGCGTCGGCGTCGGCTTCGGTGTCACGTAGACCGTGTACCCGCTTCGATCCAGTGCTGCGGGTGCTGCGTCTTCGTCGCCCGCGGCGATGAACGACTGACTGTCGACGGCAGCGGCGGAGTACAGCGACACCGCGCCCGACTGGGTCTCGGCCGCCTGCGCGTCGAGAACCGCCCCGCCGAGCGGACCGACCCAGGCCGCGGTGAACGCGACCGCGGCGACGCCGGCGAAGACGGACAGTACACCGCGGCGGCGGGACCAGCGTGGTGCGGCGGCGCGGGATGCTGCGGGTGAGACCACGTCCATCGCGGGAAGCGAACGTCGTGCGAGTCGCCGCGAAGCGCGCGTCATCTCAGGGCCGGAAGTCACAATGCCCCCCACTCTAGCGGCGGGTATGGGCCGACGCCATCGTCACGCGCCGCGCTCAGCGGACGGCCAGCATCACTTCGACGACCGCGTCCAGCACAGCATCCACCTGCGTCTCGTGGTAGCCACGACGCCGCATCCGGAAGGCCACGGAGCGCACCTGCTCGGCGGTCACGGGCTCACCCGAGGCGAGGTAGCGGGCGAGCTTGTCGGCGACCAGATCGACCTCCTCGATCCGATACCCGTATCGGAGCACGCTCACCCGGGCGAAACGGCGCCCCTTCGGCCGCATGAGCCGGTCGAGCACGGTCTGGGCCGTCGCACGGGACTCCGCCACCCAGGCACGCGCCCCGCGGCGCGACATCGCGTGATCGCGCTCTCGCGCGGCGAAGGCGTCTTCGATCCGTCCCAGTGCGGCGTCGACGGGCGCGATCGCGTAGCCGTGGCGCACGAGCGGGAACGCCACCGAACGCACTTCGGTGGATCGCAGGGTGCCGGGATCGTCGGCCTCGAAAGCCGCGCGGGCCTGGGCGAGGAAAGCGTCGACGGCGCGCTTCTCGTAGCCCTTCTGCCTGCCGGATGCCTGCGGGAACGGATCCGTCACCGTGGCGGGGGCGTCGTCGTCGGTCTCGGATGCGGGAACGATCGTCATGACACCACCAGAGGAGCGAGGAGATAGGAGAGGGCGAGAGCAGCCGTCGCCGACGGCAGGATCGAGTCGAGCCGATCGAGCACACCGCCGTGTCCCGGCAGCCACGAGCTCATGTCCTTGATACCGAGGTCGCGCTTGATCATCGACTCGCCGAGGTCGCCGATCGTCGCCGTGGCCGTGATCGCCGCGCCGAAGATGAGCCCTGCCCACCACGGCAGCCCGAGCATGTAGATGGCGAGCAGCACGCCGGCGATCAGCGCGGCGACGAGAGACCCGGCGAAACCCTCCCAGGTCTTCTTGGGGCTGATGCGCGGCGCCATCGGGTGGCGACCGAAGGACAGCCCGGCGCCGTAGGCGCCCGTGTCGGCGGCGACGGTGACGATGATGAATGCCAGCACCCACCATTCACCACCCGGGCGCGCGAGCAGGATGAGCGCCAGACTGCCGAGGAACGGCACGTACAGCTGCACGAAGCCGGTGGTCAGGACGTCGGAGACGACAGCTGCGTACGTACGACCGTCGTGCGCGATCATCTGGGCGAGCAGACGCCAGACGATGAGGAACACCACCACGACGATCGTGACGATCCAGTGCAGCCAGAGCGGGAGGAAATAACCGCTCAGCAGCAACGCCACACCGCAGGTGAGTTGCGGGATGACATCGACGCGGCGCCCGGCGGCCAGGAGCGCGCGAGTGAATTCGAACACCCCGAGCGACATCGCCGCGATCGCGAAGATGACGAAGATCCATTTGTAGAAGATCAGCGAGGCGATGACCACGGCGCCGATCGCGAGCCCGATCGCGATCGCGACGATCAGGTCGCGACCGGTGCGCTGCTTGATGCGCTCGTTCGCCTCTTCGAACTCCGCACGCGCGTGGGCGACGTGCGTCTCGAACTCGGCCCGGGCAGCTCGCATGTGCGAGGGAGAGCCCGCCTCGCCCGCGGCTTGGGCGCGACGAACGTCGGCTGCGCTGCGGCGCGAAGGCGGCGGCTCGGGCGGGACGGACCCGCCCGGCCCGGGGGCGTCGGTCATAGCGGGTCTTCAGACCTCGAGAAGCTCGGTCTCTTTGCGCTTGAGCGCATCGTCGATCGCGTCGACGTGAGCCTTCGTCAAGGCGTCGAGTTCCTTCTCGGCGCGGACGAGTTCGTCCTCGCCGATATCGCTCTTGAGCGCGTCGAGGTCGTCCTTGGACTTGCGGCGGATACCGCGCACGTGCACCTTGGCGTCCTCACCCTTCGTGCGGACGATCTTCACGTACTCCTTGCGGCGGTCCTGCGTGAGCTCGGGCATGGTGACCCGCACGATGTTCCCGTCGTTGGTGGGGTTGACCCCCAGGTTCGGAATGTCGCGGATCGCTTGCTCGATGGCCTTCAGCGCCGACTTGTCGTACGGCGTCACGATGAGCGAGCGCGCCTCGGGGTTTGCGAGCGAGGCCAACTGCGACAGCGGGGTCGGTGAACCGTAGTAGTCCACGAGCACCTTCTGGAACATCTGCGGGTTGGCCCGGCCGGTGCGGACGGTGGCGAAGTCGTCTTTCGCCGCTTCGACCGCGCGATCCATGCGGGCTTGGGCATCAGCCAAGACATCGGCGATCACGGTGACTCCATTCGTAAGACGTGCTTCCACTCTAGCCGCGGGCTGTCGTTCTCCCCCGGCGCGACGGGCTCTCAGGCGGAGACGAGGGTGCCGATCGATTCGCCGAGCAGCGCGCGCGTGACGTTGCCCGCCGGCTCCATCCCGAAGACGCGCATATCCATACGGTTGTCCATGCACAGGCTGAACGCGGTCGAATCGACGACCTTCAGCCCCTTCTGGAGCGCGTCCATGTAAGTGATGTGATCGAGGCGCGTCGCGGAGGGATCCTTCTTCGGGTCCGCCGTGTAGACGCCGTCGACACCGTTCTTGGCGACCAGAACCTCCGTCGCGCCGATCTCGAGCGCACGCTGGGCTGCGACGGTGTCGGTGGAGAAGTAGGGCAGACCCGCGCCGGCGCCGAAGATGACGACGCGACCCTTCTCCATGTGCCGCTCGGCGCGGCGTGGGATGTAGGGCTCCGCGACCTGGGTCATCGAGATGGCCGACTGCACGCGGGTGGCGGCTCCCGCCTGCTCGAGGAAGTCCTGCAGGGCGAGGGCGTTCATCACCGTGCCCAGCATCCCCATGTAGTCGGCGCGGCCTCGGTCCATGCCGCGCTGGCTCAATTCGGCGCCGCGGAAGAAGTTGCCCCCGCCGACGACGACGGCGATCTCCACCTGGTCGACGGCGGCGGCGATCTCGCGGGCGATCTGGCTGACGATGTCGGGGTTCACGCCCAACTGTCCCCCGCCGAAGGCTTCGCCCGAAAGCTTGAGCAGAACCCTGCGGCGCGCGGTGGTCTCATCGATCACGGGTGTGGTCCTCTCGTTCGCTCAACGGTACCGCGGCTGTCGGCACGCAGGAAAAGAGCCCGGGGTGCTCAGCACCCCGGGCTCTCGTCGAGACTTACGCGCCGACCTTGAAGCGGGCGAAGTCGGTGATGGTGATACCGGCGGCCTTGGCCACCTGCGCGACGGACATCTTGTTGTCGCGGGCGTAATCCTGATCGAGCAACGAGACCTGCTTGAAGAACGCGTTCACGCGGCCCTCGACGATCTTGGGCAGTGCCGCGTCGGGCTTGCCCTCGTTGCGGGAGATCTCGGTGACGATCTCGCGCTCCTTATCGACGTCCGCCTCGGGCACGTCGTCGCGGGAGAGGTACGTGGGGTTCGCGAACGAGATGTGCTGCGCGATGCTGCGGGCAGCATCGGCGTCGTCACCCGAGTAGGCGAGGATGACACCCACCTGGGGCGGGAGGTCCTTGCTCGTCTTGTGCAGGTAGATCTCGAAGTGGTCTCCGGACAGGGTGCGAACGCGACGCAGTTCGACCTTCTCGCCGATGATCGCGGCTTCGTCGGAGATGAGCTCGTCGACGCTCTTGCCGTCGATGTGAGCGGCGAGAGCGGCGTGCACGGAGTCGGCACCGGCCTCGGCGGCAGCATCCACCACCTTGTCGGCGAGGGAGATGAAGCGCTCGTTCTTGGCGACGAAGTCGGTCTCGCAGGCGAGCTCGAGGAGCGTCGCCTTGCCGCCGACCTCGCGCGCGGTCACGAGACCTTCGCTGGTCGAACGGTCGGCACGCTTCGCGTTGCCCTTCGCGCCCTTGAGGCGCAGGATCTCGACGGCCTTCTCGACGTCGCCGTCAGCCTCTTCGAGTGCCTTCTTGGTGTCGACCATTCCCGTGCCGAGCTGCTCGCGCAGCGCCTTGATGTCGGCGATCGTGAAGTTTGCCATGGGTAGTGGCTCCTTGGTTCGTGTGTGATGTGACGGATGCCTCGGCCCGCCCGCCCGTCCGACGATTCGGGGGCGAGCGGGCCGATCGTAGCGTCTGAGGAGGAAGCGCCGGTTACTTGGCGTCGACGCTGGGGGCAGCCTCGGCGTCGGTGGCCTCGTCGGCCGCGACCTCGTCGGCGGACTCGCCGGAAGCGGCGGCGATGGCCTCGTCGTGCGCTTCGGCGCCGGCGACGTCAGCCGCGGACTCCGTGGCGCGCTCGATCTCGTCGGCCTGACCCTCGAGCACGGCGTCGCCGGCCTCGACCTCAGCCTCGACCACGTCGGCGACCGTCTCGGTCTCAGCCGCGGTCTGCGCCCCGGCGGATGCTTCCGCCGGGGCGCCCTGCTCGAGCAGCTCGCGCTCCCACTCGGCCAGCGGCTCAGCAGCCTCGGCCTCGCCGGCGGGCTGGTGGCGCTGGATGAGTCCCTCGGCGGCGGCGTCGGCGATGATGCGCGTCAGCAGAGCGACGGAGCGGATCGCGTCGTCGTTGCCGGGGATCGGGTACTGGAACTCGTCGGGGTCGGCGTTGGTGTCCAGGATGCCGATGACGGGGATGTTGAGCTTCTTGGCCTCGTCGACCGCGAGGTGCTCGCGCTTGGCGTCGACGACCCAGATCGCGGACGGCGTCTTCTGCAGGTTGCGGATACCACCGAGGGACTTGTGCAGCTTGTCGAGCTCGCGCTTCTTGAGCAGCATCTCCTTCTTGGTGAAGCCGCTCTCAGCGGTGTTCTCGTAGTCGAGCTCCTCGAGCTCCTTCATCCGCGCGAGGCGCTTGGACACCGTCTGGAAGTTGGTGAGGAGGCCACCGAGCCAGCGCTGGTTCACGTAGGGCTGGCCGACACGCGTCGCCTGCTCCGCGAGGACTTCCTGAGCCTGCTTCTTGGTACCGACGAAGAGGATGGTGCCGCCGTGGGCGACCGTCTCCTTGACGAACTCGTACGCCTTGTCGATGTAGGTCAGCGACTGCTGCAGGTCGATGATGTGGATGCCGCTGCGCTCGGTGAGGATGAAGCGCTTCACTTTCGGGTTCCACCGACGGGTCTGGTGTCCGAAGTGAACGCCGCTGTCGAGCAGCTGGCGAATGGTGACGACGGCCATGGCCGTTCTCCTGTTCTCGACGCGCGGACGCGTCGCTTGCGGTTTATCGACGCCGGACCGGAAGGGACGGCGGCCTGGTGCCCGGCCCGCACCCGCCCTGTGAAACTCAGGGACCGGTGGGTGCGGATGCCACGCGATGCGGTTCGAGGAACCACGGTGCGTTCTGGGCACGCGGAGTCACCCCGATGAACGAGGTGCGAGCACCACTCTACCAGGACCGTCCCCGTCGAGGCACGACCGCTCCTCCCCAGCCGACATGCCACGGCGGGTTGTCCACCGTGCCCCCTCCGGCGCTGCGGGCGGAGAGCCCCGTCAGCACGATGGGGTGATGCGCTCACCCGTCCGATGGTTCCTCGTGATGGCGGTGCTGCTGGCGGCGGGCACGGCGCCGGCACGGGCGGCGACCAGCATCCTCGAGCCCGGGGAGGACACCGATCTCGCCGCGCTCGGCTGGGAGTGGCCGGTCCAGCAGTTCCGCCTCGTCCGGGGGTTCGAGGCCCCCGCCCACGCCTACGGACCCGGTCACCGCGGAATCGATCTCTCCCCGGCCAGCGCGCGAGTTCTCGCGCCCGCCAACGGGATCGTCGCCTTCGCGGGCTCCGTCGCCGGCCGCGGCATCGTGACGATCGACCACGGCTCGGGGCTCGTCACGACACTCGAACCCGTCACCCCTGTCGCGACCGCGGGAACCCTCGTCCGCCGGGGCGACGAGGTCGCGGCCCTGGCCGCCGGCGGTCACGCCGAAGCGGGCGCAGTGCATTTCGGGGTGCGCCGTCACGGCGACTACATCAACCCGCAACTGCTCCTGGGAGGCGTACCGCGGGCGGTGCTGCTGCCGTGCTGCTGATCAGCGGATGCCGTTGCGCTGGCCCTCGTCGGTGATCGTGCCGGTGGGAGCCGCCGTGATGGCGTTGTCGTTGCCCGCGACCAGCACCTCGCCACTGCCGGTGGCCGTGACGACGTTGCGGTCGCCCCGCACGACGATGCTCTGCACCTGGTCGGCCGTGACGGTGATGTCGTTCCCCTCCACCGTCAGCTCGGTGAGGGCGCCGATGGTCACGGTGATGCGGTTGCCGGAGACCGTCACGACGCCGACCTCGGCGGTCGCCGCGTCGACGGAGATCGCGTTGCCTTCGATCCGCAGGTCGGGGCACGACCCGGTGATCGTGAGTGCCTGCGAACTTCCGCCCACGGTGGCCGCGACTCCCCCGCAGTCGCTCGCCCCCTCCGGAGCGAGCGGAGACGGGGTCGTGGTCGGTCGGACCGTCGCGGTGACGGTCGGCGACGCGGTGGGCGTGGGCGTAGGCGAGGCGGATACGGTCGGCCCGTCGGTGGGGAGGCGCGTCACGACCGGTTGCGGAGAAGCCACGCACCCCGCCAGCGCGAGGGCGACGAGTGCGGCCATCGCCACGCTGAGGGCACGAACGCGGGTTCTCATACGTTCACCGTAGCCGGGCTCGACGGGGCCTCCCGCCCGTCACGCGCGCGGGTGGGCGAGACGGTACGTGGCCGCGAGGCGCTCGCTCGAGACGTGGGTGTAGATCTGCGTCGTCCCCAGACTCGCGTGACCGAGGATCTCCTGGACGGCGCGCAGATCGGCGCCACCGTCAAGCAGGTGGGTCGCTGCGGAGTGGCGGAGGGCGTGCGGGCCGACCGTGCCACCCACCACCGGGCCGAGCACGCGGGCCACCAGGTCGTACACACTGCGCACCCCGAGCCGCCCACCGCGCGCACCCAGGAGCAGCGCGGCCGTCGGCGCCTCTGCGCGCGCAGCCAGCGCGGGCCGACCGCGGACGAGATACGCCTCCACCGCGGCCGCAGCCGGAGCTCCGTAGGGAACGACGCGCTCCTTCGCGCCCTTGCCGAGCACCCGAGCAGTGCGCCGATCGCGATCGAGGTCGTGCACGTCGAGTCCACAGAGCTCGGAGACGCGCACGCCGGCACCATAAAGGAGCTCGAGCACCGCGTGGTCGCGAAGCGCCAGGGGATCACCGTCGCGGGCGAGCGCCTCGGCGCTCTCCAGGACCCCGGTCAGCGCCTCGGCCGTCGCCACACGGGGCAGGGTGCGCCCGCGCTTCGGGGTGACGAGGCGCACCGTGGGGTCGACGGCGACGATCCCCTCTTCCACGGCCCAGTCGAAGAGTCCGCGCACGGCGGCGGTACGCCGCGCGAGGGTCGCGCGCGCGAGGCCCGCCCCGGTCGCGGCCCAGAGCCACGCGCGCAGCTCTTCCAGGTCCACCGCATCGAGGTCGACGTCGCCGACGGTGACCTGTAGGTCGCTCAAGTCGGAGCGGTACGCGCGCACCGTCGTGGGCGCGAGGCGTCGAACACTCGAGAGGTGCTCGAGGTAGGCCTCCACCGCCGTGACGAAACGCATGCCCCCAGCATGCCCGGCGATCCCCCGACCCGGCCGCGGTGGCGCGGCGCGTCCGCCTCAGCGGGCAGTGAGCCGGCGACGCCACCCGTCGGAACGCTCTTCCGCGTCGCCGGCGAGCTGGGCGAGCGCGATGTAGGCCTCCACGTCCGTCTCCGCCAGCCCACTCACGCGGGAGAGGTCGGCGATCGAGCGGGATACCCGGGTACTGAGCGCGTCCAGGACACGGCTGAGGTCGTCGGTGCGATCCTCGTCCCGCGCCGCCGCGCGCGGAGGTGACCAGCCCATCAGCTCTTTCACCTCGTCCGCGCTCGTCACGCACACGCCGTCGAACTCCCGGATGATCCGGTGACACCCGGCGGACGCCGCGCTGGTGATCGCACCGGGTACCGCTCCGAGCGCCCGCCCGAGGGCTGCGGCGTGTGCCGCCGTGTTCAGCGAACCGCTCCGCGCTCCGGCCTCGACGACGACGGTCGCGTCGGACAGTGCGGCAATGAGCCGGTTGCGCGCGAGGAAGCGCCATTTGGTCGGTGCGCTGCCGCACGGGGTCTCCGCCAGGAGCGCCCCCGAGGCGGCGATCGCGTCGATGAGAGCCGCGTGCCCGGAGGGGTAGGGGCGATCGACGCCGCCGGCCAGCAGCGCGACCGTACGCCCCCCGGCCGAAAGGGCGGCCCGGTGGGCCGACCCGTCGATGCCGTACGCCGCCCCCGACACGATGGTGATCCCTGCGGCGGCGAGTTGCGCGCCGAACTCCGCGGCGACGAGTTCCCCGTAGCCGGTGGCAGCCCTGGCCCCGACGATCGCGACCGCGGGTCGGTCCTCAGCCAGGCAGCCGAGGTCTCCGCGCGCCCACAGCACGACCGGGGCGTGTACCCCGAGATCGTCGAGCCGACCGGGCCAATCCCGGTCGCCGGGCACCACGAGCCGTGCGCCGGTGGCGCGGGCCGCGTTCACCGCCGCGGCGACCCCCTCCGCCTCGCACCGGGGACGCCATCGTGCCATCGCGGTGACGAGATCCGCCTCGGTGAGATCGGCGAGAGCGGAGGTATCCCCCACGATCGCCCGCCCCAGCGCATCGATCGGGCCGACGGCGGCGATCAGGCGTCCCGCGGTGCTGTCGCCCGGCTCGATCAGCACGCTCCACGCGGCGCGCGCGAAGGCCTCCAGCATCCGCTCGTCGTCGCTCGCTCCGTGCAGGCCGCGCACGGCAATTCGCGCCGCCGACATCGACACCTCGATCCGCGTCATGAGGGGATCCCCTTCTTCAGGTAAAGGGCGCGCCCCACATCGCTGACATCGATCGCGCCGCGCCCCGCCAGATCGGCGATCGACCAAGCAACGCGCAGAACGCGGTCATAGCTGCGGAGGGTCAGCATGCCGCGATGCAGCGCGGCATCGATCGGGCGGCGCACGACCGGCATCGGTGCTAGCGGCCCCTGTCGCAGCCACGTCCCCGGCACATCGGCGTTGCGGCGCCAGGGCGTGTCGCGGAGGCGCCGCTCCGCGCGCGCCCGGGCTTCGGCGACCCGCTCCCGGGCGACGGCCGTTGTCAGCGCGACGCCGTGCACGGGTTCGTGTTGGGCGACAGCGACGCGGCGCATGGCCAACTCGATGTCGATGCGGTCGAGCAGCGGTCCCGACAGACGGCCCAGGTAGCGCCGGATGGCCTGGGGCGGGCAGACGCAGGTGCCGCCGGGAACACCGTAGTTCCCGCACGGGCACGGATTCGTGGCGACGACCATCTGGAATCGGGCCGGGTAGGCCGCGGTCACCCCGGAGCGGTGGATGACGATCGTGCCCGATTCCAGCGGCTGCCGCAGGGCGTCGAGCGCGCTGCCGGCGAACTCGCCGGCCTCGTCGAGGAAGAGAACCCCTTCGCTGGCGCGGGCGATCGCGCCGGGGCGAACGATCCTGGACCCGCCGCCGACCAGCGCCGCGATGCTCGCGCTGTGGTGCGGAGCCTCGAACGGCGGTACGCGGGTGAGCCGCGTGATCGGCTCGCCCGCCAGCGAGCGCACCGAGGCGACGGCTAGCGCAGCCTCCTCGTCGAGCTCGGGAAGGATGCCGGGGAGGCGACGCGCGAGCATCGTCTTGCCCGCGCCCGGAGGCCCGCTCATCAACAGGTGGTGGCCCCCCGCGGCCGCGACCACCAGCGCGTCGACCGCCTCCCGCTGCCCGATGACCTCCGCCAGTTCGGGTGCCTCCTCATCGGGAGCGGCCGGCCGCCCGAGCTCGACCGGCTCGAGGGGAGGTGCGTCCACGTCGAGTCCGTGCCGGCGCACCACTTCGGCGAGACAGACCGCACCCAGCACTTCCACGCCCTCGACGAGGCGCGCTTCGTCTTCGTTGGCCCGGGGTACGACCACGCGACGGATCCCCGCCCGCGCGGCGGCGGCGACCGCGGGCAGCACCCCGGGAACCGGCCGGAGGCGACCGTCGAGCCCCAGCTCGCCGAGGTGCACAGTGGCTGCGACCCCGGCAGCATCCATCTCTCGATCGGTCGCGAGGGCGGCGACGGCGATCGCGAGGTCGAAACCAGCGCCGTGCTTCGGAAGACTGGCCGGCGACAGGTTGACCGTCAGCCGACGCCGTGGCAGGGCGAGACCGCGGTTGACACAGGCGTTCTGCACGCGCTGTGCAGCCTCGCCGAGAGATTTGTCCGGCAGGCCGATGATGTTGAACTGCGGCGTGCGCTCGGAGAGGTCGGCCTCCACCTCGACGATCGCGCCCTCGAGCCCGTTCAAGGCGACGGACAGGGTGCGCGCCACGCTCACAGCGCGTCTTCCACGTGCTCCAACGCCGCCGTGGCCGGTTCCGCTCCCACGATGGCGATCGCGTCGAGGCGCAACCGCTTTCCTCGCGCTTGCTCGGGGTGCACCGCGATCCACGCGGCGGCGAGTCGCCAGAGCCGCTGGGCCTTGCGCGCGTCGATGGCCTCCAGCGGGTGACCGAACGCGAGCGAGCGACGCGTCTTGACCTCGACGACGGCGAGCGTCGCCCCGCGCACCGCGACGATGTCGACCTCGCCCTGCGGGCACCGCCAGTTGCGGTCGATGATGCGGTAACCGCTCGCCTCGAGGTATGCGACCGCGCGGTCTTCCCCCGCGCGTCCCAGCTCGTCTTTCGCTGCCATGCCCCCATGCTCGGCGGCGCGGGGGCCCCGCTCGGCGTTCTCGCGAAGTCAGCGACGCGAGGTCAGCGAATCACCGCCTGGGGAGGAGAGGATGCGGTGCCTCAGGTGTCGAGCGACAACTCTTCCGGAAGCTGGAAGTCACGGCGCGTCAGCTCTTCGACGTTCACGTCCTTGAACGTGAGCACGCGCACCGACTTCACGAACCGGTCGGCGCGGTAGATGTCCCACACCCAGACGTCGGTCATCGTGATCTCGAAGTAGAAATCGTGCTCGGTGTCGCGGCGCACGACATTCACGTCGTTCGCCAGGTAGAACCGGCGCTCGGTCTCGATCACGTACTGGAACTGCAGGACGACGTCGCGATACTCCCGATACAGGGCGAGTTCGAGTTCGCGGTCGTAATCCTCGAAGACATCGTCATCCATGGTGCTTCCATCCTACGGCGCGCGTCCCCCGCCATCCCCCACCTCGCACGCGGGGCGGCTTCGGCTCAGAACAGGGTGGGTGCGTCGACGATCGACCACGACTGCCGGTGATGCGCGCTCAGGCCGTGCGCCGAGATGGCGTGACGGTGTTCGGGGCTCGCATACCCCTTGTTCCGCGCCCAGTGGTAGGCCGGGGCGTCGTCGTGCAGGCTCGTCATCAGTGCATCGCGGGCGACCTTGGCGATGACGGATGCTGCCGCCGCGCTCGCGCAATCACGGTCGGCCTTGATCACCGGACGCACCAGCAGCCCCTCACCGCCGGCCGGGGTGATGTAGTCGTAGTTGCCGTCCAGGATGACGATCGCGCTTTCGCAGTCGACGCCGTGCGCGCGAAGATCCGCCAGCGCCCGGACGGCGGCGAGGCCCAGCGCGCGCATGATTCCGACCTCGTCGATCTCCTCGGAGCTCGCCCATCCCACCGCGCAGTGCGAGACCCATGCGGCGGCCCGCGCCGCAACGTCGGCTCGTCGTAGCTCGGGCACGAGCTTCGAGTCGCGAAGGCCCACCGGTATCCGCTTGCGCGAGCGCTCGGCATCGATCACCGCAGCGCCCACCGCGACCGGACCCGCCAGCGCGCCGCGGCCCACCTCGTCGCACGAGATGACGAGCGGATGCTGTTTCAGCAGCCGCCTCTCGAGGGTCAGCCGCGGTTCGACGACGGTCATGGCGCGCTCGCCGGAGCGGGCACCCCCGCGAACACCTCGTGGTGGAAGTCGATCAGCCCGAAGCGGTCGAAGGGCCACGTGATGAGGAACGCTCGGCCGACGACGTTGCCGCCGGGGACGAAGCCCTTCCCCGGTTGCTCCTGGTTCCAGCGCGAGTCGCGGGAGTTGTCGCGGTTGTCGCCGAGCACCCAGAACGAGTCGGCCGGCACGACGACGTCGAAGGTACGCGAATCCGGTGCCGTCTTGCCGGGCGGCAGGTTCAGGTACGGCGTCTCGTCGATCGGCACGCCGTTCACGGTGATCTGGCCCAGCGCGTTGCAGCAGACGACATGATCGCCCGCGACACCGACGACGCGCTTGATGAGGTGTTCGTCGCTGTCGGGCGCCGACAGGCCGACGAGGGAGAGCACCCAATCGACGGCCTCGATGACCGGAGCGCGCGGCGGCTGCGGGTCGGGGGGAAGCCAACCCCCGGGATCACGGAAGACGATGACGTCGCCGCGGGAGTATCCCCCGAAATGCGGAGTGATCTCGTCGACCAGAATGCGGTCGTTCTCGAGGAGCGTCTGATTCATCGAGGCGGACGGGATGTAGAACGAGCGCACGAAGAACGTCTTGACGAGGAAGGAGACCAGCAGTGCGACGACGATGATGACGACGACGTCGCGCAGGAAGATGAGCCAGCCGCGGCGCCGGGGGGCCTGCGAGGAGACAGGGGGCCTGTCATCGGCGGACGCGGCCTGCTCACTGCTCATCGGGTTGCCTCACTCGGCTCGCCGCCGATCGGGAACCGCACATCCAAGGGTCGCATATGACAGCGCCGCGACGGTGCAGGCGGTCGGACCAATACGGCGGAAACGACGAACGCCCCGGGCCGGAGCCCAGGGCGTTCGAGGAGAGGCGTCTCAGCGCGCGTCGCGCTTCTCCTTGATCTTGGCCTTCTTGCCGCGGAGGTTGCGGAGGTAGTAGAGCTTCGCACGACGGACGTCACCGCGGGTGACGACCTCGATGTGGTCGATGACGGGGCTGTGCACGGGGAACGTGCGCTCCACGCCGACCTGGAAGCTGATCTTGCGGACGGTGAACGTCTCGCGGACTCCGTCACCGGAGCGGCCGAGCACGATGCCCTGGAACACCTGGACACGCGAGCGCGTGCCTTCGGTGATGTTCACGTGCACCTTGACGGTGTCACCAGGACCGAAAACGGGGATGTCGGTGCGGAGCGAGGCCGCGTCGACAGCGTCGAGGATCTGCATGATCTTCTCTTCCTGCAGCCGCCACAGGTCGACGGCATGATGTAAGGCTAAGGATGGAGTGTGCCCGAGCCGCTTGCGCGGCGTGCTCCCCTGTGGCAGAACCGGTCAGGGCACAAACATCTATTGTGCCACGGATGCACCCGCCCGACAAACCTCAGGCTCGGCCGTCGCGCTCCTCGAGCACGATGACGTCGGCGGGCGCCGCTGGTCGACGAGTCTCGCGTGTCGGGGGGATGTACCCGATGCCGTTCGGGGTGCGAAGCAGAACGCTCGACACCCGCGTCTCGCGCCAGAGCTGGGTGAGCGACAGCCAGAACAGGCCCAACCCGACGGCCGTGGCGGCGAGGAGGGCCGGGGCGAACCAGACCGGGTTGTAGAAACCGGTGGCGATGATCAGCACGTGCCAGACGGTGAAGCCGGCGACGTCCCACCACGACACCGCTCGCTCGACCCGCACCGTGCCGCGGGCGCGCACGAGGAGAGTGAGCGCGATCTCGCCGAGGAACACCGAGGGGATCGCGATGAACAGCACCCAGAGGAAGGCCCAGCCGCCCGCCTGGAAGACGCCCCAGCCGACGAGCAACCAGAGCGGCAAGACGACCGCGGCGGGGAACTGCCAGCGGAAGAAGAGCCTTCGCAACCACATGGCTCGATGCTACGCCGCACCCACTCGGCCGTCTCGGGTATCGCGGCGGCATGAAGCATCCTCTCGGTTTGGGATCCGCGAGAATGGAACGGTAGAGAGGATTTCCATGATCGAACTGCGCACCCCCGTCGAGATCGAGGCTATGAGGCCGGCCGGGCGGTTCGTCGCCGAGACCCTCGCGACCCTTCGCGACGAGACGAAGGTCGGCACGAATCTGCTCGCCATCGATCGCCGCGCCCACGACATGATCCGGCGGGTCGGAGCCACCTCGAGCTACATCGACTACCACCCCTCCTTCGGCGCGAGCCCCTTCGGGAAGGTGATCTGCACCTCCATCAACGACGCCGTGCTGCACGGTCTCCCCCACGATTACGCGCTGCGGGACGGCGATCTCGTCACCCTCGACTTCGCGGTCTCCGTCGACGGCTGGGTGGCCGACTCCGCCGTCTCCTTCATCGTGGGCACGCCGCGCGACGAGGACCTGGCGCTGATCGACACCACCCAGCGGGCCCTCGAAGCAGCCATCGGCGCAGCATCCGTCGGCCGCAAGATCGGCGACATCTCCGCCTCGATCGCCGCCGTCGCGCACGCCGACGGGTACTCCATCAATACGGACTTCGGCGGTCACGGTGTCGGCCGCGAGATGCATGGCGATCCGCACGTCCCCAACGACGGAAAGCCGGGCCGCGGCTATCCGCTGCGGGCCGGCCTCGTCGTCGCTCTCGAGCCGTGGTTCCTCGCTACGACCGACAAGCTGATCACCGACGCCGACGGCTGGACTCTCCGCAGCGCCGACGGCTCGCGCGGCGCGCACGCCGAGCACACGGTCGCGATCACTGATGACGGCCCGATCATCCTCACCGACCGCTCGTTCCTGGGCGTCGACTGACACACGGTTTCAACCGGACGCTATTCGCCCAGGAGATCGGGGCGTCGCGCCCGCGTGCGCTCGATCTGCTGCTCGCGACGCCACGCGGCGATCGCGCCGTGGTTGCCGCTCAGCAGCACCGGCGGCACGTCGCGGCCACGCCAGGCAGCGGGCTTCGTGTACGAGGGGTATTCGAGCAGGCCGTCCTCGTGCGATTCCTCGACGAGGCTGGCGGGGTTGCCGACGACGCCCGGCACGAGGCGCCCGATGGCCTCGATCATCGCCATCGCCGCGACCTCCCCGCCGTTCAGCACGTAGTCGCCGAGGCTGATCAGGCGCACCGAGCCGAGCTCGGCGGCGTAGTCGAAGACACGCTCGTCGATGCCCTCGTAGCGACCGCAGCCGAACACCAGGTGCGGGGCCTCCGCCAACTCCCCTGCGGTCGCTTGGGTGAAGACCTCGCCCGCCGGCGAGGGGAAGATGAAGATCGGATGCTGGCCGCCGCCCGGCGGCGCTTCAGCATCCGTCGCGATCGTCTGGAGCGCCTCGGCCCAGGGCTCGGGCTTCATCACCATGCCGGCGCCGCCCCCGTAGGGGGTGTCATCGACCGTGCGGTGGCGATCGTGCGTGGAATCGCGCAGATCGTGCACACGGATGTCGAGGATGCCGGCGCCGCGGGCCCTGCCCAGCAGCGAGACCTCGAGTGCTTCGAAGAACGCGGGGAAGATCGAGACGACGTCGATGCGCACGTCAGTGCTCCGCGTCGGCGTCCTCGGCCGTGTCATCCTCGGGAGCCGTCTCTGCGGACTCCTCGGACTCCGTCGGGTCGTCGGGCAGCGCCTCGAAGAGCCCGGGCGGAGGAGTCACCACGACGCGCCCTGCGGCCATGTCGACCTCGGGAACGATCGCTTTCACGAAGGGCACGAGCACTTCAGCGTCGGAGTCCCCCGACACGCGGATGACGAGCAGATCCTGCGAGGGGAGGTGGTCCACCCGGATGACGCGCCCGACCACGGTGTCGTCGCGGACGACGTCGAGGCCGACGAGCTGGTGGTCGTACCAGGCGTCATCCTCCGCGGGGGCGGTCTCAGCATCCTCATCGATCCACAGGATGGCGCGAACGAGCTCTTCCGCACCTTCACGATCATCGACGCCCTCGAAGAAGGCGACCGGGTGGGAGTTCATCCACTTGAATTCGCGGACGGTGAGGGGCTTGCCGTGCCACGGGGAGGACTCGGGAACCTGCAGAGTGAACGTCGAGCCCGGGGCGAAACGGCCGTCCGGGTCGTCGGTGTACAGCTCGAGTTTGAGGGCGCCCTTGAGACCGTGCGCCTTCACGAGGCGTCCCACCCGCAGCTGCGTGCGCGCGGGACGGGGGGAATGCGCGCGACCGTCGGCGGACACGTCAGTCATCCGCGACGTCGACACGCACGCGGCGACCGTCGGCGAGAGCGCCGATCACGGTGCGCAGCGCCTTTGCCGTGCGTCCGCCGCGCCCGATCACGCGTCCCCGATCCTCGGGGTGCACGTGAACCTCCAGCACGTCACCGCGAGGTGAGGTGCTGGAGTCGATGCGCACGGCGTCGGGGTGATCGACGATCCCCTTGACGACGTGCTCGAGCGCGGCGGCCAGCAAGGGATTACTCCGAGTCGGACGCCGGAGCGGCGTCGTCGGCGGAAGCCTCGGCAGCGGGAGCCTCGGCAGGCTTGTCGGCCTTCGGCTTGAGGACGGACTTCTTGGCGGCGTCCGCCTCGAAGACCGGCTTGGGCTCGCGCACCTTGAGCGTCGAGGTCGCATTGGCGTCACCCTTGAAGGTGCCCCAGTCGCCCGTGATCTTGAGGATGGCGAGCACCTGCGGCGAGGGCTGAGCGCCCACGCCGAGCCAGTACTGCGCGCGGTCGGAGTCGACCTCGATGAACGAGGGCTCCTCGGTGGGGTGGTACTGACCGATCTCTTCGATCACGCGACCGTCGCGCTTGGTGCGCGAGTCGGCCACGACGATGCGGTAGTAGGGCGCGCGGATCTTGCCGAGGCGCTTGAGTCGGATCTTGACAGCCACGATTCTCCTGAATGTGTGGAAAGCGAACGAACTGGTCGCCTGGAGCGTGGGGTGCACACCCGGCGGAAGCTCAAAGAGTGGACAGGATGCTGGATAGAGGGTCGAGCATCGGGTCCGACCCTCTATTCTGCCAGATGTCGGAGCGTCTCGTGAAACATCGGCCAGATCTGACCCTCATGGAAGACTGTGGGCCATGACGGTGCCGTTCGCCCCCTCCCCCCGTTCTTCGGTCGGGATCGAGTGGGAACTCATGCTGGCCGACCCCGAAACCGGCGATCTCGTGCCCCGCGCACCGGAGATCCTGTCGGCCCTGGAGGAGAGCACGGCGCTCGAGCGCTACACCGTCACGAGCGAGTTGCTGACGAACACGGTCGAGGTGACGAGCGGGATCGGTGACACGGTCGCTGCCGCGGTCGACGACATCGCCGACGCGATCGGCGCGGTGCGGACGCAGACCGATCCCCGGCGCGTCGAGCTGCTGAGTGCGGGCAGTCATCCCTTCGCCCAGTGGTACGACCAGGAGGTCACGGAGAAGACCCGCTACGAGGCGCTGATCGAGCGTACCCAGTGGTGGGGGCGCAACATGATGATCTGGGGTATCCACGTGCATGTCGGTGTGGAGGACGTGAACAAGGTCTTCCCGATCATCGGCGCTCTCACGGGCTACCTCCCCCACCTGCAGGCCTTGGCAGCATCCAGTCCCTTCTGGGCCGGTGATCGCACCGGCTACGCCTCGAACCGCGCGCTGGTGTTCCAGCAGCTGCCGACGGCGGGACTGCCGTGGCCGCTCGATGACTGGGCGCAGTACGAGAGCTACCTCGACGACATGACACGCACCGGGGTGATGGCCGACGCCACCGAGGTGCGCTGGGACATCCGCCCGGCGCCGCGGTGGGGCACGATCGAGGTGCGCGCGTGCGACGGGATGTCGACGCTGCCCGAGCTCGCCGCGGTCGCCGCGCTCGTGCAGGCCCTGGTCGAGCAGTTCTCGCGCGACCTCGACGAGGGGCGCGAACTCCCCCGCATCCAGCCCTGGTACGCCCGCGAGAACAAATGGCGCGCGGCCCGCTACGGCCTCGACGCCGAGGTGATCGTCGATCAGGCGGGTCGCCAGGTACCCGTGGTCGAGCATCTCCGCGAGACGATGGACCGCCTCGCCGACGTCGCGGTCGAGCTCAAATGCGCCCGCGAGTTCGCGGGGCTGGAGACGATCCTCGCGACCGGCGGCAGCTCGGCGCGCCAGCTCGCGGTGGCCGACGGCGCCCACGGCGACCTCCGCGAAGTGGTCCGCCACCTCATCCGGGAGTTCCGGGGCGGTCCGACCCTGCGCGAGCACCTGGCCACGCTGGGCTGATCCCAGCATCCGCTGTCCTCCCTCGCTCTTTCCCAGAACAGGAGTATCGCCCAGTACAGGCCGTTTGCACCGCGAAATGTCCTGATTCCGGCGATCGTCCTGTGGCCGTGGCTCCTCCCCAACCGCCCTAGCGGCCGCAGCCGTCCACCGAAGCTCGTCAGGCGGCGATCCGACGGCCTCGGGACTGAAGAGTGGCGGCATGCGAACCTCCCCGTCGATCGTGGCCTGGCTCGAGCATCGCGACGGAGTTGCGCACTCCACCGACCTGCGCGCGGCGGGTTTCGGCAAAGCCGCCCTGGCGGATGCGGTGCGAAGCGGGAGGGTGGTGCGCACCCGGCGCTCGTGGTTGTGTCTATCCGGCGCCGACCCCCGTCGAGTGGCCGCCGTCTCGCTGGGGGGCCGCGTCACGTGCGTCACCCAGGCCGAGTTGAAGCAGCTCTGGGTGCCGGTGACCGGTCAGCTGCACGTAGCCGTCGACCCGACGGCCTCGAGGTTGCAGCCGGGCGAGGCCGTCCTGCACTGGGGCAGAGGGCCGGCTCCGGTGGGGCGGACTGCCGCCTCGGATCACATCCTGAACGTGCTCTTCCACGTCGCGCGGTGCTTGCCCCTCACTGAGGCGCTCGCCATCTGGGAGTCGGCCATCCGCAAGAAGCACGTCGATGCCGCCGTCCTGTCGCGGGTTGTCTGGCACAGCACCTCAGCGAAAAGGCTCGCGGAGAAGGCGTCCGCCCTCTCCGACTCCGGACTGGAGACGATCTTCGTCGACGGGATGCGCGCCATGGGTGTCGCCGTGCGCCAGCAGGTCTGGATCGATGGCCACCCGGTCGACGGGCTCATCGGCGACCGGCTGGCGGTGCAACTCGACGGCTTCGCCCATCATCGGGCCGCGGACAGGCGGCGAGACATCGAGGCCGACGCGCGACTTCGCCTCCGCGGATACACGGTGCTGCGCTTCGACTATTACCAGCTGCTCTTCGACTGGCCGACCGTGGTGAACCTCATCAGCGCCGCGATAGCGCAGCAACTACACCTTGCCGCGGCGAGATGACCGGCCCCGCAGCTCTCAGAACAGGAGAATCGCCCAGATCAGGCAGTTTGTGCGGCGAATCGTCCTGATCCGGGCGATCGTCCTGATTCGGGCAGCAGGGTCAGCCGCGGCCGAGCAGTTTCTGCAGCTCGGCCATGTCGGCCTCGGTCGGCGCAGCCTTCGGCGCTCCGCCGAGACCGAAGCCCGATCCGGCCGGGGCGGCGGGGGCGGATGCTGCGACACCGGCGTTCTCGGCGGCTCGTTTCGCGGGGTTTCCCGAGCGAGAACCCTTGGCCTTCTGCTGCTTGCCGCGCTTGGAGGAGGCGCCGGGGCGTCCCGCGCCCGGAACCGGACCCATGCCGGGAATGTTGGGCACACCGCCGCGCGCCATCGTCTTCATCATCTTGGCGGCCTGTTCGAAGCGGTTGACGAGCGAGTTGACGTCGGTCACCGTCATGCCGGAACCGCGGGCGATACGCAGGCGGCGCGAACCGTTCAGCACCTTGGGATTGCGCCGCTCCCCCGGCGTCATCGAGCGGATGATCGCCTCGGTGCGATCGAGCTCGCGCTCGTCGAAGTCCTCGAGCTGCTGCTTCATGGAGCCCATACCCGGGAGCATCCCGAGCATCTTCTTCATCGAGCCCATCTTCTTCATCTGCTGCATCTGCTCGAGGAAGTCCTCGAGCGTGAAGTTGTCGGTCGCGAGCTTCTCGGCGACCTTCATCGCCTCTTCCTCGTCGAACGCCGACTGCGCCTGCTCGATGAGCGTCAGGATGTCGCCGAGGTCGAGGATGCGCGAGGCCATGCGATCGGGGTAGAACGGCTCGAGATCGTCGAGGCCCTCTCCCGTGGAGGCGTAGATGATGGGGCGGCCGGTGACGGAGGCCACCGACAGCGCAGCGCCACCGCGCGTGTCGCCGTCGAGCTTGGACAGCACGACGCCGGTGAAATCGACGCCCTCCTGGAAGGCCTTCGCGGTGTTGACCGAGTCCTGACCGATCATCGCGTCGATGACGAAGAGCACCTCGTCGGGGTTCGTCGCCGCCCGGATGTTGGAAGCCTGCTTCATCAGCTCGGCGTCGACGCCGAGGCGGCCGGCCGTGTCGATGATGACCACGTCGTGCTGGTGGCGACGCGCATACTCGACGCCGTCACGGGAGACGCGCACGGGGTCGCCGACGCCGTTGCCGGGTTCGGGAGCGAAGATCGCCGCGCCGGCGCGCTCGGCGACCACCTGCAGCTGGTTCACCGCACTCGGGCGCTGGAGGTCTGCGGCGACGAGAAGCGGGGTGTGCCCGTCCTTCTCGAGCTGACGCGCGAGCTTTCCGGCGAACGTCGTCTTACCCGAGCCCTGGAGGCCAGCGAGCATGATCACGGTCGGCGGGTTCTTGGCGAACTGCAGCCGACGCTGCTGACCACCGAGGATGCTCACGAGCTCCTCGTTCACGATCTGCACGACCTGCTGTGCGGGGTTCAGCGCACGGTTCACCTCGTCGCCCAGCGCCCGCTCGCGGATGGCGGCGGTGAACTCCTTCACGACCGGCAGCGCCACGTCGGCGTCGAGCAGTGCGCGGCGGATCTCCCGCACGGTTCCGTCGACGTCCGCGGGCGTGAGCTTGCCCTTGGTGCGGAGGTTGCGGAAGGTCTCGGTGAGACGATCGGAGAGCGTGCCGAAGGTAGCCATGATCCCTCGAGTTTACGCGCCCGCGACGGCAGGTCAGGAGAGGTGGATGCTGCGGCTCGGCCGCACGGGCGGCACCGCCTCGAGCGCCTGGGCGAGAAGGGATTCCAGCGGCGTGCGACCCGCTCCGGCGTCCGCCCATCGGGCGAGGGCTGCCAGCACCGCCCCGCCATAGGCGGCCGCGACCACGTCGGCGCGAAGATCGTCCACCCCACGCCCGCGAAGGTGGTCCAGGACCGCACCGGCGATCCGGGATCGCCTGACCGACGAGTCCCTCTCGAGTTCATCCGCGAGGCGCATCGTGTCGGCCTGCGCGAGCGCGAGCGCGAGCGTGTCGGGGCGAAGGTCATGCACCAACGTGGCGACCGCGGAGCGGATGGCGACATCGAGGTCGTCGCCGCCGGCGGCGAGAGCGCTGGGAAGCGCGTCTATGCGCTCGTCGAAGCCCGCCCACAGCACGTCACTCTTCGTGGAGAAGTAGTTGAAGAAGCTCGAACGGCTGACGCCGGCGCGCGTCGTGATGTCGGCCACCGAGGTCTCGTCGAACCCCTTCTCGAGGAACAGCTCGGAGGCGGCCTCCGCGAGGGTCTCCCGGGACGAGGCCCGAGGCCGCCCACCCCGTTGCTCTGTCGCCATCTGCTCAGCGTAAGGGGGTCGGCCGACGGGACAACCCGTACCGCAGGTTGTTAGACTGCATCCAACAACCCCGAGGAGCGTCGCATGCTCGAGATCGTCGACGCGGGTCTCGCCCCGCGCTACGTGCCCTACGTCGACGGCTGGCGCCTGCAGCGAAGCATCCACTCGGAGGTCGTCGCCCACGAGCGAGCGGACACGCTCGTGCTGCTGGAGCACGAACCCGTGTACACCGCCGGCACGCGCACCGAGGCCCACGAGCGTCCCGATGACGGCACGCCCGTCATCGACGTCGACCGCGGCGGCAAGATCACCTGGCACGGCCCGGGGCAGCTGGTCGGCTACCCGATCGTGCGGCTGGCCGAGCCCCTCGACGTCGTCGCCCACGTGCGCCGACTCGAGCGTGTGCTCATCGACGCCCTCGCCGCCCACGGCGTCGACGGCGTGCGCGTCGAAGGACGCAGCGGCGTCTGGGTGCACCGCCCCCTGTCCACCGACAAAGTCGCCGCCATCGGTGTGCGGGTCGAGAAAGGCGTCACGATGCACGGATTCGCCGTCAATTGCGACAACACCCTGGCCCCCTTCCAACGGATCGTCCCCTGCGGGATCACCGATGCGGGAGTCACCACGGTCAGCGAGGTGGTGGGCTCCGACGTCTCCCCCGCCGACATCGTCGGCACCGTGCTCGAGGCCTTCCAGGCCGAGTACGCGGGGGTGGCGGCATGAGCGCCGCAGCTCCCGACGGTCGGCGGATGCTGCGCCTCGAGGTGCGCAACGCTCAGACCCCGATCGAACGCAAGCCGGAATGGATCAAGACGAAGGCCCGCATGGGCCCCGAGTACACCGCGCTGCAGCAGCTGGTGAAGACCGAGGACCTGCACACCGTCTGCCAAGAAGCGGGGTGCCCGAACATCTTCGAGTGCTGGGAGGACCGCGAGGCGACCTTCCTCATCGGCGGCTCCCAGTGCACGCGCCGTTGCGACTTCTGCCAGATCGACACCGGCAAGCCGGCCGACTACGACCGGGACGAGCCGCGTCGCGTCGCCGAGAGCGTGAGCCGGATGCAGTTGCGCTACGCGACCGTCACCGGTGTCGCGCGCGATGATCTCCCCGACGAGGGCGCGTGGCTGCACGCCGAGACGGTTCGGCGCATCCACGCCGACAACCCCGGTACCGGAGTCGAGATCCTCGCGACCGACTTCTCCGGCAACCCCCGGCTACTGGGCGAGGTCTTCGACGCCCGTCCCGAGGTGTTCGCGCACAACGTCGAGACGGTGCCGCGCATCTTCAAGCGCATCCGTCCGGCATTCCGCTACGAACGCTCGCTCGACGTGCTGACCCAGGCGCGCGCCGCGGGCCTGATCACCAAGTCGAACCTCATCCTCGGCATGGGCGAAGAACCCGAAGAGGTCGTGCAGGCGCTGCAGGACCTGCGCGACGCCGGAACCGACATCATCACGATCACGCAGTACCTGCGTCCCTCACCGCGCCACCTCCCCGTCGCGCGCTGGGTCAAGCCCGATGAGTTCGTGGCCTTCAAGGAAGAGGCCGAGCGGATCGGCTTCCTCGGCGTGCTGGCCGGGCCCCTCGTTCGCTCCTCCTACCGGGCGGGGCGCCTGTGGGCACAGTCGATGATGTCGATGGGGCGCAGCATCCCGCCGCATCTCGCGCACCTGGCCCGCGACATCGCCTCGGCCGACGAGGGCTTCGCCCAGGCCGTCTGACCCGCTCGCGGGCAGCGCGCGGGCATGCGTCACCGCGCCTCACCGCGCGGAGCGCGGGGTGAAAGTCAGTCGGCGCTGGTGACCGACTGCACGGTGCCGTCGGAGGCGAGATTGACCAGGAGGACGTCGTCGGTCGCCTCCGGGTCGAGGGCGTACTCCAGGACGGCGAAGGGGTCGCTGCCGCCGTGTTCGTCGGCGAGAATCGTCATGCTCATGAGCTGGAGCGAGCGGATCACGTCGATCTGGGTGTCACCGGAGACATCCACGAGCAGGTCGTCGAGTTCTTCGCCGAGGCCCTGCTGCTGCTGGAGGATGTACTCGATCACCTCGCTGGTGCGATCGTCGAGTTCCGCCACCATCGCGTCGCGCGCGGTGCGGTCGATGCCCTCGATCGAGGAGACCATGCCCGCCGCGGCATCGAGCGCGTCCTGCGAGACATCATCCTGATCGGGCGCGGTGAGATCGACGGTGACCGTCTGATCGCCGAATTCCACGTTCTCCGACCAGAAGATCGAACCGTCCGGACCCGACTCGAGGAGTCCGAAGAAGTCGTGTTCGATGGCCATGGCCCTATGAAACCAGTCTCGTGTCGTGCACGGTAGTCGCCGCTCCGCGCGCCATCAGTCGACCAACGACGATGCGAAGACGTGAGGGGTGAAACCGGTGAGGTCGCCGATTCCTTCGCCCTGGCCCAGCAGCTTCACCGGGATGCCGGTGAGCTCCTGTACGGCGAGCACGAACCCCCCGCGGGCGGAACCGTCGAGCTTCGTGATGACGAGGCCTGTGACACCCGCGCTGTCGAGGAACGCCTGCGCTTGACGGAGTCCGTTCTGCCCGGTCGTGGCGTCGAGCACGAGCAGCACCTCGCTGATCGGCGCCTGCTTCTCGATGACGCGCTTGATCTTGCCGAGTTCGTCCATCAGGCCGCCCTTGGTGTGCAGGCGTCCGGCGGTGTCGATGAGCACGATCTCCGTGCCGGTGTCCTTCGCGTAGGTCACGGTCTGAAAGGCGACCGAAGCGGGATCCTGCCCCTCCTGCTGCGGTCGCACGATCGTGGCGCCGCCGCGTTCGGCCCACGTCGCGAGCTGGTCGACGGCGGCGGCGCGGAAGGTGTCGGCGGCACCGACCACCACCGAGCGACCGTAGCGGCCGAGGAACTTCGCGAACTTGCCGATCGTGGTGGTCTTGCCGACACCGTTCACCCCGACGACGAGCACCACCGCGGGCCGCTCGGTCAGTCGGAGGGTCGTGTCGAATTTGGCGAAGTGCTCCTCGAGGGTCTCGCGCAGCATCCGCTGCAGGTCCTTCGGGTCGGTCGTGCGATAGCGCTCGACCTTCGCCTGGAGCTCGCCGATGATGCGCTCGGTGACGTCGGGGCCGAAGTCGGCCGTCAGCAGGGCGGTCTCGAGGTCTTCCCAGGTGGTCTCATCGATCGTGGGCTTGACGAACATGCCGCGCAGTGCGCGACCGAGCGACCAGGAATTCTCCGCCATGCCTCCAGCCTACGGCGATGCACGGCCCCCGCCGCCGTCGGTCAGAGCGGCGCGAGTACCAACGACAGGTAGTCGTCGCGCAACTCGTCGCGGAGGGCCACAGCATCCTGGCCCTGCGGGCACGTGACGCTGACGACATACCCGCCCTGGAACGCGCCGAAACCGCGAGCGGAGACCACGTAGTTCTCGCCGGTCTCGCTGCTCTCGCCCCCGACGGTGCGAACGTCGAAGGTTCCGGCGCCGCCCAGGTTGAGCGGCAGCTGCTCGTCGAGCGCGTACGGCGTGATCTCGGCCGCGGTCGCCTGGAACCAGGCGGCGAGCACGGAGTCCGACAGCGCGGCGTCATCCCCCGCTACCGCGAGGTTGCTGACGTCGCCCTGCCAGAAGGCCACCTCGCACTGGGTGGCCAGGTGGGTGTACGACCAGCCGCCCTCGCCGTTGTCGGCCTGCGCGACGGCGAAGTCGGCGTCGGCGATCATCGCGTCGCCCCATTGGCCGCCGACCGACGGATCGAGGTCGGCACCTGCGGCGAAGGTGAGGTCGGCCGGTACGCCGGCCTCGGCGTCCGCCTCGGTCGTGGCCTCGATCGACGGGGAGCTCGTGGGCTGCTCCGACGGCTCGGCCGCCTCGTCGGGAAGAGCTGCCGGCGAGCACGCGGTGACGGCGACGGTCAGTGCGGCGAGGAAGGACAGAGCGAGAGGCACCCGAGACGAAGACATTCGGCAACCGTAGCCGCGCGCGTCCGTCCGGCCGCGCCGCTGGTCATCGGGCCGGAAAGACGGTAGGGCGCCGGTCACCGGGCGACGCGGTCGCCCACCCGTTGGCCGACGACGGCCGAGACGCCGTCCTGGCGCATCGAGACGCCGTAGAGGGCGTCGGCGATCTCCATCGTGCGCTTCTGGTGGGTGATCACGATCAGCTGGCTGTTCTCGCGCAGGCGTTCGAAGACCCCCAGCAGGCGGCCGAGGTTCGCGTCGTCGAGCGCCGCCTCGACCTCGTCCAGGATGTAGAACGGGCTCGGCCGGGCGGTGAAGATCGCCACGAGGAACGCGACGGCCGCGAGCGAGCGCTCCCCGCCCGACAGCAGCGACAGTCGTTCGATCTTCTTGCCGGCTGGTCGCACCGACACCTCGATGCCGGTGGTCAGCGGCGAGTCGGGATCGGTGAGCGACACGCTGCCGGTGCCACCGGGGAACAGGATCGGGAAGATCTCGCCGAAGGCCACCCGCATGTCCTCGAAGGCGGCCAGGAAGATCGACTGCATCCGCTCGTCCAGCTCGTCGATGATCGTCAGCAGATCGGTGCGCGTCTGGGTGAGGTCGGTGAGCTGCTCGGTGAGGAAGGCGTGGCGCTGTTCGAGCGCCGCGAACTCCTCGAGGGCGAGGGGATTGACCCGCCCGAGTGTCGCGAGCTTGCGCTCGGCGTCCTGCAGTCGGCGACGCTGCTGAGCGCGATCGAACGGGACGGATGCTGCCTCCGCATCGGCGTCGTGCGTAACCGCGTCGTTGGGGACGGCCTGGTCGGGGCCGTACTCCGCGACGAGTATCTCTTCGCTCAGGCCCAGCTCGGACTGCACCCGCTCCAGGAGGCTGTTCGCGTGCAGCCGCTTCTCGTGGATGCGCATCTCGAGGCCGTGCACGCTCTCGGTCACCCCGGCGAGCCGGTCGCGGATCGCCGCTTCCTGGGCGCGGGCCTGAGCGAGCTCCGCGGTGACGGCGGTGCGGGCTGACTCCGCCGCGGCGAGCTCCACCCGCGCCTGACTGACCGAGCGATCGACGGAATCGAGCAGGGGCGGGAGCGCCGCAGCCACGGAAGCCGCGATCTCGCGCTGCGCCCGACGGATCACCGCGCGCCGGGCCGCCTCTTCCGCTGCCGCGCGCTCGCGCTCGCGTTGACGTTCGAGCTGCACGATGCGCGCCTCACCCGCTCGCATCCGTTCGCGCAACGTCTCCACCTCGAGACGCGCGCGCATCTCGGCGTCGCGCGCCGTGTCGAGGTCGGCCAGCATCCCCTCGCGGGACGAGGCATCGAGGATCGGACGCGGCGCCTCGAGGGCCGAGGCCAGCGTCTTCTCGGCGACGCGAGCCGCATCCTCCGCTTCGGTGACCGCCGCTTGCGCCTGGCCGAGGCCGGCCTCGAGCCGGTCGCACTCCGCCACAGCAGCCTCGTGGCGCACTGTCGCGCGGTTCACACGTTCGGCGTGCGAGGCGAGCGCCGCGTCGTGCTCGCGCAGTGCGGACAGCGTCTCGCGCGTGCGCTGACGGGCACGCTGGTGGGTGCCCGTCGCGTCGGCGAGGCCCTCGCGGAGCGAGTCGGCGACGACACCGATCTCGGCGAGTCGTTCGGCGGCGGCGTCGCGTTCGGCGGCGAGCTCGAGGCGTGACCGCCCGGCACCGGAGCCGGCGCGGATCGTGAAGGCGGTCGCCACCTCCCCCGCTCGGGTGACGATGACGACCGGTCGTGCCCCGCCCTCGAGGGCACCGCTTGCGGCTTCGAGGTCGTCGGCGATGAACACGTCGGCGAGGATGCCGAGCACGCCGGCGGGGGCGGTGACGACGTCGCGCGCGGCGGTCAACCCGGGCGGGGTGGGCTCAGGGGTGCGCGACGACGACGCGTCGGCGATCGCGATGTCGACGACGCCGAGGTCGGACGAGCGGGCGACCGACGCCGCCGCGACGGCATCGGCTCGGGTGGCGACCAACAACCCCTCCGCGAGCGGTCCGAGTGCCGCAGCGATCGCCGCTTCGAAACCGGCGGTCACCTTGACGCTGTCGGACACCAGCCCACGAGCACCGGAACCGTCCTGTCCGACGAGTTCCGCCGCAGCATTACGGACGTCGAGCGCTCGGCCCAGGGCGGTGGTCTGGGCCGTGAGCGATTCGACCTCGCGCTCGGCGGCGTGCAACCGCTCGCGCAGGGCCTCGACCTGCGCCTCGGCGTCGACGGCCTCGCGTTGCGCACGCTCGTACGCTCCGGCGTACTCCGCGGCGGAATCCCCGGTGAGGGCGACCGGTTCGAGTTCGGCGAGGGTCGCGGCGGCCTCACTCCGCCGCGCGGTGGCCGCGTCGAGCGCCCGCTGTTGGCGATCGACGGCCGCTCGCACCGCGGCCAGCGCGGAAGCTGCCGCCTCGGCCGATCCGCGCAAGGCCGTCAGGCGCATGTCGTGCTCGGACACCAGGGCGCTCTGAGCGGCGATGTCGGTGTCGAGCGCATCGAGCTCGGCGCGCGCGCGCGTCACGGTGCGACCGGCCGCTGCGGCAGCATCCTGAGCGTCCCCGAGGCCCGCGGACAACTCGTCGATCTCTGCGCGCACCTCGTCGATCGCGGCCGGCGAGACGGTCGTCGCGTAAGCGCTCGGGTCGGCGTCATCGGAGGACAGCAGCGAGAGGCGCTGGCCAGCGAGCGAATACAGCCCGCGGAGACGTTCCTGCACCTGTTCGAGCGCGAACGACACCCCGCGGGCGGCATCGACGGCCTCGGACCGCTGCTGACCCTCCAGCCGCTCGACCTTCGCGTGGATCGTGCTCGCCTGATCCTGCAGCACGAGCCGCTCGGAATGACGCTCCTGCTCGGTGCGGGCGTGCTCGGCGAGTTCGCGACGCATCCCCACCAACTCGTCGGCGTACAGCCGGGCTTTCGCGTCGCGGACGACGGCGGCGATGGATGCTGCTTCCCGGGCGATCTCCGCCTGCCGGCCGAGGGGTTTGAGCTGGCGCCGCAACTCCCCCGCGAGATCGCTCAGGCGCGTGAGGTTGGCCTCCATCGCTTCGAGCTTGCGCAGGGTCTTCTCTTTGCGGCGACGGTGTTTGAGGATGCCCGCAGCCTCCTCGATGAACCCCCGCCGGTCCTCGGCGCTGGCCTGAAGCACGCTGTCGAGACGTCCCTGACCGATGATCACGTGCATCTCGCGCCCGAGCCCCGAGTCGCTCAGCAGCTCCTGCACGTCGAGGAGGCGAGCGGTCTCGCCGTTGATGGCGTACTCGCTCGAACCGGTGCGGAAGAGCGTGCGGCTGATCGTGACCTCGGAGTAGTCGATCGGCAGCGCACCGTCGCTGTTGTCGATCGTGAGCTGCACCTCCGCACGACCGAGCGGCCCGCGGGTCGAGGTACCCGCGAAGATGACGTCCTCCATCTTGCCGCCGCGGAGGGTCTTTGCCCCCTGCTCCCCCATCACCCAGGCGAGCGCGTCGACGACGTTCGATTTGCCCGAGCCGTTCGGACCGACGATGCACGTCACCCCGGGTTCGAGGGCGAAGGTGGTCGGCTGGGCGAACGACTTGAAGCCCTTGAGCGTGACGCTCTTCAGATGCATGGCTTCGCCTTCCGGCCCGGTGGTCAACGCATCACGGTACCGGACCGCCGCTCTCGCGCCCCGACGGCGGGCCGGAGAACCCCGGAGCCGTGCGGACACGCCCGGGGTGCGAGCCAAACTGGGAAAGTGCTTGACGCCGTCAGCGCCCGTCCGCTAGCGTCAGTGATCGCGAACGAAGTCGAGAGGAGGTCACCATGAACATTCAGCCCGCTGTTGCCGAAACTGCGTTTTCCGCCCGAGCTGCGGTGACCCGCTCCTTCTCCGCCACCCCCGCCGCCGCCTGACCGCGCCCGGCATTTCCCCGGCTTCGTGCCGCGCCCGTGCGGGCCTCGGACCTCCGACCCCAACCGGCTTCCCGAAGCTCCTCCTCTGGAGGCTGCTTCCGCTTCCTCGCCGCCCCTCCGGCGGCACGCGATACTGCGCCGAAAGGCATCACCATGAACGACCTGTCCCTCCCCGTACGTTCTCGGGGCCGAACCGAAGAAGAGATCCTCCGCAAGGTCGTCGAACCCGGCGCCCGGGTGTCGCTGTTCGACCGACTCTCCCTGCGTCTGGGCCTCTGGCTGCTGCTGCGGAGCGCTCGACGGATGCGTCGCGTGCGCCTGCACGCCGACCACGCCCGTGCGCTCGAGCAGGCAGCCTCGCTCCAGAACCGGGAGCACGAACAAGCCTGGGCCGCTTTCACGCGTCCCCACTCCCTGTGATCTCCCCGGAGCCGTTCCGCCGCGAGCGGCTCCGGGGAGATCCTCGCCCATCCTCCGAGAGGACACCCCCGTGATCACCGCCCCCACCGACCTGGAGTTCCGCCTCCTCGAGATCCCGGCCGCGCTCGACGCGCCGGATGCGGCCGACTTCGTCGAAATGACGCGCGTGCGCAACCTCATCCGCGCCGAGATCTCCGGTCACGACGACCACAGCTTGACCGCGGCCGAGATCCTGCCGACCTTCGCCCCCGACCCCATGGAGCTGCGGTTCCTCTGGCTCGCCCTGCTCGGATCCGACGTCGTCGGGTTCATCGGCCTGGACGTCCCCCAGGAGCCCGGCTCCCGGGTCGCCTACTGGACCGTCGAACTCCTGCGCTCCGTCTGGAGCCGCGGCATCGGGTCAGCGGCGATGGAACTCGTCGAACGCGTCGCTCGCGAGCACGAACGCACCGTTCTGCAGACGTGGGTCGAGCACCCCGCCGCCGCCGGCGATCGACTCGTGCCGCCGACCGGTTTCGGCAGCATCCCGGTCGACCATGCCGCCCGTTTCCTGCTGCGCCACGGCCACCACCTCGAGCAGGTGATGCGCCACAGCGTGCTGGAACTGATCCCGGCCCCGCCCCGCGTTCCCGAGCTCCTGGAGCAGGCGACCACCGCCGCCGCCGGGTATCGCGTCGTGCAGTGGCAGCTGCCGACGCCGCCGGAGTTCGTCGACGGCTACGGGTGGATGAAGTCGCGCATGATCACCGACGCTCCGGCGGCGGGGATGGAGTACGACGAGGAGGTGTGGGACGCCGCGCGCGTCGCGCGTCACGACGCCACCTTCGTCGACGCCGGTCGCCTGGTGCTGGTGACGGCCGCTCAGCACCTCGACTCCGGCGAGCTGGTGGCGTTCAACGAGCTCATCATCGGCAGCGATCGCACGCGTGTCACCGCCCAGCACGACACGCTGGTGCTCGCGGATCACCGCGGGCACCGACTCGGGATGCTGGTGAAGACGGCCGCCCTCGTTTCGTGGCGCGAGATCGCGCCCGCTTCACCGCGGGTGCGCACGGACAACGCGGAGGAGAACCGCCCGATGCTCGACATCAACGAGACGATCGGCTTCGTGCCCGACTCGTACGAGGGGGCGTGGAAGAAGGTTCTCGCGCCGTGATCAGCGCGGGAGGCGTTGGCAGCGCGGGCAGTAGTGGCTCGAGCGATTCGTGAACGAGACACGCATGATCGGGGTACCGCAGCGGGCGCACGGTTGCCCGGTGCGCCCGTAGGCGTTGAGGGAGTGGGCGAAGTATCCCGCCTGGCCGTTGACGTTCACGTACTGGGCGTCGAAGCTCGTGCCACCCTCCGCCAGCGCTTTGTCGAGCACCGTACGCGCTTCAGCGAGCAGCCGGTTGACGGCGCGCGTCGACAGGTCGCGCGCGGGGATGTCGGGATGCAGGCGCGCGGCCCACAACGCCTCATCGGCGTAGATGTTGCCGACACCGCTGACCACGGTCTGATCGAGCAGCACGCGCTTGATTCCCGACCCCTTGCGCGCGAGCACCCGGCGGAAGGCGTCGTCGCGGAAGGCCGGATCGAGCGGATCCCTCGCGATGTGGGCCACCTGGCGCGGGGTGGCGGCGAGCTCGCTTCCGCGTCCGCCCGCGGCCCCGTCGGCAGTCGGCTCGAGGAGGTCGACGGCGAGCGATCCGAAGGTGCGCTGGTCGGCGAAGACCACCGAGATCTCACCGTGCACGGGATGCTGCAGTTCGATGCGCACCCGCTCGTGCCGCTCCGCGGGTGACCCGGGCGCGCGCAGCAAGAGCTGGCCGCTCATGCCCAGGTGGGCGATGATCGCCTGACCGGTCTCGGCGGCCGGGGCGAGCGGGAGCCACAGGAACTTGCCGCGACGCACCGCAGCATCCACCCTGCGTCCGACGAGTGCTGCTTCGAAGGAGGCGCCGGTGTCGCGATGGCGGGTCAGCGCACGCTCATCGTGCACCTCGACGCCCGTGATGAGCGCGCCGGTCACCGCCGGTTCGAGGCCCGCTCGCACGACCTCGACCTCGGGGAGTTCAGGCACGACCGCCCAGGCCGCGCCACGCCGCGAGGGCCGCCGCCATTTCGGCCTGCTTCTTGCTCGTGCCGTCCCCGTGCGTGGTGATCGCCCCGACCCGGACGGTCGCGGTGAAGCGGCGGTCGTGGTCGGGACCGCTCGCGGCCACCTCGTAGCTGGGCGCCGCGAGCCCTTCCTGAGCGGCGAGCTCCTGGAGGCTCGTTTTGGGATCCATGGCCGCGCCATAGCGTTCGGGGTCGGCCAGGAGCGGCTCCACGAGGCGCAGCACGAGGCCGGTCGCAGCTTCCGGACCGGCGGAGAGGTAGGTGGCGCCGAAGACGGCTTCCATCGTGTCGGCGAGGATCGAATCCTTGTCGCGACCGCCGGTCAGCACCTCGCCTCGGCCGAGGAGCACGTGGTCACCGAGGCCGATGCCGCGGGCGACCTCGGCGAGGGCGACGGTCGACACGACGCTGGCGCGCCGCTTCGCGAGCGAACCCTCGTCGAGATCGGGGTGACCCGTGAACAGCCGCACCGTCACGGCCTGACCCAGCACCGAATCGCCGAGGAACTCGAGGCGTTCGTTGTGCGGGATGTGGCCGTGCTCGTACGCGTACGAGCGATGCGTCAGGGCAAGCGAGAGGAGCTCGGGGTCGATATCGACCCCGAGCTCGTCGATGAGCGCTTGGCGCTCAGGAAGAACGTCGGTCACGGCGCCTGCCGCGGACGTCAGACGTCAGCGACCTTGCGGCCCTTGTACTCGAGGAACAGCTCGGTGCCCTGCGAGTCGGTGACGACCTTGGCCTGGTGGGGACGGCTGTAGACGGTCTTGCCGTTCTCAACCGTGGTGGTCAGCGTGATGGGCGCTGCCTTCCACTGCGCGCGGCGCGAGCGGGTGTTCGAGCGGGAGACCTTCCGCTTCGGGGGGTTACCTGCCATGACTAGCTCTTCTCTGTGTTCTCGACGCCGCGAAGCTGTGCTTCGTCGTCGGGGTCTGGGGTGAATTGCTGGAGCGCAGCCCATCGGGAATCGAGGGGCGTCCGCTCGCTATCGTCGGTGCTCGCGGTCAAACGGTTGCCGGTGTCCGGGTCGAGCCCGAGGCAATCCGGCTGACACACCGGCTGAAACGGAAGCGAGAGAACAATCGCGTCTCTGACGTGACTTTCAAGGTCCACATGATCGTCTTGCACCTCGAAGTCAGCCGCTTCTTCTCCAGGATACGTGAAAAGCTCCTGAAACTCGACTTCGACGGGCGCTTCGATATCGGTCAGGCAGCGTCCGCACACTCCCGTGTAGCGCGTGTCGACCGTCGCGGTGGCGAGGATCCCCTCGTGAACGGACTCGAGCCGGATATCGATCTCGAGCGGTTCGTCCTTCGCGATCGAGACGAGGCCCTCGCCCCATTTCTCGGGGGCGGGGATGTCGAGGGTGAACTCGCGCATCTCCCCCGGTCGGCGAACGATGTCGCGAACGGGGAACGCGAAGGGTCCTGGGCGGCGGCTTCTCACAGGGAGAGAGCTTACCGCCGCTGCAGCGCGGTGGCTCAGTGGCGGGTCGCGCCGGTGTCGAGGAACCGCGCCACCGCGGGCGGCACGAAGGGCGACACGTCGCCGCCGAGCGCCGCCACCTGGCGCACCAGGGAGCTGGAGACGAGCGCGTGCGCGGGATCGGGAAGCAGGAACACCGTCTCGACATGCGCGAGGTGACGGTTGACGATCGCCATGGGCGACTCGTACGACACGTCCACCTGCGAGCGGATGCCTTTCACGAGCACTCCCGCGCCGACGTCGACGGCGTAGTCCACGAGCAGTCCGACGCTCCAGGCCGCGACGATGACGTCGCCCTCGATCCCCGCCTCCACGATCGACTGTTCCAGCAGGGCCTGCCGCTGCGCGATGGGGAGCAGGGCCTCTTTGCCGGGGTTGTGGACGACGAGCACGTGCACCTGGTCGAACAGGGTCGCAGCCCGCCGGATGACGTCGAGATGCCCGAGCGTGGGCGGGTCGAACGATCCCGGTACGACGGCGATCCTGGGGTCCATGCCGCCAGCCTATCGAGCGAGGGCGCGTCAGGAGCGCGCGAGGGCGGCGCGCTCGAACGCGCCGACGCGCCGCTCGATCGCAGCGGCGAGGGCGGGATGCTGCGTCAACGTCGGGTCGTCGGCGAAGACGCGTTCGGCGGCGGCGCGCGCCTCCGTGATGACGTCGGCGTCGGTGACCACCCGCAGGAGCCGCAGCGATGACCGCGCACCCGACTGCACGTCGCCGAGCACGTCGCCCTCGCCGCGCAGCTCGAGGTCGACCTCGGCGAGTTCGAAACCGTCGAGCGTGCGCGCGACCGCGTCGACGCGGGCGCGCGCCGAGGTGCCTGGCGACGCCTCGGTCACGAGCAGGCAGATCCCGGGCACGCTGCCGCGGCCGACCCGGCCGCGCAGCTGATGCAGCTGCGACACGCCGAAGCGATCGGCCTCCAGGATCACCATCGCGGACGCGTTGGGCACGTCGACGCCGACCTCGACCACGGTCGTGGCCACGAGCACGTCGATCTCGCCGCGCGAGAAGGCCTGCATAATGCGGTCCTTCTCGTCCGAGGGCATCTTGCCGTGCAGCATCTCGACCCGCAGCGACTCGTACGCCGGCAACCGGGAGAGTACCTCGGCGACCTGCACCACACCCCAGCGAGTGCGCGCGGCCGTGCCCTCACCGGCCGGCACCGGCTCGTCGGCCGTGTCGTCCTTCTGCGCGGCCTCGGCGTCGATCGCCGGACAGACGACGAACGCCTGCCGGCCGGCGGCGACCTCTTCCGCGACCCGGTCCCACACCCGCGCGAACCACCCGGGCTTCTCGGCCAGGGGGGCGACGAAGGTCTCGATCCCCGCGCGCCCGACGGGCATCGTGCGGATGGTCGACACATCGAGGTCGCCGAACACGGTCATCGCCACGGTTCGGGGAATAGGAGTGGCTGTCAGCACGAGCGTGTGCGGCGTCGTGCCCTTGGCCCGCAGGGCCTCGCGTTGCTCGACACCGAATCGGTGCTGCTCGTCCACCACGACGAGGCCCAGGTCGGCAAAGGTCGTCGAGGCGCTCAGAAGCGCGTGCGTGCCCACCACGATGCGCGATTGACCGGATGCTGCACGCAGCGCCGCCTTCCGACGCTCCGCTGCGGGAAGCTGCCCGGTGAGTAGTGTCGGCATCAGCTCGGGGGCGAGCACCGGACCCAGCATCTTCGCGATCGAGCGGACGTGCTGGGCGGCGAGCACCTCGGTGGGGGCGATGAGGGCCGACTGACCGCCGGACTCCGCGACCTGGAGCATCGCCCGCAGCGCGACGAGGGTCTTCCCCGACCCGACCTCGCCCTGCACGAGGCGGTTCATCGGCCAGTCGCCCACCAGGTCTGCTGCGACCGCGTCGCCCACCGTCACTTGGTCGGGGGTGCGCGCGAAGGGCAGACCCGCGTCGAAAGTGGCGAGGAGGCCCTCCGCCGTCGCCGGACGCTTGGTCGCGGACATCGCGCGCACGAACTGGCGCTGTTGCAGGAGCGCCGACTGCAGGACCAGGGCCTCGTGCATCCGCAGGGTCGCGACGGCCGGGCCGACCTGGTCATCGAAGTCCGGCCGATGGACGCGCTCGAGCGCCGTGCGCGCATCGAGAAGCCCGTGGCGCTCACGCAACTCGGCGGGAAGGGGATCATCGATGTCGTCGAGACCGTCGAGGACGAGCTTGATCGCCTGCTGCACGAGATGACTCGGCACGGTGCTGGTGGCCGGGTAGATGGGGATCGGCAGGTGCGCGTTGGCCTCCGCGCTCATCCGTGCCTCCTCGACGTCTTCGAAGAGCTGATAGTCGGGGTGCGCCAGCTGGGTGGCGCCGCGGTACTCCCCCACCTTGCCGGAGAAGATCCCCCGCCGGCCGGGGTACAGCTCCTTGAGACGCCAGGCCTGATTGAAGAAGGTGAGGCTGAGGTGACCGTCGCCGTCGGTGATGACGACCTCGAGCAGCGAGCCCTTGCGGTTCTGCATACGACGCTCGCCCGCCCGCACCACCTCGGCCACGATCGTGACGGGTTCACCCAGCGGCAGCGAGGCGATCGGGGTCAGCTCGCCTCGACGCGCGTAGCGGCGGGGGTAGTGGTTCAGCAGCTCCCCGACCGTCTTCAGCCCGAACGCCCGATCGAAAGCGGCCGCCGTCTTGCCTCCCAGGGCGCTTTCGAGGCGCGTCGAGAGGGTGAAGCCGGGCATGGGAGAAGTCTAGGCAGGATCGTCGACACCGGGTTTGTAGGGTGGGACGGTGACGCGCATCATCGCCGGCTCGGCCGGGGGAACCACGCTCGACGTCCCGTCCGCGGGTACGCGCCCCACGAGCGACCGCGTGCGGGAGTCGCTCTTCGGCGCCCTCGAGTCCGCAGACCTGCTGGCGGGCGCGCGGGTCGCCGACCTCTTCGCCGGGTCGGGAGCGCTGGGGTTGGAAGCTGCGAGCCGGGGCGCAGCATCCGTCGACCTCATCGAGCACTCCGCGCCCGCCGTCACCCTCATCCGTCGCAACGCCGACCGTGTGACCAAGGCCGGGGGCTTCGCCACGCCGTTGCGCACCCACCGCGCCGCCGTCAACACCTTTCTTCGCGGTGCGGGCGTCGGCGCGTTCGACCTCGTCTTCCTCGATCCGCCCTACGACCTCCCCGACGCCGAACTCACCGAGACGCTCCTCGCCCTCGCGCCCCGGCTCTCCCCCGACGCGACGGTCGTCGTCGAGCGGGCGAAACGGTCGGCGGCACCGGAGTGGGAAGCGGCCCACCTCGCGCCCCTTCGACACCGCGTCTACGGCGACACCGCGATGTGGTGGGGTCAGCCCCGACCCGTGTCCCAGTCGCGATAGGGGTCCCACCCGCCCGATCCGGCGAACGGCGCTCCGTCGACGGTGAGCGGGTCGGCGCCGCGCTCGCGCACGGTCCCGATCGCACGGAATCCTGCGGGAAGCGGCGCCCCGGTCGGGAACGTCGCCAGGAGCGCGTGGTCCTCTCCTCCCCCGAGCGCGCGGGCGGGGTCGGGCCCCAGGGTGGAGGCGTCGAGGTCGAGCGTCACTCCCGACGCGTCGGCGAGGCGCCGCGCATCGAGAGCGAGGCCGTCCGAGACGTCCATCATGGCGGTCGCGCCGCCGTCCGCGGCGAGAGCGCCCGCCGCCACCGGTGGGCGCGGCGCGCGTTGCCGCTCGAGCGCGCGTGCTTCTGCGGGCGCCAGCGCCCCCAGCTCGGCGGGCGACACGGCGCGGGGTACGCCGTCCGCGTCGACGAATCGGTGGAAGAGCACCTCGAGCCCCAGCGCGGCGACGCCCAGATCGCCCAGGACCGCGACGGTGTCGCCGGGGTGCGCGCCGGAACGTCGCACGGGAGCACGACCGTCGAGCGAGCCGAGCGCCGTGACGGCGATCGTGAGGGTGTCCGACACGGTCAGGTCCCCGCCCTCGACCGCGCAGCCGGGGGCGAGCTCGGCGCACGCCGCGGCCAGTCCGTCGGCCAGGCCGTCGACGAACGAGACGGGCGTGTCGTCCGGCATCGCGAGAGCCACCAGCAGGGCCGTCGGGCGGGCGCCCATCGCCGCGACGTCGGCCAGGTTGACGGCCGCTGACTTCCAGCCGAGGTCGAACGGACTCGACCAGGCGAGGCGGAAGTCGGGTCCGTGAACGAGCGTGTCCGTGGTCGCGACGACGCGACCGTCGGGAGCTGCCAGGACGGCGGCGTCATCGCCCGGGCCGACGAGCGCCGACGACGCCGGGAGGCGGTCGAGGATGCGCCGGAGGATCTGTCCCTCGCTCAGTTCGCCGATCGTCTGTTCGCCCACCGCTCCACGCTATCGCGGCCGCATCGCCGACCCGCGGAGCGGGTTAGCCTGGAAGGGTGATCCTCCCGCGCCGCCTCCTCGCCGCGGGTACCGTCCTCGCCGCGATCCTGTCGCTCTCCGCCTGCGCGGGAACGGTGGCGATGCAGCCCGGCCCCGCGGCCGACGACCCCGCGTGCGCCGCCGTCTCGGTGCGCCTCCCCGACACGATCGCCGGCCAGGCACGCCGGTGGACCGACGCGCAGGCGACGGCGGCCTGGGGTGATCCCGCATCGGTGCTGCTGACGTGCGGCGTGCGGGTGCCCGGGCCCAGCGAGCTCACCTGCCAGAGCGTCGACGGGGTCGACTGGCTCGTGGACGAGTCGGAAGCACCGAAGTACTACACCTTCACGACGTTCGGCCGTACCCCCGCGGTCGAGGTCTACATCGACTACGACGTGGTCGGTAGCGCCGACACGCTCAGGGCGATCTCCTCGATGCTGGCCGTGCAACTCGCCCCGACCGGCAGCGTCTGCACCGCGCGCCCCGGCAGCGAAGAGATCGAGTGACCCGGGAGCCTCGCGGCTACTGACCCAGACCCACGCGGTCGACTCTGCGGTGGTACCGCATGCCGGCCAGTCCACCGAGCAGCGCTCCGAGAAGCGTCACGACGGCGGCTCCGAGGGCGGTCAGGATGCCGGTCGTCGTCGCGGTCTCGGGGGTCACCGGAATGCGGGGGAAGCCGCCCAGGGTTTCCAGGATGTCCCACTGGCTCCCGGCGACAGCGGTGACGATGGCCACGATCACGGCGATCAGTACCGCCCACAACCAGACGGCGAGTCCCTGCTTGAGTCCGCTGAAACGCGCCATCCGCCCGGCGACGTAACCGCCCGCGAAGTAGGCGATCAGCAGTACGGCCCCGAGCACGACCGCAGCGATGATGCCGACCGTGCCGGCGTTGTCGGCTGCGGCGTCCGTCGCCTCCTCGACACTCGCCCCCTGATTCGCTCCGATCGCGGCGCCGACGGCCGCGATCACGGCGGTCAAGAGCACCGTGAGGCCCATGGCGCTCAGCCAACCGAAGAAGGCCGCACCGAACTGGAACCCGCTGAAGCGGGCTTTCTCGCGGGCGACGACGTCCTGCCGCAGCGTGTGATCCGTCTCGCGCGGCGTCGTGACGCCCGCCGGGCCGACGGTCGCGTCGGGGTCCGCTCGCACGGGGCGTGGGTCGGAAGAAGGCGGGGTCGCAGTGCTCATGGCCGCACGGTAGGCGCGCCCCGGCGCCGGCGTCGTCGGGGTTGCCGTCGGACGGCGGCGGTCCTATCCTCCTGCGTCCTCACCCGGAGAGGACGGATGCTGGAGCTCAGGCAGCGCGCTCGCGCACCTGTTCGATCAGGTCGGTGATGAGGTCCTCGTACGACATCCCGGAGGCGATCCAGCACTTGGGGAACATCGAGATCGGGGTGAAGCCCGGCATGGTGTTCAGCTCGTTGACCACCGGGCCCTCGGCGCCGAGGAAGAAGTCCACACGGGCAAGCCCTCGACCGTCGACCGCCTCGAAAGCGCGCACGGCGGCATCCTGCACGGCGATGATCTGCGCGGGATCCATGTCGGCCGGGCAGATGACGTCGACACCGTCGCCGCCGAGGTACTTGCCCTCGAAGTCGTAGAACTCGCGCGTGGTGAGCACGATCTCGCCGGGCAGGGAGACGCGCGTCGCACCGTCCTTGCGAGCACCGAGCACGCCGACCTCGATCTCGCGCCCCACGACGGCCTGCTCGACGAGCACCTTGTCGTCTTCGGCGAACGCGAGGTCGAGCGCTGCGGCCAGCTCGTCCACCCCGTGCACCTTCGACACCCCCACCGATGAACCGGCGCGCGCGGGTTTGACGAACCACGGCAGCGTGAGCCCGGAAGCACGTTCGGCGATCGCCGCAGCATCCCCCGTCCATTCCGAGCTCCGCACGGTCACCCAGGGCGCCACCGCGATGCCGGCAGCCTGCAGCACCACCTTCATGAAGTGCTTGTCCATGCACAGCGCGGAATCGAGCACCGAACCGCCGGCGTAGGGCAGGTCGAGCGTGTCCAGGAAACCCTGCACGGTGCCGTCTTCGCCGTGCGTGCCGTGCAGGATCGGCAGCACCACGTCGATCGTTCCGAGATCCCGCTCGGTGCCGTCGGCGTCGCGCACGACGAGGGTGCGATCGCCGCTGTACGGCCAGACGATGCGGGTACCGTTGTCGGTCACCTCGGGCAGGCTCTCGGTGTCGAGGGCGAACTTGTCGGGATCGTCGTCTTCGAGCACGAAGACGCCGTCGCGCGTGATGCCCACCGGGATCACGCGGTAGCGGTCACGATCGATCGCGCGCAGTACCCCGCCCGCCGTGACGGAGCTGATCGAATGCTCGCTGGAGCGCCCCCCAAAGAGCACCACCACCGCTGTCTGGTCCATGCTGCGTCCTCTCGCCCTTCGGCTTGTCGTCGTCGGTCGTCAGGTGGGGCGCGATGTCGCGCGGGTTCATGGTGCCGTCCAGCACGCGTTTGACCTGCGAGACGATCGGCATCTCCACGCCCACCTGCTTCGCGAGCTGCAGCACCGGCGCCACGGACGACAACCCTTCCGCGGTCTGCTGCATCTGCTTCACCACGTCGGCGAGACTGAGCCCCTGGCCGAGCAGACGACCCGCGGTGTTGTTGCGACTCAGCGGCGACTGGCACGTGGCGATCAGGTCGCCGAGACCCGCGAGACCCTGCAGGGTCTCGGGTTGCGCACCCTGCGCGACGGCGAAATCGGTCATCTCGACGAGTCCCCGCGTGATGATGGATGCTTTCGTGTTCTCGCCGTAACCGACCCCGTCGACGATGCCGATCGCCACCGCGATGAGGTTCTTGAGGACACCGCCGAACTCGGTTCCGATGACGTCGGTGTTCACGAACGACCGGAAATACCGGTTGCGGGCACGGCGGGCGACGGCTTCGGCCGTCAGCTCGCTCACCGAGGAGATGACGGCGGCCGTGGGCTGTTCCCGAGCGATCTCGAGGGCGAGGTTCGGACCCGAGGCGACGGCGATGCGCTGCGGGTCGCACTGCAACTCCTGGGCGATGACCTCGCTCATCCGCAGGCCGGTGCGCTTCTCGACGCCCTTCATGAGCGACACGATCGGCACGTCGGTTCCGGCCACCAGCGGCCGGATGGCCTTGAGGTTCTCCCGCAACGCTTGACTCGGCACGGAGAGGTAGATCTGCAGCGCGCCGTCGATGGCCTCGGACAGGTGCGAGGTGGCGTGCACGTCACGGGGCAGATTGATGCCCGCCAGGTACTGGCTGTTGCGGTGCGCCTCGTTGATCTCCTGCGCGATCTCGGGCCGGCGCGCCCACATCGTCACGGAGGCGCCGCCGTCGGCGAGGATCTTGCCGAAGGTGGTCCCCCAGCTGCCCGCACCCACCACGGCGACGCGCGGCAGCGCAGCATCCGTCCTACGACTCAAGGCGACCCGTCTCGTTCTGGCCGTGCGCGGAAGGATTCCACCGCTCGGTCGGCGGGGTTCCTTCGCGCAGGGTCGTCAGCAGCTCGGTGATGCGCACCATGATCACGTCGGTCGCTTGGGCGAGGGCCGCAGGCTGCGGAGCACTGCCGCGGAATGCCGACAGATCGACCGGGTCGCCGATGACGACGCGCACGCGCCTGCGCAGCGGCCACAGCCGGATCTTGCCGTAGCGAGGCATGATGTCCTGCACTCCCCAGTGCGCCATCGGGATGATCGGGATGTCTTCGGTGAGCACGAGGCGGGCGGCACCCGTCTTCCCGCGCATCGGCCAGAGTTCGGGGTCGCGGGTCAGCGTGCCCTCGGGGTAGACGACGACGCCGCTTCCTTCTTCGACGAGCCGGGCCGATCCGCGGATCGTGTCGCGCGCTGCCGCAGCCGACGAGCTGCGGGCCACGGGCACCATCCCCGTGACGCTCAACGCCCAGCCGAGCACCGGAACTCGGAACAGGCTCTCCTTCGCCATGAACCGCGGAAAACGGCCGAGCCGCCACACGACGACGGCCACCACGAGGGGGTCGAAGTTCGAGTAGTGGTTCGGGGCGAGCACGAACGGTCCGGTCTCGGGAAGCTTCTCCGAGCCCTCGACCTCGATCTTGGCGAAGATGCGCGTGAACGGCTCGACGATTCCGGCCAGCGGCCAGAAGATGCTGGGCTTGGACCTCTCGGGAGTGACGCGGTGCGCGGGCGACACGACTATCCGATGACGTCGAAGTCGGCGCCGAGGGTGTCGAGCTTCGCGAAGAGCTTCTCGTACCCACGGCGCAGGATGCCGACGTTGCGCACCGTGGACTCCCCCTCCGCCGCGAGCGCGGCGATGAGGTAGCTGTACCCACCGCGGAGGTCGGGCACCACGACATCGGCGCCGTGGAGCGGCGTCGGGCCGTTGATGACGGCAGCCTGTTCCAACGCCCGGCGGGGCACGCGGCGTCCGGTGGACTCGATGCCGTTCGGGTGCACGACGATGTCGGCGCCCATCAGATTGAGCGCCTCGGTGAAGCCGAGGCGGTTCTCGTACACCGTCTCGTGCACGACCGACTCGCCGTGCGCCTGGGTCAGGGCGACCACGAGCGGCTGCTGCCAGTCGGTCATGAACCCCGGGTGCACGTCGGTCTCGACCACGACCGGGCGCAGGTCTCCACCGCGGCGGAAACGGATGCCGTCCTCGTGGACGTCGAAGGATCCGCCGACCTTGCGGAAGACATTGAGGAAGGTCAGCATCTCCTGCTGGCGGGCTCCCCCGACGAAGATGTCGCCGTCGGTCGCGAGGGCGGCTGCGGCCCACGACGCGGCCTCGTTGCGGTCGAAGATGCAGCGGTGATCGTAACCGGTGAGCTCGTCGACGCCCTCGATCAGGATCACGCGGTTGGGCTCGTAGGAGATGATCGCGCCCATCTTCTGCAGCACCGCGATCAGATCCATGATCTCCGGCTCGATGGCGGCGTTCCGAAGCTCGGTGACCCCGCGGGCGCGCACCGCGGTCAGCAGCACTTGCTCGGTGGCACCGACGCTCGGGTACGGCAGCTCGATGTTCGCGCCGTGGAGGCCGTCGGGGGCGGTGATTCGGATGCCCTCATAGGACTTGTCGACCACCGCGCCGAACGCGCGCAGCGCGTCCATGTGGAAGTTGATCGGACGGTCGCCGATCCGGCATCCGCCCAGGTCGGGGATGAGCGCCTCGCCGAGGAGGTGAAGGAGCGGTCCGCAGAACAGGATCGGGATGCGGGAGGCTCCGGCGTAGGCATCGATCTGCTCGAAGTTGGCCGACACCGCCCCGCTCGGGTCGAAGATCAGCTCGCCCGGTTCGACACCGTCCGTCACGCGCACGCCGTGCACCTCGAGGAGCGAACGCACCACGCCCACGTCGCTGATGTCGGGCACGTCGCGCAGGACGCTGGTGGTCTTGCCGAGCAGCACGGCCACCATCGCCTTGGTGGCGAGGTTCTTCGCGCCCTTCACCTCGACACGACCGGTCAATGGCCGCCCGCCCCGGATCAGGAGGGTCTCGCCCTCTTCGCCCATCGGGGGCGCGGCCGTCTCGGTGGTCGTGGGACTGCTCATGGGTGGAACCTCACTTGGATGGACGAGGGGGCGGGGAGAGCGACCCGGATGGGGTCTCTCTGGCTTACGGAACGGGGAGCGTTCGCGGCCGCCATGCCTCGCGACGAGCCTCGAACTGCGCGATCTTTTCTTCGTTGCGCAGCGTGAGCCCGATGTCGTCGAGCCCTTCGAGAAGCCGCCACCTAGTGTAATCGTCGATGTCGAACGAGACCTGGAGGCGATGCCCTGAGCTTGCGGAAGGGTCGCCGATGCTCGCGCGCCGCTCGCGCAGATCCACCGTCACCTCGGCGCCGGGCTGCGCCTCGAGCGCGGCCCAGATCCGTTCGATGTCGGCTTCGCTCACGACACCCGCGACGAGTCCCTGCTTGCCGGCGTTCCCCCGGAAGATGTCGGCGAATCGAGGGCTCAGCACGGCCCGGAAGCCGTAGTCGCGCAGCGCCCACACGGCGTGCTCGCGGCTGGACCCGGTGCCGAAGTCGGGTCCGGCGACCAGCACCGACGCGCCCGCATAGCGGGGTTCGTTCAGCACGAAGGTCGGATCCTGGCGCCAGTTGGCGAACAGCGCATCTTCGAAGCCGGTCTTGGTGACCCGCTTGAGGTAGACCGCGGGAATGATCTGGTCGGTGTCGACGGCCGAGCGTTTGAGGGGCACGGCGATACCGGTGTGCGTGGTGAAAGCATCCATGATCAGACCTGCGCTCCCGTCGAGGTGGTGGCCGAAGCGTCGATGAGCGGTTCCAGATCGCTGGGACTCGACAGGGTCCCGCGCACCGCGGTCGCCGCGGCGACGAGCGGCGAGACGAGGTGGGTGCGCCCGCCCTTGCCCTGGCGGCCCTCGAAGTTGCGGTTCGACGTCGACGCGCACCGTTCGCCGGGGGCGAGCTGGTCGGGGTTCATGCCGAGGCACATCGAGCAGCCCGCGAAGCGCCACTCGGCACCGAAGTCGAGGAAGACCTTGTCGAGGCCTTCGGCCTCGGCCTCCAGCCGCACGCGCGCCGATCCCGGTACCACCATGACGCGGACGCCCTCCGCTTTCCGGCGGCCCCGGATGACCGACGCGAAAGCGCGCAGATCCTCGATGCGGCTGTTGGTGCACGAGCCCATGAAGACGGCGTCGACGGGAACCTCGCGCAGGGGCGTACCCGGCACCAGATCCATGTACTCGATCGCCCGCTCGGCGGCGGCGCGCTCGTTCGGGTCGGTGAACTGCTCGGGAGAGGGCACGACGTCGCTCAGCGACACCCCCTGTCCCGGGTTGGTTCCCCAGGTGACGAACGGCTCCAACGCGTCCGCGTCGAGGAACACCTCGGCGTCGTAGACCGCGCCCTCATCGCTCGGCAGCGTGCGCCAGTAGGCGACGGCGTCGTCCCAGTCCTGACCCCGAGGGGCGTGATCGCGGCCCTGCACATACGCGAAGGTCGTCTCATCGGGCGCGACCATGCCCGCGCGCGCGCCGGCTTCGATCGACATGTTGCACATCGTCATGCGCCCCTCCATGGAGAGGGCGCGGATGGCGCTGCCGCGGAACTCGAGCACGTAGCCCTGGCCGCCGTTGGTGCCGATCTTGGCGATCACGGCGAGGATGATGTCCTTCGCCGTGACCCCGGGCTTGAGCCGGCCTTCGACGGTGATGGCCATCGTCTTGAACGGCTTGAGCGGAAGCGTCTGCGTGGCGAGCACGTGCTCCACCTCGCTGGTGCCGATACCGAACGCCATCGCGCCGAAGGCGCCGTGCGTCGAGGTGTGGGAGTCGCCGCACACCACGGTGATCCCCGGCATGGTGAGGCCGAGCTGAGGGCCGACGACGTGCACGATCCCCTGCTCGGCGTCACCGAGCGAATGCAGGCGCACGCCGAACTCCACGGCGTTGCGGCGGAGGGTCTCGATCTGGGTGCGGCTGGTCAGGTCGGCGATCGGTTTGTCGATGTCGAGGGTCGGGGTGTTGTGATCCTCGGTCGCGATCGTCAGATCGAGCCGGCGCACCGGCCGCCCCTCGGCGCGCAGTCCGTCGAAGGCCTGCGGGCTCGTCACTTCGTGGACGAGGTGGAGGTCGATGTAGATGAGATCCGGTTCGCCGTTCTCACCCTTCGTCACGAGGTGGTCGTCCCAGACCTTCTCGGCGAGGGTGCGTGGACGATCCGGAACGAAGATGTCGGGGGAAGTCGTGCTCATGGGTTCTGCCGTCTCCTCGGGTGGTGGATGGGGCCCGCGACGAACTCCGCGACGAGAGAGGCCTAGGAAAACGAGGTCTCGTCGCGGCCGCTAAGGAGAAGACGAGCGATCCGCACGGCGTCACGATACCACCCGCGTCGCCCGGGCGATCGGTGGTGCCACGCCCTCGCGCCCGCGAGTACCCGGGCAGTGGGCGCGATGTCAACCACCCCCGCACAGGGAACGCCCAGCTTCTAGCGTGGGGAGGTCGCGCGCACACAGCGGGACCGGCGTCCACTGGTGACCACCACCTCGCCGGTCGACCTCACCACCATGAGGGAGCGCGCGGACATCCCGAAAGGACAACACCATGGGCTTCCTCGGATTCCTTCTCCTCGGCCTGATCGCCGGTGCGATCGCCAAACTCATCCTCCCCGGCAAGCAGGGTGGCGGCTGGCTCATCACGCTGCTGCTCGGCGTCGTCGGCGCGCTGCTCGGCGGCTTCCTCGGCGGCCTGCTGTTCAACGCCAACCTGGAGGAGTTCTTCTCCATCCAGACGTGGCTGCTCGCGATCGGCGGGTCGATCATCGTCCTGCTGATCTACGGCTTCGTCGTGAACCGCGGCAGCAAGGCTCGCAGCTAAGCTGCGAGCCGCCCGCTCGGCGGGCACCGAGAGAGCCGTCCCGTTCCGGGGCGGCTCTCTCGTCGTTGCCTGGTGGGGCGCCGTAACACGGCGCCCCACGTTTTCGCCTGCGCGGCGCTGTCATGCCAGCCTGATCCGGTGACGACCGATTCCCGAGGTTTCTCGACCAGACAACTGCACGTCGCCAGCACGACCGCCGGCGCCGAGCCACGAGCTCTGCCCATCTACCTCACCGCCGGATTCCGCTTCTCCGACCTCGACGAATCGGCCGAGCACTTCGGTACCGGCGCCGGCTTCGGCTACTCCCGCACCGGCAATCCCACGGTCGATGCCGTCGAGCGTCGACTCGCCTCGCTCGAGGGCGGGGATCAAGCCGTCCTCGTATCGAGCGGCCAGGCCGCCGTCGTGGTCGCCCTGCTCGCCGTCGCGGGCGCCGGCGACCACATCGTGGTCGCGACGCAGATCTACGAGGGGACGCGCGGCCTGATCACCCACAATCTCGAGCGGATGGGCATCACGAGCACCTTCGTCGATGCGACCGACCTCTCCGCCTGGCGCTCCGCCGTCCGCCCGAACACCCGGGCCTTCTTCGCCGAGACCCTCTCCAACGCCCGCAACGACGTGCTCGACGTCGCGGGCGTCGCCGATGTCGGCGCCGCCCACGGCGTCCCCCTCATCGTGGACAGCACCTTCACGACGCCCTATCTGCTGCGCCCGCTCGAACACGGCGCGGCGATCGTGGTGCACTCCGCCAGCAAGTTCCTCGCCGGACAGGGCGCCGTCCTCGGCGGAGTCGTCGTCGACGACGGACGTTTCGACGCCACCCGTGACGGTCACCTCTTCCCTCACCTCACCGAGCCCGACCGCCTGGGCGGAGCGAGCTACGCCGAGAGATACGGCCACCGGGCGCGCGGGCAGTACATCCGGGAGAGCGTCGCCCCTCGCCTGGGCCCGACGCCGTCCCCCCTCAACGCCTTCTTCATCGGCCAGGGCATCGAGACGCTCAGCCTGCGCGTGGAGCGCCAGAGCGCGAATGCCCTCACGATCGCGCGTTGGCTCGCCGCCCGCCCCGAGGTCACCCGCGTCGACTACGCCGGCCTGGAGACGCATCCTCATCATGACCTCGCGCGGCGCTACCTCCCCCGCGGATCGGGGTCGGTGTTCACCTTCACCCTCGCCGGCGGGCGAGAGGCCGCGCGTCACGTCGTGGAATCGCTGGGGGTCATCACGCACATGACGCACCTCGGTGATGTGCGTTCGCTCATCCTCCACCCCGAGAGCACCAGCCACGCCGGACGTACCGAGGCCGAGCGCGCCGAGGCCGGAGTGGCGCCCGGCACGCTGCGCCTGTCAGTGGGCATCGAAGACGTGGACGACCTCCTCGCCGACCTCGCGCACGCGTTCGACACCCTTCCGGTGCACGTCGCGACCGTTCCGGAGCGCCCCGCGACGGCGGAGTCGGTGATCGCATGAGCAAGCTCCAGCACTTCGGGTGGTTCCTCGCCCGGGGCTTCGGCCCCCACGGCTGGGGGCACCCGTACCTCGACTGGAACTACCGGTGGACCCGCCCCGACCTCTACCAGGACGCCGCCCGCACGCTCGAGCAGGCCGGGTTCGACCTCGTCATCATCGAGGACGCTCCCTCGCTCGGTAATGCGGACACGATCGACCTGCGCGTCCGTCACGCGTTCGGCGGCCCCAAGCACGATCCGCTGCTGCTCGCGCCGTACCTGTTCGCCGCCACCCGGCATCTGGGCATCGCGCCGACGGTGAACCCGGCAGCGTACCTCCCGTACACGGCAGCCCGTCAGTTCGCGTCCTTGCAGCATCTCAGCGGCCACCGCCTGGGTCTGAACGTCGTCACCGACACCGGCAGTGCTCGGCACTTCTCCGGAGCGCCACAGCTCGGCCACGACGCGGCGTACGACCGCGCGGAGGAGTGGCTCGGCGGTATCCGCGACCTGTGGCGCAGCTGGGACGAGGGCGCCCTGATCGAGGACGCGGCCGGGGGCCGGTACGCCGACGGCTCACGGCTGCGCGCCACGCAACACCGCGGGGAGTACTTCTCCTTCGACGGGCCTCTGAACGCGGTCCCCTTCGAACAGGGCGAACCCGCGATCGTCTCGCCCGGTGGCTCCGGACGCGGGCTCGCCTTCGCCGGCACGAATTCGGACGTGCAGCTGGCCCTCGCTCCGCTCGACGAGGCGAGCATCCGTGCCTATCGCGGCCGTATCCACGACGCCGCGCGGGCGGCCGGACGTCGGGCCGAGGACGTCAAGGTGCTCTTCGCGATCCAGCCCGTGATCGTCTCCTCCTCCGAAGAGGCCGACCGTCTCGTCGCGGCGTCGGCTCACCCCGACGAGGCCGCCCTCACTCTCATCGCGCAGCGCCAGTCGAGCGACCTCGAAACCGACCTCACGGCGTTGGATCTCGACCGGCCCCTCGACCGCGGCATCTTCGGAGACCACGTCTCCGAAGGCAGCATCCGCCGTCTGATCGGCAAGCACGATGACTCCACGCCGCTCCGCAGGATCCTGGCGGCTCACGCCCAGCTCGGCCGACTGTCCGACGGCAGCGGGTTCGTGGGCACGGCGGCCGAGTTCGCCGACCGCATCGAAGAACTCGGCGAATGGGGCAACGACGGCGTGCTGCTGTGGGGAGACCTGCACCCCGTCACGGTGCACCGCATGCTCGACGAGCTCGTGCCGATCCTGCGTCGTCGCGGCATCCTGCGCGCCGAGTACGTCGACGGCGGACTGAAGGCGAACCTCGGCGCGTTCTGAAAACGACGGCGACGGATGCTGCGCTTCAGCGCGGGGCGTCTCCGGAGGCCGGCGGCTGCTCGAGCGGAGCAGGCGTCTCCTCGTCGACGGCGACCGCGCCCGAGGCATCCGTCGTCGTGTCGGCCTTCTTCTCTCGGGCCGAGGCGAAAAGGCTTGCGGCCGTCGCCACGGCCATGGACAGCACGATCACCGCGAGCGACACCATCGTGGAGATCTCCGGGATCCACTCGATGTGCTCGCCGCCGTTGATGAAGGGCAGCTCGTTGACGTGCAGCGCGTGGAAGATGAGCTTCACACCGATGAACGCGAGGATGAACGCGATCCCGTAGTGCAGATAGCGCAGGCGGTCCAGCAGGTCCCCCAGGAGGAAGTAGAGCTGGCGCAGCCCCATCAGGGCGAAGATGTTCGCGGTGAAGACGATGAAGGCGCTCTGCGTGATGCCGAAGATCGCGGGAATGGAGTCGATCGCGAACAGCAGATCCGTGACCCCGATCGCGCAGAACACGATGATCATCGGGGTGAAGATCTTCTTGCCGTTCACGACGGTGCGGATCTTCGAGCCGTCGTAGTGGTCGCTGATGTCGATCGAGCGCCGCAGCATCCTCACGATGAAGTTCTCGCGCTTCGCGTCGTCGCCGTGACCTTCATCACCGGGGAAGGCCTGGCGGATCGCGGTGTAGACGAGGAAGGCACCGAACACGAAGAAGATCGGGCTGAAGTTCTCGATGACGGCGGCGCCGACCAGGATGAACGCGCCGCGCAGCACGAGCGCGATGATGATGCCCACCATCAGCACCTCCTGCTGATACCGCCGCGGCACCGAGAATTGCGACATGATCAGCACGAAGACGAACAGGTTGTCGATCGACAGGCTGTACTCCGTCAGCCATCCCGCGACGAACTGACCGGCGAACTCGCCCCCCGCGACGATGTACATGATGCCCGCGAAGATCAGCGCCAGCACGACGTAGAAGACCACCCACAGCGTCGATTCACGCGTGGACGGGATGTGCGGTCGCTTGAGGATCAGCAGCAGGTCGCCGAGCAGGATGAGTGTCAGCACGACGAGCGAACCGATCTCGAAGGCCAGCGGTAGTTCGAGTTCCATGGTGGCCCTTCCGAAGGTCGGGTCAGTCTACCGGTGCGGCTCCGTCTGCCGCAGTGCCGCCCCTTCGCCGTCGGCGCATGCCACGATGAACTCGTGCCCGTCGTCGAGTCCCGCTGCATCGTCGACGTCGACGTCGATGTCGCCTTCGCGGTCTCTCAGACCACCGGTGAGATCCGCAAGCGATGGGACCCCTTCATCCGGCGGCAGTACTTCGTCGGCGGTGCGACGGCGCCCGCGAAAGGCGTCCGCACCTTCACGGTGCAGCGCTTCGGCTTCCGAATGGAGAGCGAGTACGTCTCCTACCGTCCGCCGTCCAACGTCGGGATGAAGATGACGAGGGGCTCGTGGTTCTTCGAGCGGATGGGCGGCGGCTGGCGGTTCAGCGCCGTCGAGGGCTCGCCCTCCCAGACGCTGGCGGTGTGGCGGTACAACTTCACGTGCAAGCCCCGATGGCTGGCACCGCTCGCCGAGCGCATCGGCACCGTCGTGCTGCAGCGCGACATCGACCGCCGGATCCGGGGATTCGCCCGCGGCTGCGCCGATCCGGTCGTGCTGGCAGCGGTGGGGGCCGGCCGCGCGAGCTGACCGGCGGAGGTTTCTTGAGACGATCGGGGCCCGCGCGACACCTCCGGGGTGAGAGACACTTCACCGACACGTCGAAGGGGCGGGGGGACGAGCGCAGATGGCACAAGCGATTGACGACACCGACCTGGTCGCCCGCGCGGCCGGCGGTTCGGACGGCGCGTTCCGCGCGCTGTATCGGGCGTACGCCCGTCCCGTGTACTGGATCGCTCACCGCCTGGTCGGCAATACCGCCGATGCCGAGGACGTGACCCAGGAGACGTTCGTCACCGCGTGGCGGAAGCTGCCCGGCATGCGCCTCGAGGGCACGTCGGCGCTCCCCTGGCTCGCGACGATCTGCCGCCTGCAGGCGGCGAACCGACTGCGCAGCCGTCAGCGCGACCGCGCACGGACGACGGAGATCCCCGGCGACATCGTCGACACGGTCGACGTCGAGAAGCAGGTGATCGACACGGCCACGGTCGAGGCGATCCTCCGCGAGGTGTCGACGCTCAGCGAGCTGGATCGGGAGATCTTCCGCCTCTGCGCGGCCGAGGGGTACGGCTACCAAGCCGCCGCCGATCACCTCGGCGTCACCACGGGGGTCGTTCGCAACCGTCTCTCCCGCATCCGCACGCACGTGCGCACCGCTGTCACCGAGACGGAGAGATCATGACCGCCGCATCCGCCGACGACCAGGCACCGCAGGACCTGCCGCCGCTCTCGGACGAGCGGCTCGCGGCCATAGAGTCGGCCGTCTTCGGCCGGATCGCCGACGAGCGGGGTCGACACCGCCCACGTCGGAGCCGCTGGTGGCTCGGCGGTGCTGCCGCAGCCGCGGTGGTCGTGGTCGCCGCCATCATCGCGCCCGGAGTGATGTCGAGCCTCTCGGTCGGTGGATCGGCAGGCTCCCTTTCCGAGAGCGCGCCGGACCAGCCCGCTGTCGGGACGGACTCGGGGATGCGGGGGGCAGCGGAGCCGCTCACCGGATCGGGCGATCAAGCAGCGCCGGGGACCGCAGAGGGCTCGGTAACGAACGCAGCGAACGGGTCACGCGAGATCGTGACGACCGCGAACGCCACGCTCATCGTCGCCGACGCGGCGGAGGCTGCCCGGGACATCACCGCCGATGCCGAGGCGCGCGGCGGCTACGTCGAGTCGCTCAACATCGACGCTCTCGCCGGCGAGACATCGGAGCGAACCGACGCGGGGTCCGACACCTCGATGGCGACAGACCCGTCGACGCCCGGAGCCGGGTGGATCACGGTGCGCCTGCCCTCGGATGCCCTCGACGACGCGATCGACGCGCTGGGATCCGTCGGTGAGGTCACCTCCTCGAGCATCGGTCGCCAAGACGTGACCGACCAGACCATCGATCTGCGGGCCCGCGTGGCCGCCTCCGAGGCATCCGTCGAACGTCTCACCCAGCTCATCGGCCAGGCCGAGTCGGTGGCCGACCTGATCGCGGCGGAATCCGCGCTGTCCGAGCGTCAGGCGGCGCTCGAATCCGACCGTCAGCAGCTCGAGGGACTGGAGGACGAGGTGGCGCTGTCGACCTTGTCCGTGCAGCTGAGTCCTCGGACGATGACCGTGCAGGCCGACCCCGCGGGGTTCGGTGACGGACTCGCCGCGGGCTGGAACGGTCTCATCGCGACGCTGAACGGTGTCGTCGTGGCGCTCGGTTTCCTGCTGCCGTGGCTGGTGATCGTCGGGGCGGTGACCCTCATCGTCCGCGGCGTCCTTCGACTGGTCCGCGGTGCGCGCACGCGCCGCGATGTCCCGGAGACCGCCGACGACTCTTCCGTCTGACGTGGTTCGAAGGGCGCGAACGGTGCGGTGTCAACCCTCGCGGTGCTGTCGGTGGCCGCTCGTAACGTCGGGGCATGACTTCAGAGGACACCACGGGCCTGGCGGAGGGCGAAGCCGTCCGCAAGGACCGCTCCTACAGCCCCGCCAGCGAGAGCGAGACCGAGCAGAAGCAGGACCAGACGGCCCTGCCCGACACGATCGACGATGACATCGACGCCGACGACGTGCAGGTGGCCCCCGGAACCGGCGGCCCCGACGATGTCGGCGAGATCGAGGTCGACGCGGACGACCTCAACCTGCCCTGGCGGGACTGAGGGGGCTAAGCAGCCGACCAGCCGCAGATCCCGCACTCCCCCGTGGCCGACACTTCCACGAAGCAGTTCGGGCACGTCTCCCGCTGCTTCTCGACGACCGGCGTCCGGCGCGGCGGCGGCACCGAGCGTTTGCGCGGAGCGAGCCGGGCCGCCCTGATCTCCGCATCCGTGCGGATCGCCTTCGCGGCGGGCCGGTGCTCTTCGCAATAGAAGCGCACGAAACCGCCATGGTCGTTCGGATGACGATGCTTCACCGCCCACAGCTCCGAGCGATCACGGAGCGCGGAAGCGCCTCCGCATCCGGAGCAACGGGCCGGCTCCCCGGGGGCGACGTCGGCGACGACCAAGGGGGTGTCGAAGGGGATTGCATCGCGCCAATCGGCTGACGAAACGATCTTCATCAGAGACCCCTCACTGTTTGCGAACGACCGTGCCGAGCACGCCGTCCTTCTTCGAGGCTAGTCGCTCCCGAGCGACTCGTCTGCGCTAGGTGGCGGTGAACGAAGGGTCAACCCCGTGCGAGGCGCTGTCCACGGGGCGTACGTTCACTATTCCGACGAAGGAGAGCCCTCATGAGCAACCTCAATACGCGAGACGCGGACGACGCCCGGGCGGACGACGCACCCCCCACGGACGCCTTCACCGACGAGGTCAAGGCCGACACGGTGACCGAAGGAGTGAAGGCCGACGCCTCGAGCAACGAGGACGAAGTCGATGCCGGTGGCGCCGGCACCGACGACGGTCCCGAGACGCTCAGCGACGAACCCGGCGATGTGGCCGTCGTCGACGAGTCCGCCGGCTGAAACAGCGCGACGAAATGAGAAAAGCCCGTCCGACGGACGGGCTTTTCTCGTTTGGTGACCCCAGCGGGATTCGAACCCGCGTTACCGCCGTGAGAGGGCGGCGTACTAGGCCGCTATACGATGGGGCCGTTGCGACAACCGTTCGATTATGCCATGGCCCGGGGTACCCCGCCAAATCGACGGGAGCGCGGCGGGCCCGGTTGCCCAGCAGCCGCGGGGCGGGTTGACTCGGATCATGCGAGTCACCAAGTACGAACACGCCGCCCTCCGCATCGACGAAGCCGGCAGGGCACTCATCATCGACCCGGGCAGTTTCACGAGCCCGCTCGACGATCTGCAGAACGTCGTCGGGGTCGTGCTGACGCATGAGCATCCCGATCACTGGACGCCTCAGCACCTCGACCGCCTCCGCAAGAGCGTGCCGAACGTGCCCATCTACGCACCCGAGGGCGTGGCGAAAGCCGCCCCCGGCTACGACATCATCGTGGTGCACCCCGGTGACACCGTGACCCTCGAACCGTTCACGCTCGAATTCTTCGGCGGCACCCACGCCGTCATCCATGAATCGATCCCCGTCGTCGACAACGTCGGTGTGCTGGTGAACGACGAGTTCTATTACCCGGGTGATTCCTACACCGTGCCGAAGGGGCGCGACGTCGCGCTGCTGGCAGCGCCCATCGGCGCGCCGTGGCTCAAGATCGGCGAGGCCATGGACTTCGTCCTCGCCGTAAAGCCCCGACAGGCGTTCGGCACGCATGACATGACGGTCTCGCAGGTCGGTCGCGACATGGGTCGCGCGCGACTCACGTGGGCCACCGAGCAGAACGGCGGCGCTTTCCTCTCCCTCGATCCGGGCGACTCCACCGACATCTGAGCCCGCGACGAAAACAACGGATGCTGCGAAGCCGACCCGGCTCCGCAGCATCCGTTGTTCGATCTGCCGTGTTACTGCGCGTCGAGGTCGGTCTCGAGCAGGGTGACGAGTTCGTCGAGCACCTGGTCGGCTCCGTCGCCCTCGGCCTTGAGGGTGACGACGGTGCCCTTGGCCGCGCCCAGGCCCATCAGCGACAGGATGCTGCCGGCGTTGAGGTCGGCGCCGCCGTCGACCGCGATCGTGACGGGAACCTTCTTCTCCTGGACGGCCTGCACGAACAGCTTGGCGGGGCGCGCGTGGAGTCCGGAGCTGCTGGCGATGGTGGCCTGGCGTTCTGCCATAGTGATTCCTTCCGATGGGTGTGTATCGATCATGCCGGAACGGCGGCGTTCAGCGGCGCCTCGGCCTCTTCGAGCTCCTTACGACCCACGAGCCGTTTGAGCGCGATCACGATCAGGGCACTGACGACCGTGCCGGCCGCGATGGAGATCGCGAATCCCCAGACCGGATTGATCGCGAAGAAGACGAAGACCCCACCGTGCGGCGCGTAGGACTGCACCGCGAACAGCATGCTCAGAGCGCCGGTCACGGCTCCTCCCGCCATCGAGGCGGGGATGACGCGCAGCGGGTCGGCGGCGGCGAAGGGGATGGCTCCTTCGCTGATGAACGAGGCGCCCAGCAACCACGCGGCAACGCCGTTCTCCCGCTCGACGGGCGTGAACAAGCGGCGGGCGAGCAGGGTGGATGCGAGGGCCATCGCGAGGGGCGGCACCATTCCGGCGCTCATCACCGCGGCCATGATCAGGTACGGCGCGGAATTGTCGCTGGTCGCTGCGGCAAGGCCGGCGGTCGCGAAGGCGTAGGCCACCTTGTTGACCGGGCCGCCGAGGTCGAAGCACATCATCAGCCCGAGGATGATTCCGAGCAGCACCGCTCCCACCCCGCTCTGCGACATCGACGTGAGCCAGTCGGTGAGCACCGTCATGAGGGCGGCGATCGGACGTCCGAGGAAGAGGATCAGCAATCCGGAGGCGAAGATCGATCCCAGGAGCGGGATGATCACGACGGGCATGAGACCGCGCAACCAGCGGGGCACCGCGAGCTGTCCGAGCCACCAGGCGATGAAGCCGGCGAGCAGTCCGCCGACGATTCCGCCGATGAAGCCGGCGTTCATCAGTACGGCCACGGCGCCCGCCACGAAACCGGGGGCGATACCGGGGCGATCGGCGATCGCGAAGGCGATGTAGCCGGCGAGGGCGGCGACGAGGAAGCTCATCGACGTCGAACCGATCATGAACGCCACGGAGCCGAGGTACTGTCCCAGCGGCCCGATCGGCGAGGTGATCCCCTCGGTCGGGAGGTCCCACAGCGAATTCTGGGTGATGACGTTCGCGGCGTTGGCGGTCACCTCGAAGCCGCCGAGAAGGAATCCGAGGGCGATCAGCAGACCGCCGCCCGCGACGAAGGGGATCATGTAGCTCACCCCGGTCAGCAGGATGCGCTGGATGCGCGCGCCCCATGACACGGGAGCGGCGCCGGAACCCGCGCCGGCCGCCTGGGCGGTGCCCGACACCCGCGTGGCGTTCGGGTCGTGAGATGCGGCGATGGCCTCGGCGATCAGCTGCTTGGGTTGCTCGATGCCGCGTTTGACGCCGGAGCGCACGACGGGCTTGCCGGCGAAGCGCTGCTGTTCACGCACGTCCACGTCGACGGCGAAGATCACCGCGTCGGCGTCGTCGATCACGTTCTGCGGAAGTGCTTTGTACCCGCTCGAACCCTGGGGCTCCACCACGAGGTCGACGCCTTCCTCCTGACCGGCGAGGGTGAGCGCGTCGGCGGCCATGAAGGTGTGGGCGATACCGGTGGCGCACGCCGTCACCGCGACGATCCGCGGGCGGTGCGTGTCGGAGCTCGCAGCCGCCGCCGGCGCGGGCGCGGGCTCGACCGGAGCGGGCGCGGTGGGCTCGATCGCCTCGGTGATGATGCCGACCGCCTCGACCGGCGTCGTGGCCGCCCGCAGGCTCGCCATGAAGTCCGGCCGCATGAGGCTGCGCGCGAGTTGCGACAGCACGGCGAGGTGCGCCTCGTCGGCGCCCGCGGGGGCGGCGATGAGGAAGACGATGTCGGCCGGACCGTCGGGGGCGCCGAAGTCGACCCCCGGAGTGAGGCGGGCGAAGGCGAGTGTCGGCTCGGTGACCGAGGCGCTGCGCGCGTGCGGGATGCCGATACCGCCGGGCAGGCCGGTTTCATCCTTGAGTTCGCGCGCCCAGGCGTCGTCGAACAGCTCGCCGGCATCGCGGGCGCGGCCGGACGCGACGACGCGTTCGGCGAGGGCTCGGATGACGTCGGCTTTGTCGTCCCCGAGCGAGACGTCGAGCGAGACGAGCTCGGGAGTGATGATGCGGGACATGTCGGTGACCTCCGTGGTCAGGGTGGATCAGGTCGAGGGAAGGTACGGCGCGACCGAGATCGCGTCGGGGGGAAGATCGTCGGGCGTCGGCGCTTGCGAGCCGGGAAGGGATGCTGCCGCCGCACCGTAGGCGACGGCGTTGGCAAGGCATTCGGCGGGCGAACGACCCTGGGTCTGAGCGATGAGGTAGCCGGCGAGCGAGCTGTCTCCGGCACCCACGGTGCTGGCGACGGCCACGCGGGGCGCAGCCGCCCGCAGCACGCCCTCCGCGCTCACGAGCAGTGCACCGGCCGCGCCCAGTGTGACCAGGGCGCTGGAGGCCTTGTCGGGCACGAGCGTGCGCGCGCGCTCGGCTGCGGCAGAGGCGGCGTCCTCGTCGGCGTCGGGAGTGTCGCCGCACAGATCCGCGAGCTCCTCGTCATTCGGCTTGATGAGATCGACGTGCGCTTCGTCGACCACGGAACGCAGGGCCTCACCGGCCGCGTCAACCGCAATGCGGGGCGCCGCGCTCCCCCACTTCTCCCGCACGGCGGAGACGATGTCGGTATAGAAGCGCGCCGGAGCCCCGGGCGGCAGCGAACCTGCCAACACGAGCCACTGCGCCCGATCACAGGCGGAAACGACCGCTGCGATCATCGCCCGAGCCCGGTCAGCGTCCAGCACGGGCCCGGGCAGATTGATCTTGGTGGTCACGCCGCTCGGATCGGTCACGGTGAGATTGGCGCGCACCCGGCCCGCCGCGGGGACGGCCCGGACCGCGAGGGGCGTCCGAGCCAGCAGCGCTCGGAACGGGTCGTGCTCGTCGACGGGAACGACGGCGAGCACCGGCACTCCCGCCGCGTCGATCGCTCGAGCCACGTTGACTCCTTTGCCGCCGGCGTCCTCCCGGCTGGCGTCGGCGCGCTGCACCTCACCTACCTGCAGGGGCGACTCCAACTCGACCGCCCGGTCGATGGACGGGTTCGCGGTGAAGGTGACGATCATGCGAGCCACAGCTCCGCCCCGGCGTCGCTGAGCGACGTCGTCAACGCGCTGGGCGGGGCAGCGTCCGCCACGAGCACGTCGACGTCCGACAGCCCCGCGAAGCGCACCAGCAGCTCCGCACCGAACTTCTCCGCGTCGGCGACGACGATCACGCGGCGCGCGGCGGAGATGATGGCGGCTTTGACCGCGGCCTCATCCGGATCGGGAGTGCTCAACCCGAACGCGCCGCTCACCCCGTTCGTGCCGATGAACGCGACATCGGGGCGGAGCGTGCGGATCGTGCCGACCGTCTCGGCCCCGACCGCCGCAGCCGTCAGTCCGCGCACGCGGCCACCGATCACGGTGAGACCGAGGTCGGTCCCGGCCAGGCCGTGCGCGATCGTCATCGAGTGCGTGACCACCTCGGCCGTCGCACCCGAGCGGAGGAGATGGGCGGGGAGGGCTGCGGCCACGGCCGCCGTGGTCGTTCCCGCGTCGAGGTAGATCGATCCGTGGAAGCCCGGCTCGAGGGCGTCCAGCGCCCGCACCCCGATCGCCCGCTTCGCATCGCCGTGGCGCAACAGTCGCTCGGCGACGGGAGTCTCGACGGTGCTGCTGCGCCCCGCCGCGACCGCGCCGCCGTGCACGCGCCGCAGCATCCCGTCCTCTTCCAGGAGGGCGAGGTCCCGACGCACGGTCTCGGTGGTGACGGCGAAGCGGGAGGCGAGATCGACGACACTCACGCGGCCCTCCTCACGCAGCAGGTGCGTGATGAGCTCGTGTCGCTCCGTTGCGTACATCGTGGTCCTCCTCGACGGATTCCCAAACGATACAACACAAACACAGAATTAACCACACCCCCGCTCTGGGGGCCGCGCATCACAGATCGGAGTCGGCCGCTCGCTCCCAGACCTGGACGTGGTCACCCTCGAGCACGAATCGCACCACGCTGCCGGTGGGGAGATCTCCCGCGATCCCTTCCGGCATGCCCTCCCACACCGTCAGGTCCACCGTCGGATCGAGGCCTCGCGGCGTGCAACTGAGGCCGACCGTGCCGTACTCGCCCGCCTCCACCACGAGGCAGCGCTGTCCGACGTCGGTGCGCGAGGCCCACAGCGTCAGGGAGCGGTGCGGCTCGAACTGCTGGATGTCGTCGAGGTCGATCCCGTAGGAGCGGAGGAACCCCGCCTGCGACGATCCCCGGCCGGTCGCCGGATCGGTCGCCACCACGGAGAGAGTCAGATCGGATGCGGGCGCCACGCCGCGCGCCACCCCCCACACGCCGGCGAGCAGCACCACGACGGCCACGACGGCCACCGCGACGACCCGCCCGCGACGAGGACGGGGAGGCGCCTTCTCGTCGCCCGCCGTCCCGGGCGTGCCGTCTGTCACCTGCTCCTCGGTCCAGGCACCGTCGGCGGTGAGGTGAGCGGATGCTTCGGGAACGAGGGCGACCGCCGCCCCGGGATCAGCCGGCTCAGTCGTCTGCTCGGCACGCGCCGGCGGGAGGTCGGCGTGCGCTGTCGTCTCGAGCTGCTGGAGACGGTGGATGTCGGCGCCGTCGAGCCCGCCATCAGGACCGTACGCCCGCGCCCGCAGCTGCTCGAGCTCGCGACTCTCGTCGGGCGTCAGCATCGGCGCGTCCATGTCCCCATTATGGAACTCCAGGGAGGAGGTGGCTCCGCCCCGGGGGGTTCGGGATCAGTCTCCGGCGACGATCGCGAGACGCTGTTCGACGAGCGGGCACGCGAAGACGTCGCGCTCCCCCAGTCCGACCCGATTGATGTAGCGCACGACGATCGCGTAGGAGGAGAACAGCCCGACCGCCGTGTACGGCACGCCCTGTTCGCGGCAGTAGGCGGCGATGATGGGGGCCGCGCGGCGCAGGTGAGGTCGTGGCATCGACGGGAACAGGTGGTGCTCGATCTGGTAGTTCAGCCCGCCCAGCAGCACATCCACGAAGCGGCCCCCGCGCACGTTGCGGCTCATCATGACCTGGCGGCGGAGGAAGTCGAGCGTCATCCCGCGCGGCACGATGGGCATGCCTTTGTGATTGGGGGCAAACGAGATGCCCATGTAGAACCCGAAGAGCCCCAACTGCACGGCGAGGAACGCGAAGGCGATGCCGGGCGACAGCACCAGGAACACCAGCACAAGGAAGCCGAGCAGCCGCACGGTAAGGAAGGCGACCTCCACCCACCGCCGCGCCAGGCGCTCCGACCGCGCCACGCGGCTGATGCCGGATGCGTGCAGGGATATGCCCTCCAGCAACAGGATCGGGAAGAACAGCAGGCCCTGGTGCGCCTGGACCCAGCCGAGTGCGCCCGCGCGTCGCCGGGTCGCCGCGTCTGCGGTGACGGCGATGACGGGCAGCTCGATGTCGGGGTCCGACCCCGTCTTGTTGGGGTTGGCGTGGTGGCGTGTGTGCTTGTGCTGCCACCAGCCGTAGCTCATCCCGACGAGCAGATCGCCGACGATGAGGCTGACCCAGTCGTTCCACTTGCCGGAGGCGAAGATCTGCCGGTGGGCGGCGTCGTGGCCGAGGAACGCGATCTGCGTGAAGACCACGGCGAGGACGGCAGCGGTGATCAGCTGCCACCACGTGTCGCCGATGACGACGAAGGCGACCAGGCACGCCGCCAGCACCACGGGCGCCAGGATGAGCTTCGTCCAGTAGTAGCCGTAGCGGCGCCGCAGCAGTCCGCTGTCGCGCACGCGCTGCGCCAACTCGGCGAAGTCGCTCGCGGCGCGCAGCCTTCCGTGGGGATGGGGGGTGGTCATGGCCGGAAGCTACGTCTGCTCCGCGGCGCCGCCGCGCCGGTTGACAAAATCGAGGACTCTTGCAGCGAAGCTCGCCCAGAAGCAGAAAAACCCCCGCTGAGCGGGGGTTTTCTCAAGCTGGGGTACCTGGACTCGAACCAAGAACAACGGTACCAGAAACCGTCGTGTTGCCAATTACACCATACCCCACCGGACTCCAGCCGAAGCCGTGCCGACGATCCAGTCTAGACGACGCCGGCGGCCTCGCCAAACCAGGCACCTACTCCGCGAGGTGGGTGACCAACGCTCCGAGGCGACGGATCGACTCCTTCTTGCCCAGCAACTCCATCGATTCGAACAGCGGCGGAGACACCCGCCGGCCCGTGAGGGCGACGCGCGGCGGCCCGTAGGCGACGCGGGGCTTGAGGCCGAGTTCGTCGACGAGCGCGCGCGAGAGCGCTTCCTGCACGGCCGCTGCGGTGAACTCCGCCTCGGGCACGAGTTCGAGCGCCTCGACCGAACCGACGAGCACCTCGGCGGCGTTCGCGGGGAGACCCTTGAGAGCATCGGCGTCGTAGGAGATCTCGTCGGTGAAGAGGAAGCCCAGCATGCCCGGGACATCACCGAGCAGCTGAACGCGCTCTTGGACGAGCGGCGCGGCGGCGGCGATGATCGCGGTCTGGGCGGGCGTCGGGATGGCCTCGACGAGACCAGCCTGCGCGAGGTAGGGCACGATCCGTTCGGCGAAGTCCGCAGCATCCAGCAGTCGGATGTGGTCGCCGTTGATCGACTCGGCCTTCTTCTGATCGAAGCGGGCGGGGTTCGGGTTCACGTCGGCGATGTCGAAAGCGGCGATCATCTCGTCGAGGGAGAAGACGTCGCGATCGGGGGCGAGCGACCACCCGAGCAGGGACAGGTAGTTGAGGAGCCCCTCGTGGACGAAGCCCTTCTCGCGCTGCAGGAAGAGATCGGCCTTCGGATCGCGTTTCGACAGCTTCTTGTTGCCCTCCTCGCCGAGGACGAGCGGCATGTGCCCGAAGCGGGGCACGAAGTCGGTGACGCCCGCGTCGATCAGGGCGCGGTACAACGAGAGCTGTCGAGCGGTCGACGGCATGAGGTCTTCACCGCGGATGACGTGGGTGATCCCCATGAGGGCGTCATCGACCGGGTTGACGAACGTGTAGAGCGGCACTCCCCCGGCCCGGACGATCACGAAGTCGGGGAACGACCCGGCGGGGAAGGTGACCTCGCCGCGGATGAGGTCGACGTAGGTGAGGTCCTCATCGGGAACGCGCAGGCGCCAGGCCGGTTCCCGGCCCTCGGCCCGGAACGCCGCCTTCTGCTCCTCGGTGAGGTCGCGGTCGAAGTTGTCGTAGCCCAGCTGCTTCGCGCGGCCGTTGACCGCGTTGCGCTCGTCGATCTCGTCCGCGGTGGAGTAGCTCTCGTAGACCACGCCCGCGGCCACGAGCTTCGCAAGCACCTTGCGGTAGATCTCGTGTCGCTCGGACTGTCGGTACGGACCGTTCGGGCCGCCCACCTCGACGCCCTCGTCCCAGTCGATCCGCAGCCAGCGCAGAGCGTCCAGCAGCTGCTGATAGCTCTCTTCGCTGTCGCGGGCAGCATCCGTATCCTCGATACGGAAGACGAGCTTGCCGCCGTTGTGGCGCGCATATGCCCAGTTGAACAGCGCCGTGCGGATCAAGCCGACGTGCGGCGTACCCGTCGGGCTGGGGCAGAAGCGGACGCGAACGTCGACGCCCGAGGCGGTCGTGGTGCGGGGATCCGGCGTAGAAGACATCACCGCTCAGTTTAGGTGGCGGATGCCGGCGCCGAAGCTGTGCGCCCCGTCCAGGCGATCGGCACGAGGGCGACGGTCGCTGCGACGACCAGGAGAGCCGCCAAGGCCAGACCGGCGTAGCCGATCGCGCCGAGGAGGAGACCGGCCGTGATCGCCCCGGACGCGCCCACGATGCTCATCGCGAAGTCGCTGAAGCCCTGTCGACGGGTGCGCAACCGCTCGGCCGACGATTCCGTCAGCAGGGCGGAGCCGGCCACGGTCGTGGCGCTCCAACCGAGGCCGAGCAGCACGAGGCCGACCGTCACCGCCGTCATGTCGTCGGCACCGGCTGAGGCGACTAAGAGTGCGGTGACCAGGAGAGCTTGACCGAGCAGGATCGTCGGCGCCCGTCCGAAGCGGTCGGCGAGGAGGCCGAAGACCGGCGAGAGCGCGAACATCCCCGCGACGTGCAGGCTCAGGGTCAGCCCGACTACCGAGAGCGTCGCACCGTGGTGCAGCAGGTGCACGGGCGTCATCGCCATCACCGACACCATCACGACGTGCGCCGCCGCGACGGCGAAGATCGCATAGCGCGCCCGGGCGGGCCGGTCGGGATGCTCGATCGTGTCGACGGAGGGGTCGGATGCCGCATCGGTGGAGAGGCGTTGCGCGAGGAGCAGCGGGTCGGGGCGGAGCGCCACGAGGTACAGCGCGATCGCCAGGAGTTGTCCGACCACGGTGAACACGTACGGCCCGGTCAGGGGCGGCATCCCCCACGCGGCGCCCAACGCCTCGCCCGGCCCCGCGAGGTTCGGACCGGCCACCGCGCCGATCGTCGTCGCCCAGACCACGAGCGACAGCGACCGCCCGCGCGTGGCGTCCGTCGCGAGGTCGGCGGCGGCGAAGCGCGACTGGAGATTCGCCGCCTGCCCCGCGCCGATCAACGCGAGGGCCAGCAACAGCAGGGGGAAGATCCGCGCCCCGGTCGCGACGATCAGCAGCACCACGCCCGCGAGGGCGACCGTCATGCCGGTCGCGAGCGAGATCGCCCTTCCGCGTCGGCGCGCGAGGGCGGCGAGCGGCAGCGCGACCAGCGCGGTGCCGAAGGTGACCGCCGCGGTGGCGAGCCCGGCGAAGGCGTCGTCGCCCGAGACGTCGGCTGCGATCACCGCGCCCAGCGAGAGGGTGGCGCCGAAGGCGATGCCGCCGAGGACCTGCCCGATCGCGAGCACGAGCACGGTGCGTCGCTGCACCCGAGCGAGATCGAGCGGCGTGTCAGGCATCCCGTGCGGCGTTGCGGAGCACCCCGAGACCCGTGATCTCGACGTCGATGATGTCGCCAGCGACGAAGGGCCCGACCCCGGCCGGGGTGCCGGTGAGGATCACATCACCCGGCAGCAGGGTGAACGCCGCCGAGGCGTACGCGATGATGTCGGGGATCGAGTGGATCATGGTGGAGACGGGCGCCTGCTGCACGATGTCGCCGTTCAGGCGCGTCGTGAGCACCGCGGACGCCGCGTCGAAATCCGTCTCGATCGCCGGTCCCAGCGGGCAGAAGGTGTCGAAGCCCTTCGCGCGGGCCCACTGTCCGTCGCTCTTCTGCAGGTCGCGGGCCGTCACGTCGTTTCCGATCGTGTAGCCGAAGACGTAGTCGAGCGCACGTTCGGCCGGCACGTTCTTCGCGATCCGGCCGATGACCACGGCGAGTTCGCCCTCGTAGTCGGTGCGGTCGGACTGCGGCGGACGCACGATCGCATCGCCGGGGCCGACCACCGACGTGTTGGGCTTCAAGAACAGCAACGGCTCGGCGGGGGCCTCCCCGCCCATCTCGGCGGCGTGATCGGCGTAGTTCTTGCCGACGCAGACGACCTTCGAGCGCGGGATGACGGGCGCCAGCAGCGCGACGTCACCGAGCGGCACGCGCTCTCCGGTCGTGTCGAAACCGGCGAACATCGGGTCCCCGGCGAGCACGACGAGCTCGCCGTCGTCGACGATGCCGTAGCGGATGGCGTCCTGGTAGCTGAAGCGTGCGATTCTCACCCGTTCACCCTACCCAGCCCGCCTCGCCCACGCTCTGGGACGCCGGGTCAGGCGTCCAGGCGCAGCAACCAGCCGTGCTTGTCTTCGGCGCGACCGTACTGGATGTCGGTGAGCTCCTGGCGGAGTTCGAGCGCCAGGGTTCCGGTCGGCTGCTCGTCGAGGAAGTCCCGACCCTTGAGCATGCCGATCGGCGTCACGACCGCGGCCGTGCCGCAGGCGAACACCTCGGCGATGTCGCCCGAGGCGACGCCCTGGCGCCACTCATCGAGCGACACGGCACGGCCTTCGACCTTGTGCCCGCGGTCGATCGCCAGCTGCAGGATCGAGTCGCGCGTGATGCCTTCGAGGATGGACTCGGACTGCGGGGTGACGATCGTGCCGTCCTTGTAGACGAAGACGATGTTCATGCCGCCGAGTTCTTCCACGTTGCGGTGCTCGTCGAGGAACACGACCTGGTCGCACTCGTGCTCGTAGGCCTCCGACTGCGGCAGCAGGCTGGCGGCGTAGTTGCCGCCGGTCTTGGCCGCACCGGTGCCGCCCTTGCCCGCGCGGGCGTAGTCCTCGCTCAGCCAGATGGACACAGGCTTCACGCCGCCCTTGAAGTAGGCGCCGGCAGGACTCGCGATGACGTAGTAGTTGACCTTGTGCGCGGGCCGCACGCCGAGGAACGCCTCTTTCGCGAACATGAACGGCCGCAGGTACAGGCTCTGGTCATCACCGGACGGCACCCACGCGGCGTCGACCTTGATGATCTCGCGCAGAGACTGTATGAAGTAGGGCGCGGGAAGCTCGGGCAGCGCCAGTCGACGGGCGCTGCGCTGCAGACGCCGGGCGTTCTGGTCGGGACGGAAGGTGTGGATCGAGCCGTCCTTGTGCCGGTAGGCCTTGATCCCCTCGAAGACCTCTTGGCCGTAGTGCAGCACGGCGGCGGCCGGGTCGAGCGCGATCGGGCCGTAGGGCGAAACCCGCGGCCGGTGCCACCCGCCGCCGACCGACCAGCAGATGTCCACCATGTGATCGGTGAAGGCGGCGCCGAAGCCGGGGTTGGCCAGGATCGCATCGCGATCGGCCGGGCTCTTGGCGGCGAGGTTGCGGTTGACGGTGAACTCGAGCGGGTCGAGTCCGGTGTCGGGGTCGGTGTCGATGAGTGTCATGTCTCGTCTTTCGTGCCGGGCCACCGCGGCGGCGCTGTGCGGGCGACGCCCGCTTGCCCAGGTTACGCCTGGAGGCGGGCGGCGATCGCGTCGCCGATCTCGGTGGTGGTGCGGGGAGAGCCGTCACGGGCGGCAATGTCGTCCTCGGTCGCGCGTGTGACGCGGTGTGATTCGTCGTGCAGCCCGAGATGATCGAGCAGGAGCGCGACGGAGAGGATCGCTGCCGTGGGATCGGCCTTCTGCTGTCCCGCGATGTCGGGCGCCGATCCGTGCACGGGCTCGAACATCGAGGGGAATGCGCCGTCGGGATTGATGTTGCCCGAGGCTGCGAGGCCGATGCCACCGGTGACGGCGCCGGCCAAGTCGGTCAGGATGTCGCCGAAGAGGTTGTCGGTGACGATCACGTCGAAGCGGCCCGGGTTCGTGACCAGGAAGATCGTTGCCGCGTCGACGTGCAGGTAGTCTACGGCGACGCCGGGATGCTCGGCGGCCACGGCGTCGACGACCCTCTTCCAGAGCCCCCCGGAATGCACGAGCACGTTGGTCTTGTGCACGAGCGTCACCTTCTTCCGACGCTTCTCGGCGAGGTCGAACGCGAAGCGGGCGACACGCTCGGCCCCGAACGCAGTGTTGACCGAGGTCTCATTGGCGATCTCGTGCGGTGTGCCGACGCGGATCGCCCCGCCGTTGCCGACGTACGGGCCCTCGGTGCCTTCGCGCACGACGACGAAGTCGACGTCTCCCGGGTCCGCCAGCGGGCTCGGCGCGCCGGGGTAGAGCTTCGACGGACGGAGGTTTACGTAGTGATCAAGCGCGAAACGCAGGCGCAGCAGCAGTCCGCGTTCGATGTTCGCGTCCTTCAGCCGCGGGTCGCCCGGCTCCCCTCCGACCGCGCCGAGCAGGATGACGTCGTTCGCCGTGATCGCGGCGAGATCATCGTCGGTCAGCGTGTCGCCGGTCTCGAGGTAGCGTCCGGCGCCGAGGGCGAAGCGCGTGCTGTCGAAGGTGACGTCGCTCGCCGAGGTTGCGACCGCGAGCACCTTCTCGGCTTCGGCGATCACTTCGGGGCCGATGCCGTCCCCGGGTATGACAGCCAGCTTGACGACACGCGACATGGTGCTCCTCCGGGGCGAGCCGTACCCCTCACGCAGGGCGTCGGGAGGACGGGACGGCTTTGGACCCCTTCAGCGTAGTGGCCGCGACCACGGCGGCCACGACGATCAGCGCCGCACCGATCATGGCCGTCAGGGCGACGCCCGAGTCGAAGGCGTGGGCCGCGGCGTCGCGCAGAGCGGACGCCAGCGCGGGGTCGAGCCCGTCCGCCGCGGCCATCGCCCCGGCGAGGGTCTCGCGAGAAGCATCCGCCGCCCCCTCGGGGACACCGGCGGGGATCACCAGCTGCGCCCGATAAGCGGCCGTAAGGATTCCGCCGAGGATCGCCGTGCCGAGCACGGCGCCGAGCTCGTAGGCGGTCTCGGACACGGCGCTCGCCGCGCCCGCCTTCTCGGCGGGGGCGCTGGCGAGGATGAGCTCGTTGCTGACGGTCTCGGCCGCTCCGATCCCGAGGCCCAGGGCGGCGAACGCGACGATGAGCAGGCCGAGGTCGCTCGTCGAGACCGCGACGAGGGCGTAGCCCAGCACGGAGAACGCCATCGCGACGGGCACGATGATGCGCGGCGGGTAGCGCTTCGCGACCGGCACGATCAGCAGGCCCGACGCGATCATGGCCAAGAGCCCGGGTACGAGCGCGAAGCCCGCCTCCATCGGACTCAGCCCGACGATGAGCTGCAGGTGCTGTGCGACGAAGTAGAGGAAGCCCACCAGCCCGACCACGCTGAGCAGGTTCACCACGATCGCACCACTGAAGGTGCCGCGGCGGAACAGCGTCATGTCGAGCATGGGGGTCGGCAGCCGACGCTGACGACGCACGAAGAGCCAGCCGAAGCCGACGCCGACGGCGAAGAGCACCGGGATCGTGGGAACGACACCCTCCACGGCGAGTTCCTTGATGCCGTAGACGATCGGGATCATGGTGCCGAGGGAGAGCAGGATGCTGAGGACGTCGAAGCGACCGGGGTGCGGGTCACGGCTCTCGGGAACGAGGATGGGCGCGAGTACCAGCAGCGGGATGAGTACCGGGACCGAGAGCAGGAAGACCGAGCCCCACGCGAAGTGTTCGAGCAGGAAACCGCCGACGATGGGCCCGAGGGCTGAACCCGCGGAGAACCCGGCGGCCCAGATCGCGATCGCGATGCGGCGCTGATCGCGGTTGGCGAAGATCGTGCGCAACAGCGACAGCGTGGACGGCATGAGCATGGCGCCGAAGACGCCCATGCCCGCGCGTGCTGCGATGAGCAGCACAGCGGTGGGGGCGAAGGCCGCGAGCACGGAGACGATTCCGAAGCCGGTCGCCCCGATGAGCAGCATCCGTCGGCGACCGAAGCGATCGCCGAGGGTGCCCATCGTGACCAGCAGGGCGGCGAGCACGAGCGCATAGGAGTCGACGATCCACAGCTGCTCGATGCTGGTCGGCGCGAGATCGGACGAGATCGCGGGCAGCGCGAAGCTCAGCACCGTGTTGTCGACGGAGACCAGGATCACGGGCAGCATCAGCACCGCGAGGGCGAGCCAGCCGCGCCACGAGACGCGCGGGGTGGTGACTGTCGAGGTGGGTTGGGTCATTGTCAGCATGGGTGTTGCATTTCCGTTTCTTAACCGTCTAGCCGGTATAGTATCAGAGGAAGTCGACCCCTGCCTGGATACGATCGGAATCATGAGCCGCCCACCCCGTGCCCGCGAGAGCGTTCTCGACGCCTTCGCCCACATCCTCGTGGACGACGGCGAACGCGCTGCGACCATGGACGCCACCGCACGCGTCGCGGGCGTATCGAAGGGTGGGCTGCTGTACCACTTCGGTTCGAAGGACGCCCTCGAGGCCGGCCTCATCGAACGGATGGAGCTGCTGGCGCTCGAGGACATCGAGGAGATCAAACGCTCCCCCGACGGCCCGGTGGCCGCGTTCATGCGCACCTCGATCCACACCGGTTCGGTGCTGGATCAGTCGATCGTGGCCGTGTCGCGCCTCGCCCAGAACGGCAACGTCGCTGCCGCGGAGGCGCTCCGGCGGGTGCGGGTGCTGTGGGAAGAGGCGCTGCGGCCCCAGGCGCGCGACGAGACCGCGCTGCAGCTGATCATGCTCGTGAGCGACGGTCTCTACTTCAACAACGCCCTCACCGGCTCGGTTCCGGCCCCGCACCTCGATGCCGACGCGCTCGAAGCCCTCATCCGGCTGGTCGAAGCATCCGCCACCCGTCGGGGCCCGGCCTGAGCCCCGACGCAGCGCCCCTCCCCTTCCCCCGCGAATTCGCGGGGGAACCGGGTCAGGCCTCGGTGATCTCGATCTGGCGGAAGAGGCTCGCGTCGATCTCGGCGCGGATCTGCTCGACGAGCTCCTCCGACGCCGGGGAGTCGACCGTGAGTACCGACAGCGCTTGGCCACCCGCTTCGCGGCGGGCGATCTGCATGCCCGCGATGTTGATCCCGGCCTCGCCGAACCGCTTGCCGTAGACCGCGACGATGCCCGGACGGTCGGTGTACAGCATCACGAGGTGGTGCTGCTCGATGGGGATCTCGACCGCGTAGCCGTTGATCTCGACGAGCTTCTCGATCTGCTTGGTGCCGGTGAGGGTGCCTGACACCGACAGCTGCGAACCGTCGGCCAGGGCGCCGTTCAGGGTGATGACGTTGCGATACTCGTCGCTCACGTCGTCGACGAGCAGGCGCACGTCGACGCCGCGCTGCTCGGCCAGCAGCGGCGCGTTGACGTACGACACCGTCTCGCTGACGATGTTGGTGAACACGCCCTTGAGCGCGGCCAGCTTCAGCACGCTCACGTCGTACTCGCTCAGCTCGCCGTGCACCTCGACGTCGAGGCTGGTCAGCGGGCTGTGCGCGATCGCGGCGAAGATCTGACCCAGCTTCTCGACGAGCGGGATGCCAGGGCGGACGTAGGGGTCGATGACCCCTCCCGCCACGTTGACCGCGTCGGGCACGAGCTCGCCACCGAGGGCGAGGCGCACGGAGCGGGCGACCGAGACGCCCGCCTTCTCCTGCGCCTCCTCCGTGCTGGCGCCCAGGTGCGGGGTGACGATCACGGTAGGAAGATCCAGCAGACGCTGCGCGGTGCTGCCCTCGGCGGGCGGCTCGCTCGTGAAGACATCGAGACCGGCTCCCGCGATCTCGCCCGTCGTGAGCGCGGTGTAGAGGGCGTCCTCGTCGATCAGACCGCCGCGGGCGACGTTGACCACGAACGCGGTGGGCTTCATGCGTGCGAGCTGGGCGGTGCCGATCATGCCCGTGGTCTCGGGCGTCTTCGGCATGTGGATGGTGACGAAGTCGCTCTGTTCCAGCAGCTCGTCGAGGGTCACGAGGTGCACGCCCAGCTGCTGCGCGCGTGCGCTCGTGACATAGGGGTCGTAGGCGACGACGCGCATGTCGAAGCCCTGCAGGCGAGCGGCGATCAGGGCGCCGATGCGCCCGAGTCCGATGATGCCGACCGTCTTCTCGAACAGCTCGGTGCCGGTGAACGAGCTGCGCTTCCACGCCCCGCTCGACAGCGAGGCGTGCGCGGCCGGAATGCGGCGGGCGAGGCTCAGGATGTGACCGACGGTGAGTTCGGCCGCGGAGATGATGTTCGACGTCGGCGCGTTCACGACCATGACGCCCGCCGTGGTCGCGGCCTTGATGTCGACGTTGTCGAGGCCGACACCGGCACGCGCGACGACCTTCAGCGCGGGAGCGGCAGCGATCGCCTCGGCGTCGACCTTCGTCGCCGAACGGACGAGGATCGCATTCGCCTCGGGGATCGCCGCGAGCAGCGCCGCGCGATCGGACCCGTCGACGTGCCTCACCTCGAAGTCGGGCCCGAGCGCATCGATCGTGGCGGGGGAGAGTTCTTCGGCGATGAGGACGACGGGTTTCGTCACAGAGAGATCCTTCGGCAAGACGCGGGGCAGGGGATGCTGCGGTGCCCTGGTCGGTGCGGAACGTCGACCGGGCGCGGGCATCGCCAGCTTATCGCGGCGTCGCGCGGCTCCTCGATCGTGTGACGCCCGATGCCGCGACGGACCGAGCGACCCGCCGCTCAGCCCCCGTAGAGGGAGAAGGAGACGACGCCGTAGGCGACGATGTTCACCCAGAAGACCGCCGACAGGGCGAGTCCGGTGAGCATCACCAGCGCGAACTCCCCCGGCCTGCGCCGGTGTCCGACAGCGAATGCGGCACCGAACGCGAGCAGCGGGAAGACGACGGCGGCGAGGTGTACGAACCACCCGTAGGTGTTGAGCCCCAGGGGGCCCGTGGCTTGACGCACCAGGAGATCGACGGCGTTCCACACGATGAACGCGTAGAACAGTCCCATTCCCCCGGCGATCGTGACCGTGACCCAGACAGGCAGGGGCCGCCGGGTGGGCACAGCATCCGACGTCATACCAGCGCCCCCGTGAACAGGAACGGCCACGGCACGAGCAGCACGATGCCGGCGATCAGCCAGACGAAACGCACCCAGGTGGTCGACCGTCGTGTCAGAGCGAGGGTCGTGACGAACCACACGACCGGTGCCGCGGTGGCGGCGATGGTCGCACTGGTGAGCATGACGGTCGAGACCGGCAGGCCGCCCACCGCCTGCAACCGGAGCCCAGCGATGAACCATCCGATCGCGAAGAAGAGGTAGGCGCCGGCGATCAGGCCCAACAGGACGAGCGCGACGTTGCCGAGACCCGCAGGTTCGTCGTCGTCGCCGGCGTCCTCCCCGACCACGGCCGGCGCGGCCGGCTCCGGCTCGTCCGCGACGATCGGCTCCGAGTCGGCGGCCCGCTGTCCGCGAGCAGCTCGCCCACGCGGGGCCGCGTCCACGCCGACATCGAGCGTCGGATCGTCGTCGCCGTCCCAGCTCAGGGCGTCGTCGTCTCGCCCGGTCATCACGAGAGCGAGTGTACGTCGCGGGGCACCCCTCACTCCAACGGGAGCGTCGCCAAGAGCTGTTCGACGGAACTCCGGGATGCCTGGAGGCGGTCGGCTTCGACCGTGAGCTCGTCGATGTCGTCGGACGCGTCGTGGAACGAGGAGTGCTTCCGCGCGAGGGCGAGGTTCGAGCGCAGGTTGATCAGGGCCGCACCCAGCGCTGCGCGCAGCGCCTCGGCCGCGATACCCGTATCGGCCACGACGTGCAGGTTGCCCACGGCGGCGATGACGGTCAGCTCGTGGGAGAGGGCGATGCCGATCGCGCCCAGCCGGGCGGACGAGCGGGCACCCGCGATAGCGCGCGCCCGGACACGGCCGCCGCGCTCCGGACCGTGGGACGCGAGCGCCTCCCCCAGTGCGACGGAGGCGATCCCGTCGGCGCGCCCGGCTTCGAGCGAGCGCTCCCGCAGCGCGGCGAGCCGCTCTCCGCTCGCCTGGGCTTCGGCGTTCTCCGGCGTGTAGGCGCTGACCATGTGCAGCAGCGCGGCCGAGAGACCGAGCATCACTCCCGCGGCCGAGCCTCCCCCCGGGGCGCCGTGCGCCTCGGACAGGCGGACGAGCCACGCGTCGAGGCCGAGGGAGAGCGGGATATCGGAATCGGCCGGCATGCGGCCACTGTAGCGGCGCTGCCGGGGGGCCGTGAACGGACGAAGCCCCGGCCGTCGAGCGGCCGGGGCTTCGTTCGCCCGGCCGCCGTGCGGCCGGGGCTGGGCGTCAGCGCGCGGCCGAGCCCTCGACGTAGTCGCTGTCGGACTGCTTCCAGGCGAAGAGCGAGCGCAGTTCCTTGCCGGTGGCCTCGATCGGGTGACCGGCGGCCTTCTCACGGAGGGCGAGGAACTCGGGGGCGCCGGCGTCCTGGTCGTCGATGAAGCGCTGCGCGAACGCGCCCGACTGGATGTCGGCGAGCACCGCCTGCATGTTCTCCTTGACGTGGGGGTCGATGACCCGCGGGCCCGAGACGTAGTCGCCGTACTCGGCCGTGTCGGAGATCGACCAGCGCTGCTTGGCGATGCCGCCCTCCCACATGAGGTCGACGATGAGCTTCAGCTCGTGGAGCACCTCGAAGTAGGCGATCTCGGGCTGGTAGCCGGCCTCGGTCAGCGTCTCGAAGCCGTACTGCACCATCTGCGACACACCGCCGCAGAGCACCGCCTGCTCGCCGAAGAGGTCGGTCTCGGTCTCTTCCGTGAAGGTCGTCTTGATGACACCGGCGCGCGTTCCGCCGATGGCCTTGGCGTACGCCTTCGCGACGTCCCAGGCCTGGCCGGACGCGTCGCGCTCGACGGCGATGATGTCGGGGATGCCGCGGCCGGCGACGAACTCGCGGCGCACCGTGTGGCCGGGGGCCTTCGGGGCGACGAGGATCACGTCGACGCCCTCGGGGGCGTCGATGTAGCCGAAGCGGATGTTGAAGCCGTGGGCGAAGGCCAGCGTCTTGCCGGGGGTCAGCTTGTCCTTGATCGACTCGGTGAAGATCGAGCGCTGGTGCTGGTCGGGAGCCAGGATCATGATCAGGTCGGCCCACTCAGTGGCGTCGGCGACCGACTTGACCTCGAACCCGTCCTCCTGCGCCTTCGCAGCGGACTTCGAGCCGTCCTTGAGGGCGATGACGACCTCGACACCGGAGTCGCGCAGGTTCTGCGCGTGGGCGTGGCCCTGCGAGCCGTAGCCGACGATCGCGACCTTCTTGCCCTGGATGAGCGACAGGTCGGCGTCGTCGTCGTAGAAGATCTCTGCCATTTTGGGTGTTTCTCCTTGTTTGAGGAATCGGTCGCTGAGCGAGCGCCAGCGAGACGAAGCGGGGTGGGGAAGTCAGCCGCGCAGGACGCGCTCGGTGATGCTCTTGCCGCCGCGGCCGATGGCGAGCAGGCCGGACTGCGCCTGCTCCTTGATGCCGAACGGCTCGAGCGCGCGCAAGAACGCCTCCACCTTGCCGTGGTCGCCGGTGATCTCCGCGACGACGGCATCGGGGGCGTAGTCGACGACCGAGGCGCGGAAGAGGTTGACGACCTCCAGCACGTTCGATCGATTCGCATTATCGGCCTTGACCTTGACGAGCATGTGCTCGCGCTGCACGGAGGCGGACGGATCGAGCTCGACGATCTTGATGACGTTGATCAGCTTGTTCAGCTGCTTGGTCACCTGCTCGAGCGGAAGCCCTTCGACATCGACGACGACCGTGATGCGCGAGAGCCCCGGCACCTCGGTCACCCCCACGGCGAGGGATTCGATGTTGAAGCCGCGACGGGCGAACAGACCGGCGACGCGGGTCAGCAGACCCGGTTTGTCCTCGACGAGGAGGCTCAGTACGTGAATCGACATGGCGGCCTCAGTCATCCTCGGAGAAGGCGGGAGCGTGATCGCGGGCGTACTGCACGTAGCTGTTGCTGACGCCCTGCGGCACCATCGGCCACACCATCGCGTCGGCGCTCACCACGAAGTCGATCACCACGGGGCGATCGTTGGTCTCGAGCGCCAGCTTGATCGCGGCGTCCACCTCGTCCTCGCGCTCGACCCGGATCGCCAGGCAGCCGTACGCCTCCGCGAGCTTGACGAAGTCCGGGATGCGGGCGGTGCCGTGCCCGGTGTTGAGGTCGGTGTTGGAGTGGCGGCCGTTGTAGAACAGCGTCTGCCACTGCCGCACCATGCCCAGGGACGAATTGTTGATGATCGCGACCTTGATCGGGATGTTGTTGATCGAGCAGGTCGCGAGTTCCTGGTTGGTCATCTGGAAGCATCCGTCACCGTCGATGGCCCACACGACGCGATCGGGCTCGGCCACCTTCGCGCCCATGGCGGCGGGCACCGAGTAGCCCATCGTGCCTGCACCGCCCGAGTTGAGCCACGAGTTGGGGCGCTCGTACTTGATGAACTGCGCCGACCACATCTGGTGCTGACCGACACCGGAGGCGAAGATCCCCTCGGGTCCGGTCAGCTCGCCGATCCGCTGGATCACGTACTGCGGAGCGAGCAGGCCGTCGGTCGGCTGGGAGTAGCCGAGCGGGAACTCCGCACGCAGGCCGTCGAGGTAGGACCACCACTCCTCGGTGTCGGGCTTGCCCGAGCCGATGGCGGCGCGGAAGGCCGACTCGAGGTCGACGAGCACGTCCTTGAGATCGCCCACGATCGGCACGTCGGCGGTGCGGATCTTGGAGATCTCGGCAGGATCGATGTCGACGTGCACGACCTTGGCGGTGGGGGCGAACAGCGCCGCCTTCCCCGTGACGCGGTCGTCGAAGCGAGCGCCGAGGGAGACGAGCAGGTCGGACTCCTGCAGCGCGAGCACGGCGGGCACCGTGCCGTGCATGCCCGGCATGCCGAGCTGCTGCGGGTGCGAATCCGGGAACGCGCCGCGGGCCATCAGGGTCGTGACCACCGGGGCGCCGGTGGCTTCGGCCAGAGCCAGGAGTTCCTGGGCGGCACGGGCGCGGATGACGCCGCCGCCGACGTACAGCACCGGCTTCTTGGCGGTCGCGAGAAGCTGAGCGGCGGCCTGGATCTGCTTGCCGTGCGCCTTGGTCACCGGCCGGTAGCCGGGGAGGTCGATCTTGGGCGGCCAGATGAACGGCGCCTCGGCCTGCTGGGCGTCCTTGGTGATGTCCACGAGCACGGGACCCGGCCGACCGGTGCCCGCGATCTCGAACGCCGAGGCGATCGCACCGGGGATGTCGGCGGCGTCCTTGACGAGGATGGAGTGCTTGGTGATGGGCATCGTGATGCCCACGATGTCGGCCTCTTGGAACGCGTCGGTCCCCATCAGGGTGGAGAACACCTGGCCGGTGATGCAGACGATCGGCACCGAGTCCATGTAGGCGTCGGCGATGGCCGTGACGAGGTTGGTCGCCCCGGGTCCGGACGTCGCGATCGCGACACCGGTGCGACCGGATGCTGACGCGTACCCTTCGGCGGCGTGACCGGCTCCCTGTTCGTGGCGCACCAGGATGTGACGGATCTCGGAGGTGTCCATGAGGGGGTCGTAGACGGGCAGGATCGCGCCGCCGGGCAGACCAAAGACGTCGGTGACACCGAGCAGTTCGAGCGAGCGGACGACCGCTTGAGCGCCCGTCAGGATGGGCGCTGCGGCAGCGCGAGCGGGAGGCCGGGGGACGGCGGGGGCGATGTCGATGGACATGGTGCTGCTCCTCAGAGGAGGGTGGAAATGCGGGGCCGATCAGCCGGTGACAGCGCCGCGAGCGGCGGACTGCACGAGCTTGGAGTATTTGGCCAGGACGCCACGGGTATAGCGCGGGGGAAGCGGCTCCCAGCCGGAACGGCGGGAGGTGAGCTCTGCGTCGTCGACGAGTAGGTCGAGAGTGCGAGCCGCGATATCGACCCGTATCAGATCACCATCGCGCACGAAGGCGATAGGACCTGCGTCCACCGCTTCGGGTGCTATGTGGCCGATGCACAGGCCGGTTGTGCCGCCTGAGAATCGTCCGTCGGTCAACAGTAGTACATCCTTGCCGAGGCCCGCCCCCTTGATGGCGGCGGTGATCGCGAGCATCTCGCGCATGCCTGGACCACCCTTCGGACCCTCGTAGCGGATCACCACGACGTCGCCGGCGTTGATGTCTCCGGCCTCGAGCGCGTCCATGGCGGCGCGCTCGCGCTCGAACACCCGGGCCGGACCCTCGAAGGTGTCGGCGTCGAAGCCGGCCGACTTGACGACCGCGCCCTCGGGGGCGATCGAGCCGTGCAGGATCGTGATCCCACCGCTCGCGTGGATCGGGTTGTCGAAGGTGTGGATAACCGTGCCGTCGATGGGCTCGGGGTCGAGTTCGCGCAGGTTCTCGGCGAGCGTCTTACCGGTCACCGTGAGGGCGTCGCCGTGCAGCAGTCCCTCGTCGAGCATCGCCTTCATGATCACGGGGATGCCGCCGTGCCGGTCGACGTCGTTCATGACGTACTTGCCGAACGGCTTCATGTCGGCGACGTGCGGCACCTTGTCGCCGATGCGGTTGAAGTCGTGCAGCGACAGCTCGACCTCCGCTTCGTTCGCGATGGCGAGGAGGTGGAGGACGACGTTGGTCGAACCGCCCAGCGCCATGGCCAGGGCGATCGCGTTCTCGAACGCCTCTTTCGTGAGGATGTCGCGGGTCGTGATGCCCAGGCGCAGCAGGTTCACCACGGCCTCGCCCGACCGGTGCGCGAAGTAGTCGCGGCGGCGGTCGGCGGCGGGCGGTGCGGCGGAGCCGGGGAGGCTCAGGCCCAGGGCCTCAGCGACGGATGCCATCGTGTTGGCCGTGTACATGCCGCCGCAGGCACCTTCGCCGGGGGCGATGGCGCATTCGATCCGCTTGAGGTCGGCCTCGCTCATCTTGCCCGCGAGGCACGCACCGACGGCCTCGAAGGAGTCGATGATCGTGACGTCCTTCTCGGTGCCGTCGCTGAGCTTGACCCACCCGGGTGCGATCGATCCGGCGTAGAGGAACACGCTCGACAGGTCGAGGCGGGCGCTGGCCATCAGCATCCCCGGGATGGATTTGTCGCATCCGGCGAGCAGCACCGAGCCGTCGAGGCGTTCGGCCATCATGACCGTTTCGACGGAGTCGGCGATGACCTCGCGCGACACGAGCGAGAAGTGCATGCCCTCGTGGCCCATCGAGATGCCGTCGGACACGGAGATGGTGCCGAACTGCAGCGGGTATCCCCCGCCGCCGTGCACACCCTCTTTCGCCCCCTGCGCCAAGCGGTCGAGGCTCAGGTTGCAGGGCGTGATCTCGTTCCAGCTCGACGCGATGCCGATCTGCGGCTTATCCCAATCGGCGTCACCCATCCCCACGGCGCGGAGCATGCCGCGCGACGTGGTGGCCTCGATGCCGTCAGTGACGACGCGGCTGCGAGGTTTGATGTCGGGCGCTGAGGTCTCGGTGGAGTTGGCGGGTCGGGACATGCTCGAAGTCTATTCCGGGCGCGACGCTCGCAGCCGCGCCAGCTCGCCGAGCGCTTCGGCGAACGCCGGGATGTCGGGCAGCGACACGGTCGCCGCGGTCTCGTTGGTGCCGATGTGCACGCCGAGATCACCGGGGAGCAGGGAGCGCAACGCGTCTTCGTCGGTCACGTCGTCGCCGGCGAAGAGCACGGCGGTGGCGCCCGTCTGCTCGCGGAGCCGAGCGACGGCGGTGTCCTTGCCCTCGTGTCGGAACGCGAACTCGACGATGTTCTGTCCGATCCGGCGGCGCCAGTCCGGCGCCTCGGACGCCATGATCGCGTCGACGGCGGCGTTCGCCGCGGCGGCGGCGTCGACGTCTTTCACCAGGCGCGTGTGTACGGCGAATCCGAACGTCTTGGGCTCGATCCAGACGCCCGGGTATCCCGCGACGGCGGACTGAGCCTCCCCGAACAGGCGGTCGCGCAGGGCGTCGTCCGCCGACTCGTCGGCCGGCTCGATGACGCCCTCCCCCGGCCGCCAGAACTCCGCGCCGTGAGAGCCGGCGAGCAGCAGCAGCGAATCGTCGTCGTGCTCGGCGATGATTCGCAGATCGCCGAGGCTGCGCCCCGACACGAGGGCGACCGTCGTGGCCGGGAGCGCCGCGAGGGCGTCGATCGCGGCGCGGGCCGTCGACAGCATCCGCGCCTTCATGGGGTCGTCGTCGTGGGGCGAGACCGTTCCGTCGAAGTCGAGGGCGACCAGCAGCACGGGGGTCGCTGCGAGCTCGACCAGCGCATCATCGAGGGTGCTCATGCGGTCACCGCCGCACCGCGTTCGTGGAAGACCGCGAGCGCGTCGAGGAAGTCCCGCGACCAGTCCTCGACGTCGTGCTCGCGCACCCGTCGCCGGAGGGCACGCATCCGTCGCCCTTGCTCGGCGGGGGGCATCTCGACCGCGCGCATGATCGCATCCTTCAGTCCGTCGATGTCGTGCGGGTTGATGAGGATCGCGCTGCCGAGTTCATCGGCCGCGCCGGCGAACTCGCTGAGCACGAGAGCGCCGCGGTTGTCGACGCGGGCCGCGACGTACTCCTTCGCGACGAGGTTCATCCCGTCGCGAAGGGCGGTGACGAGCATCACGTCGGCGGCGAGGAACAGGGCGACCATCTCCTCCCGCGGGTAGGCCTGGTGCAGATACCGCACGGCCGTGTGACCCATCGTGTCGTAGTCGCCGTTGACCCGCCCGACCGCCAGTTCGATCTCATCGCGGAGCTTCATGTAGGTGGCGACCCGCTCGCGACTGGGGCTGGCGACCTGCACGAGCGTCGCGTCGTCCACCGAGAGGCGACCGTCCTCGAGCAGCTCTTGGAACGCCTTGATGCGGTGGCGGATGCCCTTCGTGTAATCCAGACGGTCCACCCCGAGGAGGATCGTCTTGGGGTTGCCGAGGCTCTCGCGGATCTCCACGGCCCGGGCCTGGATGTCGGGGCGCTGAGCGAGTTCGATGTACGACTCCGCGTCGATCGAGATCGGGAAGGCCTTCGCGAGCGCGGTGCGGGTGGTGCCGTCGGCGGTGGGGACGGAGATGCCGGATGCTTTGGTCTCGTAGCGCAGCTGTCGGCGCACCGCGCGGGCGAAGTTGCCCGCATCCGCGACACGCTGGAAGCCGATCACATCCGCACCCAGAAGCCCCTCGAGCACCTGCTTGCGCCACGGGAGCTGCGAGTACAGCCCGTAAGCGGGGAAGGGGATGTGGTGGAAATACCCGATGGTCAGATCGGGCCGCGCGTCACGCAGCATCTTCGGCACGAGCTGCAGCTGGTAGTCCTGCACCCAGACGATCGCGTTCTCGGCGGCAGCGCCGGCCGCGGCCTCGGCGAAGCGTCGGTTCACCTTGACGTACGAGTCCCACCACACGCGGCGGTACCGCGGGGCGGCGATGACGTCGTGATAGAGCGGCCAGATGGTGTCGTTGGCGAAGCCCTCGTAGTAGTTCTCCACGTCGTCGGCGGTGAGCATGACGGGGACGAGGTGCGTGCCCTCGAAATCGAACGGGTCCAGCTGCACATCGGGCTGACCCGGCCACCCCACCCAGGCCCCCTCGGCCTTGCGCATGACCGGCTCGAGAGCAGTCACGAGACCACCCGGGGAGCGTCTCCACTCGTCGGAGTCCCCCGCCCGGTCGACGGGGAGGCGGTTCGCCACGACGACGAAATCAGCTTTAGACACAGGGGCTCCTCGGTGGGGGTTTTCTCAGGCTAACAGCGGGCGTCCGCGGTGTCCGGGGCGGTGCATGTCAAGCCGGGGTTCGCTACCCTGCCCGCGCAGGTAACGTGTGATCCATGCGCAAGTACCTCTTCGGCACCGGTCTGATCAGTGCCATCACGAGTGGCCTCACCCTCATCCGCAGCCTGCGCAGCAATGAGCCGTTCAGCTGGCGTCAGGCGCTGGCCTGGGCGAGCTGGGGCATCACGCTGGCACTGGCGATCGGCTCGGTCGTCGACACCCGGCGGGCGTCCCGCGGCAAGACGATCGCCGGCGACTCCCCGCTGTCGCGCGGCGAGCAGAAGCGCTTGTTGAAGCAGCGCGTCTCGCGCTGATCGCTTCACGCCCAGGTCAGAGCGGCAGGGATTCCCCCAGCTGCCTGCCGTAGGCGGCGATCGCACGGGCGACCGGCAGCCGGGTCTGGTCGTACCGGGCCAGCGCCTCGTCGACCGGGAGCGCATCGAGCAGGTCGGCGAGCGTCATCGCATCCCCCGCTGCTTTCGCGGCGCCCATCGCCGTGTGCGGGCGCACCACGGCCGCGGCGTCGCCGAGCAGGGCGACGCGGCCGCGGACCATCCGCGGGGGCACGTAGTCGAAGATGGCCTGCAAGAACGGGTCGGGCTCCGCGGCGACGGCCTCGGCGAACGCCGGCGGCAGTTCCGCCTCGGCCGCCGCGACCAGATCGGCGCGTTCGGCGGTGGGCAGGTCTCCGGGGGCGAGCGACACGCCGCCCGGCGGTCGGCGGGCCTTCGTCATGATCGACTCCAGGCCATCCGGGGTCAGCGAGCGGTACCAGACCCAGTTGTATCGTCGGAGTCCCCGCTCGATCTCTCCCCCGGCGCCGGGCACCAGGTAGCCGAGCATGTGCGCGTGCGGCGCGGTGAAGAAGGCGAACCGATCGAGCAGCACGCGCGCGGCCAGCGGTGGCAGGTCTTTCTCGGGGACGAGTCCGCGCCAGGTCACGTAGCCGACATAGGTGTTCGAGTGCTGGCGGGGAGCGACCGCGGATCGCGTGACGGAGCCCAGGCCGTCGGCGCCGATGATCGCGTCGAACTCGAGCGTGCGTCCGGTGTGCAGCTGCACGGCCGCGCGGTCGGCGTCCGTGGCTGAGACACCCAGCGCCGCGTGGTCGAGCAGGTAGCGGTCGCCCGGGATCTGCGACCGGAACGCCTCGTACAGCGTGTCCCACGACAGTTGCGTTTGCGGGGTCGGGTCGCGGAACACCACGTCGCCGCGGCGGTTGAGCGTGATCCGCTCGCGGGCGACGACCCCCTCGCTCGCGGCGGCGCGCAGACCGGTGCGATCCAGGATGTCGAACAGCTCCTGCTGCGCGACGAGGCCGGCGCCGCGACGCCCGAGCCCGGTTCGAGAGCGCTCGAGCACCGTCACGGAGTGCCCCGCCTGGGTCAGCAGAACGGCAGCGAACAGTCCACCGATCGATCCCCCGATGATTCCGATTTCCAGCCGCTGCGCCATGCGTTTCATCCTCTCCCTGGCACCTCGAACGCTAACGACCGCGAGCGCCGCGGCCCATCGACGGATGTCGAGCAGCTCGCGACGGTTGTCGAAGGCGTCGCGGCGAGCGCGCGGTTAGCGTCGTCACCATCGCACTCGGTGCGTTCCCGTCGTCCTCACCCCAGGAGCAACCGTGCACGCCACCACATCGACCGCGCCCTCCTCCACGACCATGGCTGCCCGCCTGGGCGCCGAGGCACTCGGCACCTTCTCCCTGGTCTTCGGTGTCATCGGTGCAGCTCTCTTCGCGGCCGGGTTCCAGGACGGCACGGGGGGCTTGAACATCGGCTTCCTGGGTGTTGCGCTCGCGCTCGGGCTCACCGTCGTCGGGGGCGCTTATGCCTGGGGTCCGATCTCCGGCGGTCATTTCAACCCCGCGGTCACCATCGGTATCGCCGTCGCCGGTCGCTTCTCGTGGCGGCTCGTCGCGCCGTACATCGTGGCCCAGATCGTCGGTGGGCTTGCGGCATCGTCCCTTCTGGCGGCGATCGCCGCCGGGGGCCCTGCGGGCTTCTTCGACACGGCCCGCCACGGAGGTTTCGCGTCGACCGGGTGGGGGGCGCTCTCCCCCGGCGGATTCTCGCTCGGCAGCGCCTTCCTCGTGGAGGTCATCACGACCGCTGTCTTCGTCGGCGTCATCCTCAGCGTGACCGGCCCTCGCGGGATCGCCGCCACCGCCCCCCTGGCGATCGGTCTGACCCTCACGCTGATGGCGCTCATCGCGATCCCGATCTCGAACGGCTCGTTCAACCCCGCACGCTCCATCGCGACCGCGGTGTGGGGTGGCGGCGAGGCCCTCGGGCAGCTGTGGATGTCCCTCCTCGCCCCGACGCTCGGCGGGGTCGTCGCCGGCGGCATCGCCCTGCTGATCACCCGCAGCCGTCCGCGCGTCGAAGACGCCCCCGCGCCCGCCCTCGGCGCGAAGGCCGGCGCCTAGCATCCGATCTCCTTTGCATACCCTTGGTATATACCGGGGCTATGCTTAGAGCGTGACCCACGCAGAAGACATCGGGCGGCTGATCATCGCCGCCAACGCCCTGACCCGGATGGCGGCGCTCACCGCCGACACCGAGACCCCCGCCGCGCAGTGGCGCACGCTCAAGCTGTTGCGCGATCACGGTGCGCTGCGGGTGGGCGAACTCGCCACGATCAGCCGCGTGTCCCAACCCGGCATGACGCGTCTCATCGGTCAGATGCATGCCGCCGGGCTGGTGGAGAGGTCGGCGGATGCTGCCGACTCGCGCGCGATCGTCGTGTCGGCGACGGCGTCCGGCGAGCGCGCGCTGGACGACTGGCTCGCGCAACTGCAGGACGCCCTGCTGCCGTTCTTCGCCGACCTCGACGAAGCGGACTGGGAGGCCGTGCAGCGCACCGCCGACCTCCTCGCCCGAAAGACCACGGTGGCATCGGTCGGAACGGCGGTCGCTCGATGAGCGCCGCTTCGGGTGTCAGCGTCTGGCGTCAGCCGGCCCAGGTGTGGGCCGTCGCCTTCGCCTGCGTGGTGGCGTTCATGGGAATCGGCCTCGTCGATCCGATCCTGCCCGCCATCGCGGAATCGCTGCAGGCCAGTCCCGTGGAGACCGAACTGCTGTTCACGAGCTACCTCCTCGTGACCGGACTCGCGATGCTCGTCACGAGCTGGGTGTCCAGTCGCATCGGCGCGAAGCGCACGTTGCTGGTCGGACTCGCCCTGATCGTCGTCTTCGCGCTGCTCTGCGCACTGAGCGGCAGCGTCGACGCCGTGATCGGCTTCCGCGCCGGGTGGGGCCTCGGCAACGCGCTCTTCATCTCGACCGCTCTGGCCACGATCGTCGGTTCGGCCAGCGGCGGCAGCGGTGCCGCGATCATCCTGTACGAGGCAGCGCTCGGTCTCGGCATCGCGATCGGCCCGCTCCTGGGCGGCCTGCTCGGCGAGGTCAGCTGGCGCGGACCGTTCTTCGGCGTGGTGGCGCTCATGGCGCTCGCCTTCGTCGCCGTGCTGGTGCTGTTGCGGGGGCCGGAGCCCGAGCGCGCCCCCGTGGCTCTCTCCGCACCCTTCCGGGCTCTGACGCACCCGGCTCTCGCCGTGCTCGCCGTCACGGCGCTGTTCTACAACATCGGCTTCTTCGTGCTGCTCGCGTTCTCGCCCTTCCCCCTCGGGTTCGGCGCGATGGGCATCGGATTCACGTTCTTCGGATGGGGCGTGGCGCTCGCCGTGACGAGCGTCTGGGTCGCGCCGCTGCTGCTGCGCGCCGTCCGACGCACCACCGCGATGCTCGTGGTGCTCCCGCTTCTGGCCGTCGACCTGATCGTGGCGGCGCTGGTCGTCGCGACCCCGGCCGCCCTGGTCGCCTGCATCATCGTCGGCGGCCTGCTGCTGGGCCTCATGAACACGATCCTCACCGAGTCGGTCATGGAAGCCACCGACCTGCCGCGCTCGGTCGCCAGCTCCGCCTACTCGGCCGTGCGGTTCCTCGGCGGCGCAGCCGCTCCCCCGCTGGCCGCCCTGCTGTGGCACGCCTACGGCGCCGGAGTGCCGTACCTCTGTGCTGCAGCATCCGTTCTCCTCGCCGCGCTCACGCTGCTCATCGGTCGCCGCGCTCTCGCACGCATCGACCGTCACGAGGCGGACACCGCCGAAGAGGGCGCCGCCGTGCTCGTGGGCGACGCCGGCTGAGAGCGCGCTGGGGCGCAGCGACAGCTCGGATGCGACGGACCGAATACGACGACGCGCCGCCCGTTATCTTGACTCATTCCAGATAACGGGCGACGCTGTACCCATGGCTCCCCCCGAAACCGCGTCCGGCTCAGCCGATGCGGACATGCGGGAGATGCTGCGGGCTCGAGGCCTGCGCGTCACGACGCCGCGTCTCGCGGTACTGGACGCCATCCGCGTCGCTCCCCACAGCGAAGCGACGCGCATCGCCGAGCTCGTGCGCGGCGGCGGCCTCACGGTGTCGACGCAGGCCGTCTACGACGTACTGCACGCCTGCACCAGCGCCGGGCTGTTGCGCGCCGTCGAGCCTGCCGGTTCCCCCGCGCGCTACGAACTGCGCGTGGGCGACAACCACCACCACCTCGTATGCCGCTCCTGCGGGGCGGTCACCGACGTCGAATGCACCCACGGCGCCGCCCCCTGCCTGCAGCCGGGCGACGCGGCCGGTTTCGTGATCGACGAGGCCGAGATCACCTTCTGGGGCCTGTGCCCCGAATGCCAGCGCCTCGACGCAGCATCCCCCATACCCCCCGAAACCGACACGAGAGAAAGGGACATCCCATGACAGACGTCTCCCACCAGCCTCCCGCCCCGGGCGAAGAAGAGCGCCCCACCCTGACCAACCGTCAGGGTCACCCCGTCTACGACAACCAGAACTCCCGCACCGTCGGTGCCCGTGGCCCCGGCACCCTCGAGAACTATCAGCTGCTCGAGAAGATCAGCCACTTCGACCGCGAGCGCATCCCCGAGCGCGTCGTGCACGCCCGCGGCGCCGTCGCCTTCGGCCACTTCGAGGCGACCGGTCAGTGGGGTGACGAGCCCATCGCGAAGTACACCCGCGCGAAGCTGTTCAACACCCCCGGCAAGAAGACCGACCTCGCGATCCGCTTCTCCACCGTCATCGGCGGGCGCGATTCGTCCGAGGCCGCCCGCGACCCCCGTGGCTTCGCGGTGAAGTTCTACACCGAGGACGGCAACTGGGACCTCGTGGGCAACAACCTCGCGGTGTTCTTCATCCGCGACGCGATCAAGTTCCCCGACGTCATCCACTCCCTCAAGCCCGACCCGATCACCTTCCGCCAGGAGCCGGCGCGGATCTTCGACTTCATGTCGCAGACCCCCGAATCGATGCACATGCTGGTGAACCTCTTCAGCCCGCGCGGCCTCCCCGCCAACTACCGCACCATGCAGGGCTTCGGGGTGAACACCTACAAGTGGGTGAACGCCGACGGTGAGACCCAGCTGGTCAAGTACCACTGGATCCCGCGTGCCGGAGTCAAGAGCCTCACCGAGAAGGATGCTGCCAACATCCAGGCGGGCGACCTCGGCCACGCCTCGAAGGACCTGTACGAGAGCATCGAGGCGGGCGAATACCCGCAGTGGGACCTCTACGTGCAGCTGATGAGCGACGACGAGCACCCCGAGCTCGACTTCGACCCGCTCGACGACACCAAGGTCTGGCCCGAGAACGTGTTCGAGCCGAAGCTCGTCGGTACCATGACGCTGACGAGCAACGTCTCCGACCACCACAACCAGAACGAGCAGATCGCGTTCGGTACCGGCGTACTCGTGGACGGCCTGGATTTCTCCGACGACAAGATGCTCGTCGGGCGCACGTTCTCGTACTCCGACACCCAGCGCTACCGCGTCGGCCCGAACTACCTGCAGCTGCCGGTGAACAGCGCCAAGAACGCGCGCGTCGCCACCAACCAGCGCGGCGGCCAGATGTCGTACGGCGTCGATCTCGGTGAGGGCCAGAACCCCCACGTCAACTACGAGCCCTCGATCACGGGCGGCCTCCGCGAGGCTCAGGCTCCCACCCACGACGAGCAGGGACCCGAGATCACCGGCCGTCTGACGCGCAAGCGCATCCCGCGGACGAACGATTACACGCAGGCAGGACAGCGCTACCAGCTGATGGAGCAATGGGAGAAGGACGACCTGGTCGCCAACTTCATCGACCTCATCGGTCAAGCGGTGCCCGAGGTGCAGCAGCGCATGGTGTGGCACTTCCTCATGGTCGACGACGAGCTCGGCGCGCGCGTCGGTGAAGGCCTGGGCATCGCCGCGGCGGACGTCAAGGACCTCCCGCCGCTGCAGACCCAGACGCTCGACGAGGACGAACTCGCGCGCCTCGCGAACCTCGGCAACAACGGCCCGCGCGACGTCACCGGTCTGATCATGACCTCCCTCGTCCCGAACGAGCACGTGGTCATCGAGCGCTGATCCCGCCCGATCGCACGAAAGCCCGGCTCCCGCAATCGCGGGGGCCGGGCTTTCGGTATCGCGGTACAGTCCCCCCAGCCTCCAACGCGCGGGGCATTCCCGAGGAGAGACCATGCTCGCTCTAGAAGTCGTCGTCGTCCTGGCGGCCGCGATCCTGGTGTCCACGCTGCTCGCCCAGCGGTTGCGTATCGCCCCACCGATCCTGCTCCTCGCGTGCGGCGCCCTGCTCGGCTTCGTGCCGGCGCTCGCTCAGGTACAGCTGCCTCCCGAAGCGGTGCTACTGGTGTTCCTGCCCGCTCTGCTCTATTGGGAGAGCATCACCACGTCGCTGCGCGAGATCCGCAGCAACCTCCGCGGCGTCGCGCTGATGAGCACCCTCCTCGTGTTCGCGACAGCGGCGGCCGTCGCCTCGATCGCGCACCTGTTCGGCGTGCCCTGGGGGCCCGCCTGGGTGCTGGGCGCCGCCGTCGCGCCCACCGACGCGACCGCGGTGGGCGCGCTGACCCGCTCGCTCCCCCGCAGCGATGTCACGAGCCTTCGGGCCGAGAGCCTCGTCAACGACGGCTCCGCGCTCGTGCTCTACGGCATCGCGGTGTCGGCGACCGTCGGGGAGATGCAGGTCGGTGCTCTGAGCATCGGCGGATCGCTGGTGCTCTCCTACGGCGGCGGCTTCCTCGCCGGCTGTCTCGTCGCCGCGATAGCGGTGTGGGCACGCCCCCGCTTGAAGAACGCGATGATCGAGAACGTCGCCATCCTGCTGACCCCGTTCACGGCGTTCCTTCTGGCCGAACTCATCCACGCCTCCGGCGTCCTGGCCGTCGTCACGGCAGGACTGATCATGAGTCAGGCCGGTCCGCGCGTCGGAAAGGCCGCCGCGCGACAGCAGACGGAGTCGTTCTGGTCGCTCGCGACGTTCCTGCTGAACGGTTCGCTCTTCGTCTTGGTGGGCATTCAACTGCAGGGGGTCGTTCAAGACCTCACCGGCGCATCCCTGGGTCTCGGACTCGCGCTCGTCGCGGTCGTGTCCGTCTGCCTGGTGGTGGTGCGACTGGCCTTCCTGTTCATCACGGCCTACACGATCCGGGCTCTCGACCGCCGGCCGTCCCAGCGGCGACGACGGATGAGCAATCGTTCCCGGGTCGTGAGCGGACTGGCCGGCTTCCGCGGGGCCGTCTCGCTGGCTGCCGCGCTGGCGGTTCCGGCGACGATGACCGACGGAACGCCCTTCCCCGACCGTTCCCTGATCATCTTCGTCACAGCCGGGGTGATCGTGGTGACCATCGTCGGCCAAGGACTCACCCTGCCCGCCGTCGTCCGCTGGGCGAAGCTGCCCAAGGACACCTCGGTCAGTGAAGAGCGGCTGTTCGCCGAGACCACCTTCTACAAGGCGGCCCTCGCGGATCTGCCCGAGATCGCCCGCCGCCTGGGCACCGACGCGGAGGTCACCGAGCGGTTGCGCACGGAATACGAGGAGCATCTCGAAGAATTGGATGCGGAGACCCGAGCGTTCGAGAAGGACGATCGCCCCGACGCCCCGGGCGACACCTCGAAGAACGCCGAGCCGGCAGCGGTGCGGCGTCGGCGCCAGATGGTCGAGCTGCGCCTCGCCCTCCTGCGTCACAAACGCGCGACCATGATCGAACTGCGCGACGAGAAGCGCATCGACGACATCGTGCTGCGGCAGCTGCAGGACCGGCTCGACATCGAAGAGGTGCGCCTCACCGGCCGAGCCCCCGTGGAGTGATGCGGCCCGGTGTCAGGAGGCCGGCCACTCCCCGTAGTGCTCGATCATCTGCTCCTGCGGAACCGAGAGGAACGTCTTGCCGACCGACACATCGTCGAGCCCGAGCTCGGCCACGGCGTCGGTCATATCGAGCACGGGCGGGTACTGACCGCTGGGTACCGGATGCGCCCCGTCTGCGAACGACACCGACACGGCCGACGGCTCATAGACGTCGAACGACCACGCGGCCGCCAGCGTGCGATCGAGGAGGTCGGCGAGATCGCCCGCGGCGACTTCGTCGACGGATGCTGAGATCGTCAGCGATCTGCTCGTAGGAAGCCCGTCGAAGGCGCCGTCGACGGAAACGTCTTGGACCCCCGGCAACGCCGAGACCGTCTCGCTCAACTCCTCGAACCCGGGATCTGCCGCAGGTGACAGCGTGCACCCCGCGAGCAGGACGACCAGCGTCACCGTCGCGACTCCCGCGACGGATCGAAACCTTGCGTGACTCGGCATCCTCGGCCCTCCCCGCCGCTTATCGTCGCAGGGATTCACCCGTGTGAGCGGCGCCGCGCGGAAACCGCCACGGCGAATCCACAGGTTCTCGCTCCACTCCATGGTCTGATGCTGCATCCCGGTGTTGACTGACGCAGCGAGGCATGGATTCGCGCACCGCGGGCATGAAAAAGCCCCGGTAGATGGCGAGATCTACCAGGGCTAATCCGTGCACCCCCTCGGACTTGAACCGAGAACCCACTGATTAAGAGTCAGTTGCTCTGCCGATTGAGCTAGAGGTGCGTGGAACGCCAGGGTGGAGCCCGGCGAACCGAGGGTCCACGTTACCATCCCTGACGCGCCCTCGCCAATCGAGGCCAGGGGCCGCACTATCCTTGAACCCGTGCCATCCCCCTCGGTCTCCGACACTTCCTCCGCCGACGATCTCGCCTTCGCCCTCCGCCTCGCGGATGCCGCGGATGCGGTGTCGATGGCATCCTTCGACACTGCCGATCTCGACGTGCAGGTGAAGGCCGACGCCTCTTTCGTCACCGCCGCCGATCTCGCCACCGAACGGGCGATCCGAGCCCTTCTCGAGGCCGAGAGACCCGCGGACGGCGTCTTCGGCGAGGAGTTCGGCGTCTCGGGCACCGCGAGTCGCCGGTGGATCATCGACCCGATCGACGGCACCTCGAACTACCTCAAGGGGGTGCCCGTCTGGGCGACCCTCATCGCGCTCGCCGTGGACGGCGTACCGACCGTCGGCGTCGTCAGCCAACCCTCGCTCGGCCGCCGCTGGTGGGCCCGGCTGGGGGGTGGCGCGTGGACCAACTCCCCCGGAGGCGCTGACCGCCGCATCCATGTCTCCGGAGTCGACCTCGTCGAGAAGGCGAGTGTCAGCTTCCAGAGCATCGAGCAGTGGGATGCTGCAGGGCATCTGCCCGCTCTCCTGCGTCTCTCGCGTGCCGTGTGGCGCGACCGCGGTTACGGAGATGCCCTCCCCTACATGTGGCTCGCCGAAGGGCGTCTGGAGTTCGTCGCGGAGTTCGACGTGAAGGAGTACGACCTGGCCGCCCTGGTGCCGATCGTGAAGGAGGCCGGCGGACGCTTCACCTCGTTCGACGGCGACGAATCGATCTCGGAGCGCTCCTCGCTCGCGACGAACGGGGTGCTGCACGACAGCTTCCTCGAGCTGCTCCACGCCGACGCCGACGCCGAAGAGGCCACCTCATGAGCCCCGTTCCCCGCCGCGCCCTCGCCGCCGTCCTCGCGCTTTCGGCCCTCGCCGTCGTCGCCGGGTGCGCGGCGCCCCCGGCTGCCGCGCCGACCCCGTCGGCGAGTACAGCCGAGCCGCTTCCCGTGGTCACACCGACCGTCGAGCCGAGCCCCTCGGCGACGCCCGTCGGCGACGCGACCTGCGAATCGATCCTCCCGGCCGACACCGTCGCCGACTTCGAGGGCATCGGGTGGACGGCCAAGGAAGAGCCGTTCCACGTGGGCGACACCCAGCTCATCGACGGGTTGCAGTGCACCTGGGGCGACTTCGCGGTGGCCACCGACCACGTGCAGATCTTCGGGTGGGCGCCGATCACCGACGCCCAGGCCACGACCGCCCAGCAGGAGCTTCTGTCGACCGGCTGGCGGCGCGAAGACAGCGAGGACGGCGTGTACATCACCGAGAGCCTCGACACCGCGATCGCCCCCGTCGACGGGTACGGCATCACCTACCTGTTCCAGGACGGTTCGGTGACCGTGGCCGACACGAAGCAGGGTCTGCTGCTGGTCGAACCGCCGCAGAGCTGAGCGACGCCTCAGGCGGGGGCGGCGCTGCTCAGCGGAACGGGTTGACCGCGTCCGCTCCGTCGGCGTCGGCGAGACCGGCCGCATGCCCCTGGTCCCAGGCGTCACCACGGCCCTCGAGCTCGCGCGACAGCGCGTCGGTGTCGAGGATGCGTTTCGCGAGGCGCACCCAGTCTCCCCAGTGCGCCGATACGGTGTCGGACCCGGACCCGGGCGCGGACGCCGAGACCTCCCATTGCTCGGGGGCGTCGGCGGGCCGCAGCACGAGCGCTGCCGTGCTGAGGGTGGCTCTCCGGGGATCAGGCATGGGTTCGGCTCCTGGGGTCGGGGAATCGGTGCGGTCGGCTCAGAAGCGCAGCAGCACCTTGCCGGTGCGCCCCGGCACGTCGCTGGCCGCTGCGGCCGCACGGGCGTCGTCGATCGGGAAGACCGCTTCGACCGGGAGCACGACATCGCCCGAGCCGATGCGCTGCACGAGTTCGCCCAGCAGCTCCCCACGCCGCGCGGGATCCATGGTCTGGCTCACCCGGCTGCCCCAGAACCCCTTGACCGTGGCCTCCTTGAAGATGAGGTCGCCCGAGGAGAGCTGCAGGGTCGGGGAGCCCATCGCGCCGAAGGAGACCAGCGTGCCGCCCTCGCCCAGCAGCGAGAGCAGCTCTCCGGCCGCTTCGCCGCCGACGGAATCCACCGCCGCCCGCGGGTTCGCGTCACCGAGGATCGCCGCCGCGCGTTCGCGCCAGTCCGCGCTCTCGGTCGAGACGATGTCGCCGATGCCGACCGCGGCCAGCTCGTCGACGCCCGCGTCTCGGCGCACGAGGCCGAGCACGTGCACCCCGCGGGCGGCGGCGAAGCGGGCGACGAGTTTGCCGACCGCGCCGTTGGCGGTGTTCTGCACGATCCAGTCGCCGGGCTTCACGTCGAGGTAATCGAGCAGGCTGAGAGCGCTGAACGGCATCGAGACGAGCTGCGCGGCCGTCTCGTCGCTCACCGCGTCGGGAACAGGGAGCAGCCCCGCTGCCGGGGCCACGAAGTATTCCGCCCACGCACCGAACGTGCCTCCCGTGGCGACGCGCTGGCCGACGCGGAGGGTGTCCACACCCTCGCCGAGCGCGTCGACGACGCCGACCGCTTCGGTACCGGCGGCGGCGGGAAGGTCGGGCTTGAAGCCGTACGTCCCGCGGATCGTCCAGAGGTCGTGGTTGTGGATGGGCGAGAGCACCGTGCGCACCCGCACCTGGCCGGGGCCGGGTTCGGGCAGCGGACGCTCGGTGACCTCGAGCACCTCGGAGGCCTCGCCGAAGCTGGAGTGGGTGAGTGCGCGCATGCTGCGCTCCTTCCGTCGGGGAAACGAAGAAGGACCCAGCCGCCGCGACCTGCGCGGCACTGAGCCCCTCTTCTCTGACAACGGTGACAACGGTTGGTGGAGATGGGGGGAATCGAACCCCCGTCCATCACTGGGAAAGTGCGGTTTCTCCGGGCGCAGTCTGTAGAGGCGTTCTGCTCGGCTCCGACTTTTGTCACAGACACCTAAGTCGACGAGCCCAGCCTGAAAAAGTCCCGTGCGACGCTCAGGCGACGTCGCACAGCAAGACCCCTAAATGACGCCAGGATCCGTGGCGGGATCACACACGGTCTGACGGACTATCGGGCTCGCTTACGCAGCGAGAGCGAAGTCAGTGCGATTGGTTTCGGCACTTATAGTTTTGCAAGGAGCGTTAACGAGATAACCCTGCATCCTCGGCCCGCTTCACGCAGAGACACCAGCGATGTCGAAACCGATCATCCCCGTGGTCCTCGTGCGAGGGGCCGTTGTCACCCTGTGGAATTGTCAACTCGGGCCGGAAAGGCTCGAGCGTTACAGCGTACAACGGATGCTGACGCCTCGCCATTCCCGGAGCGGAGCCCGGGTGCACCCGCCGACCTAGGCTGTCGGTGTGCCCTCACCTCGACGCTCCCCCGCCGCTCAGATCACGCTCCAGGTTCTGGGAACGCAGTGGCTCACTCCCGGCCTCGTGCGGGTGACGCTCGGCGGCGACACCTTCGAGGACTACCCCGACCGCGTCGAGACCGACAAGTACGCGAAGCTCTACTTCCCCCCGGCGGGCAGCGCGCTGCGACCGCCGTTCGATCTGGCGGCTCTGCGCGACAGCATCCCCTTCAAAGACCTGCCGACGGTGCGGACGTACACGCTGCGCCGGGTCGACGCCGCCCGGCGTGTGATCGACATCGACTTCGTCGTGCACGGCGATGTCGGGATCGCGGGGCCGTGGGCGGCGTCGGCGCAGCCCGGTGACACGCTCACCCTCTCCGCGCCCGGCGGCGGGTTCACGCCCGCCGCCGACGCCGACCACCTGCTGCTGATCGGCGACGAATCCGCCCTCCCCGCGATCGCCGCGGCGTTGGAGGCCCTGCCCGCCGGCCTCCCCACCACCGCCGTCCTCGAGACGCGCTCGCCCGAGCACCGCGTCGAGCTGCCCGTGTCGGCCGCCCGGGTCACCTGGATCGACGAGGAGCACGACGCTCCCGGCACGCGCCTGGTCGAAGCCGTGGGCGCCCTGGCGTGGCCCGCCGGGGTGGTGCAGGTCTTCGCGCACGGTGAACGCGGCGCCATGAAGGCGCTGCGCCCACTGCTCGCCGAGCGCGGTGTCGAGCGCTCCCACCTCTCGTTGTCGGCCTACTGGGCCGCGGGACGCACCGAAGACGCCTTCCAGGCCGAGAAGCGGCTGCCCGTCGGGCAGATCTTCCCCGGCTAAGCCCGGCCTCACCCCGGGCGAGCGGCCTCACCGGGGTCGGCTGTGGTCGGCCGACTTCACCCCGGTCGGAGAATCGCGCCATCGTCGGAGGGAACGCGCCACATCCTCCGACAATGGAGCGATTCTCCGACGCTGGTGCGCGCCCGGGGCGAGCTCGCGCCATAGTCTGTCCGCATGAGCGACGTCGTCATCACGGTGCGGGGCGAACACGAACGGCGCGTGTCGCCCGAGCGGGCGATCGTGCAGCTGTCGGTGCGCGCGGACGGACCCGAGCGCGGACCTGTCGTCGAGCGCGTGAACGCCGCCGCGGCCCCGATCCGCGAGGGTCTCGAGGCTCACGAACGCTCGGGCGAGGTGGCCGACTGGTCGAGCGGGCGCGTCTCGGTCTGGTCGGAGCGGCCCTGGAACAACGAGGGCCTGCAGCTCGCGCCGGTGCACCACGCCTCGATCGAGGTGGTCGTCACCTTCGTCGACTTCGCCGCCCTGTCGTGGTGGCTGGGCGAGACCGCCGAGGTCGCCGAGGTGCAGATCAACGGCGTCGAGTGGGCGCTCACCCCCGCGACCCGTGCCACGGCCGAGCGCGAGACCGCCGCGGACGCCGTCCGCACGGCCGTCACGCGCGCCGAGGCCTATGCCGAGGCGCTCGGCCTCGACTCGGTCACCCCGATCGAGATCGCCGACGTCGGGCTGCTCGCTCCGGGAGCGGAGCACGCTTCCGCCCCGCGCATGATGCGGATGGTGGCCGACGCGTCGGCACCGGCCATCGCCGTGCAGCCGGCCGACATCGTGGTCACGGCCGCCGTCGAGGCGCGCTTCCGCGCGTCGTAGCCGGTTCCGAAGGCGGCGAGCTCAGTCGCCGAGGCGGTTCTTCGAACGCATGGCCCGCTCGGCCTCGCGCTTGTCCTCGCGCTCGCGGATCGTCTGGCGCTTCTCGAACTCGCGCTTACCCTTCGCCACCGCGATCTCGACCTTCGCGCGGCCGTCGAGGAAGTAGAGCTTGAGCGGTACCAGGGTGTAGCCGCCCGCCGAGATGGCGTGGGAGAGCTTGATGATCTCTTCCTTGTGCAGCAGCAGCTTGCGGGTGCGCTTCGCCGCGTGGTTCGTCCAGTGCCCCTGCGAGTACTCGGGGATGTTCACGGCGTCGAGGTAGGCCTCGCCCCCGTCGATGTAGGCGTAGCCGTCGCTCAGGTTCGCGCGGCCCTGCCGCAGCGACTTGACCTCGGTGCCGGTGAGCACGATGCCCGCCTCGTAGGTCTTCTCGATCGCGTACTCGTGGCGCGCGCGACGGTTCGTCGCGACCACCTTCTCGCCTTGTTCACGAGGCATGACCCACCTCCTCGGCTTGAATCGGGCTCACGCAGCCCTTCAGTCTACAGCCGCCGAGGCGGTGCGCTCGATCTAGGTGCGCAGCCAGCGGCGGATCGCGAAGCCGGCCGACAGTGCTGCCAGCACCACGCCGACGATCACGATGACCGGGATCACGATGGCGAGGTCGGCCGGACCCACCCAGGCCGTCACGAAGGTCACCCGGCCGCGAAGGTACTGTTCGACACCGAACTCCACGATCGCCCAGATCGCCGCGCTCGCCAGCGCCGATCCGATGAGCGCCGCCAGCACCCCCTCGAGGACGAACGGGGTCTGGATGAACCGATTGGATGCTCCCACCAACCGCATGATTCCGATCTCGCGCCTTCGCGCGAAGGCCGAAAGGCGGATCGTGGTCGCAATGAGCAGCACCGCGGCGATGAGCATGAGAGCGGCGACGCCGATGGCGACGTAGGTGGCGATCGTGAGCGCGTCGAACAGCGGCTCGAGGTATTGCAGCTGGTCGGCCACCTCCTCCACCCCGTCCATCCCGGCGAAGCGCTCGGAGATGACGTCGGACTGGGTCTGGTCGACGAGGTTGATCGAGAACGTCGCGTTCACCTGATCGGGCATGAGGATGTCGGCGTACTCCGCGCCCAGCTGCGCCACGGCCTTGTCGAAGGCCTGCTGGTTGTCATCGAACGTGTAGTCGCGGATGAGCGGCGACAGCGCCGGATCCTGCAGCGCCGCCGTGACCGCGTCGATCTGCTCCTGGGTGGCGAGGCCGTTGGCGCAGGTGCCCGTGTCGGAGACCGAGGAGCACATGTAGACCGCGACCTGTGCCCGGTCGGCCCAGAAGTCCTGCATCTTGCCGATCTGCATCTGCATGAGCATCGCCGCACCGACGAACGTCAGCGACACGAACGTGACGAGCACGACCGAGATCACCATCGAAGCATTGCGGCGGAGACCGGTGAAAGCCTCGCCGAGGATGAGACCGAGCCTCATGAGGTGGGACCCACTTCGTCGTCACGCCGTCCGCCGAGACCCAGGCGGTCCGCCAGCCCGAGCTCATCGATGTCTCCGGGCGCAGCTGCTGCGGCCGGCTCTTCTGCCAGCACCGGCGCCATGGCGGCTTCTGCCGCCGGGGCGAGCTGCTCCGCCGCGTCGCCGAGCGTCTCGGCGACGGTCGGCGACACCTGCGCGACCTCGCGCTGCACCTCGAGCACCGCGGTGAGCGCGGCCACGGCCGCCGCTCCCCGCTCGACCTCGGGAGCGAGTCGGGGAAGGCCCGACGTGTCGCCATACCCGCCGTGGCGCTCGTCGCGCACCATCTCGCCGTTCTGCAGCTCGATCACCCGGCGCTGCATCTGATCGACGAAACCGGCCTCGTGCGTCGCCATTACGACGGTCGTGCCACCGGCGTTGATGCGGGCGAGCAGCTGCATGATGTCGATCGAGGTGGCGGGGTCGAGGTTTCCGGTGGGCTCGTCGGCGAGCAGCACCTGGGGCCGGTTGACGAGGGCGCGAGCGATCGCGACGCGCTGCTGCTCTCCGCCGGACAGCTCGTGCGGCAGCCGCTTCTCCTTGCCCGCGAGCCCCACGAGAGCGAGCGCTTCGGGCACCGCCTGCGAGATGAACCCGCGAGACGCTCCGGTGACCTGCAGCGTGAAGGCCACGTTCTGGAACACAGTCTTGGTGGGAAGCAGGCGGAAGTCCTGGAAGACCGCCCCCACGTGACGTCGGAAATAGGGCACCTTGCGGTTGGACAGCGTGCGGAGGTCTCGCCCGAGCACCACCACCCGGCCCTTGCTCGGCGTCTCTTCGCGGAGGATCAGGCGCAGGCAAGAAGACTTGCCCGAACCGGACTGTCCGACGAGGAAGACGAACTCCCCGCGTTGCACCTCGAAGTCGACCTCGTGGAGGGCGGGTTTGGAGGTGCCGCGATACCGCTTACTGACATTCTCGAACCGGATCATGGCGCAAGAAGCCTAAGCGGCGAGCGTCGCGGCACCCGGCGTGACGCGCCCGGTGCACAGCATCCGTTCTCTTCCGACGCCCTGTTGCTGAGTGAGCGCAGCGAGACGCCCCCGGTCGCTGAGCGAGCGCAGCGAGACGAAGCGTGGATGCTGTCGGCCGCTCTCTGCCCTTCGTCTCGTCGCTGCGCTCCTCGCTCAGGGCGCGATGCCTCCGCCCGGTGCCGCGCCCGCTGAGCGAGCGCAGCGAGACGAAGCGGGGTTGCTCAGTCCTCGATCTTGCGCTTGCGCCACCGGATGCCGGCAGCGATGAGACCGTCGAGATCGCCGTCGAACACGGAGGCGGGGTTTCCGACCTCGTAGCCGGTGCGGAGGTCCTTCACGAGCTGCTGGCCGTAGAGGAAGTACGAGCGCATCTGGTCGCCCCAGCTCGCCGTGATCGTGCCGGCGAGCTCCTTCTTCTTGGCGGCTTCCTCTTCGCGCTGGAGCAGCATGAGGCGCGTCTGCAGCACGCGCATCGCGGCGGCGCGGTTCTGGATCTGCGACTTCTCGTTCTGCATCGACACGACCAGACCCGTGGGGAGGTGGGTGATGCGCACGGCGGAGTCGGTGGTGTTGACCGACTGGCCACCCGGACCGGAGGAGCGGAACACATCGACGCGGATGTCGCCCTCGGGAACCTCCACCTCGACGGCCTCCTCCATCACGGGGATGACCTCGACGGCGGCGAAGCTCGTCTGACGCTTGTCGGCCGAGCCGAAGGGGCTGATGCGCGCGAGGCGGTGGGTACCCGCCTCGACGCTCAGGGTGCCGAAGGCGTAGGGGAAATCGACCTCGAACGTGGCCGACTTGATGCCAGCGCCCTCCGCGAACGAGGTGTCCATCAGCTTCACGGGATACTTGTGACGCTCGGCCCAGCGCAGGTACATGCGCAGCAGCATCTCGGCGAAGTCGGTGGCGTCATCGCCGCCGGCGCCGGAACGGATCGTCACGACGGCTCCGCGCGGGTCGTACTCGCCGTCCAGGAGCGTCTGCACCTCGAGCGCGTTGATGACCTGAGACAGGTCGGCGAGCTCCTTGCGAGCCTCCGCACCGACCTCTTCGTCTTCGGCCTCGAGCGCGAGTTCGACCAGCACCTCGAGGTCGTCGAGGCGTGCGTCGACCTCGGTGATGCGCTTGAGTTCCGACTGGCGGTGGCTCAGCGCGCTCGTGACCTTCTGCGCCTTCTCCACGTCATCCCAGAGGTCAGGTGCGCCGGCCTCCTCGCTGAGGCGGGCGATGTCGGCGTTGAGGGTGTCAACGTCGACCACGGCGCGGATGTCAGCGAAGGTGGAGCGGAGCGCCTGGATGTCGGCGGCGAGATCGAGTTCAAGCATGACTGTTCAGCCTACCGCGGAGTGGGCCACCGGCCGCCACGGAGCGGGTCGCAGGTATGTTGGACAGGACATGGCCGACGATTCCCCGAGGCGCATCCTCGCCCGGTTCGCGCCCATGATCTACGGGCCCACTCTGCTCTTCGCTCTCGGCGAGGGCGCGGTCATCCCCCTCATCCCGATCATCGCCTCGCAGTTGGGCGCCGACATCGCCCTGGCGGCTCTCGTCACCTCCGCGCTCGTCGTGGGCCAGCTGTGCGGCAACATCCCCGCCGGGTGGGCCGTCGCCCGCTTCGGGGAGCGGCTCACGATGGGCGTGGCCGGATGCATCGCGGTCGCGGGGCTCGCCGGGCTGCTGATCGCCCCCAATCTCGCGCTGTTCGCGGCGGCCGTGTTCCTCATCGGCTTCTGCGCCGCCGCCTTCGGGCTCGCGCGGCACTCCTTCATGACCACGCGCGTACCGCTGTCGTTCCGCGCCCGCGCACTGTCACTGCTGGGGGGCACCTTCCGCCTCGGCATGTTCGTGGGCCCGTTCATCGCGGCGGGTCTGTTGGCGGTCTTCGGCGACGAGCACGCGGCCATCTGGTTCTTCGGCTTCTGCCTCATCGGCTCGATCCTGCTGGTCTTCCTGGGTCCTGATCCCGAGCGGGCGGTCGCGGCGCAGTTGCGAGCGGATGCTGCCGACACCGACGACATCGAAGACACCGGCGAACCCGTCACGGGCTCCATACCGACCGTGGAGCGCGTCGGCGTCTTCCGGACGATGTGGCAGTACCGGGGAGTGCTCAGCCGCCTCGGCCTGGCGGCAGCATCCCTGTCGGCCCTCCGCGCGGCCCGCCAGGTCGTCCTGCCGCTCTGGGGCGTCTCGATCGGTCTCGACGCTCCCACGATCGCCCTCGTCGTCGGACTGTCGGGGGCGATCGACTTCGCGCTGTTCTACGCGAGCGGCCAGGTGATGGATCGCTTCGGCCGCCTCTGGGCGGCGCTGCCCGCGATGGTGCTCATGGCAGCGGGCTTCGTCGCGTTGTCGTTGACGCACGACCTCGTCGATGCGAGCCTCTGGTACGCGATCTGCGGCGCGGTGCTCGGCCTGGGCAACGGCTTGTCGAGCGGCATCCTGCTCACCCTCGGCGCCGACGTCGCCCCGACCACCGACCCCGCCCCCTTCCTCGGCTCGTGGCGCACCCTCACCGACGCGGGCGGCGCTGTCGCCCCGTTGCTCATCTCGGCGATCTCGGTGCTCTCCCTGCCGATCGCGACGGCCTCGATGGGCATCGTCGGCGTGCTCGGTGCCCTCGGCTTCATCCGGTGGGTGCCGCGATTCGTGCCGCGGAAGCGCTAAGCGACGATCTCGACCACCGGCGTCACGAGCGCAAGCCTCACCCGCCGCGCGAGCCACGACAGGATCGCGATGACGACCGCGAGCATCAGGATCGGCAGCAGCAGCACCGGGCTGCCCACGCCTGCCGAACGGTCGAATCCGGCGTCCATCTCCCCCGCCATGGCCGCCACAGCGAGGAGGAACACGTTGTTCACCGTGTGGATGGCGATGCCGCTCTCCACTCCCCCGCTCCGCTGCGCGAGTACCGACAGTCCGGCTCCGAAGAGGAAGTAGTACGCGATCAGCCACGGGTCCGCGGCGAAGTGCGCGGCTGAGAAGACGGTCGCGCTCACCACCGTTCCCACCACCAGCGCCCCTCGGGGTGACCGCACCCAGGAACCTGCCGCACGCTGGATGACGCCGCGGAACAAGAACTCCTCCGCCGCGGCCTGCAGCGGAGTCGTCAGCACGATCACGACCAAGAACGCGAGGAGGGTCGGCGATTCCGTCACTCGGAACGCGGGATCGAGGAAACTCGACGCCGCGAACACGAGGTAGAACGGCGCGGCGATCAGCGTCGAGACCGCCAGCCAGCGCCATCGGAAACCGGGGCGCACCGACGGGAAGAAAGACACCCGGACGCCACTGACGTAACGATGCGCCACGATCGCCACCGCGCCCGCCGCGGCGAGGCTGAGGTTCGTCGCTAGGAGGAGGCCCGGGGTGACGGCGACGATGCCCCGGGTGAGGGCCTCCGGGTCCTGCGTTCCGAGCACGAGCTCGACCACGGTGGCGACCAGGCTCCCCACGGTGGTGATCACGAGCACCGCGGCGACCACCACCACGATGCTGAACGCCCCCTTCCACCACCGCGACGCCGGCGTGCGGTAGCTCGAGCTGAACGGCAGCCCGGGGCGCGGGCGGAGCGTGTCGAGAACGTGTTCGAGCATGATCGAGGGCTAGTACGACGAGGGGTGAGCGTCGAGGTGTTCGCGGTAGAGGTCCTGCAGATCGGCCGAACAGTCGACGTAGCGGCGATCACCCGCTCGCTCCACGAGGACCACATCGTTCACGATGACCTCGCAGCTGATCTCCTGAGGGCCGAGGTTGCTCTGCGCGATCACGGCTTGCAGCTGGAAGCTGTTGAACTCCGCCATGAACGACGTCTCGAACTCGTCGGTGGCGTCGACGTCGGTGATGGTGGTCGCGGAATCGCCGTCCGCGGGCGGTTGCGTGTACGACACCGAGAAGTCCCCCTCGGCCTGCACGCGCAGTTCCACCTGCAGCTCTTCCCGCGCCGGTCCGGCGTCGATGCCGCCGATCCATCCCCCGAGCGCAGCCACCGCGATGACCGCGGGCAGCACGAAGGCGAGGGCGGCGACCAGCACGACCGGTGTGGCGAAAAGAGGCGTGCGCCCCGCGCGCCGCGCGGCGACGATCGCGAGCACAAGGGCGACGACACCGAGCAGCAGGCCGGGGATCCACAGGCGCAACCAGAACACACCGAGGATCGAGAGCAGGATCGCGGCTCCCGCGAGCACCCACGCCGCACGAGCCAACCCCGCATTCGGGCGAGCGGACGTGCCCGAAGCGGGCTGGTCGGCCTGTGTCATGGTGTCCCTTCGACGCGGGAGTCAGCGTACCTGCGCGGGGTGTCAGCGCAGCACCGTGCGACTGGTCGCCGTCGCGCTGAGGGTGCGCACGCTACAGGCCCGCGACGCGGGAGATCGCCTGCTCGAACAACTGGGCCGGCGCCGGGCCCGCGAGCGCCCGGATCACGACCACCAGCCCAGGTTGATGCACACACAGCCCGCTCGAGATCGGTCCGAGAATCTGCGACGAACAGAGGCAGGCCGCTGAGCGCCGCGTCAGCCGGCGTCGACGATACCCGCGCGGATGCCCCACAACACGGCCTGCAAGCGGTCGCGTGCGCCGGTCTTCTGCAGAAGGCCCGCGAGGTGGTACTTCACCGTCGTGGGTTCTACGAAGAGCTGATGGGCGATCTCGGCGTTCGACAGCCCCCGCGCGAGCATCCGGAGCACTTCCAGCTCGCGGTCGGTGAGCGGCGAGCTGGGCGTGGGCGGAGCCTGCGCCGGTTCGCGTCGCCGCTCGCCGAATTCGTGCAGGATGCGTCGCGTGAGGCGTTGGTCGAGGGTTCCCTCCCCCGCGGCGACCGACCTCACGGCCGCGAGGAGGGTCGCCTCGTCGGCACCCTTGAGCAAGAACCCGGCCGCACCCGCTTCGAGCGCGGCGAAGACATCGGCGTCGACGTCGAAGGTCGTCAGGATCAAGACGTCGACGTCGAGCGACGGGTCTGACGTGATCGCTCTCGTCGCGGCGATGCCGTCGGTACCGGGCATGCGGATGTCCATGCAGACGACATCGGGATGCAGCTCGCGGGCGAGGCGCACGGCGTCGGCACCGTCGATCGCTTCGCCGACCACCTCGAAGTCGTCTTCGGCGCCGAGGATCACGGCGAGGCCCGCCCTGACGACGGCCTGGTCGTCGGCGATGAGGATGCGGATCACGTGTCGCTCCGTCCGTCGGTGGGAATCGTGAGCCGGTTCAGCCACCCGCCGTCGGGCGTCGGCGCCGCCACGAGGTCGGCTCCGATCAACGCGGCGCGCTCCGCCATGCCCGACAGGCCGAACCCTTGGCGCGATCGTGCGCCGCCTCGCGCGGGCTGATCGGGGCCGGGCTCGTTCGCGACCGTGAGCTCGACAGCATCCGCCCCGAACCGTACGCTCACCCGGCAAACGGCGCCCGATGCGTGTCGAGCGGCGTTGGCGAGCGACTCCTGAACCATGCGGTAGGCGGCGGTCTCGGCGAGGGGTCCGAGCGCCCGCGCCTCACCGACGACGTTGAACTCGATGTGTTGGCCCCGCTCCCGAGCCGCCTCGACGAGGGCCGCAACGCCCGCAATGGCCGGTGTGGGGCTCGGACCACCCGGGGATTGCGGGTCGTCGTCGTTGCGGAGCAACCCGACCGTTCGACGCAGGTCGGCGAGGGTCGTGCGGGCTTCGTCCTGCACGGTCTGCATCATCGCGCGGGCGCGCTCGGGATCGTTGCGCGTCAGCGCGGTCGCCGCCTGGGCGCTGACGATGATGCCCGAAAGGTGGTGGCCGGCGATGTCGTGAAGCTCGCGCGCGAGGGCTGTGCGCTCGGCGTGCAGCTCGCGGAGCGCGCGGTCGCGCTGTTCGTTCTCTGCCATCCGCGCCTGATCCCGCAGGGCGTCGGCGAGGCGACCGCGACCCCGGACGTAATCGGCCACCCCGGCCGGCACCGCGTACAGCAGCACGATGCGCGTCACCGCCGTGAAGATCAGCACGACCGGCGCCTCGGCCGACCCCGCGGCCATCGCGACGCCGCCGACGAGGGTGGTCGCCGCGGCGCCCGCACCGAGCGCGATCCACGTCGCCCGCCCGGGCTCGTGACGCGCCATCGCGTAGGAAGCGAAAAGTACGCCCAACGCGCCGATGCCCAGTTCGCCGGCCGTCGTCGCGAGGATCACGAGGTCGAGGAACACGACCGCACCGAACACGATCAGCGGGCTGCGCAGTCGCATCAGCAAGGCGACGGCCTGGAGGACGACCAATCCGGCGTGCACCAACGGCGAAACGTCGCCGGGCACCGAGTGGGGAACCTCTTGGACCCAGAAGTCGATGCCGATGTAGCCGACCGCGCCCGCAAGCACCAGCAGAGGCGGAAGCGCCGACCGAAGGCGATCGGCGAGCGCCGTCGGTCGCGCCGAAGAAGACATGGGGCGAGTCAACCACGCCGGATGCCGACCCCCGTGGGAGTCGGCATCCGGTGTGAGCGGTGTGTCGGTTACGCGTCGCACAGCGTCTCGTCGAGCGCGTCGGCGACCATCTTGTAGTACGCGAGCAGGTTCTCTTCGTCTTCTTGCGAGACGATGGCCCACGGCAGTGAGGTCACGGCGATCGTGACGGCGGTGCCGTCAGGACCGACCGCGTTGCGCGTCTGAGTTCCGGGGATGTCTCCGCCGTGGCCCCAGGCCAGTCCTCCGCAGCTCAGCGGGTGGCTCTGCAGACCCAGACCGTACGCTGCTTCGGGCCACAGCTCGTCGCCTGCAGGCACGCTGCGCTGCATCTCGGCGACGCTCGCCTCGTCGAGGAGCTCCCCGCCCAGCACGGCCTTCATGAAGCTGTTGAGCTCACTCGGAGTCGAGACCATCGCGCCTGCCGACCACGCGAACGAGGTGTCCATCTCGGAGATGTCGCGCAGGTCGCCCGGACTGTCGGCGTGGTAGCCGATCGGGTGCTCGCCCCGAAGCTCACGCTCTCCCGGTGCAGGGAAGTACGTGTGCTCGAGACCGAGCGGCTGCACGATGCGCTCGTCGATCTGCTGGGCCAGCGCGCGGTCGGTGACGGCCTCGACCATCAGGCCGAGCACGAGGTAATTCGTGTTGCTGTACTCCCATCGCTCCCCCGGCGCGAACGCGGCAGGCCGCGTGAGGGCGACATCGAGCATGTCGCGCGGAGAGATGTACAGCTCCTGCGCGCCGAACGCGTCGGCGGCGATCTGGTCGGCGTACTCGGGAAGCCCCGTCACCTGCTGCAAGAGCTGGTGCACGGTGATGCGCGTGCCGTCGATGCCGTCGCCGACGATGAGGCCCGGCAGGTAGGTGTCGATCGGGGCGTCGAGGTCGACGCGCCCTTCTTCGACGAGCTGCATCACCACGGTGGAGACGAACATCTTCGTGTTGCTGGCGATCCGCACCTCACCGTCGACGGGGGGCTTCTCGCCGGTCTCGATGTTGCCCTCCCCCACGGTGACGTTGACGACGTTTCCCTCGGGATCGGTCACCGACGCGAGCACTCCCGGGTAGCCGGCATCGACCAGGGCCTGCAGTCTCGTCTCGAGAGGGCTCGCGGTGGCGGGCTGGTCGGCCGTGCGGAAGAGGGCACCGGCGGTGACGGCACCGGCGACCAGCACAGCGGCGGCTGAGATGCCGATCACGGTGCGCACGGGGCGGCGCTGGGTGGGAGGGGTGATGGTGTCAGTCATGGTCTCGTTCCTTTTCGGGGGGGGGTCAGATGTCGCGCCGGGCGAGGGCGACGGATGCTGCCGCCAAGGCCGCGACCGTGAGTGCGGCGAGGGCGACCAGGGCAACCACGGGGTTCAGCACCGCAGAGCCGCCGTGGATGACGTTCTGAGCGAGAGCGACGGGGAGGAACTGGGTCCAGAGCGGTGACGTGCCGCTGACCAACTGGGTCGTGGCGGCCACGATCGGTTCGACGAACAGGATCGCGATCATGGTCAGTACCCCGGCGAGCTGGGTGCGCACCAGAATGCCGACGGCCAGGCCTATGAGCGCGAGGCCCGCGATGGCGAATACCCCGCGACCGAGAGTCGCGACGACGTCGCCGATGGCGGCCGTGAACGGTGTCCCCGTCACGGCGAGAGTGCCGAGCAGGGTGATGAGAGCAGCGACCGCCATCACGGCACCGACGATCAGGCCGATGAGGCCGACCGCACCGGCTTTGCCGAGGACGATGCGACCGCGACGCGGCGAGGCGAGGACTGCGCCCACGATGCCGCCGTAACGGTCGTCGCTCGTGCCGGCGAGGACGCCGAGCAGCACGATCGCAATGAGCGCGACTCCGATCGAGCTGCTCCCCATCGACGCACCGAGGGGGTTGAGGGTGTCGAGCTGGGATGCGGCCGACGTGAGGTCGAGGATCGGGAAGTCCGAGCCGAGGGCCTCGGCGCCCGGGCCGATGTCGCCCCGCGCCAAGGCAGGGAGCACCGTCACGAAAGTCAGCTGCGTGAGGATCAGGCCGATCACAGCGACGGCCGCGGCGACCTTCGTTGCTGTGGTGGTGGTGAGGGCGATGAGTTCTGCGCGGAACATCAGCGCACCCCCGTCGTTCCGGTGACCTGGAGGTAGTAGCCCTCGAGGTCTCCGCTGGCGGCGGCGTGCACTTCGTCCATCGTGGCGCTGGCGACGACCCGGCCGTCGGCGATCACCACCACGTCGTCTGCGATGTCCTGGACATCGGAGAGGAGATGCGACGAGAGCAGCACCGTGCCGCCGCCGTCGGCGAAGGAGCGCAGGCGGCGTCGGAGCCACTGCATGCCCGCGGGGTCGAGCCCGTTCGACGGTTCGTCGAGCACGAGCACCTGCGGTTCGCCCAGAAGAGCGGCCGCGATGGCGATGCGCTGCTTCATGCCGAGCGAATACCCGCCGGCGCGGCGGTCGGCGTCGGCGGTCATGTTCACCTCGGCGAGCACGGCGTCGACTCGTTCGTCGGAGACGCCGGTGCGGGCGGCGGCGATGCGCAGGTGCTGGCGCCCGGTACGGGCCGGGTGCAGACCGCCCGCGTCGAGCACGGCCCCGACCGAGCGTGCGGGCTGGTCGAGGTCACGGTAGGGCGCTCCGAAGACGAGCGCCTGGCCCGCGTCGGCGGCGGCGAGGCCGAGGAGCAGGCGGATGGTCGTGGTCTTCCCTGCACCGTTGGGTCCGAGAAGACCCACGACGCGTCCGGGAGCGATCGTGAAGGTGACGTCATCGACGCGTGGGCGGCCGCGGAAGGTCTTCCGCAACCCACGCGCTTCGAGGGGCGGGGAGGTTGAAATGTTCATGTCTTCAGCCTCGTCACGGCGGCCCCGCAGCACCCCCCTCCGCGGCACAGTGTGCGCCTAGCCGAAAGGTCAGTGCTGGTTCACCGTGGTCACCCGCCGGCGTCACGGGCCGCAGTGCGAGTGGTCGACTCGTCCGGGTCACGACGTGCAACGGCCCCGCAGCATCCGTTCAGAGGATGCCGCGGGGCCGCACTGCGCGACGTGTCAGGACGCCATGAGCGCTTCGAGCTCTTCGGTCGTCAGCTCGATGTCGGCGGCGAGGACGGAGTCCTCGATGCTCGTCGGGCGCGAGGCGCCGGGGATCGGGATGACGCTCGGCGAGAGCGCGAGCTCCCACGCGAGCGTGATCTGCTGGGGGCTGACGCCCCGGGCATCGGCGACGAGCTGGAACGCCTCGTGCTCGCCACCGAGCTCGCCTGCCTTCTTGATGCCGCCGAGCGGCGACCACGGAAGGAAGGCGAGGCCGAGCGATGCGGTGTGCTCGAGCTCCGACAGGCTCGAGCGGAACGCGGGCGAGAACTGGTTCTGCACCGACACCAGCCGACCACCGAGGATCTCGTTCGCGAGGTTGATCTGCGCGACGTCGGCATTCGAGATGCCTGCCATCTGAATGAGGCCCTCGTCGAGCAGGTCGCGGATCGCGCCGATCGAGTCGGCGTAATCCACCTGGGGGTCGGGGCGGTGGAACTGATAGAGGCCGATCGCGTCGACGCCGAGCCGGCGGGCCGAGGCCTTGGCCGCTTCCTTCAGGTACTCGGGGCGGCCGTTCAGCGTCCAGCTGCCGTCACCGGGCCGGAGGTGTCCGCCCTTCGTCGCCACGAGGACGCCCGACGTGTCGCCGGAGTAGCTGCGGAGCGCCTCGGCGATCAGTTCTTCGTTGTGTCCGACTTCGGCCGCCTCGAGCTGGTAGGCGTCGGCCGTGTCGATCAGGGTCACTCCCGCGTCGAGCGCGGCGTGAACCGTGTCGATGGAGCGCTTGCGCTCCGGGCGACCTTCGATCGACATGGGCATTCCGCCCAGGCCGATCGCCGATACGCTGCGGTCGCCGATTTTTCGCTGCTTCATGGGGGTCCTTTCCGGGGGTGCGTTTCCAGGCTATGTACCGGCGCACCGGGTGAGGGCGGTGGTGGCGATGACAGCCGCAAAGGTGTAGGAGTACCCGTTCCGATCAGGGGTGCCCGAGTCTCACCCCACGAGGGCCGTCCGGCTGGTCGCGGTCGAGCTGAGCGGCACCCCGTCGGGAACGAACAGCGATGCGATCGGCGGGTGCCACACTCCCGAGACGGTCACCCGTGCCGAAACCCCGTCGGGTGTCGACGCCGACGAGAGGGTGACGTCCTCCCCCACGACCTCGACGATCTCTGCTGCCTGCGCCCGGACCTGACCGTCGGTGAGCTGAGCGAGCGCTCCGCCGTCGGCCACCGTCAGGGTGAAGCCGTCCGCACCCGCCAGGGCGGCAGCATCCGCCACGCTGTCGAGGTGCTTCTGCGCGAGATACAGGCTGGTCGCGTTGGCACACACGAACACGAGCGAAAGGGCGAGCACCGCGTAACCGAGGGTCAGCAGCATCACGCTCCCCTCGTCCTTCAGCATCCGTCGTCTCATTCCGCTCCCCAGAAGCGCGACACCTTCTGCACCGCCGTCGCCTCGACCGGGATCCGGGCCAGGTGATCGAGCCCGAGGATCGGCGGCACGAGCGGCAGAGCGACATCGGTGCGCACGGTGACCACGACCGTCGCCCCCGCCTGCGGGCAGCCCGACGTCATTCCGGTGCAGGTCACCTCCACCGCGGAGGCTCCCGGGTCGAAGTCGTACTCGGCCGCGACAGCCGCCATCACCTGCTGGGCACGGAGGTCGGCGTCGGCCGCGTCTTCGGATGCCGCGACCGCGCGGGCGATGTGGCGCGCGCCCGACTCCGCGCCCAGCGCCTGGTGCTGCACTGCTCCCAGCGTGATGACGAGGTACACGATGGGCACGAGCAGGATGAGTCCGACGAAGATGAATTCGATCGCGGCCGAGCCCGCATCGTCGAGGGCTCGGCCGGACCGGTCATTCGAACGACTCCACTGGGGCATGGGCGTTCACCTCCATCGCGCGGGGCGCTCCGAGCAGGCCGATGAGCGGCAGCGTCGCCCGCACCGTCACCCGCACCGAGGGGACCCCCGCCTCGGTCGTCTCGACGATCGAGACGTCTTCGGCGTACGACTCCGACACCGCTCGCCCGACCATCTCGCGGGTGCGCGCGACGCCCTCCTCGAGGCTCGTGTCCGCGAGCGCCGCGTGGAACGCCCCCTCCACCGCCGCGTCGTGCACGACGTTGCGCACGTAGATCGCGAGCGCGAGCTGCAGCACCGCGAAGGTCAGCAGTGTCAGCAATCCGCCGACGAGCACGAACTCGACCGGGCTCGAGCCGGTGTCATCGCTCAGCGCGCGGCGGAGGGTGCGCACGCTACAGGCCCGCGACGCGGGAGATCGCCTGCTCGAACAACTGGGCCAACGCAGGGCCCGCGAGCGCCCAGATCACGACCACCAGCCCCGCGGTCATCAGCGTGATCAGTACCCAGCCAGGCACATCACCGCGCTCGTCCTCGAGCGCCTCTCCCCACGCGGTGCGCAGTCGGCGTCCTCGCGACTCCGTCATGTCTCCTCCTTCTTCTGGCCGGTCATCCGATTCCGAGCCGGAGTAGGAACACCCCGGGAAAAACAGCGAACAGCACGCTCAGCGGCAGGATCAGGAACACCAGGGGCAGGAGCATCAGGATCTCCTTGCGCCCGGCCTGTTCGATCAGGGTGCGCTTGGCGTCTTCGCGCGCGTCGCTGGCCTGCGCCTGCAGCACGAGCGCGAGCGGTGCGCCGCGGTCGAGCGCCGCCACCACCTGGTCGACCGAGCGAGAGACGGCGGGGATCTGCACGCGCCGGCTCATCGCCGTCAGCGCGTCGGGAAGGGGTGACCCGGTGCCCACGGCGAGCACCACGGTGCGGATCTCTCCGGTGAGCTCTCCCGAGCCGAGTTCGCCGACCCGGCGCAGCGAGTCGAGGATGCCCTCCCCCGCGGCGAGGCAGAGCGCGAGGAAGTCGAGCACCGTCGGCAGCTCCTCCTCCACCCGGCGAGCGCGAGCACGCGCCGCTGCACTCAACCGCGCGTCGAAGAGGACGGCGGCGGCGACCGCGGCGATCGGCGGGAGCAGTGCCGCTACAGGCGTGAAGGCGCCCACCACCGCCAGTGCCACCAGCACGAGCCCTCCCGCCGCGAGTCCGGCAAGACCCCAAAGCAATTGACGCGAGCGGAACGCCGCAGCATCCCTCCCCCATCCGGCCCGATCGAGGCGACGCTGCAGGGCATCGGCGCCCCCGAACAGGCGCGCGGCGGCGGTGAGCACCTCGCGGGCCACGTCGCGCATGCCCGAGACCGGGGACAGCACCGGCCCCAGGCCCTGCGGGTCGATCACGTCGCGGATGTACGGGGCGATCCGCCGCGAGAGCGACGGCGCGCTGACCCGCGGTGCGAGCGAGAGCAGGAGGCACACGCCGAGGCCGAACGCGCAGCCGATGACGACGGCGAACGCGGATTCGGTCAGCATCCCCGGCGTCACCCGAACCACCGCCGGGGTTCGGGGAGGCGGCCGATCCGCAGCATCACGCGAAAGGCCACGACCGACAGCACGGCCCCGGCCAGGATCAGCCCCACGCCCTCGGGGCTGCTGTAGGCGCGGGCGCCTTCCGGGCGCAGAGCCAGGAGCGTGAGGATGACCCACGGGGCGACCACCCCGAGCACGGCCGCTCCCCGCGTCCACGACTGCCGGGCCTCCACCTCGCCGCGCAGCGTCGCGTCGGCCCGAACGGATCCGGCGAGCGCTCGCAGCACGGTGGTGAGCTCGGTGCCCCCGACCTGGCGGGCCATGCGCAGGGTCTCGATGATGCGGTCGGCGACCGGATCGGACAGCGCGGTCTTGAGGCGGAGAGCGCTGGAATCGAAATGACCGGATGCTCGGATGTCCCGCCCGAACGCGGCGAAAGCCGGGCGGAGCGGCGGTGGCGCGGATGCGGCGAGACTCGCCACCGAGTCGGGGAGCGACATCCCCGCGCGCACCGAGGCGATCAACAGGTCGCAGACATCGGGCCACAGCCCTCGCCGGGAGCGCAGCAGTCGGGTGCGGCGGGCGCGCAGCCACCCGATGGGCGTCGCCGCGGCGGCCACCGCCGCTATCGCTGCGAGGATCGGCACACCCGTGGCGAGCCAGGTGACCGACGCTGCCACGATCGCGCAGACCAGCGACAGCACGATGACCACCCGCGGCCGAACGCTCGCGAAACCCGCGGCCGCGAGGAGCCGGACGAGCGGACCGTCGGGCGCCCCGCGCGGGCGGGTGAACCCCTCCGGCCAGAGCCAGGGCGACACCACCAGCAGCACCCCAGCCGCCAACACCGCTCCGAGCACCACCGTCATCGTCTGCCCGCCCGGTACAGAACGCGCACCTCGGCCGCGTCCCCGAGCAGACGCCCGGTGGGGGTGACGATCTCGGCGACGCGTCGTCGACCGCTGTCGTCGCGCACGCAATGGGCGACGAGGTCGACTGACCGTGCGACCGCGGACAGCACGAAGGCGGCGTCGATGTTGCGTCCGGCCAGGAGCGGCAGCGCGGCGAGTTTCGCGAGGGCCTCCGCCGCGGAGTTCGCGTGGATCGTCGCCGCGCCCGGAACCCCGGTGTTCAACGCGAGCAGCAGGTCGAGGGCTTCGGCGTCACGCACCTCCCCCACGACGAGTCGGTCGGGCCGCATGCGCAACGCCTCTTTCACCAGCCGCCGCAGCGACACCTCCCCGGTGCCCTCGAGGCTCGGCTGGCGACCTTGCATCGCGACCACGTCGGCGGCGTCGATCGCGAGTTCGAACGTCTCCTCGACCGTGATGATCCGCTGGCCGGGTGCCGCCGCCGAGACGAGCGCCGCGAGGAGGGTGGTCTTTCCCGCGTGCGTCGCTCCGGAAACGAGGATGCTGCGCCCCCCGCGCATTCCGTTGGTCAGCAGCGTTGCTGCCTCCGGCGCGAGCGAGCCGCTCTGCACGAGACGCTCGACATCGCGGAACGAGGGAAGGAACTTCCGCACGTTCACGGCCCAGTGGCGGCGGGTGATGTCGGGGATCACGACGTGAAGCCTGCTGCCGTCCGGAAGGGAGGCGTCCACGAACGGCTGTGAGAGGTCCACCCGACGGCCGCTCGAATGCAGCATCCGTTCGACCAGGTCGCGCACGATGGCGTCCGTGAGCACCAGCGGCACCCGTTCGGCCGCCCCGCCTCGCGAGACGAAGACCCGATCGGGGGCGTTCAGCCAGACCTCCTCGACCGTTGGATCGTCGAGGTAGGGCTGGAGAGGGCCGTACCCGGTGACCTGGGCGAGCACGTCGCGCACGCACCCGGCCTCATCATCGACGGGTGCGAGACCGCGGGCGAGGGCGTAGTCGTTGTGCTTGCGTACCTCGCTGTAGGCCACCCGCTTCGCGTGGTCGGGGTCGCGGGCGACGTCGGCCTGCTCGACGCGCAGACGCTCCCGCACGCGCTCCACCACGGCCGCGGTGGCGGACGTGGGTGCGGCGGCGAGACTCACGCGAGCATCTTCGCAACACCCGCGGCGGCGTGCGTCGCGTTGTCCACAGCCCGAGTCGGCAGCATCCGCTCCTACGCCCGGTGACCCCTGTTGTCCACCCCGTTTCTTCCAGGTAGCCGACCACCCGCTCACCTAGACTGATCGCACCAGCGGGAGTGGTGAAATCGGCAGACACGCAGGATTTAGGTTCCTGTGCCTTCGGGCGTGTGGGTTCAAGTCCCACCTTCCGCACGGGGTCTGCCGACACCGCTTCTGAGGACCACCGCTTCCACCTTCAACTGACCATTGAGAGTTCCGTGATTCAGCACTCCGCGCTCATCCCCTGGCTCGACCCCGAGACGATCATCGCGGCGGCCGGCCCCTGGGCCCTGCTCGTGGTCTGCCTCATCATCTTCGCCGAGACCGGTCTGCTGATCGGCTTCCTGCTGCCGGGCGACACCCTGCTCGTCATCGCCGGACTGCTCTCGCACCCGAGCGCCGCCGCGCCGAACGGCGTGTTCGGGCTCAACGTGTGGGTGGTGGCCCTGCTGATCGGGCTCGCGGCCTTCGTCGGCGGCGAGGTCGGGTACCTCATCGGCCACAAGGCCGGCCCCGCGATCTTCGAGCGCAAAGAATCCGGCATCTTCAGCGTGAAGAACGTCGAGCGCACCAACGCGTTCTTCGAGCGCTTCGGCGCCCTCACCGTGATCCTGGCCCGCTTCGTGCCGGTCGTCCGCACCTTCGCGCCGATCGCGGCCGGCGTCGGCCACATGAACAAGTGGAAGTACACCCTCTACAACCTGGTCGGTGCCCTGCTCTGGGGCTTCGGGCTGACGGTGTTCGGCTACGGGATCGGACTCATCCCGCCGATCCGCGACTTCGTGACCGAGTACATCGACGTCATCCTGCTCGCCGCCGTCGCCGGGACCGTGCTCTTCGTCGGCTTCCACTACTTCCGCGAGCGCGCCCACGCCAAGAAGGCGCCGCACGGTGGTTCGCCCGAGACCGACAAGGCCGAGGCCGCGGCGCTCGTGCTCGACGAGGACGTGCTCGAGAACGGCCGGCCCGCCGACGGCGAGACCCCGAAGGCCTGACCGGCCTCAGGAGGCCTTCGCGGTCTTCTTCGCGGCCGGCTTCTTCGTAGCGGGCTTCTTCGCGGCCGGCTCCTTGGCGGGTTCGGTCTGAGCATCCGTCCCCTCGCGGGCCGCACGGCTGCGCTCGACGCTCGCACGCAGCGCCTCCATGAGGTCGATGACCTCGCCGCCCTCGGCCGCTTCCTCCTGCTCGCCGAAGGTGGCGGCGGTGTCGACGGCGTCGCCCTGCTCGAGCTTCGCCTCGATGAGCGTGCGCAGCTCGGCCTGGTAGTCGTCGGTGAACTCCTCCGGATCGAAGTCCTTCGAGAAGCTCTCGACGAGGGATGCTGACATCTCGAGCTCCTTCGCCGAGATCCGCACGCTCTCATCGAGAGCGGGGAACGCGGCCTCGCGCACCTCGTCGGCCCAGAGCAGGGTCTGCAGCACGAGCACCTCGCCGCGCACGCGCAGCGCCGCGAGTCGCGTCTTCTGGCGCAGCGAGAACCGCACGATCGCGATGCGGTCGCTCTGCTCGAGGGTCTTTCGCAGCAGCACGTAGGCCTTGGGTGAGGTCGAGTCGGGCTCGAGGTAGTAGGCACGGTCGAACGTCAGCGGGTCGACCTGCTCGGTCGGCACGAACTCGACGACGTCGATCTCGCGGCTCTTCTCCGACGGCAGGGAGTCGAAGTCGGCCTTGGTCAGCACGACCGTCTGCTCGCCGTCGTCGAAGGCCTTGTCGATATCGGGGAACGGCACGACCTCGCCGTCGATCTCGCAGATCCGCTGGTAACGGATGCGCCCGCCGTCCTTGTTGTGCACCTGATGCAACGAGACGTCGTGGTCTTCGGTCGCGGAGTACACCTTGACCGGAACGTTCACGAGCCCGAACGTCAGCGCGCCCTTCCATATCGCCCTCATAGACCCAGTGAACAGCAGCCACACCCGTCACGGCTATCCCCTTGCGCGCGCGGTGCCGTGTTCGTCCGGGCGGCTCGCCTCCCGCACGACTTCGGAACATCCCGTCCACGGACGCGCACAACTTCGGAACACCCCCACCACGGACGCGCACAACTTCGGAGGAACCCGTCGGTCTGCCGCATCCGAGCCGTCCCCGGCCGGCCCGCCGGGCAGAACCTCCGACGTTGTGCGGGGCGCGGGCGGGTGGTCGGGCAGAACCTCCGAAGTTGTGCGGGGCGCGGGCGGGCGGTCGGGCAGAACCTCCGAAGTTGTGCCCGGGCGCGGGACGGAGAGGGGCGGATGCTGGCGCACTACCGTGGTGACATGGCCGGAGGCGAGCAGACGGTGCGCATCGACGGCCGCCGCCTGCGCATCACCAACCTCGACAAGGTGCTCTACCCCGAGACGGGCACGACCAAGGGCGAGGTGATCGACTACTACAGCCGCATCGCGCCTGTGCTGATCCCGCACGTCACCGGGCGCCCGGTCACCCGCAAGCGATGGCCCGACGGCGTGGGCACCGAAAAGCACCCGGGCATGTCGTTCTTCGCGAAAGACCTCGAACCCGGCGCACCCTCGTGGATCCTCCGGCGTCCTATCGACCACTCCACGGGCGCGAAGGACTATCCCCTCGTCACCGAGCGCGCCACCCTCGTCTACCTCGCCCAGGTCGCCAGCCTCGAACTGCATGTGCCGCAGTGGCGCTTCACCGCCGATGGCGCGCGCGGTCCGGCCGACCGGCTCGTGCTCGATCTCGACCCCGGCCCGGGCATCGGCCTGGCCGAGTGCGCCGAGGTGGCGCGGTGGGCACGGGCGATCCTCAGCGACATGGGGATGGACGCCCTCCCCGTCACGAGCGGCAGCAAAGGCATCCACCTCTACGCGCCGCTCACGGGCGAGCAATCGAGCGAGGCCATCACCTTCTTCGCGAAGGAACTCGCCCGCGCGATCGAGGCCGATCACCCCGACCTCGTCGTGAGCCAGATGGCCAAGGCGGTGCGCCCGGGGCGCGTGTTCATCGACTGGAGCCAGAACAACGGCGCCAAGACCACGATCGCCCCCTACTCGCTGCGCGGTCGGCTGCTTCCCACCGTGGCCGCGCCCCGCACGTGGGAAGAGCTCGACGACCCCGACCTCCGCCACCTGCTGTTCGGGGAGGTGCTGGAGCGGGCGGCCACGATCGGCGATCCGCTCGACGCGCTCGGCTTCCACGCCGGCGCGCGCCACGCCGATTCCGGACCATTGAGCGAGTACATCGCGATGCGCTCCGCCGGGAAGACTCCCGAGCCGGTACCGCAGAACCCGCTGGGCGCGACAGCATCCGAGGGTCTCCCGCGCTTCGTCATCCAGGAGCATCACGCCTCCCGGCTGCACTGGGACCTCCGGCTCGAGCGCGACGGGGTGCTGGCGAGTTGGGCGGTGCCCAAGGGCATCCCCTCCTCGAGCGGGCGCAACACCCTCGCGGTGCAGACCGAGGACCATCCGATGCAGTACGCGGAGTTCTCGGGCACGATCCCCACCGGCGAGTACGGCGCCGGCACCATGACCATCTGGGACGAGGGCCGCTACGAGCTGGAGAAGTGGCGTGACGACGAGATCATCTTCACCCTCGACGGTCGCCCCGGCGGCGCGCTCGGGCGCGTGCGGCTCGTGCTCATCCGCACCGACGGTTCGGGGCCGAAGTCGACCTGGCTGCTGCATCGGATGAAGACGGATGCTGCCGGCCGCCCCCAGCGCGAGGGTCAGCCCGTCGTGCCGCTCGACGAGGTCACGCCCGACCGGGACGTGCCCGACGAAGACGGCGCGGACCACTCCGCGCCACCCCCGACGGCGTCGGAGCTCGCGCCGATGCTCGCCACCTCCGCGACCCCCGGCATGGCCGCCGAAGCCGCCCGTCGCTGGCAGATCGACGGGCACCCGTGGGTGGAGATGAAGTGGGACGGAGTGCGCGCGATCGGCATCTGGGACGGTTCGCGGATGCTGCTGCGCGCCCGCAGTGGCAACGACATCACGGCGAAGTACCCCGAGCTGTCGGGCGTCGACCTCCGCCTCGGCCCGGAGCCGGCCGTCGTGGACGGCGAGATCGTCGCGCTCGATGAGACCGGCCGGCCGAGCTTCCCGCTGCTGCAGGCCCGCATGAACCTCGCCAAGCCGCGCGAGATCGCCCGCGAGGCGCCGCGTACCCCGGTGAAGCTCTACCTCTTCGACGTGCTCGCGCACGCCGTCCGCGATCTGGGCGACCTGCCGCTCGACGAACGCCGCAGCATCCTCGAGTCCTTGGTCGCCGAGGTCCCCCCGGTCGTGGTGCTGCCGCCGGTCTTCGACGACCTGGACGCCGCGCTCGACACCTCGGCGCGCTTCGGCCTCGAGGGCGTGATGGTGAAGGATCCGCGATCGCGCTACCGGCGCGGGGTGCGCTCCGACGAGTGGCTCAAGGTCAAACTCACCCACGTGCAGGAGGTCGTGATCGGCGGCATCCGCCCCGGCAAGGGCGGGCGGCGCGGCTCGATCGGCTCGCTGCTGGTGGGCGTTCCCGGCGCCGACGGGCTGGCGTACGCGGGCCGGGTGGGGTCGGGGTTCAGCGAATCCACCCTGCGCCATCTCGAGTCGGTGCTGACGCCGCTGCGCACCGACGAGGTGCCGTTCGTCGACGTTCCCCGAGCGGATGCCTCCGACGCCCTCTGGGTGCGCCCGCAGCTCGTCGGTGAGGTCGAGTTCGCGGAGTTCACTCCCGGCGGCATCCTGCGGCAGGCTCGGTGGCGGGGCCTCCGCCCCGACAAGAACCCCGCCGAGGTCGTGCGCGAGTCCTGAGTCAGCTCAGGCGTGACGCGCGTCGTCGTGCTCGACGTGCCCCGCGGGCTCGAGCTGGAACGTGGAGTGCTCGACGTCGAAGTGCTGCGCGAGACAGTTCTGCAGACGGGCGAGGATGCCGGCGGCCTCGCCGGTGTCGAGGTCGCCGTCCGCGACGACGACGTGCGCGCTCATCACCGGGGCGCCGCGGGTGAGTTGCCAGACGTGCACGTCATGCACGTCGACCACTCCGGGCGTGGAGAGGATGTGCTCGCGGATCTCTTGCACGTGGGTGCCGCTGGGGGCCCCCTCGCTGAGCACCGAGGCCACTTCGCGCAGCAGCCCGAACGCGCGCGGCACGATGAGGGCGGCAATGAGGAGGGACGCGACCGCGTCGGCCTGCACCCACCCGGTGGCGAGGATGACGATGGCCGCGACGATGACCGCGGCGGAGCCCAGTAGGTCTCCCAGCACCTCGAGGTAGGCGCCGCGCACGTTGATGCTCCGACGCTGGGCCGCACTCAGCAGCCACATGGCCACCGCGTTCGCGACGAGACCGACGGCGGCGACCCCGAGCATCAGCCCACCCGCGACCTCGGCCTGGGCGGGCTCCATCAGTCGGCGGACGCCCTCCACCGCGATGCCCGTGGCGAGCACGAGCAGGATGACGCCGTTGACGAGGGCGCCGAAGACCTCGGCGCGCTGGTAGCCGAATGTGCGGCGGTCGTTCGCCGGCCGGGCCGCGACCGCGCCCGCGATGAGAGCGATGACGAGGGCTGCAGCATCCGTGAACATGTGCACGGCGTCGGCCAGCAGCGCGAGCGACCCGGAAAGGATCGCTCCGACGATCTGCACGAGCATGACGACGCTCGTGATGCCGAGCGAGAGCGCGAGCAGCCGACGGTTGCTCGCGCCGCGAATCCCTCCGCCGGCGTGATCATGCATGATGCCAGGCTACGACTGCCTACGCCTCAGCGGGCGTGATCGCTCCAGTCGGGAACGATCACGATTCTCACTACTCCAGTCGGGAGTAGGGCACGCAGTCGCTTGTGGCCAGCCGTGTCCAAAGTTGCTCCACTTCCAGAGGGTTTATGACCCGTCCTCCTGCCGCGTATCACGACCAACAGGACGGGGAATCAAAGTGGAGAAAGCAGTTCGCCTCGCCAGCGGGAACTGGCGTCAGCGCGTCACCGACCCACATACGGGCAAGCGTCACAGCGTCACAGCACCGGGACCGACAGACCGGAAGGTTAAGAAGGCAGCGGCACTGAAGCTGGCAGAGCTGGTCGCAGAGCAGGGCATGAAGAAGAAGAAGAAGAAGGAGATCGAGGCCACCCGCACCCGGTTCGATCTCTTCGCTGAGGCCCACCTGGCTACACGACGACCGGGAGAGCCGGGCGGCTACAAGATCTCCTCTTATCGGAAGCGCCTGGGCCACGTGGCGACGCTCAACAGCACCTTCGGGGACCAGTTCATCGAGGAGATCACCCCGAACCAGATCCGCGATTGGTGGAACGCGCACAGCTCGACCCCGGCGCAACGGCACACCCTCTACTGGTGGATGCACCAAGTCTTTGAGGTAGCCCTGGACGACGAGCTGATCCAGCGCAATCCCTGCCGCATCAGAAACGCCAGCGACAACGGGGCGAAGGACCGCCCGACCTTCGAGGACGACGACGTCGAGAAGATTCACGCCGCCGCCGAGTCGCAGCAGATGAAGGCCATGATCGCCGTCCTTCGAGGGACCGCACTCCGGATCGGTGAGCTGGTGGCACTTGACTGGGAAGACCTCGATCTCCTGGAATCCAAGATCCCGGTAACCAAGCACTGGACGCCGTTCGGCATCCTGCCGGGGACGAAGACCGGCGAGAAGCACACCCGTACCATCGCGATGCCCAGGTGGGTCCAGGACGCCCTGGAGAGCCTCCTGGAGGGTACGGACGGTGAGGGGCCGATCTTCCGTCACAGCCGCAATGGTCGCCTGTCGGTGGATGGCGCTGAAAGGCGATTCGAGGTCATCCGCGAGAAGGCCGGACTCCCCGAGATGCACCTTCACGATCTCCGACACACGGCGTTGACGGCGTACGCCCGCCAGCCGGAGGTGACCCTCAAAGACTTGATGGAGTTCGGGGGTCACCTGTCTGTGGCTGTGGCCATGCGGTACCAGCACGCATCCAAGGAGCGCGCCGAGAAGCACGCCGCCACCTCCATGGTCCCGTTCTGGGTGAAGGCATGACCTCAGCCAAGAGCCTCCATGACGACGACCTGAGCCTCAACCAACTAGGACCAGATTGTCAGTGCGCTGGCCTCGACTTGTCTCAGGGTCGATCCCGCGATGGCAGCGCCTTCGTCTGCTTCCCGCAGGAGGTGATGCATGGCCTTCAGTGCGGCTGACCACTCGACTTGCGCTGAGTCATATGCCTCGTGCGCTGCGCCGTCCCATCCGCCGCGCAGTTTCTCGACCGCGTCATCCAGTGCGTCGAGTTCCGTCCCCAGAGCGTCAGTCGCGGCGTGCAGGCTGGAGAGGAGCTGCTCGTGCCGACCACTGTCGAACGAAAGCGTCACGGCTTCGGCCAAGTGAGGTCGAATTCTCGCAAGACGTACTTGCCTGGGACCGTTTGAGTCTCGAAGTAGCGAAGGAGAATTTCTCCGGCTTCGTCGGCCTGAAAGACCTCGTCGGGATACACCCACACGGAGTGCGCGCCGCCTTGAAACGCGATCTCGACGGTTGGTGCACCACGACGTGAACCACCGTGCCCCAGGGTGTAGAGCCTCTCAACGCCGTCGTCGTCCACTCGACGCCATTCGATGGACATTGCCTCAGCAGTACCGGCGGCTTGCAAGAAAGTCGAGGGCATCGTCTCGGGGGTCACATCAAACAGGTGCTGCCCAGGGGCGAGACGCCACACGCTCAGCGTGGATCTCCCTGGCTGGCCGAGGAGAGTCGGAAGTCGGAAGGCGAGCGACTTCAAACGCGGCGACCCCGGAAGCATCGTGGTGCGGCCAGCCGCATCGAACTCGTACACGAACTCGCCGCTCATGGCACTTCCCTCAGGATCACTTCAACGATGCGGATCTTCTCACCGTTCACCGTCGCGGTGGCGGGAGTCCCGCCGTTAACAATGTCATCGAAGGTTCGCTGATTCTGATCTTTCACCGCCGAGCCGCTCTTCACCTCGACCGCCGTGTAGGTCCCATCTTCGTTCTTGATGAGTCCGTCGAAGTAGCGCCCGTTCGGGTTGCCTCCTTCGACGCGCGCAATAACCTTGTCGCGTATCACGGTCACTCCTTCCTCGGTCTCGATTTGCTTGATGCCCTGCGCCTCCTTATCGACCCAGGGCTTCGAATTCTGGGCGGGCGCGAAATGGCCAAGGTCGTCCCGCCCGTCGCCTCGATCAACGCCTCGCTGCTGCATGACTTCCACGCGGCTATCGAACGCCCCGTGGAGTCCCGCGGCGACGAGGCCTCCGCCTGCGAGAGCTGCCCCCGCACCCACCACGCCGATCCCGGACGCGGCCAGCGGTATCCCTGGTGCTGCCCCAGCTCCGGTCAGGGTCAATCCGCCGCCACCGACGGTCATGCCGCTGCCGCCCAGCATCATCCCTCCACCCGCGAGGATGGCGAGCAGGGTCTCGGGATGCTGAATGAGAGCGTTACCGAGGGATGCCGTGGCGTTCACGAGTAAGGCGAGTGAGTTGTACGCCTGGGTGATTTGAATCTCGACCAGCATCCCTGCGACGGTTCCTGCAACCAGCCACGGATCAGGTGGCGGGGGCGCGATGTCTCCAGCCGCCCTCACTGCGTCCGTGGCGGCAGCGCCAGCCGTCGCAACTTCTTCCCGTGCGTAAGCGAGAAGGGCTTGCGCCTCAACCCGTAGGCCAGCTCCCGCATCCACCACGGGGGGAATGATGTCGGTAGGTTTCGCGAGGCGCTCCTGCATTTTCGCGAGATTCAGCGAATCGAGGGTCTGCGCCTGCGCGCTCTGCCACATCGAGATCGCATCGCCTGCCTTCTGCTGCGCCCATCCCAGCGTTTGCGCGTACGCGTCTGCCGCGTCCGCTCCTGAGCGCAGCGTGCCAGCCAGCTCGTCCCATGCCGTGGCGGCAGCGTCTCGTCGTCCAGCGAACGCAGTTGCTGCGTCGCCCGTCCACCCCTCAGGGGACGCGATACCACGAATGCCCTCCGCGGTCGCCGTCGCCGTGTCGGCTCCACCGCGCCATGTCGTCGCGGACGAGTAAACGTGCGATGGAGATCCGGGTACCAGGGCAACGGGGTCGGTCGTCTGGCCAAGTTCGGCCATCAATCAGCCTCAGTCACTTGCGGAACTGACTCGCGGTCGGCTCGCTCGTAGAGGTCTGCTGTGGACCGAAGCCGCGAGACGATCTCGTCCAACTCTTCGGTACGAGCTGCCCACGTCTCGTTCATCTTTGCCGTCAGTGCGGATGTCGCCTGTGCCAGCGCCGCGTTACCCCAATCCCCGCCCTCTGGGTCGTCGGCCTTCGTTGCACCGTCGCGGACGCCCTGCATCTTGTCCGCTGTACTTCGCAAGGTCTCCGCATCGACTGAGTATGCGACCATTGCAGCCCCCCGCTAGTCGTTATTCCCGTCCGAACGGCAACGATACGAGGCCGAAATGGTCGTGTCTGTCCTCCCTTCGGCGGACAACGCGTCACAACAGGCTGCATTGCAGTTCGTTTGTCACGGGAACAGTCGGGGGTCAGTACCGTACGGACACAGCTACCCCGATCCTTACTAGCGGGGTTTGCCTGTTCGCGGGTCGAGCCCAGCGGCCCACCTTTCGCGCTGCATGTCCGGGGTGATGGCACTGCCGTACCCGTCGCGGATCGGAGCGTCCAGGTTCGGGGTCTCGATCTGCTCCCGGCACCACGCCTCAGCCTCGACATAGGTCTCAACCCAGGCGAGCGGGCATCTGTGGTCCCTCTCCAGGGCGTGCTGATCAATCCGGTAGAGCATGTGCGTCTCGCCCGTCTCGCGGTGGACAGCAGCGCTGTAGACGACGAGGTACCGCGGCTGAAAGGTCTCCCCCAGCACCAACCATGAGCGGGTCGCCACCTGAATCACTCGCACCTCGACCGGTCCCTCTCTCCGGCCAGGTGGACAGCTTAGGTCCAGGGTCTGACGTGCACTAGAGAGGTTCGGGTATCGCTAAAGAGCGCAGTTTGCTGATGAGCGCCCGCGTCTCCTTCACTACGGCCTCGGCGTCAGCATCGCTGATCTTGTCGAACCATCCGTGCGCTGCGTCATTGCGCTGAATGCCGACGCCCGTCAACGTGTTTAGCTCCTCATTCGAGATCACCCCACGCTCTCGCAGTTTGCTCACGTAGATCCCGATGCCCGGCTCTCTCACCGTGATTGCGATCTCCAGCGCCTCGCAGGTCTCGCGGAGCACGCGCTCCAGCGCCGCGCCTGCCACCATCACCACCGTGGCCGGATGCTGTGAGCGGTCAGCGAGGAGGGTGCGTGCCTGCAACAACATTTGCTCATCCTCTGAGGTACGAACGGAGAGCATGCGCCCCAGCCTCATCGATGCGTGCTCCTCGGGAGGTATGTCCACATTGCGCAGAAGGGCCATCTTCGATGACGGCGTGCCGCGGGATGCCGAGCGCATCACGCTCAAGTAGCTGAATCGATACTCCAGCGCGAGTGACAACAGCGAGCTAGTCAGGCTGGACGACGTTAGGCGGGTCTTGATGCCCGCGCGCTCCGTCACACGGTTCACGAGCTTGTTGAAGAAGGTTAGAGAGGCTTCTTTCGCCGTGCTCCGGTGTGGCTTTACGAGCATCCCGGTACGTCTGCCCTTGAGGTAATTCTCGATCTCCGTCACCAGCACCTCGGGCAATGCCACGTAGCCAAGGTGCTGAGGGCCGGAACGCTTGCCGACAGACAAGACCGTTACCCCGGCGCGCTGGTGTACATCTGCGGCGCGGGCCGTGCGCACCTCATTGCGCGTTAGCCCACACAGCGCCAGGAGTCCGACCACGACTCGCTCAATGCCCTCGCTGACGTCCCAGACTCTAGCTAGCTCCTCGAACGAGAGGACGTCTCTATCGGGCGACACCGCCTCTACGATCTTCATCGCGGCGACGGGATTGAAGCTGAGACGGCCTACGCGCATCAGGTACGCGTAAGCGGTCCGCAAGACCTTCAGGCGGGTCGTAACCGTGGCCTCTTTCAGCCTGCTCCGCAAAGCCCCTTGATAGTTGGCGATGTCCGCCTCGGTCGCTGTCTCGGGATCGACGCCCGACGCCTCGCACCAGTCGATGAATGTTCGGAGCGCCGTTCCGTACGTCTCGATTGTGGTCTCGCCATAGATGCGATGGTGGAGGAACTGTTTCGACAGCGCCTCCCATTCACCCCGGTTCATCCGGTCAGGGTATCGACGGTCCTATCCCAGGCGTGCCGCGCCGCACTGTGCGCATGCCCAATAAGGCCGTTCCGGGGTGCCCGCGACCTCCATTTCCACGCTGCACGTGCGGCAAAGCGGACGGTCCAGCGGGTCAGGGTCACCCGGAGCCGCGTCGGGCACGTTGGTGTCGAGCGGGGGTAAGAACATGCGGCGACTCTAGCCCCATCCGGAACGGCCGAGACCGCTCTCCACACGTCGAGGAAACACGAGCCCGCGGGCCGATGTCTAGCCGCACCGCACCGCTATGGTCATGGTGTGAGCGACGGATCAACACCCGACAGCCGCGTGCCGGTTCAGGGGAACGACGGGTTTGATTGCCCGCGATGCGGAGCCTTCGCGAACCAGTGGTGGGCTAGTCTCTATGGGCCGATGGAAGAAGGCCGTGGTCTCGTGCCGTTCTCCGACTCGGAGTTCGCAGACGGGAGATGGACCGCTGCGACGTGTGCGCGCTGCGGTGAAGCTTCGGTGTGGCGCGGGGACCGGATGGTCTTCCCCGCCTCGGGGGCTGCGCCGATTCCACATCCGAGCATGCCGCCTGAGGCTAAGGCTCTGTACGAGGAAGCGCGAGAGGTCGTCGGAATCTCGCGGAGAGCGGGGGCGGCGCTTGCGCGTGCTGCTCTCGAACGGGTTCTTCGCACGCTCGATCCCGATGCAGGAAACGTGAGTCTCGCTCTTCGGATCGAGCGCATCATCCCTGAGGTACCGGACCCCGTGGGTCAGATGTTGACCATTGTTCGTATCGCTGGAAACGCTTCCCTGCACGTCGGCGACGACGAGCCCGACGACGTGCTCGTCTTGGTCTTGGACCCAGGCGAGACCGAGATAGTGGAGCTGATCTTCGAGGCGATCAACGATCTTGTGGAAGCCAAGATTGCGAAACCGAATAAGGTCGCGAATCTCTACAGCAAGATCCCGGAGTCCCTGCGCGAGAAGGTTGACAAGGTCTTTCAGGCTAAGGGTGAGGGCGCGCCGCGACCGTCTGATGGTCAGCCGGGCTAGGCGCGACCACACCCCGATCACAGATTCGAGAGCACCTCGGCATCAGGCGCTGGGCCTGTCACGCGCAAGCCCTGAACGTAGGAGCGCACCTTCACGCTCTACTGACGGCGGTGCTGCTGAACGGCGCTTCGGCTTCAGTTGCGCCATGATGTGAGCAACGACCGCAGTAGACCGGGGGGCTGAACGTGCGGGTATCAGAGCACTACAACCTTGGGGCGACGCAGCCGTCACTTGAGTTCGTAGACGTTGATGTGACGGGCGACACCAAAGTGTTCGTAGACCCTCACGCGTTTACGACGATGGAGAGCGATTGGGCGCGTGAATGCGTCAGCCTGCTTCAAGACTTCTACGGCGAAGTGCTGGCTGCGGTTAGAGCCAGTGACCGCCAGCGAGGGATGTATCTCCTCGGACGCCTTGGCGAATCGAACGAAGCGCACCTTGGCCTGTCGAGCGCGCAAGCTCGCGGCAGCGGTGTGGCGACTGGACTCGCAACCGACATCTACGACGCTCTCGGTCTGAGCACGGCCGTTATCTCGGGAATCCTGAGCGAGGTACAGGAGACGGTGCTGTTCGTGGAAGGCATCGGCCACGATCGCGTTTCGGACATGACCATCAACATCATTCGCCGACAGTTGATTCGGTTCACGCAGGATGTCTGCAACTTCTACGGCATTCCGATGGTGCAGCAACTCGACTCAGGCTGGATGTGGGACCGCCACACTCAGACATGGGTGACGGAGCACGTGGAACTTCCAATGCCGAACGGCAAGCTACTGCTGGTTCCGCTCGCTGTTGCGCGAAAAACACCAACGTTTGACCCCGGCGACTACCTCTCACACTTCGTACTGCCGTACCTCCAAGAGGTTGAGCTCGACAGCGCTCACTCGACCTTGGTACGCCGCCGAACGTCCAGGCGGCATCGCGGCGAGAAGTACGTCACCAAGAAGTCCATTCTGGAACGAGACCCCAAGCCGCGTAAGCACTGGAACAACGAGGCGACAGACCAAAAGCCGGAGCTACTGGAGGATTATCGCCAGGCGAAAGCCGGAGTGACCGAACCTCCAGGACATGATGATGTTGCCTCGGCCATTGGTACTCCGCCGCCCGACTGGGACGCGCTTCTCGCTGCTGTGCTCGCCGTGCCTCCCGGAAGAGAGTACGCCGACGATTACCACCGCGCGGTTCAGCACCTGCTCAACGCCCTCTTCTACCCCTGGCTGGACATGCCCAAGCGCGAGTCGAAAATCCACGGTGGTCGCAAACGAATCGACATCGTGTACGTGAACCTAGCGCAACACGGGTTCTTCCAGTGGCTGCACACGGCTGGTGGTGTGCCAGCAGGCCAAGTCGTCATCGAATGCAAGAACTACAGCAAGGCGTTGAAGAACGAGGAGTTCGACCAGCTAACCGGCCGCTTCTCGCCCTTCAGGGGGCAATTCGGTTTCCTCTGCTATCGGGGAGATGCTGACGACAAAGCGACGGTAATTGCGAGATGCCGAGACGCCGCGCTCGACCACAGAGGCTTCGTCATCGCGCTTGACGACCACGACCTCGTGACGCTTGTAGAAGCTCGCAAAGCCGAGGGGCCTCAGTTGTTCGAATACCTTCTCGACAGGTTCCAGGAGTTGATTTGAGCGACGCTAGAAATTGGCAGCGCCTTTCTGTTCGAGACGGGCGGCGAGCCGCTCCTTCGTTGACGGAAGCGTTCAGCCCCGCTGCGACGCGGGCGCTCGTGTATTGGTTGGAGGGACAGTTCGGCTACCGCAGTGCAGGGAGACGGACTGACTTCAAGGACCTGATGATGTCTGTCGCGTTGGTGTGCGACATACGGATCAACCCATCCCTGAACGTCATGCAACAGATTCTTGAAGCTGTGGGCCGGGATGACGAACTCATGCTGGATGTCCTCGACGCAACTCTCCTGCGGAGGGTGCTGAACGAAGGTTGGAAGCTTCAGGAAGCGCTGCGCGACGCGTACTCCGCCTGGACAGTTCGTGACGACGGGCGCGGCCTGGTTCGGCGCGTGGACCCGACCGCTGATGCCGCTTATCGGAATGCCATCAGCCCAGGCGACGAGGCGAGCCTTGAGCTTTCTGAGGCATGGTCAGCGATGTTCGGCAAAGCGCCAAACTACTCAGACGCCTGGGACCACGCCATCAAAGCTATGGAGACGGTACTGGTGCCCGTCGTTGCGCCCAACAACCCTCGCGCGACACTTGGTACGGTGACCACAGAATTGGAGAAGGGTGTCAAATTCGTCGCCTTCGTTCTCGGTCCCGTCGAGACTTTGGGAGCTATGACGCGTCTGGCGTGGCCGAATCCCGACCGGCACGGCGGCGCGCAGAGTCGTCCCCCGGAGGAAGCAGAAACGAGCGCAGTGGTCCACCTCGCGGTGACTGTCGTTCAATGGATGCGCAACGGCGTGATTGAGCGAGTCATCGCCAGCGACTGAAGCGGGGACACAGAAGCATCTCGGCTCCGTCGCGGACGCCTTGCACATTGTCAGCCGCAATTCGCAATTCCGCATCGATCTGTTCGCGGTACCACGCCTCAGCCTCGGCGTAGGTCTCCAGCCACGCGAGGGGACGTCGGTGCCCCCTCTCCAGCGCATGCTGATCGATCCGATACAGCACGTGCGTCTCCCCCGTCTCGCGGCGAACGGCGGCGCTGTAGACGACGAGATAGTGCGGTCTGAATCCGTCGCCCAGCACGAGCCACGAGCTCCGGCGCGGCCCGCTCTGATGGAGTCGATATCGTGACGCGCATGGGGGAACGTTGGCCCGTCTGTGCTGTGATCCTGGTGGCCGTCTAGAAGGTCAGGCGTCCGCGAGCGCACGATGGACCAACGCCCGCGAGATCCCCGTCAGCTTCACGATCTCGGCCACGGTGCGGCCCTTGCCCTTCAAGTGGCGCACCTTCCGAATGTTCTTGGTGGTCATGGTGGTGATCGGTCGCCCCGCTACCTGCTCGCCTGCCTCGGCGCGTGCGGCCTTGGCTGCGCGTGCCTCTGCTTCGCGCTCTTGATTCATTGACCGCTCCAGCTCAGCGACCAGGATCAGCACGTCGCGGAGGAACTTGCCCGTAGCACCGGAGAACTGCTGCTCGGTGCCCTTCATGCTGTAGACGGTGACGCCCTTATCCTTTAGCTCGGCGAGGGTCTGGAAGCCGTGCAAGGCGGTGCGGCCCAGCCGGTCAAAGCTGTGCACTGTGATCGAGTCCCCCGGGCGCACGCGGGAGAGTAGGTCATCGAGGCCAGGCCGCAGCCGCCGCCTCGGTGGCCATCATTTGGCGTCGCCCGGGCGGCGACACGTAGCCCTCCCTGCGCTAGTGAATGAAGCGGAGGTGTCGGCAGAGCTGGAGAGCTATTCGGAGCTGTCGGAGGGAATGCGGGCGGCTCTGGCCCACGCGCTCAGTCCTAGCTGAACTTCGAAAACCGCGCCTGACCTGGGGAAAATACTTCACGACCCGGGCGGGGAACTAGGCTCCGGGGTTCCGCATAGCGCAGTGTCTACTGCCCCGGAGCCTAGTTCCCCGCCCGGGTCAGCGGTACACGACTCGCCGCCTGCAACATGATCGTTGCAGGCGGCGAGTGTGAGGCACGAGTAAGCGCCCCCAGAGCCGGGGCGCGCTGGGCTCTAAGAGGTCTTGGCGAGTGCCTTAATCCACTTGGGCGTCTCGACCTTGCGACCCGCGTTGGCCTTCACCACGACTCGGGCGGCGATTCGACGCTCCGCGTCGGAAGGGGCGCGACGACCGACGCGCTTTTCAAGCTCTGTCCTGGTCATGCGGGGCCTCCATTCGTATCGCGTTACGCAAGGTTTCCGTTCTTGCTACGCGAGACCAGTATCCGCCATTTCTCGACTAAATGTCTACCGTGCGCGGAACTGTGGCGTGATCGGCGGCGGAGTGGACGGCACTGATGGCTCTGATGGCTCTGATGGCTCTGATGGCTCTGATGGCTCTGATGGCTCTGATGGCTCTGATGGCTCTGGATCTTCGCCATCTCCGCCACTCCAATCGTCCCGCTCGGGACCGTCGCCGAGCGGATCCAACGTGACTGCCAGCATGACCTCCGCGAGAAAGGTCTTCTCGTCATTCCGGGCGAGCCGACTCATCGAGAGGTACTCAAGCGCCGCCGCACCTGCGCGCCGCTCAAGCTCCACCGCATCCGGTTTGACGTACAGTCCAAGCGCCCATTCGACGCGCTGCCACCACGCGTTCAGTCGGGCCTGATGCCTCGCTCCGGCAAGCGCAAGCGCCGCAGCGAACACGGCTGCAAGACCACCGAAGCCCGGGCTGGTGAGCCAACCGCTAGCCCAGGGCCAACCGTCGTTGAGCCACCAGCGCGGGAGAGTGCTCCACCATCCAGCAATGTCAATGACGTCACCGTCGTTGAGGGCGAGAACAACCAATGAGACTGTCCCGATCACGATGATGCTCAGGGCAGCGCCAACGTCGCGCGAGTCATGAGCTCGGGTCTCATCGCCCTCGCTCGCATCACCACTTCGAGCTATGTCAGCGCCATCGGACAAGAAGCGTCTCCTTCGTTCAGTTCGAAGGTACCGGCGCATCACGGAGGGGCACCAATCAAAGGGCCTTTGCGGCTATGCGTCATGAGGCACTCGAAGGTCCCCTGAGCGTAGAAGGTGGATTAGTCGCTACTGGGCCAGCGCTCTGTATACGGATGCGCGGGATACGCCGGTCAGCTTCACGATCTCGGCCACGGTGCGCCCCTTGGCCTTGTGCCCGCGGATCTTGTTGATGTTCTCGGCGGTCATGGCCGTGATCGGTCGGCCCGCGATCTGCTCGCCATCCTTGGCGCGAGCTGCCTTCGCGGCGCGAGCCTCGGCTACGCGCTCGGCGTTCATCGCGCGCTCCCACTCGGCTACGTGGGTCATGACGGCGCGCACGAGCTTGCCGGTCGCGCCGCTGAAGTCTTCGCCCGGCTTCAGGCTCTTGACGAGGATGCCGCGCTCTTCGAGGTCGGCAAGAGTGCCCAGCACATGCAGTGCAGACCTGCCCAACCGATCCATGCTGCCGACGGTGATCGAGTCACCGGCTCGCACCCGCGAGAGGAGGTCATCCAGGCCGGGGCGAGACTGACGGGCACCGGAGATCTTGTCCGTGAAGATGTCAGCCGGGTCGATGCCCGCGCCGGTCAGCGCATCGAGCTGGCGGTCGTTCGTCTGCGAGGTAGTCGAGACCCGTGCGTATCCGAAGCTCTTCGAGTTGGTCATGTCTCAACTGTAACCCGTACGAAAGTTCTGAGACAAGTAGCAGAGACAACTTTCGGTCAGAGAATAAGGTCCATCTGAGCCTCGAACCAGCATGAGTCGGGGTCGTCTCAGATCCTTGGATTTGAGACACGATGCAGCATCGTGTCTTGGCTCATTCCTCGCTCATACCTGCGGCCCATCGGATCGCGGCGTACACGGTGTCCCGGCCAATCCCGAAGCGTTCCGCGATGGCAGCGACCGTCCAACCCTCACTGCGAAGCGCGCGAACCTCGGCTTCTTGACCGGCGGTAAGACGGCGGCGACCACGATTTGTCTCGATGCCCTCACGACGGAAGACGGCATGCAAGGTTCGCGGAGCCACCCCGAACAGGTCCGAGATCGCCGCGACGCCGTAGCCCGCACGCCGCAACGTCGCTGCCATGCCCTCCCGCTCCGGCGTTAGCGCGCGAGGCTTTCCCGGTCCGCGGGTCGGCGTGGTCATCCGTCACGCTCCCCGAAAAGAGAATTCGCGTGATGGAACTCCAGGTTGCTCATCGGAGGTTCGAGAACTCGACCGGCGCGCTCCACGAGGCGGATGATGCGCCCGGTGCTCTCGCGCACGAGCGTCACGCCGTCGAGCACGAGCACGTCACTGTCGAGCGCGACCTGACTCGTCATGCTGCCGCCGACGCTGACAATCCGAATACCGCTCATCGTGTCCGCCTCGGCAGGTAGGTGATTTCAAGATCTCGGAGAAGATCTTTGGGAAGGCCGAGGACGGCACGGACATCGCCGTCAGCGGTCACCGTGAGCACGTGCATGTGGCCGCTGCTTTCCCTTATGTAGAGCAGGTCGCCGTGCGGTGAGTGACTGACTGCGGCGCTCCAGCCGTTGGGCACGCGAATCGGCGCGCCGGAGAGAAAGATGATCGCCGCGGGAGCGTCTCGGGGTACCCGAGGCTGGTCACCCAGCGTGACCCCGTGCGCGGCGTCCAGGCGAGACCTGAGAGCCCGCGTGCGATGGGAGCTGCCGAGATCCACGGTGGTGCCTACGTCGCTCTGAGGGGCGTATCCCGGTGTCGGGCGCGGATTGTGTCCCGACAGTCGGAAGGGATGGATCACTCGTGCATGTGGGCTGGTCATCGACTAACTCCCTCGGCTGCGCGAACTAGCTTCGCGAAATGAGCCAAGCTCATGACTGCGTAGCTCTGGTCGATCCCGACGTCCGCACGCCATTGAACGAGGGCACCGACAGGTGCACCGGTCAGCACCGCGGTACGGGTCGCGGCGTCGAGGTCATCGGAGAGCCGGTGCCGGAGTCTCGACGTCACGGTGACGGCGACGCCGGGGATCGCGATGTCGGGTGCGAGCGTGTCGAGATCGACGTCGAGAGCCTCGGAGATCTTGATCGGTGCGACCCGTGACGGTCGAGGCGCGACGGTGGCGAAGATCTCCTCCTGCTCGAAGAAAGCGCCGACGAGATCCACAACGGCGCGATGAACGCTGCGGTTCTTGTTCTGCCATGCGGGGCCGCTCATCATGCCCCCGCTCGGGAGGGTCCGATGTTCGAAACGCCCGTTGCCGCGCTCTCGGAGATCCGCGCCTGCTGTTCCTCGAACGCACGGTCAGCCTTGATGACCGAGGTGATAACCGAGGTCACCGGACCTGCGCCGTACACCTCCTGCACTCGACGGAGAGCATGGGCACGGCGCTCAGGGTTGGGCTCTGCCCATGCCGCCTTGCGAGCGATCTCGCGCGCTTCGACCCACAGGGTGGACCCGTGTACCCACGGCGCGAGATCACGAGGTGCCCGGCCTGCGCGGAGTCGCACCGATCCCCACTTCTCAATTTGCCCGTTCGCATCGCCCACGAGTGCGGGCCACGTGAGGTTCCCGAAGCGATCCTTTGACGCGTCGAGCATCGCTTGGTCCACCTGGATCTCGTCGCCTCGGTAGAGAACGACCGATGCTGATCCGTAGATTGACGTCGAGCGCACAATCGAGATCCCACCCTCGTCCAGCGAGTGAATCCAATCCCCGGGCTGAATCGAATGGCCGCTCACCGTTTCAGTGTCCTGGGCCTGCATTATGGCCAGGCGTTCGCGCGCCTCCCGCAGACGGCGCTGGCCGAGGGGTTCGGTGATGTCGATGTCGGGGGTCATGAGGTTACCTCTCTCGTTTGCTTCTTCTCCGCAAAGAGGACTGCCGCCTCGCGGTATTGCTTGGCCCATGCCGTGCGATTTCGGGCGTCCAGTCCATCCGCCAGCACGAACAGCACTTCGGGGTGATCGTCAGCGACGAAGCGGATTGCCTGCAGGAGATCGACAGCGTCGTGGACGTTGGCGGCGGTCTCGGTCTTCGTCACCCCCAGCCGGTCGGCCAGAATGGTGAGCGCTTCGAGTTCGGCACGCCCTGCTGCGATGGCAGTGCGCCCATCAGATTCGGAATCGAGGCGCACGTCACGGGCGGACTCCGCGATGTCCATCACCCGCGTGGCCAACTCGACACCGATGGAGCCCGTCGCGTCGAGGATCTCGTCACGCATCGCGTGCTCGACATGCGCACGGACGTGTCGTCGTACGGCATCGCTGGAAAGGCTCCAACGGCGCGCTACGCCGCGAAAGGTCCCGCCCTGGAGAAGATCGCGTTCTACAGCATCACGGTCGTCAAACGTGCACACGCTGCACGGCCTACCGGTCGGTCTTGCGAGATTCCCCATAAGAGGGATATCGGTACAGCCGACGTCGGAAGAGCCTGAAAGTCGGTGAAATCAGCCGACCTCGAAGGAACCTCTAAGGTTGAGGCCGTTTTTCGTCGCCTTGCGGAACCCAAGTCCGGCTCGTGCCGTGTCCAAGGCTCCATCACCCGACCAGCTCTTTTAACCGTCGCCTTATCGAGGTGAGATCAATTCCTTGCGGGCTCGCTTCATGCTCTTCCAGAAGCCGATAACCGCCCTGCAATAGTTCCGTTGCCGACTCTTTGTCACGGTCGAGACTGAGTCTGTAGTCGTCCAGCTTCGAAAGGTAGGACTCCAAAATTGCGACACCCCTTTGCCTTTGGGTCGCACTTCCTGAGTCGGCCCTGCTGAGCATCCGCATCGTCTCGACATACCGGTCTGCCAGCTCAACGCGGCGCACAATGAACCTGGTGCGGCTAAGTCGCGCCGCGTATTCGAGTGCGTCCCTGAGCTCACGCGCCGCCCGTGCCGCTCGACGTTGTGACCGGTAGACGCGTGCCCGTGGGTAGACATCCGCAACGAGAGCGTGCACAAGGGGAATGAGCGGGTTTAAGACCACAAGCCCGACCGAGAACGCAAGGCTATTTACCGCCCACTCGGGTGACGCGCGGGACTCCTCGCCCGCCAGAAGCGCGCCTAAAGCGAAGGCGAAGGTGGTGACCAGGAGGGCAGCGCAGGTGACTGAGAGGATCACGAAGACGATGCGGTCCAGCAAGGAAGTCTCAAATCGCCCCTTCTTGGTCACCTGTCGTGCGAACGCACGTACCTCGATGACGAGGGCGAGCGCCAGGACGGGTACGACCTGAGCTACAACCGGCCAGAAGTCAGGGTTCACAAGTTCATGATGGTGGACGAGCGAGTGAGCTGCTTCCAAGGATGTTTGCGTGTGTGCGCTATCCGCGCGCTCGAAGCGCTCGGCGCATCCTGTCGATGGTGCTGTGCGAGACGCCCATGTGCTTGGCCTGCTCGGGGACGGTGAGGCCGTCGAGGAGGGCGAGCAAGTCGAGGTCGATGTCGGTCCAGGTCGGCTTTCGTTTCGAGATCTTGCCGCCCACGCTGCCGATGCGCTGCATCTCTCGGGTGTAGTCCGGCGTCCAGGTGTCTAGCGCGTAACGCGCACTAGACCGAGCGACGCTCTCGATGGCTGTCAGCCCAGAGCGCGACTCATCCAGATAGGTGCGGCGGAGGCGCTGGGGTGCCCGCTGCTCGCCGTAGTCGTGGTGGTACACAAGGTGCCAGCACTGCTCCCTGAGGTAGCCCTCCAGGGCGAGCACGAGCAGGTCGTGCTCCGGAGGCTCTAGACCGTCACGGCACCGATCATTCAGGACGCGACGGCAGAGGCGGCGGAGGTGGAGGCGAACGACGTCGAACAGGTCGTTCTGACCGCGACGACGGGAAGGTCTGCGCATCGCCTTGCGGTGTCCACGAGCCGCACGAACTGCGACGAGGTCAGCGACGAGCGCCTCGATCTCGTCATCCCCATACGCCCTGGACGGTCGTAGGTTATCTGACGTGATCCAGGGGTGCTGGTTCGCATTAACCGATGAGCGCTTAACTGACGTGCTCGCGCTAACGCTGCGCTGCATCTCGGCAAGGGTCAGCTTGCGAGGAGCTGGGGTGCGACGGTGGTCGTCGGCGGGTAGCATCGACATCGGAAATCACTTTCGTTGCCGCCTCACCTCTGCCAGGAGGGGGGCGGCATTTCCATGCGAGCTCCAGGGCGGTTCAGCGCCGAGAGTACCCCTCTCTGACACCGCTGTCTATTTCGTGCGAAGTTCGCTCTAACCTGGCTTTTACTTCTTGCGCGTCACCCGCTAAATGTCCCCAGCCCGTGGAAATCTGCGTACTTTCCGACCGGATGCAACTACACGAAACGGCCCAGCGCCTCGTTCGCCTCGAAGAGGTCCTGTGCAACAGCGTCAAACTCGCTCTCGTGGACGACGCGGCTGGCACCCTTACGGCTCCACAGCGCGACCAGCCCCTCCTCATCTGACCGCATGAGAGCACCGCCGATAGCGCTGTGGAGGATCTGGTTTCGACGGTCGAGTGCTGCCTTTGCCTGATTCAGCACCGCAGAAAGCCCCGGAGGCTCCTCCAGACCGGCTTCGAGCAAGCCTCGACACAACTCGATCAGCTGACCCGACGTTCGCCCCTTCGCGATTGCCGTGCGAGCCGGTCCGAGGTCTTTCAGGAGTTCAACCGTCACCCACGTGAGTGACGTCTCCACCCAGGCCGCCCAGTATGCGACTCGCCCAAGGGCTCTCTGCCCGTTTTCGGAGACGATGATGCTCTCAACAGTCCACGCCTCATCGACGCCGGTCTCCCCCATGCTCGGAGACTACCGGAGTTGGCAAAGGGGCTTCTATCGGAGGTGCAGTGACATCGCTTGTCAAACCTGGTCGTGTCCATTTCGTGTCCAAAGTCGTGGACACGAGCTACGCTGAGGCCGCAGGAGGACGGGCGTAATTCTGGAATTTGGATCGATCCCCAGCTAAAACCGGGAACGATCACGATTCTCACTCCGCGGTGGGGGTGCTCGCCTGGGCGTGGTGCTGCGCGCCGCTCTCGGGAAGCTGCACGCCCTTATGGCCGTGACGCGCCTGAAGGCGGCGCTCGGCGTGCAGCGCCGGGTAGCTGCCGAGCAGCACCGCCATCGGGGTGAGCAGCCGCACATCGTGGATGCCGTGCGCGCGGTAGGTGCGCTCGAACCGCTCGACGTAGAACGCGAAATCGCGGGGGCTGTCGTCGAGGCGACGGGCCGACATCCCGGCCACCATCGCCGACACGTACCCGATCTTCAGCCCCGCCTTGGCGAGGTGGACGGCCAGATCGAGGTCCTCGTGCATGAGATCCTCCCGGTCGGGGCACACGTCGCCGCGCACGCGCAGCCACGCCTCCTTCGTGAGGGCCATGTTGCTGCCGAAGAGGAAGACGTAGTCGCCCGCGAGTCTGACCTGCAGCTTGCGGAACGCGTCGTCGGCGCGGTGACCGAACGAGCGCAGCGGCATGTCGTAGTACTCCACCGGGCCGGAAGCGGCGACGAACTCCCCCGCGGCGAAGGCGTTCTTGACCTGCTCGACCCAGTCGGGGGCGATGATCGAGTCGGCGTCGATCCTGCCGATGACGTCGCTCGTCGCGGCATCGAAGCCGGCGTTGCGCGTCGGGGTGATCCCCTGCTCGGCGTCCTGGCTGATCAAGCGGATGTTCGCCTCCGGAAACGCCGCGATCATCGCCTCGACGACCGCTCGCGTGCCGTCGGTCGAGCGGTTGTCGACCACGATCAGCTCTTCGGCGGCGACGGTCTGCTCGATGGCCGCGATCAGGCAGGGCCGGATCGTCTCCTCCTCGTTGTACGCCGGGATCACGATCGACACGGTGGGAGTCGCAGTCATGCCTCGAACGTACCCCTCCGCTGCGGCCTTCGGCGAACGGTTCAGAGGGTCGCGAGCAGGGGGGCCAGCGCGACGAAGGCGCGGGCGCGATGCGAGGCCGCGTTCTTCTCCGCGGCGCTCCACTCCCCCACCGTGCGCTCGGCGCCCGAGGTCTGCCCGTCGGGCACGAAGGCGGGGTCGTAGCCGAAACCACCCGTACCCGAGGCCGCCCGAGCGAGGCGGCCCGGCCAGACCCCTTCGACCACGTGCTCGGCGCCACCCGGGACGACCAACGCGATCGTCGAGACGAACTGCGCGCTGCGATGCGGGTCGGCGACGTCGCTCAGCTGGTCGAGCAGCAACGCGAGGTTGGCGCCGGCATCCTTGGCATGTCCCGCCCAGTAGGCGGAGAAAACGCCGGGCGATCCGCCCAGCACGTCGACGCAGATGCCCGAATCGTCGGCGAGCGCCGGCAACCCGGTGTGCGCCGCTGCCGCACGCGCCTTGATCAATGCATTGGCCGCGAACGTGACGCCATCCTCGACCGGCTCGGGGCCGTCGTAGCCGACGACCTCGATGTCGGGACGGGTGGCCGCCACGATCGCGCCGAACTCCTCGACCTTGTGCGGGTTGTGCGTGGCGAGCACGACCTGCGCGGTCATGTCAGGCCTGCTCGTCGCCGGTCAGCGACACGGCGAGCGCAGCGGCCTGAGCATCGCGCAGGTCGCCGCAGCCGGCGATACCCAGCTCGAGCAGCTGGTCGAGTTCCCGCTTGTCGAACGGCGCGCCCTCGGCGGTGCCCTGCACCTCGACGAAGAGTCCGCGACCGGTGACGACCACGTTCATGTCGGTCTCGGCACGCACGTCCTCGACGTAGGCGAGGTCGAGCATGGGGGTGCCGTCGATGATCCCCACCGAAACGGCCGAGACCGAGTCGATCAGCACCTCCGAGCGCTGCCCGATGAACTTCTTCCGACGGCCGTAGGCGATCGCGTCGGCCAGCGCGACGTACGCGCCCGTGATGGCCGCGGTGCGCGTGCCGCCGTCGGCCTGCAGCACGTCGCAGTCGATCACGATCGTGTTCTCACCGAGCGCCTTCGTATCGACCACGGCGCGCAGCGAGCGCCCGATGAGGCGGGAGATCTCGTGCGTGCGCCCGCCGACCTTGCCCTTGATGCTCTCGCGGTCGTTGCGCTCGTTCGTGGCGCGGGGCAGCATCGCGTACTCCGCGGTCACCCACCCCTTGCCCTTGCCCGCGAGCCAGCGCGGCACCCCGTTCGTGAACGTCGCGGTGCACAACACCTTGGTGTTGCCGAAGCTGATCAGCGCCGAGCCCTCGGCGTGCGCCGACCAGCCGCGCTCGATCGTGACGGGGCGCAGCTGATCGACCGTACGGCCGTCCTTGCGGGTGATGTCGGTCATTCGTTCTCCAGTGCTCGGAAGGGCGAGGGATGCTGCGCTTCAGCGCGGCAGGTCGATGGCGCCCGTGTGCACGAGCTGCACCTCGCGCACCTCGCGGCCCATGAGGCGGTGGGCGAGGCGCAGGAAGTCGTCGGCGGAATCGCCGGTGGCCTCGTACACGTGGGTGGGGGAAGCATCCGCACCCGCGAGCAGGTCACGGCTGACGAGCTGGCGGTAGACGTCCTTGGCCGTCTCGGTGTCACTGGAGACGAGGCTCACGTCGGGGCCCATCACATAGCTGATCGCGCCCTCCAGGAACGGGTAGTGCGTGCACCCGAGCACGAGGGTGTCGACACCCGCGTGGCGGAGAGGGGCGAGGTACCGCTCCGCCGTCGCCAGCACCTCGGGCGAGTCGGTGATGCCCGCCTCGACGAACTCCACGAATCGCGGACAGGCCTGCGCGAAGACGGTCAGGCGCTCGTTGACCTCGAGCATGTCCTGATAGGCGCCGGAGCCGATGGTGCCCTCCGTGCCGATGACGCCGATGCGTCCGTTGCGGCTCGTGGACATCGCGGTGCGGACGGCGGGGCCGATGACTTCGACCACCGGAACGTCGTAGCGTTCGCGAGCGTCGCGGAGCACGGCCGCCGAGGCGGTGTTGCAGGCGATGACGAGCATCTTCACGCCCTCCTCGACGAGCGCGTCGAGCACCTCGAGCGAGTAGCGGCGGACGTCGGCGATGGGCTTGGGACCGTAGGGCGAGCGGGCGGTGTCGCCGATGTAGCGGATCGATTCGCGCGGCAGTTGCGCGGAGATCGCCCGGGCGACGGTGAGTCCCCCGACTCCGGAGTCGAAGATCCCGATCGGTGCGTCGTCCACGAGATCCCACCCTACCCGCGGGTCCGTGGGACGCGGACTCGGTGGCCCGGGCGGCGCCGCGGCGCGAGAGGGCCCGGGTATCGTTGCGGCATGAGCGCGAGCACGGCCCTGCACACCGACCGCTACGAGCTCACGATGCTCGACGCCGCCCTGCAGGACGGCACCGCCGAACGGCGGTGCGTCTTCGAGGTGTTCGCGCGGCGGCTCTCGGGAGCCCGACGATTCGGGGTCGTGGCGGGCACCGGCCGTCTGCTCTCCCTCATCCGCGACTTCCGCTTCGGCGACGAGGAGTTGCGCTTCCTTCGCGAGCAGCGCGTGGTGGGCGACGCCACCCTCGACTTCCTCGCCGACTACCGCTTCACGGGCTCGATCCACGGCTACCGCGAGGGCGAGCTGTACTTCCCCGGCTCGCCGATCCTCACCGTGGAGGGGACGTTCGCCGAGGCGGTCATCCTCGAAACGCTCGCACTGTCGGTGCTCAACTACGACTCCGCGGTCGCGACCGCAGCATCCCGCATGAGCATCGCCGCCGGCGACCGCCCGCTCGCCGAGATGGGCTCACGTCGCGCGAGCGAGCAGGCCGCCTTGGCCGCGGCCCGCGCCGCCTACATCGCGGGCTTCAGCGCCACCAGCAACCTCGCCGCCGGTCTGCAGTGGGGCATCCCCACGATGGGCACCGCCGCGCACGCGTGGACCCTGCTGCACGACACCGAGGAAGACGCGTTCCGCTCGCAGGTCGCCGCGCTCGGAGCGGGCACCACTCTCCTCGTCGACACCTACGACATCCGTGCCGGGGTCGAGACCGCCGTGCGGGTCGCCGGGCCCGAGCTCGGGGGCGTCCGGATCGACTCGGGCGATCTGCCCACCGTCGCCGCCGAGGTGCGCGCCCTGCTCGATGAGCTCGGGGCGACCGCGACACGCATCACGGTGACGAGCGACCTCGACGAGTTCGCCATCGCCGCTCTCGCCGCCTCCCCCGTCGACGCCTACGGGGTCGGCACCTCCGTGGTCACCGGGTCGGGGTCACCGACCGCGGGCATGGTCTACAAGCTCGTGGCGCGCCAGGACGCGGACGGCGGATGGGTTCCGGTGGCGAAGCGATCCGTCGACAAGACCAGCGCCGGCGGCCGCAAGTCCGCCTTCCGCACGCTCGATCAGGGCGTCGCGACGAGCGAACTGGTCGTGGTCTCGGACGGTTTCGAGGAGTTGGCGGATGCTGCCGCTCACCCCGAGGCGCGAGCGCTGCAGGTGCCGCTGATCGTCGACGGGGTCATCGACACCGCGGCCGAGGGGCCGGCGGGCGTCACGGCCGCGCGGGAGCATCACGCGCGTGTCCGTGAGGAACTCCCGGTGCGCGGGCTCGCGCTCAGCCGATCGGAGCCGGCGCTGCCCACGGTGTTCGCGGACGCTCCGGCCTGACCGACTACTTCTGCAGGGCCTCGTAGATCTCTTTGCAGGTCGGGCAGACGGGGAACTTCTCGGGATCGCGTCCCGGCGTCCACTTCTTGCCGCAGAGCGCCCGAACCGGCTTGCCGGTCAACGCCGACTCGAGGATCTTGTCCTTCTTGACGTAATGCGAGAACCGCTCATGGTCACCGGGTTCGACGTTCTCTTCCCGGATCAGCTCTTCGAGCTCACGGTCGAGGGTCGCGAGGCCCCCCTGGTCTGGACGGTCAAGAGGGGTGCTCATAGGGTGCCAGTGTAGCCGCGGTGGGGGGCCTCTGGCCGGGTCATGACGATTCGGCGAACTCCATCAGGCGGCTTCCGCGGCGCTGGAACACGGCCGAGCCGATCGCGATACCGACCACCAGAACGACGACGCCCGCAGCGATGCCCGCCCACAGGGACGCGGAGGCGTACGAGACGTCCCGCGTCAGGGCGAGCCATCCCCACCACAGGGCTGGCGCGCTCGCCGCGATCGCGCCGAGCAGCACGAGGCTCTGTGCCATCACCCCCGAGCTGGTGCGCTGCGGCTGCTGGAACGGGCTGTCACCGGGGCCCGACACGGCATACGGCGCGAGGGCGGAGGAGATGCTCGAGAGGCCGAGGCCCGCCAGGAAGAGGGCGGCGCACACCCCCACCAGCGCGGGCAGCATCGACCATCGCCCATGGAAGGCGATGGCGACGGGGACCGCGACAGCGAGCATCGGAATGCCGATCAACAGGATCGGGACGAGCCGCCCGACCCGGTCGGAGGCGCCGCGTACGGCGCTGGCGATGTGCATCCACACCGCGGTGGAGTCGTACGCGAGGTCGTTGTGCGGCATCCACCCCAGCATCAGGGCGATGAGCGGCGCCGGAAGAAGCGCGACGTACTCGACGGGCACACCCGCGACGACGAGCGGAACGACCGTGAGGAGGGCGGCGATCGGAACGACCACGATGTTCACCAGGTAGCGCCGATCCCGCAGCCAGTACACGAGACTGCGCGCCGCGATCGCTCCCCCGGGCGTGCCGGGGGCCACCGCGAACCACCCGAGTCCCCCGCGCTCGCGCACCGCGACCGGACGCTCGGTCGTGTTGAGGAGGCGGTGGACGAGCGCGAACCACACGACCCCGAGAACGACGACGGTGCCGACGGCGACGACCGGGGTCAGCGCCGATGCGCCGGCAGCTCCCGCCGCGAGCGCCCACGCCGCACCGAGCGGAGTGACGGCGAGCACTCCGACCGCCTCGACGAGCTGGACCGGCACCTGACCGCGCCACTCGAGCGAGGCCAGGAAGACCCCGACCGGCACGACCACGACCAGCAGCGCAACGAGGAAGACCCCGGTGAGTTCGCGCGAACGCCGCTCACGCAGCGCGAGGGAGGCGACGGCCATGCTCACCCGCGCCAACAGGATGCACGTGACGACACCGAGCACGCTCGACAACGCGGCCAGCACGGGGCTCGCGCCGCGCTCGACCCAGAGAGCCCCGGCGCACGCGGACAGCACGATCAGCACCAGGCTCGGAACACTCAGGATCCCGGCCGCGGCGAGCACCGCGGCGAGCGGGCGCGGCGATAGCCCGAGCACACCGAAACGACGGGGGTCGAGCGGATCCGTCGCGCCCGTCACCAGGGGCGCCGCGGCGAATCCGAGCGTCACCGCCGACCCTGCGAAGACGACGACCGTCGCCGCGGTGGCATCCGAAGCATCCGTCAGACTCAGCACCGCGGCGGCGGCTGCCACCGTGGCCGCGACCAGCAGCACGAGTCCGATCACCATCCGTACGACGTGCGCCCGATCGCCCCGGAGGGCGCCGAGCATGACGGCGAGCCTCAGTCGGAGAACGTGTGCAACCACTCCAGGCCCTCCAGGTCGCCCAGACCGCCGGCCAGTTCGATGAAGCGCTGCTCGAGTGTCGAGGCGCCGCGCACGTCTTCGACCGTGCCCTCGGCGAGCACCTGGCCCGCGACGATGACGGCCACCCGTGAGCAGACGCGTTCGACCAGCTCCATGCCGTGGCTGGAGAGGATGACGGTGCCGCCGTGGTCGACGTAGGTGCCGAGGATGTCGAGGATGACAGCGCTGGAGACCGGGTCGACCGCCTCGAACGGCTCGTCGAGCACCAGTACGCGCGGAGAGTGGATCATCGCGCCCGCGAGCATGACCTTCTTCGTCATGCCCGCCGAGTAGTCCGACACCGGACGCCCGAGCGCACCGACGAGGTCGAAAGCGCGGGCGAGGTCGGCCGTGCGGCTCTCGACGACCGAAGCCGACAGGCCGCGCAGCACGCCGTAGTAGTAGAGCAACTGACGCCCGGTGAGCCGGTCGAAGGTACGGAGGCGATCGGGCAGCACACCCATCTGGCGCTTGGCGGCCCGGGCGTTGCGGGCGGCGTCGAGGCCGCCGACGGTGATCGTGCCGGCGTCAGGTCGCAGCAGACCCGCGATCATCGACAGGGTCGTCGTCTTGCCCGCGCCGTTCGGACCCACGAGGCCGTAGAACGATCCTGTCGGCACGGTGAGGTCGATGCCGTCGACCGCGCGGGTCTGCCCGAACACCTTCGTGACGCCTCGCAGCGACAGCGCGAGCGGGGCGGCGTCTTCCGCCGGCGCTTCCGCGTCGCGATCCGGGTCCCCATCCCGCTCGACCACGACCGCGAAGACCGGAGGATCGGATGCTTCCGCCTCGGTTTCCGCATCGGTTTCGGTTGCTGTCGATTCTGCTTCGGGGACGGCCTCGAGCTCCACGACCTCGACGATCTCGGGCTCGGGCTCGACGAACACGACGGGTTCGGGCTCCGGCTCGGGTTCGACGAACGCGACCGGCTCAGGCCCAGGCTCCGGCTCCGGCTCGGGTCCAACGAACGCGACCGGCTCGGGCTCGACGTGCTCGGGCTCGATTTCCGGCTCGACGAACGCGACGGGCTCCGGCTCGAGCGGCTCCGGATCCACGATCTCCGGCTCGACGATCTCCGGCTCGACCGAGGCGACGGGCTCGGGTTCCTGAGCGACGGCCTGGGGTTCCAGCTCGACGCGCTCCGGCTCGACCGGCTCGGCGGCAGGTGCCTCGACGACGGGTTCCGCGACAGGTGCGTCCGGAAGGGGAGCCGCGCGGACGTCCGCCGGAAGGGGCGGCAACGGCGGAAGAGGAGGAAGCGGCGGGATGACGAACCCCGGAGGGAGCGGCGGCGGTGGCCCGGGCACGGCCGGGGTCGGGATCGCGGCGGCCTTCGGGGCTGCGGGCTTGCGGACAGCGGGTTTCGCCGGGGTGGTGCGCGCGGCCGATGCAGCGCTCTTCGCCCGAGGTGGGCGCTGCGCTTTCTCGCCCGAACCAGCGGTTTTCCGCGGCGCGGCCGGGCGTCGCGGAACACGGGCGATGGGGGTGTCGCTGACCGCGCGCGCCGAAGAGTCCCCGGGCTCATCGGCCGAGGGGTCGGAGGGGTGCGGCAGCGAGGCTGTCATCGTCCCAAACTATCAAGACGACCGACTCCGGCCCGCCGCGAATGTCATGGGAAGGCACTCCGACACGGCGCAAGCCCCCTCTTCCGCCGGGTCGAGCTTCGTAGGATCGGAACGTGAATGAGAAGGTCCATCGCATCCATTCGCTCCCCTCAGATGCACCGTGGGTGGGCGGGCTCCCCCCGACCGGTTCGCCGGAACACCCGAGGTCGATCCGCGCGCTCGATCGCGTGATGGCGATCCAGCGTCCTGCCGTCCTGGCCCACCTCCGCAGTATCCGGTTGCGCCACCCCCATGCGTCGAGCGCGGAGATCGTTCGTATCCTCGAGCGCCGTTACCTCGCCGCTGTGACCACCGGGGGCGCGGCCGTCGGCGCCACAGCGGTGGTCCCCGGCATCGGCACGGGGGTGACACTCGCCCTCAGTGGTGTCGAGACGGTGGGGTTCCTCGAATCGACCAGCCTGTTCGCGCAATCGATCGCCGAGGTGCACGGCATCGCCGTCGACGATCCCGATCGCGCGCGAGCCCTCGTGATGACCCTGATGCTCGGCACCGAAGGCGTGGACCTGCTGCGTCAGCTCGCCGGCCAGGCCGCCGGGCGCGGACCGGATCGCACGGGCTACTGGGGTCAGCTGGTCACCAAGACATTGCCGCGGGCCGCGGTCGGCCCGGTGCTCGACCGATTGAAGACCGCGTTCGTGCACCAGTTCGCCGTTCGGGGCGGCGCCTCCGTGCTCGGTAAGGCGCTGCCGTTCGGGGTGGGCGCGGTCGTCGGCGGGGCGGGCAACCACATTCTGGGCCGACGAGTCCTCGTCGGCTCGCGGCGCGCCTTCGGGCCGCCTCCGGTGATGCTGCCCGCCGATATCGAGCCACGGCCCGGTGCGCGGCGTGTCGAGCAGTCGGCCGCAGCGGGCGTTTCCCGCCTGGGTGGCGTGATCGCCGGAGCGACCGGTTCGACGGTGCGCGGCATCGGCTCCGCCGGCAAGCGGGCGGGGCGGCTGGGCCGCAAGGCGCTCCCCGCCGGGCGCACGGACAAGACGGACGAATCGGCGGCGGACTCGCCCGCCGAAAACAGTGGACGGGATTGACTCGATGGAAACGACCGTGGACGCCACCCTGGCGGCCTTGAGCACCTGGATGCCCTCCCAGCGCTGGTATGCCTCGAAGGGAAGCATCCCGCAGTTGCGCCTGGTCGCGGACTGGGAAACGGCTGTGGAGGGGGCGAAAGCGCGTCTCCTCCTCGTCGCCGACGAAGGATCCGGCGCGCCCGTGCTCTACCAGGTGCCCGTCGTCGAGCGTGCTGAGTCCGGGGCGACCGGACTCATCGGGCTGCTTCCCGACGGCACGGCGCTCGTGGACGGGGTCATCGACCCGGCCTTCACCCGGTGGCTCTACGAGACCGTCACCCGGGGCGGCCGCGTGGACGGCGACGGCGGCGGTGTCGAGGGGTTCGCGGCCGCACACGGTCCGCAGACCGCCGCGACGGCCACGAGCACCGTGTTCGCCGCTGAGCAGTCCAACACCTCTGTCATCTTCCGCCCGAACGGCGACGGCGTGGCGATCATCTGCAAGCTCTTCCGCCAGGTGCACCCCGGCCTGAACCCCGATATCGAGCTGCAGACCGCGCTCGCCGAAGCCGGTTCCACCTCGGTACCCGCCGCCGTCGGGTCGCTCGAGGGCACCTGGCGTGACCCCGCCGGGAGTGGCGACGTCGTCACCGGATCCCTGGCCTTCGCTCAGGAGTTCCTGCCCGACGTGGAAGACGCGTGGCGCGTCGCATTGGGCGCTGCCGAAAGCGGCCAGGACTTCACCGCTCAGGCCGACGCGCTGGGCCGCGCCGTGGCCGATGTGCACCTCTCCCTCGGCCGCGTCTTCGACACCGTCGACGTCAGCGACGCGGACAAGGCGCGCGTCGCCGCGGTCTGGGACCACCGCCTCGAAACCGCCATCGCGCACGTCCCGGCGCTCGCCGACGTCGCACCGGCGATCCGAGCCACCTACACCGCCGCGCTCTCCGTGCCGTGGCCCGCGCTGCAGCGCATCCACGGCGACCTCCATCTCGGGCAGGTGCTCGAGGTCGGCGGACGCGGGTGGGTCGTGCTCGACTTCGAGGGCGAGCCGCTGCGCCCGATGGTCGAGCGCCGTGCGGCCGACATGGCCGCGCGGGATGTGGCGGGGATGCTGCGATCCTTCGACTACGTCGCCGGCACCGTCGAACGCTCACGCCCGGAGGACTCGGCGGCGCGTGACTGGTCGACCGCCGCGAAGACCGCCTTCCTGAGCGGCTATGCCGACGCGGGCGGCGCCGAGGGCGAGGATGCTCTGCTGCGCGCCTTCGAACTCGACAAAGCGGTCTACGAGACGATCTACGAGGTGCGGAACCGCCCGGATTGGCTGTCGATCCCGCTCGATGCCATCGCTCGACTCACGGCGAGCTGAGCAGCCCCTCGTCGATCAGCCGGGCCACGACGCGCTCCGCAGCGTGACCGTCATCCTTCGCATTGAAGGTCGCGCGCCACTCTTCGTAGGCGAGCGCGTGCGCTGACGGGTCGTCCTCCAGGATCGCGCGCTCGAGGGCGTCCTGGGTGCGCACCACCGGACCGGGCGCGCTGGCGGCCAGATCGATCGAGAAGCCCCCGAGGGTTCCCCTCCGGTGCTCGAGGTCGGGGACGAAGAAGTACATCGGCTTGCCGGTCACGCTGAAGTCGAACATCGCCGGCGCGAAATCCGTCACGAGCGCGTCGGCCGCCCCCAGCAGCTGCGTCGTGTCGGGAAACCCGGCCACATCCACGACCCGAGGGCCGGCCGAGGGCGCGGGCCGTGGGATCGGGACCGGCTCGCGCGTCAGGACGACCGCACCCGCGGCGCGCGCGAGACGCTCGGCGTCCAGCACACCAGGAGCGGGCTCATCGCGGCGTCGACGAGCCGGGGCGTACAGCAGCACCCGCTCGGTCGCGCCGATCCCGAGCAGCCCGCGCACGTTCGGACCGGTGCCGTTCACGAGCGCGTCGTTGCGGGGTGAGCCTTCCACCCAGATGGGGCGTCGGCGGAAGGGGTGGGAGGAGCGCAGCACCTCTTCGGCGTACGGACTCTGGGCGAGCAGCACGTTCCATCGGCGCGACTCGTCGATGATGGCGACCCACCGGCGCCAGTCCAAGCCGGGGCGGCGCAGACCGACCTGCTCGATCGGGGTGCCGTGCCAGGTCTGCAGCACGTGCTGACCATCACGACGCGCGAAACGCCGCCGCAGCCAATCGTCGACGATCAGCAGCCGCGAGACGCCGCGAGCGCGCCACCACTGCGGGCTGCCCTCGACGATCGCGATCGCGCCCTCGGGCACCGCGACGGAGAGGTCTCGCACGCTCCAATACCGCACGGTGCTCGGTCGACGGTGGGCGATCTCCCGATCGATCGCGAGGGGGTCGCCGCCGACGCGTCGCCCGGCCGAGCTCTCGAAGAACACGGCGTCCTCGAGCTGTTCGCGGCGGGCCGTGTAGCGCCGCTCCAGGGCTTCCTGCCCTTCGCCGGAGTCGTACGCCGGATCGATGGGCGGGCCGATCTCGACGGCACCATCATGAAGGCCGGCGCGCAGCATCCCATACTGCGTGATCGGCTGCTCACCGGCGACGGTTCCCGCCCCCTCGACGGTCACCGCGTATCGACCGCTCGGCAGCGGCAGAGACGCCCCACCCCAGCGGGAGGCGCGCAGGGGCAGACGCGCCTGCCACGACCCGGATTCACCGCTGGGTTGCGCTGTGACCGTCACGCGCGGTCCGACGAGACGCACCCATTCCGGCGCGGATCCTGTGCCGGTGACCTCGAGGATCGGGCCGTCCGCTTCACGAACGAGGCGGAGATCAACCATGGGATTTCACCGCGAACGACGACACCCCGCGAGCTTATCGCGGGGTGTCGTCGTGGCTCGGCCCACTCGGGGCTCCGCGGGGTTACGAGGTGAAGGCGTCGAGGGTGACGTCCGCCGTGCGAGTCTGGCCGTCGCGAACGTAGGTCACCGTCGTGGTGGCGCCGGCCGGCAGCGCCCGCACCTGCGCGGTCAGATCGACCGAGCTGGTGATGGGGAGGCCGTTGAACGACGTCACGATATCGCCCTTCTCCAGGCCGGCCTTCTCCGCCGGGCCGCCCTGCGAGACGTCGGCGATGTAGGCGCCGACGATCGAGGAGTCCTCGAGGGTCGAGGTCGACTGCACCGAGGCGCCGAGCAGGCCGTGCGTAGCCTCCCCGTTGTCGATGATCTCGTTCGCGACGCGCTGCGCCACGTCGGAGGGGATGGCGAAGCCGACACCGATCGAGCCGGACTGGCCACCGCCCGAGGAGCTTCCCGCCGAGGCGATCGCGACGTTGATCCCGATCAATCGGCCCTGGTCATCGACCAGTGCGCCACCGGAGTTGCCGGGGTTGATCGCAGCATCCGTCTGGATGACCGCGATCTTGATGGTCTCGGTCGCGGCCTGACCGCCCTGCTCGCCCTGACCGAAGTCGAAGCGGAACGGGCTCTCGCCGGAGCCGCCCTGATCCTGGCCCTCGCTCGGCTGGTCGTCGTCAGGAGCCGCCGAGGAGGCGACCTCGATCGAACGGTTCAGCGCGCTGACGATGCCGGTGGTGACGGTGTTGGACAGGCCGAGAGGGGCGCCGATGGCGACCGTCTCGTCTCCGACGTTGAGGTCGCTCGAGTCGGCGAAGTCGATCGGGGTGAGCCCGGAGGCATCCTTCAACTTGATGACGGCGAGGTCGTAGGTGGGGTCGGTGCCGACGATCTCGGCGTCGTAGACGCGACCGTCGGAGGTGGTCGCGCGGATCGTCGCGTCACCGGTGGCGCCGTCGAGGGTCACGACGTGGGTGTTCGTGACGACGTAGCCGTCCTCGCTGAGGATGACACCGGATCCGGTGCCGCCGCTGTTGCCACCGGAAGCGCTGATGGTCACCACGCTGGGCACCACCTTCGCGGCGATGGCGGTCGTGGCGTTCACGTTGTCGGGGTCGTTGACCGTGACCGTCGAGGGTGCGGCCGCGGGTGAGGAAGCCGATCCACCCCAGGACTGCACGCCGACGTAGGCGCCGCCGAGGCCGGCGAAACCGCCGACGAGGGCTGCGGCCACGATCAGGCTCGCGACCTTGCCGGCGTTCGACTTCTTGCGGGGGGCCGCCTCGTCACGGGGAGCGAGGGGCACGGTCGGCTGCGTGTGCTGCCCACCGACGCCGAAGCTCTGACCCGCGTACGCACCCTGGGGGTGCTGGCCGTAGGGCTGAGTTGGCGCGGTCGCGTAGGCGCCCTGGGGGTAGGACGGCTGCGCGGGGCGTTGCGGAGCCCAGGCGGGCACACCCTGCGCGGGCATCGCCGGCGCGGGCGGGATGTTCGCGTCGCTGCGGGCTGCCGGGGCGGCAGCAGGCGCAGCGGATGAGCTGTCGGGCGTGGTCTGCGGGTCGGATCCCGCGGTGGGTTCTTCGGGGCGGTCGCCCTGGTTCTCAACCATGATTGCTCCTTCTGCCAAGCTTTCTACAGCCTGAGCCCGCTTGCTGTGCGTTCTCTATGGGGCCGATGGGACGCGTCTATGGGACTAGCGTGAACGGGATGCGAGACATTCCCGGCGCGTGGCGTCGAACCGCCGAGGGCGCGGGGCTGTTGGCGTCCGACGGCGCTGTCGGTACGACCATCTTCGCCGAGATGAGTGGCCTCGCGGCGACGACCGGTGCGATCAACCTCGGCCAGGGCTTCCCCGATGAAGACGGTCCGGATGCGGTGCTGGATGCTGCACGCCGAGCCATCGCGGACGGCGCAAACCAGTACGCACCCGGTCGAGGCGTCCCCGATCTGCTCGCCGCGGTGGCCGAGCACCAGGAGCGCTTCTACGACGTGCGCCTCGACCCTGCGACGCAGGTGCTCGTGACGGCGGGTGCGACCGAAGCGCTGGCGGCGACCTTGCTCGCCCTGCTCGACGGACCCGACGACGAGGTCGTCGTGTTCGAGCCCTTCTACGACGCGTACGCGGCGGCCGTCGCTTTGGCGGGCGCTCGGTTGGTCACTGTGCCGCTGCACTGGCCCGACTTCCAGCCCGATGTCGACGAACTCGCCAACGCGGTCACCGACCGCACACGGGTGATCCTGGTGAACGACCCGCACAACCCGACCGGCGCGGTCTTCACCGCCGAGGTGCGCGAACAGATCGTGCGTTCCGCGATCGAGCACGATGCGATCATCGTCACCGATGAGGTGTACGAGCATCTGGTCTTCGCCGAGGCGCATGTCCCCCTGGCCACCCTGCCGGGGGCGGCCGAGCGCACCCTGTCGATCTCTTCTGCCGGCAAGACGTTCTCCGTGACCGGATGGAAGATCGGCTGGGTCACGGGCCCCGCCGATCTCGTCTCGGCCGTCCTCACGGTGAAGCAGTTCCTGACCTACGTGAACGGCACCCCCTTCCAGCCCGCGATCGCGGTGGGCCTCCGCCTGCCCGACGCCTTCTTCCGCGGGATCGCCGCCACGCTGCATGCGAAGAGCGAGCTGCTCGGCGAAGGTCTGCGCGCAGCGGGGTTCGGCGTCTCCCCGCCCCGCGGCTCGTACTTCACGGTGGCCGATGCCGCGCCGGTCGGGGCAACGGAAGCTGCGCAGTTCTGTCGCGAACTCCCGGCGCGCGCCGGGGTGGTCGGGATCCCGCTGACGGCTTTCGTGACGCCGCCGCACCGGCACCGCTACGGCACGCTGGTGCGTTTCGCGGCCTGCAAGCGCACCGACGTGCTGGCCGAAGCATCCCGCCGCCTCGCTCTGCTGCAGCGCTGAGCGCGTCTCAGATCGGTACGACCCGGAACCGCCGCAGCTCGAGGGCGGGGTTCACGCGACGCACGCGCGCGACGGCCTCGACATCGAGGTGCGCCACGGCGACGTCCGTGGTGGTTCCGACCGTGGCCAGCACGACGCCCTGCGGGTCGGCGATGAGCGAGTGCCCGACGCCGAGCGGCGGCGGGTGATCGGCGCCGGCCACGAAGACCGTGTTCTCGATCGCCCGGGCCTGCAACAGGGTCTGCCAGTGGTGCTCTTTCAGCGGACCGCGCACCCACTCCGCCGCCACCAGCACGACGTCGGCGCCCGCGTCGGCGAGGGTGCGGGCGACCTCGGGGAAGCGCAGGTCGTAACAGGTCATCAGCGCGAAACGCATCCCGCCGACCTCGAAAGTCTGGGGCGGTTGGATCTCGCCCGCCTCCACCCAGTCGGATTCGCGCTGGCCGAAGGCGTCGTAGAGGTGCAGTTTGCGGTAGACCGCCAGCATCCCGTCGCCGTTCACTGCCACGACCGTGTTGCGCACCCGTTTGCCGTCATCGCCCTTCTCGAGCAACCCGGCGACGAGAGTGGTGCCGGTGTCAGCGGCGATCTGCGCGAGCGAAGCGACGAAGGCGCCGTCTATCGATTCGGCGTGATCGGCGAGCGACTCGTCGAACGGGTCGACGAAGTAGCTGGAGTACTCGGGGTAGAGCACCACGTCGGCGCCGCGCGATCGCGCCGTCATAGCGAGGTCGCGGATCGTGTCGAGATTCGCGGCGACGGATGCCACCGGCGCGAACTGCGCCACACCCACGCCGACCGAGCGATCACTCACGCTGCACTCCCCTCGCGCCGGCCACGCCGGCTGCTCCCCCAGCGTACGAGGCGCCAGGCCGAGAGGCCTGTATCCGGGCCGATGTGCGCACCCCGGAAACGCGTGCTAGGCTAACTTCTTGTGCCGCGGGGTGGAGCAGTTCGGTAGCTCGCTGGGCTCATAACCCAGAGGTCGCAGGTTCAAATCCTGTCCCCGCAACCAACGCAGTGCAGATCAGAAGCCGTTCCCGGAGAAATCCGGGAGCGGCTTCTGTCATTGTCGGCCCTCTGACGACGCCCCTTGCGGCCGGAGTTACCCGTGGTAGGCCCCGCCCGCAACCACCCGCACATTTCCCTCACCCACGCGCATGCGTTGTCAGGATGGGAATCACCCCCGTGCCTGAGTAGCGCCACCGTGCCAGCTCAATACGATCTCGGTATGTCCGTCCAGCACGCGGAAGCGGAAAGCCCGCCGGCGATGAGGCTCCGTGTTCCTCTCAATGGCACTGTCCCTTTCGACCCCGCGGTTTCGGGTCGTCGTTCCAGATCGAGGATGTGAGTACATGACCGATCCCTCTTCGCCCATCGCCGAGCTTTATCGCGACCTCCATAGACACCCTGAACTGGCGTTCGAGGAGATCCGCACCGCCGGCATCGCGGCAGCCCGAATGCAGGCCGCCGGCTATGAGGTCATCGAAGGGATCGGGCGCACGGGCGTCGTCGGGGTACTCCGAAACGGAGATGGTCCGACCGTGCTCCTCCGTGCGGACATGGATGCGCTCCCCGTGGTCGAAGACACCGGCCTGCCCTACGCCAGCACGAGAGAAGGGCTTATGCACGCCTGCGGGCACGACGTGCACGTAGCCGCCTTGATCGGAGCCGCCGATCAACTGGCCGAGACCCGTGACGAGTGGGCGGGGACCGTCATCGCCCTCTTCCAACCGGCAGAAGAAGGCGGGGCCGGTGCCCGGGCGATGATCGACGACGGTTTATACGCGCGGGTGCCGGTTCCCGACGTGGTGCTCGGCCAGCACGTCGGGCCTGCGCCCGCCGGCCTGGTCGGCGCCCATCCGGGCGCGGCGTTCGCTGGCGCGAACAGCATCGACATCACAGTTCGCGGCCGGGGCGGGCACGGATCACGCCCGGAAACGACCGTCGACCCGATCGTGCTGGCCGCCGTCATCGTGATCCGGCTTCAGACCATCATCGCCCGAGAGGTAGCACCGCAGGAGACTGCAGTCGTGACCGTCGGACGCATCTCCGCCGGCACGACGAACAACATCATCCCCGACACAGCGACTCTCGGGCTCACCCTGCGCGCTTTCAGTGAGCCTGTCCGCATCCGCATCATCGAAGCAATCGAACGCATCGTGCGAGGCGAAGCCGCCGTGTCCGGCGCGCCCGAGCCGTACATTCACCACGCCCAGTCGTTCCCCGTGCTGGTCAACGACCCCAGCGCCACTGAGCGCACCCACGCCGCATTCCGTGCCGCTTTCGGCGATTCCAGCGTGCTCGACCCAGGACAAGTCAGCGGCAGTGAAGACGTCGGCATCCTTGCCACGGCAGCCGGAGCGCCCCTCGTCTACTGGATACTCGGCGGAACCGAACCCTCCTCCTACCTCGCGGCCGCCCAGGCCGGCACGCTGGACCGCGACGTCCCCTCCAACCACTCGCCGCACTTCGCCCCGATCATCGAACCGACATTGACGCGCGGCGTCGAAGCCCTCGTCACGGCGGCGCGCGCCTGGCTCGCCTGACACGGACGCCGACGGGGATGACAGCAGGCCCGAGATGAACGAAGGGAAAGCGGCGACCTTCATTCGGCAGGTCGGCGGCGGGCGCGCTCGTTATACCGACGCACCCGGTTCCGATTGCCGCAGTCGGCGGCGACACACCAACGCCGATTGTGACGCGGGGAGGTGTCGATGAAGACCCAGCCGCACTGGTCATCGGCGCACTGGCCGAGCGCATCCGCGGTGACCCCGGTGAGAAGGTCGACGGCCATCAGCGCGATGCGGCGTCGGGGAAGGGCGAGGTCGGCGTCGAACTGCCAGTGCCACCCCGTGCCCGGGGTTTCGGACTCGTCGTGAAGATGTCCCGCGGCTACAGCCTCGCTGTACTCCGCAGCGACAAGTTCGGCGCCCACCCCTGAAACCGCCGTCTTCCGAGACGAACCCGACGAGTGCGACGCATCGGCCCGAGGGTAGGCCGCGACGTACAGACCCTCCCGTAATGCGCGTACCCGTTCCAGCTCGCGGACCGCCAGAGCGGGATGGGCCTCGGCCAGTCGACCCAGTCGTGCCGCCATCTGTTCGTCGACGAGCTCGAACTGCCTCACCCACGACACCACGTCATCGAAACTCTCGACTCGGTCCTCCCACCGGCTCGGGCTCAGCCGCCAGCCCACGGTGTTGACGAAATCGAGCGCTGGGTGCCCGGCGATGGCCGAGTAGAGCTGCGGCACGACAGGACTGTTCACGAATCGATACTAACGCCCATTGCGGACTTGACCCATTAGCTATCGTGTAATTTGTGAAACGTCGATCACCCATTAGCCAAGCGTGGCGCAGCGACTTCCGCCGCTTCTGGCTGGCCCAGGCGACGTCGCTCACCGGGGAGCAGATCCGCGAACTCGCGGTGCCCCTCGTCGCCATCACGGTTCTCGGCGCTTCGGCCGCCGAGTTGGGGCTGATCGGGCTTGCCCAATGGGCGCCGTTCCTTCTGCTCGCCCTGCCGCTCGGGGTGCTGGCTGACCGTCATCGCCGCCGCCGTCTCATCGCGTTGAGTCAATGGTCACGGGGGGCGCTGATGCTCGGGGTGGTTGTGGCGGCTGCGCTGGGCGCCCTCAGCCTGCCGCTGCTGCTCGTCGCCGTCACCGCACTGGGAATCTTCGCCGTCCTCTACGAGGTCTGCTACCAGTCCGTCGTGCCGTCCTTGGTGCCCCCGGCGGCCTTGGAGGGGGCCAATGCGCGCTTGCAGGCGACGGCGTCAGGCGCCGAGGTCGGCGGCCCGGGGCTCGGCGGACTGTTGGCCCAGTGGCTCGGGGCGCCGATCGCCTTGCTCGCCCCCACGATCGGCTACGTGGTATCGGGCGTTGCCGTGGCGAGTGTGCGTGCCCCCGAGCCGTTGCCTCAGCGGCCGGAGCGCGTCGAGGACGGACGGGGCGTGTTCTTCCGAGAGATGCGCGACGGCATCAGCCATGTGCTGCACGACCGCTACCTGGTCGCCAACGTCGGATTCTCGGCGCTCTACAACCCCTTCGCGCAGTGGATCACCGTGCTCTTCACCTTGCACAGCATCCGGGTGCTCGGGCTCGGCGCCGGCCAGATCGGGCTGGTGTTCTCACTCGGTGCTGTCGGCGCGCTGGTAGCCGCGGCCCTCACGCCGGTTCTCACCCGTCGGTTTCAGGCAGGCCATCTCCTCCTGGCCTGCGCGGCGATCGAGTGCGGGGTGCTCGCAGTCATCCCGATGGTCGAAGCAGGGTGGGGTGCGCCTCTGATGATTGCGGTGCTCTCCGGCGTCTGGGCGCTCAATGGCGCCGGAACGGGTATCTCCAGCGTGCTGCTGGTCACCATCCGGCAGATCCGCACCCCGCAGAGGCTCCTCGGCCGAGTGAATGCATCGATGCGAACAGTCACCTACGGCACCGTCTCGCTCGGCGCACTCGCAGGTGGGCTCGCCGGCGACTGGTGGGGAACCCGCGCGGCCCTGGGGCTCGGCGCGGGGCTGTGTCTCGTGACGGTGGCGTGGGTCGCGCTGTCACCACTCGCCCGCATCCGTCGCCTCGAAGACCTCACGATGACGCCGAAGCCCGCAACCTCCGTCGGCGAGTCCACAGCCCAGCCGCGGTGAAGCGATCGAGTCTCCCCGGTCAGAGGAGTTCGTCCTGGGCCGCCGAGGCGAATCTGCCGCTCGAGTCTTCCACCGCGCGGCCGGATTGCAGGCTCCCGAGCAGCATGAGCGAGAAGTGATGCTCCCCCACCTCGGCGACGAGCCGGAGTATCTGCTCCTGGGTCTGCTCGCGAAAGCGCTGAACCTGACCGGCGTCGTGTCCCGACCAGTCGGCTCCCTTGTCGTTGTATCCCGCGATCATGCCGAGAACGTCCACGAGCTGCTGCCTACGACGCCTGCCGCGAAAGATTGCGCTCATCTCGTGCCGAGCATCGCACTGATCCCCGAAGCATCCAAGCCGCACCCCTTCACAGGTCGGCGGGGACTGCCGGTATCCGGTCGGTCGTGGGCGCAGCGACCTTGGTCGTTCAGAGCGGGCCGAAGACGGCGCTGGGGTCGGCGTCGAGCTGGAGCCGGTCGAGGACAGGCTCCAGCTGGCGTTCTTCGAACCGGAAGTGCGACTCCATGATCGCTGCGAAACCCTGGAGATGCAGCGCGAGGGTCGCCGGTGACTCGGCCGACCGCACCGCTGCGTCGAACCGGGCCAACAAAGTGGCCATCATCTCGTGGTCTTGCGTGAGCTTGCTCACCACACCGGCCAGCTCGGGAAACTGCGCGACGAGCGGCGGAAAGAGAAGCGCGTCCTCACCCCGGTGGTGTCCATCGAGGCCGACGCAGAACCCGTGACAGAAGAGGAGGAGATCGCGCGAGACGTCCGGGAGGTGAGTGCCGCTTTCGGCTGCGTCCTGCGCCACCGAAAGCGCTGAACGCAGGCGCGTGTGCGCCTCGAGAAGCTGTCGCCGCCATGCGATCAGCCGGGGAATGTCGCTCACGCGACGGTATCGGTACGAGCCTTCATCAGTATCCGCCATGGTCGAGCGCCATCCCGGCCATGGGACCGGGGAGCGCGCCACCAAGCATAAGTCTCGGAAGCAAGGGGTTCGGCGCCCGAAGCTAGAACACGGGCCGGCTCGCCGTCGACACCACGACGGCGGCGACCACGGCGATGATCGACGCCACGACAGCCGCCACCCAGATCCAGCGCGACACCGACCGCCGCGCGACCACCAGCAGGTGTACGAGGAGCGCTGACACGGTGAGCGCGACCACGACAGTGCCGATGACCGCCGGCTCGAACACGGCGACCTGCCTCGTGGCGAAGCCGGTGTCGTCGGGTGCGCGGTACCAGGTCATGGTGATCTGGCTCACGATCACGATGAGAGCGAACACCGTGATGAGGAGCAGGCCGGACGCGAAGACGATGCGCTGGACGCGAGACATGCTCCCAGTATGGAGACCTCGATATCGTGAGCGAGCGGGGCTCGCCCCGTGTTGGTCGGACGACGGTTGGGAGCATTGTGGCAAGCGGAGCACTCGTACTGGCAGGCGGCGGCAGCGTCGGGATCGCCTGGGAACTCGGGTATCTGGCCGGACTCAAGACCGGCAACGCCGACGCGCTGGCGAAGATCCGCGAACCCGACACGACCTACGTCGGCACATCCGCGGGATCGGTCGTCGCGGCGATGCTCGCCAGTGGTGCCCCTCTCGAGCAGTTGCTCCAACCGGAGCTGGAGGCCGAGACGACCGCATCGGCGAGCGCGGGCCGATCCTTCTGGAGCATCGCGAAGATCGCGGCCGTGATGGCGTCCTCTCGGATAGGAACCAGGTCGCCCGAGGCGGCCCGGCGGCGGATAGGCGCGTTCGCCACCGCAGCGAGAACGGGATCGGAGGATGCCTGGGTCGCGAGCATCGCTCGTCGACTGCCGCAATCTGAGTGGCCCGATCGCCGCCTCCTCATCACCGCGGTCGACGTGGCCTCCGGAGAGTTCCGGGTATTCGATAAGGAGAGTGGCGTCGATCTGGCCGCCGCAGTGGCGGCGAGTTGTTCCGTTCCCGGCGTTTTCCCGCCCGTTTCGATCGAGGGCCGGCGGTATATGGATGGCGGGATGCGCTCGGTCGCGAACGCCGACCTCGCAGCGGGGTGCGATCCAGTGCTCATCCTGGTCCCGATGCGGGAGGGCGGGCCCGGTATCGGCAGCGTCTCGCGTGATGAGCTCGACACGTTGAAGCACACCCGGAGCCACGTCGCTTACGCCGATACCGAGTCGGTGCGCGCGTTCGGGCGCAACCCGCTCAACACGACGACCCGAGCGGCGTCGGCCCGAGCCGGGTACCGGCAGGGGCAGCTGGCCGGCCCCGTCGTCCAGGGCCTCTGGTCGTGAACCCGCGTCGAGATCAGTCGCTGGTCGTTTGCTCGCGGGCAGCCAGCCTTCGCGCCTGACGCTCCGCCTCGGCGACTGCTGCGGCGGCAGGAGTCGGTGCTGAGCCGCCGAGATGGGCGGGTTGCCACCACTTGCCCGCTCCCGACAGCGGATACGTCTTCTGGGCGTCATCGAGCAGTGCCTGCAGGTGCGAACGCAGCTCGGCTGTCTTCTCTGCCGGATCATCCGACCGCCCCACCTCGATGGGGGTGCCGACCGAGACGCGGACCGGCGCTCGGAAAGCTTCCCGCACCTGCGCTCGGTGGTTCTTGGTTCGCAGGAGCTGACCACCCCAGACCACGACAGGGATCACGGGCACCCCTGCGGCAGCGGCCATACGCACCGCGCCGGTCTTGAGCTCCCGCACGGTGAACGAGGCGCTCACCCCCGCCTCGGGGAACACTCCGACGAGCTCGCCGTCCTGCAGGGCACTCACCGCGTGTTCATACGCATCGCGGCCGGCACCGATCTCGACGGGGATGTGCCGCATCCGGCCCAGAAGCCAGCCGACCACGGGCTTATCGGCTGCCCGCCGGGTCACCATGAAGCGGATCCGACGCCGCGTCCGCAGCCAGGCGACCCACTCGACCAGCGCGAAGTCCATGTAGCCGAAATGCGTGATCGCCACCACAGCTGCACCCGACGAGGGGATCCGCTCTGCCCCTGAAACAGTCGGCCGGAGTTGGAGAAGTCCGCCGAAGAAGAACCGTCCGAGAGCGACGGCGCTCGAGTAGACCGGCTCAAGACGGCGCCTCACGCCCGGCACGCGTCCCGTCGGCGGAGCGTTACGCGTCCCCCTCGAAAGGGGCGGCACCCCGTGCCGCTCTGATGAAGTGACGGAAGCGTCTGCGTCCTCGGTCGTGCCCATGCGTCATCCCTACCGCCCTGAGCTGGAGTTCTCCTTGACCTTCCGGAAGCGCCTTCCATGGGCTAGGCCGCACGGATCACCGGAAGTCGCCGACCTGCTTCTCGACGGGCACAGTGCCCTCGACGATGACATCGCCGGTATGGGCGGTGGTGACCGTCTCGATGAGGACGATCTCCACCTCCTCGTCGGCGATGGGGTTGTGCTGAACGCCCCGGGGCACGGTGTAGAACTGCCCCGGTGACAGCACCACCTCCTGGTCGTCGGGAAGCTGGATGCGGAGCCTGCCTGAAACGACGAGGAACATCTCGTCCTCGGCATCGTGGGAGTGCCACACCAGCTCGCCGAGCAGCTTCGCGACTTTCACGTACTGGTCGTTCACCCGGCCGATGACCCGCGGACTCCAGTACGCCTCGACCTGGCGAAGTTCGGCTGCGACGTCGATTCCCTGGATTACGGTCATGAACCCATCCTGGGCCAGGGTCCGCGCACACGGCCGCGCGAAGTCGCCAGTGAAGACGGCTCACCGTTGTCGGTGCTCGATGTGAGGCCGCTGCTGCGGTGCGAAGTGTGACACCCGGATTCGCGATCCGGGGTTGAGCGGGGTGTGGTTCGGATGGGGAAGCCGACCAACCATGGAGACATGAACCTCTCTGACGCCAACACCATTTTCATTCCGGGCGCGACTTCGGGTATCGGCCTCGACCTCGCCCTCCGGCTGCAATCGGAAGGCAACACCGTCATCGTGGGCGGACGCCGGACGGAACTCCTCGCACGGATCGCCTCCGAGCATCCCGGCATCGACACCATTCAGATCGACACCGCCGACTCGAACTCCATCGCGGCCGCCGCGTCTCAGCTCGCCGAGAGTCACCCGGCGCTGAACGCGCTCATCACCATGGCGGGCATCATGGAGCCGGAGGACCTCCGCGACCCGGCGTCGATCGAGGTGGCCGAGCGCACCATCGCGGTCAATCTCCTCGGCCCGATCCGCCTCGTCAACGCCTTCCTCCCCGGGCTCCTCGCGCAGCCGAAGGCCACCATCATGACTGTGAGCTCCGGGCTGGCGTTCGTGCCCCTCGCGGCGACCCCGACGTACAACGCGACGAAGGCCGGCATCCATTCGTTCACCGAGTCGCTGCGCGTGCAGCTCACCAAGAGCGCCGTGCAGGTCGTCGAACTCGTTCCGCCGGCAACCCAGACCACCCTCATGGGCCTGCAGGACAACCCCACGGCGATGCCGTTGGGAGACTTCATCGACGAGGTCATCGCCCTGCTCAAAAGACACCCCGAGGCGGACGAGATTCTCGTCGAACGAGTCAAGTGGCAGCGCAACGCCGAAGCTGAAGGACGCTACCCGGAGGTCCTCGAAGCGCTCAGCAGCGGGTACCGCGACTGATCCAAACCGGGTCGTGCGACGCACCTCGCGCCGCACGACCCGCCGTCCTGAAACAATGAAGACAGATGCCTCGATTCCAGCAACAGCAGCTCGGCGAATTCCTCCGCGCCCGCCGCGATCAGCTGCTCCCCCGTGACGTCGGCCTGACCACCGGCCCACGCCGCCGAACACCGGGACTGCGCCGCGACGAGGTCGCCCTGCTGGCGAACATGTCGACGGACTACTACGAACGCATCGAACAGGGCCGGGGCCCGCAGCCCTCCCCGACCATGCTCGGCGCGATCGCTCGGGCGCTGCGCTTGACCCTCGCGGAACGCGACCACATGTACGTGCTCGCCGGACACCCTTCCCCGGAGTCGCACGTCAGCCTGGGCTATGCCGACCCGGGTCTGATGACCGTTCTCGACGCCCTCGCGGCAAGCGTGCCCGCGCTGATCGCCGACGACCTCCACAACGTCGTCGGACAGAACCCGCTGAACGTCGCCCTCCTCGGGCAACTCGTCGGTGAACCCGGTCTGGGATCGAACTTCCTCTGGCACTGGTTCCTGGACCCCGGCTACGAGCTGCTCTACGAGCCGAACGACCGGGAACAGCTGGGCCGCACCTACGCCGCAGAGCTCCGCGCCGCAGCCAGCCGCCGCCCCGACGACGCCGCCGTCCTTGAACTCATCGACGAACTGCGCACGCGGAGCGCCGATTTCGCACGCATGTGGGATCTGAACGAAGTCGCCACCACGACCAAAACCCGCAAGCTCCTCCAGCATCCGCTGGTGGGGTTGCTCGACTGCGAATGTGATGTCGTCATCAGCCCGCCGTCACAACAACGACTCGTTCTGTTCCGTGGCACACCGGGCACCGACACCGGCGAGCGATTCAGGATGCTGCAGGTCCTCGGCACCCAACAGCTCGAGCCCGGCCCGACGCCACCGAGGTAGCGGTGGACACGCCCACCACCCGGCAGGTTCCCCACACACCCGGCCTCGGCCTCGGCAGAGATCCTGCTGCCGGTCACGGGTGTTCGAGAGAGTCCAGCGCTTCCTGAATCTCCGCGGCCCACCAGTCCGGACGCTCGTGTTCTTCCACCAGGTCGAGAGCTCGGCGAAGGTCACTGCGCGCCTTCTCGTGCTCGCCCAGTCCGAGGTACGCGAATCCCCGATGGCGGTAGGCGCGGGCGAGGAAGTCCGGCTCGTGCGGGAAGAATTGGGCGTCGTCCACGATGCGATTGGCCACGCTCACGGCGTCGGCGTAACGCTCGAGACGGAGCAGCGCTTTGGCCGCGATGGCGGTCGTCAGATTGTTCGCGGTGTTCCATTCCCGCAGCGAGAGCTCGGTCTCGTGCTCGTCGAGCGTCTTTCGCATCTCCCCAGCCTCGTGAAGGGCGCCTTCCGGGTCGTCCCGCATGAGCGCCGTGGCGATCCAGTAACGGCTCTGCACCTCGGCCTCTGCGAAGCTTCCACGTCGGGCCTCATCGAGGGCCTGCCTCGCCGCTCGCAACGCCGCATCGATCCGACCGAGGAGCATCTCGCTCCAGGCGACCGAGATGAGCGCCCACGTTGCGGGGCCGGCTGCTTCCGCTGCTTCCGCGGTCGCTCGAGCGCGGAGGGCGACCTCGAGCGCGACCTCCGGGTCCCCATCCACGAGGCCCAGTTCGAGCATGGCCGACATCTGCAGCTGCTCGGCCACGCTGGTTCGATCCCCCAGTCTCTCCGCTGCCGACACCGCGATCCGCGCAACCGCCCGCCACTCCGGGAAGCTGAGCCATCGTTCGGCGAATCGGACGAGCGCGCTCGCACTCTCCAGGACCGCGGCCTGGGAGTCCGTCGGAGTGGTGGCGGCCACCGTGAGGGCTGCGAGCCAGGAATGGGCTTCCGTCGTCAACCACTCCCTGGCGGACTCCAGGGTGATATCCCCCGGCTTGGCGGCGGCGTCGTGCTCTTCGTCGACCGATGCCATTGTGCGAGCAGTATCGAGCGTCCAACGCCGGAGCCTGTCACGCTGCGCATCGATCTCCTGCGGTCCCTCGGTCATCGACAGGCGCTCCTCGGCGAAGATCCGAAGAAGGTCGTGCATCCGGTACCTGTCCCCGCTCAAGGGCTCCAGCAGGGCGAGGTCGGTCATCTCATCGAGGATCTCCCGGGTCACCTCGCCGTCGAACCCGTGGATGGACGCGGCCATGTCCGCTCGGAACGAGGAACCGACAAGGAGGGGGATGCTCCGAAAGACCTGTTGGGACCTCGGCGTGAGGGCCTCGTAGGACAGCGAGAAGGTCGACTCGACGCGCAGATCCCCTGCGACGAGATGCCGAAGGCGGGTGGCGTGGGCGCGCAGCCGCTTCACGAAATCTTCGACGGTCCAGGCGGGACGTGACGAGATCTGATTCCCCGCGATCCGCAGTGCCAGCGGGAGGTCAGCGCACAGTTCAGCCAGTTCCTCGAGGTCGCCGCGCGCTCGCTGTGAGGCGGGGATGATCCGCGAGAGGAACTCGATGCTAGCGGACCGCGCGAGTGAACCGAGCGCCACGCGTTGACAGCCCTCGAGGCCCGCCAACGATCGACGCGAGGTCAGCACGACCCGGACGGGGCGCGTTGTGGCCAGCACGGGCCGCACCTGCTCCTCGCTCGCCACGTTGTCGAGGAGGACGGCGAGAGATCCCGTGGCGCTCGCCCGCCGCCACGCCACAACCGCCTCGTCCATCGTTGCCGCTTCTGCGTCTGATCCAGCCTGGCGGAGCAGCGCTTGCAGAACCTGAAGCGGGGAGAGCGGAAGAGCGTCGGGGCTGTGGAGGTTGGCGAACAGGATGTCGGTGTCGTCCGGTGAGGCGCGGTGGATCGCCTCGAGAGCGACAGCTGTCTTCCCCACGCCCGCCGTGCCGGTCACCAGAATCGCGCTCGACGCTGTGCTGACGGACGGGGAGAGCAACGAAGCGAGAACCTCCATCTCGCTCTCGCGCCCGGTGAAATCGGGCAACCGGAACGGACGGATGGAAACGGGCGAGTTCTCGACCGCAGCTTTCCGCCTCCCGGGGCGAGCTGCGCTGAGGAACGCGGAACGCTCGTGATCGGCCAGTTCGAGCGCGTCAGCGAGCGCGATGACGGTGCGGCGCCGTGGGCCGACGCTCACCCCACGTTCGATGTCGCTGATCGTCCTGACACTCACGTCGGACCGCTCCGAGAGTCGCTCGATGGTGAGGTCGGCATACTGGCGGCGGCGGCGCAGTAGCTCTCCGAACGGGTGTTGCGGCACGGGGGGGCGTCTCCTTGCAACGGGGACGTCGGAAGCGGGGGGCCTTGTGGGGATGTGCTCGTCCGTTGTCCCACTCGCCAGAATCGCAGATCCGTGGAATCTCGGCAAAGCCGAAGCGGAGTAGGTTCGCGCGCCCGACGCGACCCGACCAGCGCGCGAGTCAGCGCGGGTCCAGCGCCTCACCCAGATCGTCGAGGAACCGAGTGATGGTGACGAGGTCGGCCGCCGAGTACGACTCGGCGACGTCGCGCATGGTGCCGAGATGCTCGCCGAAGTACTGGATGAACTCGTGGCGGGAAGCATCCGTCAACGTCACCACCCGTGCGCGACGATCGTGCGGGTGCGGCCCTCGTTCGATATGACCGGATGCTTCCAGCCGGTCGAGCAGCTTCGTGGTGGATGCCGTCGAGATCCGCAGGTGGCGGGCGAGGTCGTGGGGGCTCACGGATTCGCCGCGGTGCTCCCGCACGATCAACATGCGCAGCGCCGCCAGGTCGCTCGCGTTCATGTCCATGGCGTCTTTCATTCCGCCGTGCATGCGGTCGAGCGAATCGCTGAGGGCGCGGACGGCCTTCAGTACGTCTCCCACGGGGTCCGTCACCTGGACACCCCTCCCGCTCGCTTGTATGCTTCTACATTAGCTAGTTAAACTAGCAAAATGGAGAAACGATGACCGCGACCGAATACGTCGTTCTGCTGGACGACGAGGGTCGACAGATCGGAAGAGCCCCGAAGGACAGCGTCCACGGAACGGACACCGCCCTGCACCTCGCCTTCTCGTGCCATGTCGTCAACGATGACGGAGACGTCCTCGTGACTCGGCGCGCGCTCGACAAGAAGACCTGGCCGGGTGTCTGGACGAACTCGTTCTGCGGACATCCGGGACCCGACGAGACGATCACCGATGCCGTCCACCGGCGCGCCCAGTACGAACTCGGGATCACCGTGAGCGACCTCGAGATCTCGCTGCCCTCGTTCCGCTACCGAGCGGTCGATGCGAGCGGCATCGTGGAGAACGAGATCTGCCCGGTCTACATCGCCCGCACCACCGACCTCCTTCAGCCGCACCCGAGCGAGGTCGTCGACACGCGCTGGGTCGCCCCGCACGATCTCGCCGCCGCGCTCACGGCCACACCGTGGGCCTTCAGCCCGTGGCTGGTGCTGCAGGCCGAGCAGCTCGCCCTCTTCGCCGAAGCGCGCGAGGAGCTGCACGCGTCGTGATCACCCTGCCCCCCACCTCGGCGACGCGCAGCGGCATCGACGCCGCCATCGACGAGATCTTCGCGCGACTCGGAATGCGAGCGGCCGCGATCGACACGTCGGTGCACGCCCTGGTCTCAGCGCTGGAACGTGCCGCAGCCGGCGGCAAGCGCTTCCGCCCCGCTCTCGTGGTGGCCGCGTTCGAGACGCTCGGCGGACGCATCGACCGCTCTCCCGCGCTGTACCCCGTTGCTGCGGCGTTCGAGCTGCTGCACACCGCCTTCGTAGTCCACGACGACGTGATCGACCACGACACGCACCGCCGCGGGGTGCCCAACGTCGCCGGCGAGTTCCGCAGCCGCGGGCTCGCCCGCGGGGCCCGCCCCGCCGGCGCGACCCTGCTGGGCGAGGCGGCCGGCATCCTCGCCGGCGATCTCCTGATGCATGAGGCCGAGCGCACGATCGCCCTGGCCGACGTCGACGTCGAGACGCGCAGCCTGCTGCTCGCCCTCTTCGACGACGCCGTACTCGTGTCGGTCGCCGGCGAACTCGCCGATGTCGAACACGCGGTGATCGAGGGAGACGGGCCTGACCCCGACGCGATCCTGCTGGCGACGCGCAACAAGACCGCCGTGTACTCCTTCTCCGCACCGCTCGAAGCCGGGGCCGCGCTCGCGGGAGCGAGCACCGACGCGCGCGAAGCCCTGCACGGCTTCGGCGAGCGCCTCGGACTCGCCTACCAGCTGGTCGATGACCTCATCGGCGCGTTCGGAACGCCCGAGATCGCCGGCCGCCGCGAGGGCGGTGACCTCCACGAGGCCAAGCAGACACCGCTGATCGCCCTGGCGCGCCAGAGCGAGCAGTGGCCGGAGGTGGCGAACGCTCTCGCCGCCGCCCACACCGGCCCGGTCGCGATCCGGGCGGCCCAGCGTGCCCTCGCCGCCTCGGGAGCCCGCTCCCGCATGGAAGGCCTCGTGACCGAGACGCTGGAGTCCGCCCGCGAGGTGGTCGCAGCATCCGCGCTTCCCGAGGCCACGTGCACCATGCTGCTCGACCTCGTCGACGCGGTGCAGGAGCGCGTTCCGTGAGTCACGCCCCCACCGGACTCGCCCTGTACGACCGCACCGCCGACGCCGCAGCAGCCGCCGTGATCTCCAGCTACTCGACGTCGTTCGGCCTGGCCGCGCGCCTGCTCGGGCCGCGCGTTCGCACCCACGTGCGAAACGTCTACGCCCTCGTTCGCGTCGCCGACGAGGTCGTCGACGGTCCCGCCGCCGCCGCCGGCCTCGGTCCGGAGCGGGAGCGCGCGGTGCTCGACGACCTCGAGCGCGACACGCTCGCCGCCCTCGAGGTCGGCTTCAGCGCGAACCTCGTGGTGCACGCGTTCGCCCGAACCGCTCGGGCCGCCGGGATCAGCGCCGACCTGATCACGCCCTTCTTCGCCTCGATGCGCACCGACATCGACACCGCGGCGCACGATGACGCCTCGCACGACGCCTACGTCTACGGCTCGGCCGAGGTGGTGGGGCTCATGTGCCTGCAGATCTTCGTCGCGGCGGATGCTGCACGCCCCACCCGTCCCGACGACGCGCTCGTCGAGGGGGCCCGGCGCCTCGGGCGCGCGTTCCAGGACGTCAATTTCCTCCGCGACCTCGATGATGACGCCGGTCGGCTCGGGCGCGACTACCTCGACGGTGCCGGCAGCGCCGATCGTCGGGAGAACGTGCTCGACGGCATCGACGGCGACCTCGCGGCGGCGGCCGCGGTCATCCCCCGCCTTCCCGCCGACTGTCGGCGCGCGGTGTGGACCGCGCACGACCTGTTCGCGGAATTGTCCCGGCGTCTGCGCGACGCCCCCGCGGGCTCCCCGCGGGTGCGTGTGCCCGATCCCGTGAAAGTCGCTCTTGCGGCACGCTCGCTGTACAAGGCCAGGGAGGCCGCCGAATGACCCGAACAAGCGTGATCATCGGCGGCGGCATCGCCGGTCTCGCCACCGCCGCTCTCCTCGCCGAGGAAGGCGACGACGTCACCGTGCTCGAGGCGCTCCCCGCCACGGGCGGGCGCGCCGGATCCTGGGAGCACGACGGCTTCCGCTTCGACACCGGCCCGAGCTGGTACCTGATGCCCGAGGTGTTCGAGCACTTCTTCCAGCTGCTCGGCACGTCGGCCGCGGCCGAACTCGACCTCGTGCGTCTCGACCCGGCCTACCGGGTCTACAGCGCCGACGCGGCGCCGCTCGACGTCGTGTCGGGCCGTGCCGAAGCGATCGCCCTGTTCGAATCGGTCGAGCCTGGGGCGGGCGCACGCGTCGACGCCTACCTCGACTCGGCCGCCGATGCTTACGAACTGGCCGTCACCAAGTTCCTTTACGACCCGTATTCGAGCACAGAGGGCCTGCGCGACCCCGAACTGGTGCGCCGACTCCCCCAGCTCGCGCCGTTGCTGCTGCGCCCCCTGTCCTCGCTGATCGACAGCAAGTTCACCGATCGCCGCTTGCGGCAGATCCTCGGCTACCCGGGCGTGTTCCTCGGCGGATCGCCCTACGGCATGCCGAGCCTGTACCACCTGATGAGCCACCTCGACCTCGACGACGGCGTGCTGTACCCGCGCGGCGGGATCACCGAGGTCATCGCCGCCATCCAGCGTCTGGCCGAGGCGCGGGGCGTGCGCGTCGAAACCGGGGCGCGGGTCACCCGCATCCTCACCCAAGCGGGCAAGGCGACGGGCGTGCGCCTTCAGGACGGCCGCATCCTGCGCGCCGACCATGTCGTGTCGACCGCCGATCTGCACCACACCGAGATGGAGTTGCTCGACGAGAGCGAGCGCACCCACTCCGAAGGCTGGTGGAAGCGCCGTACCCCGAGCTTCGGCGCGATGCTGCTGCTCCTCGGCGTGCGCGGCGAGCTTCCGCAACTCGCCCACCACACCCTCGTGTTCACCGAGGACTGGAAGGCGAACTTCGACGCCATCTTCGGTAAGAACCCGCACGTGCCCGACCCGGCGTCGATCTACGTCTGCCGCCCCAGCGCGACGGACGACACGGTGGCACCCGAGGGGTTCGAGAATCTCTTCGTACTCGTCCCCGTCCCCGCCGACCCCGACTCCGGTCGCGGCGGTGTCGACGGCGCGGGTGCCCCGGCCATCGAGGCCGCCGCCGATCGGGTGATCGCCCAGATCGCCGAGACCTGCGGCATCCCCGACCTCGCCGAGCGCATCGTGGTGCGCCGCACCATCTCGCCCGAAGATTTCGCGGTCGATCTCAGCTCGTGGCGCGGCAACGCCCTCGGCCTGGCGCACACCCTCACCCAGAGCGCCGTCTTCCGCACCCGCAACGCCTCGCGTCGCGTGAGCGGTCTGTCCTACGCGGGCGGCTCGGTGCTTCCCGGCGTCGGACTGCCGATGTGCCTGATCTCCGCGGAGCTCGTCGTCAAGCGCCTCCGCGGCGACTCGACCCCGGGGCCCCTCGCCGAGCCCGTCCGCGCGGCGGGGTGACCGGAGTGCCCGGCCTCTACCTCCTCGCACTGCTCATCTCAGCCTTCGGCATCATCACGCTCGACGTGCGCTGGCGCCTCGTCGTGCGCGACGCACCCTGGCGCACCCTCTTCGCCGTTCTCATCGGTACGGCGTTCTTCCTCGTCTGGGATCTCGTCAATATCGCCCTGAACGTCTTCACCAAGGGCGACAGCCCTTATCTGCTGGGCATCGACCTGGCACCGCACCTGCCGCTGGAGGAGCCGTTCTTCCTGGCCTTCCTCTGCTACCTGTCGCTCGTCGCGTGGGCGGCGACCGAGCGCGTGCTGCAGCGTCGTTCGCAGCCGGAGGACGCCGCATGACGTACGGCCTCCTGATCATCCCCTTCGCCGTGCTCACCCTGGTGATCACGACGCTCAGCGCGCGACGGCCCGGGTTCCGCCGCCGCCTCAGGGCTTCGGCCATCGCGCTGATCCCGTTGCTCGTGCTCACCGCCGTGTTCGACAACGCCATGATTGCGATCGGTCTCGTCGTCTACCCGGCCGAGCAGTTCAGCGGTGTGCGCATCGGGCTCGCCCCGGTGGAGGACTTCTCCTACACGGTGTGTGCGGCGTTCCTCGTGCCCGCCGTGTTCGCCCTGCTGCCGCGGAAGGAGACCGCGTGAACGCCGACACGCTCACCCCCGGCCGCATCGTGCGCGAGCTCTTCGTCTCCTCGCGCCCGGTCAGCTGGATCAACACCGCCTTCCCCTTCGTCGCCGCCTACCTGCTGACCACGCGCCAGATCGACCTCGCACTGGTCGTCGGCGCGCTGTTCTTCCTCGTGCCGTACAACCTCGCGATGTACGGGGTCAACGACGTGTTCGACTACGAATCCGACCTGCGCAATCCGCGTAAGGGCGGGGCTCACGGCGCCGTCCTCGATCGGCGGATGCACCGGATCACCCTGTGGGCGGCCGCGGTGTCCTGCGTGCCGTTCGTGGTCTTCCTCGTCGTGGTCGGATCGCCCGCCTCGTGGGTGGTCTTGGCCATCAGCCTGTTCTTCGTCGTCTTCTACTCCGCGCCGCCGCTGCGACTCAAAGAGGTGCCGTTCGCCGATTCGGTGACCAGCAGCATCCATTTCTTCTCCCCCGCGGTCTACGGCTTCGTGCTCGCCGGCGCCACCTGGACGTGGCAACTCGTCGCCGTCATCGTCGCCTTCGCGCTGTGGGGGGTCGCCTCCCACGCCTTCGGGGCCGTGCAGGACGTCGAGGCCGACCGCTCGGCCGACATCTCCTCGATCGCGACGGCACGCGGCGCGCGCTGGACGGTGCGATTCGCGATCGGATGCTACGCCGCCGCCGGACTGATCATGCTGCCCACCGCGTGGCCCGGTCCGCTGGGGGCGATCCTCGTGCTGCCCTACCTCGCCGTGGTCTGGCCCTTCCGCTCGGTCACCGATGAGAGCGCCGCCACCGCAACGCTCGGCTGGCGCCGGTTCCTCTGGGTGAACCAGCTGGCCGGCTTCGGTACCACCCTGCTGCTCATCTGGTGGGCCCTGCTCACTCCGCCGGCCTGACCCGCCCGCCGCTCGCGGCGCCCGCGAGACCCGCCGCTCGCGCAGCGCTCGAGACCCGCTCTCGGTGGCGAGACCCTGACATTCTGCAAGGGTCTCGCCATTCAACACGGGTCTCATTCGCGCGGAGCACGGGTCTCACGCGCGGGGCACGGCGCCACTCTGACATTCTGCAGGGGTCTCGCCGCGCCGCGCGCCGCTCGCGCACCTCCCGCCCCTCGCGCCACGTGTGAGACCCGTTCTCGGCGGCGAGACCCCGACATTCTGCAGGGGTTTCGCCGCGGAGCACGGGTCTCAGGCGCGCGGCTCGCGGCTCGCGGCTCGCGGCGGGCGCCGTACAAACGAAGACCCCGCCGGGTGTCTCGTTGAGGCACCCGGCGGGGTCTTCGTCTCGATCAGCCCTGGTCGCCCAGCTCGATGAGCCGCTCGACTGCGTCCTGCAGCTGCTCGTCGGCCGCGGCGAACGCGGCGAGATCGCCGGCCTGCAGCGCCGCCTGGCGAGCGGTGATCGCCTCCTGCGCATCCTGCAGTGCTGCCTCGTAGTCCGAACCCGGCTCGGCGGGAGTCGTCGGCTCGGGCGTCGGCTCAGCGGTCGAACCCGGCGTCGGAGTCGGAGTGGGCGTCGGCGTGGAGCCGTCGGTGGGCGTCACTTCCTCGTCGCCCGTGGCAGCACCGGAGTCGCCGCCGAAGAGCACGTCGAGCGCTTCGCTGAGGGTGTCCTCGAACGCGATCTGGTCACCGAACGCGACGAGCACGCGCCGCAGCTGCGGCAACTGCGTGCCGCCCGAGGACTGCACGTAGACCGGCTGAACGTAGAGCAGACCGCCGCCGACCGGGAGGGTCAGCAGGTTACCGCTGAGCACCTCGGATTGGCCTTGCGACAGGATGTTGATCTGCGAGGAGACCGCCGTGTCGGAGTCGAAGGTGTTCTGCACCTGACCGGGACCTGGCACGGTCGTGGCCGAGTCGATCTCCAGCAGCCGCAGCTTGCCGTAGTCCTCCGACTTGACTCCGGCCACGTTGCCCGCGTTCGCGTCGACACCGAGGTAGCCGGTGAGCACGTTGCGCGCGTTGCCCTCGGACGCAGGGATGAACGTCGAGAACATCGAGAACGTCGGCTGATCCTGACCGGGCATCTGCATCGTGAGGTAGTACGGCGGCTGGAAGCGGTTCGGGTTCTGCGGGTCGTCGGGGGTCGCCCACCGGTTGTCCTGCTGGTAGAACGAGCCGGCGTCGTCGACGTGGTAGACGCCGAGCTTCTCGCGCTGAACCTTGAACAGGTCGGTCGGGTAACGCACGTGGCTCATCAGGTCGGCCGACATGTCGGCGATCGGCTTCACGGTCGAGGGGTAGATCTTCTGCCAGGTCTGCAGCAGCGGATCCTCTTCGTCCCACGCGTACAGCGTGACGCTGCCGTCGTAGGCGTCGACGGTCGCCTTCACCGAGTTGCGGATGTAGTTGATGTTGTCCAGCGCGTACCGCGGCTGCTGGTTGTTGCTGTCCGCGATCGCCTGCGACAGGCTCACGCCGGTCGAGTAGGGGTAGTTCGCGCTCGTCGTGTACGCGTCGACGACCCACTTGATGCGGCCGTCCACGACGGTCGGGTACGGGTCGCTGTCGAGCGTGAGGTACGGCGCGACCTTCGCGACGCGCTGGCGCGGGTCGCGGTCGTACAGGATCTGCGAGTCCTCGTTGACGGAGTCGGAGAAGAGGATCTGCTCGGACTGGAACTTCAGCGCGTAGATGAGTCGGTTGAAGACGCTGCCGACGCTCGGGCCACCGTTGCCGTCGAAGGTGGTGCGGGTGACGTTCCCGCTCTCGGTGCCGATCGGGTAGTCGAGCTCGATCGGGTCGGTCTCCTCGGGCGCGCCCACGATCGAGTACTCCGGCGAGGACTCACCGAAGTACACGCGCGGCTGGAAGTCCTCTTCGTCGCTGAGGAAGCCGGAGGCCGGGATCCCCTGCTCGAGGAAGACGGGGTCGCCGTCGGTGGTGCGCTCGTTTCCGGCCGCGGCCACCATTCCGTAGCCGTGCGTGTATACGAGGGTGGAGTTCTGCCACGATGCCGCGTCGCCGAGCTGCGAGAGGTCGAGCTCGCGCACACCCACGACCGTGTCCTGAGACTGCCCGTCGATCTCGTAGCGATCGACGTCGAGGACACCGGGGAACTGGTAGTAGGCGCGGTACTGCTCGAGCTGACGCACGGTGGGTCCGATGATCGCGGGGTCCATGATGCGGATCTGCGTGGTCGTCGCGGCGTCGTCCCTGAGCTGGAGAGGCTCGGCGGTGGTCTCGGTCGTGAAGTTCTGCTTCTCGAGCCCGTCGATGCCGTACGCCTGCTTGGTCATGTCGATATTGCGCTGGTAGTACTGCCCCTCGAGCGCGAGCTGGTTCGGGCGCACCTGCACGGTGTTGACGACCCACGGGTAGCCGACACCGACCACGATCGACGCAACGACGAGCAGCCCCGTCGCGATGAGGGGGTAGCGCCACCGACCGATGACGGCGGTGACGAAGAAGAGGATGGCGACGATCACGGCCGCGACGGCGAGAATCGTCTGCCCGGGGATCACGATCTGGGCGCCCACGTAGCCGGGGCCGGTGATGCGGTCGTTCGGCTCGGTCAGGCTGCGGTAGCGATCGAGCCACAGGCTCGCGGCCTGCACCAGCAGGTAGAGGCCCGCCAGCACGGCGAGCTGGATGCGGGCGGCCTTGGAGATGCGCAGCTCCCGCTGCCCCACACGGACGGAGCCGTAGAGGTAGGCGACGACCGCGGTCAGCAGCAAGCAGATGAGCAGGATGGCCGAGGCGAAACCGAGCACGGCGGCGTAGAACGGCACGCCGAACAGGTAGAAGCCGGTGTCGAGCCCGAACTGCGGGTCGGTCACCGAGGTGGAGACGCCGTTGACCCAGAGCCAGGTCGTCTCCCATTGGGCGGATGCTGCGAATCCGGCGAAGAAGCCGAAGAAGACCGGGATGCCCCACATCGCCAACCGCCGCAGCGGTTCGACGACCTCCTGGTAACGGTCGAGCTGCGAGCTGAGTCGCGCGTAGACCGGGCGGAGCCGGTAGGCGAGCTGGATGGAGACCCAGACGGGCAGCGCCATCGCCACGAAACCGATGACGAACATCAACACCCGGGCGAACCATTGGGTGGTGAGCACCGAGAGGAATCCGAGCTGGTCGAACCACATCCAGTCGGCGTAGAGGCTCGCGAAGACGAAGAACGCCACCACGATGGCCGCGATGATCGCAAGCGATATCGCGATGATGCGTCGGGAGCGGTTGGGCGTGGCCGTGTTGGGCGTCGGCGTCGAGGTCACCCCCTCATCCTAGGCGCGCGGTTCTGGGGGAAAGCCGTGGAAAGCCCGCCTTACGGGGCGGTGCAGGTCGGCAGCGCGTCGAGGTCTCCCCCGGTGCTGATCGCGTCCAGCGCGGCGAGGGAGTCGTCGAGATCGCTCACCGAGAACACCCGCAGTCCGTCGGGGACGTGCCCGACGACCTCGTTGCAGTTGTCGGCGGGTGCCAGGAAGTACTGCGCTCCCGCACCGAGCGCGCCGTACAGCTTCTGGCGGATGCCGCCGATCGGGCCGACCACGCCCTGCGCGTCGATCGTGCCGGTGCCGGCCACCTGCTGCCCGCCGTTCAGCTCGCCGGGCGTGAGCACGTCCATGATCCCGAGGGCGAACATCATGCCGGCGCTGGGGCCACCGACGTTGTTGAGTTGGATGCTGACGTCGATGGGGAATTCGTAATCGGCGATCAGGCTCACCCCCACCAACCAGCGCTCCTCGCCGTTCACCTCGCCCTGGCGCGGCGTCACCTCGACGCTCTGCTGCTCGCCGCCGCGGTCGACGGTGATCTCCACCGGTTCGCCCTCACTGTCGGCCACCGATTGCTGCACCTCGGCGGTCTGCGATACCGCCACCCCGTTCACCTCGAGGATGACATCGCCGACCTCGAGCAGGCCTTCGGCCGCCGAGCCCTCCGTCACGTCGTACACGGCGGGGTGCGGCTGCACGTCGTACCCGAGCTCGGTGAGCGCGGCGGCGGTCGCCTCGTTCTGCGAGTCGACCATCATCTGGCCGCTCTCCTCGTTGCGCTGCTCGGTGCTCTGACCGGCCGGGAAGATCGAGTCGATCGGAACCACGGCGCGCGAGGGGTCGAACCACGCCAGGGCGAGCTCGAACCAGGAGGGGGTGCGTTCGCGGTTGCCGACGACCTGCACGGTCAGCAGGTCGAGGGCACCGGCGGTGGGATAGGTGGGCGCCCCCTCGACGGAGATGAGCGGAACCTCGTCGCCGTCGGCGTTCTCGCTGGTGCCGAGCGTGTTGAACACGGGCCCCTTCTGCTGCACGACGTAGGCCGTCGGCAGGAACGTGATGATCAACAGCACGACGAGCGCCGTGGACAACGCCCACATGCCCCGCACGAACCGCTTGCTGCGGAGCCGCGGTGGTGCGGGCTCGACCGACACGTTCTCGTCGAACAGGGTCACGGGGAACTTCCTCTTGCTGGTCGTTCGCGACCGGCGTACAGGGGGAAGGCCGTGCCGGGGAGTGCGATGAATCCGTGGGACTAGCGTAGATCGCAAGCGCAAATCCCGGCTGAAAGGCGGCTGAAGTGGCAGACGACGATCGGAGCCCCGAAGAGGAGCTCCAGGAGATGTTGCGGCGTCTTCTCGCGGGCGAGGCGGGAGCCATCGACCCGGAGCAGCTGTCACGCCTGTCGGGCATGTCCCTCGACCCGGCGGCGATGCAGACCATGATGCAGCAGCTGCGCGGCGCCTTCGCGGCCGGCGGCGACGGGATCTCGTGGGATCTCGCCAAACGGCAAGCGCTGCACATCGCCAACCAGGGCGACCTCGGTGTGACCGACGGTCAGCGCACCGACGTCGAGCAGGCGTTCTCGCTCGCCGACCTGTGGCTGAGCGAGGCCACGACGATCTCGGACCTGTCCAGCCCCGGGCGCCCGATCTCCCGCGGTGCGTGGGTGGAGGCGACCCTGCCGGTCTGGCAGGAACTGGCCGAGCCGGTGGCGACCAGCATCGCCGATGCACTGACGGCCGCGCTGCGCGAGCAGGCGCCCGACGACATGCAGGGCCTCATCGCCGACGCCGGCAGACTGATGCGGGCGGTCGGCGGATCGTTGTTCGCCACCCAGCTCGGACAGGTCGTCGGCCGGCTCGCGACCGAGGTCGTGAGCGGCGGTGATGTCGGCATCCCGGTCATGCCCGCCGGAGAGGCTGCGATCCTGCCGCAGAACTTCGCCGACTTCGGGCGCGATCTCGAGATCCCCGACGACCAGCTGGCCCTGTATCTCGCGACGAGGGAGCTGGCCCACGCGCGCCTCTTCCGTCACGCGAAATGGCTGCGCCTGCACGTGATCTCCCAGGTGCGGGACTTCGCGCAGGGCATCCACGTCGACACCGCTGCGCTCGAGGACCTCGCTTCCCGCTTCGACCCCTCAGAACCCGACGAGTTGCGCCGGGCGCTCGAGAGCGGTGCCCTGCTTCCCGAACGGTCCGAGGCGCAGACGGCGGCGCTCGCTCGTCTGGAGAACCTGCTGGCGACCGTCGAGGGATGGGTCGATGTCGTGACCGACGATGCGACCGCGCGCCTGCCCTCCGCCGGGCGTATCGCCGAAGCCGTCCGACGCCGTCGCGCGGTGGGCGGACCCGCGGAAGAAGCCCTCAGCTCGCTGGTGGGCCTCGAACTGCGCCCTCGGCGCATGCGGGAGGCCGCCGCCATGTGGCGCGCTGTCACCGAAGCGGTCGGCATCGACGGCCGCGACGCCCTCTGGGACTACCCCGACCTCATGCCGACGGCGGCCGACATCGATGACCCCGCAGCGCTCATCGCGCGGCTGCAGGCTACGGCGCGCGGCGAAGTGCCGGCTCAGGATGCGATGGACGATGCCCTCGCTCAGCTGTTGGCCGAGGAGAGCGACCGCGGCGACGTGACCGACGAGGACCCGGAAGGCCCCCGCCCGGTCTGATTCCCCTCCTCCCCACCGGGGCGGAGGGGGCTCGTCGGCGCTCGTCCTGTGGACAGCGCCGACGCCGACGTCGCGGGTGCGAGCACAATCGGCACATGCTCCGACTCGACCCCGCGCACCCGCCCCTCTGGCGCAGCGCCACGTGTCTGCAGTTCGGAGTGGACGACGTCGCCCGCCTCGATGAGCCGGAACCCTGGGAGGAACGTCTCATCGGCGAGCTCGCCCGGGGGATGGCACCGGCCGGCATCGGAGCCTTCCTCCGCGCCCACGCGGTGCCGCCCGACCGCGCAGATGCGTTCTTCGCGGAACTGCAGCCGGTGCTGCGCGAGGACCCGCCCTTCCCGGCCCTGGTGGTGCAGACCGTCGACGACTTCGACGCGGCCGAGCTCCTCGCGATCACGGGGGCGATCGAACGGATGAGCCCCGATGCCGACGTGCAGCCGTGGGCGGGTCGGACCACGGCGCTCCCCGCTGCGGGTGCGACGGTGATCCTGCTCGCCGCCTACCGGGTCGATCCGCGCCGCACGACCGCGCTGATGCGGGAGGACCGCCGACACGTGCCGCTCGTGTACGACGCGGTCGGAGCCACGATCGGCCCGGTGGTCGAGCCCGGAACCACGGCATGCCTCGCGTGCCTCGACGCCCACGCCCGCGAGCGCGACGCCGCGTGGCCGATGATCGCCTCGCAGCTGCTCGGTCGCCGAGCACCCGCCCTCGGACCCGACGTGGCCGCCGAGGCCGCGCGCGTCGCCGTGCAGTTGGTCAGCGAGCCGAGCGGTTCGCGCTGGCAGTCGTCGGTGCGGGTGCGCGCCGACTCCCCCCACCGCCGCTGGCAGCAGCATCCGCCCCACGCAGGCTGCGGGTGCCGATCTCTCGGAGGAAGCGTGATCCCGATCGCTCACCACCGCGTGCCGATCCCCGCGCCCAGCTCAGCGAGAGAGTACGCGCGGCCCGCGTGACGCCGACGTAGGCCAGTCGCCTCTCCTCGTCGACCGCCTCGAACGTGGTCGCGTAGGAGATCGGAAGCAGCCCCTCGCTCATCCCGACGATGTGCACGTGGTCCCACTCCAGGCCCTTCGCGGCGTGCAGCGTCGCGAGCGTGACGGTGCGCGTGGCGGGCTCGTGCTGGTCCTTGGCCCGCGCGATGAGCTGATCGGTGAAGTCGCGCAGCGTGGTGTCCGCCGGGGCGTCCTCCGCGAGACGCAGCAGCGCCGCCCGCGCCTCCCACGCATCGCGCAGGGCGCCCCCCGCTTCCGGGGCCTGGTCGGTCAGACCGAGCGAGCGCAGCACGTCGCGCACGGTGGGGACGAAACCCGTCTCCAGCGGGGCGACCGAGGCTGCCCGCAGCGCCATGATCGCCTGACGCACTTCGGATTGGTCGAAGAAGCGCTTGCCACCGAGCACCGTGGCCGCAACGCCGTGGGCGGCGAGGGCCGCGATGATGGCCGCCGACTGCGCGTGCGAGCGGTACAGCACGGCGCAGGCGGTGGGTTCGATCCCCGATGCGATCGCCTGGGAGATCGAGCGCGCCACGCCGGTCGCCTCGGCTCCGTCGTCGTCGAACACGCGCACGGTGGGCATCGGCCCGTCCGCACCGGAGGCCGCGGCGAGGCGCAGCGCCCCCGGGCGGTCGCGCATGAGCTCGTTCGCGACGTCGAGGATCGGTTCGGAGGAACGGTAGTTGGTCTCCAGCCGCACCAGCCGGGCTTCGGGATGCGTGCGAGAGAAATCGAGCAGGAATCGGGCGTCCGCCCCCGTGAAGGAGTAGATGGTCTGGCTGGCGTCCCCGACGACGCAGAGATCGTGCCGGTCGCCGAGCCACAGCTCGAGCAGGTGGTTCTGCAGCGGCGAGACGTCCTGGTATTCATCGACCGTGAAGTGACGGTACTGCTCGCGCACGGAGGCGGCGACGCGGGGCTCGGTCTCGAGCATCCCCGCGCACGCCAGCAGGACGTCTTCGAAGTCCATCTGCCGGCGTTCGTCCTTGAGCTTCTCGTAGGCGCGCTGCAGGTCGATCACTTTCTCCAGGGCCAGCCGGCCGATCCCCTGCGGACGCGCCGTCGCGTACGCGTCGATCGAACGCAGCGTCACCTTGCGCCACTCGATCTCGCTCGCCACGTCGCGCAGGGTCGCGGTGTCGAGGCGCAGTCCCACCCCGTCCGCGGCGTGGGCGAGCAGCCGCACCTTGTTGTCGATGATCGACGGGGCGGAATCGCCCGCGAGGGTGGGCCAGAAGTAGTTGACCTGCGCGAGCGCGGTGGCGTGGAACGTGCGAGCAGCCACCCCGTCGACGCCGAGGGCCCGCAGTCGTCCGCGCATCTCGCCCGCGGCCTTCGCGGTGAAGGTGACCGCCATCACCCGACCGGGCGAGTACGCACCGGTGTCGACGCCGTGGGCGATGCGGTGGGTGATCACGCGGGTCTTTCCGGTACCGGCACCGGCGAGCACGCAGAGGGGTCCGCGCAGCACGGACGCCGCCTCCCGCTGCGCCTCGTCGAGTCCGTCGAGGGCGCCGTCGGTCACGGGGTCTCCGCGTGCCACTCGCGAATGAGTCGGTGCGCGATCGAGGCGGGTCCGGGCAGTTTCACGTCTCCGGTGCCGGCGAGGCCCGCGCCGATCTCGGCCCGAGTGAACCAGCGCACGGCCACGATCTCCTCACCGTCGGCCCGCGCGGCCTCGGCGACGGCGGCCGTCGCGCGGAAGCCGACCATCAGCGAGCGGGGGTACGGCCACCCCTGCGAACCGCGGTACTGCACGTCGCGCACCGCGACGCCCGATTCCTCGCCCACTTCGCGCTGCACGGCCTCTTCCAACGACTCCCCCGCTTCGGCGAAACCGGCGAAGCACGAGTAGCGGTCATCGTCCCAGAGCGCGTTGGATCCGAGCAGGAGCAGATCGGCGTCGTCGGGGTGCGTGACGGCCACGATCACCGCAGGGTCGGTGCGCGGGAAGTGCTGGCGTCCGCACGAGGGGCAGTGCCGCGACCAGCCGGCGTTCTCCTCGACGGTGCGGGCTCCGCAGAAGGGGCAGTACGCAGCATCCGTCAGCCACCGTCCGAGTGCGACCGCGGTCAACAGCACCTGCGCCTCACCCGCGGGCAGGTCGGCCGCGATCGTGCGCAGCGCTCCCCAGGTCTTGTAGGAAGCGGGCGGCAGAGTGACCTCGGCCGATCCGACGAACGCGGCGAGCAGGATCGCCGAACCGTCGGAGTCACGACCGAGGAAGGCCCACTCGGCGTCGTCGGGGACGGCGGCGGCGTCGACGAAGGCCAGTCGGGCGGCCGCGTCGAGGGGCACCGCGTCACCGCGGACGATGAGCACGCGCGTGCCGGTCGCGCGACGGAGATCGTCGAGCAAGCCGGGATCGGCGCGCTCTTCGGCGCGCCGATCGACGAGCACGTCGCCGTGGCTCTCGCCGGTGTCGAGTGAATCGGTCGCCGTCATCGATGACCTCTCTCAAGGGCGTGGCGCGGGGTTGCAGAGACGTGCCCGGCCTACCCTGGGCGCATGGCACGCTCCCCTCTCACTCTAGCCGCGTCGGTCACGGCCGCCCTTCCCGGGGCCGGTGTCGTAGGGGTCGCTCCGCTCACGGAAACCGGCGCGGGTCGTTTCGATTCCGCGGTCGTCCGTCTCGACGACGGGCGCGAGGTCGTGGTGCGCACCCCCACCGACGAAGAGAGCGCCGCAGAACTCGCTGCCGAATCGCGGGCCCTCCGGGCACTGACCCCGGGCGTTCGAGCGGTGCTGCCGTTCGCCGTCCCCGAGGTGCTCGGCGAAGTGGGATCCGGAACCGCGCGGGTGCTCGTCATCGACCGTCTCCACGGCTACCGCGTCGACCCCGCCCACCTCCCGAAGGGTCCGGGAGTCGCGCCGGCGATCGGAGGCGCCCTCGCCGAGGTGCACGCCCTCCCGCCCTCGATCGTGCGCACCGACGGACTGCCGGTTCGCACCCCCGAACAGGTCCGCGACGACGTCCAGCGCCTGCTCGACCGCGCCGAGTCGACCCGGCGCATCCCCGACGGCCTGCTGCAGCGGTGGCGACGGGCCCTCGCCGTCGACGAGCTGTGGCGCTTCGAGTCCGCCGTCGTGCTCGGTGGGGCGACCTCCGCCTCGGTGCTGCTCGCCGACGACGATTCCGCCACGGTCACCGGGATGCTCGATTGGGCGGGACTCAGCGTCGGCGACCCGGCGGTCGATCTGCGCTGGCTCGCCTCCGCCCCCACCGCCGCCGACGACGTCTTCGAGGGCTACAGCCGCAGCTCGTCCCGCGCCCCCGACGCGCTGCTGCGGGAACGAGCCCGCCTGTACGCCGAACTGGAGTTCGCCCGCTGGCTCGTGCACGGGCACGAAGAGGGCCGCAACGACGTCGTGGCCGATGCCGTCGCCCTGCTCGAGGCTCTCGCCGACGGCGTGCGCGGCGACGACCTCGTGCCGGAGCAGGGGGTCAACGTGGATGTCGACGTCGCGGCGGCGCTGGCCTCCGCGACGCGCCTGCCGACCTCCGGCACGGATGCGACCGACACCTCGATGCAGACGGACGCCTACGACCCCGCGATGGTGTCGCTGTTCCTCGCCGCCGAACGCGACAGTCGCCCGAGCGACGAACGTCCCGATTTCGGCCTCGACGGATTGCGCGAGCCCGAGGAGCAGCCGACCGCCCCGATCGACATGTCAGGGTGGGTACCCGGATTCGACGACGCCGAAGCGGCACGCCCCGCCGCCGAGACGACCGGGAGCGATCCCGAAGCCCCCGACGAGGACGACCTCCGCGGCGAAGCCGAACGGGCCAGTCGTGCCGCGCTCCGCAGGTGGGGAGCTTCCGGCGGCGACGACAACCGGGTCGGTCAGGGAGCCTGAACCCCGCCGGTGCTGGCCGTGCGCCAGCGCTCAGCCAGCTCGGTCTCGGTCCAAGTGCGCTCGGAGCGGATGACGAGATCGTCGGCGACGTAGTACAACGCGACGTCGATCTCCTCCAGCGGCACCCCGTGCTTCTTGTGATAGGCCAAGCGATAGAGGGCCAGCTGCAGCATCCGCTCTTCGCGCTCCCGCGCTGAGGTGGGTGCTCGCCCCGTCTTCCAGTCGACGATCTCGAGGCGGCCGCCGCGGTCGGCACGGCGGTACACCGCGTCGAGCTTGCAGATCATCACGTGACGCTCACCGTCACCCGTCGACATCGCGAAGTCGATCTCGGACTCCACTTCGAGGGGGGCGAGTCCCGCCCACTCGGACTGCTCGAACACCTGCTTGAGTCGCTCGAGGTCGACCGTGTCGGCGAGGGATGCTGCGGACGCATCGGCGTCCTCATCGATCTCCCACAGGGCGTCGTCGACGGATCCCGCCGACCCTGCGCGCCCCGAGCGCTGTTCGACCCAGGCGTGGAAGAGCGTTCCGAGGCGGGTCTGGCGGAACGGGCGTTCCGGCAGGGGGCGCGTCACCGCCGACACCGTCGCGGTGTAGTCGGTCACGTAGTCCTTGAACCGGGAGGCGGGAATGCGCGCCGGAGGTTTCACCGGCACACCGCGGCGGCGTACCTCCTGCTCGGCGAGCAGCCGCGCGAGCGTCTCGTCGGCCGTGATCTCGCGCTCGGCGGCGCGCGCCACCTCCTCGACGGCGGCCGTCACAACGCCGCGCCGAGCGCCGAGAGGGTCGAGCGGCCACGACAGCACACGTCCGCCCTTGTCGAGGTAGGGGTTCTCCCCCGGCCCGTCCTGATCGGTGCCGGCGTCGATCGGCGTCTGACCGAGGGCTGCGAGCATCTCCCGCAGGTAGGGGCTGGGTACCCTCGGCTCCTTCTGGCCGGCCCAGTGCGCGCCGGTCAGCAACAGGTTCGAACGCGCGCGGGTCACCGCGACGTACGCGAGCCGACGTTCCTCGCGCTCCTGATGGCGACGGTCGGCTTCGCGGAACGCCTCGATCGCATCGGGAAGCGCATCGTCGTCGTCGGCAGGGTCCCACAGCAGGGTGGGGAGGGCGTCACGGTCGCCGCGCAGGGCATAGGGCAGCACGCCGAAGCCGAGCCAGCCGCTCACCGTCCGCGGCGCCTTCGGCAGTTCTTTGTCGACGAGGCGCACGACGGCCACCGCATCCCACTCGAGTCCCTTGGACCCGTGGATCGTGAGCAGTTGCACCACTCCGGGCTCGGGAGGTTCAGGGCGCGGCATGAGCTCGTCCGTCTCTTCGGCGTGCTCGAGCCACGCCAGCAGGCTGCCCACCGAGCCGCGGTCATCGGCGAGTAGGAACGCGCGCACCTCGTCGACGAAGGTGCGCAGCCGCGCCGAGGCGACGCGCGCGGGTCCGCGCGCCTCGTTCGCGGCGAGCTCGATGTCGAGGCGCAGTTCGGCCTCGATGAGCCGGATGAGGTCGGGGATGGGCTGGCCGACCGCGCGGCGCAACCGGTCGAACATCTCGCCCGCGTCGCGCAGCCGAGCGCGACCCTCCGCGGAGATGTCCCGTAAGAAGCCGTGGTCATCGGGGGCGCGACGCACGAACTCGAGGGCATCGATGATCGACACCTGCTCGTCGGCGCCGGCGGAGGAGCGCACCCGCGCGGCGAGCTCCGCGGGGAGCGGCTCGAGGGCGGCGTCGCGACGGGAAAGGGTGTCGGCGAGAGCGTGCAGGCCCGCGAGATCGGCCACGCCGACGGCGAAGCGGGGTCCGGCCAGCAGCCGCAGGAGCGCGGAGCCCTGCACCGGATCGTGCACGACGCGCAGCGCCGAGACGACGTCGACGACCTCGGGAGTCGAGAGCAGTCCGCCGAGGCCGAGGATGCGGTTCGGCACGCCCGCCGCGTCGAGCGCGTCGGCGAAGAGCTGCATGTGCCGCTTCGTGCGGAACAGCACCGCACCGGAGTGGGGCGCGGATGCACCCGCTGCCGCGTGTTCGGCCCTGACGCGGGTGAACCAGGCCGCGACCTCGCGCGCCTCGTCGTCGGCCGACGGCGCGAACACCCGCTCGACGCGGCCGGCTGCCGCTCCGGGGCGAGGCACGAGCGGGTCGACATCGGCGCCCGGGGCGGCCTGCAGCAGGGCGTTCGCTGCGGTGAGGATCGCGGTGTCGTTGCGCCAACTGATCATCAGGCGGTAGCGCTCCGCCTCGCCTGTCGAGGAGAACGCCCGCGGGAACGCGGCGAGGTTGTCGGCGGATGCTCCGCGCCACCCGTAGATGGACTGGTGCGGGTCACCGACTCCCATCACCGCGGTATCGCGGAAGATGGCTGCGAGAAGCCGGGTCTGCAGCACCGAGGTGTCCTGGTACTCGTCGAGCAGGACGATCCGGTATTGGCTGCGCAGCGCCGCACCGACCTCCGGGGCCTGTTCGACGATCGTCAGCGCGTCGGCCACCTGATCGGCGAAGTCGAGCGTGTCGTCGATGCGCTTGCGCCGACCGTACTCGCGCACGAGGTCGACGAGCACGGGGAGTCCGCTGAGACTCCGGCGGGCGTCGTCCACCCGCTTCTGATCCCCCTTGAGTCGACAGCGCACGCCCGACAGGCGCTCCTCCCACCGCCGGCCGAAAGCCGCGAGCTCGTCGAGGTCGACGCGGTTGTCGAGGACGTCGCCGGCGAGGCGGTGCACCGCATCGACGACGGAGGAGAACGCCTCTTCGCGCTCGGCCAGTCGTTCGTCGGGTGAGCCGATGACCACCCGGCGGGCGAGCAGCCATGCGCCCGACTGGCTGAGCAGCGCCGAGTCGGGATCGCGGCCGATCCGGGCGCCGTGCTCGCGGACGAGCGCGTCGGCGAAGGCGTTGTAGGTGGCGACGCGCGGGCGGAAGACGAGGTCTTCCCCCGACACCTCGCTCACGGCGGTGTCGGGCACGAGTTCTGCGGCGAGGCGGTCGAGGAGTCCGGCGAACGCGGCGTCGCGCACCCGCGGCGCCGAGGCCGCATGCGTCTGCCAGAAGGTCGGCAGGGTGCCGTCCTCGACCAGGCGCTCGAGGTGCGGAACGAGCCCCCGGGTGGAGTACTCCCGCACGGTCGCGAGCCGCCGCCCGATCCGCTCCGCCAGCTCACCCGCGGCCTTGCGCGTGAAGGTGAGGCCGAGCACCTCGTCGGGCTGCACGAAGGAGTTCGCGACGAGCCAGACCACGCGCCCGGCCATCGTCTCGGTCTTGCCGCTGCCCGCTCCCGCCACCACCAGCGCCGGGCGCAGGGGGGCTTCGATCACCGCGCGCTGATCGGACGTCGGGGCGGGCAGCCCCAGAGCGCGCGCGAGGGTGGCGGCGCCCACGGCCGCAGTGGTCGGCTGACTCACGAAGACGACACCGCCTTGACGGTGTGCAGGGCGCAGACGCCGAATCGGGAGGTGGAGCAGTGCGCATCGACGGGGGCGTCGAAACGATCGGATGCCATCGCCCGAGCGGTCTGCACGATGCCCTCGAGGAACGCTGCCCGGTTGTCGGTCGCCATCGGCGCCTGCCGGGCGAGGCGGTAGTGGGGGCTCTTCGCCGTGGTCTTGGAGAGCACGATGAGGCGGGCACCCGCATTGGCGGCTGCATCCGTTCCCGGCACCAGTCCCTCCACCAGGGCGAGCTGGTAGGCCGAGAGCTGCGGGTCGTCGGCGACTTTCTCGTCGCTCACCCGGGCTTCAGAGCGGCCGGTCTTCAGGTCGACGATGACGACGCTCTCGGCGTCCTGCTCCCCCGAGGGGAGCTGCTCGCCGCGACCCGGCGGGTAGACCTCGACCCGGTCGATCGAGCCGGTCAGCATCGCGAGGCGTCCGGGGGGCCGCTCGCCTGCGTCCGGATCGATCGCGAAGACCCGCGGCGTCTCACCCTCGGCCTGGTCGAGGTCCACCGCGAGGCGGAACCGGGCCTCGGCTCCGATCGTGCGGCCGCCCTCCGCGTGGAAGCGCGCGAGGTAGGCGTGAAGGCGGTCGGTGAGCAGGTGCGCCCACACGTGCTCTTTGCGTGACAGCCACGGCGCTTCGAAGTCCAGTTCGCCCCAGCGGTCGTCGACGATCTTGCGCAACGCCTCGAGCTCACCCGAGGGCACCTCCTCGAGGGCCGCGTGCAGGATGACGCCGGCCCCCGCCGACCACGAGCGGGTCTCGCCGCCGAGCGCGCGCACGGCCCAGTCGAGGGGGCAATCGGCGAAGGTCGACATCTTCGACGGCGACACCGGAACGGGAGAGCGGTCGGGGTCGCGTAAGGGGCCGGTCGAGGAGGGAGCGGCGACGCCGAACCACTGGGTGGGGGCCGCCCCCGTCACCCGCTCGCGTGCGAGCACGACGAGCTGCTCGGCGGCATGGGTGCGCGCCGCCGACGAGGGCGAGGACGTGAGCGTCCGGCGGTGCTGCGACACGAGTCCACGGAGGGTGAGGGGGTGACCGGCCTCGACATCGTCGACGGCGGGGGCTTCGGGTTCGGGCAGCAGAGCGAACAGGGGGCTGGGTCCGAGGTCGTCGTCGTCGACGGCGGTCACCACGAGCTGTGCCCGTGCACGCGAGACGGCTCGGGCGAACAGCCGCAGTTCGTCGTGCAGGGCACCGCGACGCCGATCGATCACGGCGGGCACGTCGGCAGCATCCGCCCCGCCGCGCCACGCGGCCGTCTCGTCGGCCAGTCGCCAGGTGTCGAGCAGGCCGCCGCGCAGGCGCAGGTTGGGCCACACCCCGTCCTGCACGCCGGCGATGACCACCGCGTCGAACTCGGCACCCAGGGCGGTGGCCGGAGTCAGCACCGTCACGGTCGCCGGGCGGTCGGGCGAGGCGAGGATGTCTTCGGGCACGTCGCTGTCGAGGATGCGACGGATGAACGCCGCCGTCTCGGCCGCCGGGTCGCGTTCCAGGAACCGCTTCGCCGCGTCGAAGAGGGCGACGAGGGCGTCGAGCGCGTGACCGACTTCGGCCGCGAGGGGGCCACCGCCGACCGCGACATCGTGCCACGAGCGGGACAGCGGGCGCCCGGCGCCGTCTCGAGCGCGTTCCCACGCCAGCCAGAGCAGCTCGTGCACGGTCGCGCCGCGCGCCGCCTCGCTCGACAGGTGCGCGAGCGTGGTGGCCAGGCGCTCCGCGGCGCGCGCCTCGGGAGTGTCCATCGCGGCGAGTTCGAGCGGGTGAGCGACGGCTTCGGCGAGCAGCACCCGGGCGGGGCGCGCACCGCCGTCGGCCAGTTCGGCGTGGCGGAGCCGGCCGCGCAGGCGGCGGAGTCCGACCGCGTCGAGGCCGCCGAACGGGGAGACCAGCACTGCGCTGACCTCGTCGGGGTCGCGCGCCTGCGCGTCGACGAGTCCGAGAGCCACGAGCGCGAGCAGATCCCGCACCACCGGCTCGCTGCCGAGCGGCCGCTGCACACCCGCCGCGCGCGTCGGCACCTCGCGGGCGGCGAGTTCGGATTCGAGCGCCGCCACCTGGCGGGTGTCGTGGGCGATGATGCCGATCCGCGACCACGCCACCTCGTCGATCAGGTGCCACTCGCGGACCACCCGGGCGATCGCGTCGATCTCTTCGAAGGGCGACGCGGCGATGATCGTGCGCACGGTGGTGTCGTCGGGATCCACCGGCCCCGGAGCACGCCGGTGCTCGACGCGTCCGGCCGCTCCGATCGCGGACGTGACCACGCGGGTCAGTCGGGTCAGCGCCCCGCTTGCCCGGTGCGGTGCGTCGAGGACGGCCGCGGTGCCCAGCAGGTCGCAGAGCGCGGCGAAGATCTCGGGACTCGCGCCGCGGAAGGCCCCCGACGCGATGTCGGGATCGCCGAACGCGATCACCGCGACTCCGCGCGATCGCAGTGCCGCGACCACGTCGATCCCGCCGCGGGTCAGCTCTTGCGCGTCGTCGATCACCACGGCACGCAGGCGTCCGGCAGCACCGAGCAGTCGCTCTCCCTCGGCGCCGCCGGGCGTCGCCAGCAGCACGGTCGCCGCTTCACGGAGCAGGTCGGCCGCGTCACGGGCGCGCGTGCTCATCTGGGCGAGGGCATCACGGTATTCGCGGAGGAAGGATGCTGCGGCCGCCCACGCGTCTTCGCCGCGGTCGGCGGCCAGGCGGGCGAGCTCACCGGATTCGAGGCCGAGTTCGGTGCAGACGGCGATGAACTGCCGCAGCTCCCCGCGGAACTGCCGGGAGGAGCGCACCTCGGGGCCGATCGCCGGCGGCCACGCGATCGCGGCCGTGCCCGGCTCGTCGATGTCGCCCGCCAGCAGGTCGGCCAGGATGCGGTCGTGGTCGCCCGCCGCGAGCAGCTGCGGGGGCTCGGCGCCGGAGCGCACCTCGGCCGCTCGCACGATCTGGAAGGCGAACGACGCCATCGAGCGCGCGAGCGCGCCCGAGGAGGCCTCGTCGATCGCGATCGCCAGGCGGTCGCGGAGGGCGGTCGCGGTCTGACGCGAAGGAGTGATCACGAGCAGTTCGTCGACGCCGACCCCGGCCGCGACGAGCGAGCGCACCCGCGCTACGAGCGCCGCCGACTTGCCGGTCCCGGCGGCGCCCAGCACCACGCCCGAGGCATCGGCCGGCAGCGCGCTCACCCTCGCCTGCACGTCGTCGAGCGCGATACCGGGGAACGGAGCGCGCAACGCGCCGGGGTGCACGGCCGCCGCGTCGGCCGCAGCATCCGATGACCCCATGCCAGCCACGCTATCCGGACCCGCCGACATCGCGGCGCAGACCGCGTTCGCCGACAGCGTGCACCGCGCGGGCAGGGGCCCCCGAGCGCTGTCGTAGAGTTTTCCTGCGCCCGGGTCACCGGGCCGGAAAGGGCACATCGTGGAGATCCGCATCGGAATCGCGAACACCGGCCGTGAGCTGAGCTTCGAAACCGGCGAGGCTTCGGACGTCGTGAAGAAGTCCGTCACCGACGCGCTCGACGCCTCGGCTTCGCACGTCACCTTCACCGACGTGAAGGGCAACTCCTACCTCGTCCCCACCGCGACGCTCGCCTACATCGAGTTCGGCACGGAAGAGTCCCGCCGCGTCGGCTTCGTCGCCTGACGGATCCGACGTGCAGATCATCCTCGCCATCGTCATCGGCGCGGCGATCGGTTTCGCGGCGCACTTCCTCGTCGCCTACCGCAGCACACGCGGCGTGGCCGTGGCCCCTCTCATCGGGGCCGCGGTCGGCGCTGCGTGGTGGACCGCCCTCACCTGGGCGGGTGTGGGTATCGACAACCCGTGGATCTGGCTGTCGGCCATCGCCGTTCCGGCCCTCGTCACGGTCCTGACCCTCTGGCTGCTCGGCGTCTCGCGCACGCGCGCCGATGACCGCGAACGGCAGCGGCTCGGCCTCGCCTGACCCGGTCCGGTTCAGGCCGAAAGGCCGGTCGCATCCATGCGCCGGGCGTGCGCGGCCATCAGTTCGGTGAACACCGGCTCGACCCGCTCTTCATCGGCGGCCACCAGCATGGTCGGGCCCAGTGCCGCGCGCGCCACCAGCAGGGTGTCTCCGACGAGGCGCCGCCCCCACATCGCGAGCAGCGAACGCCACTGCTCGTCGCTGTCGATCGTGGCGGCGACGATCTCCACGATGGCCTGCCGGTCCGAGTCCGCGCGCAGGATGCGCGCGACCCGACGCCCGGTGTCGCCGTAGCTCGCCGACAACGCCAGGTAGAAGTCGTCCAGCATCCCGGCGGTGATGTGCACGGAGAGCATCGTCTCCTGCGGCCGCACTCCGTGCGTCGCCCGACGGAACGCGTCGAGCTGCTCGCGGAACGGCAGCATCAGCGCGGTCGGGTCGTCGCCGCGCTCGCGGATCAGCGACACGAGCGCCTCGTGCTTGGTGAGCGCGGCGCCGGCGGCCCGGGAGAGGGCCTCCTTCTGCGCGAGCTCGGGTGTGGAGGCGATCAGTTCGCTCAGCGTCTCGAAGAACCCGAGCTGCAGGTACGCGGCCTGACCGAGGAACGTGTCGACCTGGGGCGCGAGTTCGGCGAAGTCGACCCGCACCGCGTTGCCGAAATCGCCGCGCGATCGCAGGGTGAGGGTGCGACCGGCAGGACGACCTCGACCACGCAACCACTCGAACACGTACGACAGCCTAGGCCCGCCGCCTGCCGACTCCGCAGCGTCGTTAGCCGGCTCTCAGCCCGGCTCCGGTATCGTGGACTCCGCCCCGGCGTCGGATCGGGGCCCCGCGCCTGCGGCTGAGTGAAGGCGTGGACCGGACACTCTAGGCGGTTCTCTTCCGCCGGACAGGCTCAATATCGTGACGACCTTCGCCGAGCTCGGCGTGGACCAGGACATCGTCGACGTTCTCGCGTCGAAGGGCATCGTGGATGCCTTTCCCATCCAGGAGCAGACCATCCCCCTCGGCCTTCCGGGCCAGGACATCATCGGCCAGGCCAAGACCGGTACCGGCAAGACCTTCGGGTTCGGCATCCCCGTGGTGCAGCGCCTCGGCCTGAACCCCGAGCCGGGCGTGAAGGCCCTGATCGTGGTCCCCACGCGTGAACTCGCGGTGCAGGTCTACGAAGACATCGACATGCTCACCACCGGTCGCTCGACCAGCGTGGTCGCGATCTACGGCGGCAAGGCCTACGAAGGTCAGATCGACCAGCTGAAGGCCGGCGCGCAGATCGTCGTCGGCACCCCTGGTCGTCTGATCGACCTCAACAACCAGCGCCTGCTCGATCTGTCCAATGCCGTCGAGGTCGTGCTGGACGAGGCCGACAAGATGCTCGACCTCGGCTTCCTCGCCGACATCGAGAAGATCTTCACCAAGGTGGCGCCCGTGCGTCACACCCAGCTGTTCTCGGCCACGATGCCCGGACCGATCGTCGCCCTCGCGCGCCGGTTCATGTCCAACCCGATCCACATCCGCGCGACCGACCCCGATGAGGGCCTCACGCAGGCGAACATCCAGCACCTCGTGTACCGCGCCCACTCGCTGGACAAGGATGAGGTCATCGCACGCATCCTGCAGGCCGAGGGACGCGGCAAGACCGTCATCTTCACGCGCACGAAGCGTGCCGCCCAGCGCCTGTCCGACGAGCTCGGCGACCGCGGCTTCAACACCGCGTCCGTTCACGGCGACATGAGCCAGGAAGCGCGCGAGCGTTCGATGGCCGCGTTCAAGGCCGGCAAGAAGGACGTGCTCATCGCCACCGACGTCGCCGCTCGCGGCATCGACGTCGACGATGTCACCCACGTGATCAACCACACCATCCCCGACGACGAGAAGACCTACCTGCACCGCGCCGGTCGTACCGGCCGTGCGGGCAAGACCGGCATCGCCGTGACCTTCGTCGACTGGGACGACCTGCACAAGTGGGCATTGATCAACCGCGCCCTCGACTTCGGTCAGCCCGAGCCGACCGAGACCTACTCTTCGAGCCCGCACCTGTTCACCGACTTGAACATCCCCGCCGGCACGAAGGGACGCCTCGTCACGGCTCCCCGCGCGCAGTCGACGGATGCTTCCGCTCCGGCCGCACGCAGGAGCAACGGCTCCGGTGACGGCCGCGGTTCCAGCGATGGCCGCGGCTCCAGCGATGGTCGCACGCGTCGTCGCACCCGCCCGGAGTCGACCGGGTCGGCACAGCCGGCCGTGGTCGACACCGCGGACGCGTCCGCTACAGCGACGGCGACCCAGGCTCCGACCGAGACCGAGGGACGCGGAACGCACGACGGCGGCGGATCCGAGCACCACGACGGCAATTCGGCACCGCGTCGGCGTCGTCGTCGTCGCGGCGGCTCGCGTGCCGGCGCGGGCGGCGCTCCCGCGGCGTGAGCCAGCGCGGCTGACGCTCCTCAGGGGTAGACGGGCTCGCTGCCGCTTCCCGCCGCGATGATGCGGGCGACGTTCGCGTCGCTCGTGGTGTTCTCGCCGGGCTCGTTCGGCTTGCCCAGACCGTGGTAGTCGCTCGAACCGGTGACGATCAGTCCCCGTTGATCCGCGATGCCCCGGAGGGTGCGGATGCCCGGAGCGAGGTTCTCCCGGTGGCCGAGCTCGAAGCCGGCGAGGCCCGCATCGAGCATCCGTCGGAGCACCGCGTTCGGCAGTAATCCGGCACGACCGGCGGGGTGGGCGATGATCGGCACTCCCCCGGCGCCGACGACCAGCTCCACCGCCGACACGGGGTCGGGAGCGTACAGGTCGACGTAGTAGTCGCCCGCCGGGCTCAGGATCCCGGCGAAGGCCTCGCCCCGGTCGCGAACGACACCCGCCGCCACCAGGGCGTCCGCGATGTGCGGCCGGCCGAGTGTCGTCCCGGCGCTGGTCTGGGCGAGGATGTCCTCCCAGGCGACGTCGTAATCGCGCCCGATCCGCTCCGCCATGATGCGCGCGCGGTCCACCCGTGACGAGCGGATGCGGTCGGTCATGGCGCGCAGGGCCCGGTCGTCGGGGTCGATGAGGTAGGCGAGCAGGTGCACGCTGCGCCATTCGTGGCGGGCCGACAGCTCCATCCCGGGGAGGAAGGTCATCCCGAGCGACGTCGCCGCGGACGCTGCCTCCGCCCAGCCGGTCGTCGTGTCGTGATCGGTGAGGGCCAGGGTGCGAACGCCGTGGCGGTGAGCTGCCGCGACGACCTCGGCGGGCGGCTCGGTGCCGTCCGAGTACGTCGAATGCAGGTGGAGGTCGCTCGGACCCTCGAATCGCCTGCCGCTGTTCACCCCCCGAGAGTAACCGCATCCGTGGATCTCCCAGGTCGCTGTCATAGCATCGCCGCGTGCGTCGCATCGTGGGGGTCCTCTTCGCCGCGCTGTGCCTCGGCGGAGCGGCCGTGCTGACGTGGCCGCAGCTGTTCCGGTTGGAGCGCACCTTCCCGATCGCCCAGATCGTGTCGTTCCGCGGTCCGCTCGCCGTGGCCTTCCTCGCCCTGGCCCTGATCGCCCTGCTGCTGGCGATGTTCCGCGCCGTGCGGGCGCTCGCCCTGACGATCGCCGCGATCGCGGTCGTGGCCGCCGCGGCCAACGCCGGGGTGATGGTGTACCGCGGCGCGGGCACCGACACGGACGCCTTCCCCGCCAAGACCGACGCCAGTGTGCGCGTGATGACCTGGAACACCGCAGGCTCCGCCACCGCGCCCGACACGATCGCCTCGATCGCCGTCGCGATGAAGGCCGACATCGTGACCCTTCCCGAGACCACCATCGAAACCGGTGAGCAGGTCGCCATCCTCATGAGGGACGCGGGAAGCCCGATGTGGGCGCACCACGCCGAGTACGGCCAGTACGGCGTCGACGGCTGGGATGCCAGCTCCACCACCGTGCTGATCAGCCCCGCCCTGGGCGACTACTCCGTGATCGAGTCCTCCCAGGACGGTTCGAGCAACACCTCCACCGTCCCGAGCGCGGTGGCCATGCCGACCTCGGGATCGGGCCCCACGGTCGTCGCCGCCCACGCCGTGGCGCCCCGGCAGTCCTACATGCAGCAGTGGCGCGACGATCTGCAGTGGCTCGCCGACCAGTGCAGCGCCGAGAACGTGATCCTCGCGGGGGATTTCAACGCGACCCTCGATCACATGGCCGGGATGGGCGTCGACGGCGGCTCCCTCGGGCGCTGCCACGACGCAGCATCCGAAACCGGCAACGGCGGCGTCGGCACGTGGACGACCTCCTATCCCTCGCTGGTGGGCGCACCGATCGACCACATCCTCGTCTCGCCGTACTGGCGGGTGACCGGCTCGGCCGTGCTCACCTCGCTCGACACCTCGGGCAGCGACCATCGCCCGCTCGTCGTGCAACTCGAACCCGCGGGCTGATCCCGGCGTCCCGGTGAGACACTGGGAGGATGGACAGCACGAGCGAGACCGACACCCTGACCCCGAGTGGTGAGCAGGCCGAGGTCACCACGACCAACCGACGCCAGCCCTTCCCGCAGGGCTTCTTGGACACGATCTCCGAGGGGTGGGCGGTTCGCGAAGAGTCCCTCCCTCCCGAGCGCAGTGAGGCACCGTGGGCCGCGCGCCGTCGCGACGCCGTCTCACGCGCGTTCACGGGCCGACGCCTGGTGCTCCCCGCGGGCGAACTGAAGCAGCGCAGCAACGACACCGACTACCCGTTCCGCGCGCACTCCGCCTTCGCCCACCTCACGGGCTGGGGCAGCGACGCCGAGCCCGGAGCCGTGCTCGTCTTCGAACCCACCGCTGACGGTCACGACGCGGTGCTGTACTTCCGCGAGCGCGCCGACCGCACGACGCCGGAGTTCTACGCCGACGCCTCGGTCGGAGAGTTCTGGATCGGTCCGCGCCCGTCCCTCGCCGCCGTGGCCGCCGACCTCGGGGTCGACACCGCACACCTCGATGACCTGGAGCTGAGCGAGGACGACCTCGTGCTCGACGAGGACGAGGAGCTCACCCGCTTCGTCTCGGAGCTGCGCCTGGTCAAGGACGAGTGGGAGCTCGAGCAGATGCGCCTCGCCGTCGCCGTCACGGCGAGCGGCTTCGACGACATCGTGGCCGACCTCCCCCGGATCATCGCGCACCCCCGCGGCGAACGGGTCGTGGAGGGTGTCTTCCACCAGCGCGCCCGCGCCGAGGGCAACACCGAGGGCTACGACACGATCGCCGCCTCCGGCCCGCACGCGTGCTACCTGCACTGGACGCGCAACGACGGCACGGTCGTCGCCGGCGACCTCCTGCTCGTCGACGCCGGCGTCGAGGTCGACAGCCTCTACACCGCGGACATCACCCGCACGCTGCCCGTGAACGGCACCTTCTCCGCCGTGCAGCGGAAGATCTACGACGCGGTGCTCGAAGCCGCCGACGCGGCGTTCGCCGCGGCGAAGCCGGGCGTGAAGTTCCGCGCGGTGCACGAGGCCGCGATGCAGGTCATCGCCCAGCGCGTCTCGGAATGGGGCTTGATCCCCGTGACCGCCGAGGAGGCGCTCGACTCCGAGAGGGGCGGTCAGCACCGGCGGTACATGGTGCACGGCACCAGCCACCACCTCGGCATCGACGTGCACGACTGCGCACAGGCGCGCCGCGAGATGTACTACGACGGAGTGCTGGAGGCGGGCATGGTCTTCACGATCGAACCCGGACTGTACTTCCAGATCGACGACCTCACGGTTCCCGAGGAGTTCCGCGGCATCGGGGTGCGGATCGAGGACGACATCGTCATGACCGCCGACGGCCCGGTCAACCTCTCGGCGGGGATCCCTCGCACGGCCGACGACGTCGAAGCGTGGATCGCGCGACTGTCGGCGCGCTGATCACCCGAGTCCCGCGCCCCGGGCGCTGAGGAAGGCGACCACGGGCGCCGCGAGCTCCTCGCCGATCTGATCGGCGGGGAGCTTGCGTCCTTTCACCGCGAAGGAGTGGTCTGCGCCCTCGACCCAGTGCACGACGGCATCGCGGCACGTCGCCACCGCTTCGAGCAGCTGCTCGTGCGGGTCGATGAACGGGTCCCGCGTGCCCTCGACGAACAGCTGCGGCGCCGCCACCGCCGGCAGGTGCGCCACGCGCGCCTTGGTCGGATCGCCGGGCGGGTGCAGCGGATAGCCGAGATAGATCAAGCCGGCGGGCTCGATCACTCCCTCGGCCGCGGCCATCGACGCCATCCGGCCGCCGTAGGACTTGCCGGCCGCCCACACCGGACGCGGGGCATCCGCAGCATCCAGCCACCTCATCACGGCTTCCCACGTCGCGATCGCGTGCGCGGCGGGCCCGGGCATGCGACGACCGGCCTCGCGATAGGGGAAGGCGAAGCGCAACGTCGCGACGCCCTGCGCCTCGAGACCCCGGGAGAGGCCGAGGAGGAACGGATGCTGGTGACCCGCGCCCGCTCCGTGGGCCAGGGCGAGTGTCGCCCAGGCGTCCGGCGGGCGCACGTACTCGGCCGACACGTCGACGCCCCCGGCAGGGAGCGCGACGTGCACCGTCTCGACGGTCACGCCCGCGGCGGTTCCGGATTCTGGGGCGCGGGAGCGGCCTCGGGCGCGCTGGGCGGGATGCGCTCTCCGTACCGCGGCGGCTCCTCGTCGGAGGGTGCCGGCACCGGCGGAGGCGAGGGCGTGAAGGGCGCGGATGCCGGCGAGGCGGCCACGGCCGAGGCGCCGGAGACCTGACGGGCCTTCTGGATGCTGGCGGCGTCGACGCACACCTCGTACCGACCGGCGGCGACCTGCATCACGGAGGCGAAGTCCCGGCGACGCCGGACGATCGAGTACGTGATGAGGCTCAACAGCATCCCGAACGCCACCCCGATGAGCATCACGCCGATGAAGGCGCCGATCTGCACCGTCGGGGTGCCGAGCACGAAGATGAAGGAGAAGAGCAGACCGAGCAGCAGGCCGTTGACGGCGCCCGACCGGGCAGCCGTCGCGTACCCCAACCGGCCGGTGACCCGTTCGATCGAGCGCAGATCCTGGCCGACGATCGCGATGTCGCGGGCCGGTACCTCGGCGGCGATGAGCGCCGAAACGGCCTTCTGGGCGGCCTCGTACGTGGGATAGGACGCGACCGTCTCGCCCACGTTCTCGCGGCCGGCGGGAACGCGTCCACCCAACATGCTCATACCGTCATTGTCTCACGCGCCGCCCGGGCGCCGATCGGCGAGGGGGGCGGACTACTCTGGGATGGTGAGCACGCAACGGGTCTACGTCGCTCGCCTGGCGGGTTGCACAGTCTTCGATCCGGCGGGCGATCGCCTGGGAAAAGTCCGCGACGTCGTGGTGATCTACCGCGCCGCCGATCCGCCGCGCGTCGTCGGCCTGGTGGTGGAGATCCCCGGCCGTCGACACGTCTTCGTCTCGATCGGCCGCGTCACCTCGATCGTCACCGGTCAGGTCATCACCACGGGTCTCATCAACGTGCGTCGCTTCCAGCAGCGCGGCGGTGAGGTGCGGGTCATGGCCGAACTGCTCGGCCGTCGCGTGTACCTCGTCGACGGATCGGGCGAGGCCGTCATCGAAGACGTGGCCATCGAACGCAACCGGCTGGGCGACTGGGACGTCGGACAGCTGTTCCTGCGGCGCCCGAAGACCAGCGCCTCGCCGTTCGCCCGCGGCGCCACCACCTTCGCCGCCTGGTCGGAGGTGCGCGAGCAGTCGCACCCCGGGCAGTCGCAGTCGGCCGAGCAGCTCGTCGCGACCTACACCGACCTGAAGCCCGCCGATCTCGCCAACACGCTCCTCGACCTGCCCGAGGACCGCCTGCTCGAAGTCGCCGAGGAGCTCTCCGACGACCGGCTCGCCGACGCGCTCGAGGAGATGCCCGAGGAGGAGCAGGTGCACATCCTCGAGCAGCTCGGCGACGAGCGCGCGGCCGACATCCTCGACGCGATGGAACCCGACGACGCGGCCGACCTTCTGGGTCAGCTGCCCGAGGGGCGCCTCGAGCAGCTGCTCGACCTGATGGAGCCCGACGAGGCCGACGACGTCCGCGCCCTGCTCAAGTACGGCCCCGACACCGCGGGCGGTCTCATGACCCCCGAGCCGATCGTGCTGTCCGCCGATGCCACCGTCGCCGAAGCTCTCGCGCTCATCCGCCGCCACGAGATGCATCCGGCCCTGGCGGCCTCCGTGTTCGTCACCCTGCCGCCCTACGAGACGCCCACCGGTCGCCTCCTGGGTGTCGTCCACTTCCAGCGGATGCTGCGCTACCCCCCGCACGAGCGGCTGGGCGCGATCATCGACGACACCCTCGACCCGGTACCCGCCACGGCGTCGGCGGCCGAAGTGGCGAGGATGCTGGCGAGCTACAACCTCGTCTCCTTGCCGGTCATCGATCAGGCCCACCGCCTCGTCGGTGCGGTCAGCGTCGACGACGTGCTGGATTACCTCCTCCCCGACGACTGGCGCTCGCACGACAGCGACGACCCGCGTCCGCCCCGACCCGTGCGCCCGCTCGACACCCACAGCATCCCGACGACCGCTACTCGGAGGCGATGATGGCGCGCGCAACCCGGAGGGTCTCGCTCGATGCCCCGCTCGGCCGCGGCGGCATGCTCAACCGCAACCCGCAGCCGTCGCGCGACCGTTTCGGGCGGTTCTCGGAGTCGTTCGCCCGCGCGATGGGTACGTCGAGCTTCCTGATCGGGATGACGGTATTCGTCGTGGTGTGGCTGGTGTGGAACTCCTCCGCCCCGGTCGAATGGCAGTTCGACCCGAAGGCGACGAACTTCACCCTGCTCACGCTCATCCTGTCGCTGCAGGCGTCGTACGCCGCCCCGCTCATCCTGCTCGCGCAGAACCGTCAGGACGACCGCGACCGCGTGCAGATCGAGCAGGACCGCCAGCGTGCCGAGCGCAACCTCGCCGACACCGAGTACCTCGCCCGCGAGGTCGTCGCGTTGCGCATGGCGGTGAACGAATCGACCGAGGAGGTCGTCACCCGCGACGTGCTTCGCCAGGAGCTGAAGGTGCTGCTGAAGAAGCTCGAGCGGCGCGACGATCGCGAGACGACATCCCCGTGACACAGGTTCCGCTGACCGACGCGGTGCACGCGGCGGTGTCGGCGGTCATCGACCCCGAGTTGCGGCGCCCCCTGGGCGAGCTCGACATGGTGCGCGAGGTCGCGGTCGACGACGACGGCCGCGCGGCGGTCGCCATCGCGCTCACGATCGTGGGGTGCCCGGCGGCCGACCGCATCGAGCGCGAGGTGCGCCAGGCCGCCGCCGCGGTCGGCGGGGTGAGCTCGGTCGAGATCACCCTCGGGGTGATGAGCCCGACCGAGCGCCACGCGCTCACCGAGAAGCTGCGGGGCGGCCGGCCCGCACGCCAGATGCCGTTCGGCCCCGACGCCCTCACCCGCGTGATCGCCGTGACGAGCGGAAAAGGCGGCGTGGGCAAATCGACCGTGACCGCGAACCTCGCCGTCGCCCTCGCCCGCCGCGGCCTCCGGGTCGGACTCGTCGACGCAGACGTGCACGGGTTCTCGATCCCGGCCCTGCTCGGCCTGCTCGACGCCGACGGGCTCCCTCCGGCGCCCACCCGCATCGACGAGCTCATGCTCCCTCCCGTCGCCTACGACGTGAAGGTGATCTCGATCGGGATGTTCCTGCGCCGCCCCGGCGAAGAAGCAGCCGGGGTCGTGGCCTGGCGAGGGCCCATGCTGCACCGCACCGTGCAGCAGTTCCTCACCGACGTCTTCTTCGGCGACCTCGACGTGCTGCTGCTCGACATGCCCCCCGGCACCGGCGACATCGCGATCTCGGTCGGACAGCTGCTCCCCCACGCCGACGTGCTCGTCGTCACGACGCCGCAGGCGGCAGCATCCGACATCGCCGTTCGCAGCGGCCTCGTCGCGCGCCAGACCGGTCAGCGCATCGTCGGCGTCGTGGAGAACATGGCCGCCCTCACCCTGCCCGACGGCTCCACGCTCGACCTCTTCGGCTCGGGCGGCGGTGAGGCCGTCGCCGCCGCCCTCTCGAACGCCGACGAGGTCGTTCCTCTCCTCGGCTCGATCCCGCTGAGCCCGGGCCTGCGCGCCGGCGGAGACACCGGGCAGCCGGTCGTCGTGGGGGAACCGACGGATGCTGCCGCCCAGGCGATCGAGCACGTCGCCGACGCACTCCTCCGCACCGCCCGCCCCCTCGCCGGCCGGTCGCTGCCGTTCACCCCGCGCTGACCGCTCCCCACCCGCTCCTCGGCTTTGCGGATCGGCCCGGTGAATCGGCTTCGCGGCCCGGCTTCGCGAGGAGGTTCGGCCGGGAGGAGGACTCCCGGGCTGCGAAACTCCTCCGCTCGGCCGAAAGTCCTTCCGCCGCTCGGGCACCGCTGGCCCGGTCAGCGCCGTTCGGGCCGGTCCAGCATCCACCCCACCCGACTCGGAGAATCGGCCCACCTCGGTGCGTGTTGACGCACACACGCACCGAGTACGACCGATTCTCCGGTTTCGCGAGGAGTCTCGAGCCGGGTTCGCGAGGAGTTTCGGCCCAGCAGAGGACTCCCGGGCCGGGAAACTCCTCCGCTCGGCCGAAAGTCCTCCTACCGCGCGGTCGGGCCGCAACCCGAGCGAGCCGCTGCGAGCGGTCGAGCGGCGCGTCAGGTGGCTTCGGAGTCGAACGGCGGGCGCTCGTCGGGGCGGAACGCGCCCCGCTGCGGGTCGGCGCCGGCCTCGGTCATCGCAGCGGCGACGCTCGCAGCCTTCACCGTCGCGACCGGTGCGTCGTCGAGCAGCGCTTCGCGGATGATGCGGCGCGGGTCGTACTGGCGCGGATCGAGCTTGCGCCAATCGACGTCCTCGAAGTCGGGGCCCATCTCGTCGCGCACCCGCGTCTGGGCTCCTTGCAGCATCCCGCGCACGCGCTTGGTCAACCGCGCGAGACCCTCGGCGTACCGCGGCAGACGCTCGGGTCCGATGAGCAGCCCGGCGATCACACCGATCAGCAGCAGCTTCTCGATGGTGAGCCCGAAGAACATGCCCTCAGGCTACCCGCCGCGCCTCCCCTCCGGCTGTGTCTCGCCCACGTAGGCTGACCGCGGAGGTCGGAATGAGTGGGTACGAGGCGAACCAGCGATTCGTGGCGGAGGCGACGGTGGAGCCGGAGCACATCGCCCGCGCGCGCGCCCAGGCGCTCGAGCTGGGCGCACAGCCCGTGAGCGCGCCGATCGGTGCGCAACTCGCGGTGCTGGCGGCCGCCTCGCGCGCGCGCAGCATCATCGAGGTCGGCACGGGCGGCGGCGTCTCTGGACTCTGGCTGCTGCACGGTGCGCCGACGGCCACCCTGACCACGATCGACAGCGAACCCGAGCACCTCGGCGCCGCTCGTCAGGCGTTCGCCGACGCCCGCATCCCCGCGGCTCGCGCCCGCTTCATCACCGGACGCGCGGCCGACGTGCTCCCCCGCATGAACGAGGCGTCCTACGACATCGTGCTCATCGACGCCGATCCCGAAGGCGTCATCGAATACGTCGAGCACGGCCTGCGGCTCGTCCGCTCCGGCGGCATCGTGCTCGTCCCGCGGGTACTGGCCGGCGGCGCGGTCGCCGACCCGGTGCGCCGCGACCCCATCACCGCGGCCTACCGCTCGCTGATCCACGAGACGCAGAGCTCGGCTGCGGTCGTCGGCGCCCTGTCGATCACCGGCGAGGGCCTCTTGCAGCTGACCACGGTCCCCGAAACCCCCTGAACCGAACCCCCGACACAGCGACGGCGGCCGATCCGAAGATCAGCCGCCGTCGTTTCGTGCGCGGGGTGTCAGGCGGCGCCGACGACACCACCGAGCACGGAGTAGAGCTCCTTGGCCTCGGCGTCGTTCACGGAGACGACGAGGCGACCGCCGCCCTCCAGGGGGACGCGCACGATGATCAGGCGCCCCTCCTTCACGGCCTCCATCGGCCCGTCTCCGGTTCTCGGCTTCATGGCTGCCATAACGGCTCCTTTTCGTCGTAGTCTGCGTCTACTTTATCGTGAGCGGGCCCCGTCGATGGCAGTCACGGGATCTGCCAGAACGCGTTACCCAGCCCGTACATGTTGTAGATCCACCACCACTGCCCGAGCAGGGCCGCAGCGAGCACGCCGACGCGCCACGCGGTCGACCGCGGCACCGCCACGGCGCCCCACAGCGGACTCAACGGCACGAGCAGACGGAAGATGCTCGACTGCGGGAAGAACACCGCGAGCAGGTACAGCAGGTAGCTCGCCGACCAGAGCCGGACGACGACACCGAGGCGGCGGACGTGCGGCTCGAACAGCAGCAGGGCCGCAGCTCCCGCCACGAGCACGACCAGCGCCACGTAGCCCGCGACGTCGCCGAGTCCCCACGTGCGGAACCAGAAGGCGGATGCTTGCGCGAAGCCCTCGAACGGCACGAACTGTGCGGTCGCATCGCCGATCCAATTGCGCCGCCACGCGAGTTCGGTGGCGAGATAGGCGCCGGAGTCCCCCGTCACGATGCCCGCGATGACCTGCCACGAGAAGCCGACGACGATCGCCCAGGCCGCCAGCATCCCGAGATGGATCGCCTCCCTCGTGGGGAACGGCGCATCTGCGCGCTTCACCCAGCGCCACACGCCGTACAGCCCGAGGAGCAGGGCGAAAGCCAGCACCCCCGGACGGGTGAAGCCCATCAACGGGATGAGGAGGTACAGCCAGGCGTATCGAGCGTGCTGCAGGCACCAGAGCGCCGCGAAGAGGAAGCACAGGAACAGCGACTCCGCGTACCCCACCTGGAACAGCGCCGCCAGCGGTCCGCACGCGAAGAACACCACCGCCCACAGCGCGGCCGTGCGCTCGAGCTGGGGTCGCAGGAGCGCGTAGAGGGCGAGGCACGCCCCGTATCCCCCCAACAGTGACAGCGCGAGCGCCCCGGCACCCCACGAGCCCAGCACCGCGCCGAGGCCTGACGCTGCGAAGGCGAACAGCGGCATGAACGCCCAGGCATTCTCGGCGACGTCGCCGCTCGGCGTCAGGGGCAGGTCGCTCGGGTAACCGTTGACCGCAGCGAACCAGTACCACGTCGCGTCCCACCCGACGACGAAGTCCGAGAGCGAGGGCGAGGCTCCGAACCGCGAGTTCGGGGTGGACATCCCGGCTGCGAGCAGCAGGAAGAGGGTCGTGATGACGCGCGCGGCGATGTAGATGATGGCGATGCGCGCAGCCACCGGCAGCCGCCGCCGGTGCTGCCGCGTGGCGGTCAGGTCGAGCTCAGCCACGCGCGCAGCCCGCGTTCGACGGCGTCGATCTGCGCGACCGGCACGCGCTCCTCATCGTGGTGCGCCAGGTGCGGGTCGCCGGGGCCGTAGTTGACCGCGGGAACGCCCATCGCCGAGAAGCGCGCCACGTCGGTCCAGCCGTACTTCGGTCGGGGTTCCGCACCCACCGCACGGACGAACTCCTGCGCCAGCGGCGCGTCCAGACCGGGGCGGGCACCGACGGCCAGGTCGACGACCTCGACGTCGAAGCCGGCGAAGACGTCATGGACGTGGCGGGATGCTTCTTCCGCGTCGCGGCTCGGGGCGAAGCGGTAGTTCACCTCCACCTCGCAGAGGTCGGGGATCACGTTTCCGGCGACCCCTCCCGTGATGCGCACCGCGTTCATGCCCTCGCGGTAGACGAGCCCCTCGACCTCGACATCGCGGGGCCGGTACTCGGCCAGCCGCGTGAGGATGGGGGCCGCGCGGTGGATGGCGTTCTCGCCGACCCAGGCGCGTGCACTGTGGGCGCGCAGTCCCCGAGTGCGCACCAGCGCTCGCAGGTTGCCGTTGCAGCCGCCCTCCACCTCGCCGTTGGAGGGTTCGCCGAGGATCGCGAAATCACCGGCGAAGAGATCGGGGCGCGTGCGGGCGAGGCGGGTGAGTCCGTTGAGCTCGGCGTCGACCTCCTCGTGGTCGTACCACATCCAGGTGATGTCGACCCGGGGATCCACGAGTTCGGCGGCGAGCTTCAGCTGGACGGCGACACCGGCCTTCATGTCGACCGTGCCGCGCCCCCAGATGAAGGGCTCGCCCTCGATCTCGATGTCCTTGGTCGGCACATTGCCGTTGATCGGCACGGTGTCGATGTGCCCGGCGATCACCACCCGCTGGGAGCGCCCGAGCTGTGTGCGCGCCACGATCGTCTCACCGTCGCGGTGGATCTCGAGGTGGTCGTAGACCGAGATCGCCCGCTCGATCGCGTCGGCGAGCACGAGCTCGTCGTCGGACTCGCTCGGGATGTCGCAGATCGCACGCGTCAGGTCAGCGGAGGAGGCGGAAAGATCGAGCGCCGGCATGACTCGATCCTAGCGAGCGGGCTCTCGCACGAACTCCGGCCGGGGCGTGCCGGCGCGCACCGCTAGCGTGGAGGGATGAGTGAACAGCGCTGGGTGTGGGGTTTCGGGTTGGCGACCACCGCGGAGGACGGCACGGTGCTGGACACCTGGTTCCCCGAGCCCGCAGCGGGTCGCCTGCCCCTGGGGCTCGACCCCGCGATCGCCCCGGCCGCGCTCGATCAGCTGGCCGTGGTCGACGAGCGCCGCGCGGTGAGCGCCGAGACGATCGCGATCGAGACCGACCTCGACGCCGCCCCCTCCTCGACGTCCGACGCGTACCTGCGCTTGCACGCACTGTCGCACCGCCTCGTGCGCCCGAACGAGGTGAATCTCGACGGCATCTTCGGCTTCCTCCCCAACGTCGCGTGGACCACCGCCGGCCCGATGCACCCCGACGACGCCACCCGCCTCCGCCCCTTCCTGCTCCGCGACGGCATCCAGGTGCAGGGCCTCGACAAGTTCCCGCGGCTGCTCGATTACGTCACGCCCCCGGGGGTGCGCATCGCGGATGCTTCTCGCGTGCGTCTCGGTGCTTACCTCTCCCCCGGCACCACCGTGATGCACGAAGGATTCGTGAACTTCAACGCCGGCAGCCTCGGCGCCTCTATGATCGAGGGCCGGGTCTCCCAGGGCGTCGTCATCGGGGACGGCAGCGACATCGGCGGCGGCGCCTCGATCATGGGCACCCTGTCGGGCGGCGGCACGCACCGGGTGTCGATCGGCTCACGCACTCTGCTCGGCGCCAACGCGGGCATCGGCATCTCGCTCGGCGACGACACGATCGTCGAGGCCGGGCTCTACGTGACCGCCGGCACCAAGATCGCGTTCACCGATGACACCGGCACCAGCACGGTCAAGGGCGCCGATCTCTCCGGGCGCGACGGACTGCTCTTCCGACGCAACTCCCTCACGGGCGCGGTCGAGGCATCCGTCCGCTCCGGCCACGGGGTGACCCTGAACGAAGCCCTCCACGCCTGAGGGCGGTCGGGCTCAGCCGAGGCCCGGGTAGTTGCGCTCAGGCGCACCCGTGTACAGCTGCTGCGGGCGGCCGATCTTGGTCTGCGGGTCGTGCTGCATCTCGGTCCAGTGCGCGAGCCACCCCGGGAGGCGGCCGATCGCGAACAGCACGGTGAACATCCGGGTGGGGAATCCCATCGCCTTGTAGATGACGCCCGTGTAGAAATCGACGTTCGGGTACAGCCGGCGCTCTTTGAAGTAGTCGTCGTGAAGGGCGATCTCTTCGAGCTCCTTCGCGAGGTCGAGGAGCGGGTCGCTCACGCCGAGCGCCTGCAGCACCTCGTCGGCCGACTCTTTCACGAGCTTCGCGCGCGGGTCGTAGTTCTTGTAGACGCGGTGCCCGAAGCCCATGAGCTTCACGCCGTCTTCCTTGTTCTTGACGCGCTCGACGAAACGCTGGACGCTCTCGCCGGATTCGCGAATGCGCCCGAGCATCGACAGCACGGCCTCGTTCGCGCCGCCGTGCAGCGGCCCGTACAGGGCGTTGATGCCGGCCGAGATCGAGGAGAACTGGTTCGCGCCCGTCGAACCCACGAGGCGCACGGTCGAGGTCGACGCGTTCTGCTCGTGGTCTTCGTGGAGGATGAGCAGGCGCTCGAGCGCGCGAGACATCACCGGGTTGACCTCGTACACCTCGGACAGCACGCCGAAGTTCAGCTTGAGGAAGTTGTCGACGAAGCCGAGCGAGTTGTCGGGGTAGAGGAAGGCCTGGCCGACGCTCTTCTTGTGCGCGTACGCGGCGATGACGGGCAGCTTCGCCAGCATCCGAATCGTGTTCAGTTCGACGTGCTCGGGGTTGTGCGGATCGGACTCGCCCTCGTAGTACGTGGACAGCGCCGCCGTGGCGGCCGACAGGACCGACATCGGGTGCGCGGTGTGCGGGAGGGCGGAGAAGAACCGCTTGAGGTCTTCGTGCAGCAGCGTGTGCCGACGGATGCGCTCGTCGAATTCGCCGAGCTGGTCAGCCGTGGGCAGTTCGCCGTAGATGAGCAGCCACGCCACCTCGAGGTAGGTGCTGTTCTTGGCGAGCTGTTCGATCGGGTACCCGCGGTAACGGAGGATGCCCTCGTCGCCGTCGATGAAGGTGATCGCCGACTTCGTGGCAGCCGTGTTGACGAAGCCGTAGTCGAGCGTGGTGTGGCCCGTCTGCTTCGTGAACGTCGCGATGTCGACGGTGGGGGTTCCGTCCGTCCCCTGCAGGACCGGGAATTCTGCCGTGGTGCCGCCGATGGTGACGGTGGCTTTCTGCTGCTGATCTGCCGCGTCGCTCATGGCGCCTCCTTGCGAAAAACGGGTCGGTCGCTACAGCCTATAAGCCGTCGGGCGGTACGGCCGACACGACCAAAAGATGTGTACGGCCGGTGGAGGATGCCACCAAACGGGGCCGGATCAGACGGCGGCGAGGCGTTCCGCCGCTGCCGCGATGCGTTCGTCCGTCGCCGTCAGCGACAGGCGCACGTGCTGCGGGAAGAACGGGCCGTAGAACGCCCCCGGGCCCGCCAACACGCCGAGATCGGCCAGTCGACCGAGGCTCTCCCACGCGTCGCGGCCCTCGGTCGCCCAGAGATACAGGCCCGCCTCGCTGCGGTCGATGCGGAACCCCGCCGCCTCGAGGGCGGGTTTCAGGATGCTGCGCCGCCGGGCGTAACGCGCCTTCTGCTCGACGACGTGCGCGTCGTCGAGGAGCGCCACCGTCATCGCGCGCTGCACCGGGGCGGGCGGAAGCAGGCCGAGGTGACGCCGCGCCGCAAGCAACCGGGCGACGAGCGCGGGATCGCCGGCGAGGAACGCGGCGCGGTAGCCGGCGAGGTTCGACTGCTTGCTGAGGGAGTACACGGACAGGAGCCCGGTGAGGTCGCCGGCGGTCACCCGCGGATCCAGCACGCTGGGGATCGCAGCATCCGCCCACTCCCCCTCCCAGCCGAGTTCGGCGTAGCACTCGTCGGAAGCGAGCACCGCGCCCAGCTCCCGTGCCCGGGCCGCGGCGGCGCGCAGCTCCTCGACACCGAGTACTCGCCCGTCGGGGTTGCCGGGGCTGTTGAGCCAGACGAGCTTGGTGCCCTGCGGCCAGTCGGCGGGGTCATCGGCGGCTACGGGCGTGGCACCCACGACCCGCGCGCCGACCTCGTAGGTCGGATACGCCGCGCGCGGGTGCACCACGACGTCGCCGGGACGGAGGTCGAGCAGCAGGGGCAGCAGCGCGACGAGCTCTTTCGAGCCCACCGTGGGCAGCACGTGGGTGTCGTTCAGCCCGGGCACCCCGCGGCGTCGGTCGTACCATTCCGCGATCGCCGAGCGCAGCGCCGGTGTGCCGGCGGCCTGCGGGTAGGCGTGGGCGTCGGTGGCGTTCGCGAGTTCGGCGGCGATGATGGCCGGGGTCTCATCGACAGGGGACCCGATCGAGAGATCCACGATGCCGCCGCGGTGCTGTCGGGCGCGCTCCGCGTACGGGGCGACCGCATCCCAAGGGTAGTCGGCGAGGTCGGAGACGCCCATCAGGCCGCCGCCCTGTTCTGCGCGGTCACTCGCCCTGCGGGGGCAGGACCGAGATGACGGGGTGATCCTTGGCGATCACGCCGACCTTGGCTGCTCCACCGGGCGAGCCGATGTCGTCGAAGAACTCGACGTTGGCCTTGTAGTAGTCGCGCCACTCGTCGGGGAGATCGTCTTCGTAGTAGATCGCCTCGACCGGGCAGACCGGCTCGCACGCACCGCAGTCGACGCATTCGTCGGGGTGGATGTACAGAGAGCGTTCACCCTCGTAGATGCAGTCGACCGGACATTCGTCGATGCAGGCGCGGTCTTTGACATCCACGCACGGGAGGGCGATCACATACGTCACCCCTCCAGTTTAGGTCCCGTCCGGAGGCGCGAGACGTCAGGCCAGGCGACGACCAGTGCGACGAGGATCGGAACCACGAAGGTCCACGTCGCGGGAATCCACTCCGTGTCGGGTGTGGGAGCGGCCACCACGGCCGAGCCGCCGGGGCCGATACCCGAGAACAACACCGTCGCCGCCAGCATCCCGAGCCCTCCGGCCAAGGCCGTCCAGCGGTCTTCGGCGAGCAGGCGCAGGGCGATTAGGAGGGCGGCCGTGCCCACGGTCGCCAGCACGAGCCCGATGGGCAGAATGCCGGCGGTGAACGCATGGGCGATGGTCGCCGCGGTGCCGTAGACCGCGCCGATCACGGCCGCGATGAGCCACGCCAGTATTCGGGAGACCTGCTTCGACACCGCGCCAGTCTAAGCCGGGCTCCTGGGGGCCGCCCCGGTGCACGACTTCGGAGGTTATGGGTGACACGCCGGTGCGACACGGGCCTGGGCCCGGGGCCGGGCGGAAGCTCCGAAGTCGTGCGCGCTCGGGGCGGGCCCACCGCCCGCGTGCACAACTTCGGAGGTTATGGGCGACACGCCGATGCGACACGGGCCTCGGGCCGGGGCCGGGCGGAAGCTCCGAAGTCGTGCGCGCTCGGGCGGGCCCACCGCCCGGTGCACAACTTCGAAGGTTATGGGCAACACGCCGATGCGACACGGGCCTGGGGCCGGGGCCGGGCGAAAGCTCCGAAGTTGTGCACGCCGGGGCGGGCCCACCGCCCGCGTGCACGACTTCGGAGGTTATCGGCGACACGCCGATGCGACACTCGCCTGGGGCAGGGGCCGGGCGAAAGCTCCGACGTTGTGCGCGCCCGGGGCGAGGACGGCGGGTCAGGCGGCCCAGCCCCACAGCCGCAGCAACGCGGCCACGAGGGCGGCGGCGGTGACCACGACCAGGAACGGCGCTCGGAGGGCCAAGAGACCGGCCGCGACGAGGAGCGCCGGCAGGCGGGCGTCCACCACGATCGCCTGACCCACGCCGAGGGCCTGTACGGCCACGAGGGCGGCCAGCAGCGCCACGGTGAGCAGGTCGGCGATCCGCGCCGGGCGCGGAGCCTCGAGCCAGTGCCCCGGCACCGCGTAGCCCACCGCCTTGACGGCGAGGCAGAGAACGGATGCGAGGAGCACGGCGTTCCAGAGCGTCACGGCTCCCCCTCCCGCCCGGCCGGATCGACCCCGGCGCCGCCGGACGGGGCGAACCAGTTGAACCACCCGACGGCCAGCGCCACGAGCGCCGCCGCGATGACGGGCAGCCCCGGCATCAGCGCTGGCGTGAGGGCCGCCGCGACCACGGCCGCGGCCGCACCCACGGCGATGGCCTGGCGTCCGCGCAGTCGCGGCCACAGCAGCGCGAGGAAGGCTGCTGCGGCGGCAGCATCCAGTCCGTACTGGCGGGGGTCGCCGAGCACGTCGCCGAGGAGCGCGCCCAGCAGGGTCGAGATGTTCCACCCCAGGTAGATCCCGATGCCGGTCACCCAGAAGCCCACCGCCCGCGCACGCGGCGTCGACTGCGCGAGCGCGACGGCCGTCGATTCGTCGATCGTGAATGTCACGGCGGCGGCTCGGCGCCAGAATCCCCCGCCGACCACCGGTGCCATGCGCATCGCGTATGCGGCATTGCGCACCCCGAGCAGGGCCGAGGAGGCGATGGCGGCAGGAGCCGCGGCGACCCCGCCCGCACCGATCACCCCGACGAAGGCGTATTGCGACCCGCCCGTGAACATCAGCGCGCTCAGCACGCACGCCTGCCAGACGTCGAGACCGGATGCTACGGCGAGGGCGCCGAACGACACGCCGTACGCGCTCGTCGCGAGCGCCACGGCGAGTCCCTGGCGTGCTGCGCCGCGGGACGCGGCGTCGGGCACGGGCGCGTCGGTCACCCGCTCGATGCTACCGACGCGGGGGGAAACGCCGAGGGGGTCCACCGATGACTCGGTGGACCCCCTCGTTCAGCGGAAGGCGATCAGGCGCCGGCGTCCTGGCGCTTGAGGCGCGAGTAGCTGCGGCCACGGGCGTTCGCGTCGAGCTCGACCTTGCGGATGCGCACGACCTCGGGGGTGACCTCGACGCATTCGTCGTCACGGGCGAACTCGAGGCTCTCCTCGAGCGTCAACAGGCGCGGCGGGGTCATCGACTCGAAGGTGTCGGAGCTGGCTGCACGCATGTTGGTGAGCTTCTTCTCCTTCGTGATGTTCACGTCCATGTCATCGGCGCGCGAGTTCTCGCCGACGACCATTCCCTCGTAGACCTCCTGCGTGGGCTGCACGAAGAACGACATGCGCTCCTGCAGAGCGATCATCGCGAAGGGGGTGACGACGCCCGAGCGGTCGGCGACGATCGAGCCGTTCTGACGGGTCGAGATGGCGCCGGCCCAGGCCTCGTAGCCGTGGGAGATCGCGTTGGCGATACCGGTGCCGCGCGTGGTGGTCAAGAACTCGGTACGGAAGCCGATGAGACCGCGCGAGGGGACGATGAACTCCATGCGCACCCAGCCGGTGCCGTGGTTGGTCATGTTCTCCATGCGGCCCTTGCGCGCCGCCAGCAGCTGCGTGATCGCGCCGAGGTACTCCTCGGGTGCGTCGATCGTCAGGTGCTCGAAGGGCTCGAACGTCTTGCCGTCGACCTTCTTGGTGACCACCTGGGGCTTACCGACGGTGAGCTCGAAGCCTTCGCGGCGCATGTTCTCCACGAGGATGGCGAGGGCGAGCTCGCCACGACCCTGGACTTCCCAGGCATCCGGTCGACCGATGTCGACGACCTTGATCGAGACGTTACCGATGAGCTCGCGGTCGAGGCGGTCCTTGACCATGCGCGCGGTGAGCTTGTGGCCCTTGACCTTGCCCATCAGCGGCGAGGTGTTCGTGCCGATCGTCATCGAGATCGCCGGGTCGTCGACGTGGATCTGCGGCAGCGGGCGCACGTCTTCGGGGTCGGCGATCGTCTCGCCGATGGTGATGTCCTCGAAACCGGCGATGGCGACGATGTCGCCGGGGCCGGCCGATTCGGCGGGGTAGCGCTCGAGCGCGCGGGTCTTGAGCAGCTCGGTGATGCGGGCGTTGGCGGTGGAGCCGTCGGCGCGCACCCAGGCCACGGTCTGGCCCTTCTTCAGCGTGCCGTTGAAGACGCGCAGCAGAGCGAGGCGGCCGAGGAACGGCGAGGAGTCGAGGTTGGTGACCCAGGCCTGCAGCGGCGCCTCGTCGTCGTACGACGGCGCGGGGACGTGCTGGAGGATCGCCTCGAACAGCGGCTCGAGGTCGTCGTTGTCGGGCAGCGAGCCGTTCTCGGGACGGTTGCGCGACGCCGCACCGGCACGACCGGACGCGTAGACCACCGGTACGTCGAGCAGGGCGTCGACGTCGAGGTCGGGCACGTCGTCCTGAAGATCGGATGCGAGGCCCAGCAGCAGGTCGTGGGCCTCTTCCTCGACCTCGGCGATGCGCGCGTCGGGGCGGTCGGTCTTGTTGACGAGGAGGATCACCGGCAGCTTCGCCTCGAGCGCCTTGCGCAGCACGAAGCGGGTCTGGGGAAGCGGGCCCTCGGAAGCATCCACGAGCAGCACGACGCCATCGACCATGGACAGGCCGCGCTCGACCTCGCCACCGAAGTCGGCGTGACCGGGGGTGTCGATCACGTTGATCGTGATCGGCTCTTCGGTGTGCTTGCCGCTGTAGGTGATCGTGGTGTTCTTCGCGAGGATCGTGATGCCCTTTTCGCGCTCGAGATCGTTCGAGTCCATCGCGCGCTCTTCCATGTGCTCGTGAGAGCCGAACGAGCCGGTCTGGCGGAGCATCGCGTCAACGAGCGTCGTCTTGCCGTGGTCGACGTGCGCGACGATTGCGACGTTGCGCAGATCGGAACGGAGGGCGTGCGCCATGAAAAAATCCTTGCACTTCGGGGTATTGCCCGGAACCGGGCACCACCTATTCTATCCGCCGAGGCCTATACCCCGGCGACGAGCACCGCGATGACCGCCCAGACGGCGATCACGACGAGTGCGATCAGCGCCGGGACGTCCCAACTGCGCTGCACCGGACCGCCCGCAGCGTCGCCCGCGGCGATCCAGTCGTCCACGATCCGGCCGGTCTGCACCGTCGCCGAATCGGGGGTCGAGCGGGTTACCAACCTGCCCCGCCGCGAGGGCGAGGGGCCGCCGAAGGAGTTGACCACGGTGTCGTCGTCGAGGGTCACCTCGACCTGCCACCGCAGGTCGATGGCCGTCACCCTCCCCCACGGCACCCGGGTGCGCCGCAGCAGGTTCTGCACGGTGATGCCCTCGGCATCCGTCTCGACGTGCGAGGCGAACCACACCACGTAGGCGAACCAGAGGACCGCCAGCATCCACGGCACGATGAGCAGCGCCTGCACGACGCTGCCGCGGGCCACGACATCGGCCAGCAGCAGAGCGCACACCAGCGCGAGGCCTCCGAGCACCCAGGGTGCGGAGGCCCCGCGGTAGACGGTGCGTGTCAGGACACGCCGCCGAGCGGTAGCGAGGCTCCGGGGATGGCCTCGAGCAGCCGGCGCGTGTACGCCTCGGTCGGGTGGGCGAAGATCTCATCCACCGTGCCCTGCTCGACGATCTTGCCGCGTTCCATCACGGCGACCAGGTCGGCCACGACACGAACGACCGCGAGGTCGTGCGTGATGAACAGGTAGCTGAGTCCGAGCTCGCTCTGCAGGTCGGAGAGCAGGTTCAGGATCTGATCCTGCACCAGCACGTCCAGCGCCGAGACCGCCTCGTCGAGCACGATGATGTCGGGCTTGAGCGCGAGCGCCCTCGCGATCGCGACACGCTGCCGCTGACCACCGGAGAGCTCGTTCGGGTAGCGCGAGGCGAGGTCGCGGGGCAGCGACACCTGGTCGAGCAGCTCGAGCACCCGCGCGCGACGCGACTTGCCGTCGCCGACCTTGTGGATCTCCAGCGGCTCCGCGATCGTGCCGCCGATGTTGCGCAGCGGATCGAGCGAACCGTACGGGTCCTGGAACACCGGCTGCATGCGTCGACGCAGGTCGAACGCCTGCCGGCTCGAGAGCTTGGCCGTGTCGACACCGTCGACGGCCACCGTTCCGGCGGTCGGCGTCTCGAGCATCAGCACCATCTTCGCCACGGTCGACTTGCCCGAACCGGACTCGCCGACCAGGGCGAGCGTCTTGCCGCGCGGGATCTCGAACGAGATGCCGTCGACGGCGCGGAACGGCTCGCTGCGGAAACCGCCCTGGCGGATGCGGTACTCCTTCACCAGGTCGGTCACCGTGATCGCCGGCGCGGCCGTGGTGAGGTCGTCGAGTCGCTGCAGACCGCGATCCTCCGCGCGCGCCTGGATGCGCTGCGAGGCGAGGCTCGGTGCCGCGGCGACCAGCTTCTGGGTGTACGGATGCTGGGGGTGCTCGAGGATCTCGCGGCTCGGGCCGGATTCGACGATCTCGCCCTGGCTCATGACCACGATCGTGTCGGCACGCTCGGCCGCGAGGCCGAGGTCGTGCGTGATCAGCAGCACGGAGGTGCCCTTCTCGCGGGCGAGCTTGGCCATGTGATCGAGGATCACGCGCTGCACGGTGACGTCCAGCGCCGAGGTGGGCTCATCGGCGACGAGCAGCTGAGGGTCGGCGGCCAGGCCGATGCCGATCAGCGCGCGCTGGCGCATACCGCCGGAGAACTGGTGCGGGAACTGGTGGAGGCGACGAGCCGCGTCCTGCAGGCCGGCCTGCTGGAGCACCTCGATCGCGCGCTGCTCGACCTCTTGGCGACCGGTCGCGATGCCGTTGGCCTTGATGGCCTCCTTCACCTGGAAGCCGATGCTCCACACCGGGTTGAGGTTCGACATCGGATCCTGCGGCACGTACCCGATCTCGCGCCCGCGCACCTGCTCCATCTGCGAGGAGGTGAGGGTGGTGAGGTCGCGACCGTCGAGGGTGATCTCGCCGGAGGTGACGTGCCCGGTGCCGGGCAGCAGGTTGATGATCGCCGACGCGGTGGTGGACTTGCCCGAGCCGGACTCCCCCACGATCGCGACGGTCTCGCCGCGGTGCACATCGAGGCTGACCCCGTGAAGTACCTCGCGCGAGACCTTGCCGGCGTCGAAAGAGACCCGCAGGTTGCGGATGGACAGCAGCGGCGCGTTGTCGACGGTGCTCATCGGCGTGCCCTCGCCTTCGGGTCGAGGGCGTCGCGAAGCAATTCGCCCAGGATGATGAACGCGAGCACTGTGACGGTGAGCGCGATCGAGGGGTAGATGAGCGCCATGGGGGCCACACGCAGCGACTGCTGCGCCTGGCTGATGTCCAGACCCCACGACATGGTGCTGCTGCCGAGCCCGACACCCAGGAACGACAGGGTCGCCTCGGCCGAGATCGCGGCACCCAGGGTGATGGTCGCCACGACGATGACCGGAGCCAGGGCGTTGGGGAAGACGTGGGCGAGCAGGGTGCGGAAGTTCGACAGACCCAGGGCGCGCGAGGCGGTGACGAAGTCGGCCTGGCGCACGCGCAGGATCTCGGCCCGGATCACGCGTGCCGTGGAGGCCCACGCGAACCCACCGATGGCCAGGGCGAGCACGAGCGGGGTACGGCTCTCGGAGAACACGCTCATCACGACGATCGCGGCGAGGATGTAAGGGATCGAGAAGAAGATGTCGCCGACACGCGAGAGCACCGAGTCGAGCCATCCGCCGTAGTACCCCGACAGCGCGCCGACGACGACGCCGATGACGGTGCCGATGAGCGTCGCCAGGAGGCCCACGATCAGGGAGGTCTGCGCGCCCCAGACGATGCGGGCGTAGATGTCGCAGCCCTGGAACGTGAAGCCGAGCGGGTGGCCCGAGGTCGGACCGCCGTTGCTGTTGGCGAGCTGGCAGTCGCTGTTCGGCGGGGTCTGGGTGAACAGGGTGGGCGCGAGCGCCATCACGATGATGACGAGCACGACGACGGCGGTCACCCAGAAGGTCGGGCGGCGGCGGATGTCGCGCCACGCGTCGCGCCACAGGCTGCTCGGCTTCGCCTCGACGCGGACGGCGTCCACCTCGATGGCGGCGTCCTTCACCGGCGCGACGAAATGCGGCTGGGTGTAACGATCACTTGGCATAGCGGATCCTCGGGTCGAGCAGGCCGTACAGCAGGTCGACCACGAGGTTGACCAGCACGTACACGATGACGAAGACCGTCACGAAGGAGACCACGGTGGGCCCCTCCTGACGGACGGTCGCCTGATAGAGGGTGTTTCCGACACCGGGGACGTTGAAGATGCCCTCGGTGACCGTGGCGCCCACGAGCAGCACGCCGAAGTTGGTGGCGGTGTTCGTGATGGTGGGGATGAGCGAGTTGCGCAGGACGTGCACGGGGATGACCCGCCGACGCGGGAGCCCCTTGCTGTAGGCCGTGCGCACCCAGTCCTGGTTGAGGGTGTCGATGACGGAGGCGCGGGTGAGGCGCATGCTCGTCGCATAAAGACTGAGACCCAGCACGATGGCGGGGAGCGTCAGGTCGAACCAGCCGTTCTGCGCTCCGACCGTGGCGCGGAACCACCCGAGTTGGATGCCGAGGAAGAACTGCGCCAGGAACGCCAGGACGAAGATCGGCACACCCACGAAGACGAGGGCGATCACGAGCGAGGTGTTGTCGAACAGCTTGCCCTTGCGAAGACCCGAGATGGTGCCGATGACCACGGCGAGCGTGAGTTCGATTGCGATGGCGAGCACGGCGAGACGGGCGGTGACCGGGAAGGTGCGAACGAGCACCTCGCTGACGGGCTGACCGGAGAAGCTCACGCCGAAGTCACCGCGCAGAACGCCGGTGATGTAGTAGAAGTACTGCACCAGGAACGGGTCGTCGAGGTGGTACTCCGCGCGGATCTGCGCGAGGACTGCAGGGTTCGGCACGCGATCGCCGAACAGAGCGGCGATCGGGTCGCCGGGCATGGCGAAAACCATGAAGTAGATGAGCAGAGTGGCCCCGAAGAACACCGGGATCACCTGCAGAATGCGTCTGAGGATGTAAATGGCCATCCCCAACTCCCTCCGAGATCGTTTGGCACGCCGCTTGTTGTGCGGCCCGTGTGCCTGAGGTCGTCGCCGTGCGCCGCGGGCGCGGCACGGTTTTTTCCGTGGCGACACATGTCGCGAGGCGGTGGCATTGACGCCACCGCCTCGCGAGGTGTGCTTCGGCGGGTTACTCCGCCTTGGTGATCTCGTGGTACAGCGGGACCGAGTTCCAACCGAACTCGACGTTCTGAACGCCCTCAGCGTAACCGCCGGTGACGTTGGAGTACCACAGCGGGATCGCGGGCAGGTCGTTGAACAGGATGGTCTGCGCCTGTCCGTACAGCTCGTTCGCCTCTGCGGTGTCCGTGGTGGCGATGCCCTCCTGGAGGAGCGCGTCGACCTCGGGGTTGGAGTAGTCGCCCGTGTTGGCGCTTCCGCCGGTCGCGTACAGCGGCGCGAGGAAGTTGTACAGACCCGGGTAGTCGGCCTGCCATCCGGTGCGGTACGCCGTCGTGATGGTGCGGCCGTTGATCAGCTCGCGAGCCTCGGCGAACGTCGGGTAAGCGTTACCCGAAGCGTCGATGCCCAGCGTGTTCTTGATCGAGTTCGACACCGCGTCGACCCAGACGTCGTGTCCACCGTCGGCGTTGTACGCGATCTGGAACGTTCCGCTCCAGGGCGAGATGGCGTCGGCCTCGGCCCACAGTTCCTTCGCCTTGTCGGGGTTGTACGCCAGCACGTCCGCGCCCTCGAGCGAGTCGGACCAGCCGTCGATGACCGGCGACGTGAAGTCGCTGGCCGGCGTGCGGCTGCCCTGGAACACCGTGGTGGTGATCTCTTCGCGGTTGATGGCCATCGAGATCGCCTGACGACGCAGGTCGCCCTCTTCACCCGAGAAGTGCTCGAGGCGCTCCGGGATCGTGAAGGACTGGAAGACGGCGGCGGGCTGGTTGACAGCACGGTCACCGAGGTCGGACTCGAACGAAGCCATGGACGACGGCGGGATCGCGTCGATCACGTCGACGGCACCATCGAGCAGGTCGGCGTACGCGGCATCCTGCGTCGCGTAGAACGTGATCGTGAGGCCACCGTTCTGCGCCTGACGCACGCCCTGGTACGAGTCGTTCTTGACCAGGTCGATCTGCACGTTGTGCTGCCACGCACCGTCGCTGGCCAGCTTGTACGGGCCGTTGCCGATCGGGTTCTCGCCGAAGGCTTCCATGTCGTCGAAGGCGGCGTCGGGAAGCGGGTAGAACGCGGAGTAGCCCAGACGCGTCTGGAAGTCCGACGCCGGCTTGTTCAGCGCGATCGTGAAGGTGTACGGGTCGACCTCGACCAGACCGGTGAGCTCGGAGTCCGCGTCGTAGCTGAAGCCCTCGATGTCTTCGAAGAAGTAGCTGTTGAGCTGCTCGTTCGACAGCTGAGCGCCGTAGTTCCACGCCTTGATGAAGTTGTCGGACGTGACTTCCTCACCATCGGAGAAGGTCTGGCCCTCCTTCAGCTTGACGGTGAGGTGCTGCGGGTCCTCGACCGTGATCTCTTCGGCCATGTCGTTGACGGTCGCGCCGTCAGCCTCGTACGACACCAGACCGGCGAAGATCGCGTCGAGGATCTTGCCGCCGCCGACCTCGTTGGTCGCGGTGGGGATGAGCGGGTTCTCCGGCTCAGAACCGTTCGTGGTGATGATCGCGCTGTTCGATCCACCGGTCGACGGGTCAGCGGACTCGCTGCCACCGCCGGAGCAGCCGGCGAGGGCGATCGCGGTGATCGCGACTCCCGCTCCTGCTGCGAGGGCGCGTTTGCGCCACGTGTTCTTCGACACATTTCCTCCTGTGCAAGGGGTGAGCGCGTCCACGCGGAGTCGGGGGCCTCAGCGGGACGCAGATAGGGGAAACGATAGGTAAACGATTCGCATTGGTCAAAACGCGAAGGCCAAACGTTACATACCTTTAATTCGCCCACCCCCCTGTGGAGCAATCTGACAGACCGCGCCCCGAGAAACCGCGCAGGTTGTAGAGGAGGTCTACACGCAGGAGGGCCCGGCGCAGTGCTGCGCCGGGCCCTCCTGGTGAAGCAGTCCTACTTCATCCATCCCACGTTCTCGACGGGCTGGAGCCCGAAGAGGTCGAGACCCGTGTAGGTCTCGGGGGTCAGGTTCGCCAAGCCCGTGCGGGCGGCGGCGATCCAGGGACCGGCGTAGAGGGGCAGGATGCCCCACGTCTCGGCGATGATCTCGGACTCGAGCTTCATGCCCGCCGCGATCTGCTCATCCTGGGTGGGGAGAGCCACGACCTCGTCGGCGATGCGCGCATCGATCTCGGGCGTGGAGGTGCTCGAGAGGTTCAATCCGCTGTCGGAGCAGTAGATCTGGCACATGTAGGCCACGCCGTACGGGTCGCTCGAGGAGAAGCCGAGCATGACGAGATCCCAGTTCTTCGTGCTGAGGTCGGTGGAGAAGTCCTGCGAGGGACGGATGTCGATCTCCACGTCCACGCCGACCGCCGCGAGCTGCGACTGGATGACGCGGGCACGCGCCTCGGCGATGGGGTCGTCGCTGAAGACCGGCAGAGTGCCTTCGAGGCGCACGCCGTCCTTCTCACGGGTGCCGTCGTCGCCGGCCGTCCAGCCGGCCTCGTCGAGCATGGAGTTGGCCTCGTCGACGTTGTACGACCAACCCGCGTCGGTCAGCGCGTCGGTGTAGCCCTCCTGGAAGGGGAACAGCAGCAGCGAGTTGGAGTCCGCCTCGGTGTAGTCCAGACCGTTCCAGACGACCTCTTTGATCTGGTCGCGGTTGATGGCCTTGAACATGGCCTCGCGCACCGCGAGGTCCGAGAACTGCGGCTTGGTCGAGTCGATCTCGAGGAGGTTCGTCGACGTGCGCTGTGCTCTGTGGATCGTCACATCGTCGCCGCCCTCGACCTGAGCCAGGTTGTCGGCGGTCAGGTTGTCGGCGTAGTCGATCTCGCCGGCGCGGAAGGCGTTCACCATGGCGGTCGAGTCGAGCTGACGGAAGGTGACCTTGTCGAGCAGCGGAGCGTCGCCCCACCACTTGTCGTTCGGCGTGAACGAGACGGTGCCGGCGTTCGCGTCGAACTCGTCGATCGTGTACGGACCTGCGCCCCACTCGGCGTGGGGGTCACCGAGGTAGCCCTCGTTGAAGATCGCGGGAGTGTTCACGGCGGGGTTCAGGATGTGCCAGAACAGTCCGTCGGTCCACGGGTACACCTGCGAGAAGGTGACGACGGCCTGGCGGTCGTCCTCACCCTGGGTGACGGACTCGATCAGCGAGTAGCCGTCGGTGGAGCTCGGAACGTAGCCCTCGTCGAGCGACCGCAGGGCGATCCAGGTCTGCTCGTACGACTTCCACGTGATCGGGGTGCCGTCGTTCCACACCGCTTCGGGGTTGATCGTGTACGTGACGACCGTCTTGCCGTCGACCTCTTCGGTGTCCCAACCGCTCAGGTAGTTGGGATTGGCCGAGACCTCGCCCTCCGGCGACATGAGGATCGTCTGGGGGTTGTACCACTCCCACAGACGCGCGGTGTCGACCGTGGCGTCGGAGTGGTTGGCGTTCAGCTGGGGCGTGATCTCGTCGATCGGGAAGGTGACCTCCCCGCCCTCCTGCAGGTTCTCACGGGGCTGCGGGTTGTAGTCCGCGCCCTGGATGGTGGTGGCCTCGCCGCCGCCGTCCTCGGTCGCTGCGCCATCGCCGCCGCCACCGGTGCAGCCCGCGAGGGCCAGCGCCAGGATGGCACCGCCGGCGATCACGCCGGCTAGTTTCCGTTGCACATTCATGTCGTGCTCCTTTCTCAAAGGTGTTTTTCTGGTGCGCGGCGCGCTCTACCGGTAATGGCAGGCGTTGGAGTGATCCGGGGCCGACGCAACAAGGGCAGGACGCTCGTCGCGGCAGCGCACGCGCCGCGATTCGTCGAGCGTCTGGTACAGGGGACACCGCGTGACGAACGGGCATCCCGCGGGGTCTTCGGTGGGGCTCGGGAGGTCGCCGGTGAGCACGATCCGCTCGCGCGACCGTTCCTTCTCCGGGTCGGGAATCGGGATCGCGGACAGCAGAGCCTGCGTGTACGGATGCTGGGGGTCATCGAAGATCGCATCCACATCGCCGTACTCCACGAACGTCCCGAGGTACATGACGGCCACCCGGTCGGCGATGTGGCGGACCACGGAGAGGTCGTGAGCCACGAACAGGTAGGAGATGCCGAGCTTCGCCTTCAGCTCGTCGAGCAGGTTGATGACGCCCGCCTGGATCGACACGTCCAGGGCCGAGACCGGCTCGTCGAGCACCACGACCTTGGGGTTGGTCGCGAGAGCTCGGGCGATGCCGATGCGCTGGCGCTGGCCGCCCGAGAAGGCGGAGGGGAACCGGTCGCTGTGGGCGGGGTCGAGCCCGACCAGGCCCATCAGCTCGTCGACGCGGTCGTCGACCTCCTTGCGCGGGGTGCCGATCGCGCGCATCGGCTCCGCGATGATGTCGGCCACCGTCATGCGCGGATCGAGCGAGCCGATCGGATCCTGGAAGACGATCTGGATGTCGCGGCGCACCTCGCGGGTGTCCTTGCCCCGCGTCAGGTCGGTGACGCTGCGCCCGCCGAGGCGGATGTCGCCGTTCTCCTGCGGTACGAGATCCATGATCTCGAGGAGCGTCGTCGTCTTGCCCGACCCCGACTCCCCCACGATCGCGAGCGTCTCGCCCTCGCGGATGTCGAAGCTCACGCCTCGTACCGCGTGCACGTCGCCGACGCGCCGCTTGAAGAGTGAACCCTTGAGCAGCGGGAAGGTCTTGCGCAGGTTGTCGACCTCGAGGGTGATCGGGCGCTGCTCCCGCGGGATGCGCTCGAGGGCGCTCTCGGCGATGACCGGCGGCACGAAGACGGGGACGCCGTCGATGCTCCGGTGCGAGATCTCGTCGGCCCGGATGCAGGCGGCCCGGTGCACGCCTTCCTCGGACGGGACCGGAAGCAGCTCCGGCTCCCCCTCCCAGCACGCTTCGATCGCGATGGGGCAGCGCGGCGCGAACGGGCACCGGTGCGGCAGGTCGATCAGGAGGGGCGGGTTGCCCTTGATGGGGATGAGCGGGGTCTTCTCCGACTTATCGATCCGCGGGATCGCCCCCAGAAGACCGATCGTGTACGGCATCCGCGGTTCTCGGAACAGTTCCCGCACGCCGGCCTGCTCGATCGGCTTGCCCGCGTACATGACGATGACGTCGTCGGCGGTGTTCGCGACGACGCCCATGTCGTGGGTGATCATGATGACCGCGGCGCCGGTCTCGGCCTTGGCGGTGCCGATGAGATCGAGGATCTGAGCCTGGATCGTGACATCGAGAGCGGTCGTCGGCTCGTCGGCGATGATGAGGCGCGGGTTGTTGGCCATCGCGATCGCGATCACGACGCGCTGGCGCATACCGCCGGAGAACTCGTGCGGGAAGGCCTTGAGGCGGCGCTCGGCGTTCGGGATGCCGACCAGCTTCAACAGCTCGACCGCTCGGGCCTCGGCCGCCCGCTGGGACACGCGGTTGTGGGTCTGGATGGCTTCGACGATCTGGTCGCCGATCGTGAACACCGGCGTGAGCGAGGTGAGCGGATCCTGGAAGATCATCGCCATGCCGTTTCCGCGGATGGAGGACATCTGCTTGTCGGACTTGCCCAACAGCTCTTCGCCGTCGAACAGCACCGACCCCGAGACGGTGGCGTTGTCATCGAGCAGCCCCATGACGGCAAGCGAGGTCACCGACTTGCCCGACCCCGACTCCCCCACGATCCCGAGGGTGCGCCCCGGGAGGAGATCGAACGAGACGCCGCGGACGGCGTCGACCCGCCCCGCCTCCGAAGGGAAGCTGACGTGAAGATCGCGGACGGACAGCACCGGGGCGCTCATGCGCGTCCTCCGGCCGCCGACGTCGGGTCGAGCGCGTCGCGCAGCCCGTCAGCGACGAGGGCCATCGAGACCGTGAGGAGCACCAGCACAGCGGCGGGGAAGTAGAACAACCACGGGGAGCTGGTCACCGTGCCCGCGCCCACTCCGATCAGGGATCCGAGCGAGACGTCGGGTGCCTTCACGCCGAAGCCGAGGAACGACAGTCCCGTTTCGGCCTGGACAGCGGCGACCACGCCGAGGGTGAAGTTGATGATCAGCAGCGAACCGATGTTCGGCAGCATGTGGCGAAGCACGATCCGGAAGCCGCCGACTCCCATGTACCGGGCGGCGGCGACGTACTCGCGCTCGCGGATCGACAGCGACAGCGTCCAGATCGTGCGGGCGGTGAAGAACCAGCTGACGAGCACCAGCATGAGCGCGATGATGCGCCAGTCTCCGCCGGAGTCGTTGGAGATCATCGCGAGCACGAGGAAGGTCGGAACGACCATCAGGAAGTGGATGACGAGCAGGGCGATGCGCTCGTACCAGCCGCCGAAGTAGGCGGCGGTGGTGCCGACGATGGCGGCAAGCGCGGTGGTGCCGAGCGACACGGTGAGGGCGATCATCAGCGAGCGCTGCAGCCCGACGACGACCTGGGCGTAGAGGTCGTTGCCGGCGTTGTTCGTGCCGAACCAGTGCGAGGACGACGGACCGTCGCTGAGGGCGAGGAAGTCGAGTTCGACGTGGTCGTACTGCTGGGTGAACGGTCCGAAGACGGCGAACAGCACGATCAGGACGAAGATGATCGCACCCGCGACCGCGGGACGGTTGCGCATGAACCGGCGCGAGTAGAGCTGGAACTTCGACAGCCGCTTGCGCGGGGTGCGGATCGTGGTCTGGTCGATGGGCGGGTTGTCGCCGTGCTCGAGCGGGTCGAGCATCTCGGTCGTGGACATATCAGCTCACTCGCACTCGGGGATCGAGGATGACCACGGCGATGTCGGCGAGCAGGGCGCCGATCGCCGTCATGACAGCGCCGAAGGCGGCGATCGCTACCGTCCCGTAGATGTCGTTGGTGGCCAGGGTCTGGGAGAAGTATTGGCCCATCCCGCGCCAACCGAAGATCGACTCGGTGAGGATGGCGCCGACGAAGATCGCAGGGATCGAGAACGCCACTTGCGTGGCGACGGGGATGAGCGAGGTGCGCAGGGCGTGCTTGCGGATCGCCTGCTGCTTCGTGAGACCCTTCGCGCGCGCCATCCGCACGTAGTCGGACTTGATGTTGTCCAGCAGCAGCGACCGCTGCAGGAAGTGGATGCTGGCGTACCCGATCAGCACGAGGGCGATCGTGGGCAGGATCAGATGCTGCAGCGAATCGATCAGCACCGGGAAGAACCCGCTGACGTCCGGGCTCGAAGCGCCGGTGACGAAGAAGATGCGGGTACCGGCGGCCTCGTTGGCGGAGATCGCCAGCAGCACGATTCCGAGAGCTGCGACGACGATCGGGATGTTGAGCGTGACGATCGAGGTGGCCGTGCCGATGCGGTCGGCGAGCTTGTACTGACGCGACGCCGTGTACACCCCCAGCGCGATGCCGATCACCGTGGTGATGATGGTCGCCCCGAGCACCAGCTCGGCGCTCACCCAGATGCGGTACGAGATCTGGTCGTTGACCGCGTCACCGACGGGGCTGACTCCCCAGTCCCACCGGGTGAGGATCCCACTCAGCCAGGTCCACCACCGTTCGACGATCGGGGTGGTGTCGCTGAGGTTACGCGGCACAAGGAGGGCCTGGATCTGCTCTTCGCTGAGCGGAGGCCGCCGGCCAACGTAGTTCGCGCGCGGATCGAGGTATCCCCACGCGAGGAAGAACACGAGGTTCGTGGCGACGAGGATCATCAGCAACCAACCGGCAGTGCGGCGCGCGAGGTACTTGATCACGTTATGGGTTGTTCCTTCGTCAGGAGGCGGCGGGCTGCCGTGCGCATGTCGGCAGCGGAGCTGCTTGGCTGACGCGAACCGGGGGGAACGGCAGGAGCCGGGACTACGGAGACGATATGCGGCACAGGCGGGCTGATCACAAGCCACGCCGAATCCGTTACATACCTTTAATGATTCCCGGTGCGGCTAGCGCATTCTGACAAGGGCGCCCGCGGAAACCCGCTCAGTCGTTTGGCTGCCAGCTCCAGAATTCGCTGGGACCTTCCCATTCGGATGCCGTGTAGACGACGTCCCTGACGGCGTCGGTGTGCGCGATGACCCCCGACAGCGCCACCAGGGGAACGCCGTAGTGGTCATCGAACAGTGCTCGATCCACCTGCTGGGCGACCTGGATCACCTGCTCCGGGTCGGTGCTCTCGCGCATCTGGGCGAGTGCGCGAACGGCCTCCAGTCCACCGGCACCGCGCCGCACCCGCTCTCGGGCGACCTCGTACAGTGATCCGCTCACGTCGGAGGAGACGAGCTCGGCGTCGGCGGCGTCGTCATCGCCCGCGGGCCGCACGTCGATGCCGACCTCATCGGCCATCCGGGCGATCTCCGCGAAGAGGTCGGCGGCCACCGTGTCGGTGGGCTCGTAGCGGATGCGCACCTGCGGGGTGTCCCCGTCCAGCAGATCGCGCGCACGATCGGGGTCGGCGCCGTTGCCGGGTGAACCGTTGTTCGCGACGATGTCGTCGTAGGCCGAGCCCGAGGCCGGCGAGCTCAAGAACGAGCGGAGGGGCGCAGCATCCGGATTGGTCCCCCGCACCGACTCGTCGACCATGCGTTCTCGATCCAGCGACAGCGCGAGCGCCTCGCGGAGGTTGTCGTCCATCCGACCGCCCTCATCGACGAAGATGAGGCTGAGCGTGTGTGGTCGCGAACCGGTCAGCACGGTCGCCCCCGAGGCTTCGAGGCGGTCGATGGTGGGGGCCGTGAGGTTGCCGAGGTTGGCCATGTCGACCTCGCCGGAGCGCACCGCGGCGAGCTGCGCCTGCTGGTCGGGGAAGTAGCGCACCGCGAGATTGTCGAACGCGGGATAGTTCTCGCCGTTGTACTCGGGGTTTCGCACCAGGTTGAGCGTGTCGCCGCTCCAGGACTCGGCCATGTAGGGCCCGTTCGACACCGCGGCGCTGAGATCGGGCGCGGCGGGGTCGACCTCGAAGCCCGTCTGCCACGCCTGCGCCGCGGCCAGGAGCACGGGGTTGGGCGCGACGGGGTTGCCCGGATCGCCCTGGGGCGTCTCGCGGATCGCCTGCATGATCTGGGCGGAGGTCACACCGGCCTTCGCCGCGACCGTGTGGAGCGGGCGGTCGAGCAGCCACTGGCGGTTCCAGTCGGCGAAGGGCTCGTCGTAGACGAGGGTGAGGGTGCCCTCGCGGGTGTCGAGCTTGGCGCGTGACGTGTCGCGGAAACCGTCGGACTTCTCGGCGGTGTCGAAGTATTGTGTGCCGCTGATGAGGTTGCCGGCCTCGTCGTAGGAGGCATCGTCGAACCAACCGGAGTTGACGGCCCAACCGAACATCAGATCCTCGAGGGTGACGGGCTTGCCGTCCGACCACTTGCGACCGTCGTTGAGGGTGTAGACCACGGTGAGCGGATCGTCGGAGATGCGCTCGACCTCGCCGAAGCCCGTGTTTCCGGCCACCTGCAGGTCATCGCCGATGTACGCGAACGATTCGTGCAGGAACTGCTGCGCGGCGAGGTTGCCCGACGTCGCATCCGCCGCGGTCGAGGGGTTGAAGCTCGTGAGTTCCCCGACGGTGCCGATCGTGAGGCTGGTCGGGGGCGGCGTCGGTGCGGTCTCGGGAGAACTCACCGTGCACCCGCTCAGCAGGGCCAGAACCCCTGCGGCGGCGATCGCAGCCGTCGCCTTGGCTTTCGGAGTCCGTCCGATCAAGTTGCGCCCTCTTGCATTCCACACGTGTTCGATGCTCGCATATCGCGCTGTGGCACCCTGAGAGGATGCCGCTCGACACTTCGCTCTCCCGCCCGGAGCGCACCCGCTGGGTGTGGGAGATCTCGCTCGTCCTGGCCGTGACCGTCGGGCAGTCCGCGCTGTATTCCGTGCTGAGTCTGGTCCGCGCGCTGCTGCGCCCGACGCCCATCAGCGAGCAGCAGACGCAGTTGAATCCGACGCAGGATACCGAGGCGCTCTGGGACGCGCTCTACCGCTTCCTCGACATCGCGTTCTCGCTCGCGCTGGTCGGGCTCGTGATCTTCCTGCTGTGGGAGCCCGGGACGAACGCCTTACGGAAGATCGGGCTGGATCTCCGGCATCCCGGCAGCGATATCGGGCGTGCCTTCCTGCTTGCTGCCGTGATCGGCATACCGGGACTCGGCCTGTATGCCCTCGCCCGCATGCTCGGCTTCAACGTCGCCGTCGTCGCCTCCCCGCTCGACGCCGGGTGGTGGGTGGTGCCGTTGCTCGTGCTGTCCGCGCTCCGCGCCGGACTCACCGAGGAGGTCATCTTCATCGCGTATCTCTTCGACCGCTTGCGCCGTCTGGGGTGGTCGTGGTGGACGATCATCCTCTCCACCGCCGCGCTCCGCGGCGCGTACCACGCCTACCAGGGCTTCGGTGCGGTGCTCGGCAACTTCGTGATGGGCGTGGTCTTCGGCTGGTGCTACCGGCGGTGGGGGCGGGTCATGCCGCTCGTGCTCGCGCACACCCTGCTCGACATCGTCGCCTTCGTCGGATACCCCCTGGCCGCCTCGTGGTGGCCCGGGGTGTTCGCGCCCGCGTCCTGACCCGCCGCGCGTCCCGGCCGCGCTGATCGCCGAGACCCGTTCTCCGCGGCGAGACCCGCGCAGAATGTCACGGTCTCGCCGCTGAGAGAGGGTCTCGGCGCTGTCAGCCGGCGTGACGTGGCGTCCTGCACAGGTCGCGATCCGGGCGCGAGTTCGCACAAGTGCCGTGGGAGCGGATGCTGCGGGCCGCGCGTCCGTGCACGGTGTAGACGTGTTCGACAAACATGTGGGTCTTGCCGCCAGCCCTGTCGCGCTCATTCCCGCCCGCGCCACAACCCACAGCACGCGGGCGGTGAGGTCGGGAGAACTGGTGAGCGTCCTGCGCGGCGTCTACGCCCCGGCCGCAGAGTGGGGCGTCCTCGCGCCGTGGGACAGATATCTCGCCCGCGTTCACGCAGCGACACTCATCTACCCCGATGGCATTCTCTGCCTCGAGTCGGCCGCGGCGGCGCGCGGTCTGCCCGTCTTCGGCGACCCCGGCAGGGTGCATCTCCTCGCGGACGCGCGCGGCAGATCTCACACGACGGGCGCCGTGGAGGTGCACACGTCGGTCGAGCCCCGCGTGCTGGAGGAGATGGATGGCGTGCCCGTCACCGGCCTCGCGGACACGGTCGTCGACATGGCGAGGGCGCGACACAATGCGATCGCGCTCGCTGTCGCCGATGCCGCGCTCCGGGGGGACCCGCAGCTCACCCCGGCGCTCTTGGCGGCCGTGAACGAGGGGCGGATGTCATCACGCGGGCGACTCCGCGCCCGCTGGCCGCTCCACAGGGCGACTCGGCTCGCGGAGTCACCCCTCGAATCGGTCGACCGCGCCGTCCTCGAATGGCTGGGTTTCCCGCCTCCCCAGTTGCAGGTGTGGCTGGGTGGCGACCGAGTGGACAAGTGGTGGGCCGAATCGGGGATCGCCGGCGAGAGCGACGGCGACGTGAAGTACGCGGGGCCCCTCGAGACGGCGACAACCGCTCTGCGGAAACGCCATGCGCGCGACGCTCGCCTGTTCCGCAACGGCGCCCGCGCCGTGCCCCACTGGGGATGGACCGAAGCGCTCGCCGCCGACCCGCTGCACGCCCTCCTCGTATCAGCGGGCCTCCGGGCGGAGGCTCCGCGCAACACCGCACAGCTGTTCGCGCTCCGACGGGCGCTTCGCCGCTCCGATGCATCCTGACCGCCCCCGTTCAGCGCCGAGACCCGTGCTCCGCGGCGAGACCCCTGCAGAATGTCAGGGTCTCGCCGCCGAGAACGGGTCTCGCGGCGGAGGGGGCTCGCGGCGGAGGGGTGGGTCAGGCGAAGGCCTCCACGGGCGGGCAGGCGCACACGAGGTTGCGGTCGCCGTAGGCCTGGTCGATCCGGCGCACGGGCGGCCAGTACTTCGTTCGGATCTGCGCGTGCATGGGGTACACGGCGAGTTCGCGGGAGTACGGATGCTGCCACTCGCCCGCGATGACCGATTCAGCCGTGTGCGGGGCGTTCACCAGCGGGTTGTCGCTCGCCGGCCACTCCCCCGCCGCCACCGCGACGGCTTCGGCCTTGATCGCGACCATGGCCTCGACGAAGCGCTCGAGCTCGGCGAGGTCCTCCGACTCGGTCGGCTCGATCATCAGCGTGCCGGCCACGGGGAACGACATCGTCGGGGCGTGGAAGCCGTAGTCGATGAGCCGCTTGGCGACGTCGTCGACCGTGACTCCGGTCTGCTCGCGCAGCGGACGCAGGTCGAGGATGCACTCGTGCGCGACGAGTCCGTCGTCTCCCGTGTACAGCACCGGGTAGTGGGAGCGCAGGCGCGCGGCGAGGTAGTTCGCCGACACCACGGCCGCGCCCGTCGCGGCGCGCAGCCCGTCGGCGCCCATCATCCGCACGTACGCCCACGAGATCGGCAGGATGCCGGCCGAGCCATGCGGGGCGGCCGACACCGGTCCACCGTCGAAGCCGGCCTCGGAGCGGCGCTGCGAGAACGGATGCGAGGGCAGGAACGGCGCGAGGTGGGACTTCGCCGCGACCGGGCCGACGCCCGGCCCGCCGCCGCCGTGCGGGATGGCGAACGTCTTGTGCAGGTTGAGGTGCGACACGTCGCCGCCCAGGTCACCGAAGCGCGCGTAGCCGAGCAGCGCGTTGAGGTTGGCCCCGTCGACGTAGACCTGCCCACCGGCGTCGTGCACGGCCTGGGTGATCTCGAGCACGTCGTGCTCGTAGACCCCGTGGGTGGAGGGGTACGTGATCATCAGCGCCGCGAGCTCCTCGGCGTGCGAGGCGATCTTCGCGCGCAGGTCGTCGAGGTCGACGTTGCCCGCCTCATCGCACGCCACGACGATCACCCGCATGCCGGCGAGCACCGCCGAGGCCGCGTTCGTGCCGTGCGCCGAAGAGGGGATCAAGCACACGGTGCGCCCCTCCTCGCCGTTCGAGCGGTGGAAGCCGCGGATCGCGAGCAGGCCGGCGAGCTCGCCCTGCGAGCCCGCGTTCGGCTGCAGCGAGACCGCGTCGTAGCCGGTCATCTCCGCCAGCCACGTCTCGAGCTGCTCGATCATCGTGAGGTAGCCGCGCACGTCCGCCTCGGGGGCGAAGGGGTGCACCCGCGAGAACTCCGGCCACGACACCGCCGCCATCTCGGTGGCCGCGTTCAGCTTCATCGTGCACGAGCCGAGCGGGATCATGCCGCGATCGAGCGCGTAATCACGGTCGGCGAGCTGCTTGAGATAGCGCATCATGGCCGTCTCGCTGCGGTGCGAGGTGAACACCGGATGCGTCAGATACTCATCCACCCGGTGCAGACCCTGAGCGACACCCCGCAGCGCGACCGCGCCCTCCAGAGAGAGCGCCTCGGCCGCCGGCAGGCCGAAAGCCTGGGCCACGGCGGCGAGATCGCGCGCGGTCGTGGTCTCATCGACCGACACCCCGATCGTGGCGTCGTCGATCCACAGCAGCTGATAGCCGAGCTGACGCGCCCGCTCGATCACTCGTTCGGCGGCTCCGGGCACGTTCACCCGCACGGTGTCGAAGAAGGAATCGGATGCTGTCGTCAGCCCGTACGCCTGCAATGCCCCCGAGAGCGCATCGGCCTTGCGGGCGACGTCGGTGGCGATCTCGCGGAGTCCTTCGGCGCCGTGGTAGACGGCGTACATCGCCGCCATCACGGCCAGCAGCACCTGGGCGGTGCAGATGTTCGACGTCGCCTTCTCACGGCGGATGTGCTGCTCGCGCGTCTGCAGCGACAGTCGGTAGGCCGGATGGCCCGCAGCATCCTGCGACACCCCGACCAGGCGACCGGGCAGCTGCCGTTCCAGGCCACCGCGCACCGCCATGTAGCCGGCGTGGGGTCCGCCGAAACCGAGCGGCACGCCGAAACGCTGCGTCGTGCCGACGGCCACGTCGGCGCCGAGCGAACCGGGCGAGCGCAGCAGGGTGAGTGAGAGCAGGTCGGCCGCCATGACCGCGATGCCGCCGTGCTCCTGAACCTCGGCGATCGCGACGGTGGGGTCCCACACCCGGCCGGATGCGCCGGGGTATTGGAAGAGGGCACCGAACGCTTCGACAGGCTCAGCACCGAACGCTTCGACAGGCTCAGCGCGGGGCGCGTCGTCGACCGGCCGCCCTTCAGCGAAGGAGGTGTATTCGATCCGGATGCCGACGGCCGCGGCCCGGTGCTCGAGCACCGCCTTCGTCTGCGGCAGGGTGTCGTCGTCGACGAGGAAGAGGGGGGAGGGTGACTTCGACGCGCGTCGGGCCAGCAGCATCCCCTCCACCGCTGCCGTCGCCTCATCGAGCATCGACGCGTTCGCGGTCTCGAGGCCCGTCAGATCGCTCACCATCGTCTGGAAGTTGATGAGCGCTTCCAACCGGCCCTGCGAGATCTCCGGCTGGTAGGGCGTGTACGCCGTGTACCACGACGGGTTCTCGAGCACGTTGCGTGCGATGACCGACGGGGTGAAGGTGTCGTAGTAGCCCAGACCGATCATGGGCTTGGCCGAGCGGTTCGTCGCCGCCAGCTCCCGCAGCTCGGCCAGGGCCTCGGCCTCGCTCGCGGCGGGCGGGATCTCGCTCGAGCGGGGCGGGTGGACGTGGATGGATGCGGGGACCGCGGCCTGCACCAGCGCTTCGACCGTGGGGTAGCCGAGCACATCAAGCATCTGCTGCTGCGCGGCGGCATCCGTTCCGATGTGGCGCGACGCGAACCCTCCCGAGCTCACTCGGCGCCTCCCGTGAGGGCGACGTAGGCGGCGCGGTCGAGCAGCGCGTCGGTGGCGGATGCTTCGACGCGCAGCTTCAGCAGCCAACCGGCGCCGTAGGGGTCGGAGTTCACCAGCGACGGGTCGTCGACGACGGCGTCGTTGATCTCGACGATCTCGCCGTCGAGCGGTGCGTAGAGCTCACCCACGGACTTCGTGGATTCGATCTCGCCGCAGACGGCGGAGGAGGCGACCACCGTGCCGACAGCGGGGAGGTCGACGAACACGACGTCGCCGAGCTTGTCGGCGGCGAAGTCGGTGATGCCGACGGTCACGACCTCGGTCGACGCGTCGACCCATTCGTGCTCGGCGGTATAGGAGAGGGCGTCGAGATCGGTCATTTCTTCCTCCGGTAGAAAGGCAGGGTCGTGACGGTGGCGGGAATGCGCGCTCCGCGGACGTCGATGGTCAGTTCGGTGCCCGGCGCGGCGGCAGCCGGCAGGACGAGGGCCATCGCGATCGGATGACCGAGCGTCGGGCTCAGGGCACCGCTGGTGACCTCTCCCACGCGCTCGTCCCCGTCGAAGACGGCGTATCCCGCGCGCCCAGCGCGCTTGCCGTCGGAGGCGAGTCCGACGAGCACGGGAGCGGTGGAAAGGTCGGTGGCGGCCAGGGCGGCCTTGCCCACGAAGTCGGCCTTGTCGACGGCGACCGCGCGGGCGAGGCCCGCCTGCGCGGGGCGCGTGTCTCGGGTGAGTTCGTGGCCGTACAGCGGCATCCCCGCCTCGAGGCGCAGGGTGTCGCGGGCGGCGAGGCCGGCCGGAACAAGCCCGAGGGGGATGCCGGCGGCCAGCAGCGCGTCCCACAGCTCCCCCGCCGCTGCGGTGGGGATCAGGAGTTCGAACCCGTCCTCGCCGGTGTAGCCGGTGCGGGCGACGAACAACGAGGCACCCGCGAAGGTGCCCTCGGTCCAGGCGTAATACGCCAGCGTGGCGAGCGGGGTGCCGGAGATCATCACGCCGGCCGTGGCCTCGAGGATCTCCCGCGAGAGCGGACCCTGCACCGCGAGCAGGGCGTACTGCTCGGAGACGTCTTCCAGGTGAGGGCCGCCGCCGTGGGCATCGGCCCAGGCCGCGCGACGGTGTTCGAGCTCGACGGCAACGGGGTCGTGGTTGCCGGCGTTCGCGACGACGAGGAAGGCATCCTGGGCCGTGCGGTACACGATCAGGTCGTCGATGATCCCGCCGTCCTCGGCGAGGAGGAGCGCGTACTTGGCCTTGCCGACCGGCATCGGCGACATCGCGCCGGCGAGGGCGTAATCGAGGAGGTCGGCCGCGTCGTCGCCGGTCACCCAGAATTCGGCCATGTGCGAGATGTCGAACAATCCGGCCGTCTCGCGCACCCGCCGGTGCTCGGCGAGATCGGAGCCGTAGCGAACCGGCATGAGCCAGCCGCCGAAGTCGGTGAAGGCGGCGCCGAGCTGGGCATGTCGCTCGTGGAGCACGGTGGTGCGGGGTTCTGGCATGAGTTCTCCCGGTCACGGGGCGGGGTGGCGCCGGTCGGCACCTGAGAACTCCCCCTCTGTCATGGGCCTGAGAGTTTCACCGCGACATCGACGAACGGATGCTGCGGCTTTCACCGTCGGCGGATGCTCGAGCGCAGAAAGAGCTCGGGAATCGCTTTCCAGAGTGGCCGACCCTCGCGGTACACGGACCTGAGAGATTGGCGGGGAGGCTTGCTCCTTCGGTGCCCGGAACGTGTCCGGGCTCTCCCGCGGGGGTCATCGGCCGATGTTCGATTGTGGGGCCAGCATAGCGGCACGGGCGGGGCCGATCAGGTCGTACACGCGCCCGGTGCAACGGCATCATCGAGGTCCCCGGCCTGCGCGAGCACGGGCAGCAGTTCGGTGCTCGTCATGGCGTATCCCAGCTGTTCGTCGGTCTCCGAACGGGCGAACACCACACCCGCGACCTCGCCGGCCGGCGTCAGGAGCGGGCCCCCGGAGTTGCCCGGGCGCACCGTGGCCGACAGCGCGTAGATCTCGCGACCGGTCGAGGCGTCGTCGTAGATGTCGGGCACGGGGGCCGTGCCGACCGAGAGCACCTGAGCGGCGCCCGAGGTGAACGGACCGCCGTACGGATACCCCTGCACCACCGCGGTCGCACCGAGGCCGAGGGTCGGCACGACGGGCAGCGGATCGGCGTCGAGGTCGTCGACGGCGATCACGGCGAGGTCGTCGACCGGGTCGAAGTAGACCACGCGGCCCTCCCGGGCGACGCGCCCGGGCAGCTCGACGACGGGCTGGTCGACCCCGGCGACGACGTGGGCGTTGGTCACGACGCGATCCGGCGCGGCGACGAAGCCGGTGCCGCTCGCCGAGATGCCGCACGCGTAGGCGACGCCGGTGACCTTGGCGACCGACTGCGCGGCTCGCGTGAGAGCGGGATCGTCGAGGGCGACCTGGGGCGTGGTGGGAACGAGCGACGGCTCGAGCAGCTGGCCGAGGCGGGGCAGTCCGTCGCCGAACACCGTTCCTCGCAGCTCGGCGAGCGCGGCGCGCACGGGGGCCGGGGTGGTCGAATCGATCGTGCGCAATACGGTCGAGGAACTGAGCGCGGTCGCAACGACCGGCACCCCGGTCGAGACGAGCGCGCTGCCCACGAACGACATCGCGAGCGCTGCGGCGACCACGCTGACGAAGCCGCCGAGGATGCGTTCGGGAATGCGGAGTTTGATGCGATCCGCGCCGCGGCGCAGCATCCGCCCGATGCCTCCGCCGATCACCGCACCCACCACGAGCAGCAGCAGGCCGGCCGCGATGACGGCGACGCCGCGCCACGGCGCGACGGGAACGATCTCGTTGACGAACGGCAGCACCCAGTAGGCCGCGACCGCGCCGGCGGCGAGGCCGGCGAAGAGGCCGAGGCTGGCGAGGAGACCGCGCCGCACGCCCACGAGGGCCGCGAGAACGAGCAGCAGCACCAGGGCCACATCGATCGCGATCACCGGCCACCTCCGCCGCCAGCGTAGACGGGGCCGCTGACAATTTGCCGTTCTGGTCGAGATGACTCTAAGATCGGAGACAACTAAAGGTCATGATGACACGAACCAGTGAACCCGCCCGCGTCGCCGTCTCGACGGTGATCTTCAGCCTGCGCCGCACCGCCGACGACAGCGCAGCCGCCGTCGTGCTGCCCCTGGTCCGCCGAACGCGCGATCCGTACGACGGGCGATGGGCGCTTCCCGGTGGCTGGCTCGACCCGGCGGAAGGACTCGAGGAGGCGGCGTCGCGCACTCTCGCCGAAACGACCGGACTCTCCGCCAGCTACCTCGAGCAGCTGTACGCCTTCGGGGCGGTGGACCGCTCCCCCACCCGCGTCGTGTCGATCGTGTACTGGGCGCTGCTGCGCGCCGACGAGGTCGACGCGCAGGTTGCCGAGCATGGCGCCCCCGAGAACGTCGAATGGTTCGACGTCACCGAGCTGCCGCCGCTCGCCTTCGACCACCGCGACATCGTCGATTACGCGCTCTGGCGACTGCGCAGCAAGGTCGGTTACAGCCGCATCGCCCATGGTCTGCTCGCCGACGAGTTCACCCTCGCCGAGTTGCGCGAGGTGTACGAATCGATCCTGCGGCGTCGCCTCGATCCGGCGAACTTCCGCCGTCAGGTCGAGAGCTCCGGCACGCTCATCCCCACCGAGGGCTTCCGCACCGGCAGCCATCGCCCCGCCCGCCTCTACCGCTACAACAGGGACGTCGAGCTCGCCGAGCGCGGCCCCCTGACGGCCCGCCAGTGATCGGAACCGACATGACCGCCACCCCCCTGACCCTCGCGCCGCGCAACACCTCCCCCGCGGATCCTTCGGTCGATCACGAGATCCAGGCGATCGTCTCCGGCGCCTCGCTCGATGCGACCTGCACCACCGATCTGGCCGCGGGGCCCTGGAACTTCGACACGCGCCCCGGGTACGGCCCCGGCGCCTCGATGGGCGATGTCATCCCGACCGGCTCTCCGCGCCAGGGCGAACTGCCCGCGGCCTACCGCGACGCCTCGGAGGAAGAACTGGAAAGCCGGATCGTCGCGGCCAAGGCCGTGCTCGGCGATCGCGTCGTGGTGCTCGGACACTTCTACCAGCGCGAAGAGGTCGTGCGCCACGCCGACTACGTGGGCGACTCGTTCCAATTGGCCAACGCCGCGAAGGCGCACCCCGACGCCGAGGCCATCATCTTCTGCGGCGTGCACTTCATGGCCGAGACCGCCGACCTGCTGTCCCGGCCGGAACAGGCCGTGATCCTTCCCAACCTCGCGGCGGGGTGCTCGATGGCCGACATGGCCGACATCGACCAGGTCGAGGAGTGCTGGGAGCAGTTGGAGGAGGTCTACGGCGATCTCACCGCCCCCGACGCCGATGGCCTGGTGCCGGTGATCCCCGTCACCTACATGAACTCGTCCGCGGCGATCAAGGGTTTCGTCGGTCGCCACGGCGGCATCGTCTGCACCTCCTCGAACGCGCGCACCGTGCTCGAGTGGGCCTTCGCCCGCGGGCGCCGCGTGCTGTTCTTCCCCGACCAGCACCTCGGGCGCAACACCGCCAAGGCGATGGGAGTGCCGCTCGAGCAGATGCCGCTGTGGAACCCGCGCCGCCCGCTGGGCGGCAACGACGCCGAGACCCTCCTCGACAGCCGGGTGATCCTCTGGCACGGCTTCTGCTCCGTGCACCGCCGCTTCACGGTCGACCAGATCGACAAGGCCCGCCGCGAGCACCCGGGCGTGCGCGTGATCGTGCACCCCGAATGCCCCATGGACGTCGTGGACGCCGCGGACGAAGCCGGCAGCACCGAGTACATCCGCACCGCGATCGACGCCGCGACCTCGCCGACGACCTTCGCCATCGGCACCGAGGTCAACCTCGTGCAGCGACTGGCGGCGCAGTATCCGCAACACGAGATCTTCTGCCTCGATCCCGTGGTGTGCCCGTGCTCGACGATGTATCGCATCCACCCGGGCTACCTCGCGTGGGTGCTCGAAGCGCTCGTGCTCGGCGAGGTGCTGAACCGCATCACGGTTCCCGCCGCGGTCGCGGCCCCCGCCACGACGGCGTTGGAGCGGATGCTGGCGGCACGCCCATGAACGCCGCGCCGAACGTGATCGTCGTCGGCTCCGGCGTCGCGGGGCTGACGGCCGCGCTGCACGCGTACGCCGCCGGATGCGAGGTCACCGTCGTCACCAAGGCCGCTCTCGCGGAATCGAACACGCGGTATGCGCAGGGCGGGATCGCAGCGGTCACCTTCGCGGACGACGACGTCGACGCCCATGCTCGTGACACGCTCACCGCCGGTGCGGGACTGAACGACGAGGCCGCCGTGCGAGCTCTCGTGGGCGAGGGCCCGGCGCGCGTCAGCGAACTCGTGGCCCGCGGGGTCGGCTTCGACCGCGATGCGGACGGCGCGTTCAGCAAAGGGCTCGAGGCCGCGCACTCGTATCCGCGGGTGCTGCACGCGGGCGGCGACGCCACCGGCCGCGAGATCGCCCGGGCCCTGGTCGCGCAGGTGCTGAGCACCGACATCGTGGTGCGCGAACACGCGCTGCTGCTCGACCTCGTGCTCGAGCAGGGTCGCGTCACGGGGGTGGAGCTGCTCGTGGCCGGGGTGCGCGAGACCTGCACCGCCGACGCGGTCGTCCTGGCCACCGGGGGCGCCGGACAGCTTTACGCCCACACGACGAATCCGGCCGTGGCCACCGCCGACGGCATCGCGGTCGCGATCCGGGCGGGGGCCGAGGTCGCCGACCTCGAGTTCGTGCAGTTCCACCCCACGGTGCTCCCGGCCCTCCCCGGTCAGCACGCGGCCTTCCTCGTCTCCGAGGCGGTGCGGGGCGAGGGCGCCGTGCTGGTCGATGCGACCTCCCGCCGGTTCGCCTTCGATGCGCACCCCGACGGCGAGCTGGCGCCGCGCGACGTGGTCGCCCGGGCCATCGACCGCGCGATGGCCGGGCAGGGCGGCGCGCCCGTGCTGCTGGACGCGACCATGCTCGGCGCCGAGGTCCTCGCCCGGCGCTTCCCCACGATCGACGCCGCCGTTCGCGCCCGCGGACTCGACTGGTCGGCCGAGCCGATCCCGGTCACGCCGGCGGCCCACTACCTCATGGGCGGGGTCGTGACCGACCTGTGGGGGCGCACCGCGGTGCCCGGCCTGTACGCGGTCGGCGAGGTCGCCCGCACGGGTGTGCACGGGGCCAACCGGCTCGCCTCGAACTCGCTGCTCGAGGGAGCCGTCTTCGGCGCTCGCGCCGGCGACGTCATCACGCGCGACGCGGCGAGCGCACCCTGGCCGGTGCGTCGGGCCTCGCCCTCCCCGACCCTTCCCGCGACACCCGCGCGGGACGCGGGCCCCTTCTCGCGCGCCGCGCTGCAGCAGCTGATGTGGGCGGATGCCGGCCTCACCCGATCGACCGGGGGGCTCGGGCACGCAGCATCCGTTCTCGCCTCCTGGCAGCACGCCCCCCACACGCTCCGCACCGCCGCCGACCACGAGGACGCCAACCTGCTGCTCGTCGCCGCCCACGTGGTCGATGCCGCGCGGCGGCGCACCGCCTCGGTCGGCGCGCATCACCTCGCCGACCCCGGACGCGCGGTGCGTCCGGTCGTCGAGCTGCGGGGCGGCCATCGATCCCGCGCTGCGGCGCCGCTCGAGAAGGAGCCGCTCGAGAAGGAGCCGCTCGAGAAGGAAGGAACGTTCGCATGCTGAACCGCACGATCATCGACCGCACCGTGGGGGCAGCGCTCGACGAGGACGCCCCGTGGGGCGACCTCACCAGCGAGAGCCTCATCCCGGACACCGCGAGCGCCCGCGCCGAACTGGTCGCCCGCGAGCCCGGCGTGTTCAGCGGCGGTGAGGTCTTCGCGGCGGCGTTCCGCCTCACCGACCCCCGCGTCCGCGTCGACGTCCTGGTGGCGGACGGCACCTCGTTCACCACCGGCACGACACTCGCGCTCGTCACCGGTCCCGCCCGCGGCATCCTCACCGCCGAGCGGGTGGGGCTCAACTTCGTGCAGCGGATGTCGGGCATCGCGACCCTCACCTCCCGCTACGTCGCCGAGGTGGCCCACACCGGTGCGCGCATCGTCGACACCCGCAAGACCACGCCCGGCCTCCGCGCGTTCGAGCGACAGGCGGTGCGCGACGGCGGCGGGCACAACCATCGGTTCTCGCTGTCCGACGCGGTCATGGCCAAGGACAACCACCTCGCCGTCCTGACGTCCAAGGGCGTGAGCGTCACGGCTGCGCTGCAGGGCGCGATCGCCCAGCTGCCGCACACGACCCACGTCGAGGTCGAAGTCGACCGCCTCGATCAGCTCGACGCGGTGCTCGCCGCCGGCGTCGGCACGATCATGCTCGACAATTTCACCCTCGACGACCTCCGCACCGGTGTCGAGCGCATCGCCGCCCGCGCCACCGTGGAGGCCTCCGGCGGGGTGGACCTCTCCACCGTCCGCGCGATCGCCGAGACCGGCGTCGACGTGATCTCGGTCGGCGCGCTGACCCACTCGGCGCCCGCGCTCGATCTGGGCCTCGACATCGACGTCGATCCGAACTGAGCGCGATGCTCTACCTCGACAACGCGGCCACCACCCCGATCCGCCCCGAGGTGCTCGAGGCAATGACGCCGTACCTCACCACGGTGTTCGGCAATCCTTCGAGCGTGCACACCGTGGGCGAACAGGCAGCATCCGCTCTCGACGACGCACGATCGCGGGTGGCCGCCGTGCTGGGGATGCGGCGGGGCGACATCGTGTTCACCTCGGGCGGCACCGAGGCGAACAACCTGGCCGTCAAGGGCATCGCGATCGCCGCGCAGGTCGAACGCGGGGCGCGTCGCGTCGTGACCACCCCCGTCGAGCACGAGTCGATCCTCGCCTCGGCGGATTACCTGCGCCGCATCCACGGCTTCACGGTCGATCTGCTCCCGGTCGACGAGGTCGGCCGGGTCACCGCCGACGATCTCGCCGCGGTGCTGGCGGCAGACACCGCCCTCGTCGCGATCGGGTACGCGAACAACGAGACCGGGACGGTGCAGGATGCTGCCGCCCTCGCCCACGTCGCGAAGCAGGCCGGCGTCGTGCTGCACCTCGATGCCGTGCAAGCGGCGGGGTGGCTGCCGCTGCAGGGTCTCGGCGCCGACGCCCTCGCTATCGCGGGACACAAGCTCGGCGCTCCCAAGGGCACCGGGATCCTGGCGGTGCGGGGACGGGTGAGCATCGAGCCCCTCCTGCACGGCGGCGGTCAGGAGCGCGGCCGGCGGTCGGGTACCCCCGACGTCGCGGGCGCGGTCGGCTTCTCGACCGCTCTCGAACTCGCCGCCCGCGAGCAGGAGGAATCCGCGCGGCGCGTCGGCGCGTGGCGCGACGCGTTCGTCGCCCGGGTGCACGAGCTGGTGCCGGGCGCGCGGTCGACGGGCGACCCCGCCCACCACCTCCCGGGAACGGCCGGCTTCGTGTTCCCGGGCACGAGCGGCGAGGCGATCCTGCTCGAACTCGAGCGGCGTGGCGTCGTATCCTCCAGCGGTTCCGCGTGCGCGGCGGGAAGCGACGAACCCTCGCACGTGCTGACCGCGATCGGCATCGACGCCGACCTCGCCCGCACGGCCGTGCGCTTAACCTTCCCCCACGACCTCGACAGCCCGCTCGATCGGGTGGCCGACGCCGTCGCCGCGGCCGTCACGGCCGTGCGGTCGGCCGGTTGAAGCGAACGCCGTCGCGACCGCGGCCGGTCAGTCGGTGGAGGCGTCGAGGGTGACTTCCTCGGTCAGCACCCGCGACGCGGCCAACTGCTCCGCCGCGAGGCTGGCGTACAGCCCGCCTTCGGCCAGCAGCTGGCTGTGGGTGCCCGACTCGACGATGCGGCCCCCGTCGACGACGTGGATGACGTCCGCCGCGATGATGGTGGAGAGGCGATGGGCGACGGTGAGCGTCGTACGGCCTCGAGCGGCAGCATCCAATGCCTCCTGCACGATACGTTCCGACACCGTGTCGAGCGCGCTGGTGGCCTCGTCGAGCAGCAGCACCGGCGGATCCTTCAGCAGCACGCGCGCGATCGCGATGCGTTGCTTCTCACCGCCCGAGAGGCGGTAGCCGCGCTCGCCCACGACCGTGTCGTAGCCGTTCTCGAATCCGGCGATGACGTGATGGATGTTCGCGGCCCGGCTCGCCGCCTCGAGCTCGGCGTCGGTGGCGTCGGGCTTGGCGTAGCGGAGGTTCTCGCGGATCGTGGCGTGGAAGAGGTAGGTCTCCTGCGAAACGATGCCCACGGCGTCGATGATCGACTCACCGGTGAGGCGGCGTACGTCTTCACCCGCGAACAGCACGGCGCCCCCGGTCGCCTCGTAGAAGCGCGGCGCGAGGTAGAGGATGGTGGTCTTGCCTGCACCGGACGGTCCGACGAAGGCGACGTGCTTGCCCGGCTCGGCGACGAAGGACACGCCGTTCAGCGTGGGACGGGTGGTCTCCGAGGCGTCGGGGTAGGCGAAGGCGACGTCGCGGAACTCGATGCGCCCGACCGGGCCGGGAGCCTCGGAGACGGCGATCGCGTCCGGCGCGTCGCTGATCGCGGGAACGAGATCGAGGTATTCGAAGATGCGGGCGAACAGCGCCGCCGAGGTCTGCAGGTCGAGGGCGACGCGCATGAGTCCCATCAACGGCATGAGCAGCCGCGCCTGCACGGTGGTGAACGCGACGATCGTGCCCGCGGTGATCGTGTCGGCGCCGTCCGTGACGAGGATCCCGGCGACGAGATAGATGATCGCGGGAACGCTCGACATGAGCACCGACACCACCGCGAAGAAGCCCTGACCGCTCATCGCCCGCCGCACCTGCAGGCGCACCTGGTTGATGTTCTCCGCCTCGAACCTGGCGGACTCGGCACGCTGGCGGTTGAAGGATTTCGACAGCAGGATGCCGGAGACGCTCAGCGTCTCCTGGGTGATCGAGGTGAGCTCCGACAGCGATTCCTGCGTCTCGCCCGCGATGCGGGCGCGCACCTGGCCGACGCGACGCTGCACGATGATGAGGAACGGCATCATGACGACGGCGATGAGGGTCAGCCGCCAGTCGATGAGGATCATCGCCACGAGCGACGCGATGACCGTGACGGCGTTGCCGAGGATGCTGGTGACGGTGTTGGTGAGCACTCCCGATACGCCGCCGACGTCGTTCTGCAACCGCGACTGGATCACCCCGGTCTTCGTGCGGGTGAAGAAGCCGAGCTCCATCGACTGCAGATGATCGAACAGTCGCAGGCGCAGGTCGCCGGTGACCGCGTTGCCGACCGTCGCGGTCAGCCAAGTCTGTCCGACCCCCAGCACGGCCGAGAGGAGGAAGAAGGCGATCATCGCCGCGACCAAGCGGGTGAGGAGAGGGATGTCGGGGGCGCCGCCGGCTACCGGGAACAGGGCATCGTCGAACACGCGCTGCACGAGCAGCGGCGGGATGACGGCCACCGCCGCGCCGGCGATGACGAGAATGGCCGTGAACGCGATCCGCCACCGATAGGGCTGGAAGAGGACGATCACCCGTCGGCCGAGGTGGGGCACGCGGGGGGCGGTGGCGTTCAGCTTGCGCTGCGCCTCACGATCGACGCCCCGGAACCCACCGTGGGCGCCCCCAGCCATACTCATGCCGGTCAGCCTATGTCGGCCAGCGGATGCCGAGGGTCGAGCGGGCCAGGTGGGGGCCGTGGATCGCTTCCGGCCGATCGGGAATGAGACGTCGATCGCGATCGTTAGGTTGGGAATGCCACCCGCCCGAGGTGGCGACCAGCCTCCCCCCGCACTTTGAGGAGCCAGACATGGCCGCCCCCGCCGCAACGGACAGCATCCGCGTGTCTTCCACCAACGCCTCCGGCGTCACCCCCGAGCAGAACCGCGTCATCTGGCTGCTGCTCATCGCCGCGTTCGTCGCGATCCTCAACGAGACCACGATGGGCGTCGCGATCCCCGAGCTCATCGTCGACCTCGGCATCACCGCGGTCCTGGCCCAGTGGCTGACGACGGCCTTCATGCTCACCATGGCCGTGATCATCCCGATCACCGGCTTCCTCATGCGCCGCTACTCGACCCGGCAGATGTTCATCGCCGCGATGTCGCTGTTCTCGGCCGGCACGCTGGTCGCCTTCCTGTCGGTCGGCTTCCCCATGCTGCTCGTGGGCCGCATCATCCAGGCCTCGGGCACGGCGATCATGATGCCGCTGCTGATGACCACCCTGATGACCGTCGTGCCGCCGCACCTGCGCGGCCGGATGATGGGGCGCGTCAGCGTCGTCATCTCGCTCGCGCCCGCCATCGGCCCCACCGTCTCGGGCTTCATCGTCGACCAGATCGGGTGGCACTGGAACTTCGGCTTCGTGCTTCCCATCGCCCTGGTGTCGCTCGCGATGGGCGCGAAGTGGATCCGCAACCTCACCGAGCCCGAGCACTCGCGCATCGACGTCGTCTCCGTCATCCTCTCCGCGTTCGGCTTCGGCGGCATCGTCTTCGGTCTCAGCCAGATCGGTGCCGGCGGCCACGGCGGCGACACCGAAGCCGCGCCTTCGGTCATGCCGATGGTGCTCGCCCTGGTCATCGGGGTCGTGGCCCTGGCACTGTTCGGCTGGCGCCAGCTGCGACTGCAGCGCACCGACAACGCCCTGCTCGATCTGCGCGTCTTCCGCGTGCGCAATTTCACCCTCGCCGTCACCCAGCTGGGCGTCATGTCCATGGCGTTCTTCGGCACGATCACCCTGCTTCCCCTCTACCTGCAGCAGGGTCTCGGCCTCGGCGCAGCCGAGAGCGGGCTCGTGCTGCTGCCCGGCGCGCTCGCGATGGGTCTCGCGGGGCCTGTGATCGGCCGGATCTACGACCGGTTCGGCACCCGGGTGCTGCTCGTTCCCGGCGCGCTCCTCGTGAGCGCGATGCTCTGGGCCTACGCGTTCGCGGCAACCACGACCACGCCCATCTGGGTGATCGTGGTCATGCAGACCGCGCTGTCGCTCGGTCTCGCGCTCTCGTTCACCCCGCTCATCACGGCGTCGCTGGGTTCGCTGCAGCCGCGGCAGTACTCCTACGGCTCCGCCGTCGTGAACACGCTGCAGCAGGTCGCCGGTGCCGCCGGGGTCTCGATCCTGATCGCGACGATGGCCGCGGTCATGAGCGCCTCCGCCGAGACCGGAGCGGTCGCCGAATCCTCCGGCGCACGCGGCGCGTTCCTCGTCGCCGCGATCATCTCGCTGCCCCTGATCCTGGGCGCCTTCCTCATCAAGAAGCCCGCGGACGTGCCCGAGGGCCTGCCCATGGGTCACTGACGGCCCCCGCCTCCCGCGGGGCTCGGTACCCTGTCCTCGTGCAGACCACCGAACCCCACGCGGCCGAGCAGCCCACCCTGACGGACGCGCAATGGACGCGGCTCGTCGCCTTCGGCGAGGGTGAGGACGTCGAACCGGGCGATTACGCCTTCCGCTCCGGCGACCGCGATTACGACCTCGTGCTGGTCGACACCGCCCGCCTCGAGATCGTGCGCGACTCGCTGTGGTGGATCGGGGAGACGGTGCTCTCGCACCTCGGACCGCGCACGTTCGCGGGCGAACTCGGACTGCTCAACGGCCAAGGGGCCTTCCTCTCGGCGCGCGTGACGGAGGCCGGTCGCATCGTGCGGATCTCGCGCACGGCGCTTCGCAAGATCATGAGCGAAGACGACGAACTGTGCGATCTGCTGCTGCGCGCGCTGTGGCTGCGCCGCGAATCCCTTCGCAAGGGTCCGGCCGCGCTCACGCTGAAACTCGTTGGAGCGGCCAACTCGAAGGATTTCCAGGCCCTCCGTCGGTTCGCCGAGCGCCTCGACCTGGTCTACTCCGCCGCCGAGGTCGACCTCGACGACCACGCCGACCTCGCGAAGCACAAGATCGTCGTGGACGACCTGCCGATGGCCTACATCCAGGGTGAGCCGCTGCTGCGCGCGACGCCGGGTCTCGTGGCCGACCGGCTGGGACTCAGCTACCAGGGTGACGCTGACGAGGTGGTCGATCTCGTCGTCATCGGGGGCGGACCCGCCGGGCTCGCCGCCGCGATCTACGGCGCGTCCGAGGGCCTCAGCACGGTGCTGCTCGACGCGGTGGCGCCCGGCGGCCAGGCTGCCGCCACGTCTCGCATCGAGAACTTCCTCGGCTTCCCGTTCGGGGTGAGCGGCGAAGACCTCATCGGCCAGGCCTCGCTGCAGGCCCTCAAGTTCGGCGTGCGGGTGTACGCCCCGTGCGAGGCGGTCGATCTGCAGAGCACCGACGACGGACTGGAGATCACCCTGACCGACGGGCGCATCATCCATGCCCGGACGGCGATCGTCACGTCCGGGGCCGCGTACCGCCGGCTTCCGCTCGACCGTTGGGACGACTTCGAGGGCGCCGGCATCTACTACGCCGCCACGCAGCTCGAACTGCGCCGTGTCGTCGACTCCCCCGTCGTCGTGGTCGGCGGGGCGAACTCCGCCGGGCAGGCGGCGTTGTTCCTCTCGGCCGCGGGATGCCCGGTGCGCCTCGTCGTGCGCGGCACCGACCTCAGCGGCCGCATGTCGGCCTACCTCGTCGACCGGCTGCTGGAAGACGCCCGTGTCGACGTGCTCACCGGCGCGAATGTGACAGCCCTCGAAGGCGCCTCCTCCCTCGAGCGGGTGCGCATCGACGCCGTCGGCGACGTGGACGCCCGCGGGCTCTTCTGCTTCATCGGCGCGGAGCCCGCCACCGCGTGGCTCAGCGACCTCGACCGCGACGTCGACGGGTTCCTGCGGACCGGCACCGACATCCCCGAAGACGCGCTCCCCAGCCCCTGGCGTTCGCTCGGGCGCGAACCGCTCCCCTTCGAGACCTCGATCCCGCGCGTCTTCGCCGCGGGCGACGTGCGCCGCGGTTCGATGAAGCGCGTCGCCGCCGCGGTCGGCGAAGGCTCCAGCGCGGTCGCCTCGGTGCACCGGGCCCTCGCCGGCTGAGCGCCGAGGCGCGCGCGGGGCGCAGCATCCCCCCGCCGTCGCCTCGAGAAACCACGATCGGCATCAGACACTCCGCCTGGCGGCGTTTCTCAGCCGGATGTGGTTTCCGACGCCACGAGCGCGGGGTCAGGCGAGCGGAACGCCGCCGGCCTGACGTCGCGGGCAGTACTGCGCGCCGCCCTTCGACCCGGGAACGTCGAGCACGGTGCCGTCGCCGTCGGGGCAGGGCTCGCCGGCGCGACCGTGCACGTTCATCGCCGCGACCTTGGCGGCCTTCTGATCGGGAAGGGGGATGCCTCGGCGCGCGCTCGTGGCCTCGGTGAGCACCTGCCGCATCGCCGTGAACAGTCGCTCGCGCTCGGGGGCGGTGAGCTCAGCCGCGTGCACGAGCGGCGACAGCCCCGCGGCGTAGAGGATCTCGTCGGAGTAGGCGCCGCCGATGCCGGCGATGGACTCCTGCTCCTGCAGCAGGGCGCGCAGCTGCTTGCGCCGCCCGACGAGTACCGCGTCGAACTGCTCGCTCGTGTACGTCGGGTCCGTCGGATCAGGGCCCAGCTTCGCGATCGCCGGAACATCCGAGGCGGCGTCGGCGACCGAGAGGCCGAGCGACAGGAACGACCCCGCGTCGGTCACCGTGAGCACGGAGTCGTCGTCGAATCGGATGCGAGCGAGCACGGCAGCATCCGTCTGCGGCTCTTCGCCCGGTGAGGTGAGCAGTGCCCATCCCGCTCGACCGAAGCTGATGACGAGGTGGGCGCCGGTGGTCTCGATGTCGACGTGCTTGCCGAAGCGGCGCACCGCCGTGACCGTCGAGCCGATCAGCTCGTCGAGGGGGCGCCCGCGCGTCTTGAGGGCGCGGAACTCCTCCAGCTCGACGGCGACGATCGCATGGGACACGAGGCGATCGTCGAGCACCTCGGTGAGGATCTGCACTTCCGGTGACTCGGGCACGCAACCATCCTCACACTGCGGTGCGCCGCCCGCACCGAAAAGAACCCCGGCCCCGCGCCACGGAACGTGGGCGGGGCCGGGGTTCTCCCGCGGGATCCGAGGATCAGTGCGTGGGCGAACCGCCGGTCACGGCGATGGTCTCGCCGATCACGTAGCTCGACTCCTGCGAGGCGAGGAACACGAACGGCGGGGCGAGCTCAACCGGCTGGCCGGGGCGCCCGATCGGCGTCTCCTCACCGAAGGCCTCGATCTTCTCGTTCGGCACGAAGGCGGGCTGCAGGGGCGTCCACACCGGGCCGGGAGCGACGCCGTTCACGCGGATGCCGCGTTCGATGAGCTGCTGCGCCATCGCGCGGGTCCAGTTCGCGATACCGGCCTTGGACACGGCGTACTCCGCGAGCGAGGGCGACGGCACGAAGCCCTGGATGCTCGAGGTGGTGATGATCGACGCGCCCGGCTTGAGGTGCGGCGATGCCGCCTTCGTGAGCCAGAAGAGCGGGTAGATGTTGGCCTTCAGCACGTGGTCGAGCGTCGCCGTCTCGAAGTCGTCGATGCTGTCGACGGTGGGCATCGTGCCCGCGTTGATCACGAGGATGTCGAGGCCGCCGAGTTCGGCGACCGTCTTTTCGACGATCTCCTTGTCGACGTTCTCGTCCTGCAGGTCGCCCGGCAGCAGCACGGCCTTGCGGCCGGCGGCCTCGATCAGCGCAGCGACCTCTTCGGCCTGCGCCTGCTCCTCGGGGAGGTAGCTGATCGCGACATCCGCACCTTCGCGGGCGTAGGCGATGGCGACCGCGCGGCCGATGCCGGAGTCGCCACCGGTGATGAGCGCCTTACGGCCGGGAAGGCGGTTGTTGCCGACGTAGCTCTTCTCGCCGTGGTCGGGAGCGGGGTCCATCAAGTGGATGTCGCCGGGGCCGTCCTGCTGCTGCGGGGGGAACGGCGGGCGGGGGTACTGCGTCGTGGGGTCCTGGGGCGTGTACATGTTCTCGGACATGTGAGCAACGCTAAAGCGAACGACCGTCGCCGCTCCCGGGGGTTGCGGCGACGGTCGTTCGGGGTTACCGGCGTGGGCGCTCAGCGCTTGCGCGGCACGCGGTTCTCGGCGCTGACCATCCAGGCGAGCTGTTCGAGGCGCTCGAGGATCGAGTGCAGGATGTCGGCGCTCGTGGGGTCTTCGTCGTCGACGTCGTCGTGCACTTCGCGCACCGTGGAGGTCGCCGAGTCGAGGCGCTCGGTGATCAGGTCGACGACCTCGCTCGTGTCGACCTCGCCCTGGGGGAACTCCGGCAGGGTGGTGGTCTCGGCGATCGTGTCGCTGCGCCCGTCGGGCAGGGCGTGGAGGGCCCGCATGCGCTCGGCGACGGTGTCGCTGAACTCGCGCGCGGCCTCGATGACCTCGTCGAGCTGCAGGTGGGTGTCACGGAAGTTCTTGCCCACGACGTTCCAGTGGGCCTGCTTGCCCTGGATCGACAGTTCGATGAGATCGACGAGCACGCGCTGCAGGTTCTCGCTCAGTTCGGCCGAGGCGATGAAGCCGCTCTCCGCGTTCTCGGTGGCCGTGAGGCCTGCTCCGGTGCCGCCCTTGGCGGGACGGCGCTTGTTCTTGGGGGTGGTGGTGGTCGACGTGGCCATGTTGTGTCTCCTCACGTTGGCACGGGATTCCACGAGAGACGCTAGACCTGCGCGGTGGGGCGCGGGGCAGGGGTTGTCGCGGCATCCCCGCGTTGCTAGGGATGCCGGGTCACCGGCTAGTCGGGTGGTCGAGCGGGCGCAACCCCGCCGCGTTCCGTCGGCGGGGTTCCTAACGTGGAGGGCATGCCCGATCTCCCCTCTGCCGCCGACGACCTGCGTTCGTACGCTCCGATCGGCGACGGTCGCACCGTGGCGCTGGTGGGACGACGAGGACAGATCGACTGGATGCCGCTTCCCAACCTCGATTCGAAGCCGACCTTCGCGCGGCTCCTCGACGCCGACACGGGCGGCGCGCTCGAGCTGGAACCCACGGCCGAGTACGAGGTGCGGCGGCGCTACGTCGCCCGGACGAATGTGCTGCAGACCACCTTCATCACCGCCACCGGGCGCGCCACCGTCACCGACGCGATGGTGACCGGGGTCGCCGGGCGCCTGCCCTGGGCGGAGCTCGCCCGCCGTGTCGACGGGGTCGAGGGCGAGGTCGAATTCGCGTGGCGCATCCAGCCCGGCACCCAGCTGCAGACCGCGTCGCCGTGGATCGACGAGATCGACGGGGCGTGCATCATGCGCGTCGACGGCATCTCCCTCGCGATCGTCGGCAACAATCACGGTCCGGCCGGCTCCCCCGACGACGGCATCACCGGCCCCAGCATCCACGGCCGTTTCACCACGGCGAAGGATTCGCGTCACGTGCTCGTGCTGGCCGCGACCGAGGACGAACCGCTGCACCTGCCGAACGTCGACAACGTCGACCGAGGCATCGACCGCACGATCGAGGGCTGGCGAGCGTGGTCGCGGGAGTTCTCGTACGAGGGCCCCTGGTCCGAGATGGTGCAGCGCAGCGCCCTCGTGCTGAAGCTGCTCGTGTTCGCCCCGACCGGCTCGATGGCGGCCGCCGCGACGACCTCGCTTCCCGAAGATCCGCGTGGCGGGAAGAACTGGGACTACCGCTTCGCCTGGGTGCGCGACCTCGCCTACGCCGCCCACGCCCTCGTGCTGTTCGGCCTCCGCGAAGAGACGCACGCCGCTCTCGCGTGGCTGCTGCGCACGATCCGACGAAACGGCCCCGACCTGCACGTGATGTACACCTTGAGCGGTGACACCGCGACCGAGGTCGAGCGCTTCGACGTTCCCGGGTTCCAGGGGATCGGCCCCGTCGTGACGGGCAACCCCGCGCAGGGGCAGCTGCAGCTGGGCGTCTACGGCGACCTGTTCGCGATCTGTCGCACCTACGTCGAGGCCGGGAACGTGCTCGACATCGCCACCGGACGGATGCTCGCCGACATGGCCGATCGCACCTGCGACGTCTGGCGCAACCCCGACTCGGGGATGTGGGAGCTGCCCGAGATCCGGCACTACACCTCGTCGAAGATGGGATGCTGGCAGGCCCTCAACGACGCGGTGGCCTTGGCGGAAGCCGGCCAGATTCCCGGCAGCCCGCAGCGGTGGGCGGCGGAGCGGGAGCGCGTGCGCGAGTGGATCGACGAGCACGGGTGGTCCGAGGAGCACCAGAGCTATGTGATGTACCCCGGCTCCGCCGACCTCGACGCCTCCGTTCTGCTGCACGCTCCGAGCGGCTTCGATCGGGGCGAACGCATGTCGGCCACGATCGACGCGATCACCCGTGACCTCGGCGCAGGGCACCTCGTCTACCGCTACACCGGCATGGATCAGGAGGAGCACACCTTCGTCGCCTGCGCCTTCTGGCGGGCCACCGCCCTCGCGTGCGTCGGCCGTCACGATGAGGCCATCGAGGCCATGGCCGACCTGGTCGGCCGCGGCAACGATGTGGGCGTGTACGCCGAGATGATCGCCGAGGACGACGGGGCCGCCTGGGGCAACCTGCCGCAGGCGCTCAGTCACCTCGCGCTCGTCACGACCGCCCTGACCATCCGCGAACTGATCCCCAAGGAGAAGCTCCGTGGCTTCTGAACCGACCGTCTTCCGCGAACTCCGCTCCGTGCTGGTCGAGAGCATCTTCTGGGACGCACGCACCGACGAACTCGCGTGGGTCGACATCACCGCGGGCACCTTCCACCGCGGCCGCCTCGACGCGCCCGTCGACGGGTCAGCCGACCGCGTCGTCTCGCTTCCCGCCCCGCTCAGCGCCGTCCAGCCCGCCGCCGGCGGGGGCTTCGTCGCGGCGCTGAAGGATCGGGTCGTCGCGCTCGATCAAGACGGCCGCATCACGGCAACGCTCGGCACGGTGCGCCACGCACACGACGGCATCCGCTTCAACGAGGGCAAGGTCGACCCCTTCGGTCGCTTCATCGTCGGCTCGATGGATGTGACCGAGTCGGAACCGGATGCTGCTGTCTACGCCTTCGTCGACGGGGCGGAGCCCGAGCTCTGGCTCGGGGGGTTCGGCACGACGAACGGTTTCGAGTGGTCCGACACCGGTGACGAGATGTATCTGACGGATACCGCCACCAAGACCGTCTACCGCAGCGACTACGGTCCCGGAGCGTTCCCATTCGGTGAGCTGCGGCCCCACCTCCGCGGCTACACCTCCGACGGCCTCGCGCGCGATTCCCGAGGCTGGTTCTGGAACGCCGTCTACGGCGACGGTCGCGTGCTGCGGTGGAATCCCGACGGCTCCGTCGCCGGCTCCGTCGCGGTCGCTGCCCCCAATGTGACCTCGGTCGGCTTCGGCGGGCCCGACCTCGGCGCCCTGTTCATCGGCTCGGCGCGGGAGAATCTCACCGAGGAGCAGCTCGAAGCGGCTCCCCTGAGCGGGTCGATCTTCCGTCTCGACATCGACGTCCCCGGGCGGCCGGTCGGCACGTTCGCCGCAGGCTGAGCACCGCACCGGAGCCTCATCGGGACTCTCTCGAGGCCTGTCGCGTCCCGCAGCGTTGCAGTAGCGTCGCGAGCGGTTGCCGTCCTCCCGGACGGCGCGTGTCCAGATGAGGAGAATGTGCAATGTCCGATCTGATTGTGATCGCCTTCGACAACGAAGCCGACGCGGAAGCCGCCTACACGACCGTGCAGGGTCTGCAGGATGACCTCATCGTGCAACTGACCGGGCTCGCCCTGGTGAAGGTCGACCCGGACGGCAAGACGAAGGTGGAATACCCCGGTTCAGCTACCCGGATCGGCGCGGGAGCCACGGGCGGCGCGCTGTTCGGAACCCTCATCGGCATTCTGTTCTTCGTGCCGCTTGCCGGTCTCATCTTCGGCGGCGTGTTCGGAGCGCTCTTCGCGGGGCTCGACAAGACGAGCCTCGACGCGCAGTTCCGAGACCGGGTCAAGACGGCGGTCTCCCAAGGCCACTCGGCCATCGTGATCTACGCGAGCAAGATCACCGAGGACAAGTTCGCCGCGGCCCTCGCCCCCTTCAACGGCACCGTCGTGCAGACCTCCCTTTCCGAAGACGAAGAGCGGGAGCTCATTCAGGACCTGGGCAGCCCGACGACCACGCCCACCACCAGCGCCAGCTGATCCCCGGCGATCATCCGGCGCGGCGGGTCAGGTGAACGCGAGCAGCGCTCCCCCCGCCGCGCCGACCAGCACGACGAGCCACGGTGCCCACCGCCACGACACCAGCAGGACGAAACAGACGAGCGCCAGGACGAAGCTCCACCCGTCGACGATCGCTGACACGAAGACCGGGTCGTAGAGTGCGGCTGCGAGGATCCCGACCACTGCCGCGTTGGCCCCGCGCAGCAGGGCGGACGCCCAGGGGCGCGCCCGCAGGTCGTTCCAGAACGGCATGACCCCGGAGAGCAGGAGAAAGCCGGGGGCGAAGATCGCCGTCAAGGCCAGCACACCGCCGACCACTCCCCCCGGACCGACGTCGGCGAGTGCGCCGAGGTACCCGGCGAACGTGAACAGCGGGCCCGGCACCGCCTGGGCGACCCCGTACCCGGCGAGGAACTGCTCGGGCGTGACCCAGCCCGGCTGAACGACGCCGGCTTCGAGCAGCGGCAGCACAACGTGTCCGCCGCCGAAAACCAGGGCGCCCGCGCGGAAGAACGCGTCGACCAGAGCGAGTGCGCCAGAGCCTGTTGCCGCAGCGATGACCGGCAGCCCCACGAGCAGCAACGCGAAAAGCCCGAGGCACACCGCGCCTGCGGGGCGCGACACCGGGAAATGAAGCGCAGGCCGGACGGTGTCGCTCGCGTCGCGGCACCACAGCAGACCGGCGACTGCCCCGAGGCCGATCGCAACCACCTGGCCGGCGGCACCGAAGAGGAGGACGGTGGATGCCGCCGCGGCGACGGCGATGGTCGCACGCCGCGCGTCGGGGGTCAGCGAACGCGCCATCCCCCACACGGCCTGCGCCACGATGGCCACGGCCACGATCTTCAAGCCCGCGATGATGCCGTCGCCCAGCGGCCCGCCGACGAGGTCAGCGCCGTAGGCGGCCGCGATCATCAGTGCGGCGGACGGCAGGGTGAACGCGAGGAACGCGGCGAGCGCACCGGCGACCCCGGCGCGCAGCATCCCGATCGCGAACCCCACTTGGCTCGACGCGGGGCCCGGGAGGAATTGGCAGAGGGCGACGAGATCGCTGTAGCGCTCGTCGTCGATCCATCGCCGCTTGGTGACGATCTCGTCGCGGAAGTACCCCAGGTGCGCGATCGGCCCGCCGAACGAGGTGACACCCAGCTTGGCGAAGACGCCGAGAACCTCCCTGGCGGTACCGGGTGCGGCCACGACTCAGCCGGCGGGGGCGATCTCGGCGATCAGCGCCTCGACCCGTCCGCGGATGTCGTCACGGATCGGACGAACCGCCTCGATCCCCTGACCGGCCGGGTCATCCAGCTCCCAGTCCTCGTAGCGCTTGCCCGGGAAGATCGGGCACGCGTCGCCGCACCCCATCGTGATGACCACGTCGGACGCGCGCACCGCGTCGACCGTGAGCACCTTCGGCACGTTGTCGGCGATGTCGATGCCCTCCTCCGCCATGGCCGCCACGGCCACCGGATTGACCTGATCCTTCGGCTCGGAGCCGGCGGAGAACACCTCGACGCGGTCACCGGCAAGGGCCTGCAGGAAGCCCGCCGCCATCTGCGAACGACCGGCGTTGTGAACGCACACGAAAAGGACGGTGGGGGGAGGCATGAGGCCAGTATGCCAAGGGATAGCAGCCACCCCGACGCCGGGCAATACCGGCTTGTTCCCCGCCCGCTCCCCCGTAGGATTTCGCGCGATGGATGACAGCGCGATCGAGGACGGCGGCGGGGCGCGCTTCGCGCTCGACGCGGGCGAGCCGGCCACGGCGACGCTCGCCGGTGACCGCGCAGCGGCTGAGTCGGGCTTCGGCACCGACCTCGCAGCAACGCTGGCTTTCGCCGCTCGCGAGGGGCACCGCCTGGTCGCCCTGTCGAAGGGCGATCGGTGGAGCGCCCTGGCCGCCGTGGCGGCCGTCGATGTGGCGGGAGCACGGGTGCTGGAGCCGCACCTCGATGCGTTGAGCATTCTCGACGAGTACGCCGCAGACGGTGGCGGTGAGACGCCGTCTGGGGTGGACGCCGATGCCGGCTCGACGTGGGGCGTGTTCGCCGCCGAGGGCCCCGGCGTGTCCCTGCAGGCCCGCGAGCAGAACGGCACCTGGCGGCTCTCCGGAACGAAGCCGTGGTGCTCTCTCGCCGCCCACCTCACGCACGCCCTGGTGACCGCGTGGACCGCGCCCGACCGGCGACGGCTTTTCGCCGTGGATCTGAGAGCGCCGGGAGTCCACCCTCACGACGGCCCGTGGGTCTCTCGCGGTCTGTCCGAGATCGTCAGCGCGCCGGTGGACTTCGACGAGGTGGCCGCCTCCCCTGTCGGTGGCGACGGCTGGTATCTCCGTCGTCCGGGCTTCGGGTGGGGCGGGATCGGGGTGGCCGCGGTGTGGTGGGGCGCGGCCGCACCGCTCGTGGACCGCATCGTGGCGGCCGCGTCCACGGACGGAGCCGACCAGCTCGCCGCCGTCTACGCGGGAGAGGCGGATGCTGCGTGGTGGGCCGCGCGCGCCGTGCTGCGCGATGCGGCACAGCAATCGGCCTCGACCGACCCGAGCGTCGTGGCGCACCGGGTGCGGGCGATCGTGGCCGGAGCGAGCGAGACGATCCTCTCGGTCGCGGGTCGCGCGCTCGGACCGGGCCCGCTCACCACGGACAAGCCCTACGCGCGGCGAGTCGCCGACCTCGCCCTCTACCTGCGCCAGCACCACGGCGAGCGCGACCTCGCTCGCCTCGGACGCAAGCTCGCGACCTCATGAGCATCGTGTTCGACCACCGCGATCCCGGCACCGCCGAGCAGGCCTGGCAGACCCGCGCGCCGTGGAACGACGCTCCTCCCCTCGCGCTGTCGTTCGATGCGGTGGTCGTGCTCGCCGCGCATCCCGACGATGAGACCCTGGGCGCGGGAGGTCTCCTCGCGGCCTGCGCCGCGCACCGCATCCCCGCGCACGTGGTCATCGTGACCGACGGCCAGGCCTCCCACCCGGGCGTCGACCTCGCGCGCGAGCGCCGACACGAGGTGCTCGACGCGGTCGCCGACCTCGCTCCCGCGGCGAAGCTGACCTTCCTCGGTTTCCCGGACGGCAGCGTGCGTGAGCAGCGCGTCGCCATCACCGCGGCGGTGCGCAGCATCCTCGACCGTCACCGCTCGCACCGCATCCTCGTGGTCGCTCCCTGGTGGGGCGACGGGCACCGCGATCACCGGATCCTCGGTGAGATCGCCCTCGAATTCGCCGACGCGTCGACGACCGTGCTCGGCTACCCGATCTGGCTGTGGCACTGGGGAGACCCCGCCGTCGTGGACACCGCGGACTGGCGCGTGCTGCGTCTCAGCGAGGCGGACCGCGCGCTCAAGACCCGGGCGATCACCCGCCACCGCAGCCAGCTCGAGGCGGGCGTGCACCCCGAGGTAGGGCCGATCCTGCATGACGGGATGCTGCAGCACTTCGACCGCGATGTCGAGGTGTTCATCGGGTCCGTGGGCGCCCAGACGGTCGCCGACAGGAGCGTGGACACCGCCTGGTTCAACGACTTCTTCGCCCGCCATGACGACCCGTGGGGATTCGAGACGCGGTGGTACGAACAGCGCAAGCGCGCCCTCCTGCTCGCAGCCCTCCCCCTCCCCCACTTCGGCGACGCGCTGGAGCTCGGCTGCGCCACCGGAGTACTCACCGCCGAGCTCGCCGGCCGCGTCGACCGCCTCGTCGCTGTGGATGCGGCCGCGGCTGCGGTCGACGCGGCGGCACGCCGGTGCGCCGATCTTCCCGGCGTCGAGGTCTTGCAACGCCGGCTCCCCGACGAGTGGCCGGAGGGCACCTACGACCTCGTCGTGGTGTCCGAGGTGATGTACTACCTGTCCGCGCCGGATCGTGCTCGTTTGATCGCCCGCCTCCGGGACTCCGTGTCGAGCGACGGCTTCGTCGTGGCATGCCACTGGCGCCACCCCATCGCGGGGGCCGCCACCGACGGAGGCGGGGTGCACGCCGAACTCGCCGCCGGCCTCGGTATGACGGTGCTCTTGCGCCACGAGGAGGCGGACTTCCTGCTCGAGATCTTCGCCGTCGACGGCCGTTCCGTGGGCGAGCGGGACGGCGTCGCATGAACGAGGTACGAGCGATCGCGGTCATCGTGCCGGTGCACGACGAAGAGGAGCTCTTGGCCCGGTGCCTCTCCGCGATCGACGCGGCCCGCGAGCGCGTCGCCATGACCGTGGCCGTCATCGTCGTGCTCGACGCCTGCACCGACCGCTCGGCGGAGATCGCCGCCGTCCACGCGGTGCAGACCGTGGTGATCGATGCCCGCAACGTCGGCCGAGCCCGCGCAGCCGGTGTCGCTGCCGCTTCCGAGCTCTTCCGTGAATTGCCGCCCGAGCAGTGGTGGACGGCACACACCGACGCCGATTCCGTCGTGCCGCCGAACTGGCTGCAGCACCAGCTCGACCTCGCGCACCACGGTGCCGACGTCGTGGTCGGCACCGTGCGGCCCGACTTCGCCGACCTCACTGCTCCGCAGCGCGCCGCGTGGCTCGCCCGCCACGTGCCCGGGGTGGCGAACGGCCACGTCCACGGCGCGAATCTCGGGATGCGAGCCGACACCCTGCTCACCGCAGGCGGGTTCCCGCCGCTGGCGGAGCACGAAGACGTCGCCCTCGTCGACAGGGCTCGCGCACTCGGCGCCCGAGTGGTCGCCTCGGACGCCGCCGGGGTGCACACGAGCGGCCGGCAGCACGGCCGTACTCCCGGGGGCTACGCGCGCTATCTGCGTGATGACCTCGTGACGTCGGGCGGCAGCGCGCCGCCGGACGCGGCGTGACACGCTGTCAAGAGCGTGCGCGCGCGGGCGACTCGGCGTAGTTTCAGACCGACACCCCGAGGAGGCGGCCATGACCGACGACAAGAAGCAGATTCCCGACGAGCTCAACGAAGGCTCGTACACCGACGAAGAGACCAAAGACGGTCAGTACACGCACGAAGCCGACGTGACTCCGGGCGAGTACACCGACATCGACCTGGGCGACGGCGCCTCGAAGTAGAACACCCGCCGCCCGCCATGGCACCGAAGGTCGACCTCAAGAGAGAGATCGACGGGTACCGTGCCACGGCGGGCGTGTTCCGGGTGGTGACACTGCCGCCGCTGCCCTATCTGATGATCGACGGCAGCGGCGATCCCAACACATCGCCGGCCTTCACCGGTGCGGTCGAAGCCCTGTATCCGCTCGCGTACGCCCTCAAGTTCGCGAGTAAGAAGCAGCTCGACCGCGATTACGTCGTCATGCCCCTCGAGGGGCTGTGGTGGGCGGACGAGATGGATGCATTCACTGCCCAGCGCGACAAGTCGCGCTGGGAGTGGACGCTCCTCATGATGATCCCCGAGTGGATCGACGACGATCTTCTCGGCGCAGCCGTGGCGAGGGTGGCGTCCGCCTCCGACCCGGTCAGACTCCACGACATCCGCCGCGGGGTGGTCGACGAGGGCACGTGCGTGCAGACCCTCCACGTCGGCTCCTTCGACGACGAGGGCGAGGTGCTCCGGCGGATGCACGAGCAATTCCTTCCGGCGAACGAGCTGCGCTTGACCGGGCGCCACCACGAGATCTACCTCAGCGACGCGCGCAAGACGCCCCCCGAGCGGCGGCGCACGATCCTGCGCCAACCCGTGCGCTGACGCGCGGCGCGCAGCATCCGTGATTCTCGACCGGTAAAGCGCCGGGCGAGTCGGTCGCTAGATTGAGGGTGCACCACACCGCCGCGTCGGACTTCGCCCGACGCCCGACGCAGGAGTCGCAATGGAACTGGCCGGAATCGGATTTCTGATCATCATCGGGTTGGTGGTCGCAGCCGTCGTGCTGTTGATCGTCGTCGTGCTGATCCGCTCGTGGTACCGCGTGGCGAAAGCCGACGAGGCTCTGGTCATCGTCGGTAAGCGCCAGCGGAGCACCGACGGGCAGAGCTCCTCGCGTATCACCGTCATCACCGGCGGCGGCGCCATCGTCAACCCGCTCACCCAGCGCGCCGAGATGATCTCGCTGCGGGCGCGCCAGATCAAGATGGAGCCGACCGCGCAGTCGGCGAACGGCGTGACCGTCAACGTCAGTGGTGTCGCCCTCGTCAAGATCGGGTCCGACCCCGACCAGGTACGACGTGCAGCCGAGCGCTTCGCGTCGCAGGATGCGGCCATCGAGCAGTTCACCACCGAGCAGCTCGAAGGAGCCCTGCGCGGCGTCGTCGCCACTCTGACGGTGGAAGAGCTGATGCGTGACCGCCAGCGCCTGTCCGACCAGATCGCCGAGGGCATCAAGAACGACCTCGCCTCCCAGGGTCTGATCCTCGACTCGTTCCAGATCCAGGGCATCACCGACTCGAACGGTTACATCTCCGCCCTCGGTGCTGCCGAAGTGGAGCGCGTCAAGCGTGAGGCGGAGGTGGCCCGCATCAATGCCGTCCGCGAGGTGCGCGCGCGCCAGATCTCGAGCGACGAGGCGAACCTGATCGAGCAGACCGCGCTCGACAAGAACAATGCCGCCGCCAAGGCCGAGGTCGGTCGCGCCAACGCCGAGGCGGAGCAGGCCGAGGCCCTCGCCCGCGCTGAGCGTCAGCAGGCGGTGCTCGTGCAGGAGGCCGAGAACACCCAGGCGCGGCTCGAGTCCGACGTGAACAGGGTCGCGGACGCCGACCTCTACCAGCGCCGACAGGACGCCGACGCGACCGCGTATTCACAGGTCAAGGCGGCCGAGGCCCGGGCCCAGATCGCCGCTCAAGAGGCGACCGCCGTGAGGCTGCGGGCCGAAGCCGAGTCGGAGGCCGTGCGGCTGACCGGTCTCGCTCGCGCCGCCGCGATCAGCGCGGAGGCTGAAGCGCTCTCCAAGAACCAGCAGGCGCTGCTCGCCCAGCGAGCCCTCGAGACGCTCGTGCCGATGATGACGGAGTTCGCCAAGGGCTACGACAAGGTCGGATCGATCACCGTGCTGGGAGGCGAAGGGGCGAGCAGCCACCTCGCGGCGGAGTCTGCCACCGGGCTTCGCGCCTCGTTCGACGCCGTTCGCGCGGCGACGGGCATCGACCTGTCCGCGATCATCCAGGGCCGCGCGGTGGGCGAAGCGATCGCCGACGGCACAGCTCGGGAACGGGATGCTGCGCCCGCTCCGACCGTGAGCTGACACCTCGGTGGTACGAGGGGGCGACCGCCGGATCGGCGGTCGCCCCCTTGCTTTACGGGCCTAGCTGACGTCAGGCACGTGCCCGACGCGAGCGCCAGACGAGCAGTCCACCGAGCGCGAGCGTGCCGGCACCTGCGGCGTAGAGCCACGCGGGAAAAGCGTCGGAGCCCGTAGCGGCGAGTGCACGCGGCTGGGCGGTCTCCGTGGTCGTGACCGACTCGAAGGTCGGCTGCTCGACGGGCGGGGTCACCACAGGCGCCTCCTCGACCGGGGGCGTCACCACGGGCGGCTCCTCAACCGGCGGGGTCACCACAGGCGGCTCCTCAACCGGGGGCGTTACCACGGGGGGCTCCTCGACCGGCGGGGTCACCACGGGCGGCTCGACCGGCGGGGTCACCACGGGGGGCTCTTCAACGGGGGGCGTCACCACAGGCGGCTCAACCGGCGGGGTCACCACGGGGGGCTCGACCGGGGGCGTCACCACAGGCGGCTCAACCGGGGGCGTCACCACAGGCGGCTCAACCGGGGGCGTCACCACAGGCGGCTCAACCGGCGGCGTCACCACAGGGGGCTCGACCGGCGGGGTCACCACAGGGGGCTCGACCGGCGGGGTCACCACGGGCGGCTCGCACGGGGTCGTGCTGCCGCTCTTCTTCCAGTCGTAAGCGTCGCCGTCGGACGAGTCGACGACGACCGAGAACGTGTGCGCGACGGTGGAGTCGAGCTTGATGACGCCCGAGGAGTAGCTGTTCGTGAACGTCTGGGCCCCCTGGGTCTTCCCGTCGATCGTCGTGAGCACCGTCGAGTCGGCCGGGTAGCCCGTCAACGAGATCTCGAGCGAGTCGCAGTCGGACGCGAGCTCAGGGGTGTGTGCCTGCGCGGCGGCAGGTATGCCGAAGGTGACGAGGGCGGCGGCGCCCAGGCCGAGGAGGCCGAGAGTGGATTTTTTCATGGTGGCGTAGTGCCTTTCGGGTTGGTCGATGCGCGGGCGTCGGTTGACGGAGGCGCGGCGGACCGCCTCGGGCACGCCGAAGGCGCGACGAGACGACCCTGAGCCGGACGCACAGCTCAGCGCTCCCCCAAGAAGCGCTGGCGGTCGGGGCTCAGAGAGCGACGAGCACCGGGACGTCCGTGAAGACGGGCGCCGGGATCGTCGTGGAAGCGCTACTGCAGCGCAGGCCTGCCGTGGGGCAGGTCAGCGGACAGCCGCGCACGGCGAGATGGCATAGCCGAGGGCATGGTCGTCGGCGCAAGCAAGGCGCCGTCTGCGCCCGCGATAGCGGGCACGAGCATCAGCGAGACGGACTGTCGTCCATCGATCGCCGGCGTGGTCTGCGTTCCCCCGAACGCGAGAATGTTGGTGACAGCAGAAACCGCCGTCGCGTGAAATCTTCCCCCTGAAGAAATGTGTGCTTCTGATCGTTTTACCTGGCCGAGGGTGCTATGCACCTGTACCTCCGGTTTTCAGGCCCCCCCGAGCACCGCGCCGCAACTCTACGGCCGAAACCTCAGTGGACAAACACGAGCGCCGACCCTTGCGCGCTGCGCCGCGGTGGCCTACGGTTCGCGCGCGCCCCCCGGTCGGACGAGCCCCCCGAGCGGGGCCGCGGCGCTTAACATCAGAACGGCTCCTCACCACCATGGAGGGGCCATCCATGTGCTGGCGGCGAGGAGCCGTTCGACGCTGTAGAGCTTGCCACGTTTGCGTGGCTTGTCCACCAAAAGGGGGACAAGAAAAGCGCAAGATTTCCCCCGGTAAATCGCCAATCGAGCGGCCGCCACACGTCACAGCCCAGGCATTCCAAAATCGGAATATGCCGCTGACCGGGCGATCCTTCCGCCTCACCCGAGATCGGTCACGGTCCGCGCCACAGCGTCCCAGCGACGCAATCCCAGCGCGAATCCGTGGAGCTCTTGACCGATCAAGGCAAGGGCGGTCGGGAGCGACTCCGATCGCGCCCTGCGGGCGAGTGTGACGTGCGGCATCCACTCCTCCGGCGCGGTATGAGGGAGGTCGACGCCGTCGCCCACCGACGAATGCACCTCCGCGTGCAGCGCGAGCAGTCGGGCGGACGGGATCACGCTCCGGGCGAGCACCCTCCGCTCACCCGACCCGAAAAGCACGGGGGCGCCGAGCGTGATGGGGAGAGGAAGCATCCGCTTTCCGATCCCCCCACCGATCTCGACGGGTCCGTTGCGAGCGAGGAGGGTGATGTGCGGCCGGTTGCTTTCCGAGGTGTGGGCGGCCATGCTCGACAGCCCCGCCGCGGCGAGCGCCTCCCATTCCGCTCGGACGGCAGCCTCGGTCGCCGGATCGAGGAGCAGCTCGATACTGGTGACCTCGCTCATGCGTCGGATGCCCGACGCGGCGTCCAGCCCAACGGCCGCGGACCCTCGATCGTCGCGCGGTGAAGGTCGGCGCGCGCCGACCAGCCTTGTGCGGCGTCGACCGCGTCAAAACCCCCGCGCGCGACGCGGACGCCGACGTCATCATGGCTCATGCGCGGCGCACCCCCGCGCCGGGTAGAAGCTCGCACGCTCCAGGCGTCGTCGGCGAAGCCACCACCGCGGAACACTCGGTCCTCGTCGTAACGCGCCGGGTCGAGAAAGTCCCAGCACCACTCCCAGGCGTTGCCGAGCGTGTCGAACAGTCCGTTGAGATTGGGCAGCTTCAGGCCGACGTCCTGCGGAGACGACACCCCGTCGGCACTGGTCCAGGCGACGTCCGCGAGCGGCCCGTAGTGAGGGCCCGTCGAACCTGCGCGACAGGCGAGCTCCCATTCCGCCTCGGTCGGCAGGCGATAGCCGTCGGAGTCGACGTGCCAGCTGACCGCTTCCCCGTCGAAGGTGTAGGCGGGATCAAGCCCCTCCCATTCCGACGCGGCATTGCACAATCGGACGGCGCGCAGCCAACTCACCTCCACAACAGGACGAAGCGGATGCGGAGCGGACCCGCCGATGAGCTCTGCTGCCTGCTGCTGCGTGATGGCGAAGACGCCGATCTCGAAGGATTCGAGCGCGACAGCCCACCGCTGCTTCTGCCGGGCATCGTGGAGGGTGACCTCTCCCCCCGCGATCGCCGCCATCTCGATGTCGGTCACCGGCGCAGTCTTTCACGTGGCGGTCAATCCCAGCCGAGGTAGTCCTCGATCTCGGCGCCGATCTCACCCGGGTGGGTCAGGACGAAGAGGTACCCGCCGCCCGCGATGGTGGCGAGGCTCGCCCGTTCCGGGGCGGACGCCCGAAGCCGCTCACCGTTGGCGGGGACGGCGATGGCATCGTCGGATCCCTGGATGATGGCGACCGGGATCCGCGGCGCGAGGGACGACCACTCCGCCCCGGGGGTGGCTGCGAGCGCTGCGCTCAACATCGGCTCGACCGCGAGGTCGCGGTTGCGCGAGAGTGCCCGCCGCGCGAAGCCCGGGTCGACGGAGGGGCCGGCGACCAGGCGAATCACCTCGTCGCTCGCGGTCTCGTCGACATCCGAGAGCGCCGACTGCAGGGCGCGAGCCGCCGTCTCGTCGACCGGCTCGGCACCCTCGACGCCCAACAGCACCAATCCCTCGACACGGTCGGGGTGATCGAGGGCCACGGTGCGGGCGACCGCCCCGCCGAACGCGTGGCCACCCACCCACGTCGTGGAGACATTCAGCTCGGTGAGGAGGTCGACCACGTCCTGCGCCAGATCGTGCATCGTGAGCGCGGCATCGGCGACCGGGCGGCGGTAGCCGACGCGGAGGATGCGGAACCCTTCCTCCTCCAGTACGTGGGAGAGCGTGCCGAGCGAGGCGATGCTCAAGCCGCGTGCCGGAAGCAACACGACGAGCGGACCCTCTCCCTCCTCGCTGAACGGGATGGCGCGGCCGTCGGGCTCGAAGGTCTGGGACGTGCTCGTAGTCATGGACCCATTCTCTCGGACGTCCCGGCCGCCTGTGTCCTCGCACAGACGGCACCGCCGGGCAACTGAGATGATCGAGGTGTGAACATCACGCTGCTTTCCCGCTTCGTCGCGGTCGCTGAAGAGCTGCACTTCCCGCGCGCGGCGATCGCTCTGCAGATCCCGCTGCCGTCGTTGTACTCGTCGATGGACAAACTGGAGGCCGAGGTCGGGCATCCGCTCTTCACCCGCGTCGAAGGGAAGACGGCGCTCAGCCCGGCCGGGGAGCTTCTGCTGGAGGAAGCACGGCAGCAGATCGCCGACGCACCCGCAGCGGAGACGAAGCCGGCGGTTCCCGCGGGCGGCAAGGCCAAGGCTTCGAAGGGCAAGGGACGCGCCCCGGTGGTCAAAGGCCAGCCGAAGCCGTACAAGAAGCGCCAGGGGCGCTGAGCGTCACAGCTCGCTGACCTGCCCGGCGTCCACTTGCCAGTGGCGGTCGGTGTGCACGGCCTCCAGCATCCGCCTGTCATGTGTCACCAGCAGCAGGGTGCCCTCGTAGGAGTCGAGGGCCTGCTCCAGCTGCTCGATCGCGGCCAGGTCGAGGTGGTTCGTCGGTTCGTCGAGCACGAGAACGTTCACCCCGCGCGCCTGCAGCAGGGCGAGGCCCGCGCGGGTTCGCTCCCCCGGTGACAGCTCGTCGACCGGGCGGTTGACGTGGTCTGCCTTCAGGCCGAACTTGGCGAGCAGGGTGCGCACCTCGGCGGGAGACAGGTCGGGCGCGAGCGTCTCGAACGTCGCAGCCAAGGACCCTGCCCCCACGAAAAGTGAGCGGGCCTGGTCGATCTCGCCGATCTGCACGTTGGCCCCGAGGCTCGCCGACCCCTCGGTGGGAGCCTGCCGCCCCAGCAGCGCGCGCAGCAGCGTCGACTTGCCGGCACCGTTCGGCCCGGTGATTCCGATGCGCTCGCCCGCGTTCACCTGCAGCGACAGCGGACCGAGGGTGAACGTGCCCTGGGTCAGCACCGCGGAGCTCAGGGTGGCCACGACCGAGCTCGAGCGGGGTGCGGCGCCGATCGTGAACTCGAGCTGCCACTCCTTCCGCGGCTCGTCGACCTCGTCGAGCCGCGCGATGCGACTCTCCATCTGGCGCACCTTCTGCGCTTGCTTCTCGCTGGACTCCGTCGCAGCCTTCCGGCGGATCTTGTCGTTGTCGGGCGACTTCTTCATGGCGTTGCGCACGCCCTGGCTCGACCACTCCCGCTGCGTGCGCGCCCGCGAGACGAGGTCGGCCTTTTTCTCGGCGAACTCGTCGTACTGCTCGCGCGCGTGACGGCGCACCGTTGCCCGCTCCTCGAGGTAGGCGTCGTAGCCGCCGCCGAAGATGCGGTGGGAGTTCTGCGCCAGATCGAGCTCCAGCACCCTCGTCACCGAGCGCGCCAGGAACTCACGGTCGTGGCTCACCAGCGCCACCCCGCCGCGGAGGCCGCGGACGAACGCCTCGAGCCGCTCGAGGCCGTCGAGGTCGAGGTCGTTGGTCGGCTCGTCGAGCAGAGCGATGTCGAAGCGCGACAACAGCAGCGCGGCCAGGCCGACCCGGGCGGCCTGGCCGCCGGAGAGGGAGGTCATCGACGTCTCGGTCGGAGCGCTACCAAGATCGAGACCGAGGTCGGCGAGCACCGCCGGGATGCGCTCCTCGAGGTCGGCCGCACCGCTCGCCAGCCACCGGTCCAACGCCCATGAGTAGGTATCGGCCGGGTCGAGGCCGCCTGTCTCGGGCGGCGTGGCGAGCGCTGCCGCCGCCGCGTTCATGTCCTCGGTGGCCTGGGCGCAGCCCGTGCGCCGAGCGATGTACGCCGCAACGCTCTCGCCGGGGACGCGTTCGTGTTCTTGGGGCAGCCAGCCGACGAACGCGTCGGCGGGTGACAGCGTGATCGCGCCGGCCTGCGGCTGGTCGACACCGGCGAGCAGGCGCAGCAGTGTGGACTTGCCCGCTCCGTTCGCGCCCACGACGCCGACGACGTCGCCCGGAGCGAGGGTGAGGTCGAGCCCTTCGAAGAGCGTGCGGTGGCCGTGGCCACCCGCGAGTCCTCGGGCGACGAGCGTTGCAGTCATCCCTCCATCCTGCCTGGTGCGCCGGAGTCCTCGTTGTGGGGGTCGCCAGCGGGCCTGCCAGGCGGTTGCGAGGCTCCCCTATCCTTCATTCATGACCCGTATCCCACGAACCATTTTCGACATCACCGACGACCTGACCGGCGAGACGCTGTCCTCGGATGACGCCGTGAACATCCAGTTCACCTACGACGGCCTGGACTACGAGGTGGACGTCAGCCGCGAGAGTGCGAAGAAGTTCGAGGACTTCCTCAAGCCGTACATGGACGCCCGAGGGCCGAAGAACCGCTCGAAGGGGCGGCCCACTTCAGGCGTCGATGGCAACGCGCGGGCGCAGAACAAGCTCATTCGCGAGTGGGCGGCGGAGAACGGCTTCACGGTCGCTCCCCGCGGTGTCATCCAGCAAGAAGTGCGAGACGCCTACCACCAGTCCCACTGACGCGCCGGCGTCACCATCCGTCAACCGGTTGTCCGTTGTCGAAGCGGAAGTCCACCCGTTGCGCTAAGAGGTGTGCGGGCTCCTCAGCGCATCGACGATGACCCGGGCGTCGACATCGAGGTTTCCGGTGGCAATAGAACGCCGGCGCCGCTTGCCTCCGTCCTGGCGAGTGAACTCCACGCGTGCTGCCTGCAGACCAGACGCGGGGAGGATCTCGGCGCTCGTCCCCTCCCGGGTCCACTCCTCGGCACGTATCCGGGGCGCCAACGCCGACGGCCGGTCAAGGGCAGGAAAGAGCACGGCGGCGGGGGTGATCGTGACCGCGACCTCGGGCACGCGCGGCTGGCGCCGGAGTTGCCGCACTCCCAGCGCGCCGAGTGCCACGGGAACCACGAGCAGCACGATCGCGCCGAGGAAGAAGGCCGCGTCGACACCGTCCACGGCGGTTGCCGCGGCAACGAGCGGCACGAGCACGAGGACTCCGAAAAGCACCCCGAGGATCAGCAGCAGAATGCCTTGCTTGCGCACGAGGCTTCGGAGGGTCTGCTCGACGGCCGCTCGGCTGGCCTCACCGTAGCGCACGACGACCGTCGCATCGGAGGTCATCGATCGCCCGCAGCAGAGCCCTCGGGACCCTCACCGGCGTCGTGGACGTATGTCCAGCCGTTGAGTTTCTCCTCGTCAATGGCTTCCTTGGCGACGATCGCGCGGCGCATGACATCGGCGGCGTCCGAGGCCACCTGGTCTTGCGACGGGCGCGCCGCATGCTGACGCGCCTGGTCTACGGCGTCGTCGAGCGCGCGACGTTGCTTCTCGTCGAGCGCGGGCGGCTCCGCGAGGAGCTGCATCTGAGACCCGAAAGCCTCTCGCCATTTCGGATCCGCGAGCAGGGTCCGCAGCGGTCGTTTCCCGCTCGCGACGAGGCGTAGTCGGCTGGCGTACGCCTCCTCGTCCGTCGCGTCGGCAGCCTCGATGAGCCTCGCCCGCAGTTTCTGGGCGAAGTCGTCGCCCGTGGTGCGCAGCAGCGCAGCAGACACGTCAGGTCGGTCCACGTCAGGCCTCCGGAAGCGGGACGAACTCGATGGTGGTGGTCGCGGAGCCGACGGTCGCTCCTGCCGCGATCGCCACCGAGGTCGCGGTCATCATCATGCCCCACGCGGCGGAGAACGCCTCCACCGCCGCGATCACCGCCGAGACGATGGCGGCCGGAGCCATACCCCCGAGGGTGAAGAGTGCGGCGATCGCCTCGGCGACCGAGGACACTCCCATCGCCGCGGCGATGACCGCATCCACGAGGGTGTCGATCGCCGAGAGCATGGCCTGACACGCCCCGAAGGCGGCCCACGCCGCGTTGGTGTATTTCGTCTCAAGGTCGCCGTACACCTCGGGCTGGGCCGCGAACGCAGCCACGAGCTCCGCGAAGTACTCACCGGCACGGTCTGCACCCTCCCCGCTCGACCAGGTGGCAAAGATGTCCACGGAAAGGTTCTGAAGAGCTGCGGAGAGCTCCTCGAAGAACTCCCCGACGTGACCGAAGGCGCTGCCCGCGAGCGCCACTTTGTCCCAGTCGCCGCTGATCTTCTGCGCGAGGAATTCGAACACATCCTGTCCCCCGGTCCACCCCGGTTGGATCAGCTGGATCACGCCGTTGATGATCTCGCGCGCCCAGTAGGACAAGGAAAGGTAGTCGGGCCAATTGATGACGTCCCACACGACCTGGAAGGCCGGGTCAGCCAGCGACGATTCGGGCGCCACCAGCGCGCCGACGGGGGAAGCGAACGCGAGGCTCTGACGACCGGTGCTGGTGGTGATCGGCGCCGTCGCTGCCGTGGGGTCGAGGTCGCGGAAGAGGTCGCGGACATCTACCTGGGCGTCGTTCTCGGTGTCGTCGAAGCGCTGCGCGACGTCATCCAACGCACCCTGAGTGGCGACCATCAGCGCCTTGGAGCGCAGGAGCCCCGACTCGACATTGGCCGCGAATGAACTGTGCTCGGCGAGGAGCCAGTCCATCATTGCGCCGGCTACCCACGACTGCGACGTGTCGATGTGGGAATCGAAGTACTCCAGAGCGCGATTCACATCGGAAGCGAGCTCTCCAGACGTCTCACCGCCACCTCGAACAATGGATGTATCGACCTCGATCGTCATGCGCGTCTCCCCCCGGACTGGTCGTCAGCCTACACACGGGGTTCGTCGTCCGCCTGCGCAGCGGTCTCGGCCTGTCGCGCGCACACGCCACTCAGTTGTTGAAGCGGAACTCCACGACGTCGCCGTCCTGCATGACGTAGTCCTTGCCCTCGAGGCGGGCCTTGCCCTTCGCGCGGGCCTCGACGACCGAGCCGGTGGCGATGAGGTCGGCGAACGAGATGACCTCGGCCTTGATGAAGCCCTTCTCGAAGTCGGTGTGGATGACGCCGGCTGCTTGCGGGGCCTTCCAGCCCTTGCCGATCGTCCACGCGCGCGCCTCTTTCGGGCCGGCGGTGAGGTAGGTCTGCAGGCCGAGCGTGTCGAAGCCGATGCGGGCGAGCTGGTGGAGACCCGACTCTTCCTGCCCGGTCGAGGCGAGCAGCTCCGCCGCGTCCTCGGGCTCGAGGTCGATCAGTTCCGACTCGATCTTCGCGTCGAGGAAGACGGCCTGCACCGGGGCGACGAGCGCCGCGAGTTCGGACTTGCGCGCAGCATCCGTCAACACTGCCTCGTCGACGTTGAACACGAAGATGAAGGGCTTCGCGGTCAGCAGGCCGAGCTCGCGGATGGGCGCGATGTCGATTCCCGACGCCGACAGCAGCTCGCCGCGCTGCAGCTCATCCCGCGCGGCAACGGCCGTCTCGAGCACCGAGGGGTCGATCTTCTTGCCCTTGACCTCTTTCTCGTAGCGCGTGATCGCCTTCTCGAGCGTCTGGAGGTCGGCGAGCTGCAGCTCCGCGTTGATCGTCTCCATGTCGTTCTTCGGGTCGACCGCGCCGTCGACGTGCACGACGTCGTCATCGGCGAAGCCGCGCACCACCTGAGCGATCGCGTCGGCTTCACGGATGTTCGCGAGGAACTGGTTGCCGAGCCCCTCTCCCTCGCTGGCGCCGCGCACGATGCCGGCGATGTCGACGAACGACACCGCGGCCGGCACGATGCGCTCGCTCGAGAACACCTCGGCGAGCTGGTCGAGCCGGGGGTCGGGAAGGTTCACGACGCCGACGTTCGGCTCGATCGTGGCGAACGGGTAATTCGCCGCGAGAACCGAGCTCTTGGTCAGAGCGTTGAACAGGGTGGACTTGCCGACATTGGGCAGTCCTACGATTGCGATGGTAAGAGCCACGAGCCCCAAGTCTAGGCGGGCGGATGCTGGCGCATCCCCGCGCGGCGGTCGCGGGCGGGCTCAGGGCCGAACGAAGCGGAACGCCTCGGTCGCGTAGGGAAGGTCGACCGTTGCTTCCCCGACGGCGCCGATGTCATCGCACAACCGGCCGAGCTCGAGGTCGATGCGTTCGCGTTCTTCGGGCGTCGCGGTGAGCACATAGCTGCGCGAATGCGCCATCGCGAAGAGGGTGTCGCGCGTCATCGGCCGGCTCCAGTGCCACGTGCGGTGCTCCCCCGCCGCGAAGGGCGCGGACACGGGCGGGGCACCCTCGGCGAGCATCCGCTCGGCGTTGCTGAGCGACATCACCTCGGTGAGCCGCTTCACCCAGGCGATGTGCTCGTCGCGGATGTTCCAGATCAGCCCGAGCACGCCGCCGGGCCGCAGCACCCGAGCGATCTCGGCGGAGGCCGCGTCGGGCTGCACCCAGTGCCAGGCCTGGCCGACGATGATCGCGTCGAGCGAGCAGTCGGGCAGGGGCAGCTGCTCGGCCGTGCCCACGAAGGTCGGCACCCCGGGCACGTGGAGGCGGAACGTCTCGAGCATCTGCGCATCGGGGTCGACCGCCACGATCTCGGCCCCGAGGTCGGCGGCGACGCGGGTGAGCTTGCCGGTGCCCGCGCCCACGTCGGCCACGCGCGGGGCCCGGTCCGCCGTGCGGGCGGGCTGCAGCATCCACTCGACCGCTTCCCGCGGGTAATCGGGCCGCCCCGCCTCGTAGGTCGCCGCCGCCGTGCCGAAAACCCGTGCCATCTCTTCGCGCTCCGCCATGTGCCGAGCCTGTCGCGCCGCCGGGCCGGACACAACTCCTCCTTCTCGCACGCCGATGGCAGCAGATCTGGGTCGGGGGGCCTCTGGGCCACCGGATGGGAGGAGTTGTGTCCGCGACGGCGCGCCTGACAGATCAGCGGGGCCGGGCGAACAGCGGGCCCCGGGGAGGCGTATCCGCACCGGCGAGCCAGACACAACTCCTCCATTTCGTCTTCGAGATCCGGCAATCCGGAGCCAGGGGCCGGTGGGGCGACCGGATCGGAGGAGTTGTGTTCGCGACGGCGCGCCTCCCCCTGACCGGCGCCGGGGCAGGCGACCCTGAAACCGTGACCCTGGACTTCACCGCGATCGACTTCGAAACGGCGAACTCCTCCAACGCCTCGGCGTGCTCGGTCGGCCTCACCCGCGTGCGGGACGGCCGCGTGGTGGCCACCGCAGGCTGGCTGATCAAACCGCCGCCCGGACACGACCGCTTCGTCGACTTCAACATCGGCATCCACGGCATCCGGCCGGCCGACGTTGCCGACGCCCTGGGCTGGTCGGCGCAGCTCGACGCTCTCGCCGCGTTCGCCGGCGCCGATGTGCTCGTCGCCCACAACGCCGGATTCGACATGGCCGTGCTCCGACGGGCGTGCGAAGCGACCGGAGACCTCTGCCCGCCGTTCCGCTACCTCTGCAGCGTGCAACTCGCCCGCAAGGTCTACGAGCTGCCCTCCTACCGGCTGCCGTTCGTCGCGGCCGAGGCCGGATTCACCGACTTCGCCCACCACGACGCGGTGGCTGACTCGCTCGCGTGCGCGCACATCATCATCGACGCCGCCCGCCGCGTGGGAGCTCGCGATCTCGCCTCCCTTGCCGACGCGGTCGGCATCCGGGTGTCGCAGATCGCGGTCGCCGATCCGTCCGACCGCGCTCTCGCCGCTGTCGCCTGAGACACACGCCCGCGGGCGTGGCGTGACGCGATGTCGGAACCTCCCGGCAGGCTGACGGAATGGATGCTTTCGCTCTCGCGCTGACGGTCATCGGATGCCTCGCCGTCGGGCTGCTGGTGGGATTCGGCGTGGGCGGCACTCGGGCCGAAGCGCGGGCGGTGCGCGAACGTTCCGATCTCGCCGCACGCCTCGCGGCTGCCGACGCGGCGCGTCTGGGGGTGCAGGCGCAGCTCGATCACCAGCAGCTGCTGTATCGCGAGCTGGCCGGTCAGTCGCGTGCCGATCAAGCCGCCCGTGAAGAACGCGAGCGGCGCGAACAGACCGTGCTGCGCGCGCTCGCGCCGGTGCGCGAGTCGCTCGACGCGATGCAGTTCAAGGTCGCCGAGCTCGAACGCGAACGCGGGCTGCAGTTCGGCACGCTCAGCGAGCAGCTGCGCCGTTCGCACGAGTCCGACGAGGCGTTGCGCGCGACGACCGAGGCCCTCGCCTCCGCGATGCGCTCGGGCAGCACCCGAGGCGTCTGGGGCGAGACCCAGCTGCGCCGCGTCGTCGAGGCCGCGGGCCTCACGCGTTACGTCGACTTCGACACGCAGACCACGATCAGCACCGACGACGGCACCGGCCGGCCCGACCTGATCGTGCGCCTCCCCGGCGACAAGGCGCTGGCCGTCGACGCCAAGGTGCCGCTCGACGCCTACCTCGAAGCGAGTGCGATCCCGCTCACCGCGATCGGCGAAGAGGGCGCACGCCGCAAGAGCCTGCTCGAGCGACACACCCGCGCCGTGCGGGCGCACGTCGACGCCCTCGCGAAGAAGTCGTACTGGAGCGGGCTGAGCTCGAGCCCCGAGTTCGTCGTCTGCTTCATCCCCAGCGAGTCACTTCTGGCAGCGGCGCTCGAAGAGGATCCCTCGCTGCTCGATTACGCCTTCGGCAAGCGGGTGGCCCTGGCCTCCCCCGTCAACCTGTGGGCCGTGCTCAAGACCGTCGCCTACACGTGGACGCAGCAGGACGTCTCCCAGGAAGCCCGCCAGCTCTTCGCGCTCGGCACCGAGCTGTACGAACGGATCGGCACGATGGCCGGCCACGCCGACGACCTGCGCCGGGCGATCGAGCGCACCGTCGACAGCTACAACAAGTTCGCCGGTTCCCTCGAGTCGCGGGTGCTCGTCACGGCGCGGAAGTTCCCCGGCATCGACGACACCCGCCTCGAGGCCGCCGTGGCGCCGCCCGCGATCGAGAAGAACACGCGGCGGTGGACAGCATCCGAGCTGCTCGGAGACGCCGAGATCACGACGGCCGACCTGGGAGAGGTACGCGGCCGACTGTAGGGCGGAGCGCTCAGGCGCCGCCGGGCACGAAGCTCAGCAGCACGATGACGGCGGCCGAGACACCGACGAAGGCGCCGATCATCCACCACACGCTGGGCTGGTGGCCCTCTTCGCGGCGAACCCGGAACAGCACGTCGGGGCGGCGCGCCGGATCGATCGGTTCGACAGCGGCGGCATGAGCGACGGCGTCGGCGATGACCGCCTGAGCACCGGTCTGCGGCGCTGACGGACTCGACTGAGCGGACATGTCCACTTCCCTCACGTGTCTCAAGACTTCGGACGCGTCGCCGTTGACACGCTAATGATCTTCTCAGACACCGGGCGCGCAGAGCGTCACGACTCGATCACGACCGCAAAGCCCCACCGGCTTCACAGCCTGGCGATGCCGACGCTCAGAGCCACTTCGAGGTGAGGTGCTCCGACGTGATGCGGCGCAGGGTGCCCGAGTTGCCGCGCAGCACGACGCTCTCGGTGTAGATGTAGCCGCCCTCGCGGCGCACACCGGCGACGAGCTGACCGTCAGTCACTCCCGTGGCCACGAAGATCGTGTTCTTGCCCTTGACGAGGTCGTCGGCCTCGTAGACGAAGTCATCGAACTTCAGCCCCGCGTCGAGCCCGCGCTGCTTCTCGGCGTCGGTGCCCGGGCGGAGGATCCCCTGGATGTGCCCGCCCAACGCCTTGATGGCGCAGGCGGTGACGATGCCTTCGGGGCTGCCGCCGACGCCGACGCACATGTCGGTGCGCGCGTTGTGCCGGGCGGCATTGATGCCCCCGGCAACATCGCCGTCGCTCATCAGTCGGGTACCGGCGCCGGCCTCGCGGATGTCCGCGATCAGCTGCTCGTGACGGGGGCGGTTCAACACCGACACCACGATCTCGTCGATGGGCTTGCCCAGCGCTTCTGCGAGCAGGCGGATGTTCTCGCCGATGGGGAGGCGGATGTCGACGACCCCGACGCCGGCGGGGCCCGTGACGAGCTTGTCCATGTAGAACACCGTCGAGGCGTCGAGCATCGTGCCCGCATCGGAGACGGCGATGACCGAGAGCGCGTTCTGGCGCCCGGCGGCGGTGAGCGAGGTGCCGTCGATCGGATCGACGGCGACGTCGCACTTCGGGCCGCGGCCGCTGCCGACGCGCTCGCCGTTGTAGAGCATGGGGGCTTCGTCCTTCTCGCCCTCGCCGATCACGATCGTGCCGTCGAAGTCGACGGTGGTGAAGAACGCCCGCATCGCGTCGACGGCGGCGCCATCGGCGGCCAACTTGTCGCCGCGGCCGATGAAGGGGACGGCCCGGATGGATGCTGCCTCGGTCGCACGCACCAGCTCCAACGCGAGGTTGCGGTCGGGGTGGAGGGGGGTGAGGTCGGGCGTGAGGGTCGGCATGCCGCCAGCCTATCCGCGGGCCCTCCCGACCACCGGGGTGAGAGTGCGCCCTCGGCCGAAGGATTGCCGATTCTTAACCGGACGGCATCCCGCCCCGGCGATCGGTGGACGACAGACCGCTTCGCTAGGCTGGCAACGATCTACGCCTCGACCAAGGAGTCCGAACATGCCCGTCGCCACACCCGAGCAATACGCCGACATGCTGGACCGCGCGAAGGCCGGCGGCTTCGCCTACCCCGCGATCAACGTCTCGAGCTCGCAGTCGATCAACGCCGTCCTCCAGGGGCTGACCGAGGCCGGCTCCGACGGCATCATCCAGGTCACCACCGGTGGCGCCGACTACTTCGCCGGACAGAGCGTCAAGGCACGCGCGACCGGCGCGCTCGCCTTCGCGAAATTCGCGACCGAGGTGGCCAAGAGCTACCCGATCACCGTCGCGCTGCACACCGACCACTGCCCGAAAGACGCGCTTCCCGGCTTCGTGCTGCCGCTGATCGAAGCATCCGAAGAAGAAGTGCGCGCCGGGCGCAACCCGATCTTCCAGTCGCACATGTGGGACGGCTCTGCCGTGCCGCTCGATGAGAACATCGCGATCGCCCAGGAGCTGCTCCCCCGCCTCAAGGCCATCCACGCCATCCTCGAGATCGAGATCGGCGTCGTCGGCGGCGAAGAGGACGGCGTGCAGCACGAGGGCTCGAACGAGGCCCTGTACACGACCGTGGCCGATGTGACGAAGGCCGTCGAAGCCCTCGGCCTCGGCGACCAGGGCCGCTACATCGCCGCCCTCACCTTCGGCAACGTGCACGGCGTCTACAAGCCGGGCGGCGTGAAGCTGCGCCCCGAGCTGCTCGGTGAGATCCAGGCCGGCATCGCCGAGCGCTTCCACACCGCGCCCAAGCCGCTGGACCTCGTCTTCCACGGCGGCAGCGGATCGAGCGACGCCGAGATCGCGACGGCCGTGTCGAACGGCGTCGTGAAGATGAACATCGACACCGACACGCAGTACGCCTTCACCCGCTCGGTCGCCGGCTACATGTTCTCCAACTACGACGGCGTGCTCAAGATCGACGGCGAGGTCGGCAACAAGAAGGTCTACGACCCCCGCGCCTGGGGCAAGGTGGCCGAGTCCGGAATGGCCGCTCGCGTGGTCGAGGCCACGAAGCAGCTCGGCTCGTACGGCAAGTCGCTCGGCGCCTAGAACCGCCCCGTGACCGCGAGACCCGATCTCCGCGGCGAAACCTCTGCAGAATGTCGGGGTTTCGTCGGGGGAATCGGGTTTCGGCGTTCAAGCCCCGTCAGCGCGGGCTGCGGTAGCCGTCGAGCAGGCGGGGCGCGCCGGCGGGGGCGGGTACGACGGTGATCTCGTCGCCGGCTTGGATGCTGCCGGCTCGGCGCACGCGCAGGTACGGCCCGAGGCGCCGCTCCGCGTCGAAACGCTTGACCCAACCGCGCTCGTGCGGCGCGCCGACCCACCGCGCGAACGTCGCGCACGGGGTGCGGGGCTCGGTGACCTCCACCCGCACGGTGTCGCCGATCTGCCAGATGTCGCCGATGTGCGCGGCGTTGACGTCGAGGCCCTCCACCCGGAGGTTCTCGCCGAACCATCCGGGAGCGAGCGAGCGACCCAACTCGCCCTCCCAGAACTGCGCGTCCTCCTGCGCGTACGCATAGAGCGCCTTGTCGTGGCCGCCGTGATACTTGCGGCTCGCCTGCACGTCGCCGCGCACCCCGAACGGCCCGACGCGCACGGCCCCCTCGAGGGCGCGTTTGTCGATCGCGGTCACCCCCACCGAACCGGAATCACGACGCAGTTCGTGGACGGCACACACGGCGATCAGGCGAGGCATCCCGCGATCCTACGGCCCGCTCGTTCCGGCCACATTGCGGGCGGATGATCGGATGCTGCGCCTCAGCCCGCCATCTGCGGGAAGAGCTGGGCGAACGCGGGGTCGCCGACCAGCGGAATGGTGACGCACACGGTGATCAGCACCAGGGTGACGGCCGCACCGACCAGCGGCACCCAGAACGCGAGCTTTCGCCGACGGAGACGCCGCCACGCGAAGAACGCCGTGAGCAGCCATCCGACGACCAGCACGATGGCGGCCACCGTGCCCCACAGCCGCCCTGTGGCCAGGTTGCTGAACGACTCGTTCGACCCCCACATCTCGAGGGCGGAATCGGCGAACTGCTCGAACATGAGCAGCATCGGCACGGTGCCCAGCAGGTTGATGAGCCCGTAGGTGAGGAGGAAGACCGTGATGACGCTGTCGATGAGCTGCCCCCGGGTGCGCGGACCCGAGATCGGCGCACCACTCGGCCGCGACGGCGTCGAGGCCTGTTGCTCGGCGCTGTCCTGCGCCGAGGCGGCGACCGGACCGCGGGTACCGAAAGCAGGGCCGGCGTCAGCGGGCAGGTCGAGCGACTCGCCCGCGCTCAGAGCGTCGGTGGCGTTGGGCTGAGCGATGCGCGCGCGCTGCTCCTCCGGCGTCGCGTACTCGCCGTACTGGGGGCGCGGACGCGCGTCCGCGCGGGAATTCTCGTCCGACGATGAGCCGGCGTCGCTCACGCGCGGCCCCGGCCGCCGAGGGCGCGAACGTCGCGGCGGCCCGCAGCATCCGTCCGCAGTTCCTTGGGGAGCGAGAACTGCAGGTCCTCCTCGGCCGTGCGCACCTCTTCGACGTCGCGGTAGCCGGCGTTCGCGAGCTCGGCCAGCACCTCGTCCACGAGCACCTCGGGCACCGAGGCGCCGCTGGTGACGCCGACGGTCTCGACACCGTCGAGCCATTCCTGCTTGACCTCTTCGACGTAGTCCACCCGGTAGGCGGCCTTCGCGCCGTGCTCGAGGGCCACCTCGACGAGGCGCACGCTGTTGGAGGAGTTGGCCGATCCCACGACGATCACGAGGTCGGCGCCGACGGCCACCTTCTTGATCGCCACCTGGCGGTTCTGGGTGGCGTAGCAGATGTCATCCGAAGGCGGATCCTGCAGCTGGGGGAACCGGGCGCGCAACCGACGCACGGTCTCCATCGTCTCGTCGACCGACAGCGTGGTCTGCGAGAGCCAGACGACCTTCGACGGGTCGCGCACCTCGATGAGGTCGGCGTGCTCCGGCGAGTTGACGACGGTGGTGTTCTCGGGCGCCTCACCCGCGGTGCCTTCGACCTCTTCGTGCCCCTCGTGACCGATGAGCAGGATCTCGAAGTCGTCGCGCGCGAAACGCACGGCCTCGCGGTGCACCTTGGTGACCAGGGGGCAGGTCGCGTCGATCGCCTGCAGGCCCCGATCGGCCGCGGCGTTGACGACGGCCGGCGAGACACCGTGGGCGCTGAAGACGATGTGGGCGCCCGGCGGCACTTCGTCGACCTCGTCGACGAAGACGGCGCCCTTGGCCTCGAGCTCGGTGACGACGTGGATGTTGTGCACGATCTGTTTGCGAACGTAGACGGGCGAGCCGAAGCGCTCGAGCGCCTTCTCGACGGCGATCACGGCGCGATCCACGCCCGCGCAGTAACCACGGGGAGCGGCGAGCAGCACCTTCTTCTGTCCCCGCACCGGGATATCCTGGAGCCGCCCGCTACGCCTCGGCATGCGGGGCACGGGAAGCTGTACGACAGGAGTGCTCACCCCTCGATTCTACGGGGGTGCCCCCTGGACAGCGGCCGATACTTCACCCCCACGAACATCCACGGAGCCCATGACCACGTTCGAGCCCGAGACGGTGCCCGGTCAGGCGCCTCCGCCCGACTCCGTCCCACCGCGGGACTCCTCGGCGCAGGCGCCCACCTCGGTGGCGCGGCTGAACGACACCATCCGGGGTTTCATCGAGAACTGGGGCTCGGTGTGGGTCGAGGGCGAGATCACCTCGTGGAATCAGCGCGGCGGCAACGTCTTCGGACGGATCAAAGACCTCGTCACCGACGCGACGGTATCGGTGCGCATCTGGTCGAGCACGCTGCAGCGCCTCCCCCGCGACCTCAAGGTCGGCGACCACGTCATCGCCTGCGTGAAAGCGGACTATTTCTCCCGCACGGGTGATTTCAGCTTCTCGGTCTCGGCGATGCGTCACGTCGGCCTCGGCGATCAGCTCGAGAAGCTCGAGCAGCTGCGCACCCGGCTGCGCGCCGAGGGCCTTTTCGATGCCGCGCGCAAGAAGCCCCTGCCCTTCCTCCCCCACATGATCGGGTTGATCACGGGCGAGAACTCGGACGCCGAGAAGGACGTGCACCGCAACGCCGAGCTGCGCTGGCCCCACGTCGACATCCGCACGAAGCACGCGGCCGTGCAGGGTGACCGCTGCGTGCCCGAGACGATCGCCGCCCTGAAGGCGCTCGACGCAGACCCGAACATCGACGTCATCGTGATCGCCCGCGGAGGCGGCGACCCGCAGACCCTGCTGGGATTCAGCGACGAGCGTCTGCTGCGCGCGGTGGCGGCGGCATCCACTCCCATCGTCAGCGCGATCGGACACGAGAACGACCACCCGCTGCTCGACGACGTGGCCGACCTTCGCGCCTCCACCCCCACCGACGCCGCGAAACGCGTGGTCCCCGACGTCTCCGAACAGCGCGCACTCGTCGCGCAGTTGCGGGCACGACTGGTCGGACGACTGTCGCAGCGGGTGAAGCACGACGTCGCCCAGCTCGAGCAGTTGCGCTCGCGCCCGGCGCTCCGCGCCCCCGGTTCGGTACTGACCTCCCGCGCTCAGGAGATCTGGATGCTGGTGAGCCGAGGTCGCGACCTCGTCGAGCGTCGCGTCGAGAGCGGTGGTCGGCGCACGATGGAGCTGCGCGCGTCGCTGCGGGCCCTCTCCCCCGTGGCCACCCTCGAGCGCGGGTACGCGATCGCCCACCTCGCGGACGGCGTCATCGTGCGCGACGCCGAACAGGCCCCCGCCGGCACCCGGATGACCATCACGGTCGCGCGGGGCTCGGTGGCCGCACGCTCCGACGGCGAGATCCCCGAGTCCGACGCCGACTAAGAGGTGAACTGCGCGCTCAGCGCACCGTTCGAGGTCCGACCGAGCGTGCCCTGATAGCGGAACTCGATCGGCGCGGTAGCGCCCTCGACGCTGTCTGAACGCGTCTCGAACTGCCACTGCCGCCCGTCGTCCGTCCACACCCGATCGATGATCGAGTATTGCCCTCCCGGCTCGGACCCTGGTGCGACGGTCGCACCCGCGAGCTGCGTGGGGCAGCGTGCGCCCGTGAAGCCGGCGGCGACGCAATCGGCCATTGCCTCCGAGAGCACCGACGCTGCCTCGCCCTGCACGACCGAGAGAGCTCCCTCCGAAACGGCGGGAAGGGAGGCGGGGTCCACGTCGAGACCGATCGCCGAACCGCCGGGAACGCTGTAGATCATCTGTTCCCAGCGATCCAGGACACCGGTGGGGTCGACGATGTCGATGCGGTACGTACCCGGCCACGCCGGCACCGTGACCTTCGCATCCTCCACCGGTATGCGACAGTCCTCCTCGACGACCAGCTCAGCGACGACCGGGGCATCGAAACCGATCGCGATCTCGAAGCTCTCCGGCAGCTCGACGCGCCAGTCGTCCTCTTCGCGGACGAGATCGAAGGTGTCCGACTGCTCGTCGGGCGAGCTGTAGGACACCTCGGCGGTGGCGCGGTCGCCGCGCTCCTCGACGCCGATGACTTCGGGGGCTGCCATCGCCATGTCCGCCCCGTTGGAAACCATCGCGGGACACGCGAAGTCGGACGCCTCCGCGGTGCTCAACTCCAGCGCGTCTGCCAGCCGCCCGTCCGACAGCGCCTCGACGAAGTCCGTGATGGTCGCCTCCGCCCCGCCCCCTTCGGTGCTGGGTGCGGGCTGGGCGGCCGGAGCACAGGAGACGAGGGCGACACCGGCCGTGGCGGCGAGAACGGCGAGAAGAAGGGCGCGCGGGCGTCGGATCACCCGCTCACTCTCACACGCGCGGTGATATTCCACCAAGGTCCTCCCCGTGGCAGACGAGCCCTGCAATGCCGCCGCGGCGGCGTCGGTGCATCGACGTAGGATGGGGGTATGACCGCGTCGCCCCCGGATACCTCCACGGACGTCGCGACCCTCTCGTTCGAGCAGGCCCGCGACGAGCTCGTTCGCGTCGTCGCCGAGCTCGAACAGGGCGCACCGACGCTCGAAGAATCCCTCGCCCTCTGGGAGCGCGGTGAAGCGCTCGCCGCGCGGTGCGAGGAGTGGTTGTTGGGCGCCAAGCGGCGCCTCGACGCCGCCCGCTCCGCCCCGGCGACCGACACCGCCCGGGAGTCCTGATGGCCCGCGTCGTCGCCGAGCTCGGCCGTCCCGAGACCCCGGAAGAGACCGCCACCCGCAAGGCGCAGTTCTCTCAGCGCTACCGCGCCAGCAAGACCTTCACGAACCTCCTCGCCGCCGTCCTCGTCACGGTCGGGGTGATCCTCGTCGTCGTGCTGGGAGTTCCGCGCGGCGAGCCCGCCGAGCGGCCGCCGATCGACGTGTCCGCCGAGGCGAGCGCCCTGGCCACCAGCCTGCAGCGCACGGTGATCGACCCGCCCCTGCCCGACTCGTGGCGCGTCAACGGTGCTCAGCTCGAGGGCAGCACCGACGCGTGGACGATCACCTACGCGCCCGACGATGCGACCGGGTTCCTGCGCGTCGCTCAGGGCTTCGACGCGAGCGAATCGTGGCCCGTCGAGGTGCTGAACGGTGCCGGCAGCAGCGCCACGGTCACGCTCGACGGCATCGTCTGGGACGAATACTCGATCGCGAACCCCGGCGACTCCGGCAACATCTCGTACGCCCTCGGCACCGCAGCGGGCGCTGACCGCATCCTCGTCTACGGGTCATCGTCGTCCGAGGTCATCCAGGGTGCCGCCGATGCGCTGGGCGCCAGCGTGCGTGAGCTGCGCGAGGAAGCCCGGTGAGCGAAGCGCGCTCCACACCGCGTGAGGTGTGGGATGAGATGCGCCGCGGGAACGAGCGGTTCGTCGCGGGGAAGCCGCAGCACCCCCGCCAGGACGTCGAGCGCCGGCACGAGCTCGCCGGGGGCCAGACGCCTCGCGCCGCCCTCTTCGGGTGCGCGGATTCACGGCTCGCCGCCGAGATCATCTTCGACGAAGGACTCGGCGACCTGTTCGTCGTGCGCAACGCCGGCCAGGTCATCTCCGACTCGGTCGTCGGCAGCCTCGAATACGCCGTCGGCGTGCTCGACGTGGCCCTGATCGTGGTGCTCGGTCACGACGCCTGCGGCGCCGTGGGTGCGGCGATCGAGAGCACGGCCGCCGACTCCCCCGATCTGCCGCCGCTCATCTGGCGCCAGATCGCCCCCATCGTGCCGGCCGTGCGCCGCGTCCGCCGCGCGAACGGCGAAGGACCCATCGACCCCGAGCAGGTCGGCCGGGAGCACCTGCGCGACACCGTCGCCGTGCTGCTGCACTCCTCGGAACTCATCAGCGATGCCGTCGCCACCGGCCGCCTGGCGATCGTCGGGGCGAACTACCGGCTCGACGAGGGACTGGTCGTTCCCGACGTCATCGTCGGCGACGCCGGCGACACGCACCCCTGACAGCATTCGAACCACCGCACAATCGGCAACTGGAGGACGACGACGTGACCGACACCGAGTACCGCATCGAACACGACACGATGGGGGAAGTGCGCGTCCCGAAAGACGCGCTCTACGCCGCGCAGACCCAACGCGCGGTCGAGAACTTCCCCATCTCCGGGTCGGGCCTCGAGTCATCGCAGATCGCGGCCCTCGCCCGCATCAAGAAGGCGGCGGCACTCGCGAACAAAGACCTCGGCACCCTCGACGCCGCCATCGCCGACGCGATCGCGGGGGCGGCCGACGATGTCATCACCGGCCGTTACGACGACCAGTTCCCCGTCGACACGTACCAGACCGGCAGCGGCACCTCCTCGAACATGAACATGAACGAGGTGCTCGCCACCCTCGCCACGGCCCGCCTCGGCGCGCCCGTTCATCCCAACGACCACGTCAACGCCTCGCAGTCCTCGAACGACGTCTTCCCGACCTCGGTGCACATCGCCGTGACCCAGGGCCTCATCGACGACCTCATCCCCGCGCTCGACCACCTCGCGGTGGCCCTCGAGGCCAAGGCCGAGGCATGGAAGACGGTCGTCAAGTCGGGCCGCACCCACCTGATGGACGCGACCCCCGTGACCCTCGGTCAGGAGTTCGGCGGCTACGCCCGCCAGATGCGCCTGGGCATCGAGCGGGTGCAATCGGTGATCCCCCGCGTCGGCGAGGTGCCCTTGGGCGGCACCGCGACCGGTACCGGCATCAACACCCCCCTCGGATTCCCGCAGAAGGTCATCGAGCTGCTGGCAGCCGAGACGGAGTTGCCGATCACCGAGGCGAAGGACCACTTCGAAGCGCAGGCGAACCGCGACGGCCTCGTCGAAGCATCCGGAGCTCTCCGCACCATCGCCGTGTCACTGACGAAGATCAACAACGACATCCGCTGGATGGGTTCGGGCCCGAACACCGGTCTCGGCGAACTGCACATCCCCGACCTGCAGCCCGGCTCCTCGATCATGCCCGGCAAGGTCAACCCGGTCGTGCCGGAAGCGACGCTCATGGTCTGCGCCCGCGTCATCGGCAACGACGCGACGGTCGCGTGGGCCGGCGCTTCGGGGTCGTTCGAGCTCAACGTCGCGATCCCCGTGATGGGAACGGCGCTGCTCGAATCGATCCGGCTGCTGTCCAACGCGATGCGCGTGCTGGCCGACAAGACCATCGACGGTCTCGAGGCGAACGTCGAACGCGCCGCCGCTTACGCGGGCATGTCTCCGTCGATCGTCACCCCGCTCAACAAGCTCATCGGCTACGAGGCGGCGGCGAAGATCGCCAAGCACGCGGTCGCGAACGGCGTCACCGTGCGCGAGGCGGTGCTCGAACTCGGCTACGTCGATCGCGGTGAGCTGACCCTCGCGCAGCTCGACGAGAAGCTCGACCTGCTGTCGATGACCCACCCGGGCTGAACCGCGCCGGAGCGTGAAGCGGATGCTTGCGGGGCGGGCTCACTCCCAGCGGTAACCCGCTCCGCGCACCGTCGCGATGCGGTCGTGGCCGAACTTGCCGCGCAGGTATCGCACGTACACGTCGACGACGTTCGAACCGGGGTCGAAATCCATGCCCCAGACGCTGCTCAGCAGCTGCTCGCGGCTCAGCACCTGCCCCGGGTGGCCGAGGAATTGTTCGGCGAGCGCGAATTCGCGCGCGCTGAGATCGACCTCTCGGCCCGAGACGGTGGCACGGCGGGTACGCACGTCGAGCGAGACGTCGAGGTGGGCAAGGCCTGCCGCCGGGGCCGGCACGTTGTCGCGCAGGCGTGAGCGCACGCGGGCCAGCAGCTCGTCGAACTTGAACGGCTTCGCGATGTAATCGCTGGCACCGGCGTCGAGCCCGTCGACGGTGTCTCGGGTGCTCGAGCGGGCGGTGAGCATGATCACGGGCAGCGACGCCCCCTGCCCCCGGAGGTGGCGCAGAACCTCGAAGCCGTCCATCGTGGGCAGCCCGACGTCGAGCAGCACGAGATCCACCTCGCCCGACAGCGCGATGTCGAGCGCGGCTTCACCGTCGTCGGCGACGACGCTCTGGTAGCCGGCGGATTCGAGCCCGCGTGCCACGAAGGCGGAGATGCGGGGCTCGTCCTCCGCGACGAGGATGCGGGTCATCCGGCGGCCTCTCGTTGGATCACGACGTCGCCCGCGCGCACCGGGGCCGGAAGATCGGCGCGGACGGCACCACCACCCCGGGGAAGGCGCAACACGAACGTGGCTCCCCCGCCGGGAGTGTCACCGACCGCGCAGTGACCGTCGTGGCCCTTCGCGATGGCGTCGACGATGGCGAGACCGAGACCGGAACCGCCCACGGTGCGCTTGCCGAGAGCGCGGTCGAAGCGACGGAAGATGCGGTGGCGGGCGGCCGGAGGGATGCCCGGGCCGTGGTCGCGCACCCAGAGGGTCGCGCCCTGGTCGTCCACAGCGCTGCCGATCTCGACCGCCGAACCCGGGGGCGTGTACTTGGCGGCGTTGTCGGCGAGCTGCAGCCACGCCTGCAACAGGCGGTCGTAATCGCCCTCCACCCGACCGCCGCCGCGCGCTTCGACCGTCCAGTCGTGGCCGGGAATCACGGAGACGAGCTCGCCCACACGCGAGGTGAGGGCATCGACGTCGACGACACCCATCTCGAAGCCGCCACCCTCGACGGCGGCGAGCATGTCGATGTCGTCGACCAGTCGCGCGAGCCGGTCCAACTCGCTGATCCCCAGCTCGCGGGTGTTGGCCACGTCCTCCGGGTCGGCGGGGTTCATCAGCTCGAGGTGTCCGCGTACGATCGTGATCGGGGTCTTCAGCTCGTGTCGCACGTCGTCCAGCAGCTGCCGCTGCCCGTCGACCGAGATCTCGAGTCGGTCGAGCATCGAGTTGACCGTGCGCCCGAGGTCGGCGATCTCGTCGTTGCCCTCGCTGGGGATGCGGGTGCCGAGATCGGTGATCGTCACGGATGCTGCAGCGTCGCGCAGCCGGTGGATGGGGGCCAGGAGCCGCCCTGCCGCGAACCAGGCGACGACGCCGGTACCCAGCAGCATGACGAGCCCGGCGACGGCGTAGGTGCCGAAGCCGAGCGTGACGATCTGCAGGCTGGCGTCAGGATCGACGCTCGCGCGAGCGCGATCCAGCTGCACCCAGAAGGTCACCCCGCCCACGAGGACGACTCCGACGATCGCGGCGACGAGGATGGTCCCCAGAATCTGCACGCGTGCCGAGATCACCCTCGGGTTGCCACTCATGCTCTGATTATGACCGTTCTGTGAGGTTCTGGTCAGCGCGCCACGGACAAAAGGAGAGCCCCCGGCGCGGGGGACGCCGGGGGCTGTGGAGTGCCGGAGAGGGGGGGTCTGCGGCTTTTCGCTCGGGTCGTATGACGGCGCCGATGCGTCTCCGTGCGGACCAGAATGGTCCGACTCTTTCCTGGGGGGAATCCGCCGGTGGGCGGAAGCGAGTCGCCTCGCTGGATCCCATTGTGCGGGCAATCCGTGAGAGCAGGAGGAGGCCCGGGTGAGAGTCTTCTCATGTTCAGCTCACACCCTCGCGAGCGCGGAAAAGGGCGGGATGCTGCAGCATCCCGCCCTCCCTCGCATCGGCCCGTGGCCGCGCGATCACGCCAGTTCGCTGGCCTCCAGGAGTTCTGTCACGAGCGCCGCGATGGCCGAACGCTCCGAGCGGGTGAGGGTGACGTGACCGAACAGGCCGTGCCCCTTCAGCGTCTCGATCACCGAGGCGATGCCGTCGTGACGACCCACGCGCAGGTTGTCGCGCTGCTGCACGTCGTGCGTGAGCACGACGCGCGAGTTCTGACCGATGCGGCTGAGCACGGTGAGCAGCACGTTGCGCTCCAGGGACTGCGCCTCATCGACGATCACGAACGCGTCGTGGAGCGACCTGCCTCGGATGTGGGTCAGGGGCAGCACCTCCAGGAGGCCGCGGGCGACCACCTCTTCGATGACGTTCGGGGAGACGACCGATCCGAGCGTGTCGAAGACGGCCTGGCCCCACGGGTTCATCTTCTCCGCAGCATCGCCGGGCAGGTAGCCGAGCTCCTGCCCACCCACGGCGAACAGCGGGCGGAAGACGATGATCTTCCGCTGCTGCTGGCGCTCCAGCACCGCTTCCAGGGCAGCGCACAGGGCGAGCGCCGATTTGCCGGTTCCCGCGCGTCCGCCGAGCGACACGATGCCCACCTCGGAGTCGGTGAGCAGGTCGATCGCGATGCGCTGCTCGGCCGAACGGCCGTGCAGGCCGAACACGTCGCGGTCGCCGCGCACGAGCTTGAAGGAGCCGTCCCCGGTCACTCGACCGAGCGCTGAACCCCGCTCGGAGTGGATGATGAGCCCGGTGTTGATCGGCAGCCCCACCACGTCGTCGCTGGACGCGACTTCGCTCTCGTAGAGGTCGCTCATGTCGTCTCCCGACACGTCGACCGTGGCGATGCCGGTCCACCCCGAGTCGACGGCCTGCTCGGCGAGGTACTCCTCGGCGGCCAGGCCGAGAGAGGAGGCCTTGACCCGCATGGGGAGGTCCTTCGAGACCACGGTGACTTCGTTGCCGTCCTGGGACAGGTGCATGGCGACGGCGAGGATGCGGCTGTCGTTGTCGCCCAGGCGCATGCCCGAGGGCAGCACCGAGGGATCGGTGTTGTTCAGCTCGACGCGGAACGTGCCGCCCGTGCCGACCGGTACCGGGTAGTCGAGGCGACCGTGCTCGATGCGCAGTTCGTCGAGGTGGCGCAGGGCCTGGCGGGCGAAGTACCCGATCTCGGGATCATGGCGCTTGCCTTCCAGTTCGGTGATCACCACGACGGGGATCACGACGGAGTGTTCGGCGAAGCGGAACAGGGCGCGGGGATCACTCAACAGAACGGAGGTGTCGAGCACGTAGGTGCGCAGCACCTGTTCCGTCCCCTGGATCTCCTCGGTGATGTCCTGGCGCTGTTTCTGAGGTGCTCGTACGGTCACAACCCACTCCCGACCCGGGACGGTTTCCCGGTAAATCACGAGTCGACCAGGGGTCACGAGTCGCGATCCAGAAGGCCGACTCGACCAGGCGCCATGCCCGATGCGCTCAAGCTACGACTGCGGGACTGTCGGACGGAAGCGACACGCCCCTTGCGCCACGTTACGAGTGGATGAATTTCGTCGCGGTGAACGCCGCGAGCGCATCGGCCAACTGAGCGAGCGTGTCGGAGCTCGTCCCGGCGTGCACGGCGACGCGCACCATGCCCGATCGGGCAGTGATGGCGAGGCCGTGATTCGCGAGGGCGGCGGCGAGCGGAGCGGCGTCCGCCGCGTCGGGCGCGAGCGCCACGATCCCGGCACGGTGCTGGGGTTCGCGCGGGGTCGCGATGGCGATGCCGTGGTGGTCGGCGAGCGCGATGACCTGGGCGCTCACCTCGGCGATCCGCGACTCGATCTCGCCAACGCCCGCGGCGGAGACCTCGCGCACGGCCGTGGCGAGCCTTCCCGCGGCGAGCGGGTCGGCCTCGCTGACGGTGAACCCGCGGGCCGAGTGCGCCGGTGGGGGCACCTCGTCGAGGGGCAGACCCTCGGCCTCGGTGCCCGCGAATCCGGACAACACGGGGTCGAGACGCTCGAGCGCCCGTTCGCTGAAGGAGGAGAATCCGGTGCCCCGGCCGGCGCGCAGCCATTTGTAGCCGTTTCCGCAGACGACGTCGGCGGAGGCGTAGTCGGCGTCGGCGACACCGAATCCCTGGATGGCGTCGACGATCAGCAGGCGGTCGCCGATCACGTCGCGGAGCGCCTCGAGGTCGGCGCGATAACCCGTGCGGAAGTCGACGAGACTCACCGCCAGCGCGGTCACCTCGTCGGTGAGGGCGCCGCGCACCACCTCGGGGGTGACGTACCCGGCGGGCGGGGTCATCCACGACACCGAAGCACCGCCGACGGCTGCCGAGCGGGCGGCGGCCACCGTCAGGCTGGGGAATTCCGCACCCGACACCAGCAGCGAGCCACGGAGGCCGTAGATCGCCTGCATCAGGCCGTGCGAGGTCGACGGCTGCAGCACCACCTGGTCTGCGCGCGATCCGAGTGCGTCGGCGATCGCAGACCGCGCGTCGGAGATGTGGTCGACGACGAGGTCGATGCTCGAGGGGCGGCCGGTGCCGAGCAGTTCGGCGTCCGCCTGTCCCTCGGCGCGCACCGCGGGCGAGAGGGGGCCGAATGAGGCCCAATTGAGGTAGCCGGTCTCATCCGCGAAGGAGTCGAGGTAGGCGGGGAAATCGGTCACAACCGACCATTCTCGCATCCTGGCGTGGGCGCGCTCAGCTGCCGTAGCGGCGGTCGCGCTTGGCGAAGTCGCGGATCGCCCGCAGGAAGTCCACCTCGCGCAGATCGGGCCCGAGCGCCTCGACGAAGTAGAACTCGCTGTGCGCGCTCTGCCACAGCAGGAAGTCGCTCAAGCGCTGCTCGCCCGACGTTCGGATCACCAGGTCGGGGTCGGGCAGCCCGCCCGTGTACAGGTGCTCCCCGATCTGCTCGGGAGTGAGGCTGGCGGCCAACTCCTCGAGCGAGCCGCCCTCGCTGTCGTGCTGAGCGATGATCGAGCGCACAGCATCCACGATCTCGCTGCGCCCGCCGTACCCCACGGCGAGGTTGACGTGCAGGCCGGTGTGCAGGCGCGTGCGCTCCTGGGCCTCGGCGAGCACGCGGGCGAGTTCGCCCGGCAGGTTGTCGGAGCGCCCGACGTGCTGAACCCGCCAGTTCGGTTCCCGCGAGATCTCGTCGGCGAGCTCGGCGATGATGTCGATGAGATCGGCCAGCTCCACCGAGTCGCGCTTGCGCAGATTGTCATTGGACAGCAGGTACAACGACACGACCCCGATACCGAGGTCGTCGCACCACCCCAGGAACTCCCGCATCTTCGCCGCACCCGCGCGATGACCGTGGGCGGCGGAGTCGTACCCCAGCTGCCGCGCCCATCGGCGGTTGCCGTCAATCATCATCGCGACGTGATGCGGAACGGCCTCGCGTGCGAGGGTCCGGCGCAGACGGTTGATGTAGAGACGGTAGAGCGGCCCTCTGCCCTCGTTCGCCCCGACGTCCGTCACGTCACTACGCTACCCCCGGCTGCCGATGCGCGCGGATGCCTCGAGTACTCCGCGGGGCATGTGGGCGGTCGTAGGCTCGTGGAGTGACAGATCACACCACGGACGACGGCGTGGAGATGCCCGAGCTTCCCCTCATCGATGCCGCCGCCGCGGGCGCGAACAGCGAGCTGAAGCCGACGTGGCGCGGCTGGATCCACGCCGCCACGCTGCCCGTCGCGATCGTGGCCGGGATCGTCTTGATCGCCCTCGCTCAGGGGGCTCCCGCCAAGTGGGCCTCTGCCGTGTTCCTGGCGACGTCGATCCTGTTGTTCGGCAACTCCGCGCTGTACCACCGTTTCGACTGGAAGCCGAAGACCAAGGCCGTCCTCAAGCGGATCGATCACGCCAACATCCTGCTGCTGATCGCAGGAACCTATACCCCGCTCTCCGTGCTCGCGCTCCCGACTGACAAGGCGATCATCCTGCTGTCGATCGTGTGGGGCGGGGCGATTCTCGGAATCATCTTCCGCGTGTTCTGGATCGACGCGCCGCGATGGCTGTACGTCGCCCTCTACCTCGCACTGGGGTGGGCGGCGGTGATGTACATGGGCGACCTGTTCGCCGCGAACTTCGCGATGATGGTGCTGGTCATCGTGGGGGGACTGCTCTACTCCGCGGGCGCCGTCGTGTACGCCCTGAAGCGACCGAACCCGTGGCCCGGGCACTTCGGCTTCCACGAGATCTTCCACGCGTGCACTGCGCTGGCGTTCCTCTGCCACTGGACGGCGAGCCTGCTGATCGCCATGCACCCCGCGTTCCACGGGGGCTGAGCCCACTCAGCGTCGCGCGGGGTCGTCCTCCGGGTCGATGTCCTGGTCGTCGACGTCGGACATCTCGACCGCCGCTTTCGCCTGGGCCTCCGCAGCATCCAGGTCTTCATTCACCTCGGCGCGGTAGCGTCCTCGCCGGATTCGACGGAGCATGTCCCACACCAGCAGGAAGACGGCGAGCGCGACGAACGCGATCGCCGCGAAGCCCCAGGGGCCCGGCGTGACGAGCTCGGGCGGGGGTGAGGTCGGTTCGGGACTGGCGACTGCCAGCAAGATCGCCGCGTACATTCGACATCCCCGTTCCGCGCGAGCGCATAGCCTGGAGTTCCACCCTAGATCCGCCCCGAGGACACGATGACACAGCAGATGCTCGACGAGCGATACGGACGCACGCGTTCGACGCGGCGACGCCTCCTGGGGTGGGTCATCGTCGGCGTGGTCGCTGCGGCGCTGATCGGATACGTCGGTTGGGGCGTGATCGCCCGATCGGTCGATGAGGTGAGCGTCGACGGCACGGGCTACGACATCCCCGACGCGCACCGCGTGTCGGTGTCGTTCCAGATCACCTCTCCGCAGGGCCGCGCGGTCGCGTGCGCCCTCGAGGCACAGGACGAGCAGCACGGAATCGTCGGTTGGCGGATCGTGCAGTTCCCCGCTTCCGACGACCACGCGCGCGCCTTCGTCGAGGAGATCCCGACCGTCGCACTGGCCACCACGGGTTTGGTGAACAGCTGCTGGGTCACGTAAACTTCCGGCAACGTTCGATCGACGCCCCGGCCGATGCCGGGGCGTTTCCACGTGTCGGAGGTTGCGCGCCGACCATCTGCCGCGCGCACCGCCGCCGCTCGCCCACCTCGAAGGAGACGACGTGTCCAACGACGCCACCGACACATTCCTCACGCAGGACGCTTTCGACCGCCTCCACGCGGAGCTGGATCACCTCTCCACCACGGGACGCGAAGAGATCGCCAAACGCATCGAGAGTGCGCGCGAAGAGGGCGACCTGAAAGAGAACGGCGGCTACCACGCGGCCAAGGACGAGCAGGGCAAGCAGGAGGCGCGGATCCGCACCCTGCAGGCGCTCCTCAAGTACGCGAAGGTCGGCGTCGCACCCGAGAGCACCGGAGTGGTGCAGTCCGGCACGGTCGTCACGGCGGTCGTCGCCGGCGGCGAAGAGCGGTTCCTCCTCGGAAACCGCGAGATCGCGGCGAACTCCGAACTCGACGTCTACAGCGAAGCCTCCCCCCTCGGCGCCGCCATCATGGGCAAGCGCGAAGGTGACTCGGTCACCTACACCGCCCCGAACGGCCGCGAGATCCCCGTCGAGGTCGTCAAGGTCGAGACCTACTCCGGACAGTGACCGCCCCGCGTTCGGCGCGGGAGGTCAGCCCGGAACGATCGTGACGACGAAGCCCGCTTCTTCGAGCGTGGAGATCACGAGGTCGCGATGGTCCTGGCCGCGCGTCTCGACGCTGAGCTGAAGCACCACGTCGCTGATCTGCATGCCCTGCCCGTGGCGGGTGTGCAGCACCTCGATCACGTTCGCCCCCGCCTGCGCCAGCAGTTCCGAAACACGCGCGAGCTGACCCGGACGGTCGGGCAGGGGGATGCGCAGCGACATGTAACGACCGGATGCTGCGAGTCCGTGCGCGACGACGCGCTGCAGCAGCAGCGGGTCGATGTTGCCGCCGGAGAGGATGAGCGCGGTCGGACCCGAGGCCGTCACCTTGCCGGCGAGGATCGCGGCCACTCCCACGGCTCCCGCGGGCTCCACGACCTGCTTCGCCCGCTCGAGCAGCACGAGCAGTGCGCGGGCGATGTCGTCTTCGGTGACCGTCACGACCTCGTCGAGGTGGCGGCGGATGAGTTCGAAGGGCAGCACGCCGGGGCGCGCGACGGCGATACCGTCGGCGATCGTCGGCCGCGTCTTCACCTGCAGCGGCTCCCCCGCTGCAAGCGATGCGGGGTAGGCGGCGGAGTTCTCCGCCTGCACTCCGATGACCCGCACGGTGCGCCCCTCGGCGGCAGCGCGTGCCTTCACGGCGGCAGCGACTCCCGACGCGAGCCCTCCCCCGCCGATACCGACCACCACCGTCTCGAGGTCGGGGATCGAGTCGTACAGCTCGAGGCCGAGAGTGCCTTGACCCACGACGATGTCGGGGTGGTCGAAGGGGTGGATGAGCACGGCCCCCGTGCGCTCGGCGTATTCCGCGGCCAGCTGCAACGGCGTCTCGACGGTCTCACCCTCGAGGATCACCTCGGCGCCGTAGCCGCGGGTGGCGAGGAGCTTCGGCACCGGCACGCCCCACGGCATGAAGATCGTCGCCGAGATGCCGAGCTGCTGGGCGGCGAGAGCGACACCCTGGGCATGGTTGCCGGCGGATGCTGCGACCACACCGCGTGCCCGCTCTTCAGCCGTGAGGCGGGAGAGGCGGTAGGTGGCACCGCGGATCTTGAACGATCCGGTGCGCTGCAGGTTCTCCAGCTTCAGGTGGACCGGCACCTGCAGCAGTTCGCTGAGGTGCTGCGATTCGTCGAGCGGGGTGCGCGTGATGATGCCGCGGAGCATCTCCGCGGCATCCTCGAACTGCGCGAGCGTCGGGTCGCTCATGCCTGCCCTCTCTGGGTACGGGGTCGTGGGCGGGGGCGCGGCACCGTGCGCCAGATCAGGTCTTCTCGGGGCGGCGTGTCGTCGCCGGTCTTCCAGGCTCCGGAGGACAGGTAGACCGCGACGACGTTGACGAACGCCGCGAGCGGCACGGCGAACAGGGCGCCGGGGATACCGCCGACCATCGCGCCACCGGCGACCACGAGCACGACGGCGAGGGGGTGCACCTTCACGGCGGAGCCCATCAGGATCGGCTGCAGGATGTGACTCTCGATCTGCTGCACCGCGAGCACGACGAGCAGCATCCACAAGGCCGTCCACGGGCCGTTGTACACGAGGGCGATGAACACTGCGACGGCGCCCGTGACGACGGCGCCGACGAACGGCACGAACGCGCCGAGGAAGACGAGCACCGCGATGGGGATCGCGAGCGGGACGCCGAGGAGGAACGCCCCCACGCCGATGCCGACGGCGTCGATGGTGGCGACGAGAAGCTGGGTGCGTGCGTAGGTGACGACGGTGCGCCATCCGGCGCGACCGGCGCCGTCCACGGCCGGGCGCGCGGCCTTCGGGAACAGCCGGGTCGTCCACCTCCAGATCCCTCCGCCGTCGGCGAGGATGCACAGCAGGATGAAGAGGGTGAGCAGCACGCCCGTCGCGACGTGCCCGACGGTGGAGCCGACGGCGAGCGCTCCGGAGAGCAGCAGATCGGCCTGCTGCTGGGCGAAGTCCGCGGCCTGACCGAGCGCCCCGTCGATCTGCGCTGCCGTGAGGTGCAGCGGGCCGTCGATCAGGTAGGCGCGGAACTGCGTCGTCGCGTCGACCGTTCGATCGCGCACCGAGCCCCATTCGCGCATGATCTGCCAGACCGCCAGCCACAGCAGCCCCCCGACGATCGCGAGGGTTCCGAGCACCGTGACGACGATCGCCGACCAGCGCGGCCAGTGGTGGCGCAGCATCAGCGAGAACGCCGGCCAGGTGAGCGCGGAGATGAGGATCGCGATGAGCAGCGGGATGACGAGCAGCTTGAGCTGGATCACCAGCCAGATGAGCACACCCACGGCGGCGGCGAGCACCAGGAAGCGCCACGCGTAGGCGGTGGCGATGCGCAGACCCGGAGGTACCGGGGTGGTGGCGGGCTCGGGAGCGACGACGACAGCGGGCTTCGCGGGCGTGACCTCGGCGGCCGAGCGCCGTCGACGTCGCGCACCGAAGAACGATCCGCGTGATTCGGGGGCGGGGTCGCTCATCACGCCAGTCTAAGCGCGCCCTATTCCCCTCGAGGCATGACCGTGTCGGGGGCCATGGTTAGGCTGGCGCCGTGAAGGAGACGCTCAGCAGGGCCGAGGCGCGACGGGTGGCGCTGGCCGCCCAAGGTTTCGCCCGCCCGCGGCCGGAGATCGTCGGAACCCGTCAGTTGAACGGCGCGCTGGCGCGGATGGGAACTCTGCAGATCGACTCGGTGAACGTCTTCGCGCGCTCCCACTACATGCCGCTGTTCTCGCGCCTCGGAGCGTACGACACCGCGCTCGCCGACAAGCTGCTGTTCGCCCGGCGACCGCCCTATGTCGAGTACTGGGCGCACGTGGCCGCGTTCATCCCCGCCGCCGACTGGGGCCTGTTCCGCTTCCGCATGGACGAGCATCGTGCGAAGTACGCGACGGCGCCCGACAGTTGGGTGCAGACCCACGCCGAGATCGTCGATTGGGTGCGCAGCGAACTGGCGACGCGGGGTCCGCTGCGTCCCGCAGAGATCGAGCACGACGCCGCCGAGGCTCGACGCGGGCCCTGGTGGGCGTGGGACGACGTCAAGCTGGCGCTCGAGTACCTGTGGCTGCTCGGCGAGGTGGCGATCGCCGGGCGCCGCGGTTTCGAACGCCGCTACGGACTCGCCGAGCAGGTCATCCCGGCTGCAGTACTCGCCGCTCCGGTGGCGCGCGCCGACGCCATCCGCGAGTTGGTCCGCCGTGCCGCGCGCGCCTACGGTGTCGCGACCGCCGCCGATCTCGCCGATTACTGGCGCATCCGCGATCGACCCGCGGTGCTGGCGGCGATCGACGATCTCGTCGACGCGGGTGAGCTGCACCCCGTCTCGGTCGAGGGCTGGCTCACCGGTTCCCGGCCTGCGAGGGCGTGGCTGCACCGCGACGCTGCCGTCCCCCGCCGGGTCGAGGCGGCCGCGGTGCTCACTCCGTTCGACCCGGTGGTGTGGTTCCGCGACCGCGCGGAGCGTCTGTTCGATTTCGAGTACCGCATCGAGATCTACACCCCGGCGATCCGGCGGCGCTTCGGGTACTACTCGCTGCCCGTGCTGGTCGGCGACGACATCGTGGGGCGGGTCGATCTCAAGGCCGACCGCGCCCGCAGCATCCTTCTCGTCCAGTCCGCCTGGTGGGAGCACGGCGCACCGGCCGACGCGGCGGAGCGCCTCGCGGGCGAACTGCGCCTCGCCGCGCGCTGGCAAGGGCTGGAAAGCGTGTCGATCTCACGCTGGGGTGATGCGACCGACGATCTGGCGCGCGTGATGCCCGACGCCGCGCGTCACGAGCGGGGCGCCTTCCTCGACGCCGTCGAGCTGGCACCCGAAGAACCGTCGACGGGCGCTGCGCTGCCCTAACGTCGCGTCAGAACTGCACGCGCGGCGGCTCGGAGATGGCCGCGCCGTCGACCACTTCGAAGAATTCGCGTTCGGAGAAGCCGAGGCGACGCGCGAAGAGGTTGTTCGGGAAGACCTTGATCTTCGTGTTCAGCTCGCGCACCCCACCGTTGTAGAACCGGCGCGAGGCCTGGATCTTGTCTTCGGTGTCGACGATCGACTGCTGCAACTGCAGGAAGTTCTGACTGGCCTGCAGCTGCGGGTACGCCTCGGCGACCGCGAAGATCGACTTCAACGCCTGCTGCATGTGACCTTCGGCGACGCCCGCCTCGGCGGGGCCGTCGGCCGAGAGGGTCTCTGCCCGGGCCCGGGTGACGTTCTCGAAGACCGCCTTCTCGTGGCTGGCATACCCCTTGACCGTCTCGATCAGATTCGGCAGCAGGTCGGCGCGCCGTTTGAGCTGCACCGTGATGTCGCTCCACGCTTCGTCGACACGGACGGCGAGGCCGACGAGCGAGTTATAGGTGGCCCAGAGGTAGATGCCGATGATCAGCAGCAGTGCCACCACGACCAGGACGGGGATCAGCCATTCCCACATTGACGTGTTCTCCGTTCATCGATTTTTCTCATCCTAGTCGGGCGTCCTGTCGCGGCCAGGGGGCCTTGCTCCTTCCCAGGCGTTACCCACCGAGCACGCGTGCGAGATACGGATTGATGAAGGAACGCCTCGGGTCGAAGCGCTCACGCACCGCCAGGAAATCGTCGAAACGGGGGTACAGCGCGCGGAGGTCCCGCTCGTCGAGGGAATGCTCCTTGCCCCAGTGGGGGCGACCGCCGAAGCCCCGGAGGATCTCCTCGACCGCACCGAAATACTCCGTCGGATCCTCCCGCCAGTAGCGGTGCACCGCGATGTACGCGCTGTCGCGGCCGGCGGCCGTGGACAGCCACAGATCATCCGACGCGGCGAAGCGCACCTCCAGGGGGAAGGAGATGCGCCAGCCGCTCGCGTCCACCAGCTCACGCACCGCTCGAAAGGCGGGCTCGAGTTCGATCGCCGGGATCGCGTACTCCATCTCGCGGAAGCGCACGGTGCGCGACTGCGTGAACACCCGGTGCGAGACGTCGGCGTAGGAGCGGTCGCCCATCAGGCGGCTGGCGATCCGCGACACCGGCGGCACGAGAGCGGGAACGACCGTTCCGGCCGCGCACGTGACGCGGAAGACACCGTTGGCCAGCAGGGTCTCATCGACCCACCGGCGGAGGGGAGGAAGCGGGGCGCGCGCCGCGGGCGTTCCACGCCGGCGGTTCGCCTTCGTCACGGCGTCGTCGGTGTGCGGGAACCAGTAGAACTCGAAGTGGTCGACCGCCGCCGCCCGGTCGTGCACGTCGGCGAGCACCTCCGCGAGCGGCTCGGGGCGTTCGACGGCCTCGAGCACGAAAGCGGGCTCGCATTGCAGCGTCACGTCCACGAGCACCCCGAGGGCGCCGAGGCCCAACGCGACCGCCGGGAGAAGTTCGGGCTCGTTGTGCTCGTCGATCGTGATGACCTCGCCGCCGCCGATCACGAGGGTGGCCGCCACGACCTGCGTCGAGATGCCGCCGTACGCCGCACCCGTGCCGTGGGTGCCGGTCGAGATCGCCCCGGCGATGGTCTGACGGTCGATGTCGCCGAGGTTCGTCATCGCGAGTCCGTACGGCGCCAGCAGGCCGGGGATCTCGTACAGCCGCGTGCCGGCGCGCAGTCGCACCCGGGAACGTTCGCGGTCGACCGAGACGAGTCCGCGCAGCTCCCGCAGGTCGAGCAGAACACCGGCCGCGACCGCGATCCCGGAGAAGCTATGCCCGGCGCCGACGGCCTTCACGGTGAGCGAGCGAGCGGATGCTGCCGCCACCGCGCGTCGCACCGCCTGCTCGTCCGCGGGGAACTCGACCTGGTACGGGCGCACCTTCTGCGACCGACCCCAGTTCTGCCACACTCCCCCGGGCCGGGTCACAGGAACGCCTGGCCCTCGCCGCGGTACGTCGGCGCTTCACCGACGACGCGCTCGCCCTCCACGAGCCGGTACGCCTCGACGTGCTCGGCCGCTTCGCCGCTCTTCGCGTGGCGGAACCACACGCGATCGCCGATGCTGAGGCGGCGCGCCGCCTCGCCCTGGAGTGGCGTCTGCACCTCTCCCGCGCCCTCGCGCGCCAGCATCCGCAGTCCTGCCGGCCACACCGGAAGCGGCTGGCGCGATGGCAGCGGTGGGCCGGACGCGATCCATCCCCCGCCGAGCACGGTGACGATGTCGGGGGTGGGCTTTCTGACGACCTCGAGAGCGAACGCCGTCGCGGGTGCCGGGTGGAAGGCCCGGTAGCCGTCGAAGAGATGGCCGGCGAACAGCCCGCTGCCGGCGGTGACCTCGGTGACGGCGGTGTCGGCGGCGGTCGTCTCGAGCGAACCGGTGCCGCCGCCGTTGACGAAGCGGAGCGGGGCGACGCTGCGCACTCCGCGCACGATCGCCGCGCGACGGTCGGCGAGCTCTGCCAGGGAGCGGCCCTGCATCCAGCGGATGAGCGCGTCGCCCGATCCGGTGCTGTCGCCCTGGCCGGCGATCTGAGCCTCGTACATCATGAGTCCGACCAGCGCGAAACCCCCGCGCGCCACGATCCGGTGCGCGAGGGTGATCGCCTGCGCGGGTTCGTGGACAGGCGAGCGACGGACGCCGATGTGCCCGAGCACTGCGGCCCGCCACGAAGCATCCGCGTCGATCGCGACGCGCAGGCGCGGGCGCCGCGACGGTGGCACGACCGCGTCGATGAGGTCCAGCTGCGCGAGATCGTCGACCATCAGGGTGACGCGGGAGGCTGCTTGCTCGTCGGCCGCGAGCCGGGCGATCGCCGCCCGATCGGCGGTCGGGTAACCGACGACTACGTCGTCGTGGTCGTGGGCGAGCCAGAGCGCCTCGGGGAGCGTGTACGCCAGGATGCCGCGATAACCCGGGAGACGCAGCACCGCATCGAGCACGGCGCGCACGCGCACCGACTTGCTCGCGACACGGATGGGCACCCCGCTCGCCCGCACCAGCAGGTCGGCCGCGTTGTAGCGGAGTCCTGGCAGGTGGATCGTCGCGAGCGGGCCGCTCCGTTCGGCCACCGCGCGGTCGAGTGCGGGCCAGAGCTGTGCGTCCGCGACGAGCGCCGCAGGTCCCTCGAGCAGGTCGATCGTCATTGTCCGGCACCCCGTTCCGCCATCGCCCCAGCCTAGGCCCGGGCACCTCTCCGCGCCCCGCAAGAAAGCCGCTCCCCTGTCACACCCTGCGGGTCGCACCCGCGTTTCGTGACAGGCGAGCAGCGTTGTGAGGGCTCGGGATCGGCCGCGCGATTCGACCACAGTCGGAAAAGCTCGGCGCCGCATGCACGCGGAGGCTGTCGGGCTCTACGCTGTTTCCGAGCGTGGCCGTCACGCCGTCGGATCGGGAGGAACCCCATGGCCGTCTTCTCCAGAGGCTTCGGATCGCACCGGCGGGAGTCGGACCCGCGACTGCCCCCCGGGCAGTACTTGACCGAGGACTTCCCCGTCCTCTCGGCCGGCCCCACGCCGCGCATCGACACCGCGGACTGGTCCTTCAGCATCCAGACCGAGAAGGGCGCCACCACGACCTGGTCGTGGGAGCAGTTCATGGCCCTGCCGATCGAGGACGTGCACACCGACATCCACTGCGTGACGCGCTGGTCCAAGCTCGACACCTCGTGGCGCGGTGTGTCGATCGACACCCTGTTCGCGAACATCGACACCGACGACGAGTACGTGATGGCCCACTCGTACGGCGGGTACACGACCAACGTGCCGATGGCCGACCTGCGCGGCGGCAAGGCGTGGGTCGCGTTCGAGTTCGGCGGTGAGCCGCTCGCTCCCGAGCACGGCGGACCCGCACGGCTGCTCGTGCCCCACCTGTACTTCTGGAAGAGCGCCAAGTGGGTGCGCGGTCTCACGATGCAGAAGCACGACGACGCGGGGTTCTGGGAGCAGAACGGCTACAACCTGCACGGTGACCCGTGGACCGAGGAACGCTATTGGTGACCGTCGGTTCCTGGCTCCCCGCGCGGATCGAGGCGGTCGAACCCTCGACCCCCACCGCGCGCGTGCTGCGATTGAATGCGCCCGGGTGGCCGGGCAACCTGCCGGGCCAGCACCTCGACCTCCGACTCACGGCCGAGGACGGCTACCAGGCCGTGCGCTCCTACTCGATCGCCTCTTACGGCCCGGGGGAACAGATCGAGTTGGGAGTCGACGAGGTTCCCGACGGCGAGGTGTCCCCCTACCTCGTCTCCGACGCCGCACCCGGCGATGCGCTCGAGGTCAAGGGTCCGCTCGGGGCGTATTTCGTCTGGCATGAAGACGCGCCAGGTCCGGTGCAGCTCATCGCCGGCGGCTCGGGCATCGTTCCCCTGGTCGCGATGGCCCGGGCGCGCGCGAAGTCGGCCTCCGCGGCGCCGTTCCGCCTGCTGTACTCGGTGCGACGGCCCGAGGATGCGATGTACCGGGACGAGATCGACGGCTTCGGCGCGAACGTCGACGTCACCTGGGCGTACACCCGCGAGGCGCCGTCGGGCTGGTCGGGCACCGTCGGGCGGGTCACCAGCGCGGTGCTCGCCTCCTCGACCTGGGCGCCCGAGGTCATGCCGGCCGTGTTCGTCTGCGGTCCGACCGGGTTCGTCGAAGCGGTCGCGACAGCGCTCGTCGGGTTGGGGCACGATCCCGCCCGCGTGCGCACGGAGAGGTTCGGAGGTTAGTCATGGTGCAGGTCACCCCCGGGGAGACGGTCGAAAGCGTGATCGTCGACGGCAATGCCGTCGCCGGCACGCTCGCGGAAGTGCTGCGCTCGGACGCCACCCTGCTGCAGCTCACCTGCGGACACTGCGGAACGCGCAGCGTGCTCGCCGAGACGGTCGTCGAGCGCGACGACGTCGGCGCCATCATCCGCTGCCGCAGCTGCACCCACACGATGCTCACGGTGCTGCGCCAGTCCGAGGGCGTCACCCTGCGGATCGGCCGCCTGGAGCTGACGTTCCCCGATACCGCGCAGTGACGCGCGGGAGGGCCCAGCATCCCTCCCCCTGGACGAGCAAGGCCCGCTGATCTGGGAGGATCAGCGGGCCTTCATGCTCAGGGTCGGGTACCCCCGGTGGGACTCGAACCCACACTTTGGCGATTTTAAGTCGCCTGCCTCTGCCATTGGGCTACGGGGGCGGGCGGTGCTTCCCCCACCGTAACGCTCAGCCGGCGGCGGCGACCTTCTCGGGCTCGGCCTTCTTCTCGGCCGGCTTGGCCGTGTCGACCGCGGCCTGCGGGGGCTTCGGGCGGGCGGCGAACTCCTCGAAGACCGCGCGCGGGTTCTGCACCGCCTCCAGGCCGACGATGTCGCGACCGAGGAAGAAGTTGTTGACCCATCCGGTGACGACGCGGACCTTGCGTTCCCACGACGGCATGGCCAGGCCGTGGTAGCCACGGTGCATGAACCAGGCGGGAAGCCCCTTGATCGCGAGCTTGCCGGACTGGAACACCCCGTCGTACAGGCCCAGGCCGGCGACGGCACCGAGGTTCTTGTGGAAGTAGTTCTTGGGGTCCTCCCCGCGCACCACGGCGAGGATGTTCTTGGCGAGCAGCTTGCCCTGACGCACGGCGTGCTGCGCGTTGGGAACGCAGAAGCCGCCGACGCCGCCACCCGAGAGGTCGGGAACGGCGGAGACGTCGCCAGCAGCCCAGGCGCCCTCGACGATCTCGTCGTCGGTGCCCACGCGCAGGTCGGGGCGGGTGCGGATGCGTCCGCGCTCCTCGACCGGCAGGTCACCGCCGCGGACGACGGTCGGGTTGGCCATGACGCCCGCGGTCCAGACGATGAGGTCGGCGGGGATGCTCTCCCCCGTCGACAACTGCACGATGCCGTCGACCGCGCTCTGCAGCTGCGTGTCGAGGTGCACGTACGCGCCGCGCTTGGCGAGGTCCTTGAGCACCCATTCACTCGTGGGCAGCGACACCTCGGGCATGATGCGGCCCATGGCCTCGACGAGGTGGAAGTGCGTCTCGTCGAAGGTGATCTGCGGGTAGTTCTTCACGAGGGCCGAAGCAAAGGAACGCAGTTCGGCGAAGACCTCGATGCCGGCAAACCCGCCGCCGACGACGACGACGGTGAGAAGGCGCTCGCGCTCCTCCCCGGGAGGCAGGACGGCTGCCCGGCCGAAGTTGTCGATCAGGCGGTCGCGGATCGCGACGGCTTCCTCGATGGTCTTGAGCCCGATCGCGTTGTCGGCGATTCCCGGGATGGGGAACGTGCGCGAGACGGCGCCGGCGGTGACGACGATCTGGTCGTACTCCTGCAGGTAGGGAACACCCTCGACGGGGGTGATGGTCGCGGTCTTGCTCGCGTGGTTGATGCCGGTCACCTTGGCGGCGACCACCTTCGTGCGCTTGAGGTGACGGCGGAGCGCGACGACCGCGTGCCGGGCCTCGATCGAGCCGGCCGCGACCTCGGGGAGGAAGGGCTGGTAGGTCATGTACGGCAGAGGGTCGACGACGGTGACGTCGACCTCGCCGCGGCGAGAGTGCTTCTCGAGGTGCCACGCGGTGTAGAAACCGGCGTATCCGCCACCGACGACGAGGATCCTGGGAACGGTGCTGGTCACAGTGGAACGAACTCCTAGATGGATTTCCGGCTCGGCTCGCGAGACGCGCGCGCTGATCTGATTCGCCGGGCAGCTGCGGTGACGCCGAGCGCAATCATTATAGCCGCGAGCGTAGCGGCCGTGAGCGGAACCGAGCCGTAGAGCAGGGTTTCGCGCGAGGGAAGCAGCGGCGAGGCGGCGGCGGTCGGCGGGTCGGCGTCGGGCAGCGGGGGCACGACGACGGGGGCGACAGTGGGCTCGGGGGCGGGGCCGGCCTCTGCGCGGCGGTTGATGCGGATCCACTCCGCGAGGCTGCCCATGGGGTTCTCATCGACCGTCGCCACGTCGGCCGTGACGGCGCCCGCCGCGTTGACCAGGCCATAGCCGTACAAGGGGTCGGGTTCGGCACCGGCGCCCGGGGGACGCGCGGTGCGGATGAGGCGGTTGATGACGTTGTTCGCGTCCATGTCCGGATGGGCCGAGCGCACCAGTGCCGCGATCCCGGCGACGATCGGCGCGGCACCGCTCGTACCGTTCCAGCTCACCATCTGCCCGTTGGCGGATACCCCGAGGAGCCGCTCGCTCGGGGCCGCCACCCCGATCACGATGCCCTGCGTGGACGCCTCCTGGCTCGCCACTCCCCCGGGGTCGACACCGCCGACGGTCAAGACGCCGGGGATCGTCGCGGGGGCGCCGACGCGGGTGGTGCCGCTGCCGCGGTTGCCTGCAGCCACGATCACGACCACGTCGTTCTGGAAGGCGTAGAGGAACGCGTCGTCCCAGCTCTGATCCCACTCGAGCGTGTTCGTGGTCAGCGAGAGGTTGATCACGTCGGCGCCGTTGTCGACCGACCAGCGCATCGCCTCGGCGATCTGCTCGGTGAACGGCACCGACGAGGTCGAACCGAACCCGAGCGAGACCGAGAGCAGCTCGGCTTCGGGGGCGACCCCGATCATTCCGCGGCCGTCCGCCGTTCCCCGGGCAGCGGCGAGAGACGCGACCCAGCTGCCGTGATTCGCATCGACCGCCCCCACGGGTGTGCGCCCGTCCGGACTGCCGACACCCGACAGGTCGGTGCCGCCGACGACGGCACCGTCGAAGGCCGCCGGTCCCTTGCCGATGCCCGTGTCGATGATGGCGATGCGGGTGCCCGCGCCGCGCGTGGTCTGCCACGCCTCGCGGATGCCGTACTGGTCGAGCCAGTACTCCTGGGCGCGGATCTGGTCGGTGGTCTCATCCGGCACCTGAGCGGGTGCCGCGGCCCCGAGGAGCGTGGCGGTCAGCATGATCGCGGCCCCCGCCGCGATCATGCGCTTCATCCGGCGCTCCCGGGGGTCGTGCATTCGCACCGCTGGGGCGACCAGCTCGATCGCTCGAGGGCTCGGTCGCCGATCGGGTTGACGCCCGGGCCCGCGGCCAGCGCGTGACCGGCCAGGGCGTGCAGGCATTTCACCCGTGTCGGCATGCCGCCGGCGGAGATACCGGCGATCTCCTCGGGCTCACCGAGCACGGCGCGGTCACGCAGGTAGGCCTCGTGCGCGCTCTGGTAGGCCGCGCGCACGTCTTCATCAGCATCCAGCTCGTCGGTGAATTCCCGCATGACATGGTCGGCTTCGAGCACCGACATCGCGGCGGTGGCCGCCGGGTGCGTCAGGTAGTACAGCGTGGGGAACGGCGAGCCGTCGTCGAGACGGGGAAGCGTGGCCACCACGGTGGGATTTCCGCAGATGCACCGGGCGGCGATACCGACCACACCGCGGGCGGGCCGTCCGAGCTGCTCGCGGAGAACGGCGAGTTCAGCATCGGTGACCGGCGGGTAGGGCGGGGTGCTCATTGGATCAAGGGTACCGTCCCGCCTCCCGGCGGTGCGGGAAGCGTCCGTCCCCGCCAGGTTCAGGGCGTCGGTGACGGGTCGGCCGGCACGGCGGTCTGGGCGAGCCCCGCGGTCGCGACCGACCGCACGAACTGCGACATCCAATCGGTGCGGGTCTGTTCGACCTCGTCGCTGACCGGTGCCGCCTCCTGCGGTACGGCGGAGTCGGGGAGGTCGTCGTCGATCAGATATACGACCTCGCCCGGCTTGCGGTAGTACAACCGCTCCCGCGCCTGCGTCGTGATGTAGGCCGGGTCGCTCCAGCGATCGCGTTGCGCCTCGAGGTCGGCGACATCGGACTCGCTCACGGCCACGGCATCCTGCAATGCCGCGATCTGCTGCCGCTGGTCGAGGTAGGTGCCGACGGTGGGCACGAGCACGAACACCGCGAGCACGACCAGTCCGAGCATGATCACCATGAAGCCGGAGAGGCGGATGCCGCCGAGCCACGCGCGGACGTCGACACGGGGGTCGCCGGTGCCGGACGTGCGAGAGGGGGGAGCTGTCCTGGACATGCTCCCCCCTCTCTCTCTCAGCGTTGCCGCGTGTCAGCCTTTGAAGCGCGGGAACGCGGATCGGCCGGCGAAAACGCCCGCGTCGCCGAGTTCCTCTTCGATGCGCAGAAGCTGATTGTATTTCGCGACGCGCTCGCTGCGAGCGGGCGCGCCGGTCTTGATCTGACCGCAGTTGACCGCGACCGCGAGGTCGGCGATGAACGTGTCCTCCGTCTCGCCGGACCGGTGCGACAGCATGGAGCGGTAGCCGTTCTGCGTGGCCACGGCCACGGCGTCGAGCGTCTCGGACAGCGTGCCGATCTGGTTCACCTTCACCAGGAGCGCGTTGGCGACACCGAGGTCGATGCCGCGCTGCAGGCGCTCGGGGTTGGTGACGAACAGGTCGTCGCCGACGAGCTGCACCTTCGAGCCGAGGCGGTCGGTGAGCACCTTCCACGCATCCCAGTCGTCTTCGGCGAGGCCGTCTTCGATCGTGACGATCGGGTAGTTCTCCACCAGGTCGGCGTAGTAGTCGATGAGCTGCTCGGCCGTCCACGACTTGCCTTCGACGGTGTAGACGCCGTCGTTGAAGAACTCCGTCGCGGCGACGTCGAGGCCCACCGCGATGTCGGTGCCGGGGGTGTAGCCCGCCTTCTCGATCGCCCGCATGAGGAAGTCGAGACCCTCGCGGTTGCTGGGCAGGTCGGGGGCGAATCCGCCCTCGTCGCCGAGGCCCGTGGCGAAGCCGGCGGCCTTCAGCTCGCCCTTCAGCACGTGGTAGACCTCGGTGCCCCAGCGCAGCGCCTCGGAGAAGGTCTCGGCGCCGATGGGGGCGAGGAAGAACTCCTGGAAGTCGATGCCGTTGTCGGCATGCGATCCACCGTTGATGACGTTGAACAGCGGCACGGGCAGAACGTGCGCGTTCGGGCCGCCGAGGTAGCGGAAGAGGGGAAGATCGACCGAGTCGGCGGCGGCCTTGGCGACGGCCAGGCTGACGCCGAGGATCGCGTTCGCGCCGCTGCGCGACTTGTTCTCGGTGCCGTCGGTCTCGACCAGGATCTCGTCGACGATGCGCTGCTCGCTGGCCTCGACGCCCTCGAGCGCGGGGCCGAGCTCGTCGATCACGGCGGCGACGGCCTTGAGCACGCCCTTGCCGGCGTAACGGCTCTTGTCGCCGTCGCGCAGTTCGTACGCTTCGAATGCGCCGGTGGATGCGCCGGAGGGGACGGCCGCGCGCTGGACGATGCCATCGTCCAGCAGCACCTCCACCTCCACGGTCGGGTTGCCGCGCGAATCAAGAATTTCGCGGGCGTTGACAGCCTCGATAAGTGCCACGAAGGACTCCCTGTGTTGTCTCGGGGTGAGGTGGTGCGGAGCGTCGTCGGTCCTCCTCGAGTCTAGTGACGCGGGCGAGGACGCACATGGCCCACCCCCGCGATCAGGCGCGGGTTCGCAACGCCTGGAGGAGCGAGGCCGCGGTGTCGGCGTCGTCGACGGTGACGACGAACGGCGAACGATCGCGTCGCGCTACCTCCAGCGCTTCGCCTCCGCGGAGCACGACCCCGAACCGCCCGCCGGCGCCCCAGCGCAGTCCCCACCCGCCGAACTGGGCGAGGGGGTCGACGGTGACGGATGCTGCGCCCGCGACGTCGTCGATCCCGACCCGGAATCGCGGCAGGCCGAGAAGCGAACGCACGGAGAGCCCGCGATCGTCGACCCGCACGCGGAACGCCGTCACTCCCAGGGCGAGGATCACGGTGCCCGCCGCGACCGCGAGGAGCAGGAGCGCAGCCCCCTGGTCGGCGGGGAGCACCGCGAGGGCGACGAGGATGAGCGCGAGCGGGATCACGAGGACGAGCGCGACGGCGCGCGGAGTCATCCGGGCCGTGCCCAGCCACACCGCCCTCTCGTGCGGGTCGAGCACGAGCTGCACCGCCGGGGTGAGCGCCTGGGTTCGCCGCGGCGCCCTCGGCTGCAGGAACCAGCCGACCGCGGCGAGGGGAACAGCCACGAGCAGACCACCGAGCAGTGCCAGGCCCGAGCCGGGAGCCTCCGCGGCGTCGGCGAGACCCGCCTGCATGACCGTGGACCACGTGACGGCGACGACGAGGAAGGGCACGAACCCTGCCACCATCGCACCGAGCGCGCGGTTCACGGTCGACCACTCCCCGCCTCGTGCACTCGTGAACGCGATGGCGGCGAAGAGCGCGGTGAGGCCGACGCCCACGCCCGCGATCAGAGCGGCGAGGGACCAGGGCGCTCCGAAGCCGTCGGGGCCGCTCGCCGACCAGTGGATGGCGACCGGATCCGGCAGTCGCGGCAGCACAAACACCTGCACGGCGACGCCGACCGCCGTGACGAGAAGCGGCAGCACCACGGCCACTCCGAGGTAGGCGCGGATCGGACGGGGTGAGTCGGTCATCAGGAGGCTTCCTTCACGAGGGCGGCGAGGGTGTCGGAGGAGATCCCGAGCGTGCGGGCGCGGGCCACGAGGGTGTGAATCTCCTCGCGCAGAGCGGCGAGGGCGGACGCGGACTCGGTGATGATCGCGCCGCGACCACGGCGGAGGTCGATGAGCCCCTCGTCGCGGAGATCCTGGTAGGCGTGCAGCACGGTGTGGAGGTTCACCTCGAGCGCGGCCGCCACTTCTCGAGCTGACGGCAGGCGGTCGCCGGGAGTGAGCCGGCCCGCCGCCACGTCGGCGCGCACGGACGCGGCGAGTTGCTCGAAGAGGGGGACTTCGCTGGTGGGGTCGACGCGGATCAGCACGCCTTTATTCTATAAGTACTAGAACAACCGGTCAATCAGTCTCGGAGTGCGGGGCGTGTGCGAGAGCCTTCTCCGCGACCGGCAGAAGAGCATCCGCGGTGCGTCGATAGCCGAGAGCGCTGGGATGGAAGCGGTCCATGGAGAACATCTCGGCGGGCTCCGACAAGAACATCGGGCCCACGGTCCGCCGGATCGAGAACACCGAGGCGCCGGCGGCGGTCGCCGCCTCCGCTTGAGCGTGTGCGAGTTGCCGGGAGAGCCGCGACGCGAGACTCCGCAGCGGTTGGGGCACCGCGCGGAGGGCGCGAAGGTCGGGGCACGTGACGACGACGACGGCGACACCCCCGGCTTTGAGCCGCGTCACGGTGTCGATCAAGTGGCCTACGGCCGTTCCGACCGGGATGCGGTGGGTGACGTCGTTGCCGCCGACGACGATGACCGCGAGATCGGGGAGGTAGCCGACCGGGAGGGCATCGAGCTGGGCGGCGAGGGCCGACGATTCCGAACCGACGACGGCGGCGGTGCGCAGGCGCACGGGCCGGTGCGTGCGACGCGCGAGCCCCTTCGCGAGGCGCGCGCCCAGCGTGTCTTTGCGCCGCTCCGCCCCGAGCCCCGCGGCGATGGAGTCACCGAGCAGCAGCAGCTCGATCGCCTCGCCCGCCAGCGAACGGCGCCAGACCCGATCGGCGTCGGGGGCGTTCTCGCCGAGGGGCTTGCCGATCCGCCGACGCGCGACGGCGGCCTGGCGCCGCAGCACTTCGCGGAAAGCGAGGGCGGACACCCCGACACCGGCGACGGAGGTCGCCGCCGTGAGAGCCCAGCGCGAGGAGCGAACCATGCACCGATTGCACACCGCCCGGGTGAACGGCTGCTGACTTCCGGCCCGGCCTCGCCCTCACGGCTGCTCGGGAGGTACCCCCCGGTCGCGAACGAGGTAGATCCAGGGGAAGGCCCGGCAACCGACCGCCCACCCGTCGGCGGACTCCGCAGCCAGAGAGGTGCGCCACAGGATACGCCGGTGCTCCCACTGCGTGTCCGTCAGTACGACGCGGTGCGAGAGCATCCCCGCCTCGACCGTGCGCCACCCGGCACGGCCCGCCAGTTCGAGCTCGGCCATCTCGGTGTAGGCCGTGACCGGGCCCAGCCACCGCTCTGCACCGCCGAGGCCGCCGTCGTCTTCGACAGCGCCGAACCTCTGCTGCGCCGCCTGCCGGCTCATGCCGAGTTCCTCGCCGATCCGAGCCCAGCTCGCGCCGCCCGCGCGTGCCGCAACGACCGAGCGCTGGAGGAGAGCGCGGGCCTCCGCCTCTGCGCGCGCGGAGGCCGCGACGAGGGCGAGGTGATCCGCCACCTGCAGAGGGTCGGATGCCTCGACCTCGGCGTCGTCGAGAACGGCACGCCCGATCGCGTCGGTCAGCCCGCTCATGCCCGGATGTCGTCGCTCGGCAGCCAGACGGTGCGACCGCCCGAACGACGCAGGCCGTTCGCGTATCCCCAGAAATAAGCCCCCACGATACCGACGGCGATGCCAGCGCCCATGACGGCGCCACCCCAGAAGCCTTCCCAGTCGAGCACGAGAGCGAGAAGCAGGAGTGACGCGCCCACCGCGATCGCGGCGACCGCGAAAGCGACCAGCCGGGTGAGAGCTCGGTCGGAACGAGGGGGTGAAGTCATCATGGAGTCAACCATCTCTTGACACACGGCCCATGTCAAGCGCAGATTGACATCACGCCAGCGCCTTGATCTCCAGCTCGTCGGGCGACATCCCCGTGCGTACCGCGGCGAAGCCCGTGTATCCGTCGGCGGCGGCGCGTTCGAGCAGTGCCTTCATGTTCTTCGGCCGCTGCTCCAACCGCACACGCGCTCCCCCGGCGACGAGCGCCGCCTTCGCCGCGAGCAGCTCCGCGACGGGAACCGCGGGGTCGTGCACGAGCACGATCGAGCGGGCGCCGGCGTCCGGGGCATCCTCGAGCAGGTCGACGATGCGTTCGAAGCCGATCGAGAATCCGACCGCGGGCACGTCGGTGCCGAGGAACCGGCCGATCATGCCGTCGTAGCGTCCCCCGCCGCCGAGCGAGTACTCCACGCTCGGGTGGGCCAGCTCGAAGATCGTGCCCGTGTAATACCCCATCCCTCGCACGAGGAAGGGGTCGAACACCACCGGGATCTCGCTGACCGCGCGCGCTGCTGCGACCGCCTCGCCGATGCCGACGAGGTGGGCCACGATGTCGTCCGGGATGCCGTCGGGCACCGCGCGCAGGATCTGGGTCGCACCGAAGGCCACCGCCTCGGAGGTGGCGGGGCGGCGGAGGAAGGTGCCGAAGGCCTCGACGGCGCTGGGCGTGGCACCGCGGGCGGTGAGTTCGCCGACGACGCCGTCGGGTCCGATCTTGTCGAGCTTGTCGATCGTGATCAGCACCCGGGGGCGTTCGGTCTCGGTGAAACCGAAGCTCCCCAGCATCCAATCGAGAACGCGCCGATCGTTGACGCGCACGACCCCGCCCTCGAGGCCGAGCGCATCGAGGGTGTCGAGCGTGGCCGCCATGAGTTCGGCCTCGGCCCGCGCGGACGCATCGCCGATGATGTCGATGTCGCACTGCACGAACTGGCGGTAGCGCCCCTTCTGCGGGCGCTCCGCGCGCCACACCGGTGCGATCTGGATCGAGCGGAAGACGCCCGGCAGCTCGCCGCGGTGGCTGGCGTAGAACCGCGCGAGCGGCACGGTGAGGTCGTAGCGCAGGCCGAGGTCGGTCAGGACGGCCGGATCCTCGGCGGCCGCGCGGATGGCTTCGGCGTCGAGGCCGCGCGAGAGCACGTTGAAGGCGAGCTTCTCGTTGTCGCCGCCGATGCCGGCGTGCAGGCGCGCGTACTCCTCCATCACGGGGGTCTCGATCTCGTCGAAACCGTGCGCCCGGTAGCGCTCGCGGATGACGGCGAGCACGCGCTCGCGGCGGGCCTTTTCGGCGGGGAGGAAGTCGCGCATGCCGCGCGGCGGGTTCACGGTTGCCACGCAGCCATTCTCCCAGGTCGAGCCGGCCCATCCGTCCTCTCCGCGCGGCCGCCCCAGAACAGGAAGATCGCCGAGATCAGGCCGATTCCGCCGACAACCGGCCTGGAGCGGGCTCGCTTCCTGTTCTCGGCGCAGCTTCCGCGGCACGGACGTCGGCACCCAGCATCCTCAATCTCTCCCGGAGCGCCCGTTCGGCATCCCACCCGTGCTCGCGCGCCTGGGCGACCAGGGCGAGCAGGGCGTCACCGAGGTCGGCCTCGGAAGCGGGCGCCGCGGTGGGCGCGGGCTCGACCCCGACCTGCGCTGCGCGCCCGAGCATCTTCTGGGCGAGGGCGAGCGAGGGCATGTGCTCGCTCACGCCCTCGAGCACGCTCGTACGCTGGCGCTTCTCCGCGGCCTTCGCCGCGTTCCAGTGCACGAGCACTTCCTCGGGCGTCGTGGCGACCGCGTCGGCGAACACGTGCGGGTGGCGGCGCACCATCTTCTCGGTGAGGGTGCGGGCGACGTCATCGATGTCGAAAGGATCCTCCGGGTCACGCGAGGCGATCTCGGCGTGGAACAGCACCTGCCAGAGCAGATCGCCCAACTCCTCGCGGAGCTCGGCCCGGGTGCCGGTCTCGACGGCGTCGATCACTTCGGCGCTCTCCTCGATCAGGTACGGCACGAGCGCGCGATGGTCGATCTGCTGCGACCAGACGCAGCGGTCCCTGACCGCCCGCATCGTCTCGGCGGCGCCGCGCAGTGCGTCGCTCTGCAGCAGCGGGTCAGCGGCGCGGGAGGGATCGGTGTCGGTCATGCGATGCTCCTCGACTCGGATGCTGCGGGCGGACGCGCGCTCACACGCTACGTCATGAGCGTCGCCGCGGGCGGGGCCGTGTGACATGCGCGTCATCCGGCGGCGCTAGCGTTGGGGAATGCGTGAATTGACCCACACCGAGGCCATCGACCTGGTCGGCCGTTTCGAGGCCGGGCAGGAGATCCCCGAGCAGATGCGCGCCGACGTGCGGATGCTGGGATCGCTCCTGGGGCGGGTGCTGCGCGAGAGCGGCTCCGAGGGCTTGTTCGACGACGTCGAGCACCTGCGCTCCGCGACCATCCAGGCTTACACCGACGAGACGCCGGAGGCCTTCGAGCGCGCCGCGGCGATCGCCGACGGGTTCACGATCGAGCGCGCCGACGAGGTCGCCCGCGCCTTCACCTGTTATTTCCACCTCGTCAACCTCGCCGAAGAGCACCAGCGGGTGCGGGCGCTGCGCGAACGCGAGGGACGCCGCGGCGACTCCCCCACCGACTCGATCGCCGGCGCTTACGCGCAGCTGTCCGCCGAGGTGGGCGCCGACACCGCCCTGGCGCGACTGCAGAACCTGCGCTTCCACCCGGTGTTCACCGCGCACCCGACCGAGGCGCGTCGGCGCGCTGTGTCGAGCAGCATCCGTCGTCTTGCCGGACTGCTCGATGATCGCGACGTCGCCGTCGCGGAAGGAGCGGACGCGCGCCGCAGCGAGCCGGCGATGGTCGAGGAGATCGACACGCTCTGGCGGACGGCCCCGCTGCGCGCGGAGAAGCCCTCCCCCACCGACGAGGTGCGCGCGGTGATGGCGATCTTCGACGAGACGCTCTACACCGCGATCCCCGACGTCTACCGGCGCATCGACGAGACCCTGCAGGGGGCGGATGCCGGATCCCACCCGCCGATCGTGCGTCCGTTCGTGCGTGTCGGATCGTGGGTCGGCGGCGACCGCGACGGCAACCCCTTCGTGACGGCTTCGGTGACGCGCAAGGCCGCGGGCATCGCGAGCGAGCACATCCTGCTCGGTCTCGAGCGCACCGCGCTGCGGATCGGCCGTGCGTTGACGCTGGATGCGACCACGACACCGCCGAGCCCGGCCCTCGACGCGCTGTGGCGCCGGCTGAAGGGCGCCGACGAGGACGCCGCGGTCGAGATCGCGAAGCGGTCGCCGAACGAGCCCCACCGCCGCATCCTGCTGCTCGTGGCCCGCAAGATCAGTGCGACCCGCACGCGCGATGCCGATCTCGCGTATCGCGAACCCGAGCAGCTGCTCGGGGATCTGCGCACCGTTCAGGATTCGCTCGTCGCCGCGGGCGCCGCCCGGCAGGCCTACGGCCAGTTGCAGCACCTGATCTGGCAGGTCGAGACCTACGGTTTCCACCTGGCGGAACTCGAAGTGCGTCAGCACTCCGCCGTCCACGCCTCGGTGCTGGCCGAGCTCGAGGCCGGCGGACCGCGCAGCGAGCAGACCGAAGAAGTGCTCGAGGTCTTCCGCTCGATCGCGTACGTGCAGGAGCGCTTCGGGTTGCGCGCCGCCGGCCGCTACATCGTGTCGTTCACGCGCTCGGCGGATGACCTCGCCGCCGTGCACCGCCTGGCGCGTTACGCGATGGGCGAGGGCGCGACCCTGCCGGTGCTCGACGTGGTGCCGCTGTTCGAGACGTTCGCCGACCTGCAGGCGGCCCCCGGGATCCTCGCCGAGGTCGTGCACCACCCCGAGGTCGCCGCGCGACTGGAAGCGACCGGTCGCCGCCTCGAGGTCATGCTCGGCTACTCCGATTCGTCGAAGGACGTCGGCCCGGTCGCCGCGAACCTCGCGCTCTACGAGGCGCAGGCCGAGATCGCCGCGTGGGCGCGGGACAACGAGATCGAACTCACGCTCTTCCACGGCCGCGGCGGCGCCCTCGGTCGTGGCGGGGGCCCCGCGAACTCCGCGATCCTCGCCCAGCCCCCGCACTCCGTCGACGGCCGGTTCAAGCTGACCGAGCAGGGAGAGGTCATCTTCGCCCGGTACGGGGATCCGGCGATCGCGATGCGTCACATCGACCAGGTGGCCGCGGCCGTGCTGATGGCGGGGGCGCCCTCGAACGAGGAGCGCAACCACATCGCGGCGGAGCGCTACGCCGACGTCGCCGCGCGGATGGACGAAGCATCCCGTGCTCGCTTCTACGAGCTCGTGCGCGCGCCCGGCTTCGCCCCCTGGTTCGCCACGGTCACGCCGATGGAGGAGCTCGGTCACCTCGCGCTCGGTTCGCGCCCCGCCCGACGCGGACTGTCGGTCGAGTCGCTCGAGGACCTCCGCGCGATCCCGTGGGTGTTCGCGTGGACGCAGGCCCGCATCAACCTCGCGGGCTGGTTCGGCCTCGGCACGGCGCTCGAAGCGGTCGGCGACGAGGACCGCCTCCGCCAGGCGTACACGGACTGGCCGCTGTTCCGCACCCTCGTGGACAACGTCGCGATGAGCCTCGCGAAAGCCGACGCGCGCATCGCCCGCCGCTACCTCGACCTCGGTGACCGCGACGACCTCGCCGCGATCGTGATGACCGAGATGCAGCTGACCCGGTCGTGGGTGATCCGCGTCACGGGCGGCAACGACCTGCTCGACAACAAGCCCGTGCTGCAGCGCGCCGTGAAGATGCGCAGCCCCTACGTCGACGCGCTCTCACTGCTGCAGTTGCGCGCGTTGCGGTCGCTCCGGGACGCGGATGCTGCCGCCCCCCGCGATCCGGAACAGGAGCGCCTCCTTCTGCTCTCCGTCAGCGGGGTTGCCGCCGGACTGCAGAACACCGGCTGAGCCCCAGGATCCGCTCGCCAGGGCTGCTCCCCTGTCGCAACCGGTGGGTCGCACCCGCAGGTGGTGACAGGGGAACAGCCCGACGGGGCTGTCAGGCGGGCTGACCGGCGCTCTCCGCCGCGGCAGGGGCGGGTTTCTCGAGCGGGAACAACTGGTCGAGCAGCTGACGCACCCACGAGATGAGCGCGGCGTCGTCGATCTCGCCCGGGAGCGGCACGACCATGGCGTCGCCGCCCGACACGAGCTTGGCCTTCGGGTACAGCCGCTGCAGCCGCACGCGCATCGAATCCGCCAGCTGGGCGGGAGCGACGCGCAGGTTCGGCCCCATGGCGACGACGTCGGAGAGGCCGGCTTGCGCGGCACGACGGCGCAGGCGCGCGACGGCGATGAGTCCGTCGACCTCGGCGGGCGGCTCGCCGTAGCGGTCGCGCAGTTCCTCGACGACGAGGTCGATCGCGTCGTCCTTCGCGGTCGCGGATGCTGCGGCCGACAGCTTCTGGTACGCCTCGAGCCGCAGGCGCTCACTGTCGATGTACGTCTCGGGCAGGCGCGCGTCGACCGGCAGCTCCAGCCGGAGTTCGGTCGAGCCCTCGGTCTCTTCGCCGCGGAAGGTGGCGACGGCCTCGCCCACCATCCGCAGGTACAGGTCGAAGCCGACGCCCGCGATGTGCCCGGCCTGCTCGCCGCCGAGCAGGTTGCCCGCGCCACGCAGTTCGAGGTCCTTCAGCGCGACCTGCATGCCGCTGCCGAGGTCGTTGTTGACCGCGATGGTCTCGAGCCGGTCGGCGGCCGTTTCGGACAACGGCTTCTGCTCGTCGTAGAGGAAGTAGGCGTACGCCCGCTCGCGAGCGCGACCGACGCGGCCGCGCAGCTGGTGCAGCTGGGAGAGCCCGTACTTGTCGGCACGGTCGATGATGATCGTGTTCGCGTTCGCGATGTCGAGGCCGGTCTCGATGATCGTGGTCGACACGAGCACGTCGGCGCGCCGCTCCCAGAAGTCGTCGACGACCTGCTCGAGCGCGTGCTCGCCCATCTGACCGTGCGCCACGACGACACGGGCCTCCGGCACGAGCTCGGCGAGATCGGCCGCGACGCGTTGGATCGACTGCACCCGGTTGTGGACGTAGAAGACCTGTCCCTCGCGCAGGAGTTCACGCCGGATCGCGGCGGCGATCTGCTTGTCGTTGCGGGGGCCGACGTACGACAGGATCGGATGCCGGTCCTCGGGCGGGGTCTGCAGGGTCGACATCTCGCGGATCCCGGTCACGGCCATCTCGAGCGTCCGCGGGATGGGGGTCGCGCTCATCGCGAGGATGTCGACGTTCGTCTTCATCTTCTTGAGCGAGTCCTTGTGCTCCACGCCGAAGCGCTGCTCCTCGTCGATGATCATCAGGCCGAGGTCTTTGAACTGCACTTTCTCGGTGAGGATGCGGTGCGTGCCGATGACCATGTCGAGCGTGCCGTCGGCGAGGCCCGCGACCACTTCGCGCGCCTCCTTGTCGGTCTGGAAGCGCGAGAGGGCCCGCACCTTCACGGGGAAGCCCGCGAACCGCTCGGTGAAAGTATCGGTGTGCTGCTTCACGAGCAGTGTCGTCGGAACCAGCATCGCGACCTGCTTGCCGTCCTGGATCGCTTTGAACGCCGCTCGCACCGCGACCTCGGTCTTGCCGAAGCCGACGTCGCCCGACAGCAGCCGGTCCATCGGGATCGGCTTCTCCATGTCGGCCTTGATCTCATCGATCGTCTGCAGCTGGTCGGGCGTCTCCGCGAACGGGAACGCCTCCTCGAGCTCGCGCTGCCACGGGGTGTCCGGCCCGAAGGCGTGGCCCTTCGCCGCCATCCGGGCGCTGTAGAGCTTCACGAGCTCCACCGCGATGTCGCGAACGGCCTTTCGGGCTCGCCCCTTCGCCTGAGCCCAGTCGCTGCCGCCCATCTTCGACAGGGTCGGCGACTCGCCGCCCACGTAACGCGAGAGCAGGTCGAGCTGGTCGGTCGGCACGTAGAGCTTGTCGCCGGGGTACCCGCGCTTCGAGGGCGCGTACTCGAGCACCAGATAGTCGCGGGTGCTCTTGACGGCGTTGCGACCGCCGCTGGAGACCTCGCGCTGGGACAGCTCGACGAACTTGCCGATCCCGTGGGTCGCGTGAACGACGAAGTCGCCGGTCTTCAGCTGCAGCGGATCGACCACGTTGCGTCGACGCGAGGCGAGCTTCTTCACCACCCGGCTGTCCGAGCCGATCGTGCGGCCGTAGAACTCCGTCTCGGTGATGACGGCGAGGCGCGCACCGGGCACCTCGAAGCCGCGCTCGAGCGGGGCGCAGACGACCAGCGCGACGCCCGCCTCGGGGGCGGCGTCCACCTCTTCCACGCGGCGCGCCGCGATCCCGCGCTCGGCGAGCACGTCGCGCGAGCGGTCGACGAGTCCGGTTCCGGAGGCGGCGACCACGACCCGCCACCCGGCCGCGAGCAGCTCGCCGACGTGGGCCGTCGCCCCATCGACGTTGCCCTGGAACGACGGCACGGTCTCGGCGCGCACGCGGATCGCGGCGTCGTCGTCGAACAGGCCCTCGTCGGCGGCGTCCGCCGCACCCGAATCGAAGGACGAGAACGACCACCACACGTCGCCGCGCTCGTGAGCCGCCTCGCGAAGGGCCGCGAGCGAGAGGAAGTCACCGGCCCCGAGGGCGATGGGAGTCGCCGCTCCCGCCGTGGCGGCCGACCAGGCGGCGTCGAGGAACTCGCGGTTGGTGTCGGCGAGCGTGGAGGCACGCGTCAGCGCCCGCTCCGGGTCGATGAGGGCGACGACCGAATTCTCGGGCAGGTACTCCACCAGCGGGACGACCCGATCGAGCAACGCCGGGGTGAGGGACTCCATGCCCTCGACGGGGATGCCCTCGGCCATCTTCTCGAGCATCCCGCGGAGGGCCGGCAGCTCTTCGCGCAGTTCGGCCGCGCGAGCGCGGACGGCCGCGGTGAGCAGGAGTTCGCGGCTGGGGACGAGGGAGACGGATGCGACCTCGCCCGGCAGCGAGCGCTGGTCCGCGACCGAGAACGCGCGGATCTGGTCGACCTCGTCGCCGAAGAACTCCACCCGCGAGGGGTGATCGGCGACCGGGGGGAACACGTCGAGGATGCCGCCGCGGACGGCGAACTCGCCCCGTCGCGACACCATGTCGACGCGGTGGTAGGCCCGCTCCACCAGCTGGGCGGCGACCGTGTCGAGCTCGTGGCCGCGCGATCCCGCGGCCAGCTCGATCGGTTCGACATCGGCAAGTCCGGAGGCGAGGGGCTGCAGGGCGCTGCGCACTGAGGCGGTCACGATCAGCGGTGACGCACCGTCCCACGTCGCGATCCGGCGCAGCACGTCGAGGCGGTGGCCGACCGTCTCGGGGCTCGGGCTGAGCCGTTCGTGCGGCAGGGTCTCCCACGCCGGGAAATGCAGCACGAGAGCACCGGGCAGGAGGGCCTCGAGGGCGGGGCCGAGCGCCTCGGCACGTCGCCCGGTGGGGGCGATGACGAGGGCGACTGCGGGCCGGCCGCCCGCACGCCGGCGCTCGAGCAGTCCGGCGATGGCCGGCGCCTGCAGCCCCTCGACGAGGGAGAAGTCCGCATCGACGGATGCTGCCGCCAACGCCTCCCGGAAAGATTCATCCTGCTCAAGGGCGCGCACGATCCCGGGAACTGTCACCGGTAGATCATACGGGCCGTACGAGGCGGCTCGGCCGGACGGGGATCATATCGGTGTCGTCGAGGCGGCGCGAGGGGGCCGTGGTCCCTCACCCTGGAGCACGCGCGCCCCTAGACTCGGGCCGACCGGGCGGCCTCGTTGCCGCCCTCTCGCCGACCACGAGGAGATGCCATGAGCACCAACCCGCCCACCCCGGAGCCCGCCTACCAGCCTCCCGCGCCGGGCGCCTCGACCCCGCCGCCGGCCGCGCCGCAGTACTCCGAGCCGGGGGCCTACGCCGCCGCGCCTCCCGCCGCTTACGGCACGCAGCCCGACGTGAAGCAGAAGGGATCGCGCACTCTCGGTCTCGTGGCCTTCGTCGTCGCGCTGGCGGCCGTCATCATCGGCTCGATCGTCGCGTACATGGGCGGCTCCGCGCTCGGCAGCCTCGTCGAGTACACCGGCACCTCGGGCACCGTCGACGCCGACACCCTGCCGGCCGAGGCTCAGGCGATCGCCGCCTCCGGCGCGGTCATCACCGCCGTCGGCTTCGCGATCTTCGGCATCCTCGCCCTCTGGGGATTCATCCAGGGCATCGTCGCCGCGGTCAAGAACCGCGGCCGCGGTTGGGGGATCGCCGCGATCATCATCGCCGTCATCGGTGGCGGAATCGTCGCCGCCATCTGGGGTGCCGGCTTCGCCGCGGGCGCCGGCCCGTACCTGACCTGACCTGACACACCGACGGCCCCGTCTCCTCCGGGAGGCGGGGCCGTCGTCGTTCGCGCGGTGGGGGCGGATGCTACGGCCGCGGCGCGTGGAAACGCTGCTGCGCCGCGACGAGGCCCTCGCCGATCACCTGTTCCACGGCGTCGGCGGCGTCGGCCACCAGGATGGGCAGCGTCGTGCGCTCGGTCGCGCCGAAAGCATCCAGCACCCAGTCCGCGGCGTCCTGACGCCCCGGCGGTCGGCCGATGCCCACCCGGACGCGGGAGAAATCGGGCGTGTCCAAGGCCTTCGCGACGTCACGCACGCCGTTGTGACCGCCGTGCCCTCCCCCGGTCTTGAGCTTGAGGGTGTCGAAGGGGATGTCGAGCTCGTCGTGCACGACGATCACCCGGTCGGGGGCGATGTCGTAGAACTTCGCGAGCGCCGACACCGGTCCGCCCGACACGTTCATGAAGCTGTTGGGTTTGGCGAGGATCAGCTTCGCTCCCCCGGGGCGCAGCCATGTCTCGGCCACCCGGGCGTTCGACTTGTGCGCCTTGAAGGTCTCGCCGCGACGGGCGGCGAGTTCGTCGATCACCATCTGCCCGACGTTGTGGCGCGTCGCCGCGTACCGCGGACCGGGGTTGCCGAGTCCGACCACGAGCCATGCGTCCGCCATGTACATCCCCTCCGAAACGAACGAGGGGGCGCACACGGCGCCCCCTCGTCATCGTACGAGTGCTTACTCGGAGTCTTCTTCCTTGGCCTCGGCCGACTCTTCGGACTGCTCCTCGGCGACGGCCGCATCGGCCTCGGCGATCTCTTCCTCGGCGGCGAGGGTCGATGCGGGCACCGACACGGCGACGATGAGGGCCTCGGGGTCGCCCGCGAGCGATGCGCCGCTGGGCAGCACGAGGTCGGCTGCGGTGACGTGCGTGCCGTCCTCGAGGTCGTCGACGTTGACCTCGATGTTCTCGGGGATGTCGGTGGCGAGCACTTCGAGCAGCACGGTGGCGCCCTCGAGGTTCGCGATGGTGCCCGGGGCCGGCTCGCCGATGACGTTGATGGGCACGTCGACGGAGATCTTCTCGCCCTTCTTCACCACGAGGAGGTCGATGTGCTCGATGATCTGGTGCACGGGGTCCTTCTGGACGTCCTTCACCAGGGTGAGCTCGGTGGCGCCTTCGACGTCGAGCTCGATGAGCGCGTTCGCACGACGGATGAGCAGCGAGACCTGGTGGCCGGGCAGCGCCACGTGCTTGGGGTCGGTGCCGTGGCCGTAGATCACGGCGGGGATCTTGCCTGCGGCGCGGAGGCGACGGGCGTAGCCCTTGCCGAAGTTCTCACGCAGCTCGGCGTGGACCTTGTTGTCTTCCGACATGTGATTCTCCTCGGGGCGCATGGCCCGCTGTCTTGGCGGGCGATATGCCCGGTGATGCCTGGTCTTGGATTCGACTCGAACGCGAGCGCGTGAGGAAAGCCGAGGCCTGCATCACCGCGTCGATCACGGATGTTGCGCACCCTTCACGGGTGGCGATCATCCCTCGCCGAAGTACGATCCACGAGTCTACCAGCGACGCCGCTACGATGAAGACGCCCCCTCGATCCCGCACGAAGGACCCCCATGGACACCGCGTACATCCTCTCCCACCTCATGCTGTGGATCGTCGGCGGCATCACCGTGCTCGGCGGCATCGGCATCGTCGGCGCCTTCTGGTCGATGGGCCGTCAGGGCTACCGCAAGAACTGACCCTCAGTCGGGCTCTACCAGGGCGATCGGCAGCAGCTGCGCCAGGCGTCGGAGGTTCGAGAACGTCGGTACGAGCTGGTCGTACAGCTCCGCGAACAGCGGCTGCATCCGCCGGTAGACGGCGGCGGCGACCGGGTTCGGTGACATCGAGTCCTGGATCGGGATCAGGTCGGCTGCGACATCGATGGATGCGATGAGCCCGAGCGCGTCCATTCCCAGCAGCGCCGCGCCGAAACTCGACCCCTCCTGCCCCTCGGCGAAGTCGACGCGCATGTCGAGTGCCGAAGCGAGCACCTCTCGCCACAGCGGGTTGCTGGTCGCGCCGCCCGTGGCTCGCACCTGGGTGATCTCGAGGCCCGCATCGCGCATCGACTGAAGCACGAGAGCGAGTTGCAGGCACACCCCCTCGAGGGCCGCCCGGATGAGGTGTTCGCGCGAGTGGGCGCGCGTCAAGCCGATGAAGGCGCCCTTCGGGAGGGCGCTCCAGTGCGGCGCGCGTTCGCTGAGCAGGTAGGGCAGCATGAGCAGTCCGCCCGACCCGGGTTGCGCGCGTGCCGCGAGTTCGAGCAGTTCGGTCTCGTCGCCGTCGCCGAGCTCAGGGGCGAGCAGGTGGCGTACCCACTCGAGCGTCGCGCCGCCGTTGTTGATCGCGCCGCCGATGACCCACCGGTCTTCGGTGAGCGCGTAGCAGAACACCCCGCCCTGCGGATCGACGGCGGGCTTGTCGACCGCGACCCGCAGCGCGGCGCTCGTGCCGATCGAACATGCCGCGACGCCGGGGCGCACCGCACCGATCCCGAGGTTCGCCAGCGGGCCGTCACCCGCGCCCACCACGACGCGCGTGTCGACGGGAAGGCCGGTCGCGAGGGCGGCCTCCTCGGTGAGGTTCGGCAGAATGTGCCGGGTGCGCACGAGTTCGGGCAGCTGCTCCGGCGACACCCCCGCGATCGAGAGGGCCTCGTCGTCCCAGTCCAGCGTGTGGATGTTCATCAGCCCGGTGGCCGAGGCCAGCGAGTGGTCGATGACGAGCGCGCCGCACATGCGCACGAGCACCCAGTCCTTGATCCCCGCCCAGAACGCGGCCGACTCGTGCAGTTTCGGCTCCACCTCCCGGTACCAGAGCAGTTTGGGCAGCGGCGACATGGGGTGCAGCGGCGTCCCTGTTCGGCGGTGCAGCTCGAGGCCGCCGACGCGGGCGCGCAGTCGTTCGGCCTGCACGTCGGCGCGGGTGTCCCCCCACGTGACGACGGGTGTCAGCGGGCGGTACAGCGCGTCGAGCGCCAGCAGGCTGTGCATCGCCGAGGAGAACGAGATGCCGGCGATCCGCTCGGCTCCCACCGCCGCGACGACGTCGGCGGTCGCGGCGAGGGCGGCGGCGAGGATGGCCTCCGGGTCCTGCACGGCATACCCCGGGTGGGGGGTGTCGAGGGAGTACCCGTGCGAGGCGGTCGCGACCTGCGTGCCGTCCACCGCGAAAGCCACGGCTTTGGTGCTGGTGGTTCCGAGATCGAGGCCGATGACCAGGGATGCTGCGTCGGACATGCGCCGATCCTCTCAGCTCAGGGGGTCATCGCCCGAGAGTGCGACGACGACCTTTCCACTCGTCGCGGAATCCTTGGCGAGGACGAACGCGGCTTCGACGTCGTCCACCGGGAGGACGTGGGTGATCACGGCCTCGATTCCTGGTTCGTCGACGAGCAGGCGAACGGCCTCGTCGATCTCGTCATGGAAGCGGAAGACGCCCACGAGCGAGACCTCCTTCGAGATGAGGGGGGCGAGGTTCACCGGCCGTGGCTCGCCGGGCACCATCCCGACCTGAACGACGGTGCCGCGGCGTCGCACGGCCACCAGGGCGGCCGAGATCGCCGCCGGCACACCCGAGCACTCGAAGACGACGTCGAACGCCGCCTCGGCTGCAGCATCCTGATCCACCCGGATCACCGCGTCCGCGCCCACCCCCCGAGCCCGCTCGAGCGGTGCGTCGAGCACGTCCGACACCGTGATGTGCGCGGCACCGTGAGCGCGGGCCGCAGCCACCGTGAGCAGCCCGATCGGCCCGGCTCCCGACACGAGCACGCGCGCCCCCGCGACGGAGCCGGCGCGGGCGACGGCGTGCAACGACACCGCGAGAGGTTCGGCCAGGACCGCGCGCCGGACGGGCAGAGCGGCGGGGAGAAGTCGGATCATGTCCGACTCCACCACGAGGTAGTCGCTCATCGCGCCCTGGGTGTGCGGGCGGGTCGAGGCGCTGCCGAGGTAGGAACCGCCCGGCCACAGGTGCGGCTCGCCCTCGATGCCGGCGACCGGCGACCCGAACCGTGCGGGGTGCACGGTCACCGGGGTGCCCGGGGCGAGCCGACCGCTCGGGTCGAGATCGACACGGCCCGACAGCTCGTGGCCGGGCGTCAGAGGTTCGGTGACGGTGAACGCCCCGTTGGCGCCCTCGAAGTAGTAGTGCAGGTCGGAGCCGCAGATGCCGACGAAGTCGACGCGCACCCGCACCTGCCCGGTCTGCGGATCGGGGACGTCGACCTCGACACGGTCGAGGTCGAGCTTGCCGTTGATGAAGACCGTGTGCACGATCGCTCCTTCCGAGAACGCGGCGGGTGCGCTCAGACGACCGAGGTCATCCCGCCGTCGACGAAGATGTTCTGCCCGTTGACGAAGTCGCTCGCCGCGGACGCGAGATACAGCAGGGTGCCGTGCAGCTCCTCCGGCTGGCCCCACCGTTGGGCCGGGGTGCGCTGCTGCACCCACGCGGTGAAGTCCGCGTCGGCCACGAGGGCGGCGTTCATCTCGGTCGCGAAGTACCCGGGCGACAGCGTGTTGACCTGGATGTTGTGCCGGGCGAGGTCCGCGGCCATCCCTCTGCTGAGCGAGGCGACACCGCTCTTGCTGGCGGAGTAGGGCGCGATCGTCTGGCGAGCGAGCTTGGACTGCACCGAGGCGATGTTGACGATCTTCCCCGAGCCGCGCTCGATCATCCCCGGAACGATGAAGCGCGAGACGTAGAAGACGCTCGAGAGGTTCGAGGCGATGACCGCGTCCCAATCCGAGATCGCGAACTCCGCGATCGGCGCGCGCCGCTGGATGCCCGCGTTGTTGACCAGGATGTCGGGAACGCCGTGCTCCGCGACCAGTTCGCCGAGCACGCGCTCGACCTCGCCGGCTTCCGTCACGTCGAACTGCACGGAGGCCGGACGTCGGCCGCTGATCTCGGCGACGAGGTCGGCGGATGCTGCCAACGCGGCCGCGTCGCGACCGTGCAGGGTCACCTCGACTCCAGCGCCCGCGAGCGCCAGAGCGAGGGACTGACCGAGTCCGCGCGAGGAACCGGTGATGAGGGCGGTCTTGCCCGACAGATCGAAGAGATTCTTCATGGGATCTCTCCGATCAGAAGAGCTGGGCGATGAGATAGACGACGAGCACGAGCACGAAGCCGATCACCGACTCGAGGGCTTGCTGCACGGTCCAGGTCTTCAGGGTGGTCTTCACGTCCATTCCGAAGAGGCGACCGACGAGCCAGAAGCCCGAGTCGTTGACGTGGCCGGCGAAGACCGAGCCGGCGGCCGCGGCGAGCGTGATCGCAGCGACCTCGACGGGGTTGAATCCTCCGCTCAGCACGGCCGGGGCCACCAGCCCCGCCGAGGTCACGAGCGCGACCGTCGCCGAACCCTGCGCGACGCGCAGGACGAGCGCGATGATGTAGGCGGCGAAGATGACGGGCAGACCGAGATCGTTCAGGGTGCCCGAGAGGGCGTCGCCGATGCCCGAGGCGCGAAGGACGCCACCGAACATCCCGCCCGCGCCGGTGATCAGGATGACCGAGCAGATCGGTCCGAGCGATCGTTCGACGATCTTCTCGAGCGCGCTGCCGTTCTCGCCGCGAGCGCGACCCAGCACGACGAGCGCCACGAGCACCGCGATCAACAGCGCGACCGGGCTGGTGCCGATGAGGGTCAGCGCCTGCACCCAGACGGCGTCGGGGTCGACGACCCCGAGGGAGCCCAGCGCGTCGAGGCCGGTGTTGAGGAAGATGAGCACGAGGGGCACCGCGATGACGCCGATGACCGTTCCGGCCTTCGGGGGGTTCGTGGGCTGGACGTCGTCTTCCGGGCGACCGAACAGCGCGAGCACCGGAAGCGGGATGCGCTTGTTGACGGACTTGGCCCAGAGGTATCCCGAGACGTACCAGGTCGGGAACGCGATGAGGATACCGATGAGCAGCACGAGACCGAGGTTGGCTTCGAAGTACTCCGTCGCGGTGACCGGACCCGGGTGCGGCGGCAGGAAGACGTGCATCACCGAGAAGGCGGCGGCCGAGGTGATGCCGTAGAGCAGCAGGTTCTTGCCGCCGATGCGGCGCGCGACGGCGAACACGATCGGCAGCATCACGATCAGGCCGGCGTCGAAGAAGATCGGGAAGCCGATGATGAGGGAGGCGATACCGAGGGCGAACGCCGCACGCTTCTCACCGAAGATGTCGACCATCTTGTCGGCGAGGACGCGGGCACCACCGCTCGATTCGACGAGGCTGCCGAGCATCGCGCCGAGCCCGACCAGGAGCGCGACCGTGCCGAGTGTGCCGCCGAAACTCGAGATGAGCACGCCCGAGATCTCGCCGGTGGGGATGCCGGTGGCCACCGCCGTGAGGAGGGATACCAGAACCAGCACGAGGAACGCGTGCAGCTTCACGACGATGACGAGGAACAGGATGACCGCGATCGCCGCTGCTGCGATACCGAGCAGCGGGAGGGCACCGAGTGTCTGAGTCCACTCTTCCATGGGGATTCTCCGTTGAATTCGAGGGGGTGCGCGCACGCCGTCTCCGGGCCTGGAGCGGCGGCGGGCTCGTAGTGTGGGACCGCCGAAGCGGGTCCGTCAGCGAACCGAGGCTAGGTTTTCAGATAAATAGTACTTTTGCAAGGGGAGTGCCATGGTCGGTCGAACGCATCAGGGTTCGCACAGCCACGTCGTGCAGCAGCTCGGCCGACGCATCACCGGCGAGGTGATCGCTCCCGGCACCGTGCTCACCCTGGCCGGCCTCGAGGAGGAGTTCACCGCCTCACGCACCGTGGTCCGCGAAGCGGTGCGCGTGTTGGAGAGTCACGGACTGCTGCAGTCCCGGCGGCGCGTCGGCGTGACGGTTCTCCCCCGCTCGCAGTGGAACAGCCTGAACGCCTCGGTGATCCAGTGGACTCTGGACGGCCCCCGCCGACGCCAGCAACTGATCGAGCTGATGGAGTTGCGGGCAGCGGTCGAGCCCGCGGCGGCGCGTCTCGCGGCGGAGCGGGCGACCACCGAACAGCGCGCCGAGCTGGTGCGCTGGGCGAACGAGCTGAGCGAGCGCGGCGGGCGGGGCGAGGGCGATTCGGAGGCTTATCTAGCGGCTGACGTGGCCTACCACTCGGCCCTCCTGGCGGCGAGCGGCAACGCGCTGTTGTCGCAGATGGCCCAACCCGTGCGCGAGATCCTCGAGGGGCGGTCATCACGGGGACTCACTCCCGCCGTGCCGCACGAGGGGACGTTGGAGGCGCACGTCGCCACGGCCACCGCCATCGCCGCCGGAGACGGGGAGGCGGCGGAAGCCGCCGCGCGCACCCACCTGATGCTCGTCGCGGGCGAGGTGCGCGGCGACTGATCCGACGCCCGAGGTGCGGCTGTCGCCCGATAGCCTGAAGACGCCCAAAGACGTCAAGGAGTACGCGTGTCCGCAGACAATCCCTCCGCCCAGATCCATCTTTCGCAGGACCCGGCCGACGGCCCCGACTCGTCGCCTGCCCACGAGTCGGCGCCCGGCGCCGAAGATGTCGCCCGCCCGGTCGGTGAAGCGGGAGCCGACGCCCCCGCCACCGCGGGAGACGCCAACATCGGTGTGGTGGGGCTCGCCGTGATGGGCTCCAACCTCGCCCGCAACCTCGCGAGCCGCGAGGGCAACGTCGTGGCCGTGCACAACCGCAGCCAGGACAAGACCGAGCACCTCGTGGCCGCTCACCCCGAGGCCGGCTTCGTGCCCTCGTACTCGTACGAGGAGTTCGCAGCCTCCCTGCAGCGTCCGCGCACCGCAATCATCATGGTCAAGGCCGGCACGGCGACCGACGCGGTCATCGACGATCTGATCCGCGTCTTCGAGCCGGGCGACATCATCGTCGACGGCGGCAACTCGCTGTTCACCGACACCATCCGTCGCGAGAAGGCGGTCCGCGAGACCGGCATCAACTTCGTCGGCATGGGGGTCTCCGGCGGCGAGGAGGGTGCGCTGCTCGGGCCCTCGCTGATGCCCGGTGGCTCCGACGAGTCGTGGACGACGCTGGGTCCGATCCTGCGCTCGATCGCCGCGGTCGCGGAGGGTGAGCCTTGCGTGACGCACGTCGGCCACGACGGCGCAGGCCACTTCGTGAAGATGGTGCACAACGGCATCGAGTACGCCGACATGCAGCTCATCGCCGAGGCCTACGACCTGATCCGGCGCGGCACCGGCAAGACGCCGGCCGAGATCGCCGACATCTTCGCCGAGTGGAATCGCGGCGAGCTCGAGTCGTACCTCATCGAGATCACCGCCGAGGTGCTCCGTCAGACGGATGCTGCGACCGGTCGCCCGCTCGTCGATGTGATCGTCGACCAGGCCGGTGCCAAGGGAACGGGCGCGTGGACGGTGCAGACAGCTCTCGCCCTCGGCGTGCCGGTGTCGGGCATCGCCGAAGCGACCTTCGCCCGCTCGCTCTCCTCGCACGCCGAACAGCGCGAGATCTCCCGAGACCTGCCCGGTCCGACCGCTGAGCAGGACGCCGACTTCGCCGTCGACGACGCCGACGCGTTCATCGAGAAGATCCGTCTCGCCCTCTACGCCTCGAAGATCGTCGCGTACTCGCAGGGGTTCGACGAGATCCGCGCGGGCGCGATCGAGTACGACTGGGACATCGACCTCGGCGCGATCGCGGGAATTTGGCGCGGCGGCTGCATCATCCGCGCGCAGTTCCTCAACCGCATGACCGAGGCCTACGCAGCGACCCCCGACCTCGCCGTGCTGTTGACCGCGCCGTACTTCGTCGAGGCGCTCACCCGCGCGCAGGACTCGTGGCGCGACGTCGTCGCCACGGCCGCTCGGGTCGGAATCCCCTCCCCCGCGTTCTCGTCCTCGCTCGCGTACTACGACGGCCTGCGTGCCGAGCGTCTCCCCGCGGCGCTCATCCAGGCGCAGCGCGACTTCTTCGGAGCGCACACGTACAAGCGCATCGACAAGCCGGGCACCTTCCACACGCTGTGGTCGGGCGACCGCACCGAGATCGAGGCCGAAGACACCCACTGACCCCGGCGGTCCACGCGCCGGCGCGTCATCCTTCGGGGTGACGCGCCGGCGGCGTCTTCACCCCGAGATGTTGTGGTTGAAGGAGAAGCGGTTCGCCGGGTCCCACGTGTGCTTCACGCCGAGGAGGCGTTGCCACGCAGCATCCGGGTACATCTTGTGCACCCAGGCACGATCGACGCTCGTGGTGAAGTTGCCGTAGGAGCCGGTGCCCAGGGCTTCGATCTGCGCCCAGTCGTGCTCGGCGGCGACCTCCGCGTCGGCGTCGAGCACGCCGGGGATGCGGAACGCCCCCGCCATGGCGAACCACTGGGCGCTGCGGAACGGGAACGCCGTGGCGTCGGCGGCGACATCGCCGTACGCCCCGCCCACCGAGCGCAGGAACAGGATCGACGCGGGGCGGGCCGCGCGGAATGCGGTCAGGGCGTGGATGGCCTCCTCGGTCAGGTCGAGCAGCAGCGTGTTGCCGCCGACGAAATCGGGAGCCGGCTGCTCGGGGTCGTACCCGGGCATGTCCAGGAGGATGGACGGGTAGGAGACCGCGGCGATCTCGGCGCCGACGAACGCCGGCGAATTCAGCACCGGGGCGAGCGTGGCCCGCGCCGACTCCAGGTCGGTGCCCGCCCAACAGGCGCTCACGGTCGCGCCGGGCGGGGCGTTCGGATCCATCGCCGGCACGTCCATGTAGGTCACGCTCAGCGCGCGCGGTGCCTCCCGCATCACGTCGCGCAGCTCGCGCAACGCGTGCTCGGGATCGACCACGCGCACAGTGGCGAAGACGATCCCGGGCAGGTCGTGCGCGACGAAATCGAAGCGGGTGACCACGCCGAAGTTGCCGCCGCCTCCCCGCAGCGCCCAGAACAGGTCGGGGTGCTCGGTAGCGGAGGCCTCGACGACGTCGCCCGTGGCGGTGACGACCTGGGCTCCGACGAGCTGGTCGAGCGCCAATCCCCACGCGCGCACCATCCAGCCGATGCCGCCACCGAGGGTGAGTCCACCGACGCCGACCGAGGCGGTGTCGCCCGAGCTGATGCCGAGACCGGCTGGGGTGAGCACCGCGGCCACCGCTCCCCAGGTGGCGCCCCCGCCGACCGAGACGCGGTGGTCGTCGATCGTCACCTCGCTCAGCGCGCTCAGGTCGATGAGCAGGCCGCCGGTGAGACTGCCCCACGCGCTGTGCCCGCCGCCGCGCACCCCGACGGGAAGGTCCTCGGCGGCGGCGTAGGTGACGGCGGCTCGGACGTCGGCGACGGAGGCCGCCCGCACGATGAGCGCGGGTTCTCCGATACCGGAGTGGAACAGTCGCGCCGCATCCCACTCGGGATCGCTCGGGGCGACGACGGTGCCGGCGACGCCGGCCTGCAGCTGCGCAGGTGTCATGGCGAACACGGTAGCGCGGCACGCCGACCCGCGGCAGTCCCCCACCCGCGGGCCGGCGGCCGCCCCCCGCTCAGCGCCGGGTGATGTCCCTCACGGTTCCCCGCTCGAGCCGCAGCCGCCGACGCGCTCGGGCAGCGACCGCCGAGTCGTGCGTCACGACGATCAGCGTGAGCCCCTCCGCGTTCAGCGCCTGCAGCACCCCGAGGATCTCGTCGCGCATCCGTTCGTCGAGGTTTCCGGTCGGCTCGTCCGCGAGGAGGACACGAGGATGCTTCGCGATCGCCCGAGCGATCGCCACGCGCTGCTGCTGCCCGCCCGACAACTCCCCCGGGCGATGGTCGGCTCGGTCGGCCAGCCCCACCTGGGCCAGGGCGTCCGCGACGCGCGCCGCCCGCTCCGCACGTTCCAGGCCCAGCGGCTCGAGCCCCATGTTCACGTTCTCCGCGGCCGTCAGCGTCGGGATGAGGTTGAACCCCTGGAAGACGAACCCGATCTCGGCCGCGCGGATCTCGCCGAGCTGCGCGTTCGACGCTGTGGCGATGTCGACCTCGCCGAGTCGCACCGAGCCGGCGGTGGGGCGATCGAGCGCGCCCAGCACCTGCAGCAGTGTCGATTTCCCACCCCCGGTCGGGCCCTGGATGGTGACGAAGTCGCCTTCCTCGATATCGAGGTCGATACCGGCGAGCGCGGTGACCACCCGATCGCGTTGGCGGTAGAGCCTGGTCACGTCTCGCAAGCGGTACAGCGGCGGTCGGTCCTCGATGATGACGGCGGATGCTGAGGGATCGGCGATGCTCATGTGCTCTCTCGTTTCTATGCTGGGGTGGAGGAAGGACGCGGTCATGCGACCGAGCGGAGGGCTTCGGCCGGGCTGAGTCGCGCGGCGCGCCAGCCACCGAACGCTCCGGCGACGAGGCCGCCCCCGACCGCGATGCCGACCGCGGCGACGAGCACCCAGATCGTGATCGGCGCGGTGAGCACGACGTCCGCTGCTTGAGCGGCGGCCTGGCCGAACCCGGCGCCACCGCCCATACCGGCACCGCCCGGGCCGCCGCCGAGCGGTCCGCCCGCCTCGGTCGCCGCGGGGGCGGAGGAGATGGTCGGCTGGATGATGTTGATCACTGCGATGCCGGCCAGGCCGAGGGCGAGGCCCACGACGCCGCCGAGCAGACCCTGCACGACCGACTCCCCGGCGACCTGGCCGACCACCCGGTTGTTGGACCAGCCGATCGCCTTGAGGGTGCCGAATTCGCGGGTGCGTCGGGAGACGCCCGAGATGGTGAAGAGCACGGCGAGCGCGAGCGCCACGACGAGCACGATGATCGACAGCCACGTCCCGAGGTTGGTGATCAGCGAGGACGCGCTGGACAGCGACCCCGAGACCGTCGAGGCGAGCTCGGACTGCGTGCTCACCGACGCGTCGGGAAGCGCTTCGCTGATCTCGGACTGCACCGCGGTGATGTCCGCGGCCGAGGCCGCCTGCACGTAGACGGTCGAGACGACATCACCCACGTCCGCCAGCTCCTGGGCGACGTCGAGCGGGAGGTAGACGTTCGCCGCGGTATCGGCGTCGGAGGATGCGGACGACACGATGCCCACGATCTCCATGTTCGTCCCGGCCACCTCGATCGTGCCCCCGACGGCGAGGTCGTTCGTGGCGGCGTAGGTGGCGTCCACCATCGCGACATCGGTGCCGGCATCCGCCGACTCCAGAACGCGTCCCTCGGTCACGGTGACGGACGACAGGGGTCCGATCGACGCGGACCCGGGGTCGATGCCCAGCACGGTGAAGGACGCGATGTCGAAGGAGCTGCCGCCGGCACCGTCGGCGCCGCCCGTGGGAGGTGCGCCCATCGACCCCGGCTCGCCACCGGCCGCCGAACGGTCGGGCATCTCTCCCGAGAAGGTGGTGTTGGTCAGGGACAGGGCACCGGATGCTGCCGCCACACCGTCGAGAGAGGCGACGTCGTCGACGCTCGAGGCCTCGAGGGTGCCCCGCATCATGTCGGCCATGAGGCGCGACTGATTCAGGGTGGTGGTGCCGTCGCTGGTCTCGCCGTCGGATCCCCCGAAGTCGAAGCCCGCTCCCCCGCGTCCCTCCCCCGGCTCTGTCGCCGCCCCGCTGACGGTCAGGTCGGTGCCGACGCCGTAGACCGACGACAGCGCTTCGGTCTGCGCGTCGCGCACACCCGCGGACAGCGCGTTGACGATGATGACGAGGGCGATGGCGATGGCGAGGCCTGCCGCCACGATGATCGTCTGTTTTCTTCGGCCGATGAGTTCGCGCCGCAGATACGTCCCGTACATGAGTCTCCTTCCGGCGCCCGGATGCCGCCGTCGACCCCGACGTTAGGAAGGCTCCTCATGCGGTCCCCCAGACCCGCTTATGCGGTTGCCCTGTATCGAACTCACAGCGGGGCCATAGCATCCGTCATAGGAACACCATAGGAACGAGCGCACAATTGACGCATGACCACGCCTGCCTCCTCCGCCGCCCTCACGCGCCCCGACGGATCCGCGCTGCGCGTTCTCGTCGTCGACGACGAGCAGATGCTCACCGACCTGCTGTCGATGGCGCTGCGCATGGAGGGCTGGGACGTGCAGGCGGCAGCCTCGGGCCTGCAGGCCCTCCAGGCAGCGCGTGATTTCGCCCCCGACGCGATGGTGCTGGACATCATGATGCCCGACCTCGACGGGATGGCCGTGCTGCAGCGGCTGCGCCACTCGGGCAACGACGTTCCCGTGCTGTTCCTCACGGCGAAAGACGCGGTCAGCGACCGCGTCGCGGGCCTGACGGCGGGCGGCGACGACTACGTGACGAAGCCGTTCAGCCTCGAGGAGGTCGTGGCGCGCCTCCGCGGGCTGATGCGCCGCGCGGGCACCGCGATGGCCGGCGCGGGCGAACCGATCCTGCACGTCGGCGACCTGTCCCTGAACGAGGACAGCCACGAGGTCATCCGCGGGCAGGACGAGATCGAATTGACCGCCACCGAATTCGAGTTGCTGCGTTACCTCATGCGCAACCAGCGCCGTGTGGTCTCCAAGGCGCAGATCCTCGACCGTGTGTGGAACTACGACTTCGGCGGACGCTCGAGCGTCGTGGAGTTGTACATCTCGTACCTCCGCAAGAAGATCGATTCGGGCCGCGAACCGCTCATCCACACCGTCCGCGGGGTGGGCTACATGATCAAAGCCCCGCAGTGACCACCACCGCTCCCGCCCCTCGCCGCACCGCGCGCGCCTGGAGCCTGCAGGCCCGGCTCATGTCGGCGATCATCGGCATGGTGGCGATCATCCTCGCGATCATCGCCCTCGCCACGAGCGCGATCCTCTCCTCCGTGCTGCAGTCGAACCTCCAGGCCGAGGTCACCTCGCAGGCCCAGGAGATCCGCTTCGCGCCCGACAGCACGGCACGTGAGGTGCTGACCTCCGGTGCGTTCGGCGACGGCTCGGTGCTCGTGATGCGGAACCTCGTCGGTGGAACGACGGGCGCCTATGTCGACGGTACCGACGTGCGTGAGCTCACCGACGAGCAGATCCGCGACATCGCGGACTCCCTGCGCGGAGCCACCGCGTCCGACGTGGTGGCCCTCCCCGACCTGGGCGAATACCGGGTGTCGGGCCGGCTCGACCCCTCCGGCTCGTACACCGAGCTCGTGCTGGGCCTTCCGTTGACGGAGGTCACCACCACGATCGCGCAGATCCTCACGACCATCGCGCTCGTGACCACGGGGGGACTGCTCGTGCTCGGCTCGATCATCGCGATCGTCATCCGCCTGGGCCTGCGACCACTGCGCGCCGTGGCCGACACCGCTAAGCGCGTCGCGTCGGTGCGGATGGATCAGGGCGAGGTGTCGATCACCGAGCGGGTGCCCACCGACGAGGCCGACGAGCGCACCGAGATCGGTCAGGTCGGAGCGGCGTTGAACACGCTGCTCGACCACGTGGACGCGGCACTGTCGGAGCGCCAGCGCAACGAAGAGCTCATGCGACGCTTCGTCGCCGACGCGAGCCACGAGCTGCGCACCCCGCTCGCCTCGATCCGCGGCTACTCCGAGCTGTCGCTGCGCGACCGTACACTCAGCGAGACGTCGCAGGAGGCCCTCACGCGCATCCAGGCGCAGTCGCTGCGCATGACGCGACTGGTGGAGGACCTGCTGCTGCTCGCCCGCCTCGACGAGGGACAGGAACTCGTCTACGGCTCGGTGGACCTCACCCAACTCGCCCTCGAGGCTGTCGGCGACGCCCGTCCCGCCGGTCCCGACCACGAGTGGGTCGTCGATGTCCCCGACGAGCCCGTGCAGCTGGCCGGCGACACCTCGCGCCTGCACCAGGTGGTCGCGAATCTTCTCGCCAATGCGCGCACCCACACGCCCGAGGGCACGACGGTGACCGTCTCGGTCGCGCGCGAGGGCGGCGAAGCGGTGCTGCGGGTGCACGACGACGGACCCGGTGTCGACCCGAGCGTGGCGGACGAGCTCTTCGAGCGGTTCTCTCGCGCCGACCGCTCCCGCGCCCGCAAGACCGGCGGCACCGGTCTCGGGCTCTCGATCGCCCGGGCCATCGTCGCCGCACACGGCGGAACGCTCACGGTGCACAGCATCCCCGGGGACACGAACTTCGAGGTGCGCCTGCCCGCTCGTCCCGCCGACCCGTCCTGACCCCGCTCCCCCTCCCTCGCCTCGCTCACCTTTCCCGCTTCTCGCTTCTCGCTTCTCGCTTCTCGCACGACGCCCAGAACGTACGTTCTCGACGAACACGCACGTCAGCGCGCACGAGAACGGGTGGTCTCGACGAGTACGCACGTTCTGGGCGAGGGGGCCAGGGGCGGTGGGGCCCGGGGCGAAGGAACCGCGAGGAGCGGATGCTGGGATCAGTACCCGGCGAAGGCGTCGGTCGTCAGCGTGCGGGCCCGGGAGAGGGCCGGAGCGAGAGACGCGATCAAGGTCGGCGGCCCGGAGATGAACGCGTGGCGCGCGGGCAGGTCGGGAACGGCGCGCAGCAGCCCCTCCGCGTCCAGACGCACGCCGATGCCCGCCCACGTCCAGTTCGCGGGCATCCCCGCGGGCTCGTCACGCGTAAAGACGATGACGGGAACCCCCGAGCGCGCGATGTCCTCCCGGAACGCCAGCTCGGAAGCATCCGATGCCACGTACACCAGCACGACGTCGCGATTCTCGCCGATCGCCTGCAGGTGCCGCAGCTGCGAGACGAACGGCGTCACCCCGATACCGGCGGCGACCATCAGCACCGGCGTCGCCGGGTTCGCGGGGAGGAGGAAATCGCCCCACACCCCCGTCACGGCGAGGGTCTCGCCGACGGGCACCTCGGCGAGGGCGCGCTTGTAGCTGCTCTGAGAGCCTTCCTTGAAGGCGATCCGCACCGTGGGGAGGTCTTCGGGGGCCGACGCGATCGAGAACTCCCGGCGCGTTCCCCGCGCGTCGGGGCGCTTGTGGGGCACGTCGAGTTCCAGGTACTGCCCCGGCTGGAAGGCGAACGCCCGCTGGGCGCGGAAGGTGAGTTCGCGCACCGTGGGCGTCAGTTCGTTGCGCCTCTCGACCACCAGCCGCACCGCCGCGCGGAGGGCGAACAGGAAGGCGAGGAGGTTGCCGACGAGCAGGGCGCGCTCCTGACCGAGCGTGATCGCACCGAGGGCGATCGGCCACCCGGCGAGCACCCCGACGAGGGCGGCCACGGAGAACTGCTGCCAGCGGCGCGGCGGCAGCGTGAGGGGCTCGGTCAGCATGAAGGCGCCGAGGAAGAGGAACGGCGAGGAGAACGCGACCTGCACGAACAGCTGTCCGGGATCCACGGGGAATCCCACTGCCTGATACTGCAGCGTCGTTCGCAGGAACGCGACCGCGGTCGCGATGACCCAGAACGCCGCGACCATGCCGAGCTTCTCGGTGCGCCACAGCACGGCGATCCCCAGCACGATGACGGGCGCCGCGAGAGCGGGAGTGCCGACCCACCACGCCGAGGAGCCGAGGGCGGGCACCGCGACGCTCACGAGCGTCAGGACGGTCGCGCCCACGGCGGCGGGGTTGAAGATGTGGCGGCCGCGCCAGACCAGCACGTACTTGGACAGGGATGCTGCGACGCCGGCGATCACGATGCCGAGGAGCGCGATCGGATCGAGCGAGGGACGCACGATGAACAGCAGGATCGCTGCGGTGATGAGCGACGACTCGTACCGGTGCGGCATGCGCAGCACGCTCTGGGCGGCGAAGTCGGTCGCCGCGCACACGAGGGCGAGCAGGAGTGCGGTCACGACGAGCTCGAGCGGACCCGGTCCCACCAGGCCGAAGAAGGACAGCACGAGCGAGAGCCCCGCGAGCGTGGCCAGCGACAGCATCACCAGCCGGTACATCGAGAGGCGACCGAGGAGTCCGAAGCCGCGGGTCCACGCCGCGGTGAGGGAGGCGATCACGAGAACAACTCTGCCGTACTCGCGGGCGACCACTCGACCCGACCGTCGGTGCGCATCCGCACCCACTGCACTCCCCACGCGGCCGCGAGCTCCGCGCCGCCGTCGAAGAACAGCGCGGTCGCGAGAGCATCGGCGTGCATCGCGTCGGCGGCGAGCGCCCACGTGGCGGCATACGCGGTCACCGGCACTCCGGTGCGGGCGTCGAGCACGTGGTGCAGGCCCTGCCCCCACGCGCGGCGCGTGATCGCCGAGGCGCAGAGGGCGCCGTCGGCGAGGTCGATAACGCCGATCGCGCGGGTCCGGTCGTACGGGTGCTCGAGCGCGATGCGCTCCGCGGCGCCGCGGGCGAGGAGGTCGCCGCTCGCGTCGACCACGAAGACGTCGACACCGGATGCGATCAGGTTCGCCGCGACGAGGTCGACGAGGCGCCCCTTGCCGAGGGCGCCCACGTCGATCGTGGCCGGAACGTCGAGTTCGAGCCGGTCTCCGCTCCACCGCAACCGACCTCGCCAGTCGACGGGGGCCGGCTCGGGCGCACCGCCCGCGAACGAATAGCGCGCGTCGTACCCCAGCCGGGCGAGCGAATCGCCGATCAGCGGATTCACCGCGCCCCGGGTCGCAGCATCCACCTCGTCGTATAGATCGAGCATGGCTGCCGCATCGGCGGGCAGCGGCACCGTCCCACCGTTCACGGCCAGGGCGGAGACGACCGAATCGTCGCGGAACCGCGACCACTCCCGCTCGAAGCCGGCGATGATCGCGTCGACCTCGGCTCGGGTGTGGTGCGGCAGGGGTGCGGGGGTCTCGATCGTCCAGGCGGTCCCGATCGCCTCGAACGACCAGACGGAGTGCGCCGACATCACGGTGGGCACCCCGCCGGTCAGGCCGCGGCCTCGGACTTGATGGCGTCTACCGCCTGGTTGAAGCCCCCGCTCGTGAGCGAGGAACCGGCGACCCGGCTGACCGACAGGTCGTCGATGCTCTTTCCGACGACCTCATCCGAGATGCCGCCGATGAACTGGGACTGGTAGCGCTGCGACTCCGCTGCCTGCGGGTCGCCGACCACCTCGACGGCGGTCACCACATCGTTCTCGAGCGTGAGGGTGACCTCGATCGTCTCGACGGACTCGGGTGTGGCGTACGTTCCCTCGCCGGTGTAGGTGCCGTCGGCATAGGCGCCGGTGGCGTCACCGGCCGCGGGAGCAGCCGACGCGTCGGGTGCCGACGACGCGGCGGGAGCGGCGTCGGACGAAGAGGTGTCCGACGGAGTAGTGGTGGTGGCGTCGGTCGCGCACCCCGCGAGGGTCACGATGCCGAGGACGCCGACGAAGGCGGCGGTGACACGAGCGGGGCGGGGAAGAACGGCGGGACGAATCATGGGTCCTCCTTGGGTCAGGCCTCGAGACAAGTGGAGTCCCACCCTGACGGCCGTACCTGTGCGGAACCTATGCAATGCGTCAGAAAGGGCCGGAGGGCCCCTCGATCGAGCGTCAGGCCTCGCCGTTGAACATGCTCGTGACCGAGCCGTCCTCGAATACTTCGTGGATCGCGCGGGCGAGCAGCGGAGCGATGGGCAGCACCGTGAGACCGGCGAAACGGCGCTCTTCGGGGATCGGCACCGTGTCGGTCACCACGACCGCGTCGATCGCCGGATCCTGCAGCCGCGTGGTCGCGGGGTCGCTGAAGATCGCGTGCGTCGCCGCCACGATGACCTTGCGCGCGCCGGCTTCCTTCAGCGCCTGCGCGGCCTTCTGGATGGTGCCACCGGTGTCGATCATGTCGTCCACGAGCAGACAGGTGCGTCCGGAGACGTCACCGACGATCTCGTGCACGGTGACCTGGTTGGCGACCTTGGGGTCGCGGCGTTTGTGGATGATCGCGAGAGGTGCGCCCAGGCTGTCCGACCAGGTGTCGGCGACGCGCACACGCCCCATGTCGGGCGAGACGACCGTGAGGGTGTCGCGGTCCTCGGGGCTGAGGTGCGCCTGGAAATACTCCAGCAGCACGGGCTTGGCGAAGAGGTGGTCGACGGGTCCGTCGAAGAACCCCTGGATCTGGGCGGCGTGCAGGTCGACGCTCATGACGCGGTCGGCACCGGCGGTCTTGAGCAGGTCGGCGACGAGTCGCGCGCTGATCGGCTCGCGGCCGCGGCCCTTCTTGTCCTGGCGGGAGTAGGGGAAGTAGGGGGCGACGACCGTGATGCGCTTGGCGGATGCACGCTTGAGCGCGTCGAGCATAATGAGCAGCTCCATGAGCCACTCGTTGACCGGCGGCCCGAAGGACTGGATGACGAACACGTCGCAGCCGCGGATCGACACCGCGAACCGCGTGTAGATCTCGCCGGAGGCGAAGGTGCGGTGCTCGGTCGGCGCGAGTTCCGTGCCGAGGTTCTCGGCGACCTCCCGCGCGAGTCCGACGTGCGAGCGCCCGGCGGCGATGACGAGCCGCTTCTTGGTCTTGGCGACGAGGCCCGGGGCGATACCGTTCTCGCGGTCGAGATCGACCGTCTTATTCTTGCGACCCATGGCCCGCTTCCTGTGCAGCCCGGGCACGAGCGGCGGCTTCGGCCGCTCTGGTACCGGATCGGTTTGTCTCGACCCACCCGTCGATGTTGCGCTGGGGGGCGACGCTGAGCGCGAGGGCCCCGGGAGGAACGTCCTTGCGGACGACGGCTCCCGCGCCGGTTTTCGCGCCGTCTCCGATTCTAACGGGCGCCACGAAGACGTTGTGCGAACCGGTGTGCACCTCGTCGCCGATCTCGGTGCGGTGCTTGACGAGATCGTCGTAGTTCGCCGTGATCGCACCGGCGCCCAGGTTCACCCGCTCGCCGATCGTGGTGTCGCCGATGTAGGACAGATGGGGCACCTTGCTGCCGTCGCCGATCGTGGAGTTCTTGGTCTCCACGAACGTGCCGATCTTGCCGCGGGTGCCGAGGTAGGTTCCGGGGCGGAGGTAGGAGAACGGCCCGACGGTGGCCTGGGCGCCGATAACCGACAGCGTCGCGTCGGTGCGGGTGACGGTGGCGTCCTCCCCCACCTCGCAGTCCACGAGGCTCGTGTCCGGGCCGATGACTGCTCCGGTGGCGACCGTCGTGGCGCGCAGGATGTGCGTGTTGGGGAGCACCGTGACGTCGGGGGCGAGGGTCGCGGTGACGTCGATCCAGGTGGTGGCCGGATCGAGCACGGTCACCCCGGCGAGCTGCCACCGCCGCACCGTGCGGGCGTTAAGGATGCGACCGGCCTCGGAGAGCTGCACCCGATCGTTCACGCCGAGGGCGGCGGAAGCATCCGGAGCCTCGGTCGCCGCGACACTCTCACGCGAGTCGCGGAGGAGGCCGATGACATCCGTGAGGTAGCGCTCGCCCTGGGCATTGGCGGTGCCGACGAGCTCGAGGTGCGTGCGCAGCGCTGGCGCCTGGAAGATGTATACGCCGACGTTGATCTCGGTGACGGATGCTTCCTCGGCCGACGCATCCTTCTGCTCGACGATGCGCTGCACGCTGCCGTCGCCGGCTCGGATGATGCGGCCGTAGCCGGTGGGGTCGGCGACGCGCGCGCTGAGCAGGGTGGCAGCGGCGCCGCCCGCCCGGTGCGCGGCGAGCAGGTCGGCGAGGGTCGCGGTCTCCAGCAGCGGCACGTCGGCGCTGAGCACCAGCACGTCGCCGGCGAAGTCGCCGAGCTCGGCGAGCGCCACCTGCACCGCGCGGCCCGTGCCGGGGATGTCGTCCTGGTCGACGATGCGTACGTCCGGGGCCATATCGAGCACGGCGCTGGAGACGAGGTCCCGCTCGTGGCGGACGACGACGACGATCCGCGCGGGATCGAGGCCCGCGGCGGTGTCGAGCACGTGCCCGACGAGCGGTTGACCGCCGACCGCGTGCAGCACTTTGGGCAGTCGGGAGCGCATGCGCGTGCCTTGACCTGCGGCGAGGATGACGATTGCGAGTTCGGTGGTTTCGCTCATGCTCCGCCGCCAGGATTCGAACCTAGACCTAACAGCTCCAAAGGCTGTCGTGCTGCCATTACACCACGGCGGACCACGTGCGATCCGGCCCTCGGGGCCCGACCGCAACGCCCGTCAAGTCTGCCATGCGCCGGGTACCGGAACCCCACTCCCCTTCCCCCGCCGTCCCTGCTCCCCTGTCACGAACTGCGGGTGGCACCCGCACGGTGTGACAGGGGAGCAGGGTTCGCGGGCGGTCATCGCGAAGGAATCGGCGAGCGGATCGGGATAATGGGCGGATGGAGCAGCACAACGACGAGGTCGACCGCATCGTCGATGCGTGGACGGGGCAGCGGCCCGACCTCGACTTCTCGCCGCTGGAGGTGCTCTCCCGCGTGGATCGGCTCTCCCGCCACCTCGACCGGGCGCGGCGGGAGGCGTTCCGCCGCAGCGACCTGGAGTCGTGGGAGTGGGACGTGCTGTCGGCGCTGCGCCGAGCGGGCGAACCGTTCCAGCTGAGCCCGAAGGCGCTGCTTCAGCAGACGCTCGTGTCGAGCGGCACGATGACGAACCGCATCGATCGCCTCGTCGGACGCCGGCTGGTGCGCCGGGAGGCGGACCCGGGCGACGGTCGCAGCATCCTCGTCACCCTCACCCCCGACGGAAGGACGAGAGTGGATGCTGCGATCACCCGCCTCGTCGATGCGGAGGCCCTGTTGCTGGAGTCCCTCTCCCGCGGGGACCGCGACCGCCTCGCGGGGCTGCTGCGCAAACTGAGTCTGGGTTTCGACGCATGAGCGAGCAGTCGATGCCGGAGCATCGGGGTTTCCGTCACTGGCTGGACGTGCGGTTCCGCAGCCCCGCGGCCATCTACGGCGTCATCGTCTTCGCCGCGTTCGTGACGATCTCCGCCGACCACGCCGAGAACGCGTGGGACATGCTGGGGTCATCGGTGGGCACGCTGATCGTGTTCTTCATCGCGCACGTCTTCGCCCACACCCTCACCGACCACGGTGAGCACGGTCTCGGTGAAGCGACCCGGCGCGCCGTGCAGCACTCCGCCGGCATGCTCTACGCCTCGATACCCGCGACCATCGTGCTCATCATCGGCGGCGTGCAGGGCACCCCGCCCGACGATCTCGACGACCTCTCCCTGTGGGCGACGATGGGCGTGCTGGCGGTGCTCGGCTACAACGCCTATGCGCGCCGCGGCGCGAACGTCACCATGCGCCTGCTCGGCGCGGCCGGCACCGCCGCCCTCGGTCTGTTCATCGTGCTGCTCGAGTACGCGATCCACTGACCGCGGTCAGCTCAGCAGATCCCCCAGCACGAACCAGCGCGCCTCGAGGGTCTCGCGCTCGGCCTCCAGGGCGCCGATGCGCGCCATCTCGGCCGCCAGCCCCTGGTAGTCGCCCTGATCGTGTTCGGCCAGCGCGGCCTTGGCCGCATTCACCTGCGTCTCGATCTTGGCGATCCGTCGCTCGGCCGCGGCGTACTCCTTCTGCGCCGTACGCAGCTCGGCTCCCGCGAGCTTCGGGATCGACGCCGCGGCGCCCGACGTCTTCGCCGTCGGCTCGCCCTGCGCCCGCAGGCGCAGGTACTCGTCGACACCACCGGGGAGGTGGCGGAGCTTGCCGCCCAGGATCCCGTACTGCTGGTCGGTGACGCGCTCGAGGAAGTACCGGTCGTGCGAGACGACCAACAGTGTGCCCGGCCACGAGTCGAGCAGGTCTTCCATCGCGGCGAGCATGTCGGTGTCGAGGTCGTTCGTCGGCTCGTCGAGGATGAGCACGTTGGGCTGGTCGAGCAGGATCAGCAACAGCTGCAGGCGTCGCTTCTGGCCGCCCGAGAGGTCCTTCACGGGGGTCGACAGCTGGGCGCTGGCGAATCCCAGGCGCTCGAGCAACTGGCCGGGCGACAGCTCCTGCGCCTTCGAACCCGCGCCGAAGGTGTACGAGGTGCGCAGGCGCGAGATCACGACGCGCACGGGGTCGTTGAGGTGCTGCTCGAGCTCGTCGAGGCGCTGGGTCAGCGTCGCGACGTGCACGGTCTTGCCCCGCTTGACCCGCCCCTCGGTGGGCTGGATCGAGCCGTCGACCAGGCCGAGCAGGGTGGACTTTCCGGCGCCGTTGACACCGAGGATGCCGGTGCGCTCACCCGGGGCGATCAGCCACGTGACGTCGTGGATGACATCCTTCGCCGGCCCTGAGCCGGTCGGAGGGTAACTCACGGCCACGTCGATCAGATCGACGACGTCCTTGCCGAGGCGCGAGGTGGCCAGCGACTGCAGTGCGATGCGATCGCGGATCTCCGGAACGTCGGCGATGAGTTCGTTGGCCGCGTCGATGCGGAACTTGGGCTTGGTCGAACGGGCCGGCGCTCCGCGTCGGAGCCAGGCCAGCTCCTTGCGCGCCAGGTTCTGACGGCGCGCCTCGACCACGGAGGACTGCCGGTCGCGCTCGACGCGCTGCAGGATGTAGGCCGCATAGCCGCCCTCGAAGGACTCCACGATGCGGTCGTGCACCTCCCACGTCACGGTGCTGACCTCGTCGAGGAACCACCGGTCGTGTGTGACGACGAGCAGGGCGCCGGAGTTCGCCGCCCAGCGGCGCTTCACGTGTGCGGCGAGCCAGGTGATCGCCTCGACGTCGAGGTGGTTCGTCGGCTCGTCGAGGAAGAGGATGTCCCAGTCTCCCGAGAGCAACCGGGCGAGGGCGACGCGCCGGCGCTGACCGCCCGAGAGCGTGCCGATGCTCGCATCCCACGGAACGTCCGAAAGCAGGCCCGCGATCACATCCCGGGTGCGCGCATCGCCCGCCCACTCGTGCTCGGCGCGACCGTCGACGACGGCGTTAGAGACGGTGTCGTCGTCGTCGAGCTCGTCGGCCTGGTGCAGCACGCCCACGGTCACACCGCTGCGCACGGTCACGCGGCCCGAGTCCGCCTCGCGCAGGCCCGCGAGCATGCCGAGGAGGCTGGACTTGCCGTCGCCGTTGCGGCCGACGATGCCGATGCGGTCTCCCTCGGAGACGCCGAGGGTCACGGAGTCGAAAACGACTTTGGTCGGGTATTCGAGATGCAGGGACTCGGCCCCGAGAAGATGCGCCATATCCCTCCCAGGCTACGCGGTGTCGTCTGGCAAAGCGTCGGCTCCGGCCTGGGGCGGCTCCGCCGTCCCCGGCTGGCGTCGGAGAATCGCACCGATGTCGGAGGTGTGCGCGTGGATCCTCCGACTTCGGTGCGATTCTCCGACGTTGGTGATGGCCGATGCCGCGGGGACGGCCAAGGGCCGCCCGGGTGTCCCGGACGGCCCTCGAACAACGGATGCTGGTTACAGCAGGTCGTTGTCCTCCAACCACTTCTTGGCGATGTCGGGGGTCGAGAGCTGATCGACCGTCGACTGCACGTTGAGGGCGACGAGGCCCTCCGGCGTCAGCGCTGCGCTCACGGCGTTGATGGTGTCCGAGACCTCGTCCGCGACGTCGCTGTTGACCACCGGGACGACGTTGGACGCCAGGAACAGACCCTCCGGGTCTTCGAGCACGACGAGGTCGTCGGTCTGGATCGACGGGTCGGCCGTGTAGACGTTGGCTACGTTCACGGTGCCGGCGACGAGGTCCTGCACCGTCGTGTCACCGGTGGCGGAGAACGCGACGTCCACGTTGTACGTGTCCTTGAGACCCTGGGGTCCGTACGGACGCTCGGCGAGCTCGGCCGGGCCCCCCAGGGTGAGCGGCACGTCGACATTCGCGAGGTCGGCGATGGAGGTCAGGTCGTACTGCTCGGCGAAGGCCGCCGTGACCGTATAGGAGTCCTGATCGGATGCCGACGACTGGTCGAGCACCTCGAGGCCGTCGGGCAGCGCGTCCGGCAGCGCGGCGTACACGTCGTCGGACGTGCGCGCTTCGGTGTCGGGCTCGAAGAACTGCAGCAGGTTGCCGGAGTACTCCGGGAACAGGCTGACCTCGCCGCTCTCGAGGAGCGGGATGTACGCGTCACGCTGACCGATGTTGAACTGGCGCTCCACCGTGACGCCTGCGCCCTCGAGCGCCTGCGCGTAGATCTCGGCGATGATCTCGTTCGAGTAGTAGGCCTGCGAGCCCACGACGACCGTGGAGCCTGCTTCACCGCTGGGGGCGGTGTCGCCGGAGTCGAGGGGGTTGCTGGATGAGCAGCCGGCGAGCGCGAGCGCTGCGACGGCGCCGAGCGCGAGGCCGGCGAGGCTCTTTCCGGTTCGTGCTGTGAACATGGATTTCCTCTTTCTTGGTGAGAGCGGGAGTCGTGGGGTGGGGGAAGGCTCAGGCGAAGTCTGCACTCTTCGGCTCGAGCGTGCGAGGCGCCGCGACACGCGGCTTCTTTTTGGCGCCGGCGCGACTGCCGGATGCTGCCGCACGAACGCCGCGCGGCACCACCGCGTGCTGCAACAGGGCGAACAGTCCATCGAGGGCGAGCGCGAGTACGGCGACGAGGATCGCCCCGCCGATGATGACGGGAAGCTGCTGCAGCGCGAGGCCGGTGATGATGTACTGGCCGAGGCCGCCGAGTCCGATGTAGGCGGCGATCGTCACGGTGGCCACGACCTGCAGGGTCGCGGCTCGGAAGCCGCCGACGAGCAGCGGCAGCCCCAGCGGCACCTCGACACGCCACAGCACCTGCCACTGCGTCATCCCCATCGACCGCGCGGCGTCGATGACACGCCGATCGATGGCTTCGAAGCCGGTGTAGGCGCCCGCGAGGATCGAGGGGATCGCCAGCACGACGAAGGTGATCGTCGCCGCCTGGGGCTTGAAGACGACCCCGATCACGAGGGTGAGCAGGATCAGCAGGCCGAAGGAGGGGATCGACCGCGCCGCGCCCGAGATCGCGATGGCGATGTCACGACCACGACCGGTGTGGCCGATGTACCACCCGAGGGGTACGGCGATGAGACCCGCGATGAGCACGGCGACGGCCGTGTACGCGAGTTGTTGCAGGATCGCGGTCGGGATCGAGGCGAGGCGGCCCTGGTCGCCGGAGAAGATCCAGGCGAAGGCTTCGGCGATCAGGTTCACGCGTTCGCTCCGACCGGGAGGGCGGGCGAGCGCACGGGGCGCGGCGTGTGCACCCGTCGGGTCCACGGCATCAGCATCCGTCCGGCGAGCACCAGCACCCCGTCGACGACCAAGGCGAGCACGACGACGGCGAGGACGCCCGCCAGCACCTCGGGGATGATGTTGCGCTGCAGTCCGTTCGTGAACAGATAGCCGAGGTTGGTGATGCCCACGAGCACACCGACGGTGGCGAGGGAGATCGTGCTCGCCGCGGTGACGCGCACCCCTGCGAGCACGACGGGACCGGCGAGGGGGAACTCCACCGCCCAGAATCGACGGAACGCCCCGTAGCCCATCGCCGTGGCGGCCTGGCGCACGTCGGGGTCGACGGAGTCGAGGCCGTCGGACACGGAGCGCACGAGGATCGCCACGGCGTAGATGGTGAGCGCGACGATCAGGTTCGTCTCGCTCACGAAGGAGTACCACCCGGTCAGGCTGGGCAGCAGGATCAGCAGCGCGAGCGAGGGGATCGTGTACAGCAGACCGGTGATGGTGATCACACTGCTGCGCACCAGCTGGTAGCGCCAGGCGATCCACCCGATCGGCACGGACAGCACGAACCCGATGATGAGCGCGACCACGCTCTGGCGCAGGTGCGTCAGTGTCAGTTCGCCGATCAGGGCGAAGTTGTTGACGACCCAGGTCACGGCGTCGGCGCCTCCACGAGCGCCCCCTGGGTGCGGCCTTCGCCGTCGACGACGATCGTGCCCCGCGCGGTCTGTTCGAGGTGCAGCGCCCGCTTTCCCTTGTCGGCGCCGATGAAGCTGGCGACGAAGTCGTTGGCGGGGTTCTCGGTGATCTCCGACGGCGTGCCGAGCTGAGCGATCTGCGCACCCTTCTCGAGGATGGCGACCTGGTCGCCGAGCAGGAACGCCTCGTCGATGTCGTGCGTGACGAAGACGATCGTCTTGCCGATGTCGCGCTGGAGGCGGAGCAGTTCTTCCTGCAGCTCGGCGCGCACGATCGGGTCGACGGCACCGAACGGTTCGTCCATCAACAGGATGTTCGGATCGGCGGCGAGCCCCCGGGCGACACCGACGCGCTGCTGCTGGCCACCGGACAGCTGGCTGGGATAGCGATCGGCCATCGAGCTGTCGAGACCCACGGTCTCCATCAAGGCGAGAGCTCGCGTGCGCGCGGCACGACGGGTCTCGCCCTCGAGCACCGGAACGGTCGCGATGTTGTCGGCGACGGTGAAGTGCGGCATCAGTCCGGAGTTCTGCATGACGTACCCGATGCTGCGGCGCAGCTTCACCGCGGGCCGCGAGGAGATATCTTCGTCATCGATCGTGATGACGCCGTCGGTGGGTTCCACCATGCGGTTGATCATGCGAAGGAGCGTGGTCTTGCCGCACCCGGAGGAGCCGACGAAGACCGTGGTGCGCCGCGAGGGGAGGACCAGGCTGAAGTCCGCGACCGCTTGCGTTCCGTCGGGGAAGACTTTCGAGACGTTCTGGAACTCGATCATTCGTCGCGCACCTCAGTCGACGACCGAGATCCGCGGGTCGAAGGCGACGTAGCCGGCGAAGTCGGTGCCGGCGCGCTGTGCGGCGCCCGGGCGAAGTTCGGGGTACGACCAGGCTCCGTCGACCAGGCCGACACCGTCGAGGTTGACGCTCCAGTACTGGGCTGCACCCTTCCACGGGCAGGTGTACGGCGTCGGGCTCTTCTCGAGGGCGCCTTCGCGGATGCTGCGGGGCGGGAAGTACCAGTTGCCTTCGATCGAGACCAGATCGTCCCGGTCGGCTTCAGCGATGATCACGCCGTCGAGTACAGCCTTCATGGTTCCTCCTCAGGGCATTCCCCGAGCGCGAAAGGCCCGGCCAGATCCGCCACGTTATAGGACGCTACCGACATGGCGGCGTGGTGGGGGCCGATTGCCGGTGCGGGGTCGTTGTGTTACGAGTGCGGCGGTGCTCAGACCACGCGCGCGCCCGGCACCGGACCGTGCACGTGCAGCGCGGTCAAGCCGGCGGCGCTGAGCGAGATCTGCAGATCGAGCGCCGAGGCGTCATCGGCGGCGAGGAAGGCGATCGTGGGACCGGAGCCCGACACGATCCCGGCGAGGGCCTCGGCCCTCTCCCCCGTCTCCAGGGCGCGGGCCAGATCCGGGCGCAGCTTGAGGGCCGGCGCCTGAAGGTCGTTGCGGAGGGCGGCCGCCAGCATCCCCGGGTCTCCTTGACGGAGGGCATGCAGAACGTCGGGGTCGACGCGCGGCTGACGTGGTGCCGGGCCGATGTCGACCAGGTGGCGGGCGCGGTGAGCGTCGAGCTCGCCGTACACGACGGGGGTCGACATCCCCTCCTCGCTCAACACGAGCACCCAATCGAAGCGGCCGTGCGCGAGCGCCGGGCTGAGCTCATCGCCGCGGCCCGTACCGATGGCCGTACCCCCGAGCAGGGAGAACGGCACATCCGCGCCGATACGGGCGCCGAGGCGGGCGAGTTCCGCCGTCGACAGCCCGGTACCCCACAGCGCGTCGCAGGCGACGAGGGCTGCCGCAGCATCCGCCGAGCCGCCTCCCATGCCCCCCGCCACCGGCACCGACTTGCGGATCTCCAGGTGCGCGCCCCGGTCGGTCCCGGTCGCCGCCGCGAGGAGAAGCGCCGCACGCACCGCAAGGTTGCGTTCGTCGACCGGCACGTCGCCGAGGGGGACGTCTCCGGAGACGTGCGCGGTGATCTCCTCCGCGTCGCTGGCCCACAGGTCCTCGTACAGCGACACCGCCTGATAGGCCGTCGCGACGTCGTGGTAACCGTCCTCCTGCACGTCCCCCACTTCGAGGAAGACGTTGATCTTTCCCGGCGCGCGCACGTGGACGCGGCCGGCGGAGGCGGCAGTACTCACCGTCGAGCCGAATCCGCCCAGAGGTCGACGTCGATCGCGTCCGAGACGGCATCGATGCGCTCGAGCTCCTCGGTGTCGAACGCGGGTCCGCTGAGAGCGGCGAGGTTGTCGTCGAGCTGCTCGGTGCGCGAAGCCCCGATGAGCGCGGAGGCGACGGTGGGATCGCGCAGCACCCATTGGATGGCCATCTGCGCGAGACTCTGCCCGCGCTCCTTGGCGATGAGGTTCAGCGAGCGCAGCGCCGCGATCGACCGGTGCGAGAGGGCGTTGTCGGGCAGCGAGGAGCGCTTCTGCGCGCGCTGGGCGCGACCGTCGCCGAGGTACTTGTCGGTCAGCAGCCCCTGGGCGAGGGGCGTGAACGCGATGGCGCCCATCCCCTCCTGGCGCAGCGTCTCGATCAGCCCGTCCTCGACCCAGCGGTTGAGGATCGAGTACGAGGGCTGGTGGATGACTAGCGGCGTGCCGAGCGAGGCGGCGACCGCGGCGGCGACGGCGGTGCGCTCGGCGCTGTAGGAGGAGATGCCGACGTACAGGGCCTTCCCCTGGCGCACGAGCGTGTCGAGGGCTCCGATGGTCTCCTCGATCGGGGTGACCGGATCGACGCGGTGGGAGTAGAAGATGTCGACGTAGTCGAGACCGAGACGCTGGAGCGACGCGTCTGCACTCGCCTGCAGGTACTTGCGGGAGCCGAAGTTGCCGTAGGGCCCCGGCCACATGTCATAGCCCGCCTTGGACGAGACGATCAGCTCGTCACGGTACGGCCGGAAGTCCTCGCGCATCATGCGCCCGAAGTTCGTCTCGGCGGAGCCGTAGGGCGGGCCGTAGTTGTTCGCGAGGTCGAAGTGCGTGATCCCCCGGTCGAACGCGTGCCGCAAGAGCGCGCGCTGGTCATCGAACGCGATGTTGTCGCCGAAGTTCCACCACAACCCGAGCGAGATCGGGGGCAGGAACAACCCGCTCGTGCCGACCTGACGGTAGGCGACACCGGCATAACGTTCAGGTGCAGCGGCGTAGGGTCGGTGCAGGTCGCGCACATCCGCGCCGAATCGCTCGAGGTCGCTCACCCTCCGACCCTAGCGCTCGCACGCATCACCGCTGGAGGCGGTGCGGAAATACGACCGTAACCCCGAACGTTTACCTTGAGTACACTTCCGCGTCAGCGGACAGCTCCCCGAGTTCCGAGAGGAGCCGCGATGCCGCGGATCACCCGTCTGCCCTCCGAGACCGACCCTTGGCGCACCATCCTCGCTCGCGAGGACGTGCGCCTGACCGATGGCGTCCTGAACATCTTCGGCGCCCCGGTTTCGCCGAACGAGGCGATGGAGGCGGATCTGCTCTTCGTCGCCGCTGCGATCGAGGGCGCCGGGATCGCGGTCCTGCTCGTTCGCGACGCGAACCGCCGACCGAAGCTGGTCGTCGATGTGAAGGATGCCGGCGCTGCCCGCGCGGCGCTGCGCCAAGCCGCCGCCGACGAGCCGTTGTACCTGAAGGCGGCCGGTGACGATGCGGTGCTCGTGCACGCGCGCGGTCCGAAGACGGAGACGGTCTCCTCCCTCGCGGTGTTCCGGCCCCGCTCCTCCGACGACGGCGCCTACCGCTACGGCGCTTCGCTCGCGCCGCGGCTCGAGTTCTGGCGCTTCGGCGCCGAGACCGTCGAAGCTCCGCGCCCGACCGCGCTCACCCGCCGGATCATCGCCGCCGACGACCTGACCGTCGTGGAGACCGAGCGCTACGGGCGCACCTGGCGCACCGTGCAGGGCATGTTCGATCCGCACCCGAACGAGTTCACCGGAGACGTCGACATGGTCTTCTCCTGGGTCGACGGAACCGACTCGGAGTTCCAGCGTCAGCGCGCAGCGCAGATGCAGGGGTACGTCGTGGGTGAAGGCGATGACGCCGCCGCGCGCTTCCGGCAGATCGATGAATTGCGCTACGCGCTGCGCAGCGTGCACATGTACGCGCCCTGGGTGCGCCGCATCTTCATCGCGACCGACTCGCCCAAGCCGGCCTGGCTCGCCGATCACCCGCGGGTCACCGTGGTTCCGAGCGTGGAGTTCTTCGCCGATCCCTCCACCCTCCCCACCCACAACTCTCACGCCGTCGAGGCGCAGTTGCACCGCATCGACGGCCTCGCCGAGCACTTCCTCTACAGCAACGACGACATGTTCTTCGGTCGCCCGGTCGGTCCGGAGCTGTTCTTCAGCAGTGCAGGGGTCAGCCGGTTCGTGGAGAGCGGTGTGCGCATCGGCGCCGGCGCCCCCGACGCCGCCCGCTCGGGCCACGACAACGCCCTGCGCATCAACCGGGCGCTCCTGCAGGAGCGTTTCGGGCGCGTCATCACGCACGACCTCGAGCACAGCGCCGTTCCGATGCGTCGCTCGATCGCGGCGGAGCTCGAGCAGACGTTCGCGGCCGACTACGCGCGCACGGCCGGCAGCCGCTTCCGCTCGGCCACCGACGTCTCGGTCACCAACAGCCTCTACCACTACTACTCGCTGTTCACCGGACGGGCGGTCGTGACGACCGAGCCGCGCGTGCGCTACATCCAGACCACACGCCTGGACTCGCTGCGCCGGATGGAGCGCCTGCTCGATCGGCGTGACACCGACCTGTTCTGCCTGAACGACGGCAGCGAACCCGAGATCCCGGAAGAGGTGCGGGTGCGCGCCCTGCGCTCGTGCCTGGAGCGCTACTTCCCCGTCCAGGCCCCCTGGGAGAACGAAACGATCGCGATCAGCGACGGAGCGGGATCGGGGCGGTCGGCGGCGGCGACGACCGCGTGAGCTGACGCGCAGCGGGAATCTCGATCCCGGCGTCCTTCAGCCGGGCGCGAGACTCCTCGGCGTCGACGAACTGCAGCGGGGACGCAGCATCCAGCGGCACCACCGAGTGCACGATCGTGTCGTCGTAGACGTGCACCAGGTTGAATCCCTGCGCGCCGTCGTGGGGGCGGGTGCCGCCGACCGGCACCGTCAGATCCTGCGTGTAGCAGGTGGCCGAGGCGACCGAGACGGGGATGCCGGCGAACGTGGCGAACGTCGAGTAGTGCAGGTGTCCGCCGATGATCGCCCGGACGTCCGTGCCGCGCAGCACCTCGGCGAGGCGCCGCTGCCCGCGCAGCTCGACCGACACGGCCAGATCGAGCACGCTGGGCACCGGCGGGTGGTGAAGGGCGAGGATCGTTCCCAGCGGAGCGGGTGTGGCAAGCTCCGCGGCGAGCCACTGCAACTGCTCGTCGGTGACTTCGCCGTGGTGATGGCCGGGGACCGTGGTGTCGAGGGTGATCACGCGCAGCCCGTCGAGCTCGTCGACACGGTCGACGGTGCGGGCGTCGGCCGCCTCGCCGGGCAGCAGCCGCGCCCGGAAGGCCGCCCGGTCGTCGTGGTTGCCCATGACCCAGATGACCCGCGCGCCGAGCCGGTCGGCGAGCGGCTGCACCAGATCGGCGATGCGCGCGTAGGCCTCGTCCTCGCCGTGGTCGGCGAGATCACCGGTGAAGATCAGTGCGTCGGGGTGCACGCCGGATGCTTCGATCGCGGCGAGCGCCCGCTTCAGATAGGCCTCGGAATCGACCGAACCGTACAGCCGCGAGCCGTGCGCGAGCAGGTGGGTGTCGCTGAGATGGAGCAGCACGCGTTCGGGCTGGGGGTACTCGGCGTACCGCATCGATCTCCCTCGCACCGTCGGAACCGGGGTGATGGTTCATGGTGGCATCTGCGACAAGACGCTAGCGATCCGCCTGATGAACGTGCGGTATATCGGCTGTGAAGTGTCGGGGTGTCGCGCTCAGACCGAGGCGCGTGCGATGCGGAGATAATCCTCGACGTCGAGTTCTTCGCCCCGGGCGGTGGGAGCGACCCCGGCACGCTGCAGGATCTCGGATGCTTCCGCGGCCGACCCCCCGAGGACGGCAGCGAGCGCTTGGCGCAGCATCTTGCGGCGCTGCTGGAACGCAGCATCCACGATCCCGAACGTGCGGCGCCGTTCCTCCTCCGAGCCGCGGGCCTCGCCGCCCCGCGCGAAGGCCACGAGCACCGAGTCGACGTTCGGCACCGGCCAGAACACCTGCCGCGACACCGTGCCGGCGAGCCGCCACGAGCCGTACCAGGCGGCCTTGACGCTCGGGGCGCCGTAGATCTTCGATCCGGGCGCGGCGGCGAGGCGCTCGCCCACCTCGGCCTGCACCATGACGACGCCGCGCTCGAGATCCGGGAACGTCTCGAGGAAGTGGAGGAGCACCGGCACAGAGACGTTGTACGGCAGGTTGGCGACCAGCACGCGGGGGTCACCGGGCAGGTCGGTCACCCGCAGGGCGTCGGCGTCGATGACGACGAGCGCGCCCTCTGCCACCCCGTGGGCGGCCGCCGTCGCCGGCAGGCGGGCGGCGAGACGGTGATCGATCTCCACCGCGGTCACCGACGCACCGGTCTCCAGCACCGCGAGGGTGAGCGAACCGAGCCCCGGACCGATCTCGACCACCCGTTCGGAAGCATCCACCCCCGCCACCTGCACGATCCGGCGCACGGTGTTGGCGTCGACGACGAAGTTCTGCCCGAGTTTCTTGGTCGGGGTGACGTCGAGATCCGCGGCCAGACGGCGGATCTCGGCGGCGCCGAGCAGGGTGACGGGCATCCCTTCACTCTAACGAAACGGTGCGCAAGGTCCCGCCGTGGCCCCCCAGGACGGGAGTACCGTGTCGGTCATGAGTTCAACCGGCACGATCCCCGCGAACGCTTTCTCGATGAAGAGCCCCTTCGGGCGAAGAGCTGCGACCCTGTCCATCGCGGCGGCGGTGGGCGGTTTCCTCTTCGGCTTCGACTCTTCCGTCATCAATGGCGCGGTCGACGCGATCGAGGGCAACTTCGAACTCAGCGCCTTCCTCACCGGTTTCGTGGTCGCCGTCGCGCTGCTGGGCTGCGCGGTCGGCGCACTCATCGCGGGAGGGCTGTCGGATCGTTGGGGGCGCCTTCGCGTCATGATGCTCGGCGCGGTGATGTTCTTCGTCTCCTCGGTGGGCTCCGCCCTCACCTTCAGCGTGCCCGACCTGATCCTCTGGCGCGTCATCGGCGGCATCGGCATCGGCATCGCCTCGGTGGTCGCCCCCGCCTACATCGCCGAGATATCCCCCCGCCAGATCCGCGGTGCGCTGGCCTCGCTGCAGCAGCTCGCGATCACCCTCGGCATCTTCGCGGCGCTGCTGAGCGACGCGGTGCTCGCCAACACCGCCGGCGGCGCCACCGAACAGCTGTGGTGGGGCATGGCGGCGTGGCGGTGGATGTTCCTCATCGGCGTCATCCCGGCCGCCGTGTACGGCATCCTCGCGTTCGTCATGCCGGAATCCCCGCGCTACCTGATCGCGAAGGGCCGCAAGGACGAGGCCCGAGAGGTCTTCACCCGTCTCGTGCCCCCCGCCGACCTGGACAAGACGATCAACGAGATCACCTCGGCGATCGAGACCGACCGGAAGAACCAGGGTGCGTCGTTGCGCGGACCGGTGCTGGGCCTGCAGGGGATCGTCTGGGTCGGCATCATCCTCTCCGTCTTCCAGCAGTTCGTCGGCATCAACGTGATCTTCTACTACTCCACGACCCTGTGGCGGGCCGTCGGGTTCGATGAGAGCAACTCCCTGACGATCAGCGTGTTCACCTCCGTCACGAACGTGGTGGTGACCCTCATCGCGATCTGGCTGGTCGACCGCGTCGGTCGCAAGCCCATCCTGCTGACCGGGTCGGCCTTGATGGCGGTGTCGCTGGGCGCCATGGCCCTGTCGTTCTCCTTCGCCCAGGGCACCGGCAGCGATGTCTCGCTTCCCGCTCCGTGGGGCACGATCGCCCTCATCTCGGCGAACATCTTCGTCGTCGGCTTCGGCGCCTCGTGGGGTCCGCTCGTGTGGGTGCTGCTGGGCGAGATCTTCCCCTCTCGCATCCGCGGCAAGGCGCTCGGCGTGGCCGCGGCCGCGCAGTGGATCGCGAACTTCCTCATAACGGTGTCCTTCCCCGCGATGTCGGCGTGGTCGCTGCCGCTCACGTACCTCATGTACGCGATCTTCGCCGCGCTCTCGTTCGCTTACGTCGCTTGGAAGATCCCCGAGACCAAGGGCATGGAGCTCGAGCAGACCGAGACCCTCTTCACGAAGAAGAAGGCCCCCGCGCGCAGCACATCGTGAGCCAGCAGCCTTCGGGCGTGGCGCACAATGGTGTCGTGACCCGGTTCATCGTTGTGCCCCAGTGGCAAGGCTCGGCGTCTTCGCGCGCGATGCAACTCATCGACGGGGCAGAGGCCATCGCCGGGGACCTTCCGACCTCGGCGACGGTGCGGCTGCCCGTCCCGTTGGAGGCGGGTGACCCCCTCGGTACGACGGTGCAGCGACTCAGCGCCCTGCAGCGCGTGCGCCGCGACCTGGAGGTGGCCGTCCGCGCCACGAAGGACACCGTGATCGTCGTGGGCGGGGATTGCAGCGTCGCCGTCGGTGCGGTGGCCGCGGTCGCCGAGGCCGACGTCGCCCTCGTCTGGCTCGACGCCCACCCCGACGCCCACACGCCCGAGACGTCGCCGTCCGGAGCGTTCTGCGGCATGGCTCTGCGCAGCATCCTGGGCGAAGGTCCCGAGCTGCTGACGCTCCCGACGGGCGCGGTCTCCCCGACGCGCGTGATCCTCGCCGGCACCCGTTCGCTGGATCTCGAGGAGGAGCTCTTCGTCGCCGGTGAAGGGATCCGGATGCTTCCCGCCGCCACGCTGAGCGAGCACGACGCGCTCGCGGAAGCCGTCGCAGCCACGGGCGCCGCGCGCGTGTATGTCCACGTCGACCTCGACGTTCTGGATCCCGCCGAGATCTCCGGCATCGGTTCGGCGGATCCGTTCGGGGTGAGCACCGCCGACCTCGTCGCGTCGCTGCGCTCCCTGCACGCGCGCGTGCCCCTTGTCGGCGCCTCGATCACGGGTTTCGCGCCCTCCTCCCCCGCCGCGGCGGTCGATGACCTCGGCACGATCCTGCGCATCATCGGGGCACTCGCGTGAGCCCGCTTCCCCCGCCGCCCGTCGGGTGGCGTGACGAGGCCGAGCGTGCGCTGGCCCGCGGCAAGCGGATCGATCGGTGGATCCCCCGCGTCCTGCTCGACTCCCCGCTCAGTGCACTCGGCTACGCCTACGGCACCGCCGTGGGCTGGGTGTGGGGCACGCTGTGGAGCCGGGGCCGCATCGAGAAGCGCGCCGGACTCTGGGTGTTCCGCGGGCTCCCGTCGTGGGCGTTCGCCCGGGGCGGCGTGTGCGTGGGCGGATGCTTCCTCACCGGCGACCGCCGCGTCACCGACGCGATCCTTCGCCACGAAGCGGTGCACGCCCGCCAGTGGCGTCACTACGGCATGCTCATGCCCGTGCTCTACGCCCTCGCGGGCCGCGATCCCCTGCGCAATCGTTTCGAGATCGAGGCCGGTCTCGTCGACGGCAACTACGTGCCCCGCGACGCCTGAGCCTCAGCGCGAATCAACACTCCGCGGCACGAGTCCGTGCCCGGGCGCAGCATCGCAGCGTGGATTCACGCACGCGAGGATGGATTCGTGCGCGGGATCAGCGCGCGGTGGCGAGGCCGAAGCGCTCGGGCGTGTGCACCGCGCGGGCGTCGACCCCGTGACGAAGGGTGAGTTCGTCGAGGATGTCGGCCGTGCCGAGGTAGCCACCGAGCAGGGTGATGCGGGTGTGGTCGTCGTCGAGGCAGAGCATCTCGCCCGCCCATCCGGCGACCGCGCGGGTGAGGGCTTCGCCCGGAGTGCAGCCGCGGGCGGCGCCGGGGGCACCGGAGCGCTGGGAGCGATCGAGCCAGGTGACGGTCATGCGCGCGGGGGCCTGGATCGGCGCGATCCACGTCGCATCCGGCACCTCGATGAAGATGCGTCCGGTCGAGCAGATCGGCAGCGTCGCCAGCAGGGTCTCGAGATCCATCAGAGACGACTCGTCGGCGGTGATGAGCTGCTGCACGCGGGTGTGCCGGGAAGACCGGCAGACGGTCGCGTTGTGCTCGGTGAGAGGAAGCATGGCACCTCTCACTATACGCGAGCGAAGGGTTGCCTTACCTCACTCACGGGAATCGATCAGCACGCGCTGCAGCTCGCGCACCTCGTCGTCACCGAGTCCCTGGGCGCGCAGATAGTCGGCGGGCGAGCCGTAGTCGCGGTCGAGGCGTGACAGGAGCTCCCGCATGACCGGCGCCGGGGATTTGGTGGCGAGCTCTTCGAGGTGCACGGATTCCGGATGCAGTCGGCGAAGGCGCGTGACGATGTCGGCGTTGCGCGCCTCGGGCAGCAGGGTCTCGGTGCGCGCGTAATCCTCGATGATCGCTTCGCGTTCGACACCGGCGGCGGCGAGCGTGAGCGCCACCGTCACTCCGGTGCGGTCCTTGCCGACCGTGCAGTGCACGAGCACGGGCTGATCGGCCAGCACCCCGCGCACGACCTCGACGACCCGAGCGGCGGATTCGTCGATCAGGCTCGTGTACAACTCGGCGAGGCTCACGTCGTTCTCGAAGAACGACGTGACCGAACCGAGGAAGAGCGGAACGCGCTGGGTGACGAGGTCGAGCCCGTCGACCCGGCTCGGCGACCACTCGACCTCTTGGTCATCGCGCAGGTCGATCACCCGACGAAGGCCGAGCTCGCGCAGCGCCGCGTAGCCGGGGTCATCGACCGCGGCGAGGTTGCCCGAGCGATACAGCACACCCGATCGGGTGCGGCCCGAAGCGGCGGGAAGGCCGCCGGTGTCGCGGAAGTTCATGGCGCCCGAGACGAGCGACCCGGTCTGCTCGCTCACGCGGTGGGCTCTTTCGGGGCGACCTCGTAACGGCCGGCGATCGCGACGCGATTGAAGGCGTTGATCGACACGAGGATCCAGCTGAGCGCGACGTACTCCTGCTCGGTCAGGATGCCGCCGACGTGGTCGTAGACCGCATCGGGGATCCCCTCCTCCGAGATGAAGGTGAACGCCTCGGTGAGTTCGAGCGCCGCCCGCTCCCGCTCGGTGAAGACCCCGGTCTCGCGCCAGACGGCGAGCTGGGTGATCTCGTCCACGGTGGCGCCGGCGGCGAGAGCCCGATCGACGTGCACGCGCACGCAGAACGCGCATCCGTTGAGCTGGGAGGCGTGGACCTGCACGAGCTCCTTCAGCCGCGGTTCCACGCCGGATTCCGCGGCGATACCGCCGACCGCCTTCGCGAAAGCCTCGAGGGAACGGAACGCGGCGGGGGCCGAGCGCGAGAGGTGTACGCGCTGTTCTTCGCTCATATCACCACCCTATGCGGGGCAGAATAGCGGCGTGCCCGACTTCGACGAGTTCTCCTTCCTCTCCGCGCAAGCCGATGACGCCGGCCTCGCCGTCACGATCCCCCGCGGCGAACGCCTCACGCTCGACCTGCCCGACGGTCGCACCCTCAGCGGTCTGCGCTACGGCGGCCCCTCCCCCGAGGTGACCTTCCTTCACGGCGCCGGGCTCAACGCCCACACCTGGGACACGACGATCCTCGCCCTGGGCCGCCCCGCGCTCGCGCTCGACCTCGCCGGTCACGGCGACTCCTCGTGGCGCGAGGACGCCGCCTACGTGCCGCGGATGCTGGCGCCCGACGTCGTGACAGCCATCACCGCGTGGACCGACCGGCCGCAGCTGCTCGTCGGCCAGTCGTTGGGAGGGCTGACCGCGGCTCCCGTCGCCGCCGGAGCCCCGGCGTTCGTCCGTCGACTCGCGATCGTCGACATCACTCCGGGCGTGGACCCGACCGCCGGCCCCTCGCAGGTGCGCGCGTTCTTCGCCGGCCCCACCGACTGGGCGTCGCGCGACGAGCTGGTCGAGCGCGCGCTGTCCTTCGGCCTCGGCGGTGGCTCCCGGGACAAGGCCGCCCGCGGGGTGTGGCTCAACTCCCGCGTCCGCAGCGACGGACGGGTGGAGTGGAAGCACCACTTCGCGCACCTCGCCGCCGCATCGTCGAACGACCCCGTAGCGGCAGCATCCGCCCCGAACGACGCCCTGAGCGCCCTGCTGTCCGAAGCCGGGTGGGAGGACTTCGCCGCCGTCGAGGCCCCGATCCTGCTCATCCGCGCCGAGCGCGGGTACGTGACCGTCGCCGACGCCGAGGAGTTCTCCCGCCGACTGCCGGCCGCCGAGGTGACGAGCGTCGACTCGGGGCACAACGTGCAGGAAGACGCCCCCGTGGTGCTCGCAGGCCTGCTCGCCGGACGGCTCTGACCCAGCCGTGGCGCCTGTCCCGAGCCCGGGAGCGCGTCACGGATCGTCACCCTCGCCGCTGGCCGACGGCGGTGACTCTAGGCTGGGACGACACCAAGAAGTCCCGGCGTCGACGTCGACAGCATCGACGATGCCGCAGCCCTGGGAAAGGACCCGCCCCATGCATCGCCGCATCACCCTCGCCGCGACAGCCGTTCTCGCCTCCGCCCTGATCCTGGCCGGATGCACCGGGAACACCGCACCGACCCCCACGCTCCCGACCGGCGCGCCCGATCCCGGCGCGAGCCTCACGGTGCGCCTCTCGCTCGAGCCGTCGAACCTCGACATCCGCCACACCGACGGCGCCGCCCTCGACCAGGCGCTGATCGACAACGTCTACGAGGGCATCGTCACCCGCGACCAGGACAACGTCGTGGTGCCGGGCCTCGCCAGCGACTTCCAGGTCAGCGACGACGGCCTCACCTACACCTTCACCATCCGCGAGGGCGTGCTCTTCCACGACGGCACGGCGCTGACCGTCGATGACGTGGTCGCCTCCCTCACGGCGGCGAAGGACGACCCGACCGTCATCGGCAACAGCGACCTCACCAATGTCGCCTCGATCGCCTCCCCCGACGCCTCGACCGTCGTCGTGACGCTCACCCAGCCCGACAGCAACTTCCTCTTCGTGCTGACCGGTCGCGCCGGGATCGTCGTGAAGAGCGGCGACACCACCGACCTGCAGACCGAGGAGAACGGCACCGGACCGTTCACCGTCGAGCAGTGGGCCCAGGGCCAGAGCCTCGTGCTCGCCCGCAGCGAGTCGTACTGGGGAGCCCAGGCCGGCGTCGCCGAGGTCGTGCTCGACTACATCCCCGACCAGGCCGCCGCGGCGAACGCCGCGATCGCCGGTGACATCGACGTGGCGCTGGAGATCGATCCGGAGTTCCGCGGGCAGCTGGAGGACACCGGCGCGTTCCGCATCGAGTCGGGCCAGACCACCGACAAGGGCACGCTCGCGTTCAACAACGCGAAGGCGCCCCTGAACGACCAGCGGGTGCGCGAGGCGTTGCGCCTCGCGATCGACCACGACGGCCTCATCACCGCGATCGGCGGTGTCGGTCGCACGCTGTACGGCCCGATCCCCGAGCTCGACCCGGGCTACGAAGACCTCTCCGACGTCGTCGACTACGACCCCGAGCGCGCGCGCGAACTGCTCGCCGAGGCAGGGCAGGAGAACCTCGCCCTCACCCTGACGATCCCGTCGGTGTACTCGACCACCATCCCGACCTACCTGGTGTCGGCGTTCAACGACATCGGGGTCACCCTGTCGGTCGAGTCGGTCGAGTTCCCCACGTGGTTGACGGACGTGTACCAGAACAAGGACTACGACCTGAGCTTCGTGCGCCACGTCGAAGCCCGCGACTTCGGCAACTGGGCCAACCCCGACTACTACTTCGGCTACGACAACCCCGAGGTGCAGTCGCTGTACGCCGAGGCACTGGCGAGCACCGATGAGGCGGAGGCCGACCAGTTGCTCGCGCAGGCGGCCCGCATCGTGTCGGAGGACGACGCCGCCGACTGGCTGTTCGTGGCAGCGCCGCTCGCCGCCGTCGGCACGAACGTGGTGGACTTCCCGGCCAACTCCCTCAACGTCCGCCTTCCGCTGGCGGGTGTGACGGTCGCTTCGGAGTGATGCGCTACGCGGCGACGAGGGTGGTCCTGCTGATCGCAGGGCTCCTCGTCGCCAGCGTGCTCATCTTCCTGTCGCTGCGGGTCCTGCCCGGCGACGTCGCGCAGCTGATCGCGGGGATCAACTCCACCCCCGAGAACGTCGCGGCCATCCGCGAGAGCCTGGGCCTTGACCGGCCCCTCGTGCTGCAGTACACCGACTGGATCGGCGGGCTCTTCCGGGGCGACCTCGGCTCTTCGCTGCTGACCGGCTCCTCCGTCGCCGACGAGCTGCTCGCCAAGGCGCAGGTGACCGTTCCCCTCGGTGCGCTGGCCCTCACGATCGCCCTCGTCTTCAGCATCCCCCTCGGTGTCGCCTCGGCCCTGCGGCGCGGACGGGCCGAGGGCACGGCCCTGAACGTCGGGGCTCAGGCCCTCGCGGCCGTTCCGGTCGTGTGGGCGGGCATGATGCTCGTCGTGGTGTTCGCCGTGTGGCTGGGGTGGCTGCCCGCCCAGGGCTTCCCCCGCGAGGGGTGGGCGGACCCGGGTGCGGCTCTGCGGGCATTGATCCTCCCGGCGCTCACGATCGGCATCGTCGAGGGGGCGATGCTGATGCGCTTCGTCCGCAGCGCGACCCTGCAGGCGATCGGTCAGGACTACGTGCGCACCGCCGCGGCGAAGGGCCTGACACGCACCGGAGCGCTCGTGCGGCACGGCCTGCCGAACGTCGCGCTCTCGGTAGTCACCGTGCTCGGGCTGCAGATCGCCGGCATCGTGGTGGGCGCCGTCGTCATCGAGCAGCTGTTCACCCTGCCGGGGGTGGGGCGGATGCTGGTGACCGACGTCGGTCAGAGGGATCTGCCGAAGGTGCAGGGCGAGCTCCTCGTGCTGACCGGCTTCGTCCTCGTCGTCGGCTTCGTCGTCGATCTCGCCCATCGCCTGATCGACCCGCGCCAACGGGACGCGCTGTGAACCCGCGACGGGGCTGGCTCGGCCGCCTCTGGAGCATCGGCACGGGGCGCTTCGGCATCATCGTGGTGTCGCTGATCGTGCTCACCGCGATCGTGGCGACGTGGTGGACCCCGTTCCCGCCCGAGACGGTCGACGTCTCGGCGCGCTGGGCACCACCGGGTCTGCCTCATCTGCTCGGCACCGACGCCAACGGCCGGGACGTGCTGAGCGTGCTCATGGCCGGGGCGCGCACGACGATCCTCGTCGCCGTCGGTGCGGGCGTCGTCGCCACCGTCTTCGGTATCGTCTTCGCGGCTCTCGGCGCCCTCACCGTCCGCTGGGTGCGCGAGACCGTCGCGGTGATGATCGACATCCTCGTCGCCTTCCCCGTCCTCATCATCGCCATGATGATCTCCGCCGTCTGGGGCGGGTCGCTCTGGGTGGTCGTGTGGTCGGTCGGCATCGGGTTCGGTGTCAACATCGCCCGGGTGACCCGGGGCGAGCTGCGACGGGTGATGCGCAGCGAGTTCGTGCTCGCGGGGCGGGCCAGCGGCCTCTCCCCCGCCCAGAACCTCGTGCGCCACCTCCTTCCCAACGTTGCACCGGTGTTCATCGTGCAGCTGTCGTGGGCGATGGCGGCCGCGGTCCTCGCCGAGGCCGGGCTGTCCTACCTCGGCTTCGGTGCGCCGGTCACCCAGCCCTCCTGGGGCGGGCTGCTCAGCGAGTTGCAGCGCTACATCTCGATCTATCCCCTGACGGTCCTCTGGCCGGGCCTTGCCATCACCCTGACGGTGCTCGGACTGAACCTTCTCGGGGACGGACTGCGCGAAGCGACCGACCCGACGCTCACCCGTGCGAGCGCAGCATCCCGCATCCCCCTCCCGGAGGTGATCTCGTGAGCCTCGAGGTGAGCGACCTGGTCGTGGAGATCGGCGGACGCCGTGTCGTCGACGGGGTCTCGTTCGCGGTGCCCGACGGGGGTCGGGTCGGACTCATCGGCGAATCCGGATCGGGGAAGTCCTTGACGGCCCTCGCCGTGCTGGGGCTGCTCCCCGACGGTGCCACGGCGACGGGCAGCGTGCGGTGGGACGACCGGGAGATCCTCGGCCTCCCCGACCGCGAAATCGCCCGGCTGCGCGGCGACGAGATCGGGGTGGTGTTCCAGGAGCCGCAGACCGCGCTCAACCCGATCCGCACCGTGGGTCGCCAGATCGGTGAATCGCTGCGCATCCACCAAGGACTCTCGCGCGCCGATGCGCGACGTCGCGCGGTGGTGGAGGCGGAGCGGGTCGCCCTGCCCGATCCTGCGTCGATCGTCGAACGGTATCCGCACCAGCTGTCGGGCGGTCAGCGCCAGCGCGTCGCGATCGCGATGGCCCTCGCGTGCCGCCCGCGGCTGCTGATCGCCGACGAGCCGACGACCGCGCTCGACGTGACCATTCAGGCCGGGATCCTGCAGTTGCTGCAGTCCCTGGTGACGGATGCCGGCATGTCGCTCGTGTTCATCACGCACGACCTCGCCGTCCTCGCCCAGGTCGCCGAGACCGCCGTCGTGCTCGAGAGGGGCCGCGTCGTGGAGACGGGCGCGGTGACGACCCTGCTGAAGGCGCCCACTTCGCCGGTCACGCGCGCGCTGCTGCGCGACGCGAAAGCCACCCTCTGGCAGCCGGAGGGGCCGTCGTGAGCGACCTCATCATCCGCGCGCGCGGGCTCACCCGGCGGCACACGGCGCCGCGGCGCACGCTCTTCGGACGCCCCACCGTCACCACCGCCCTCGACGACGTCGACCTCGAGGTGCGCGAGGGGTCATCGCTCGGCATCATCGGCGAATCCGGTTCGGGCAAGACCACCCTCGCGCGACTGCTGCTCGCCCTCGACGTGCCGACGGCGGGCACCGTGGAGTTCGGCGGGCGCGCCGTCGACGCGCGGGCGAGCGCACGGTCGCTGCACTGGCTGCGCCGCGAGAGCGGGATCGTCTTCCAAGATCCCTACGCCTCGCTCGACCCGCGCATGAGCATCGGCCGGATCGTCGGGGAGCCCCTGTGGGCGCTCGACATCGCGGGCGACCGGCGGGCGCGGGTGCGCGAGGTGCTCGAGCAGGTCGGACTGGAAGCGGCGATGGCCGACCGCTTCCCCCACGAATTCTCCGGCGGCCAGCGCCAGCGCATCGCGATCGCGCGCGCGATCGCTCACCGCCCGCGCGTGCTCGTGGGCGATGAGCCGCTCTCCGCCCTCGACGTCACGGTGCGCGCGCAGATCCTGCGCCTGCTCGCCGATCTCCGCGCGAGCACCGGCATGACGCTGCTCCTGGTCTCCCACGACCTCGGCGTCGTGCAGCACCTCAGCGATCAGGTGGTCGTCATGAAGGACGCGCGGATCGTGGAGCGGGGCGACACGCGGGCGGTGCTGCAGCATCCGTCCTCCCCCTACACGCGGGCCCTGCTCGCCGCCGTTCCGACGCTGCCCTGATTCTCCGCCGGGTGCGCACCTCGATGTCGGCGGCGCCCGATAGCGTCGGGGCATGACCCAGGCGATCGTCCCCCCGTTCCTGCTCGCCCGGCTCGCCGAGACCGACGAGCCGCGTTTCGCGCGCGCCGCCGCCGCCGCCCGCGCGACCCTCGCCATCGCTCGTCCCGAGCGCCGGGTGCGCTCGCGGTTGCGGCTGTCGATCGACGAATCCGGCACCCTCGTGGCGGAGGCGGCTCCCAGCCCCGAACGGGTGATCTTCGACGCCGGCAACACCGAACAGCTGCCCGGAGCTCTCGTCCGCGACGAGGACGACCCGGTCACGGGCGACCCCGCCGCCGACGAGGCCTTCGACGGGCTGGGTGCCACGTTCGACTTCTTCTGGGATGCTTTCGCCCGCGACGGCATCGACGGGGCGGGCGGCGCTCTGCTGGCGACCGTGCACTTCGGCGAGGACTACGACAACGCGTTCTGGAACGGCGAGCGCATGGTGTTCGGCGATGGCGACGGCGAGGTGTTCATCGGCTTCACCGGCTCGCTGAGCGTCATCGCGCACGAACTCGCGCACGGGGTGACCGAGTCGGTCGGCGGGCTCGAGTACTCCGGGCAGTCGGGCGCACTGAACGAATCGCTGTCCGACGTGTTCGGAGTGCTGGCCGAGCAGCATCACCTCGGCCAGACCGCCGACGAGGCGAACTGGCTGGTCGGCGCGGGCATCTTCACCGCGGAGGTGCAGGGTGAGGCGCTGCGCTCGATGGCGGCGCCCGGAACGGCGTACGACGACGACGTGCTCGGGCGCGACCCGCAACCGGGCCACCTGCGCGACTACGTCGAGACCACGGAGGACAACGGCGGCGTGCACATCAACTCCGGCATCCCCAACAAGGCGTTCCACCTCACCGCCACCGCCCTCGGTGGTCGCGCCTGGGAACGCGCGGGGCTCATCTGGTACCGCACCCTCACGTCGGGCCTCCTCACTCCCACGGCCGACTTCGCCCAGTTCTCCGCCGCCACACTGACCGCGGCCGCAGCGGAGTACGGTGAGGACTCGGAGGAGGTCGCCGCCGTCCGCTCGGGGTGGGTCGGAGTCGGCGTCATCGAGGATGAATCAAGCCGCTGAGCCGACACGCGTCGTCGTCGTCGTGGTCCGCAGCGGCGGACTCGCCGGGCTTCGCCGCGAGTGGCGGGCCGAGCCCCCGCCCGCCGAGGCCCCACGCTGGGTGAGTCTCGTCGACGAATGCCCGTGGGACGACGATGCGCCGCCGACCTCGGGTGCCGACCGTTACGTGTGGACCATCCGCGCGGTACTGGACGAGCTTCCTCCCCGCGAGGTGAATCTCCCGGACGCGCGTCTCGAAGGACCCTGGCGAACGCTGGTGGACGAAGTGCGCCACAACGCTCCCGTGCGGGCAGGACGCCGCATCCGTTGATCAGCCGAACAGGCGTCGCTTCTTGGGCTTGGGCACGCTGAGCTGCAGGTAGACGACACCGAGCCAGCGTCCGAACTTGAAGCCGACCCGGCCCATGCGGCCGACCTCGACGAAGCCGAACTTCTGGTGCAGACCGATGGATGCTTCGGCGCCACGGTCGCTGATGGCTGCGACGATCTCGCGGATGCCGCTCTCCTGGCTCGCGGCGATGAGAGCGCCCAGCAGGGCGCGGCCGAGACCCTTGCCCGACGCCGCCTGGCCGAGGTAGATCGAGTCCTCGACCGTGTACCGGTAGGCGGACTTGCTCTTCCACGGCGCGACGAGCGCGTATCCGAGGATCTGCCCGGACGGGGATTCCGCGACCAGGAAGGGCATGCCCAGCTTCGCCAGCTGGGCGAACTTCTCGCGCCATTGCGCGAGCGTCCAGCGCTTCTCGTCGAAGGTGACCATGGAGTTGGTCACGTAGTAGTTGTAGATCTCACGGATATGCGGGAGGTCGGCCTCCACCGCCGGGCGGATCTCGTAACGGAACGGCTGCTCGGGCGCGGGCCGGCGGCGCAGGTGCACCGGCGGGCGGCGGCGGCTCTTGTCGTATTCGTCCTCCAGCACGAACGCCACTTTACTTCCCGCGCGCACGCACCCGCGTCAGGCCGGGAGGCGCCAGTCCACGGGTGGGGCGCCCAGCTGCTCGAGCATCTCGTTCGCCCGGGAGAACGGCTTCGAGCCGAAGAAGCCGCGGTGCGCCGACAGCGGGGAGGGGTGGGCGGATTCGATGATCGGCGTCGAGCCGAGGAGCGGGCGGAGGCCCGCAGCATCCTTGCCCCAGAGGATCGCCACAAGTGGCGCGTCCCGCTCCACGAGGCTGCGGATCGCGAGCTCGGTGACCTTCTCCCATCCCCACCCGCGGTGCGAGGCCGAGGCCCCGGGTGCGACCGTGAGCACGCGGTTCAGCAGCATGACGCCCTGCTCGCTCCACGCTGACAAGTCGCCGTGGCTCGCGGGGGCGATGCCGAGGTCGGCCTCCAGCTCGGTGTAGATGTTCGCGAGGCTCCGCGGCAGCGGGCGCACGGCCCGATCGACCGCGAACGACAGCCCGATCGGGTGACCCGGTGTCGGGTAGGGGTCCTGGCCGACGATCAGCACGCGCACGTCCGACCGCGGCGAAGCGAACGCGCGCAGCACCCGGTCGCCGGCGGGGAGGTAGCCGCGGCCGGCGGCGGCTTCGGTGCGCAGACGCTCCCCCAGCGCGGCGATGTCGCCCGCCGCCGGGTCGAGCGCTTCGGCCCAGCTCGGATCGACGAGCCCCGCTTCGGCGAGCTGGTGCAGGCTCATCGCCATCGCTCAGGCCGCGTCTTCGTCGAGCACGGACCCCTTCGCCGACCAGGGGAAGTCGATCCAGAGCCCGGTCTCCTTCCACGAGTAATCCGGCTGCACGATCGTGGTCGGTTTGGTGTAGATGACGACGGAGCGCATGTCCGCGCCCTGCTCCTGGAGGAGCTTCATCGCGAGCGCGAGGGTGCGGCCGCTGTCGGCGACGTCGTCCACCAGCAGCACGCGGCGCCCGTCGAGGTACTCGGTGTCGAGCGCCGGACGCAGCACCTCGGGCGCATCGAGCACCGTACCGATACCGGTGTAGAACTCCACGTTGAGAGCGCCGCAGTTCTTCACGCCCAGCCCGTACGCGATCGCACCGGCGGGCAAGAGGCCCCCGCGGGCGATCGCGACCACGACGTCGGGGACGAAACCGTCGGCGAGGATCTCGCGGGCGAGGTCTCGGGATGCTTCTCCGAACTGCTCCCAGGTGAGGATTTCGCGCTCATCGGCTGCCGTCGTCATGGGGTCCTCCTCGGTTGATCGCGGCTCCCAGCCTAGGCGCGCCGGCGGTGTACTCTCGGCGCATGTCCCGAGCTGCCTCCGCCACCGAGCGCCTGCGCGGCTCGTCGATGGGCGTCACCGCCGGTCTCATCGGGTGGTTCGTCGTGGTCGAACTGACGAGCGGCATCGTGCAGGGCTACTACGTGCCGCTCTTCAGCGACATCGTCGTGCATCTGGGCGTTCGCGACGCCGACATCAACTGGTTCGAGGCCGCCCAGTTGCTCCTGTCGGCGCTCGTGCTGCCGGTGCTCGCGAAGCTCGGCGACATGTTCGGGCACAAGAAGATCCTGTTGCTCTCGGCGGTGCTCACGGCCGGCGCGAGCTGGTGGCTGGTGTTCGCCGATTCGTTCTGGACGTTCCTGCTGGCCTGGGCGCTGCAGGGCTTCTACGTGGTCTGGCTGCCGCTGGAGATCGCCCTCGTCTTCGAGCGCGGGCGACGGCAGGCGCGCGGGGTCTCGCAGACGCGCCGCGCGGCGGGACTGCTCGTCGTCGGCCTGCAGGCCGGCGCGATCCTCGGGGCACTCGCCGCCGGTCGCCTGTTCGCCGCGACGAGTGAGAACCTGCAGCTGACGCTGATGATCCCCGCCATCGCGGTGACGCTGGTGTGCTTCGTGATCCTGTTCGGCGTTCCCGAGTCCGAGCCGGTGCCGAACCGCAAGCTCGACACGGGCGGCTTCGTCCTCCTCGCCTTCGCTCTCCTGCTCATCACCGGCGGACTCTCGTTCCTGCGGGTGCCCGAGAGCCCGGGGCTCGCCATCGTGCTGCCGCTGCTCCTGCTCGGGGCTGCGGCGATCGCCGTGTTCGTCTGGTACGAGCTGCGCCAATCCGACCCCGCGGTCGACATCCGCGTGCTGCGGCGCCCCGAGATGTGGCCCATTCAGGCGACCGCGTTCCTCGTCGGTCTCAGCCTGCTCGGCGCTCAAGGCCCTCTGGCGACCTACGCGGGCACCGACTCCTCGCTCGGGTACGGGCTCGGTCTCGACGCGACCGACCGCTCCAACGTCATCGGGGTGTACCTCGTCTCGCTGATCGTGGGCGCCATCGCCTTCGCGCTCCTCTCGCGCCGCGGCAATCCACGCCTCATCCTGATCGTGGCCGCCACCCTCGTCGGGGTCGGGTACGCCCTCTTCCTGCCCTTCCACACCGAGCTCTGGCGGGTTCTCGCCAACCTGTTCGTCGCCGGCCTCGGCTCGGGCGCGCTGGTGGCGGCGATGCCCGCCGCGGCAGCCGCAGCCGCTCCCCGCGGGCAGACCGGCATCTCCTCCGCTCTCACGAACACCACCAAGACCATCGGTGGCACGTTCGCCTCCGCCGTGTTCGGCGTCGTGCTGGCCGCGGGAGTCGGCTCCGCGGTCGGCTCGGCCGTCGCCGAGACGGCAGCTCCGCTCACCGGCTACCTCACCGTCTGGGCGGTGTGCGCGGGCGGTGGCTTCGCCGCGGCCGCGGTGCTGTTCTTCGTACCGAGAGTCGCGTTCGCCGACTCCGCGACCGAGGACGAAGCGGCGACCGCCGGGCAGGCGCAGGTGCTCTAGACCTCGCGCACCCGCAGCGGACCGCGAGCGAGCAGGTGCTGTGCCGACTGTGCGACGGGGCGCAGCGTGACGAGGTCGAGGTTGACGTGTGCGGGCGCGGCGAGCGCGTACGCGATCACATCGGCGACGTCGTCGGCGGTGAGCGGCTGGTCGATGCCGTCGTAGACGCGGTCGGCGGCGTTCTGGTCGCCGCGCAGCCGGTTGAGCGAGAATTCCTCGGTCGCGACCATGCCCGGCGCGATCTCGATGACGCGGATCGGCTCGCCGTTCAGCTCGAGCCGCAGCGCGTGCACGAGCATCGCCTCCGCGGCCTTGGCGGCGTTGTAGCCCGCACCGCCGGGGTAGGCGGTCGTCGCGGCGGTGGAGGTGACGAAGACGGTGTCGGCGTGACCGTCGACGGATGCGGCGTGCCGCAGCAACGGCATCAGTGCGGCGACGAGACGCTGCGATGAGAGGGCGTTGACCTCGAACATCCACTGCCAGTCGTCCGGGTCGCCGCCCTCCACGGAATCGGTGCCCCGGGCGCCCCCGGCGACCTGCACGAGCGCGTGCACCTCGCCGGTCTCGGCGAGCCACTGCGTCAGCGCGGCGATGTCCTCGGCCCGCGTCAGATCCGCCGCGTACGCGACGATGCCGGTCTCGGCTTCGAGCGCCTCCAGGCGCTCGGCCCGGCGGGCGACTCCGACGACGTCCCACCCTCGGGCCCGCAGCATCCGTGCTGTCGCTTCTCCGATACCGGAACTCGCCCCGGTCACCACTGCACGTCGCGTCATACCTCAACGCTACCCGCCGCTGTTACGCCGCGAGTCCGCCCCCTGGCGCCCCCGGTCGCCCCTCCGTAGTCTCGCTGCAGGTCACGGCGCCCGCCTGGCCGAAGCCGACGGCAGGAGCACGCCATGTCCGCATCCGAGAACTGGCATTTCGAGACCAAGCAGATCCACTCGGGCGCCCAGCCGGACCCGGTGACCAAGGCCCGCGCCACCCCGATCTACCAGACGACGTCCTATGTCTTCGACAATGCCGAGCACGCCGCGAACCTGTTCGCCCTCGCCGAGTTCGGCAACATCTACACCCGCATCCAGAACCCCACGCAGGACGTCGTCGAGCAGCGCCTCGCCGCTCTCGAGGGGGGCACCGGCGCGCTCCTCGTGGCGAGCGGTCAGGCGGCCGAGACGTTCGCGATCCTGAACATCGCCGAAGCGGGCGATCACTTCGTCTCGTCGAGCTCCATCTACGGCGGCACGTACAACCTCTTCAAGTACACGCTCGCCAAGTTGGGCATCTCCGTCACGTTCGTGGAGAACCAGGACGACCCCGAGGAGTGGCGCGCAGCGGTGCGCCCCAACACGAAACTGTTCTTCGCCGAGACCATCGGCAACCCGCAGATCAACGTGCTCGACATCCGCACCGTGGCCGACATCGCCCACGAGGCCGGCGTGCCGCTGATCGTCGACAACACGATCGCCACCCCGTACCTCATCCGGCCGTTCGAGCACGGCGCCGACATCGTGGTGCACTCGGCGACGAAGTTCCTCGGCGGCCACGGCACGGTCATCGGCGGCATCATCGTCGACGGCGGCACCTTCGCGTGGTCGGAGAACGTCGAGAAGTTCCCCGGCCTCACCGAGCCCGACCCCTCGTACCACGGCGCCAGCTACACCACCGCGGTCGGCGACGGCCTGGCTTACATCATCAAGGCCCGCGTGCAGCTGCTGCGCGACCTGGGCGCCGCGATCTCCCCCCACAGCGCGTGGCTGCTCATCCAGGGCATCGAGACGCTGTCCCTGCGCATCGAGCGTCACGTGCAGAACGCCCAGGAGATCGCGGAGTGGCTCGAGGATCAGGACGACATCGCCTCGGTCAACTACTCGGGTCTGCCGTCCTCGCCCTGGTACGCCGCGGCGAACCGCTACGCGCCCAAGGGCGTCGGCGCGGTGCTGTCGTTCGAGCTCAAGGGCGGCGTCGACGCCGGCCGCACGTTCGTGGATTCGCTGAACCTCTTCAGCCACCTCGCGAACATCGGCGACGTGCGTTCGCTCGTCATCCACCCCGCCTCCACGACCCACTCGCAGCTGACTCCGGAGCAGCAGCTCACCTCGGGCGTCACCCCCGGCCTCGTGCGCCTGTCGGTCGGACTCGAGAACGTCGAGGACCTCAAGGCCGACCTGGCTCAGGCGATCGCCGCCGCGCGCACCGCCTCGGACGCCGCGCGCGCCTGACCCGCAGCATCCGAGTGCCCCTCCCCTCCCCTCACCGAGACGACACGTTCTCGCCGAGACCACACGTTCCCGACGCCAGTAACGTGTCGACTCGGCGAGAACATGTCGATCGGGTGAAGCGGATGCTGGCGCCATGCCGGCCGTAACACGCGCGCTCGAGGGCCGCGCACGCGGGAGGATGGGGGAATGGACTGGCAGACCTCCGAAGACACGGTGCCCTCCGCACCGATCACGGAGGCCGACGCGCGCCTGCTGCTCGGGCGCCCCCCGGCGACCGGCGCGTGGCGCGACGGCGACCCGATCGGCGATCGCCGTTTCGCGGGATTCGGCGCGTTCCGCACCGAGGGCGGCAGCGAGCTCCCTTCCTACCGCCTGTCGTACGAGACGTGGGGCGTGCTGTCCCCCGCGCGCGACAACGCCGTACTTCTGCTGCACGCTCTGACCGGCGACAGCCACGTGCGCGGACCCGCTGGCCCCGGCCACCCGACAGCCGGATGGTGGGGCGACCTCGTCGGCCCGGGAGCTGCGATCGACACCGACCGGTGGTTCGTGGTGGCACCGAACATGCTCGGCGGCTGCCAGGGCTCGACCGGACCCGCCAGCATCGCGCCCGACGGGTACGAGTGGGCCACGCGCTTCCCGTACCTCACGATCCGCGATCAGGTCGAGGCGCAGGTGCGCCTCGCCGACGCGCTCGGCGTCGATGTCTGGGCGGGCGTCGTCGGCGGATCCATGGGCGGCATGCACGCCCTGGAATGGGCGGTCGGCCACCCCGACCGCGTCGCCCGCGCGGCCGTGCTGTCCGCTCCCCCGATCACGACCGCCGATCAGATCGCGCTCAACTCGGTGCAGTCCGCGACGATCCGCATCGACCCGCGCTTCGCCGGCGGCGAGTACTACGACGCCGGCGACGGCGACGGTCCGCACCGGGGGCTCGCTCTCGCGCGGCGCATGGCGCTGCTGAACTACCGCAGCCCGACCGAGCTCAACCAGCGTTTCCAGCGCTCCTGGCAGTCGGGGGTCAGCCCGCTCGGCCACGGCGGCCGTTTCGCCGTGGAGTCCTACCTGGACTTCCACGGCAACCGCTTCACCCGCCGCTTCGACGCGAACAGCTACCTCGTCCTGGCGGAGGCGATGAACTCCCATGACGTCGGACGCGACCGTGGCGGCGTCGAAGAGGCCCTCCACCGCGTCACGGCGACCACGCTCGTGCTCGGCATCGACAGCGACCGGCTGTTCCCGATCGATGGACAACACCGCATCGCCCGCAGCATCCCGAACACCCTCGACGGTGCCCGCGCGGTCACGATCACCAGCGACTTCGGCCACGACGGTTTCCTCATCGAAACGCCCGCGGTCGCGACGCACCTGCGCCGGCTCTTCGACGCCTGAGCACGCGCCACCGACGCCTGAGCACGCACGACCGACGCCTGAACACGCACCCCGGTCGGAGAATCGCGCCAACGTCGGACGATCCGCGCCGAATCCTCCGACAGCGGTGCGAATCTCCGACGCACGTGCGCGGGTGACGGCGGCGGAGCCAACCCGCGGTCGCGACGCACCTACGCCGGCTCTTCGACGCCTGAGCACGGACCACCGACGCCTGAGCACGCACCCCGGTCGCGTGAGCATGCACCCCGGTCGGAGAATCGCGCCAACGTCGGAGGATCCACGCTTAATCCTCCGACCACGGTGCGAATCTCCGACGCACGTGCGCGGGTGACGCACGTGCGCGCACGACGCACATGCGTGCACGACGCACGTGCACGTGCACCGGTGCCCGACCGAGAAGAGCCCGAGGCGGGGTCAGGATGCTGAGGCGCCGGCGAACTCCCGCCGCGCCCGCGCGCGGTCTTCGACGCGGAAGCTCACCACGGCCACGGCGAGACCCGCGACCGCGAGCACCGCGCCGACCCAAGCGGGTGCGGCGAAACCGAGACCGGCGGCGATGACGATGCCGCCGAGGAAGGCGCCGAGGCTGTTGCCGATGTTGAGCGCGGAGTGATTCAGCGCGGCCGCGATCGACTGGTTGTCGCCGGCGACATCCATGAGGCGGGTCTGGATGCTGGGACTCAAGGCCGATCCGACGAACGCGACCGCGAACGCGAACAGGCTGAGGGTCACGACCCATCCGGCGGTGAGGGCGAGGAGCGCCTCGACCACCGCCATCGTGGCGAGGCCGATCAGCATCCACTTCTTCAGGTTCACGTCGGCGAGGTGGCCGCCGACGATGTTGCCCACGGTCATCCCCAGTCCGACGACGACGAGCACGATCGAGACGGCCCATTCGGGGGAGCCGGAGACGTCGGTGACCATGGGCGCGATGTAGCTGTACATCGCGAAGAACCCGCCGAAGCCGATCGCGCCGGTGCCGAGGGCGAACCACACCTGCGCCACCCGGAAGACGCGCAACTCATCGCGCAGACGCCTGCCCGGTTGCCCCGGGTGCTTCGGCACGAACAGCCCGATCGCGAGCGTCGCGAGGGCGAAGATCACCCCGACAATGAGGAACGCGATGCGCCAGCCGAACTGCTGGCCGAGCAGCGTGCCCAGCGGCACACCGACGACGTTCGCAACGGTCAGTCCGGTGAGCACGAACGCGACACCCTTCGCGCGGTTGCCGGGTCCGAGGGCGTCGGCCGCGACGAGCGCGCCGATGCCGAAGTAGGCGCCGTGCGGGAGCCCCGCGAGGAAGCGCGAGAGGGCGACCGTTTCGAACGTGGGCGCGAAGACGGTGAGGAGGTTGAAGACGGTGAGGGCGAGGGCGAGGAACAGCATCACCCGGTGACGGGGGAACCGCGCCACGGAACCCGCGATCGTGGGGGCACCCACGACGACGCCGAGCGCGTACAGCGAGATCAGCCAACCGGCCTGGGCGATCGCGTCATCGGGGTTGGCCGCCCAGACGCTGGGCAGCAGCTCTTCGGCGATGTTCGGCAGGAGTCCCATGATGACGAACTCGGTCATGCCGATGCCGAAGCTGCCGATGGCGAGAGAGAGGAGCGCCCGCATCGCCGCACCCCTCGAAAGGATCGAGGAGGTCATTCCTCGAGGGTAGCCGCGCCCGCTTCGTTTCGGCGAATCGATTCGATGGCTTGCTCGAGGCGCTCGATCTTGCTATCGATCTCGCCGGTGCGCCCGGCGCGGATGTCTGCCTTCAGCACGAGCGAGACGCGCGAGCCGAAGGGCATGACCGCCTCGGTCGCCCGGCGCACGACGTCCATCACCTCGTCCCACTCCCCCTCGATCTCGGTGAACATCGAGGTGGTGCGGTTCGGCAGGCCCGAATCACGCACGACCCGCACGGCGGCGGCTACCGCATCGTGCACCGACCCGTCGGGGTCGGCGGAGCCGGACGGCGCGACGGAGAAGGCAACGAGCATGAGGATCAGCCTCCGAAAGCAGCGACGCGGCGCGAGAGAGCGGATGCGATGCTCCGCCGCGTACGGACACGGGTCAGCCGTACGACCGACCACACGAACAGAACGATGAGCAGCAGGTTGCGTGCCTCGAGAAGCAGCACCGGCCCCGGCTGGGCGACGAGCAGACCGTCGTAGGTGAGCGGATAGATGCCCTGTGTCAGCGCCGCGATCACGAGGGCGAGCACTGCGGGCTTCGCCCAGTGCCGGCGGTCGTAGACGAGCCCGACGACCACGGGGGCGGTGAGCCACACGATGTACTGCGGCGAGCCGACCTTGTTGAAGACGATGAAGCCCAGCACGAGCGCGAGGGACAGCACGGGGAAGACGGCCGCGAAGGAGGCGCCCCGCCACGACTTGATGGCGCCGAGCACGAAGACCGCGGCGATCACCAGTACGAGCAACGGGGTCATCACCGCGATGACCGGATCGACGTTCGGGCCGGTGACCTGGAAGGTGAGGATCTCAGGCGAGTAGTAGATCGTGGCGCCGTTGACGCCGAACATTGCGAGCAGCATGTAGAAGCCGCTGACGGGCGCCTCGATCTGCAGGCCGCGGTCGGTCTGCTCCGAGATGAAGCTGAAGGCGTTGGCGCCCCCGCCCGCCAGGAAGACGGCGGCGAGGGTGACGGCCGAGACGGCGGCCGCTCCGCCGATGATCGTGAACCGCCGCCGCGCGGCGACGACCGCCGCGGCGAGGATGGCCGCCGGCCATACCTTGATCCACGTGGCGACGGCCAGCAGAATCGAGCCGAGCCAGGGGCGCCCGACCAGCCACAGCGAACCGGCGATCGCGAGAGGAACGGTCACACCGTCGAGGCGGTACATGCCGACGGGACCGAGCAGCAGGATCGCGGCGAGCCAGTACCACGCCGCCACCGAGCGACCCCGCGAGCGGCCGCGACCGACCAGCATCCAGAATGCGAGCGCGTCGAGGATCGTCACCATCACGGCCCACGCGGGGGTGTAGCTGAGGAACCCGAATGCCCACGCGGCGATCAGCGGCAGCATCGCGAGCTGCGGGTAGACCCACGGCTCGGTGATGCCCACGATGCCCTGTCCGGACAGCGCACGCTGCGACCAGGGTTCGTACACGAGGTAGACGTCGCCCATCGGCTGGCTGGGCATGTGATAGCCCGCAACGGCCACCGCCAGATGAACGACGGCGAACGCAATCCACAGAACGACCCGTCTCGACACGGGTTCGACTCTAACGGTCGTGTCCTGAGAGCTCGGTGTCGGCCACGCTCGCCACGACGCGGGCGAGCGCCTCGGCGACGTCGAGCGCCGTGATCGGACCCCCGGCGACGCCGAGCCGCCCGGCTGCCGTGGTGCCCGCTCTCCCGTGCAGCCACGCGCCGGTCGCGGCGAGCGCCCCGAGACGTTCGACCCCCTGTTCGGGGGACGCCCCCGCAGACGCTCCCGCCACGATCGCGCCGATCACCCCGCCCAGCACGTCGCCGGTCCCGGCCGTCGCCAGCCACGGGGTGCCGGAGGCGACGCGCCGCGTCCAGCCCGCCGGGGTGGCGATGACGGTCACGGCGCCCTTCAACAGCACCGTCGCCCCCGACGCCGCCGCCGTCTCGCGCGCAGCGTCGGCGCGCGCGAGCTCGTCGGCGTCGCGCGCCAGCGCGGGTAGTCCGAGCGCTGCACGCACCCGGTCGAGTTCGCGGGCGTGCGGGGTGAGGATCCGAGGCGCTGTTCCGAAGGTCGCGAGATCGAGCGCCCCGGCGTCGACGACGACGGGCAGGGCGTCGGACAGGATGCTGCGCAGGGCCGCCTCTTCCTCACTCGAGCGGTCGGCAGCATCCGTTCCCGAACCGATCACCCAGGCCTGGACACGTCCGTCGGCCGTCACCGTCTCGGGGCGGCGAGCGAGGATGAGGTCCTGAGCCCGCGAGGGTCCGAGGTAGCGCACCATCCCGACGCCCGTGCGCCACGCCGCTTCCACCCCGAGCACCGCCGCCCCCGGGTAGGCCGTGGAGCCGGTTCGCAGCCCGAGGACGCCTCGGGAATACTTGTCATCCGTGCTGGTTGGCACACGGAGGATGCGTCGCGCATCCTCGCCCGTCCACGTGTCGGCCTCGGTCATGCGCCACACCCTACCTGCGCCGGAGAACCCATGAGCCTCCTCTTCTCCCCCCTCACGATCGGTGAAACGACGTTTGCGAACCGACTGTGGGTCGCGCCGATGTGCCAGTACAGCGCCGTCGACGGCTTCCCCAACGAGTGGCACCACGTTCACCTCGCCCAGTTCGCCTCCGGCGGTGCCGGCATGGTCATGGCCGAGGCCACCGCGGTCTCCCCCGAGGGTCGGATCTCCCCCGAGGACGTGGGGATCTGGAGCGACGCCCAGCAGGCGGCGTGGGAGCCGATCGTCGCGGCGATCCACTCCCGGGGCGCCGTCGCGGGCATCCAGCTTGCGCACGCCGGGCGGAAGGCCTCGACCTGGTCGCCGCTGACCGGCGAGCGTGGCTCGGTGCCGCCCGCCCTCGGGGGCTGGGAGACCGTGGCGCCCTCGGCGATCGCCTTCGAGGGGTACGCCACCCCGCAGCCCCTCGACCTCGCCGGTATCGACCACGTCGTCGCGACCTTCGCCGCCGCCGCGCGACGGGCTGTCGCGGCCGGCTTCACGGTGCTGCAACTGCACGCCGCGCACGGCTACCTGCTGCACCAGTTCCTCTCGCCGCTGTCCAACCACCGCACCGATGAATACGGCGGCTCGTTCGAGAACCGCACCCGACTGCTGCGCCGGGTCGTCGCCGCCGTCACCGAGGCCGCCCCCACCGCCGTGGTGGCGGTGCGCTTCTCGGCGACCGACTGGGCGGAGGGCGGGTGGGACGTCGAGGACACCGTCCGCGCCGCCGCGCTGGTCGCCGACATGGACGTCAGCCTCGTCGATGTCTCCAGCGGCGGACTCGTGGCGCACCAGAAGATCACGACCGGACCCGGCTATCAGGCGCCGTTCGCCGCCGCCGTGCGCGTCGGGGTCGACGTGGCCGTCAGCGCCGTCGGCATGATCGACACCGGCGTGTTCGCCGAGGAGCTGCTCGAGCACGGCGATGCCGACGCGATCATGTCGGCGCGCGAGTGGTTGCGCGATCCGCACTTCGGGCTGCGTGCGGCGGGCGAGCTCGGCGACGACATCGCCTGGCCGCCGCAGTACGCCCGCGCCCGTCGGCGCTGATCCGGTTCGGGATCAGCGCCGACGCGCGGTCGCGTCCTGCACCTCGCCGACGAGCTCCTCGATGATGTCCTCGAGGAACAGCACGGCGGTGGTGTCACCGGCGTCGTCGCGCACCTGAGCCAGGTGGCGTCCGCCTCGGCGCATCAGCGCGAGGGCATCCTCAAGGTCGGTCGATTCGAGCAGCGGCACCATGTGATGGATGCGCTTGGACGGGATCGGACGCGCGACGTCCGCCGCCGTCCCCTCCCCCTCGGCCGCGCGCAGAATGTCCTTCAGGTGCACGTATCCGACGGGCGCGCCCGCGGCATCCACGATCACGTACCGCGAGAAGCCGTGCTTGGCGACCGCGCGTTCGATCTCGTCGGGGGTCGTCCTCTCGGGGAGCGTGACGAGGTCGGCCAGCGGCACGGCCACGTCGCGCGCCTTCTTGTCGGTGAACTCCACCACGGCGCGCACCGTTCCCGCGGAGTCGTCGAGGACGCCCTCGCGGCGGGACTGGTTCACGATGGTCGCGACCTCGTCGAGGGTGAAGGTCGAGGCGGCCTCGTCCTTCGGCTCCACGCGGAACAGGCGCAGCACGTGGTTGGAGATCCAGTTCAACACCACGATGACGGGGTGGAAGATCTTCGAGATGCCCACGAGCGGCGGCGCCAGCATGAGAACCGCCCGGTCGGGAACCGAGAACGCGAGGTTCTTCGGCACCATCTCGCCGAACACGACGTGCAGGTACGAAACGAGCAGCAGCGCGACGACGAAGCCCGCGACGTCGACCATCGACTCGTCGAGGCCGGTCAGTTCGAGCGGCACCGCGAGCAGGTGGTGGATCGCCGGCTCGGACACGTTCAGGATCAGCAGCGAGCAGATCGTGATGCCCAGCTGACAGGTCGCCAGCATGACGGTGGCGTGCTCCATCGCGTACAGCGCGGTCTTGGCCGAACGCGATCCGCGGTCGGCGAGCGGTTCGATCTGCGAGCGGCGGGCCGAGATGACGGCGAACTCGGCACCGACGAAGAAGGCGTTGGCGGCCAACAGCACGACGAGCCAGGCGATTCCTGCCCAATCGTTCATCGCTGGTCACCCCCCTTCGCAGCGCGCACCAGGTCGTCGATGTTCTCCTCCACGGGGTTCGGGGTGAAGGTGACGCGGTCGATGCGTCGCCCGTCCATGCGCAGCACGCTCAGCGTGCCGTCGTCGGTGGGCACGGTGTCACCGATCACGGGGATGCGTTCGAGCCGGCTCATCATGTAGCCGCCGACGGTGTCGTAGACGTCGCCCTCCGGCACGCGCACGCCGGCGCGGTCGAGGGCCTCGTCGGGGCGCAGGTCGCCCGGGAAGTTGACCGACTCGGCGGTGCGCACCACGCCCGCTCGGGAGCGGTCGTGCTCGTCGAGCACCTCGCCGACGATCTCCTCGACGAGGTCTTCGAGCGTCACGATTCCGGCCGTGCCGCCGTATTCGTCCACGACGACCGCCATCTGGTAGCCACGAGCGCGCAGTTCGGCGATGAGCGCGTCGAGGTGCACCGTCTCGGGCACCCGTAGCGGCTCGGTGGCCAGCGCTGCGGCCGGCACCTCGCGGCGTCGGTCGCGGGGCACGCCGATGGCCGCCTTCAGGTGCACGATGCCGACGATGTCGTCCATCGAGTCCTCGTAGACGGGGAAACGGCTGTGGCCGGTGCGCCGCGCGAGCTGCACGACGTCGTCGGCGGAGTCCTCCACGGACAGGGCATGGATGCTGGGGCGCGGCGTCATGACGTCAGCGGCAGACAGACGCGCGAAGGTGAGACTGCGATCCAGGAGCGAAGCGGTGTCCTGCTCCAGCATCCCGGCGTTCGCCGATCGTCGGACGAGGCTCGACAGCTCCTCCGCGGTGCGGGCGCCGCTGAGTTCTTCCTTCGGTTCGATCCCCATCGCACGGAGGATGCCGTTGGCGCTGCCGTTGAGCACGGCGACGGCCGGGCGGAACACCATGGTGAACGCGGTTTGGAACGGCAGCACCAACTTCGCGGTCTGCCGGGGAATGGCGAGGGCGAAGTTCTTCGGCACCAGTTCGCCGAAGATCATCGAGATGACGGTCGCCACGGCGACACCGATGATCGCGGCGATCGGCGACACGACGCCCTCCGACCAGCCCCATCCCAGCAGCACGGGGCGCAGGAGGCTCGAGATCGCCGGCTCCATCGTGTAACCGGTGAGGAGCGTCGTGAGGGTGATGCCGAGCTGCGCGCTCGAGAGATGCGTCGAGGTGATGCGCAGCGCGGCGATCGTCAGCGCGAGGCGCGACTCACCGGCATCCTGACGCGCTTCCAGGTCGGCGCGGTCGAGGTTGACCAGCGCGAACTCGCTCGCGACGAAGAGGCCTGTTCCGACCGTGAGCAGAAGCCCCACGCCCAGCATGATGAACTCCATCACGCCTCACCCCCGCTCAGAGCGAAGGGGGGACAGTGGGGCGAGCGTCTACAAGGGGGAGGGTCGTCCATCGTCCGGCAAGTCTACAAGTCGGGCGTCGGCCCGGCCCCGGCCCACCGAGAATTCCTCGAGCGAAGAGCGCGTGGCGAAAACCCCGCCGGTCACCAGGAGACGGGGAGCGCCTTGCCCTCTTCGTACCCCGCCGCCGACTGCAGGCCGACGCGGGCGTACTCGTGGAACTCGGCCACGGTCGAAGCGCCGGCGTAGGTGAACGACGAGCGCACCCCCGCGGTGATCATGTCGAGCAGGTCCTCCAGACCCGGACGGAGCGGATCGAGGTAGATCCGCGACGAGGAGATCCCCTCGGCGAACAGCTCTTTGCGCGCGAGCTCGTAGGGATCCAAGCGCCCGAAGCGCTCGTGCACGGCCTTGGTCGACGCCATGCCCCACGACTCCTTGTACAACCGGCCGTCGGCGTCGGCGAGCAGTTCGCCCGGCGCCTCGATCGTGCCCGCGAACCAGGAACCGATCATGACGGATGCTGCTCCCGCCGCGAGCGCGAGAGCGACATCGCGCGGATACCGCACCCCGCCGTCCGCCCACACGTGCGCCCCGACGGCGCGGGCGGCCTCGGCGGTCTCGAGCACGGCCGAGAACTGCGGCCGCCCCACGGCGGTCATCATGCGGGTGGTGCACATCGCGCCCGGGCCGACCCCGACCTTGAGGATCGTCGCGCCCGCGTCGACGAGGTCGTCCACTCCGTCGGCGGTGACGATGTTGCCGGCAGCGATGGGCAGGCCGAGCCCGAGCGATGACACCGCGCGCAGCGCCGTCAGCATCCCCTCCTGGTGCCCGTGCGCGGTGTCGAGCACGAGCACGTCGACTCCGGCCGCCGCGAGCGCCTTCGCCTTCGCCGCGACATCGCCGTTGATCCCGATGGCGGCGGCGACGATGAGGCGCCCCGCGCCGTCGACGGCCGGGCGGTAGAGCGTGGTGCGCAGGGCGCTGCGCCGCGAGAGGGTGCCCACGACGTAGCCGTGCTGGATGACGCTCACCACCTCCGCGTCGGCTGCGGCGATCAGATCAAAAGCATGCCGGGCGGTCTCGACGTCGTCGGCGTCGATCGAGGGTGTGCGCCCGCGCACCAGATCGCCCAGACGGGCGTCGGGCAGCGCGGTCGCCAACCGGCTCGCCGGCACGATCCCCACGACCTGGTCGATGTGCACGCGCCCGGTGGGGTCCTCCGCCACCACGATGCCGTGGCCCTCCGTGGGCGGCAGCAGCCGGGCGGCATCGGCGACGGTGGCGTCCGGGGACAGGATGAGCGGGGTGTCCCACGCGACCGGCTGCGCCTTGACCTCGCGGATGGCGGCATCGAGGTCTTGCAGCGGCATGTCCTGCGGCAGCACGCCCAGGCCGCCGCGCCGGGCGAGGGTCGCGGCGAGCCGCGGGCCGGTGACGGAGTTCATGTTCGCCGAGACGATCGGGATGCGCGCGGCCGTGCCGTCTCCCGGCGACAGGTCGACGTCGAGACGACTCGTGACCGCCGAGCGCCGTGGCACGAGGAAGACGTCGGAATACGTCAGGTCGACCTCGGGCTGCTCTCCGTAGAACTCCATGTGTTCTACGGTACGTCGGCCGCGATGCGCGGGCACCGACGAGGGCGACGACCCGAGGACCGACGGACGATCTGCGTTAGGCTGGAAGAGCGGCATGCAGGCAGCAGCACAGTTCCGCGTGCCGCCCAGATCTTCATCGAGGAAAGCAGGCGATCGACCGTGTCGAGCCAGGTCTCAGGCGTCGGTACTTCGAACGAGGGCGAATTCGGCGCCAATGAGTGGCTGGTCGATGAGCTCTACGAAAAGTTCAAGTCCGATCGGAACTCCGTCGACAAGGCCTGGTGGCCGATTCTCGAGGCCTACCACCCCGTGGTCGACGGCTCGGCAGCTCCCGCGAACGGCGCAGCGCCGGCGACGAATGCAGCTCCCGCGGCCGCTCCGGCGAACGGCGCAGCTCCGTCCAACGGCGCAGCTCCCGCCGCTTCAGCCCCCGCGGCCGGAGCCCCCGAGAAGAACCCCGCGGAGCCGAAGCCGGTCACCGCTCCCATCCCCGTGATCGGCTCGCAGCCGATCGCCCGCACCACGGCGAAGCCTGCAAAGCCGCAGCCCATCCCCGCGCAGGCCCCGCAGGCCGAGCCCACCGCGACGCAGCAGCAGACCGAGGACGACGTCGTCACCCCGCTCCGCGGCATGCCGAAGGCCCTCGCGTCGAACATGGACGAGTCGCTCACCGTGCCCACGGCCACGAGCGTCCGCACCGTCCCCGCGAAGCTGATGATCGACAACCGCATCGTCATCAACAACCACATGGCGCGCACCCGCGGTGGCAAGGTCAGCTTCACCCACCTCATCGGGTGGGCCCTGGTCCAGGCGCTCAAGGAGTTCCCCAGCCAGAACGTCTTCTACGCCGAGGTCGACGGCAAGCCCTCGGTCGTGGCACCCGCGCACGTGAACCTCGGCATCGCGATCGACATCCCCAAGCCCGACGGCTCCCGCGCGCTGCTCGTTCCCAGCATCAAGCGCGCAGACACCCTGACGTTCAACGAGTTCCTCACCGCCTACGAAGACCTCGTGAAGCGGGCGCGGGCGAACAAGCTCACCGCGGCCGACTTCCAGGGCACCACGATCTCGCTGACCAACCCCGGCGGCATCGGCACCGTGCACTCGGTGCCGCGCCTCATGAAGGGGCAGGGATGCATCGTCGGCGCCGGCGCCCTCGAGTATCCCGCCGAGTACCAGGGCGCGAGCGACAAGACGCTCAACGAGCTCGCCATCGGCAAGACGATCACCCTCACCAGCACGTACGACCACCGCGTGATCCAGGGCGCAGGCTCCGGCGAGTTCCTGAAGAAGACCCACGAGCTGCTCATCGGCGAGCGCGAGTTCTACGACGACATCTTCGCCGCGCTGCGCATCCCCTACACGCCCATCCGGTGGGCCAAAGACATCAACGTCGACCTCTCCGAGCGCATCGACAAGGCAGCGCGCGTGCACGAGCTCATCAACGCGTACCGCGTCCGCGGGCACCTGATGGCCGACATCGACCCGCTCGAGTACGTGCAGCGCACGCACCCCGACCTCGAGATCGAATCGCACGGGCTGACCTTCTGGGACCTCGACCGCGAGTTCGTCACGGGCGGTTTCGGCGGCAAGCGGGTCATGAAGCTCCGCGACATCCTCGGAGTGCTGCGCGACTCGTACTGCCGCACGATCGGCATCGAGTACATGCACATCCAGAGCCCCGAGCAGCGGGTGTGGTTCCAGGACAAGGTCGAGGTCAAATACACCAAGCCCGGCCACGACGAGCAGCTGCGCATCCTGGCGAAGCTCAACGAGGCCGAGGCGTTCGAGACCTTCCTGCAGACCAAGTTCGTCGGCCAGAAGCGTTTCAGCCTCGAGGGCGGCGAGTCCCTCATCCCCCTGCTCGACGAGATCTTGCAGGGCGCGGCCGCAGCGCACCTCGAAGGCGCCGCGATCGGCATGGCCCACCGCGGCCGCCTCAACGTGCTGACCAATATCGCCGGCAAGACCTACGGTCAGGTGTTCCGCGAGTTCGAGGGGTCGGTCGCGACCGGCAGCTCCCGCGGTTCGGGCGACGTCAAGTACCACCTCGGCACGGAGGGCACCTTCACCGCCGACGGCGCCGAAGAGCTCCCGGTCTACCTCGCCGCGAATCCCTCGCACCTCGAGACCGTCGACGGTGTGCTCGAAGGCATCGTCCGCGCCAAGCAGGACCGGCGTCCGATCGGAACCTTCTCGTGGCTGCCGATCCTCGTGCACGGCGACGCGGCTTTCGCGGGTCAGGGCGTCGTGGTCGAGACCCTGCAGATGTCGCAGCTGCGCGGCTACCGCACAGGCGGAACCATCCACGTCGTGGTCAACAACCAGGTGGGTTTCACCACCACCCCGAACGACGCGCGCACCTCGGTGTACGCGACCGACGTGGCCAAGACCATCCAGGCCCCCGTCTTCCACGTGAACGGCGATGACCCCGAGGCTGTCGTGCGCGTCGCGCAGTTGGCCTTCGAGTACCGCGAGCAGTTCCACCGCGACGTCGTCGTCGACCTCGTCTGCTACCGCCGTCGCGGCCACAACGAGGGGGATGACCCTTCGATGACGCAGCCGCTCATGACGAACCTCATCGAGGCGAAGCGGTCGGTCCGGCGTCTGTACACCGAGTCGCTCATCGGCCGCGGTGACATCACGACCGAGCAGTACGAGCAGGCGAAGCAGGACTTCCAGGGCCGCCTCGAGGTGGCGTTCGCGGAGACGCACGCCGCCGAGACCGGCGCGACGCCGATCGTCACGCCCGAGGTCGCCAGCGAGCCCGTCGCGGGCGCCCCCGAGACCACCGGCGTGCCGCGCGAGATCGTGCAGTCCATCGGCGACGCCTTCGTCAACAAGCCCGACGGTTTCACGGTGCACACCAAGCTGCAGCAGCTGCTGGACAAGCGCCTGGACATGAGCCGCAACGGCAACATCGACTGGGGCTTCAGCGAGCTTCTCGCCTTCGGATCGCTGCTCCTGGAGGGCACCCCGGTGCGCCTCGCCGGTCAGGACTCCCGCCGCGGCACCTTCGTGCAGCGGCACTCGGTGCTGCACGATCGCGCGAACGGCCAGGAGTGGATCCCGCTGAGCAACCTCAGCGACAACCAGGGCAAGTTCTGGGTGTACGACTCGCTGCTCAGCGAGTACGCCGCGATGGCCTTCGAGTACGGCTACTCCGTCGAGCGCCCCGACGCGCTCGTGCTCTGGGAGGCGCAGTTCGGCGACTTCGGCAACGGCGCGCAGTCGGTCATCGACGAGTTCATCTCCTCGGCCGACCAGAAGTGGAATCAGCAGTCGAGCGTCGTGCTGCTGCTCCCCCACGGCTACGAGGGTCAAGGACCCGACCACTCCTCGGCACGCATCGAGCGCTACCTGCAGATGTGCGCGCAGGACAACATGATCGTCTCGCGGCCCTCCACGCCCGCCTCGTACTTCCACCTGCTGCGTCGTCAGGCGTACCAGCGGCCGCGGCGGCCCTTGATCGTCTTCACGCCGAAGGCCATGCTGCGCCTGCGCGGTGCGACCAGCCCCGTCGACGACTTCCTCACGGGCAAGTTCGAACCGGTGCTCGACGACGACCGTTCGATCGATCCGGCACAGGTCAAGCGCGTCCTGCTGCACGCCGGCAAGATCCACTGGGACCTCCGCGGCGAGCTGGAGAAGAACCCGCAGCCCGAGATCGCCCTCGTGCGTCTCGAGCAGTACTACCCGGCACCCATCGCCGAGCTGAACGCGGTGCTGGCGCGCTACCCGAACGCCGAACTGGTGTGGGTGCAGGACGAGCCCGAGAACCAGGGCGCGTGGCCGTTCATCGCTCTCGAGGTCGTCAAGCACCTGCCCGAGCGTACGATCCGCCGCATCTCCCGCGCGGCAGCGGCATCACCGGCAACCGGTTCGCCGAAGCGTCACGCGAGCGAGGCCGCCGAGATCCTCCGCCAGGCGACCACATTCTGACGCGTTGTGAGGGGGCGCCGCCCCCTCACAACGGCTGGGATCAGTGGGTGGGCTGCGCTCCGCCGCGCAACCGGGCGAGCACGATGTCGCGCAGTTCGCCGGGGGCGGTCTCCCGGCACGCCCGGGCGACGACTTCGGTCAGGGTGCGGGCGACGAGCGCCTCGGCCTGACATCCGGGGCATCCTTCGAGGTGCTCGGCGATCTCGCTGTGCGAGGTCGGGCAGACCTCGTGCCGCAGATATTCTTCGAGGTCGCGTCGTGCCTTGTCGCAGCCGCAGTCGCTCATTTCGTTACTCCCGACGCGGCGGTGATGCCGCGCTCCTTCGCATATTCGGCCAACAGTTCACGAAGCATCCGCCTGCCGCGATGCAGGCGACTCATGACTGTGCCGATAGGGGTTTTCATGATGTCGGCGATCTCCTGGTAGGCGAAGCCCTCGACGTCCGCGAGGTACACCGCCATCCGGAAATCCTCGGGAATCGACTGCAGGGCGTCTTTCACGACGGATGCGGGCATCCGGTCGATCGCCTCCGCCTCGGCCGAGCGCGTGCTCGATGCCGTGGTCGATTCCGCTCCCCCGAGTTGCCAGTCCTCGAGGTCGTCGATGGTGCCCTGGTAGGGCTCACGCTGCTTCTTGCGATACGTGTTGATGTAGGTGTTCGTGAGGATGCGGTACAGCCACGCCTTGAGGTTGGTGCCCTGCGTGAACGACTTCCACGAAGAGAAGGCCTTGACGAACGTCTCCTGAACGAGGTCGGCCGCGTCCGCGGGGTTGCGCGTCATGCGCATCGCCGCGGCATAGAGCTGGTCCATGAAGGGGAGCGCCTGCTCCTCGAACTGCCCGCTCGCGTCGGTCGGACCCTCAGACCTGTCGTTCATCACCCGCCAGTCTACGTCCGCGCCGCGGGCATCCATCAGCCCAACGGCGTCGCGCTCCAGTATCGTGACCATCCCACTCCTCTGCCCTTCAGTAGGGTAGAAACCGATGACAGCCGACGGCTATTCCCCGCCCGCCTCGCCAGATCCTTCTCCGCGAGGCGAATGGGCCGCGCCCGTCGCCGATGGCCCCGTCCGCGCCTCCGTCGTCGTGCCGGGTTCGAAGTCGCTCACGAACCGGGAACTGATCCTCGCCGCCCTCGCCGATGGACCGGGGATGTTGCATTCCCCGCTCCATTCCGAAGACTCGGCGCGCATGGTCGAAGCCTTGACCACCCTCGGTGTGGACATCGCCCCCGTGCCGGGATCGTCCCCCTCGGAACCCGACCTCGCGGTGACCCCGATCCATCCCCTCCGCGGCAACGTCGAGGTGGATTGCGGGCAGGCCGGCACCGTCATGCGGTTCGTCGCCGGACTCGCGGGTCTCGCGCGCGGCGACGTCACCCTGACCGCCCACGCCAGCGCGCTGCACCGCCCTATGGGCGCCATGATCCGCACGCTCCGCGAGGTCGGGGTCGACATCGACGACGGTGGCAGCTGGGCCCTCCCCTTCGCGGTACGCGGGCGCGGGCACGTGCGCGGCGGCGAAGTGGAGATCGACGCGAGTTCCTCCAGCCAGTTCGTGTCCGGGCTGCTGCTGGCCGCTCCGCGCTTCGACGTCGGGTTGCACCTGCGCCACATCGGGGCAAGGCTCCCCAGCCAGCCGCACATCGACATGACCGTCGAGGCGCTCGGGCATCGCGGCATCCACGTCGAACGGCCGCAGCCCGGGGAATGGATCGTTCCGGCCGGTCCCATCCGGGCGAAGGACGTGACGATCGAGCCCGACCTCTCCAACGCCGCTCCGTTCCTGGCCGCCGCGATGGTGGCCGGGGGCGCCGTCACGATCACCGGGTGGCCGCTGCACTCGACGCAGCCCGGCGCCTTGCTCACCGACATCCTCACCGAGATGGGGGCACGCTCCAGCCGGCGCGCGGGCAACCTCACCGTGACCGCGGGAGAACGCATCGCGGGCATCGACCTCGACCTGTCGGCTGCGGGAGAACTCGCCCCCACGCTGTTCGGTCTCGCCGCGTTCGCCGACGGTCCCACCACCCTCTACGGCATCGGCCACATCCGCGGGCACGAGACCGACCGCATCGCCGCCCTCGTCGGCAACCTGCGCGCGCTCGGTGGCGAGGCCGAGGAGCTGGCGGACGGCGTGCGCATCGTGCCTCGACCGCTGAAGGGCGGCGTCTGGAAAGCACATCACGACCACCGTCTCGCCACGACCGGAGCGATCATCGGGCTGCGCGTGCCGGGCGTCGTGGTCGATGACATCGGCACCACCGCCAAGACGATGCCGCGCTTCGCCGACATGTGGCAGGCGATGCTCGACGGCTCCGCCGTGAGCACGCCGCGATGAGCGGACGAGGGCTCGCATGAGCTGGATCGACGACACGGACGACGAGGACGACGAGTTCGACGAAGCCGACATCCGGATGCGGCCGAACCCCAAGGCCAACCGGCCGCGCACGAAGCGGCGCCCCGCGCACGCCGACGCCACGATCGCGCGGGTGCTCGGCGTCGATCGCGGCCGTTACACCGTGCTGGTCGACGAGGGCACCGACGAGGAACGCCGGGTGCTCGTCACCCGCGCGCGCGAGCTGCGCCGGCAGCAGATCGTCACGGGCGATCGTGCCCGCGTGGTCGGCGACACCTCGGGCGACGACGGCACCCTCGGGCGCATCGTCGGCATCGAGGAACGCTCCTCGCTGCTGCGCCGCAGCGCCGACGACACCGATCAGGTCGAGCGCGTCATCGTGGCCAACGCCGACCAGATGCTCATCGTCGTCGCCGCGGCCGACCCCGAGCCCCGCGAGCGGCTCGTCGACCGTTACCTGGTGGCCGCGCTCGACGCGGGCGTCCGGCCGCTGCTCGTGGTCACCAAGACCGATCTCGCCGACCCCGCCAAATTCCTGTCCCACTTCGACGGCCTCGACCTCGAGGTGTTCACGAGCGCGCAGGACGAGATGCCGCTCGAGCGGATCGGCGCGGCCCTCGTCGGGCACTCGACGGTGTTCGTCGGGCACTCGGGGGTCGGGAAATCGACCCTGGTCAACGCCCTCACGGGATCGGAGCGGGCGACCGGTCACGTGAACGAGGTGACCGGTCGCGGCCGGCACACCTCCTCCTCCACCGTGTCGCTGCGCTACCGGGGCGAGACCGGCACCGGCTGGGTCATCGACACCCCCGGGGTGCGCTCGTTCGGACTCGGCCACATCGACCGCGCGAACATCCTGGGCGCTTTCACCGAACTCGCGCTGGTGGCCGAGAACTGCCCGCGCGGCTGCACGCACCTCCCCGACGCGCCCGACTGCGCGATCATCGAGGCCGTGGCCGAGGGCCGCCTGGGCCCGGAGGGGCCGGCTCGCCTGGATTCGCTCCAGCGCCTGCTCACGACGTTCGGCGGATCGTAGGCTGAGAGGGTGACCACTCTCGAACCCGGTTCCCCCGCCCCCGACTTCACGTTGCTCGACCAGGACGGGAAGCCCGTTTCGCTGCACGACTTCCGCGGCGAGCGCGTGATCGCGTACTTCTACCCCGCCGCGATGACGCCGGGCTGCACCACGCAGGCCTGCGACTTCCGCGACAGCCTCTCCTCCCTCCAGGGCGCGGGCTACACGGTGCTCGGCATCTCGCGGGACGCACCCGACAAGCTGCGCGAGTTCCGCGAGCACGACGGCATCACCTTCCCCCTCCTGAGCGATCCCGACCACGCCGTCCACGACGCCTACGGAGCGTGGGGCGAGAAGCAGAACTACGGCAAGACGATCACCGGTGTCCTGCGCTCCACGTTCGTGCTCTCCGAGGACGGCACCGTGCGCGAGGCCCTGTACAACGTCAAGGCGACGGGGCACGTCGCGCGCCTGCGCAAGACCCTCGGTCTCGACGCGGCCTGACCCACCGGCGTCCGCGCTCCCCCGGGGTCAGGATGCTTCGCCGTCGGGCCCGTCGGCACGGGGCGCGGCGTCGCGCACGGCGAGCACGAGGAGGACGCCGCCGATCACTCCGGGGAGCGCGATCGCGCCGGCCACGAGCGGGTCGGCGCCCACCCCGGTGAGGGCGCCGAGCGCGATGGCGAGGATCAGCACCTGGATGACGATCCCCCCGGAACGCCCCCACGAGACGTCCCGCACGGTGGCCGCCCCGAAGGCGAACAGCGCGGCCGCCGCGAGCAGGGTCATCACGATCAGCGCCCACGCCGTCGCGGGATCCGTCGTATCACCGCTTACGACAGCGCTGAGCTGGAAGGCGACCAGGGCCAGCAGACCGACCGCCTCGAGTCCGAGAACGAGCGCTGCCAGGGCGCGAACGAGCATGTCGAATCCTCTCGATGAATCCGGAGGAAGTGGTAACTCCCTGGAAACCTGCTGGTCACCTCTTGATCGACCGGGGGGCCTGTGGGACCATGGGTCAAGCCGTGTGCTCCCACAGCGACGTGGGGCGAGCCGTAGCTCGCATCTCCCACAAGGGTAACGGATACCCGATTCCGGGCCCTGAACCCCACCCGTACGTCTAGGAGCACCACTATGGATTGGCGCGACAAAGCAGCCTGCCTCACCGTCGACCCCGAATTGTTCTTCCCCGTGGGGAACACCGGGCCCGCCGTCGACCAGATCGAGAAGGCGAAGTCCGTCTGCGCCCGGTGCACCGTCACCGAGATCTGCCTGCAGTACGCCCTCGAGTCCGGTCAGGACTCCGGAGTCTGGGGCGGACTGAGCGAAGACGAGCGCCGCGCCCTGAAGCGTCGCGCCGCCCGCGCCCGCCGCGCTTCCTGACCCGGGCGCTGCCGCGGCAGCATCCGCTCTCTCAGCCCGCGACCCGCTCCAGGTGACGCAGCGGTATCTCGATCGTCACTTCGGTGCCGCTGCCGACCAGCGTGTGCCAGTCGATCGTGCCGCCGAGTTCGCCCTGGATGAGGGTGCGCACGATCTGCGTACCCAGCCCGCGTCCGACCTGACCCTCGGGGAGGCCGACCCCTGAGTCGCGTACCCGCACTTCCAGGTTCTCCTCGGTGCGGCCCGCCTGGATCTCGACGTCGCCCTCCTGGCCCGCGAGCCCGTGTTCGACGGCGTTCGTGACCAGTTCGGTCAGGGCGAGGGCGAGGGGCGTGGCGTACTCGCTGGGAAGCGTGCCGAACTGCCCGGTCGAACGGGTACGGGCACGCGTGTTGGGCGCTGCGGCGACCTCGGCGACGAGCTTGAGCACCCGCGCGAAGACGGTGTCGAAATCGACGGTCTGGGTGAGGCCCTCTGACAGGGTGTCGTGCACGACGGCGATCGCCGACACGCGGCGCATCGCCTGCGTGAGCGCGTCGCGGGCCTCATCGGAGTGCGTCCGCCGCGCCTGGATGCGCAGGAGCGACGCCACGGTCTGGAGGTTGTTCTTCACCCGGTGGTGGATCTCGCGGATCGTCGCGTCCTTGGTGATGAGCTCCTGCTCCTGGTGGCGGATCTCGGTCACATCGCGGCAGAGCACGATCGCCCCGATCCGCACGCCGCGGTCGCGAAGCGGGATCGCGCGCAGCGACACCTGCACGCCCCGGGCCTCGATGTCGGCGCGCCACGGGGCACGCCCGGTCACCACGACGGGGAGGGATTCGTCCACCTGACGGCTGGCGGGGAGGATGCGCGTCGTGACCGCCAAGAGGGATTCGCCCTCGAGCTCGTCGTCGAAGCCCATCCGGTTGAAGGCGGAGAGCGCGTTGGGGCTCGCGAAGGTCGTCATCCCGTCGACATCCAACCGGATGAGACCGTCGGATGCTCGGGGGGCACCGCGACGAGGACTCGTGGGCGCGGCGAGATCGGGGAACTCCCCTGTCGCGATCATGCCGAACAGGTCGTCGGCGCAATCGTTGAAGGTGATCTGCTGGCGGGAGGGCGTGCGCGCCTCGCCGAGGTTCGTGTGCCGGGTCAGAACTCCGAGGGTCACGGCCGGTTCCCCCGCGCGGGTGAGCTGGCGCACGATGGGCACCGCCCGCACCCGCGTGGGCGTCTCCTCGAACCAGTCGGGGGAAGCGGAGTCGACGATGGCGCCGCTGTCGAAAGCCTCGCGCACCTGGGTGCGCCATTGCGGCCGCACTCCGTCGCCCACGATGTCGCGGTAGAAGAGGGTGGCCGCTCCCCCGGGCCGCGTGTGCGCGACCGCGACGAACGAGTCGTCGGGGGTCGGCACCCAGATCACGATGTCGGCGATCGCGAGGTCGGCGAGCAGCTGACCGTCTCCGGCGAGACGGTGCAACCACTCCACGTCCGATTCGCTGAACCGTCCTTGGGCGAGCACGAGGTCGCTGAGCGTTGTCACCCCTCTAGCGTACGGCGGCGCGACTCAGGCGCTGCGCGGCAGGCGCCGCCGCACCACCCGGGAGCGCCGCGACGCCGGTGCCGCCACCGGATGCGGTGCGGGCGCCACCGCCTCGCCGACCAGGCGCCGCACCCCGGTGGCGAGAGGCGAGCGGGGCGCCGTCTCGCCCACCGGGCGGGCGGCGAGGATCGCGGCGTCGGCAGAGCGGGGATCGAGGGGCACGAACCAGACGTCCTCGATTCCCGCGTACCGCTCGAGGGTGCGGCGCACCTGCCCGCGGGCGTCGACGCCGAGCGTGCCCGGGCGAAGGCGATTGGCGACCACCACGACCCGGGTGGCGCCCACCACGGCCCGCAGCTCCGTGTACGCCCTCAGGAAGCGAGCCACCCCGACCGGGTCGGCCGAGAGCACCGCGATCACGGTGTCGGCGGCGGCGAGGCTCGCCAGCGTCGCCGCGTTGCGCCGCGGCCCGTCCAGGTCACTGACGATCTCCTCATCGGCCTCGAGAGAGGCGGCGACATCGACCACGACGTGATCGACCCACGGGCGGCAGGCCGCCAGTGCCGCTGTCACCCGGGTGGCGCTGAGTTCCGGCCACCGACTCGGCCGGTTGATGCCGACGAGCAGGTCGATCCTTCCCCCGCTGACGTGCACGGGCGTACTGATGCGCTCGAGCTCGCCGGGGTCGAGTCCGCCGATCTCGGCCTGACGGCACGCGGCCGCGAATCCCGGACCTTCGTCGGCGACGCCGAGGGTGAGCGCGATCGAGGGAGCATGCGCATCGGCGTCGACGAGGGCGACCGAGCGACCTCCCCGACTGAGTTCGGCCGCGACCTCGATGGCGACGGTCGAGCGGCCGGGCGATCCGTGCGCCCCCCAGACCGCGATCACGGCTCCCGCAGCAGCATCCCGCCGCCGCTCGCCGGGTGCGGCCAGAGCCGCCGGGGCGGCCAGCGCGTCGGCCAGCACCCACCCCTCCACGTCGACCGGCAACGAGGCGGCGAGTCCCCGGGCGTCCGCGACCCGGCGCCCGGCTTCGTCGTCGCACAATGCGGCGATCCGCGTGCCGTGCGCATCGCACGCGGCCACGAGTTCTCGCGTGAGCGACGTGCGGGTGACGTGCAGCACGAGCACATCGGTGTCTTCGAGCCCGATCGCGTCGGGTGCCTCCGCCGGGGATTCCGCACCGACGACAGCGGCGACGTGCACGCCCTCCTGCGCCAGTTCTTCCGCCAGGCGCGCGCCGCGCGGGGCATCGACGGCGACGACGATGCGCATCATCCCGCCGGCCCCACGACCGGCACCACTGACAGGACCGATCCGTCGGCGAGCGCGGACAGGGTCGATGCGACCTCGGAGCGCGGGATCACGACTTCGAGGGTGGCCTGCGCTCCGCCGATCATCGCGTCGTCGCGGGTGACGGCGGCGACCGTCGCGTCGGCGACGAGGATGCGGGGAACGTCGAAGCTCTCCCGATCCACCGGCGGAGCGTGCCAGACCTCCACCGTGGTGCCCGCGGTGATGCCGGCCGGCACATCGGCTGCGGTACGGATCACGACACTCGTGGTGCGCGCCTCGCTCGCCGCCCCGACCGCGTCGGCCGGGAGCAGCTCGCCCTGCGCGACCGTGCGCGTCGCCACCCATCCCTCGCCCGCCGCCGCCGCCGGGGAGAGGTACGCGGCGCTCACCGTGCCGAGGGCCACATCGACGATGCGGAGATCATCGGCCGCGATCGCCTCGCCGGGCAGCAACGTGTGGGCGGCGGCGTACACGGGTGTCGTCTGCCGCGCCGACGCGACGACCAGCCACACGCCGCCGACGGACAGCGCGATCAGCAGGACCCCGATGAGGAAGCGGGCGTCGCCCCAGAAGCTCCGCGACCGCGGACGGGCGATGTTGATGGCCGTCATGGCCCCCATCGTGCCGCGATCGAACAGAACGCGTCCGGTTTTATCCACAGCGGCGTGGGACACGGAGCCCGCGCTCTCTCCGCCATTCATAATGGGCTTATGCCCGAAGTCCCCCCGTCCGGCATGCGTCTGCTCGCGCCGTCCCAGGTCGCCGAGCTGCTCGACGTGTCTGTCGAGGATGTCCTCGCCCTCGTGCACGACGGCCGGCTACGCGGTTATCGCGTCGGCACGCCGGCGCGGTGGCGCATCGAAGAGGACAGTGTCGGCGGCTACCTCGACGATCAGGCCGAAGAGGCGAGGCGGATGGCCCTGTGGCGCCAGTCCAATGCGGCGAGCTTCCCCGAGCTGTGGGGCAGCGGGCAGATCCGCAACCCCGACTGATCAGGGCACGACCGGGGCGTCGACGTCGATCCAGGCGATCGCGGCGAACGGCACGAGGTGGAACGCTGTGACATCCGTGCGCCGGCGCGGCGCTCCCGGGTCGTGGAGGGCGAGATCGAGATGATCCGCGCCCGCGCGGTCGATCGTGCCCGTCAGCACCCTTCCCCCCGTCAGGTGCACCGCGACTCCCGCCCGCCGGCGCACCAGGTCGCGGACGGCGAAGCCGAACCCGGCCCGCCGCGACACCGGCGCCTTCCGCGGCGGCTCGGCCGGTCGCGCGGTGCGCAGCAGCTCGGCGTGCGGCATGCGCACCGCGCTCACCGAGGAGAGCGGAACCAGCGCCGCTCCGCTGCGCGTGCGCCACGGTGAGGCGAGCAGCCAATCGGCCCCGAGGGCGCAGAGCGGGGCCGTGACGACCGTGCCGTCCACCAGTTCCAGCGCCGGCGCGGTCTCCGCACCGACCAGCGCCGCCATCCGCTCGTGCAGGGTCAGCTTCGACAGGCGCAGCCGTTCGGCCTCGGTTTCGAGCGCGACGCGCTCGGCCTCCCACTCCGATTCGAGCTGGTCCTCGATGTCTTCGAAGAATCGGTCCCACCGCATAGGGCCGAAGTTACTGCAGGAAAGGGGCCGGTCGGAAAGGTTATCCACATCTCGGGCCCACCCTGTCGCAGTGCTCTGCCGTGTGCTTCACTGGGCGTGCGACATCCCCCCTGTCCGTACGACACACACTTTGTCGAGATAGGCACAAGATGGCACCCAGTTCGGCGGGCGAAGCCCGCATCTACCCCGCCGCAGGGCGGGCCGCGGAGATGGACGAGTACTTCGCTCCGCAGCACACCCCCAGTCACGATCTGCCGGCCGCAGCACCGTTGCTGCGCAACCTGACCGTGGGGGTGCTCGAAGTGCTGGCCGGCGTGCGCGAGATCGAACAGCTCGCGCGCTGGCTCACCGAGGATGCCTACCGCAGCCTGGTGACCCGGGCGAGCCTGGCGACGCGAGCGCGCACCGCGCGCGGTGTTCCGGCCGCGCGTCCGGCTCATCGCATCCTGTCGGTGCGTGAATGCGTACCGGCCGACGGCGTCGTCGAAGCGGTCGTGATCGTCACCGGACCCGCGAGGACGCGGGCGATCGCGATCCGTCTCGAGGGCATGGACCGTCGCTGGCGGGCGACGTCGCTCGCCCTGCTCTGATCAGCGCCGGTTGATCAGCTCTCGTTCATCAGCCCTCGTCGATGAGTTCGAGCAGGCTCTTGAAGGCCGCCTCCACCTCGGTGTGGTGGTACTGCCCGGCTCGGCTCTCCCCCGCGATGACGCCCGAGCGGTGCACCTCGCTGAAGTCGCCGAACGGGAACGAGTAGGCCTTCTTCGTCTCGGGGTTCTCGGAGGAATCGACCCCGAGGTGCCACCTGGCGTACTCCGACCAGCCGTCCCGTTCGATGACCTCGTTCTCCTGCTGGGTGGTGGGCGCCACTTCCGACCAATCACGCTGGTCGCGCACGACCTTGCCACGGCGGATCAGGTCACGGGCGTAGCTCAACGCGGGTTCGTTCACTTCGATTGCCATGCCGCGAGTGTAGGAGCCTCGCGCACGCACCGCGACCGTCGAACGAAGACGGCGGATGCTAGGGACGGTAGGTCGAGAGGAAGTTGCCCAAGCGTTCGATCGCATCCGTCAGCACCCGTGATTCGGGAAGCGTCACGATACGCACGTGATCGGGAGTCGGCCAGTTGAAGCCGGTGCCGGGAACGAGCAGCACGTGCTCGGCGATCAGGAAGTCGTGCACGAACTTCCCGTCGTCGGGAATCTCGTACACCTCGGGGTCGAAGCGCGGGAACGCGTACAGCGCACCCTGCGGTCGCACGCACGTCACTCCGGGGATTGCCTCGAGCCCGCTCCAGGCGGCATCGCGCTGCTCATGGAGGCGACCGCTCGGGCCGATCAGAGCGTCGATCGATTGCACGCCCGACAGCGCGGCCTGCACGGCGTACTGGGCGGGAACGTTCGGGCAGAGCCGGGTCGAGGCGAGCAGGGTGATCCCCTCGAGGAATCCGTGCGCGTGACCCTTCGGGCCCGTGATCACGAGCCACCCCGAGCGGTAACCGGCCACGCGGTAGGTCTTGGACAGACCGTTGAAGGTCAGGCAGAGCAGGTCGGGGGCGACAGTGGCCATCGGGATGTGGTGCGCGTCGTCGTAGAGGATGCGGTCGTAGATCTCGTCGGCGAGCAGCAGCAGGGAGTGCTCGCGCGCGAGGTTGGCGATCTGCTCGAGCACCTCGCGGGTGTAGACCGCGCCGGTGGGGTTGTTGGGGTTGATCACCACGATGGCCTTGGTACGCGGGGTGATCTTCGAGCGGATGTCGTCGAGATCGGGCTGCCAGCCGTCGAGCTCGTCGCAGACGTAGTGCACCGGGGTGCCGCCACCGAGACTGGTCATGGCCGTCCACAACGGGTAGTCCGGAGCGGGGATGAGCACCTCGTCGCCCTCGTCGAGGAGAGCCTGCATCACCATCGTGATGAGCTCGGACACACCGTTGCCGAGGTAGACGTCGTCGGGGTCCACGTGCGGGAAACCGGGCTCCTGCTCGTAGCGGGACACCACGGCCCGACGCGCGGACATGATTCCGCGACTGTCGCTGTAGCCGTGAGCGTGCGGCACGGCCTCGATCATGTCGCGCACGATCTGGAAGGGCGCCTCGAAGCCGAAGACCGCGGGGTTGCCGGTGTTGAGCTTGAGGATGCGGTGACCCTCGGCCTCCAGGCGATCGGCCTCGACGAGCGCCTGACCGCGGATCTCGTACAGGACGTTCTTCAGCTTCGACGACTGGTCGAGCGATCGCGGCGGGGTCATCGTTTCAGACTAAACCCGCCGCGAACCGGCCAATCGACAACGCGTGGCACCGCTCGCGGCGCCCACGCTGCTACTTCTTCTTGCCCGTGGCGCGGCGATCGGCCCGGTTCTGCGGCTCCGGCGCTGCGGCCGGTGCGGCGTCGGTGCGCTGCCCGAAAGCACCGCGCGGGGCCTCAGCGGCAGGCTTGGCGACCGCGGGAGCGGCGGCGGCAGCCTTGCGGATGCGGTTGGTCGCCGCCTGCTGCACCTGCCCGCGATCGTTGCGCACCTCGACCTCGCCGGCGTCGTTGGACGCGGAGTACTCCAGCCGCAGCCCCTCGACGGGGGCGGCGGTGAGACCCTTGGCCTCGACCTGGGCGGTGTCCTCACCCTCGGCGCGACGCACTTCCACCTCGAGGTTGAAGAGGTAGCCGACGGACTCCTCCTTGATCTGGCCCATCATCGACTGGAACATCTGGTACCCCTCGCGCTGGTACTCGATGAGCGGGTCGCGCTGAGCCATCGCACGCAGGCCGATGCCGTCCTTCAGGTAGTCCATCTCGTAGAGGTGGTCGCGCCAGCGACGGTCGAGCACCTGCAGCACGACGCGACGCTCGAGCTCGCGCATCGCGGGGCTGCCGAGGGTCTCTTCGCGCTGGTCGTAGGCGATCTTGGCGTCCGAGAGGATCTCGCGCTTGAGGCCCTCCGCGGTGACGCGGCCCTTGTTGCCGGCCTCCGCCACGACCTCGTCGATCGTGACCGAGACGGGGTACATCGTCTTGAGCTCGGTCCACAGGGCGTCGAAGTCCCAGCTCTCGGTGTGTCCGCTGCCGGTGTGGTCGTCGATCACGGTGCTGATCGCGTCCTCGATGAAGTGCTGCACGCGGTCGGCGATGTCGTCGCCCTGCAGCATGTGCCGCCGGTCGGCGTAGATCGCTTCGCGCTGGCGGTTGAGCACGTCGTCGTACTTCAAGACGTTCTTGCGCACCTCGGCGTTGCGCGCCTCGACCTGGGACTGCGCGCTCTTGATCGCCCGCGACACCATGCCGGATTCGATCGCGACGTCGTCGGGGAAGTTGGTGCGGGCGAGGATCGCTTCGGCCGCACCCGACTGGAACAGACGCATCAGATCGTCGGTCAGCGAGAGGTAGAACCGGCTCTCCCCCGGGTCGCCCTGACGACCCGAGCGACCGCGCAGCTGGTTGTCGATGCGGCGGGATTCGTGGCGCTCGGTGCCGAGCACGTACAGGCCACCGGCCTCGACGACCTTGCCGGCCTCTTCCGCGACGGTGTCCCGCGTCTGCTGGTAGACGTCGTCCCACTCGGACTCGTAAGCCTCCGGGGTCTCGACGGGGTCGAGACCCTTCGCCTTCATGTCCTGGACGGCCATGAACTCGGCATTTCCCCCGAGCATGATGTCGGTACCGCGACCGGCCATGTTGGTGGCCACGGTGACGGCACCCAGACGACCCGCGCGGGCGACGATCTCGGCCTCGCGCGCGTGGTTCTTCGCGTTGAGCACCTCGTGCTTGATGCCCTTCTTGGCGAGCAGCCGGGAGAGGTACTCGCTCTTCTCGACGCTCGTGGTGCCGACCAGTACGGGCTGTCCGGTCTCGTGGCGTTCGGCGATGTCTTCCACGACCTGAGCGAACTTGGCCGTCTCGTTCTTGTACACGAGGTCGGACTGATCCTTTCGGACCATCGGCTTGTTGGTCGGGATGGGGACGACGCCGAGCTTGTAGGTCGACATGAACTCGGCGGCCTCGGTCTCGGCCGTACCGGTCATCCCGGCGAGCTTGCCGTAGAGACGGAAGTAGTTCTGCAGGGTGACGGTGGCGAGGGTCTGGTTCTCGGCCTTGACCGGAACGCTCTCCTTCGCCTCGATGGCCTGGTGGATGCCCTCGTTGTAGCGGCGGCCCACGAGGATGCGGCCGGTGTGCTCGTCGACGATCATGACCTCGTCGTTCATGACGACGTAGTCGGTGTCGCGCTTGAACAGCGCGAGGGCCTTGATCGAGTTGTTGAGGAACGAGATCAGGGGCGTGTTGGCCGACTCGTAGAGGTTGTCGATGCCGAGGTAGTCCTCGACCTTCTCGATACCGGGCTCGAGCACACCGATCGTGCGCTTCTTCTCGTCGACCTCGTAGTCGACGCCGGGCTCGAGGGTCTTGGCGATCTTGGCGAACTCGGCGAACCAGCGGTTGGCCTCCCCCGACGACGGACCCGAGATGATCAGCGGGGTACGAGCCTCGTCGATGAGGATCGAGTCGACCTCGTCGACGATCGCGTAGAAGTGCTCGCGCTGCACGAGGTCTTCCTCGCGCCACGCCATGTTGTCGCGCAGGTAGTCGAAGCCGAACTCGTTGTTGGTGCCGTACGTGATGTCGGCGGCGTACTGCTGGCGACGGACGTCGGGCGTCTGACCGGCGACGATCACGCCGGTCGTCATGCCGAGTGCACGGTAGACGCGGCCCATGAGCTCGGCCTGGTAGCTCGCCAGGTAGTCGTTCACCGTGATGACGTGCACGCCCTTGCCGGCGATCGCGTTGAGGTACACCGCGAACGTGGCGGTCAGAGTCTTGCCCTCACCGGTCTTCATCTCGGCGATGTTGCCGAGGTGGAGGGCGGCGCCGCCCATGATCTGCACGTCGTAGGGGCGCTGGTTGAGCGTGCGCTTGGCCGCCTCCCGCACCGCGGCGAACGCCTCGGGCATGAGCTGGTCGAGCGTCTCGCCCGCTTCGTGGCGCGTGCGCAGCTCGGCGGTCTCGCCCCGCAACTCGTCGTCGGTCAACTGGGCGTAATCGTCTTCCAGCGCGTTGACCGCGGTGACGACGCGCTGGAGTTGGCGGAGGATCCGCCCCTCTCCGGCGCGGAGCAGTTTCTCGAGAGGATTTGCCACGGAGCATTCCGATCTGTCGATGGGGCGCTGCACCTGTTGCGCACAACCGCCCGCCTGCGAGCAGGCATACCTCGCCATGTTATCCGTTCGTGACCTCCGAGGAACCCGAGAGCACGCCGGGCGAGGCGCGATGCGCGAGACGCCGGCATCCGATCGGACGCCGGCGACAGGAAAGCCCGCGCCCACGGCGAACACGCGGGATCGAGGGGGCGAGCGGACCGTAGGATCGACGCTATGGCCGGGTTCTGGGGCAAACGCAAACGTGAAGAGCAGGATTCTGCCGACGCCGACCTCATGCGGCGGGCGGAGATGGCGATCGTCGCCGCGGACGAACGCGTGCGCCTGACGACCGACGAACTCGACTTCGCGATCGCCGAACTCGGCGAGGGCCAGACGGCCGACCTGCGCAACGCGCTCGAGGCGGTGCGCACCCACCTCGCCGAAGCGTTCCACCTGCACCAGCTGAACCACGACGAGATCCCCGACACCCCCGAAGAGCTGCGCACGCGCAACGCGCGCATCATCCAGCTCTCGGAGTGGGCGGAGGACCTGCTCGAAGAGCGCACGACCGCCCTGCAGCCGGCGATCGAGCTCGTGCGCCGCGGCCCCGAGATCCTCGCCCGCGTGCGCGCCGACAGCGAGCGCCTCAGCGCACGCGTCCCGGCCGCTCGTGAAGCCGTGCAGCGCCTGTCCTCGCGGTACAGCGCCGCCGCACTGCAGCAGATCTCCGGCAACCCGGAGGAGATCGAGCAGCTGCTCACCTTCGCGACGCACAGCGCCGGCGTATCCGAGCGTCGCCGCGAAGCGGGTCAGCGCGAGCAGGCCGGCGTCGCGCTGGAGGCGGCGACCGAGGCGGTCCGGCGTGCGGAGTCGCTGCTCGACGCGATCGACTCCTACGAGATCGAGGCGCTCCGCGCGGAGTCGACCCTCGCCGCCGTCGTGGACGACTCGCGCGGCGACCTGGCGGACGCGCGGCGCGGCCCGCAGACGCCGGCGGTGAAGGAAGCGATGTCCGCCCTGGAGAAGGCGCTCAGCCAGCTGCCCGCCCCCGGTGCCCGCGACGACCCCTTCGGCGCGCTGTCGACCCTGCGTCAGGCCAACGCCGACCTCGACACGGCGCGCGAGCGCGCCTCGCGCCCCGTGATCCCGCAGACCCACGTGACGCACGCGGTCGATGACGCCGACCGCCAGCTGACGGTCGCCCGCAGCATCATCTCCGGCCACCGCGGCTGGATCGGTGCCGACGCGCGCACCCGCTTCGCCGAGGCCGAGCGCCTCCGCGCGGAGATCCCGATCGGCCCCGTCGCCGAAGAGGCCCGCGAGCGCACGATCGCGCAGGCCCGCCGGGTGGCGGCGCTCGCCTCCGAGGCATTGCAGCTCGCTCAGCGCGATATCGACTCCGCACGCCCCGACGACTGGGGCGGCAACGGCTGGGGCGGCCGCGGCGGCCGAGGCGGCGGCATGATGGGCGGCGGGGGAAGCCCCGTCGGCGGCATCCTCGGCGGGCTCGTCATCGGCTCGCTGCTCGGGGACATGTTCGACGGCTGAGCCGCAGCATCCCCCCTCCCCCTTCATGAGAAGCGGCCCGCAGGCCGGCTTACGACGCGGCGCGCGCCTCGGGCGGTGCGAGCGTCGCGAGCGAGATCACGCCGTAGTCCCAGCCCTTGCGGCGGTAGACGACGCTGGGGTGATCGGTGGCGGCGTCGACGAAGAGGAAGAAGTCGTGACCGACGAGTTCCATCCGATCGACGGCCTCTTCGACGCTCATCCACTCGGCGTCGAACCGCTTGGTGCGGATGACGACGGGGGTGTAGTCCGCCTCGTCCTCCTCGACCGCGACGACCGGGATCTCCCCCGTCGCGACCGCGCGCAGCATCTCGACCGAGGCGGGCTGCAGATCGAGGCCCTCGAAAGACCCGGTCCCCTTCTCGAACTTGGCGCCCCGCGGATGGTTGCGGGCGTCGACGCGCTTGTCCTTCGCGCGGCGCAGCTGCTCGCTGAGCTTGTCGACCGCGAGGTCGAGGGCGGTGAACTTGTCGCCGTCCGTGGCTTCCGCCCGGACGACGGGGCCCTTGTCGGCGAGCGTGAGCTCGACGGTCTCGTCCTCCATCCGACCGTTGCGGTAGGAGCGGTGGGTGACCTTCACCTCGAGCCCCTGGGCTCGGGGACACAGGTGCGAGAGTCGGTCGGCCTTCTCCTCGACCACGCTGCGGAATCGATCCGTGATACCGACTCCCACGCCGACGATGTTGGTGTCCATCCGTACCTCCTTGTTCCGGGTCCGCCCGGTCAAGGGCGGACTATCCGTCGCCTTCTGGTTCCCCCACCGTAGTCTCGCCGCCCCGCCGTGTCACGGGAGAAACACTGGTCTCGCCAAACCCCGCGTTTCGCGGGCGCCGGCGGAGGTGCAGCGGCGTCGCCGCCACGGTCACCGCTCCCACGACGTCCGCACCGGCGGCGACGAGGGCGCGCTCGGCCTCGCGCAGCGTCGCACCCGTCGTGACCACGTCGTCGATCACGATGACCCCGCGTCCCCTCACCCCCGAAGCGATCATGCTGCCCGCGGTGTTGGCTCGCCGCTCCTCGGCGGAGAGCCCCCGCTGGTCACCGGTCGCGCGGGTCGGACGCAGCACCCGAGCGGGACGCAGGCCCGCTCGGCGCACGAGCAGCTCGGTCACCCGATATCCCCGCCGCCGCATCGATGCCCGCGACGTGGGCATCGTCGCGAGCAGCGCGTCGGCCTCCCCCAGCCGAATGAGCGAAGCCGTGATCGCGGGAGCGAGAGAGGGGGCAAGAGACGTGCGCCCCTCCTCCTTCAGCGCGCGCAGCACCCGCGCGGCGACGCCCTCGAAGCGCATGCCGCTCCACACCCGCAGCGACCCGAGCTGTTGGGAGAACGGCTCGGGCTGCAGCGCGCTCCGGCATTCCTCGCACAGCGCGATGTCGGGCGCGTCGCAGCCGGCGCAGTCCACCGGCAGCACGAAGGTCAGCGCGTCGGCGAGCGCCCGCGACACGAGGGTGCGATCCATACCGACATCGTCACCCCTCCGCTGCACTCCTCACGTTGGTCCGCGAAGAAGGAGAACGGATGCTGCGCGCCTCCCCGCTGGGGAGGAGCGGATCACTGCGGCTGACCCTGCTGGATGGCGAGCAGGGAGATGCCCTTCGCGCTCTCCTCCCACGTCGCCCCCCGCTCGATGAGCAGCGCGCCCTCGGCGGTGCGCAGGCGGACGGTGGAATTGCCGCCGGCGATGTCCACGACGTTCGAGGCGAGCGCGGTGGACGTGCCGCGACCGCCGATCGGCTGTCGCAGCAGCGCGACCGCGTCGCCCGAGGTCACGAGGGCCCCCAGATCCACGTCGTTGAGCCAGGCCACGGCGATGCCGGTCGAGGAGCTGGTGGTCACGAGCTCGGGATCGCCCACGCCGCTCGGCCGGTCGTCCTCGCGCTGGATCCCGGCGACCCACAGCTCGGTGCGCCCGTTCGCCGTCACAAGAGCGGCGATGCGCGATCCTTCGCGGGAGATCTGGAACGACAGCAGTGTGGTCGCGCTCGCCCAGGGAGCGGTGATGACCACCGGCTCGCCGCCGGCGGGGTAGACGGTGAAGGTGTCGGGGTCGTCGCGCGCGGCGGTCCAGACCGCGCCGTCCCGGTCGATCGACGGCGGCAGAAGCGACGGGGTCGTCACGTCGAGCGCCTCGATGGTGCCGTTCGAGCGGGCGCGGACGACCGCTCCGGTATCGGTCAGCACCGCTGCGCTGCTCCAGGCGGGATCGACCGCTATCGACACGGCTCGGGAGTCCTCGAGCGCGTCGGAGAGCCCGGGGATCCGCTCGACGGAGTCGGCGCCGAGGAAGCCGACCTGACCGTCGGCGAGTTCGACGAGGGGCAAGCGGTAGACGCTCGGGTTGCTCACCGCTGCCGTGCGCTCCGCATCGAGCGGCGTCGTTCCGACCGTGAGCTCGACGGAGGTCACGTCGATGCTGGCGAGACTCTCCTCCAGCTGGGTCTGCATCCGATCCAGCGTCACCTGCTCGAGATCGAACGCCGTGGTGCTCAGCTCGACCTCCGCGGCGCTGCCGCTCAGCGGCACGGCGTTGCCGACGAGCGAGACGTTCTCCGGGAAGGCGTTGACCACGGCGCCCGTGAGCCATTCGCTGGGCGAGCCGTCGATCAGCGCCTGCGTCACGCGCGTCGCGATCAGGGGCCGCGGGAACCACCGGACGTCCGGCACGAGGTAGCGCCACGTCGGATCGAAGAACATCACGTTCGCGGGCTGGTACACGGTGTCGAAGACGTCCTGCGAGAGCACGATTCCGTCGCGGGCGTCCTCGATGCGCCACTGTCCGTCGCTCTGCACGAGGCGGAACTCCAGCGGCGTCGCGTTGCCGTCCGCCGGCGTGTATTCGCCCGTGGCCGACACGAAGGCCTGGGCCGTGACGCGCTGGGTGACGACGACGGTGGATGCCGGATCGGGCGTGGGTGACGCCGACGCGGCCGAGGTCGGCGCCGAGCGATCGGCACTCCGATCGATCGTGACGCCGGCGAGGGGATCCCACTCCTCGGCGAAGTCGGGGGTGAGGTACAGCCGGGCCCGCGCCCAGTCGTCCTGCGGCCCGGAGCCGGCACCCAGGAAACCGGAGACGATCTGCTCGGGCGAGGCGCCGCTCGGGGGCGGGTCGGGCACGAAGTTGTACGGCCGCGCATCGCTGTTCTGATCCGGCCCGAGGCCGGGGTTGACCGGCCCCGATGTCGGGAGACCCGTGCACGCCGTCAGGGCCAGCAGCATCCCCATCGTCAGGATCGCGATGACACGTCTCTTCACGAGACACCCCCTGTCACGTCGATGGGCTGGGTCACGCCGAGCGCGTCCAACGGCGCCGTGGCGTCGTCGCGCGGCACGAGCGACAGGGGTGAACCCTCGACGGCAGCGCCGGAGCGCGGCAGGGTCAGCACGAAGTTCGAGCCGTGCCCGGGTTCGGACCACACGGCCAACGTCCCCCCGTGCAGTCGGGCGTCGCCGAGGGCGATCGAGAGGCCGAGCCCGGTGCCCCCGATCGTGCGCACGCGGGAGGGGTCGGCGCGCCAGAAGCGGTCGAAGACGCGCTCCGCGTCGGCCGGCTTCATCCCCATGCCGAAGTCGCGCACCCCGAGCGCGACGGTGTGCTGGTCGCTGTCGACCGTGATGACGATCGGGCGCCCCTCGCCGTGCTCGATCGCGTTGCCCAGCAGGTTGCGAACGATCCGGCGGATGCGGCGGGGGTCGAGGTCGACGGGCGAATAGCCGCCGGGGGCGACCAGGCGCACGTCGGAGCCGTGTTGCTCGGCGAGCTGCGCCATCGAGGCGATCACGTCGGCCGCCAGGTGGGCGAGGCTCGTGGGTTCGAGTTCGAGTTGCACGGAACCGGCGTCGTAGCGGCTGATCTCGAGCAGGTCGGTGAGCAGCGTTTCGAACCGCTGCACCTGGGCGTGCATCAACTCGGCCGCGCGCGCGGTGGTCGGATCGAACTCGTCGCGGCGATCGTTGAGCATGTCGGAGGCGAGGCGGATCGTGGTCAGCGGGGTGCGCAACTCGTGGGAGACGTCCGAGACGAAACGCTGCTGCACGAGCGAGAGGTCGGCGAGCTCTTTGATCTGCGACTCGATGCTGTCGGCCATCGCGTTGAACGAGCGCCCGAGGGTGGCGAGCTCATCGTCGCCGCGCACCTCGAGACGCACGCCGAGATCGCCCGCGGCCAACTTCGCGCTCGTATCGGCGGCCTCACCGATCGGCTCGGTGACCGAGCGCAGCACCCACCACGCGATCCCCCCGATGAGCACCAGCAGCACGATGCCGACCATCCAGAGGATCGCCTGTACGAAGCCGAGCGTCTGCGCGGGGCTGGAGAGGTCGTAGGCGAGGTAGAGCTCGTACGGCCCGACCTCCGGGATCACGAGCTGCTGGCCCACGATGATGCCGGGCACGGTGCCGCCGTCATCGGTGGGCAGGGCGACCGACTGCCACCACTGCGTGCCCTGCTCGTTGGAACGCACCTGCTGGCGCAAGCCCTCCGACAGCAGGCTCTCATCGAAGGAGGCGCGGTTCTGAGGCGCGTTGGGGGTGATGTCGGTGCCGATGCGGTACACCGCGAAGACGTCGGTGCTGGCCTGCTGCAGCAACGGACCCAGCACGCTCTGCAGCAGGTTCTGCGTGGCGACGGTGTTCTCACCCGCGCCGACCGCCGAATCGAGCGTGATCTGGGCCGACTGCGTCGCGTTCTGAGAGCTGTCGAGCACTTGACGCAGGCGCGATTGGAACAGGTCGTTCTGGATCGCGAGCGCCATCCCCACGCAGGCGACGAGGATCGCCAGGGCTGTGAAGACCAGCGTGATCAGGACGGTGCGGAAGCGCAGCGATCGGCGCCAGAGGCTCGACAGTCGCGTGGGCCACGACCGCCAGTCGCGAAACAGCCGCCGCGGCGGAGCTGCGACCGGACGCGACATCACCGCCTCACACCACCGCCCCGGCTCGATACCCGACGCCGCGTACGGTCGTCACGATCCGGGGGTTGTCGGGGTCGGTCTCGACCTTCGCGCGCAGCCGCTGCACGTGCACGTTGACCAGGCGCGTGTCGGCCTTGTAGTGGTAGCCCCACACCTGCTCGAGCAGCATCTCGCGGGAGAAGACCTGCTGCGGCTTGGAGGCCAGCGCGACGAGCAGCTCGAACTCGAGCGGAGTGAGACTGATCGCCGTCTCACCGCGGCGCACCTCGTGCGCGGCGACGTCGACGGTGAGGTCGCCGATGCGCAGCGTCTCGCCGGCGGCCTGGCTCGCGGGGCGAAGGCGGGTGCGGATGCGAGCGACGAGCTCTTTCGGGTTGAACGGCTTGACGATGTAGTCGTCGGCGCCCGACTCGAGTCCGCGCACCACATCGGCCGTGTCGGTGCGTGCGGTGAGCATGATGATCGGGATGCCGGATTCCGCCCGCACACGGGAGCAGATCTCGATGCCGTCCATACCGGGCAGCATGAGGTCGAGCAGGATGAGGTCGGGGCGCTCGCGACGGAAGGCGTCGACCGCCTGCGCACCGTCGGCGCAGAAGGCGGTGTCGAATCCTTCGGTGGTGAGGACGATGCCGATCATCTCTGCCAGCGCGGTGTCGTCGTCGACGACCAAGATCCGTGATGTCATCTGCGCGTCGTCCCTCACATCCGCCCAGCGCGACGGTAACGCGCCCGCGGCCTGTGCGTGCGCTGACATCACAGTAGTCGACGCCACCGGGAGGGCGCCGATAGGAGGACCCCGGCGTGTGACACGATAGACGCCAGCCGCAGCACGAGGAGGCACCCACCGTGACCGCGTACCCGGCCTGGACGCCCGCCCCCCGCCCGGGGATCGTTCCGCTGCATCCGCTCGGATTCGGCACGATCCTGGGCAAGTCGTTCTCCGCCCTGCGCCAGAATCCGCGCGTGCTGCTGGGCTTCGCCCTGTGCGTGCAGGCGGGCGCCTATCTGCTCGTGATCTTCGCCACAGGCGGTGTGGCGATCGCGAGCTTCTCGCGCCTGGACACCGTGCCTTCCGGTTCCGAGGAGTTCGACGCGATCCTCGCGGGCTCCATCGCGATCACCGTGATCACGGGGCTCGTCCTGGGCCTCGCCTCCGGTGCGCTGGGCGTCATCGTGCAGGGTGTCGTCGTCAGCGAGGTCGCCGCTGCCGTCATCGCCGAGAAGCTGACCCTGGGACAGATCTGGCAGCGGTTGCGCCCCGTCGCGTGGCGCCTGATCGGCTACGCCGCGCTGGTGCTGGGCGCGGTCCTGCTTGTGATCGCCGTCGTCGGCGGGGTCGTGGTCGGTCTCGGTTTCGTCGTGCTGCCGCTGGCGATCGTGCTCGGGGTGCTGCTCGTGCTCGGCTCGATACCGCTCTCGCTCTGGCTGTCGACGAAGCTCCTTCTCGTGCCGGCGGCGATCATCCTGGAGGGGGCCGGGATCCGCGCGGCGATCGCCCGCTCCTGGCGCCTCACCCGCGGCCGGTTCTGGTCGACGTTCGGCATCCTCGTGATCATCTCGATGACCTTCAGCGTGGTCGCCCAGGTCGTCAGCATCCCGCTGTCGTTCCTCTCCAGCGGGCTGAGCACGATCGTCTCGCCGACGGGCGATCCGGAACCGGCGGCGATCGTCGCCGTCATCGTCTCGGCCGTACTCACCCAGGCGCTGACGATCCTCGTGCAGTGCGTGGCGCTGATCGTGCAGTCCACCGCCGCCGCCCTCGTATACGTCGATTGCCGCATGCGCCACGAAGGCCTCGACCTCGACCTGCAGACGTATGTCGAGCGGCGCGATGCGGGTGCCACCGACCTGGCCGACCCCTACCGCGAGCACATCGGGCGCACGATCGCCCCCCGCCCGGCTCCCGGCGGACCCTACTACCCGGGCGCGTACCCGGCCCCCGGAGGGTATCCCCCGCCGGGGGCGTACGCTCCCGGCGGTTATCCGACGCCCTACGGCGCTCCCGCGCCCTCGCCGTACGGCGCTCCCGGCTACGCGGCGCCGCCCGTTCCCGGCACCCCGGCACCGGGGACGCCCACGCCCGGCCCCGACACGGCTGCCTCTCCCCCGCGCTGGACGGCTCCGGGCGAAACCTCGTGAGCCGCGCGGTCGCTGAGCTGCTCCTCGCGGGCGCCGCGCTGACACCCGACCGCGACGACGCTCGCGAGTGGGCGGAGCGCGAGCTGCAGGATCCCGCTTACGCCGCGGCGGAGCCGAACCTGATCGACCGGGCAGCGCAGGCGGTCGGTCGATTCTTGGAGAACCTGTTCGGCGGCGGGATCCCCAGCGCGTGGGGTCCGGCGTTCGCGGTGATCGCCTCGATCGTCGTGGTGGTGATCGTCGTGGCAGCGCTGCTCATCTGGGGGCGCCCCCGCTCGGTCGCCCGCGTTCGCGCGGACGAGAGGGCGGAGCTGTTCGGCGAGACGGACGTGCGTTCCGCCGCGGAGCTGCGGCGTCTCGCGGCGGCGGCCGCGGCCCGCTCGGACTGGGACGACGCCATCGTGCTGCGCTTCCGGGCCGTCGCGCGCGGCGTCGTGGAGCGCACCGCCGTCGAGGTGCCGGCGGGCACGACGGTGCACGGCTTCGCCCGCACGGCCGGAGCGATCTTCCCCGGGGAGGCGGGACGGATGGATGCTGCGGCCACCGCGTTCGATGATGTGCGGTACTTGCGTCGCCACGGCACCCGGCAGATGTACGACAACATCGCCGCGCTCGATGACGCCCTCGCCCGCGCCCGCCCCGTGCTCGCGAGCGCCCGGTGAGCGCCCCGACCGCGACACGCCGGCGGCGGCGCACCCTCGTCGGCTGGCTGATCGTGGTCGCCGTCCTCGTTGCAGTGGCGCTCGTCGGCGGCCTGCTCGCTTTCGGCGGTTGGACGCAGCGCGACCCCCTCGACCCCGAGTCCGCCGCCCCCGAGGGCACCCGCGGGCTCGCCCGGGTTCTCGCCGAGCAGGGCATCGACCTGCAGGTGGTGCGAGGCCGGGACGACGCGCTCGATGCGCTCGGCGCCGGGGAAGCGGGTGTCACGCTCGTGCTCCCCGACGCCGCCTACCTCTCCGACGACGCGATCGTCGAGCTCGCGGATGCGGCGACCGACGTGGTGCTGATCGAACCGCGCGCACGCACGCTGCGCCTGCTGCTGCCCGGGTCCGCTCCCGCGGGCGCGGCCGGGACCGCCGAGGTGGCGCCCGAGTGCACGGTGCCGGCCGCCCAGCGAGCCGGGGGTATCACGGCCGGTTCCCTCGCCACCGCCGGCGAGGAGGTGACCGGCTGCTACCCGGTCGACGACGGTTTCGCCCTCCTCACCCGCACCCTCGACGGGCGCACCGTGAGCGCCCTCGACGCGGGCCCGGTCTTCGCGAACGACGCGCTCACCGACGCCGGCAACGCCGCGCTCGCGCTGAACCTGCTCGGCTCGCAGCCGCGGGTCGTCTGGTACGTACCGAGCCTGACCGACGCCGACGTCGGCGAGGCCGCCCCCACCCTCGGCGAACTCACCCCCGACTGGGTGACCCCGGTCATGCTGCTGCTCCTGGCCGCGGCCGGGGCGGCGGCGCTCTGGCGCGGCCGCCGCTTCGGCGCGCTCGTCGCGGAAGACCTCCCCGTCACCGTGCGCGCCTCCGAGACCACCACGGGCCGCGCCCGCCTCTACGCCCGCTCGCAGGACGCCGGTCACGCGATCGATCAGTTGCGCCTGGGAACGCTGGAGCGGATCGGACGGATGCTGGGACTCCCCGCCGCCGCTTCCCCCGCCGCCGTGGCCGACGCGGTCGCCCAGCGGTCGGGATCCGACCGCGCCGAGGTGCACAGCATCCTCATCGACACGACACCGCGCACCGACCGGCAGCTCGTCGAGCTGGCCGAGCGACTGCGCTCTCTCGAAACGCGCGTGCACGACATCGCCGCGCCGCACACCGCTCCACCGGAAAGGGACACCCCATGACAGACACCGATGACGCGGCGCTGCGCGAGAGCATGCACCGGGTACGGCTCGAGGTCGGCAAGGCCGTCGTCGGCCAGGACGGCATCGTGACGGGCCTGCTCATCGCGCTGCTCTCACGCGGTCACGTACTGCTGGAGGGCGTTCCGGGCGTGGCCAAGACCCTGCTCGTGCGGTCCTTCAGCCGAGCCCTCGGTCTCGACACCAAACGCATCCAGTTCACGCCCGACCTCATGCCGGGCGACGTCTCGGGATCGCTCGTCTACGACGCCCGCACCGGGGAGTTCGAATTCCGTGCCGGGCCGGTCTTCACCAACATCGTGCTCGCCGACGAGATCAACCGCACGCCGCCCAAGACGCAGGCAGCCCTCCTGGAGGCCATGGAGGAGCGTCAGGTCTCCAGCGACGGCGTCACACGGCCGCTGCCCGAGCCGTTCCTCGTCGCCGCGACCCAGAACCCCGTCGAGCACGAAGGCACCTACACGCTGCCCGAGGCGCAGCTCGACCGCTTCCTGCTCAAGCTCGTCGTGCCCCTCCCCTCCCGCGAGGCGGAGCTCGCGGTGCTCCGCCGCCATGCCGACGGCTTCGACCCGCGCGAGCTGGGAGCTGCGGGGCTTGCGGCCGTGGTCACGCCGGCCGAGATCGTCGCCGCTCAGGCGGCTGCAGCATCCGTCGCCGTCGCCGACGACGTGCTCGGTTACGTCGTCGATCTCGCCCGCGCCACCCGCGACAGCCCCTCGGTCGAACTCGGCGTGAGCCCCCGGGCGTCGACAGGCTTGCTGGCGGCAGCCAAGGCGTGGGCGTGGCTCGGCGGTTACCCCGCGATCACGCCCGATCACGTGCAGGCGATGCTCGTACCGACCTGGCGGCACCGCATCCGACTACGCCCGGACGCCGAGATCGAGGGCGTCTCGGTCGACGCGATCCTCACCTCGGTCGTACAGCAGACCCGGGTGCCGATCTGAGTCATGTTCGTCACCGGTCGCCTTCCCCTCCTGCTCGCCCTCGGCGCAGCGCCCGTCGTGCTGCTCTCGCTCGCCGGCGTGAACGCGGGCCTGACCGCGCTCGGCTGGATGCTGCTGTGCCTGGCGGCGGCGACGCTCGACGTGGTGGCGGCGGGCGACCCCCGGCGCCTGCGCGTCGAGCGACGCCTCCCTCGGCGAGCGCTGCGCGATCAGAGCGTGCCGACGCAGGTGCTGCTGACGAACGAGGGCGCGCGCCGGGTGCACGGGCGACTGCGCGATGCGTGGCAGCCCACCGCGGGGTCGCCCGCCGAGCGCGCCCCGATCGACGTACCGGCCGGCGAGCGCCGCGCGATCGCGATCACCCTGCTCCCCCGGCGGCGCGGGGAACTCGGCAGCGATGCCGTCGTCGTGCGCTCCCTCGGGCCGCTCGGTATCGCGGGCCGTCAGACGCGGATCGACGCGCCCGGACGCCTGCGGGTGCTCCCCCCGTTCACCGCCCGCCGCCACCTGCCCTCGCGGCTCGCGCGGCTGCGCGAACTCGACGGCAACACCAGCGTGCAGGTGCGCGGGCAGGGCACGGAGTTCGATTCGCTGCGCGAGTACGTGCGCGGCGATGACGTGCGGGCGATCGACTGGCGCGCGACGGCCCGCGCCGGCTCCACGATGCTGCGCACCTGGCGTCCGGAACGCGACCGGCACGTCGTCATCGTGATCGATTCGGGGCGCACGGCCGCCGGCCGCGTCGGCGACGGCGTTCGCCTGGACGCCGCGATGGAGGCCGCCCTCCTCCTCGCGGCCCTCGCGACGCGGGCAGGCGACCACGTTCACCTCGTGCTGTTCGATCGCGTCGTGCGCGCCCGCGTCACCCGCGTCGACGGTCCGGCGCTGCTGCCGGCGATGATCGACGCGATGGCGCCGGTCGAGGCGCAACTGATCGACACCGACTGGGATGCCGCCTTCGCGCAGGTGCGGATGCTGACGGGGCACCCCTCGCTGGTCGTGCTGCTCACGGCGCACGACGAACCGCTCGCCGCACGCGGTTTCCTCGCCGCACTCCCGGCTCTCACCCGGCGGACGCGCGTACTCGTGGCGACGGCCACCGACGCCGACCCGGAAGAGCCGCCCCTGCGCGATGCCGACGATGTCTACGCCCGAGCCGCGGTCGAGCGCGCGCGTCGCGACGCCGACCGCGTCGGCGGCGCGATCCGTCGCGCGGGGGGCGAGTCGCTCGTCGCGTCCGCGGAAGAGCTGCCGCCACTCGTCGCCGACCGCTACCTCGCGCTGAAAGCCGCCGGGCGCCTCTGAACCGCGAGGACGGCGCCCGAGAAGGCACCGGCCAGGCTGTCGGTCGGCCGTGGATCCGTGATCTATGCACCTGTTGCCATACGGCAACGCTTAGGCTTGTCAGGATGTGGCCGCGAGAGAGTGCACATTCTGCCCCGCCCGTATGACGGCCCACACCGTTCCCCTTCGGAAGACGCGGAGATCCCTTGCCCGGAAATGCATCCACTCGATTCGACGACGTCGCGCTGATCTCGGTCGCGAGCGTCCTTCCCGGACGCGTGACCTCTTCGGACGACATCGAGCGACGTCTGTCGCCGGCATTGACGCGGATGCACCTCAAACCCGGGCTGCTGCGCCGCGTCGCGGGCGTGCTGGAACGGCGCAACTGGGCCGAGGGTGAGAACTCCGACGACGCGACGATCGCGGCGGCTGAGCAAGCCCTCGAGGAGGCGGGCGTGCAGCCCCACGAAATCGGCCTCATCATCAACACCTCCGTCACGCGCAAGCACCTGGAGCCCTCCGTGGCGGTGCGCCTGCATCACGGACTCGGCCTCCCCAGCTCCGCGGTGAACTTCGACGTCGCCAATGCCTGCCTCGGCTTCATCAACGGCATGAGCCTCGCCGCGAGCATGATCCAGTCGGGCCAGGTGCAGTACGCCCTCATCGTCAACGGCGAGGACGCCGACGACGTCCAGGTGAACACCGTCGCGCGCCTCCTCCGCGATGAGATCGATCGCGACTCGTTCATGAGCGAGTTCGCCACCCTGACCCTGGGCTCCGGCGCCGCCGCCGCCGTGCTCGGCCGCGCGAGCGAACACCCCGAGGGCCACCGCGTGCTCGGCGGCGTGACCCGGGCGGCCACCCAGTTCCACGAGCTGTGCGTGGGCAGCGTCGACGGCATGTTCACCGACGCGAAGGCCCTCCTCAAGGGCGGCATGGAACTCGTGACCGCGGCATGGCGCGAAGCGCGTACCGACTGGTCGTGGACGGGAATGGACCGCTACATCACGCACCAGGTCTCCGCGGTGCACACCAACGCGATCGTCAAGGCGATCGGCCTGGATCGCAGCCGCGTGCCCGTGACCTACCCGCGGCTCGGCAACGTCGGCCCCGCCTCGATACCGATCACGCTCGCGGAAGAGCAGGCGACGCTCGCGAAGGGCGATCGCGTGCTGCTCATGGGGGTGGGCTCCGGGCTGAACACCGGCATGCTCGAGTTGGCGTGGTGAGCTCGGCGCCCGCGCGCTACACCGCGGACGCCGCCACCCTCCCTCCCGCAGGTCTCCCGGGGCTCGATCCCGCGTGGTCCCGCCTCGTCGACGTCGCGGGAGTCGGCGCTGACGTCGGCACCACCCGGCAGTGGCACGTCCTCGACACGGGAGACGTCCTCTCCCGGGCGGGGACCGACCCGATCGGCACGATCGTGGCCGTCCACGGCAACCCCACCTGGTCGTACCTCTGGCGCGCGGTCGCTGCCGCCAGCGTGCGCGCCGCGCGCGAAGGCGGCGCCGCCTGGCGCGTGATCGCGGTCGATCAGCTCGATATGGGCTTCTCCGAACGCACCGCGGTCAGCCGCACGCTCGCCCAGCGCATCGCCGATCTCGGCGCGCTCATCGACACCCTCGCGCCCGCCGGCCCGATCGTCACGCTCGGCCACGACTGGGGCGGACCGATTTCCCTCGGCTGGGCCGTGCAGCATCCCGAACGCCTCGCCGGCGTGATCGCCCTCAACACCGCCGTCCATCAACCCGCCGAGCGTGCGATCCCGCTCCCCCTGCGTCTCGCCGGTGCGCGCGGACTGCTCGCCGCCAATACGACGCGCAGCACCGCCTTCCTCGACGTGACCCTCTCGCTCGCCGAGCCCTCCCTCGACCCGACCGTTCGCGCCGCCTTCCGTGCCCCCTACCGGGTCGCCGCGCGGCGCCGCGGCATCGGCGCCTTCGTGGCCGACATCCCCGCCACCGCCGCGCACCCGAGTACCCCTGCGCTCCGCGGGGTCTCCGACGGGCTCACCACGCTCACCGTTCCCGCGCTGCTCCTGCGCGGCCCGAAAGACCCGGTGTTCCGCGAGTACCACCTCGACGACCTCGCCCGCCGCCTCCCGCACGCCGACGTGCACCGCTTCGAAGGCGCCGGTCACCTGCTCGCCGAAGAGCGGCCCTACGCCGACGTCGTGCTCGCCTGGCTGGCCGATCGGGTCGAGCCGGCGCTGACGGGTGCGGGGCCGGATGCTGTCGCCGAGCCCGACGTCCCCGACGCGGCGCCCGCCGCAGCTCCCCTCTGGCAGAGCCTGTTCGAGCGCCGCAGCGACGATGACACCGCGGTCATCGACATGAGCACCGATCGCGGGGGCGCTCCGCTGCGCGTCAGCTGGCGGATGCTGGCGGAGCGGGTCGAACAGCTCGCCGCGGGCCTCCACACCCTCGGGGTGCGCCGCGGCGACCGCGTCTCGCTCCTGGTGCCGCCGGGCCCGACCCTCACCGCCGTCCTGTACGCCTGCCTGCGGATCGGCGCGGTCGTCGTGGTCGCCGACCGAGGCCTCGGCATCCGCGGCCTCTCGCGCGCGGTGCGGGGAGCCGCGCCCGACGTCGTGATCGGCGAGGTCGCGGGCCTGGCCGCCGCCCGCGCGCTCGGCTGGCCGGGCATCCGCATCTCGGCTCCCCACCTCCCCGCAGCCGCTGCCCGGGCGCTCGGGGTGGAACGGAGCCTCGCCGAGGTCGCCGCGCTCGGCGAAACAGCATCCCTCCCCCTGCCGCCCACTCCGGACGACGTCGCAGCCGTGCTGTTCACGTCGGGGTCGACCGGACCCGCGAAGGGCGTCGTGTACACGCATGCCCAGCTGTCGGCGCTTCGAGACGCTCTCGCCGCGCACTTCGAGGTCGGCGCAGACACCGGCCTCGTGACGGGCTTCGCCCCCTTCGCCCTGCTCGGACCCGCCCTCGGCACCCGCTCCGCCACACCCGACATGGACGTCTCGGCCCCGCGCACCCTGACCGCCGTCGCCGTCGCGAACGCGGTGAGGGAATCGGCGGCGAAGATCGTGTTCCTCTCCCCGGCGGCCGTCGCCAACGTCGTCGCCACCGCCGCCGAGCTCGATGACGCCGACCGCGCTGCCCTCGCCGGGGTGCAGACGTTCCTGTCCACCGGTGCCCCCGTGAGCATCGAGCTGTTGCGCGCCGCCCAGCGCCTCATGCCGAACGCGGTCGCCCACACCCCCTACGGCATGACCGAGTGCCTGCTGGTGACCGACCTCACCCTCCCCGGCATCGAGGACGCCGCCCGCTCCGGCCAGCGCGGCGTCTGCGTCGGCGCGCCGATCGGCGAAGGACGTGTGCTCATCAGCACGCTCGACGACGCGGGTCACGCGACCGGCGTCCCCGCGGCCGAACCGGGCGTCTCCGGCGAGGTCGTCATCTCCGCGCCCCACCTCAAGAGCGGGTACCACCGGCTCTGGCTCACCGACCGCACCGCGGCCCGGGATGCGGCGCCCGCGGGTGCGCTTCCGGCGGAGCGGTGGCATCGGACCGGCGATGTGGGCCACCTCGACGCCGAGGGCCGACTGTGGATCGAGGGGCGACTGCCCCACGTGATCACGACCGCCACCGGACCGGTCACCCCGGTCGGGCCTGAGCAGGACATCGAGCGCGTCGCCGCAGTACGTCGCGCGGCCGTCGTCGGGGTCGGTCCCGAGGGTCGACGTCAGAGCGTCGCGGTGGTCGAGACGGTGCCCGCGACGCGGCGTGCGGCCGTCGCACCGCCCGAGCTCACCCGCGCGGTGCGCGCCAGCACCGAGCTGCCGCTCGCCGCCGTCCTCACCGTGCGGGACCTCCCCACCGACATTCGCCACAACTCCAAGATCGACCGCTCGCGCCTCTCCGCGTGGGCAGAGTCCATCCTGGCCGGACGCACGCCCACCGCGCCGTGATCGTCCTCGCCACCGGATCGTCGGGTTTCCTCGGCGGCGCCGTCGCCCGGGCCCTGCTCGGCGCCGGTCACGAGGTGCGCACCCTGCAGCGCCGTCCGAGCGGCATCGCGGGAGTCACCGACATCCGCGGCTCCGTCACCGACCCCGCCACCCTCGACGAAGCCGTGGCCGGCGTCGACGCGGTCGTGCACCTCGCGGCCAAGGTATCGCTCGCCGGTGCCGCATCGGAGTTCCACACCGTCAACGTCGAAGGAACGCGGATGCTGCTCGACACCGCCGCCTCCCACGGCGTCACGCGTTTCGTGCATGTCTCCTCCCCCTCGGTCGCACACGCAGGCCACGCGCTGGCGGGCGTCGGCGCGGAGCCGGCCGACCCCGTCAACGCCCGTGGCGAGTACGCGCGCACCAAGGCGCACGCGGAGATCCTCGCCCTCGCGCGCAACACGGCGGGTTTCGCCGTCGTGGCGGTGCGCCCCCACCTCGTGTGGGGCCCCGGGGACACGCAGCTCACGGAGCGGATCGTGAGCCGCGCGCGCCGAGGCACCCTGCCGCTGCTGAACGGCGGCACAGCACTCATCGACTCGACCTACGTCGACAACGCGGCCTCCGGCATCGTCGCGGCCCTCGATCGCGCACCCGCCGTCGGAGGGCGCGCCTACGTGCTCACGAACGGCGAGCCGCGGCCCGTGGGCGACCTGATGGCCGGCATCTGCCTCGCCGCCGGTGTCGCGCCGCCGCGCTTCAGCGTGCCCGCCCCCGTGGCACTCGCGGCGGGCTCGATCATCGAACGGCTGTGGGCGATCCGTCCCGGCACGGACGAGCCGCCGATGACCCGCTTCCTCGCCGAGCAGCTCTCGACCGCCCACTGGTTCGAGCAGGAGAGCATCCGTCGCGATCTGCAGTGGGCTCCCGCCGTCAGCGTCGACGAGGGCCTCGAGCGCCTCGCCCGGCACTACGCCGCCTGAGGCTCACCCGGCGACGAGCCTCGGCGTTCCGGCTTCGTACTCGGTGAGGTCGCCCGATTCGCCGGCGAGCGCGGCGCGACGACCGAGGACGAGCATGTAGACGAGGAAGACGCCCAGCGCGAGAGCGCCGAGGAGCAGTTTGACCTGCCACGGCCAGGTCTGCGGGGTGACGAACCCCTCCACGAGGCCCGACAGGGCGAGCACGAACACCAGCCCGATCGCGATCGTGCCGAGCGAGCGTCCGGCCGCGGCCAGCGCCTCGCCGCGGGTGCGCGCACCGGGGGCGACCCACGCCCAGAAGATCTGCAGCCCGGCCGCCGCCGCGACGAAGATGGCGGTCAGTTCGAGCAGGCCGTGGGGAAGGATGAACTGGAAGAACACGTCGCCGCGACCGAAAGCGATCATGACGGCGGCCGCAGTGCCGACCCCGACGGCGTTCTGGATCACGACCATCACCGGCCAGAACCCGGTGATCCCGAAGATCACGCACTGAGCGGCGATCCACGCGTTGTTCGTCCACACGGTGCCGGCGAAGACCGCCGCCGGGTTGTCGGTGTAGTAGCCCGTGAACTCCTGCTCGGCGTAGTACTGCAGATCGGCCTCCGGGCCGAGAGCTGCGAGAGCGGAAGCATCCGTCGACAGCCATGCGGCGACGAGAGCGCCGACGATGACGAATCCGACGGCGACCGCGAGCGTCGCCCATCGCACCCGGTAGAACGCGGCGGGCAACTGCCACACGAAGAATTGCGAGATCTGGCGCACGACGTTGCCGCGCACCCCCGTCAGGCGCAGGCGGGTGCGCGCGAGCAGGGTCGAGACGTAGTCGCCCTGGGGCGTGCGTCCGGCGGTGGTCTTGATCTCCGCGAGGTCGGCGGATGCGGCGCGGTACCGCGTGACGAGTTCGTCCACCTCTGCTCCGCTGAGGCGCCGACGGCGGCCGAGTTCGTCGAGGCGGGCCCACTCCTCCCGCCGAGCGGCGGTGAGTGCGTCGAGGTCCACTGGTTTACTGTACCCATGGCACAGGCTCCCGCCCCGGCCCACCTCCCACCCGAGGAGACGCTCACCGGAGAGGCCGTCGCGCTCGACGTGCAGCCGCTCGGGTTCTTCCTGCGCGCCGTGGGCGCGCTCATCGACCTGGTCACCGCCGTGCTGGTGCTGGTCGTTTTCCTCCTGTTGGCCTCCTGGGTCTCGAACACCGGCGCCCTCCCGGCGGAGGTTCTGCCGATCGTGTCGATCGTGGTGCTCGTGCTCGTGGCCGTTGTGCTGCCGACGACCGTGGAGACGGTCACGCGAGGACGCAGCCTCGGGCGCCTGGTGGTCGGCGGTCGGATCGTGCGCTCGGACGGTGGCGCCTCGGGCTTCCGTCAGGCGTTCCTCCGCGCCCTCGCGGGCGTGCTGGAGATCTGGTTGACCCTCGGCGGGCTCGCCGCGATCGTCGGGGCCTTCACGCCCCGCTCGCAACGGCTCGGCGATCTGCTGGCGGGCACCTACTCGGAGCGCACGCGCACCCGGCCGCTGCCGCCGCCCGCCCCGGGGGTTCCCCCCGTGCTGGAGTCGTGGGCGCGCGTGGTCGACGTCGACCGGCTGCCCGACCGGCTGGCGGCGAGGATCGCACAATTCCTCCGACAGGCACCGCAGCTGCAGCCGGCGGCCCGTGTGCGACTCGCGGCGACCTTGGCCGAGGAGGCGCGCACGCACGTGTCGCCCGTTCCCGCGGTCGACGCCGAGACCCTGCTCCGGGGCGTGTCGGCCGTGAGGCGCGAGCGGGAGTGGCGCGCGCTCATCTCACAGAACGAGCGCGTGGCCGCGCTCCTGCGCGGCACGCGCGAGAACCTGCGCTGACGCGGACGGGGCTCAGACCTGCAGCGACTCGTGACGCACGACCATCCAGCCCCGAGGCACCGACAGGCGCTCGGTGTGGATGGCGCAGAGGTCGTGGGCGTGCGGGTCGTCGGCGCGGCCGAGGGGTCCGACGGCTGCCATCTGGTCGCCGTAGTCGTACGTCAGCGTCGACACCGCTTCGCGGGCGCACGCCACCTTGGAACACAATCTCTCGCGCATTGTTCAGACCCTAGCCGCGGCCTCCCCCACCGACGCTGCGCCACCCCGCGCAACCGGCGACGCGGCATAGGATGATGCCATGGTGCGCAGGAGAATGCGGGAGACCGCGGCCCCCGCACGTCCTTCTCGACACGGCCGTCACGGCCGGGAGAACCGCAGCCCCGTCGTTCGTCCGCCGCTGCCACCGATCGACACGCGCGTCGAACGCTTCGACCTCGCCGTGGGCACGGCGGCCGAATTCCTCCGCTCGGCGTGGGACGAGTTGCGCGAGGTGTCGTTCGAGATCGGCACGATGCCTCCGCTGCCCAACGACGGCGGGATCCCGCGCTGGCGGGTGCTGCGCGAGGAGAAGCGCATCATCCTGTTCCGGGTGCCGATCGAGCGACTGAGCCACCTGCACCGCGACGACGACCTGCACCGGCGCATCTCGATCGAAGGGGCGGTCTTCCGCGCCGCCGCCGAATACCTCGACCGCGATCCGTGGGACCTCGGTCCCGAGCGCTTCCGCTACTTCTGAGCGCGCCGGCTCACGGGTAGATCGTGAGCGACGGGGCGGCGGCATCCGCCGACCACACCGGGAAGCTCGCGAGTGCGTCCGCCGCCGAGAAGCCGACCGCTGCGTGCACCGGGGCGGCGGGGACGAGGCGATAGATCCCGCCGGCTTCGACCGGCACCGACACCGACGCACCGCCCGGAACGTCCACGGTCTGCGCGGCACCGGACGCGTCTTCGACGTCGACCGAGGTCGCGTCCGAGCCGGCGTTCGCGATCGTCAGCGAGGGCGAGGGACCGGTGGGGACCGCGAACAGGCTCGGGGCCGCGATCTCGGGAGCCGCGGCGTACCAGGCGAAGTCGGATGCCTCCCCGAAGCCCGTGGCCTCCCAGGCCGCGGCGACCGTCGGCACGGGCGATTCGACCGTGACCGTGTACTCCCCCGGCGCCAGGCCCGGCAGGTCGAGCACGCTGGGCACTCCCGCCGTGAGCGGCACGGTCGACGACGTCGCCGCCGCGGTGTCGTCGACCCGCGACACCGACACGGTCGCCTCGGTGTCGGCGGTCGGCGAGAGCAGGCGCACGACCGTCGCCGGGTTCGAGCCGTCGGACTCGGTGACGACCGAGATGCCCGGGATGACCTGTCGGGAGGTGGGGGTCGCGACGACGCCGACCTGGTCGACGCCGCCGGGAACGAGCACGCGGATGAGGCTCGACTGCAGCGAAGCGCGCACCGGCGCGCCGCTCGCGGTCACCCGGATCACGGGTGCGGCCTCGTCGGGTGCAAGGCCCGACAACGCGACCACGACCTGGGTGCGGGGAGGCACGACCCGGTCGCGGCCGCCCGGGGGGACGACGGGACCGGTGACGCCGAAGACGGTCAGCTCCACGGTAGCGGCGACATCGCTCGGGTTGGACAGTACGACGAGGTCGTTCGCGCCGGTCGTGCTCGACCCGCCGACCAGCCACGACTCCAGCAGCGGCGGCGTGCAGGCCGAAGCGGCGAATCCCCGCAGGTCGGGGTCGGCGAGCGAGGACGAACCCGACGCCGCGAGGTCGGCGCGCATCCGGTTGCGAGGAGGCGCGGACACCACGACCGGCTGAGCGTCCGCCGGTGCGCTGAGGGTGTCGGTCGCCGCACCCGATGACGCCGGTCCGGACACCACGTCTTGAGGAGCGGCGATGCTGAGCGCGCCGGCGTCTTCGACGGTGCGCCCGAGCGCGAGAAGCGGCCCGGAGCAGACGGCGACCGAATCCGACGGCGCGGGCGTGGCTTGCACCGAGGCCGGCTGCATCGAGACGGTCGGCCAGGGCGCGGCGATCCCCAGCGTCACGGCGATCACCGCTGCGACCGCCAGCACCGTGCCGATGACGACGCGGGCGCTGGTGGCAGCCCAACGGCGGGCTCGGGAATCGGTCATCGCATCTCCCCGGGGACGGGCCCGACGATGCGGGGCGAGCGGCGCGCCACACCGCGGCTCGTGATGGTCGGGACGGCGAGGAGGAGCGCGATGAGCAGCACCACGAGCTGTCCACCGGCGATGAGGTGCGCAGCATCCTCGGTTCTCGTCGACGGCAGCGCGCGCGGCTCGACGGTGCCGCCGACGCGCCACAGTTCACCGCGGGCGGTGTCGCCGACGCTGTCGAGACCGTCGCGCTGGTCGAGAGCCGTCGAGGCCGACAGCTGCAGGGTCGTCGCCTCGGTCGAGGCGGCCGGCGGAACGAGCAGCACGAAACCGATGCCCCGCTCGGCGAGTGCAGGGACGACGTCGGCCGCCGACGAAGTCACCAGGTCGGCGACGAGATCGGCCAGTTCGACGTCGGTGGCGTCGGGGGCGGCGTTCGTGGAGATCAGGGTGCTCTGTCCGCCGAGGGTCTCGCTGCCTCCCCACACGATCCGAACGCGCAGTCCCGTTTCCTCCGGGTCGAGCACGATCGTGCCGAGTCGCGGGTCGTCGCGCCCCTCGGCCGCCACGTAGGCGGGCAGCGTCGAGGTCGGTCCGTTCGTCAGCGCGAGGTCGCCGCGGACGGAGGCGGTGAGCGCAGGGGCCGCCGCGACCGCGAGGGCTGCCAGCACCAGGAACGCGGCGATCGGGCGCACGACACGCATGCGCGGCACGAGGCCCGCGTCGAGGGTGACGGTGGCCGCGCCGATCGCGCCGAGCCACGCGAGGCTCAGACCCGCGCCCGGCCAGATCTCGACGGGGGTCGTTCCCGCGAACGAGAGGGCGACACCGACCGCGGCGAAGGCGGTGGCACCCCCCGCGCCGGTGATCACGAGCAGCGCGGCACCGTTCACCCATCGCGGCGTCAGTACCGACAGCAGAGCGAGCACGGCGAGCGGGGCGGCCAGCAGCGACACCCACCACACCGGCGCTCCGCCGAGGAAGGCCGACCAGCCGCCGGGGTCGGTGGAGGGGAATCCGGCCGTCAGCAACGCGCGCCCGAACGCGTCGGGGGCCACCACGTCACCGGCGAACGGCACGCCCGGGTCGGCCAGCAGGGCCCACGGGCGACCGGCGCGCACCTGGTGCCAGATCAGGGGCGCGAACATCGCTGCGGTGGGCACGATGAGCCAGACGAGCTGCGCCAAGCCGCGGCCGCGACGAGCGAGCGCGACGAGCAGCAGAGCGGCCGACCACAGCACGGCGAAAGCGGGAGCGAGCGACGGCGAGCACGCCACGACGGCGGCCAGCAGAATGGATGCTGCGCCCGCGGGCGCCCAGGATCGGTGCGCCACGCTCGCGGTGTAGAACAGCCACGGCAGCAGCAGGTGAACGAGCACCCCGGTGGGGCGGCCTTCGGACAGCGCCACGAGGAACGTCGGCGACAGCGCCCACGCGATCGCGGCCATGAGTCGCAGCATCGAGTGCTCCGTGACCCGGGTGCTGGCGAACCAGGCGCCGAGCACCGCGAGCGGCAGTGCGGCCAGCCACAGCACCACGAGTGCGCGGGACGGGTTGGCGGGCGAGAGCGTACCGAGCAGTGCGATGACCCCGGCGAAGGGATCCGCGGGCCCGACTTCGCCGAGTCCGAGGGCGCGCTGACCGAAGGCAGCATCCGCCCACAACTGTCCGACGGTGGCCTGCAGCGGCGCGAGTGCTCCGCCGCCGAGCGCGGGCCACGCGAGCAGCGCCGGGAAGGCGGCGATCGACACCAGCAGCCCGCCCAACACCGCCCACGCTCCCCCACCGGTGAAGAAGCGCAGGTCGGAGCGCACCGGTGCGGTGGGCTCGGCGTCGCCGTCGAGACGCAGCCGCATCTGCGAGCGGCTGATGCGCAACGGTGCAAGGCGCGGCCATCCCAGGGTGCGGGCGGAACGGATGCGAGCGCGCGAGCGGGCGACCGCGTCGAGGCGCACGAGCACCAGCACGGTGGCGGCCCACTCGGGCCACACCCGGCCGGGCTCTTTCGCCACGAGATGGGCGATGGTGCGCCAGAGCGCGAGGGGCAGCAGGGAGAGCCAGTGCAGGGGAACCGCAGCGGCCGGCGCGTAGCTCAGGCGGCGGTGCAGTTCTGCTTTGCGCATCGCGAAGGCGCGGCGGCCGGCCCGGCGCCCGACCGGTACCGAGGCGACGCCGTCGCCGCCGACGGCGATGCGCGCGGCGGGTTCGAGGATGACGCGGTCGCCGGCGAGTCGGGCACGCACACCCAGGTCGAGTCCCTCGTCGGCGCCCGAAAGCGCCGGATCCAACCCCCCGAGCGCTCGCCAGGTCTCGCGGCGCACGAGCAGTCCGCGCACGTCGGCGCCGAGCACGTCGGCCGCGCCATCGTGCTGGCCCTGGTCGAGTTCGTCGGCGGCGAGTTCGACCGCGCGTCCGAGCCCGCTCATGCTGACGCCGAGCGAGACGATCTCACTGCGGTCGTCCCACTGCACGAGCTTCGGGGCCACGAAGGCCACGGACGGTGCGAGTTCGAGGGCCCCGGCGAGGCGCGTCAGCGCGTCTTCCTCCGGAGCGGTGTCCTGGGCGAGCAGCCAGACGGCGTCGCCCTGCAGGCGCGGAGTGGCGAGAGCCGTGGCGGCGGCGAAGCCTGTACTGTGCGGGGCGGTGATGACCCCTTCGGCGCCCGAGGTCGCCGCGAGCTCGGTGAGTGCAGCATCCGTTCCGCAGAGCACGATGGTCAGCGCATCGACCGGGCGGGTCTGCGCGTGCAGGGCGGCCAGGGTGCGTTTCAGGTGCAGCGGAGCCGGGGTGCGCCCATCGGGGCGCACGACGAGGATTGCGTGAACTCGGGCGGGCATGACGCAGTCAGCCTAGGCGGGCTCGGTGTGAGAGCCGGGACGCACGCGCCGGGCGAGCGCCGATCGCCGGATCAGCTGGCGCGGCGCTTGAGCTTGCGACGCTCGCGTTCGCTGAGGCCGCCCCAGATGCCGAAGCGCTCATCGTTCTGCAGCGCGTACTCGAGGCACTCGGACTTCACATCGCACGAGGTGCAGACCCGCTTCGCGTCGCGCGTCGAGCCGCCCTTTTCAGGGAAGAATGCTTCAGGGTCGGTCTGCGAGCACAGCGCGTCGGTCTGCCACGCGAGAGCGGCTTCCTCATCGAGCGTGCCGACGTTGCGGCGGACGCCGGGGACACCGAGCTGAACCGGATCGACGAACCAATTCTCGGGTGCGCCGGAAGAATACTGAGACATCTTTACCCCGCCTTTCTGGTTCACCGCGTGTCGTTGCGTCGGGATAATTACACCGGTGTTATTCGTGCGGGTCAAGTCGCGGATCGTAAAGCCTCAAGCGGGTATTGAAGCTTCACGCGTGTCGCACGGCGTGTCGCGCTGAAGATCGTCTCGAGCGGCCGTGCGCGGTGCGGCGTGTCGCCCGCGGTCGATGGGGGTACAGCATCCGTTTCCTGCCGCACCCCGGTCGGAGATTCGCACCCATGTCGGATCGCGTTGCGCGAATCCTCCGACGTTGGCGCGATCATCCGACCGAAGTGGTCGCGGCGGTGGCGGACGGCGGGCTCGAGGACTCGCCCAACCCCCCACCCCAGCAGGCGGCCCAGCGCGGCTGGATCAGCCGGCGACACCGGGCATCGCCACGAACAGCTCGCCCGCGCCCGACACCGTGAGCGGTGTCTCATCGGCCGTCACGAACGCCGCCTGCCCGGGGGTGAGCTCGAGCGCCTCCCCCGAAGCTCCCTCCAGCCGCAGCGTCCCCCGCGTCACGAGGGCGATGGACACCCCGCGAAGCGGCACGACCGCCCCGTCGACGTCGACCCGCACGAGGGCGAAGTCCGGCACTCCCGGGTCGAAGAGCTCGCCGCCGCCCTCGAGCGGCTCGGGGTACAGCCGGGGCGGATCGGACGGCGTGGAATCGAGCAGCTTCAGCAGTTCGGTCACGTCGATGTGCTTGGGGGTCAGCCCACCGCGCAGCACATTGTCGCTCGCCGCCATGAGCTCGACCCCGAGTCCGTCGACGTACGCGTGCAGCGCGCCGGCGGGCACGAAGATCGCCTCCCCCGCGCGCAGCGTGACCAGGTTCATCAGCAGCGCCACCACGACCCCGGCATCGCCCGGGTACGCCTCAGCGAGCCGCCGCGTCAGCTCCAGCTCCTCCGCGTAGGTGGACGAGGAGGCCGCGGCGGCGGCCGTGATGATGCTCGCCACCTCGGCGTCAGCGTGACCACTGAGCAGCCACCCGATCGTCCCGCGCAGGGCGGTCGCAGCATCCGGACCGGACAGGTGCTCCGCGAGCGCCGCAGCGCCCTCCCCCAACGAGCCCACGAGTTCGCGGGTCGCCTCGATCTCGCGCAGACCCGCGAGGGCGACGAAACGGTCGCTCACCGCGACGATCAGCTCGGGCTTGTGATTGTCGTCCCGGTAGTTGCGATCGGCGGCGTCGCGAGGAACTCCGGCGGCCTCTTCGCGCGCGAAACCCTCCTCGGCCTGCGCCTTCGAAGGATGCACCTGGATCGACAGCGGCGCGCCGGCCGCCAGCAGCTTCAGCAGATAGGGCAACTTCGTCGGGGAATCGGATGCTTCGCCCTCGGCCGCCAACCACACGTCGAGCGTGCGTCCGCTGCCGTCGTGCACGACGCTCGGCGAGCCGGGGTGATCACCGAACCACACCTCGGCTTCGGGGCCGCCGCCGGGCTCTCGGCCCTCCAACTCGGCGATGAGGGTCGGCGACCCCCAGGCGTAATCGCGGGGAGTGTTCGAGAGACGAATCAGCACGCCTCCAGCCTATGGGCGCCCCGGCAGTAGCCTGAGGGCATCATGGCGATCACGACGAAGCATCCCGTCAGCGCGCCGCCCGAGGCTCCGCCGCGCGAGACGACCGGGCATCTGCTGCTGCGGGGCTGGTGCACGTTCGTTGTCTCCTCCTCGCTGGCCGGCACCGCCTGGGTCAACGCCGTCGGCGCCATGGGCGCCGCGGTGCTCGTCGTGGCGGCCACCCTCGCCACCGTCGTGCTGTGGGTCACCGTGCGCCCTGCCCTGCAGTGGCGCCGCCTGCCGTGGGTCGGTCTGGCGTTCGTCGTCTGGTCGGCGCTGCCGTTGATCTGGAACCCCTCCCCGGGCGGCGTGGCGATCTCGGGCCTGCTCATCTCCGCCACCGTGCAGGCCGGATTCATCGCCGCCGCCCTCACGTGGCGCGACATCATCCGCACCATCTCCTCGGCGCTCAAATGGGTCGTCGGGCTGTCCCTGCTCTTCGAGGTCGTCGTGGCCGTCTTCGTGCACGACCCGTTGCTGCCGGGCTTCGTGCGCGGCACGGAAGGACAGATTAGCTGGTCGGCGGGGAACCTCTTCGAGGGTGGACCGCTCCACGGCCTCGTCGGCGACGCCGGCATCCTCGGCGCGCTGATGGTGCTCGCGATCATCGTCTTCAGCATCCGCTTCGCAGCCCGAGCGCCTCGCCGAACGATGCTCGTCGTCTGGATCGCGCTCGCGCTCTTCCTGCTCGTGCGCTCCGAATCCGTCGTGTCACTGATCGCCGCCGCGGGCGTCACGCTCGTCCTCACCACCGTGCTGTTGATGCGCACGGCCCGGCACGCCGGCGAGCGCACGCGGTTCTATCTGCTCTACGCGGCCGCGGGGGTCGCCGGCGGGACGGTCGTCTGGGCAGCGTTCGGCCCCAGCCTGATCCGGTCGCAGGGCACGTGGGAAGAGGTGTTCGCCCACCTCGGCGTCGTGGGCGTCATCCTGCTGGCGATGGCGATGCTGGCCTTCGTGTGGCGCGCGTGGTTCTTCGCCGTCGATCGCCCCCGATACGACCTGCGCGACGATCGCCCCTACTCCCCGCTCGCGCTGCTGCCGACCCTGCTCGCCGCGCTGCTGCTCGTCGAGGGCGTCGCCGAGCCCGGGATCCTGCTCCTGTGGGGCTGGATGCTGCTGGTGCTGCTGGGTACGAAGATCAAGCAGGCGCCGCTCGTGGGAGTGGGCCCGGCCGAGCAGAGCCTCGCGATGGAGCGGGGCGAGCTGCCGCGATCCATGCGCTGAGCGACGGGTGCGGCTCCAGGGTCGGCACAGCCGCCCCCGGTAGGATTCCGGCGTGGCCGCATCCCCGGTCCGCCGCAACCCGGAGAACTCACACGTGACCTACGTCTTGCAGAACGTCGTCTTCCCGCTCGAACGAGACCCCGATCTGCTTCCTCTGTACGCAGACCCCGAGACGTGGTCGGTGATCGACGAAGAACCGGTGCGAGTGTCCAACCTCGCGCAGCTCGGCAACGTTCTCGACCGCAACCGCGCCCGCATCGTCGCCGGACGCCGCGTGTCGTTCGGCACCTACTTCAACGGCTTTCCCGCGTCGTACTGGCAGCACTGGACGGCCGTTCGCAACGTGACGTTGACCGTTCGCACCACCGGACCGGCGACCATCCTCGTGTACCGCTCGAACGGCGGCGGCATCAAGCAACGTCTGGAGACCCGCGAGGTGCAGGGAGAGTCGTCGACCTCCTTCGACCTGGTTCTGGACCAGTACAGCGACGGCGGGTGGATCTGGTTCGACATCGCTGCCGACGAGACGGCCGCCATCTTCGAGGGTGCCGAGTGGACGACCGAGCAGGAGCCCGTTCGGGCCGGCAAAGCATCCATCGGCATCACGACCTACAACAAGCCGACGTACTGCATCGACACCCTCACCGCTCTGGCCGACGCGCCTGACGTGCTCGAGCTGCTCGACCGGGTCTTCGTGATCGACCAGGGCACCGACCTCGTCGCCGATCAGCCCGGATACGCCGATGTCGCCGGGCGACTGGGCGACACTCTCGAGATCATCCGACAGCCCAACCTCGGCGGTTCTGGCGGCTTCGCCCGCGCGATGCTCGAAACGCTCGACCGACCCGAGTCGGACTTCGTGCAGCTATTGGACGATGACGTGCGCATCGAGCCGGAGTCCATCCGGCGGTCCGTCACGTTCGGCCGCTACGCCTCGACGCCGACGATCGTGGGCGCCCACATGTTCGACCTGCTCGACCGCCCGAAGCTGCACGCGTGGGCGGAAGTGGTCGATGATGAGCCGTTCATGTGGCGCGCTCTCTTCCAGGAGGAACTGCCCCACGATTTCAGCGTCGCGAATCTGCGCCAAACGCCGATGCTGCACATGCGTCTGGACTCGGACTACAACGGCTGGTGGATGTGTCTCATCCCGCTGTCGATCATCCGCGAGATCGGCCTCTCCCTCCCCGCCTTCATCAAGTGGGACGACGCCGAGTTCTCTCTTCGCGCCCGTGATGCCGGCTATCCCACCGTCTCGATGCCCGGGGTGGCACTCTGGCACGTGTCATGGGTCGGCAAGGACGACTCGATCGACTGGCAGGCCTACTTCCACGCGCGCAATCGCATCGTGGCCGGACTGCTGCACTCGAACGTACCGAAGGGCGGGACGCTGATCCGCCACAGCCGACGCGTCGACCTCAAGCACCTGATGATGATGCAGTACTACCCCGTCGCCCTCCGCCATCGTGCGCTGCGCGACATCCTGTCCGGCCCGTCGCACATGTGGCGCACGCTGCCGACCGCGATGCCCGAGGCGCGCAAGCTCGCAGCGTCCTATCCCGAAACGGTCATCCACAAAGACTCCGGGGTGCCGATGCGGGCACGTCGCGGACGGCAGGTGTTTAAGAGACTGCGCAAACACGCGTTCGACAGCCCCTCCGGGCTGACATTGCGGACCTTCACGCTTCGCACCCTCGTCGCGCACTGGCTGCACCAGCCTCGCCCCGAGAACCTGGCACAGCCGGAGGTCGAGTTCGGCAAGGGCGATGCCCACTGGTGGCGCCTGCCGGTCTACGACAGCGCACTCGTGAGCGCAGCCGACGGATCCGGGAAGAACGTCTACACCCGTGATCGTGCCAAGTTCCGCCGCATGCTGCGGGAGACCGTCCGCCTCCACCGCCGCCTCGAGCGGGAGTGGCCGAAGCTTGCTCGCGAGTATCGGAAGGCGCTCCCGGAGCTGACGTCCGAGCGCTCGTGGCGCGACCTGCTCGGAGGCCAGAAGTGACCATGGACAAGACATCACCCACCGACGCTGCGACCGCGAGCTTCGATCCCGCAACCGCGACGATCGCGATCGTCACCTACAACCGTTCGGCTCTGCTGACCCGCCTGCTCGAGAGCATCGGGCGCATGGACCCGAAGCCCGGTCACGTGGTCATCGTCGACAACGCGTCCACCGACGACACGACCGAGGTCGTCGAATCCCTGCGCGAGCAGCTCGGCACCGAGCTCGTCTACCGCCGCCTCGACACCAACACCGGCGGCTCGGGCGGGTTCAGCGAGGGCATGCGCGTCGCGTATGAACTGGGCTCGCAATGGATGTGGCTCATGGACGACGACGTCGAGGTCGTCCCGGACGGCCTCGCGCTCATGGGGAAGTGGGCGCCCCGCTTCAAGAGTGTCCAGGGCCGGCGCTACGACTACGACGGCAGCGCCTTCTACTGGCAGTACCGCATCGCGGAGTCGATGGCGATCCCGATCCCCTTCGCACCGGCGGGCTTCGACGAGTCGGGGTACAAGGAGATGAACTCCGGATGCTTCGAGGGGATGTTCATCCATCGGGACATCGTGCAGCAGATCGGGCTTCCCGACCCCCGCTTCTTCATCTACTGGGATGACCAGATGTACGGGTGGCTGGCTTCGCGGCTCACGACCTCGGTGATCGTCGACGATTTCGTTCTTCGACGCACCCGCGAGATCAAGCAGCACGATTTCGGTGTTCGTCACATGAACGCGTCGAGCAACGCGTACCGGTTCTACATCATGCGCAACCGCGGCCACATGAAGCAGTACTACCGCTCCGTGGGTGCATACAACCCGATCGCGTTCAACACCGGAACAGCACTGACGTTCGTCAAGGAACTCATCCGGCTCGTCCTCGTGGAGCGCACCGTGCGCGGTACGAGTCACCTGTTCCGGGGACTGCGCGAGGGACGTCGCATCGCGCGCGACCGCTCGTGGAAGCCGATGGCTCCGCTGGCCTGACGCGCCGCCATCCGAAGGGACCAGAACGGCGAAGACGCTGCGGTAGTGTTTCCCACGCTGTCCGCGAAGAACTGGAGAAAAAATGGCGTTTGAGAAGGATGTTGTCGTCGTCGGAGGCGGCGGGCATGTGGGCCTTCCGCTCGCCATCGCGTTGGCGAGCCGCGGGAAGAAGACGGTTGTCTACGACCTCTCTGAGGCCGCTGTGGCGAAGATAATGCACGCCCAAATGCCTTTCATAGAGCCCGGTGCCGACTCGGTCCTCGCGGACGTCGTCGCTTCGGGAATGCTCACGGCCTCCACCGACCCGGCCGTGGTTGCGACGGCCGAGAACGTCGTGGTGGTCATCGGCACCCCGGTCGACGAGCACCTCAACCCCGACCCGAATGCCATTCCGCGCGCCCTGGCCACGTGCGCGCCGTTCTTCCGGGACGGTCAACTCCTCGCACTCCGCAGCACGATCTACCCGGGTGTGACTGCTTTGGTCCGCGACATGGTCGCCGGCATGGGCATCGACATGGATGTCGCGTTCTGCCCCGAGCGCATCGCTGAGCACAAGGCGATGACGGAGCTCTTCGAGCTTCCGCAGATCGTCTCGGGGTACACACCGCGTGCGATCGAACGGGCAGCGGCGCTCTTCGGATCGCTCACCGACTCCATCGTGGAGCTCACTCCCGAGGAAGCAGAGCTGGCCAAGCTCTTCACGAACACGTGGCGCTACATCAAGTTCGCCGCGGTCAATCAGTTCTACATGATGGCCAACTCGAAGGGTGTGGATTTCGAACGGATCCGCGCCGGGCTGACCCAGGACTATCCGCGTGCGCAGGACATGCCCGGACCCGGCTTCGCCGCCGGCCCCTGCCTGTTCAAGGACACGATGCAGCTCGCCGCGTTCAGCGACAACACCTTCCAGCTCGGCCACTCGGCGATGCTTGTCAACGAGGGCCTCCCCCTCTACGTGACCAGTCAGTTGGAGCGCACTCACGACCTTTCCCAGATGACCGTGGGCATCCTCGGAATGGCCTTCAAAGCAGGCTCCGACGACATCCGCTCGAGTCTCTCCTACAAGCTGCAGCGTGTTCTGCGTTTCAAGGCGAAGTCCGTTCTGGCGACGGACCCCTACGTCCCCGAGAGCGTCGATCCATCGCTGCTTCCGCTCGACGAAGTCATCGCCCGCAGTGATCTCCTCATCATCGCCACGCCTCACAGCGACTATCGCGGAATCGAAACCGACAAACCGGTTGCCGACGTCTGGAACCTGCTGGGCAACGGGGTACTCATTTGAGCGACGCCACCCCGCGGGTGTCCATCGTCGTCCCCGCGTACAACGAGGGTGAAGCGATCCTCCCGTACCTCTCCAAGGTGATCGACACTGTCACCTATCCGTTCGAGCTCCTCGTCGTGGTGGACACTCCCGACGACACCACGATCGCTGCACTCGAGACCACTGCTGCAGAAGACTCCCGCATACGCACCGTCATCAACACCTATGGGCGCGGGCCCGCGCAGGCCATCCGCTTCGGCTTCGATGCGGCGCGTGCGGGGACCGTCGTCGTGACCATGGCCGACGGTAGTGACGACCCCCGGCAGATCGACGCACTCGCCGAATTGGTCGAGCGAGGTGTCGTGGTGGCGGCAGGAAGTCGCTACATGGCCGGCGGGCAGCAGATCGGCGGCCCGCGATTCAAGCGCGCCCTGTCGAGGCTTGCCGGGCAGTCCTTGCACCTTCTGGCCGGCATCGGGACACGGGACGCCACGAACTCCTTCAAGGCGTACAACGCCGACTTCGTTCGCACGGTCACGATCCAGTCCCGTGCGGGATTCGAGATCGGCCTCGAATTGACCGCGAAGGCACGACGCGCGCGCCTTCCTGTCGCCGAACTTCCGACCATCTGGCTCGACCGGACCGATGGGGAATCCAACTTCCAGCTGAGGAAGTGGATCCCCAAATACCTCCGCTGGTATTTCTTCGCGTTCGGCAAGCCACTACCCATCACACAGATCGAAGCCGCCGCAGGCGCGAAGGGAAACAAGTAATGGAAAAGGTCCTCGTCACCGGGTCCGCAGGGTTCATCGGCGGTTATGTCGTCGAAGAACTGCTCCGCAAGGGATACAAAGTTGTCGGAGTCGACAACTACTCCAAGTACGGTCCCGTCAAGAAGTCGTATGACGACGACCCCAACTACGAGCTGGTCGTCGCCGATGTCCTGGACACCGAGCGCATGACCGAGTTGCTCATGGACTGCGATCACTTCATTGCGGGGGCCGCTCTCATCGGTGGCATCTCCTACTTCCACACGTACCAGTACGACCTCCTCGCAACGAACGAGCGCATCATCGCCTCGTCTTGCGACGCTGCTATCGCCGTCAAGAAGGCGGGCGGCAAGCTGAAGAAGGTCACCTACATGTCCTCGTCGATGGTCTTTGAGTCGACCGACCGCTGGCCCTCGAAAGAGGGCGACGAGCTGATCGTGCCCCCGCCGCTGTCGTCCTATGGGTTCCAGAAGCTGGCCGTCGAGTACTTCGCCCGCGCTGCGAAGGGCCAGTACGACGTCGATTTCACCATCCTTCGCCCGTTCAACTGTGTCGGCATCGGAGAATCACGTGCGCTCGGAGACGTGGAGATCCACTCCGGCAACGTCCAGCTCGCGATGAGCCACGTCGTTCCCGACCTGGTGCAGAAGGTGCTGAAGGGTCAGGACCCGCTGCACATCCTCGGTGAGGGCAATCAAGTCCGCCACTACACCTACGGCGGCGACCTGGCCCGGGGGATCGTGCTCAGCCTCGACCACCCCGAGGCGCTGAACACTGACTTCAACCTCTCCACCCCGGTCGGACACACCGTCGTGGAGCTCGCCGAGATCATCTGGCGCAAGATCAAGGGGCCTGACGTGCCGTTGAACCTCGTGAAGGACCCGGCGTTCGAATTCGACGTGCAGAAGCGCGTCCCGGACACGCAGAAGGCCAAGGACGTGCTCGGCTTCGAGGCGTCTGCCACTCTCGAAGACATGCTCGACGAGGTCATCCCGTGGATCCGCAACGCGGTCTCTGAGGGAACCATCTAACGAGGACATCGACGGCGCCGGGCATCCGCCCGGCGCCGTCGGCATTCCGAAGCCGGAAGAAGCAAACTCATGCGCCTACCAGACACCGCCCACACGCGGGACTTTCTAATCCGCAACATTCGCCGCGGCGGTATCTTCCTGGCCATCGGTGGGCTGGGTTTCGTCGTCGACGCCGTCGTCTATAACCTGCTCGTCTTCTCAGGCGGCGCCGGCCCGCTTTATCAAGCACCGCTCGTGGCGAAAACAATCGCGGTCGTCGCAGGGCTCGTCGTGACCTATGCCGGCAACAAGTTCCTGACCTATCGGGACCGACGCGCTTCCGTTAGCTGGGGGCAGATCCTCCGCTATAGCGCCGTGAATATCCTCGCGATACTGGTGCAGTTGGGATGCCTGGCGTTCTCGCGCTACGTCCTCGGGCTCGACACAGTTCTAGCCGACAATGTGTCTGGGACCTTCATCGGCCAAGCGTTGGCGACCGGCGTGAGGTATGTGTTTTATACCCTCTGGGTGTTCCCCCACTCGCCCGCGGAGGATCCAATCACCTACATCGAGGAGCATCACGACGAGACGCCGAGACGCCACGAGTAACACTCCCCGGTCGCGTTCGAAGAACCAGGTGACGTCTACTGGCCGACCTCGTCATCAAGGAGGTCGCACGGTACCTCTGCGCCCGTGAACCAGCCCGGTGCGACGGGGATCGTGACCTTTGAGGCTGAGCCTGTGTTACATGCCTCTCCGGCGACCTCCAAGCTCTGTTCCCACGAGGCCGCGCCGGCTCGAAGGTTGACCCATCTGTAATCTGCAACAGATGGCACCAACACAACGAGAGCTACGGCGACCGAAAGCGCGATGACGACCCTCTGTCTCTGTCCCTGAATGAGGGCGTCGGCGGCCAAGATGATCGCGATTAGTAGGAGCATCGTAGGAAGCAAGGCGTACCTCTGCCCCGCTTGCAGATCCAACGCCCCCAGCGGGCCAAGGGTGTTCCACTGCAACGCGAACACGATTGCAAAGAACGTGGCGGAGGATCCCGCCGCGACAATCAGCGCATACCTTGCTGGTCTATTCCTTCGCACCGCCACGATCAGGAACGCCAGGACTGACGCAGTGATTAGGCCGGGGATCGTCGCACCGAGGGCTTCGCCGTACCGTTCCGTCGCCGTCACCCCCGCGATCCCGCTTAGGACCACTCGGAACGTGTAGAAGTCCAGAAGGTCGGGTACCGGCGGGATTGTACGGGCGAAGGAACGACTTTCGTTCACGAAGATCCCGACGAAGGTCACGGACAACTGCACCGCGGCCGTGAGAATGAAAGCCACGGCTATAGATCTGTCGCGACGCGACTTCAGCAAGACGAGGCGGACAACCACCAGAGGGACGAACATCAGAACCAGGGGGTCACTCCCCACTGCCGCCACCACCACTGCACATTGCACAGCGGCGAACCAGCGGTTCGGCGCGCGAACCAGAAGCGCGCAAACAGCCCCCACCATCAGGAACCAGTGCAGGTTGGCTAAGTTGTTGGTCACCTCTCCGCCTGCGTTCGGAGTGACGAGGATAACTGCCCATGCGGTAAATCTCAGCAACATGGACCGGATGCGAGTTTCAAGAAAGAGGAAACAAGCTGCGGCAGTGAGAGAAACAACAAACGCGGCCACCACGGTGACAACGACGGGTATGACCTCGATGGGGAACAACGCGCAGAAAGCGATAGCGAGCCGCGGGACGAGGTGCATGTACCCCGCATACGGCTCGAAGACCACCATGGCGTTCCCACCCAGGGCGCCATTGAGGAATACTGGTCCGTCTTCGGCCCAGAGCACGTTCCAAGATTGAACGGGAGTCCTTCCTAGGGACACCAACGTTCCGCCGACAATCAGCGCCAAGAAAAGGACAGCGCGTCGAACTCCGTGAAGTGTCGCCGGCTCGGGCCGGGGGAAGAACCTGCGAGCTAACTCGTCGGTCTGACTCCGCCACCTGTCGCGCGCCGTTCGCGGCATCCTCGTACCTTGCACGGGTGTCTCTGAGGTTCCTTCGTCGGTGGTCGAGGTCATTCTCACCTTGCTTGTGGAAAGGTCGGCACGTGAGCCTGCGTCTGCGCGGCCTCGCCGATTCTAGACCGCTCGGACGCTCAGGCCCGACCATCGCGCAGTCACTGCATCGGAGCGCACTGGTCGATGCGGTAGAGAATCGAGTCGCCGTCCGAAGCGACCTCCGTGAACAGTCCAGCCTCTACGGCGCGGTGCGGAGCGGGGAAATGGTTTCCCGCCGGGTCTCCGCCGGCGAACTCATGCGGACTGTAGAGGACGTATCTGACGCGCAACTCGTCCAACGCCGCACACACCGCAGGGTCGGTCTCGATCGTGTCCAGTCCATAGGCGAGGGTCAACCGAGCCGCGTCCCATTGACCGTTGACGTGCGGGAACACGGGTTCGCGGTCACCGAAGAGCTGCGTCCATGCCGACCCGTCCCACGGATCTCCGAGCACGCGCTGATCGGCAGGAACGACGTCCCCCAGGCGGGCCATGAAATCGATCTGCGCCTGCGAGACGATCTCCGTCTGAGCTCTCGCGGGCGGCAGGTGGAACACCGTGGCGATCGCCCCGGTAGCCCCCGTGAGGACAAGGGTCACGACGGCAGTGGAGGTCACCAGCCAGCTGGCCGCGACGGGGAGCAGTACGCCTCTGCGTTCCGCCCAGCGCGCCCGGCGCTGCAGCCAGCGTCCCGCCACCAGGATCCCCAACGCCGCGAGCGTCACGCCGAGCACGGGAGCGACCGAGCTCAAGCGGTACCGGTCCTTGTACCAAAGTGCGGTGAGGACCTTCGAAACGACGTCATCCGACCCCGCAGCAAGAGCGAAAAGGACCACTACCGCGACGTAGGAGACAACGACCCAGCGGACACCGCGGCTGCGAAGTGCAGCGCCGATCCCGACGAGCACGAACCCGGCGAGCAAGACCGCCGGTGCGGCTGCCACGCCGCCGACTCCCGTCGGCCACGCCTGAGCGAGTCCCTGCCAGATGCCTTCCGCAACACTCTGGGTCGCAGCAGCCTGAGGGCCACCGAGCCGCTGGTCAAGCGGTCGCTCGAACAGACCCAGCCCGAAGACCAGATAGGCGAAACCCGCTGCTGCCGCGAGAGCCAAGACACCTCCGCCTGACGCGATCGACCAGATCGCTCGGCGACGCGCCGCACCCCCCGCGCGAAGGCTCGCGCGCAACAGCCCGACGACCGCGCCGATGAGGAGAGGCGAAAGGAGCAGCGCCCAGGAGACGAGCACTCGTGGCTGTGCGAAGGTCAGGGCGCTCACCGTTCCGACGATCGCCGACGACCCGAGGACGAGGACACGCCAGCGGCGGAGACCCTGCGCGCCACCCAGGGCGCGGCCGGCCAGGATCGGGACCGCAACGGCAGCAGGAAGAAGCGAGGTGGCGAGGAACGTGGGGTAGAGCGTGCCCCAGGAGAGTAGGGAGTAGGGCATGGACCCGAATGCTGCCGCAAGGGGAATCGAAACAACGGCGACCAGTCCCGGTTCGAACTGGCGCAAGATGACCTGGGCGAGCCACGCAGCCCCCGGCACCCACACCGCGACAGCCACCGCCAGCCATGCCGCATTGGCGGCGACAGTGGGCACGACGCCACTGAGCTGGACGACGGAGACGACGAGTGAGTGCCACCCCGCGGGGTAGAAGCCCGTCACCTGTGCCGTCTCGATGAGCGTCCGAAGAGTCAAAGATGACGCATCTGCGCCGTCGAGAATCGCCGCGATCGCGGACATGTGGAAGACGTTGTCGTAGGTCTGACTGACTCGATCCGGCGACGCAACCCCGCTGAACGCGACCACGCCGATCAAGACGGCGGTCACAGCCCACGTGAGAAGGATCCACCTCCACCGCGATTGTTCTGCCGGCCCCGCGAGACGGGTGCGGCGCCGATCGATCACCGCGACGAGGCCGCCCGCCGCCAGAGCCAGCACGAACGGTTGCCATGCGGCGAAACCGATCCCGCCGAGCGCGAAGAGGATTCCAGCGAACCCGATGAGGGCGATGCTCGTCAGGCCCGATACCGCAGCGCGAGCCACCAAGCCCATCCGAAGCGGGAGGACGACGATCGCTCCGGGAAGGAGCAGCATCCCCACCGCGGCGGCGACCGCCGGAGCTGCAGCCCACCAGCTCATCGCCGTCTCGCTCCGGTGACCTCCGCCGCCGGGGGTGTTCCGACGAGATCGTCGTCGACGCGGTCGCTCACGCGAGCGTGTTGTTCCACATCGACAGGGCAGCGCCGATGGCCATGTGCATGTCGAGGTACTGGTAGGTGCCGAGGCGACCACCGAAGTGCACGCCGCTCTCGCCCTTGGCGAGCTCCCGGTAGGCAAGCACGCCAGCGCGGTCCTCCGGGGTGTTCACCGGGTAGTAGGGCTCATCGTCGCGCGTGGCGAAGCGGGAGAACTCGCGCATGATGACCGTCTTGTCGGTCGGGTATCGGTCGGCGCGCTCGGGGTGGAAGTGCTTGAACTCGTGAATGCGGGTGTAGGGAACGTCGGCGTCGGCGTAATTCATCACGCTGGTGCCTTGGAAGTCGCCGATCGGCAGCACCTCCTGTTCGAAGTCGAGGGTGCGCCAGGAGAGCTCGCCCTCCGCATAGTCGAAGTAGCGATCGACGGCTCCCGTATAGACGACGGGAAGCTGGCCGACAGTCGCCTTCTTGTTGAGTGGCTGCGTTTCGTCGAAGTAGTCGACGTTTAGCTGTACGTCGATGTTGGGGTGGTCGGCCATCCGCTCCAGCAAGGCGGTGTATCCGTCGACCGGGAGGCCCTCCCACGTGTCGTTGAAGTACCGGTTGTCGTAGGTGTACCGCACGGGCAAGCGCGAGATGACCTCTGCGGGGAGGTTCGCCGGGTCGGTCTGCCACTGCTTCGCGGTGTAATCGCGGATGAACGCTTCGTAGAGCGGACGCCCGATCAGACCGATCCCACGTTCCTCGAGGTTGCGGGCATCCTTGGGGTCGAACTCCCCAGCGAGCTCATGCACAAGCGCCCGCGCTTCGTCGGGCGAGTAGGCCGCTTGGAAGAATTGGTTGATCGTGCCGAGGTTGATCGGCAGCGGGAAGACGACGCCCTTGTGATTCGTGTAGACACGGTGCACGTACGAGGTGAATGCCGTGAACCGGTTGACGTACTCCCACACCGTCGGGTTCGACGTGTGGAAGAGGTGCGCGCCGTAGCGGTGCACCTCGATGCCCGTCTCGGGATCGTTCTCGCTGTAGGCGTTGCCGCCGATGTGGTGTCGGCGGTCGATGACGGTGACCTTCCGCCCGGCTGCTGCCGCCCTCTCCGCGATCGTGAGGCCGAAGAAGCCGGAGCCGACGATGAGAAGATCCATGCAGCGAGCGCCTTTCAAGAAGCGGAGGTGTCGCGAGGCGTTGCCCCGACGCGAGAGTCTACCGGGCCGACCTCAGCGCCCTCGGTAGACTGGGCCGGATCGCCGGGCCACCGTTCGGCGGCATGCGCGACCGGGAGACCTCTTCTCTGATGTACCAGGACGTTCTCGATTGGGTCCCGGCCATCGCCCCAATCTTCATCTTCGCCCTCCTTCTCATCGTCCCCGGAGCCTTGATCCTCTGGGGAGCCGGGCTGACCATCCGCCGGGCGCTGGCGTTCGCTCCCGTGACCTCCACAGCGCTGGCCGGTGGTGGCGCCGTCGTTCTCTCGGTCATGGGTATCCCCTGGAGCGCGGTGTCGTACGGGGCTCTGGCCGTCGTCGCCTTCCTGATCGTCGCGGGCCTGCGGTGGCTGATTCAGCGTTCGGCGTTCCGGCTGGAACGCCCGCGGCGTCTTGCCGACACCCCGACGCTGTGGTGGGCGGCCGGTGGACTGCTTGTGAACGCCGCCGCCGTCATCTGGCTGTACGTGCGGCCGACCGGAGCGGCGGATTCTCCCTCCTACGAGTACGACACCATCTGGCACTTCTCTGTCGTCCGGTGGATCATGCAGACCGGTGACGCCTCGTCGCTGCACACAGGGCTCCTCGATGGCACCGTCGGGAATCACTTCTACCCCGCTGCGTGGCATTCGCTTGTCGCCCTCACGTCCGAGCTGACCGGATCATCCACGGCGGCGGCGGTTCACGGATCGGTACTCTTCGTCGTCTTGGCGGTGTGGCCGATCGGGCTCATCTGGTTGTATCGGACGCTCTTCGGCACCGCACCGACCGGTGCGTTCGCCGTTTCGGCGCTCGCGTTCTTGCCCGCTGTATTTCCGATCGGCTTCTTCGCCTTCGGACTGCTGTATCCGAACTTCTTCTCGTATGCGCTGGCTCCAGCGTGCCTCGTCGTACTCATCCAGCTGCTCCGAGCCGTCGCAACCCACTCGTGGCGGGATCTGCGGGCCTCCGGCGTAGGAACCGCTGTGGCCGTGGTCTCGGTTCCCGTCGCCATTCTCTTCGCGCAGCCCAACAGCGCCTTCACGCTGCTGGTGATCCTCCTGCCGATCCTGTACACGACGGTTGCGCGGTTCTTTTCGGCTGGTCGACTCCCCCGCGCACCGCGGTGGGCAGCCGGTGCCGCAGTCGCCGCCTTCAGCGTTGTGCTCGCCATCGCGTGGGTCGTGCTGCACGATTCCTCCTTCCTTGCACGGACCGTCGCCGTGGACGTCTGGAACAAGTACCAGAGTCACGCGCAGGCCGTGGGCGAATGGATCTTCTTCGGCAACGGCACGGAGGGACAGCTTCTGCTTGGAGCGCTCGCCGTGACCGGAATCGTCCTCGTCTTCGTCACACGGCAGGCTCGCTGGTGGGCGATCAGCTACGGGTTGCTCGGAGCCCTCTTCGTCGTTTCTTCGGGGTTCACGGGCGGACCCGGCTCACTGCGCAGCTACCTCGTCGGCTTCTGGTACGCCGACTCGACGCGGCTCGCGGCGGCCGGGGCGATCGTAGCCCTGCCGCTCATCGCCTTCGCCATCGTGACGATAGCCGGGCGGCTCTCCGGTCTTCTGCGTCAGCCAGGGGCCCGTGCCAAATCCGTCGCCGTCGCCGGCGTCGTCGCGGTGACATTCGCCTTCTCGATCGCGGAGTCGCCTCTGGAATGGCGCGTCGACGCCCTCCGCGAGAAGGCTTTCACCGGCGACGAGCAATGGGTCTCGCCTGCTGAGGAGAGCTTCCTTAGCGAAGTCGAACAGATCGTCGGACCCGATGCCGTCGTTGCGAACAATCCCTTCGACGGCAGCGCGATGGCGTACTCCCTCTTCGGTATCCAGGTGCTCTTCCCTGCGCTCCCCGGAAACTGGATGGGCGTGCCGAGCGCGGACCAGCAGATCGTGATGAGTTCTCTGAACGAGGCTGCAGACGATCCCGAGGTCTGCCGGGCTGTGAACGACCTCGGAGTGCAGTACGTGGTGGAGCTCGAAACCGGCGAGCGCGGCATCTTCGGGTACGTCCCCGAGATGTTCGCGGGCGTCGACGTCACACCTCTTACTCCGGGCTTCGAAGAGGTGCTGCGCGACGGCGACCTCGCTCTCTACCGGGTCACCGCCTGCGACGGCTGAAGCCGGTCACGACCATCAATCGGCGGGCTTCGGGTGCCCGCTGAACTTCGACATCGCGAACCAGGCAGCGAGGCAGATCGGGACGAGCGCCACCAACGGCACCGTGTATCGGAAGTCTCCGTTGCGCGCACCGGCGAAGTTGATCAGGTAGATCAGCACGACCGGGGTGAAGATCATGAGACGCTCGCGACGAGGCCAGAATGCCAGGCTGATGCCGAGCGCTATGACGATCCAGCCGTACAGGCCGGGGTTGACGAGCATGTTGAGACCCGGCGTCGTCGCCCACCCCCGGTAGTAGTCCACCAGCAACTGATTCGCCGTCTCGCCTGCGGTGTGCCGGTAGTCGCCGGTGTACTCATTCGCCAAGACGAAATATCCCGGTAGGCCGCCCGTGAAGAGACTGATGTCCTCTCCCCGGTTCAGGGGAGGAGCGAAGTAAAGGTACGAGTTGTTGACCGTCGCACTCACCGCGGTTCCCGGATGCTGCACGATCAGCTGGAACCATGCGGCGAGGAACGCGTTGCGGTCGGCCGAGACGGTCGGGTCGTTCCACCACTCCCCTCGGTCTTGCATCTTGCGGATACCGGTGTCGGTGATCAAGAACGAATCAATCTCGTAGAGACCCTTCACCCCGTCGCCGTTCTCCGGGTCATAGGCGGCCCGGATCTCGTCGATCGGCATCACTGCGTCGATCGCAGCGCGTTGCTCGGGAGTGAGCTCGTCACCGTGCTCGACCACGATGCGGGCGACCTGTTGAAACGGAACGACGAGTGCCTCACCCGGCGATGCCGGCACCACCCCGAGACGCGGCAGCACCGCGCTGGTCCACCCGAAGAACAGGGCGAGCACGGCGACCACGCTCGCGGCGGTGACGAGGAGGCGACGTCGATCTTCGCGCCGCAGCACGCAGAGGGCGAGCACGATCAAGGTCGGGACGACGATGTAGAGCCCGTTCGAGCGAAACAGCGCGGCGAGCGCCCCGCCGCCGATGAGTTGCAGTGCTTGCGTCATTCCACTGCCACGTCGCAACGCGACGTCGACGACGCCCAGGAAGAACCAGATGAGTGCCAGCTGATACCAACCGGTCTTCTCATAGAGCATCGCGTAGTTGGCGAAGTGGGGGATGGCTGCGAAGAATGCCAGCGCGGCCAGCATCCACCCCCGATTCGTCAACGATTGGATGCGATGGATCACGGCCGCGTATGTGACGAGGGATGCCGACACCAGCACGATCGAGTGCACCGCCAGCCCGGCGTTGATGTCACCACCGGATATGCCCATGCCTGCTGAGAGGAGCGCCCCCTGCCACACCGTGGCGAACCACGGGTGATGGTTGGAGGGAACGTAGGTGAATCCGAGTTCGGGGATGGATGCGCCGAGGATCTCATTCAGCTGACGTGTGCCGTCGTAGGTCGTCGACCCGGGCGCGAGGAGCACGAGGACGGGAGCCCACAGCACGGTGAGAGCGAGCAGGATCAGGGGGAACGACCAGCTCTTGCCCTGCGCGAAGCGAACGAGGGCGGGCCATCGCGCAGGTCGAACGACCATGGCGCGGATGACCTGGACGGCGCGCACCAGAAGCAACGCCACCGCCGCAAGAGCCGCGAGCGTTCCGAGCAGGGTCGGAAACGACGCCGCGAGGGGTTCGACCCCGCGATAGACCCGGTAGGACAGGGCCACGAGCATCAGCGCAGCGAGCACCGCGCTCACCGTGCTCAGATAGGCGACGAAACGACGGGTCTCCCGTCGTGGCCACCGAAGCTGAGCGAGAGTGGCCACGACGTAGAGGGCCAACGCGACGGCGATGGCGATCCAAACGCGGGCACCCCCCGCGGTGAATCGCTGCGCCGTCACCAGCAGCCCCACCGTGACGACGATGAAGCCGATCAGTTCAGCAGCTAACCGGGAAAGGATCGACCTGCTCACGGTCAGCGGGGCGGCGAGTGGAGGAGGTAGTTGAGACGGCTGAATTCCCGTCGGGCTTTGAGCACGCCGTCGAGGATCAACCCGACCGTCCAGGCGAGCGCCCCGAACAGGCCGAAGGCGACCGCGAGCACGGCCGTCGGAAGGCGAGGAACAAGGCCGGTGTTGAAGTATTCGACGACGACGGGGATGCCGAAGATGAGGCCGATCACGACCAGGAGGGCACCCAGGACGCCGTAGAAGAACAACGGGCGCTCGTGCCGGATGAGCTGGCCGATCAACGCCAGGATCCGGAAGCCATCGTGATATGTGCGGAGCTTGCTCTCGCTACCCTCGGGCCGATCCTTGAAGCCCACAGCGACTTCCGTCTGGGGAGCGCGCACGCTCATCGCGTGCACCGTGAGCTCGGTTTCGATCTCGAACTCCCGCGAGAGCGCGGGGAAGCTCTTCACGAAACGACGAGACATGACGCGGTACCCGCTGAGCATGTCGTTGACCTCGGCGCCGAACACGTTGCCGACGAGCCAGTTGAACCCCTTGTTGCCGAGTTCATGCCCCGGCCGATAAGCGGTGCCCTCGACTTTGGACTCGGTACGCACGCCCAGGATGTGGTCGTACGGGCCTTCGAGCAGAACGTCGATCATCCGTGGGAGCGCGGCCGCTTCATAGGTATCGTCACCGTCGATCATCACGTAGATGTCGGCTTCGACGTCGGCAAAAGCCCGCCGCACGACGTTTCCCTTGCCGCGGAGCGTCTCGTGGCGAACGATCGCACCAGCCGCTGCCGCGACCTCGGCCGTGCGGTCGGAACTGTTGTTGTCGTAGACGTAGACGACGATGTCCGGGACCGCGGCTTTGAGATCGCGGACGACGCTCGCAACGGACAATTCCTCGTTGTAGCACGGCACGACCGCCGCGATTACGGGGGTCGATGACATGCTCGAATTTTCTCCGCCGCTAGAATTGGAATCTGGTGATCCGTGCCGTATTCCTACGGCCCAAACCGGTCAAGGCTAACACGGGCGCCCTTTCAGACTCAGGCAGGAGCACCCCGATGACCGCACCTTCCGCGATGAAGCGCGCCAAACAAGGCGTCGCCTTCCTCGTCGTCGGGGGCGCTGCTTTCGTCGTGGATGCGGTCGTCTTCAACCTGCTCGCGTTCTGGGTCACCGGTGTCGGGCCGCTCTACGACCAACCGCTTCTTGCGAAGATCATCGCGATCGTCATCGCATCGCTCGTCACCTACGTGGGCAACAGGTACTGGACCTTCGGCGACCGGCATCTGCCTCGGCGCTGGTCTCGCTACGTGCTCTTCGCCGTGTTCAACCTGATCGCGATCGGTCTTCAGCTCGGTTGCCTCTGGTTCTCCCGCTACGTGCTCGGACTGGAGGGGCCCATCCCCGACAACATCTCCGGGACGCTCATCGGCCAGGCACTCGCGACGGTCTTCCGATTCCTGACCTACGACCGGTTCGTCTTCCCCGCCTCCCCCAGCGACCAGACCCCGACGACCGCTGCAGCGGAGTGATTGCCAGAGGGCCTCGCAGGCCATCTCGTCGTCAGGACGCGGCGTCCCCGCTCCGGTCGCTGTGGGGCCTGGGAAGTCGTCTTCCCTGGGTGGGAGGGGTGGCACGGCGGCTGGGGCGCGAGGTCGACCGAATCCGGTGGGCTCGCGTCATTGGAGCAGCTGATCTGGTCGACTCGGATTACGTGGCCGCGCAACTCGGGCGGGCGGTATCGAACAGTCGGGCCATCCGACACTACGTCCGCAGAGGCTTTCAGACCGGGTTCCGGCTCAACCCGCTTTTCGTGGACGTCTCGGTCGGTGACCATCTCCCTGGCATCAATCGGCTTCCGGCTTTGTACGCCTACTTGATCAACGATCCTCGAGGCATACAGGTGAGTCCGCTCTGGGACGCCCCCGCGTACATGCGGAACCATCCCGATCGCGTCGGCGAGCCCGGCGGTCCGGTGGGGTCGGCTTGGCGCCGCCGGGCCCAGGAATCGCTGCCGTTCGGGGCTGAAGCGCTTCCCGCCGCGCCGGGGTGGACGTCGCTCCGAGCTGCTATCACCGACGCCGCGGCGGCTGCCGCATCGCTCCGGGACGGCGATGTGGGGTCGTCCGACAGTGGAGCGCAAGCTGAGCTGATCGCGGCGTTCGGCGAGAACGAGACCGACTTCGACGAGTCGCTCGCCGACATCGCGGGCTACCTCGCACGGGGAGGCGCGGCCGCCTTGGCGGTGACGGATCGCCACCCGGAGGTGTGGTCTCAGATTGCTTTCCTCGCTCGGTGTCAGCCCCGACTGCGCGCGATTCTTCGACCGCAATCTTCCACCGCGGCTGCCATCAACGAGGTCGTCCTATCCAGCCAGGCGGAGGTCATCATCCTTCGCGGTCCGAATCAATCGCTCGATGCTGAGACGGCGGCGACACTCGCCGAACGCGCTGCTCCGGGCCGAGCGGTCGCTCCACTCTGGCTGGACTCTGATGGCACGATCGCTGCGGCGGGCACGGCGAAGGAAGGCCGCATCCTCGCGGGACACCCTGCCGAAGACGCTCAGGGCATCGCGGTCGAGAACGTCATCACGGTACCGGCCTTGTCAGGGCCGACTTTTGCGGTACCAGCGGCCGTGATCCGCGGGCCCCTCCCCCACGAGGCGACGGGCGAGGGTCTCATCGCGATGCTCGGCATCGCCAACGTGCCGACCGAAGTGCACACTGACCTGGTCGCGCGGTCTCGAACGCCTGCACCGCCGCCCCCGTCCGTCGAGGTCGAGGGCTCCTCGCGTGCCCTCCTCGAGCGAGCAGGGTGGGAGCAGCTCGAGCACGGTCAACGCCCCCGCCTTCGGCGACCGGGAAGATCGGTCCGCCTGGAGAACGGCCAGACGGTGCCTGCTCTCCGGTGGGCGCTGAAAACAGCGGCCCCCGCTGGACCACGCGCGGAATGGTGGGGTGACACGCACTTCGCGCGCGGTCTCGCGGCGGCGCTGCGGCGACTCGGACAGGAGGTGGTGATCGACGCCTATCCCGCCCGCAACAGAGCGACCACGCGCCTGGACGACGTGACTGTCGCATTACGAGGCCCCGAGCCGATAGACCCGCCCGAGACGGGCATCTCGGTTCTCTGGGTCATCAGCCACCCCGACGAACAGGATCGGCAGAGCGTCGGCGCGTTCGACATCGTCTTCGCCGCCTCTCAGCCCTGGGCGTCATCTGCCTCGCGAGAGTTCGGGAAAGAGATCCGGCCGCTTCTCCAATGCACGGATGCGACCCGGTTCCACCCTTCGGGACGAGCGCGTGGACGCGACATCGTTTTCGTCGGCACGGCTCGAGGCATCTTCCGTCCCTCCGTTGTGGCTCCGATCCGCGCGGGGATACCGGTGCAGGTCTTCGGACCCGATTGGCGGGAGTGGATACCCGCGAGCGCCATCGCAGGGACAGGCGTACCCAACGCAGACCTACCTGCGCTCTACGAACAGGCAGACGTCGTTCTGAACGATCACTGGCCCGCCATGAAGGAGCAGGGTTTCATAGCGAACAGGCCGTACGACGTGGTCGCCGCCGGCGGCCGGGTCATCAGCGACGACGTCGAGGGTATCCGTGAGACGTTCGAGGGCGCGGTCGTGACCTATCGCGACGTCGACGAACTCATCGCCCTGCTCCGTGGGGACATCGACGCCGCGTTTCCCGATCAGGAGGAGCTGAGCCGCATCTCCGCGATGATTCGCTCTCGCGATTCCTTCGATGCCCGCGCCCGTACCCTTCTGCACGCGGTGATCGAGGCGATCTGAGGGCGCCCGTGGGGCTGGGAGGTCGGTTACTCGATGCGAACGAGTGCCGCGACTGAACCCAGGGAAGCGCTCTCGCCTCGAACGGTGAACTCGGCGCCCTGCATGAGAGCGTGGGCGCTCGGTTCGCTGATGCCATTCACATTGGCGTTCACGTAGTAGCTGCCCACGTTCAACTGCGCCGCGTCGACGAAGATCTCCACGGTGCGGACGCCGTCAAGAGGTGGGAGACGGATGCCGAGCAAATCCGTGTTCGAGGCGAGCGCGAGCTGACCCATCGCATTGTCGATGCTGAACCCCAGCGCCCACGTCTCGAGCGGTCGCGCGGATCGAACCGTGAGGAGGATGCGGAACGAATCGCCCTGGCGCATCTCGCCCACGCTCTTGCCCCGCACATCGAGCACCTCGACTCGTTCGATCTCGGCAGCATGGCGAGTCTCGACGGGCCGTGCCTTTCCGACACCGCTCTCCCCTGTGAGCAACTGCCGGAAACGTTCGACCGCGGTCTCGGCGAGCCCGTCGTAGGCGACTCGTCCGCGATGCATCAGCACGACGCGGTCACAGAGTTCCTCGATCTGGTCCAGAGCGTGAGAAACGATGATGATCGTGCGCCCCTGCTTTTGAAACTCCTGGATCTTGTCCAGACACTTCCGCTGGAACTGCTCGTCACCGACGGCGAGCACTTCGTCGACGAGGAGGATGTCAGGGTCGGTGTGGACGGCGATCGCGAACGCGAGCCGCACGAACATTCCCGACGAATAGAACTTCACCTGAGTGTCGATGAAATCGCCGACGCCCGAGAATTCGACGATGTCGTCGAACCGCTCGCGCGTCTCCTCCCGGCTCAAGCCGAGGACCGAAGCATTGAGATAGACGTTCTCGCGCCCGCTCAGGTCAGGATGGAACCCCGCGCCGAGCTCGATCAGCGCCGCGATGCGGCCCCGCTGGCGCACGTCCCCCGAGGACGGCTGGATGATTCCACCGATCACCTTGAGGAGCGTGCTTTTTCCCGAACCGTTGTGGCCGATGAGACCGATCGTGCTGCCCGCTCGAATCTTGAGGCTCACGTCACTGAGGGCCCAGAAATCCTGGCGGTGCTGCCGACCCGCCCGCCCGAGTGTGACGACTCGCTCCTTCAGCGACGTGTCCTTACGTACGGTGAATCGTTTGGAGACCGCGTTCAGAACCACGACCTCAGGACGGGGGGACGCGTCTATCGGCCCGCTGCGCTGCTGCATCCGACTCACAGTTCCTGGGCGAAATTGCCCTGAAGGCGCACGAAGACGCGGTGGCTGAGGAAGAGCAGCACGAGCCCCACCCCGAAGGCAGCGAGCATCCGCAGCGCGAGGTGGTCAGGCGCGGCCAGGGAATCGCCGGCGACCCAGAACGCGCGTTGGAAACCGAGGATCGCCAAAGTGAGCGGGTTGTTCGTGTAGACATCGATCAGCACCGGATTGCCGATGATGTCTCGCGCCATCTGCCAGGAGTAGAGCACCGGCGACAGCCAGATCAGCAGCATCGTCACGACCTCGACGAGGTACTGGACATCCCGCAAATAGACGTTCACCGCGGAGAAAAAGAGGGCGAAAGCCAGCCCGTACACCAGAATCAGCAGCACGGCCGGCACCGCATAGACGAGTCCGAAGTGCAGCGGAGGTTTGCCCACGAGGATCGTCGCGACGATCAACACGATCATCTGGATACCGAAGTTGAAGATCGCTGAGCCCGTGCTCGCGAGCGGGAAGATCTCCCGCGGCATGTAGACCTTTTTCACTACGCCACCGTTGGCGAGGATCGAACCCGTCCCGCCCGTGGCGATCTCCTGGAACAGCCCCATTGCGGTCAGCCCGGTGAAGACGAAGATGGCGAAATCGGGTATACCCCTCGCGGCGCCGAGAAACTGGCCCAGTACGACGAAATAAATCGCCAACTGGATGAGGGGGCGGATGAGCGCCCAGAGGAAACCGAGGGCGGAGTCCTTGTAACGCGCTTTGATGTCGCGCTTGATCAGGAGATCCAGCGTCTCTCGATGCGAGAAGATGTCGCGAATCGAGCGGCCCAGAGCGGCAACACCGAACGTCGTCGAGCCACCGATGGGTTGAAGAGGGAGCGAGGACAGTCGCTGGAAGCGCGCTTCCGCCACGGCGGAATAGGGGTTAGACATTTCCATTCACCCTAACCACGCCAACCGAGTGAAGGCTGACGACTCATCGTGCGCGCAACCACGAGCGAGGATGGCGCGCCCGCCACAGCGCGCCCCTGATCCTCTGGGTGCGTTCGAAGAGGACATCGACCTTGGGTTCCGTTCCCGGCCGGTGCAGACGCACCCACATGTTCACGAAGTCCCGGAGCGTGCCGTCGCCCATGTCTCCAGCGCGTCTCAGGAAGCCGATCTGATGCATCGTGTGGTCGGGGAGCGTCTTGGCTGCCTGATCCAGGTTGAAGTCCAAGATGGGATAGCTCTTCGAAAGGTACTCGGGCGTCGCGACGGTGCGCGTGTGGTAACCGAGTTCACCCGCCGCGTAGGTCGGCATGCGTTCGAGCACGTGGGCGAGACCGCCGTCCTTGTACGCCTCCGCTCCTCCGAAGTCGTCATACGACCACCGATGCTCCGCGAGGAGTCGGAGTGCTTCGGGGCGAGCGAAGAACATGGACCCGAACGGCGCGAGCGGCGAGACCTCGTCCATTGGCACCTGTACCCCGAGCTCCTTGCGCATCTCCTCGAACCCGGGTCGGTTCGCCCACCACCCGTGACCCATCGTCGGGTACCCGATATGGATCGTCGGCGGATAGGCCAGACCGAGACCCGGCTCGCGCTGGAACATCGCGACCAGGTTTGCGGTCTCGTTCTGGCCGGGCAAGAGGTTGTCGAACTGCTGGCGTCTGAAGTGCCGCCCGATGTTCGCCCCGTCCTGCGGTGTCTTCTTCGAATGGACCTTCACGACGAGTTCGTAGTCGCCGCCGAGCAGAATGTCACGGCACCCGATGAGGAAAGCCGCCTGGTCACGCCCGTTGTTCGATTCAACGACCCGCACCTCGACGGAGCCGCGCGGCTCATGCTCGTCGAGGGCTGCCCGGATCTGCTCAGCCCGAGTGGTGTCGGGCGTGGTGACCACGAGGTCGTACGCCGCTGGGAGAGTGTCAGCCCGCTCAAGAATCTCGCGCGTCATCTCCGGATAGTAGATGTGCGCGATGACGACCGTCTTCAGCGGCGCGGACGAGTCGTAGGACGACACCGCCGGCGAAAGCACCTCGAGCATGGCCGCGTCGGCGTTGAGGACACGCGGTTCGACATTGCGAGCCAGATCCTGATAGATCAGCTCGACCGGGTATCCGGTGCGCGCGACGGCATCCAGTGTCCAGCGACCGATGACGCCGACGTGATCCATGAAGACGGGCCATTGGAAGAAGGGACGCCGTTTCAGCGTGGGGCAACCGGCGTCGATCAGCTGCTCCGCGTACAGAATCGAGTGGTTCTCCTGCTGGTCGGTGAGCGTGGGGAACGCCACCTCACCCGAGAAGCCGAGGCCGGTGAAATGCTCGGTGAAGACCCCCTCGTGCTTGGCCACCGCGTCGGAGTAGGAATTCATCTCCGGCAGGTCTCGCCAGTAATCGGACCATTCCGGGCTGAGGAACATTCCCTTACGGACGGCGACCCAGTACGACTGCAGGTGGTAGGCGAGGTACCCCGTCTGCGTGAACGGGTTTGGCTCGACCCGCATGTGGTCGGTCATGCCCCAGAAGTGCAAAGACTTCCGGTCCATCCGTTCGAAGACAGGAGCGAAGGGGCGGATGGGCCCGAACCACGTGTCGTTGACGAGGAGGACCTCTTCGAACTCCGGCATCCGCTCGGCCATGAAATCGAGACCTTCTTTATAGGCCCAGATGTCGTAACCGCGATTTTCACGCACGATGATGTGATCGGAGACCGGCTCGAGCCGTTCACGCCCCGCCGGCCCGAGCAGACCGTTGACCATGACGAGGATGTGGTCGCAGTGTTCGCGCATGGCGAGCAAGGCGTGCGAGATGTACTCCTCTACATCGCCTCGACGGTTGTAGATGACGTAGATGAGCAACCGCTTGCCATCTTCGGGGTAGGCCACCGCGTCGCGCTCTGGATAGCCGATCAGTTCTGCTGTCTTCATCACTCCCCCTCGGATTTCTGCGGTCGTAGTCGTCCGAGCACTCGGCGCGCGGAGGCGACTGGGCCGTACGCCTTGTAGGCGATTCGATAGAGCGGACCGAGCGTGCGGACCACCCGGGGGTGGTGCAGCCGGAGATACATCCGCACCAGCGCCACCGGACCGCCGTACCCTGTGTAGCCCGCACGGTGAAGGAGCTGGATCTGCTGCACCGGCCACCCGTGCGTGGTTGACAGGAACTGATCCAGCTTGAAATCAACGGCGGTGTGGCTGATGGCCACATGCTCGGCGTTCATGACGGTGCGCGAGTGATATCCGAGCTCGCCAGCGGCGTAAGTGACCATTCGCTCCTGAAGACGGGCAAGACTCCGATACTTGCGGTCATACCTTCTGCTGTAGTCGACGAACCGCCACCCGACGTCGACCATCAGACGAAGCGCCTCCGGTCGAGCCACCCACATTCCACCGTAGGGCGCAAGTGGGGAGACCGAGTCGAAGGGCACGTTGATCCCCAGACGCGCCGCGAGTGCCTCAGCCGGCTCCCGCAGGTAGCTCCAGCCGTTTCCCATGGTCGAGTAGCCGATGTTGATCATCGGCGGAAAGACCAGTCCGAGCCCGGGTTCAGCTTGGAACATTCCGATGACATTGCGCGCGTAGCCAGCGCTGCTCAGAAGGTTTTCGAGCTGATACCGACGGAAGTACCGACGACGGTTCACCGTCTTCCACCAAGCGTGCCGCGCGTGGAGTTTGACCACGAGGTCGTACCGATCCGAGCGGAGGATGTCGCGGAATGCGACGAAGAAGTCACTCATGTCGCGACCGAAGCTGGCCGGGGTGACGCGCACCTCATAGACCCGGTCGGTACCCTCGACCCACGCTTCGAGGCGCTGTTCCAACTTGGCCGCAGACGTGCCCTCGGTCGTGGTCACGTACACATCGAGCGGTGTCGGGAGATGCTCCAACCGTTCCAATATCTCCGACGTGCCATTGAGGTCGGTGATGTGGACGATCGCCGCGATGCGCTGCGGCTTATCGGGGTCGTACGCCGTCACGACCTCGGGCAGCACGTCGAGCCGACCGGCGTTTGCATAGATGGTCTTGGGCGCCGTCGTGCGAGCGAGGTTCTCCCACAACAAGTCCAGGGGATAGCCGTACTCCCCCATCGTTTGAGAGATCTCTCGACCGAGAACGGCATTCCGGTCGAGGAACGGTGGATAGCTCGTGAACACCGCCCGGTCGACGAACGGGTGGCCCGCATCGAGCAGCTCTTCGCTGGCGAACAGGCTCGGATCGTCGGAGGTGAAGCTGGCGACGGGGAACGCCTCGCCCCCGGCGAACTTGAGTGCGCGGAAGTGCGCGGCGAAGTCGACCTCTTGCGAGATCTGCTGGTACTCAGTTCGCTCCTGGGCCCAGTAATCCTTCCAGGCCACCGTCAAGAACAGGGCGGGCCTCACTGCGAGCCACTGCCAGGGCTGCGCGACCGCGCTGAAACTCTGCTCGGGAAACGACTCGCGCACGCCGCGAACGTTCTCGACCATGTTCCAGAAGTCGGCGCCAGTTTCGTCCATTCGCTCGAGGACGGGCCCGAGGTCACGCACCGGACCGAACCATGCGTCGCCCGTCAGAACAACCTCGTCGACGGAGTCAAGCGGTCCGAGACTCTCGAGAGCGAGGGCGTAGGCCGACGGGGAGAACCGATCCCCGGGCGCTCGAACTGTCGTGTCCGCGATAGCGACCAGTTCGTCTTTCGATGTGCCTTCGAGGTCGCCCGGATGCACGACGATGAGCCGGCTGGCAAAAGGCCGTAACGCTGCCAGCGCGTGCACGACCGACCGATCCGGGCCGGGCAGCCTGCGGGAGGTGGCGTACACGATCCAGCGGACCACGCCAGGTTCATCCGTCGGTACGTTCCGCATGTTGCGATCTGCCGCCTTTACTCATCGTCCCCGCGCAAATGCCGGACAACCGACAAGCGAACGCCATATCTTATCCGTTCTCTGCTAAGCCTCCCTGAGCGACGCCGGGTCTACGCAATCGGCAGGACCGCACTCGCGTTGAGCAAGCCCGTCAGCTCGCCACCAACGCCGGCTCCGCCGATCGATGCGGTCGATCACCCCAGCCGCCGATAGCCTCTTTGATAGTTGCAGCGACCAGGAAAGGCAGCGCATGAGAGGCATCATCCTTGCGGGTGGTTCGGGGACGCGGTTGCATCCGATCACGTTGGGTGTGTCGAAGCAGTTGATCCCGGTGTATGACAAGCCGATGGTCTACTACCCGTTGTCGACGTTGATGTTGGCGGGGATTCGGGACATTTTGGTGATCACGACGCCGCATGATGCGGAGCATTTCGAGCGGTTGTTGGGTGATGGGTCGAAGTTCGGGATCAATCTGACGTTCGCGCAGCAGCCGTCTCCGGATGGTTTGGCGCAGGCGTTCACGATCGGTGCGGACCACATCGGGTCGGACAAGGTCGCCCTGGTGCTCGGTGACAACCTCCTTTACGGTCCCGGTCTGGGGACGCAGTTGGTGCGGTATGCGGATGTCGATGGGGGTGCGGTGTTCGCGTATTACGTGGCGGAGCCGTCGGCGTACGGGGTGGTGGAGTTCGATGATGCCGGGCGTGCGGTGTCGTTGGAGGAGAAGCCGAAGGATCCGAAGAGCAATTACGCCGTCCCGGGCCTGTACTTCTATGACAACGACGTGATCGAGATCGCCCGGAATCTGCAGCCTTCCCCGCGGGGGGAGTACGAGATCACGGATGTGAACCGGGCGTACCTGGACGCCGGGAAACTGCAGGTCGAGGTCCTCCCCAGGGGGACGGCGTGGCTGGACACGGGGACGTTCGATCAGATGATGGACGCCGGTGAATATGTCCGCACGATGGAGCGGCGCACGGGGATGCGGATCGGGGTGCCGGAAGAAGTCGCGTGGCGGGAGGGGTTCCTCACCGATGCGGAGTTGGAAGAACGCGCCGGCCGGTTGGTGAAGTCCGGGTACGGGGCGTACCTGCTGGATCTGTTGAAACGAGGAAAGTAACCCATGGCGCATCTTCTGGTCACCGGTGGTGCCGGGTTCATCGGCTCCAACTTCGTCCACCACGTCATCGACCACACCGACCACACCGTCACCGTGCTGGACAAACTCACCTACGCCGGAAACGAAGCCTCCCTCGCCGGGCTCCCGGAGGACCGGGTGAACCTCGTCGTCGGGGACATCGCCGATGCCGAGCTCGTGGACGGGTTGTTCGCGGACGCGGACGCGGTGGTGCATTACGCCGCCGAATCCCACAACGACAACTCGCTCAACGACCCGCGCCCGTTCCTGGACACCAACATCGTCGGCACCTACACGCTCCTCGAGGCGGCCCGGAAGCACGGCACCCGCTTCCACCACATCTCGACCGACGAGGTCTACGGGGACCTCGAGCTCGATGACCCCGCCCGGTTCACCGAGAACACCCCCTACAACCCCTCCTCCCCGTACTCCTCCACGAAGGCCGGCAGCGACCTGTTGGTGCGGGCGTGGGTGCGGTCCTTCGGGGTGCAGGCCACGATCTCGAACTGCTCCAACAATTACGGCCCGTATCAGCATGTGGAGAAGTTCATTCCCCGGCAGATCACGAACGTGATCCGCGGGATCCGCCCCAAGCTCTACGGCGCCGGGGAGAACGTCCGCGACTGGATCCACGCCGACGATCACTCCTCCGCGGTCCTCACCATCCTCGACAAGGGTGTCATCGGGGAGACGTACCTGATCGGCGCGGACGGGGAAAAAGACAACAAAACCGTCGTGGAACTCATCCTCACCCTGATGGGCCAGCCCGCGGACGCCTACGACCACGTCACCGACCGGGCCGGTCACGACATGCGGTACGCGATCGACTCCACCAAACTCCGCACCGAACTCGGCTGGGCCCCCCAATACCGGGACTTCGACGCGGGCCTTGCCGCGACGATCGACTGGTACCGCGAGAACGAGGCCTGGTGGGCCGGCGCGAAAGACGGCGTCGAAGCCTTCTACGCCACCAAGGGACAGTGACCGTGATCGAGTTCTCGAAACCCCTCGGTGTCACCGAGACCACCATCCCCGGCCTGGTCGTGTTCGACCTGCCCGTCCACGGCGACGCGCGGGGGTGGTTCAAGGAGAACTGGCAGCGGGAGAAGATGACCGCGCTGGGGCTGCCGGATTTCGGGCCGGTGCAGAACAACATCTCCTTCAACGATGCCGCCGGCACCACCCGCGGTATCCACGCCGAACCCTGGGACAAATGGGTCTCCGTCGCGACCGGGCGGATCTTCGGCGCCTGGGTCGACCTCCGCGAGGGCGACACCTTCGGTGCCGTGTACACCACCGAACTGGACCCCTCTAAAGCGATCTTCGTCCCCCGCGGTGTCGGCAACTCCTACCAAACCCTGGAGCCGGACACCGCGTACACGTATCTGGTGAACGACCACTGGTCCCCCACCGCCTCCTACACCTTCCTCAACCTCGCAGACGAAACCGCCGCCATCACCTGGCCCATCCCGCTGGACCAGGTGGAGATCAGCGCGAAAGACCTCGCGCACCCGCGCCTCGCCGACGTGGTCCCCATGACCCCCGCGAAGATCCTGATCACCGGCGCCAACGGGCAACTCGGCCGCGCTCTTCGCGACACCTTCGGTGACGCCCCCCATATCGAATACGCCACCCGCGCAGACCTCGACCTCACCGACCCGAACCTGGGCACGGCGCGGCGGTGGCGGGACTACTCGACCATCATCAACGCTGCCGCGTACACCGCCGTCGACACAGCCGAAACCCCCGACGGCAGAACCGCCGCGTGGGCCGGCAACGTCACCGCCATCACCAACCTCGCCCGCATCGCCACCGCCAACGGCATCACCCTCGTGCACGTCTCCAGCGACTACGTCTTCGACGGCACCAAACACGGCGAATACACGGAGGAAGACCCAGTCAGCCCCCTCGGCGTGTACGGACAAACCAAAGCCGCCGGCGACGCGATCGTGGCCACCGTCTCCCGGCACTACATCATCCGCACCAGCTGGGTCATCGGCGACGGCAACAACTTCGTCCGCACCATGGCCACCCTCGCCGCGAAGGGCGTCAACCCGACCGTCGTCAACGACCAAACCGGGCGCCTCACCTTCACCACCACCCTCGCCGACGCCATCGCACACCTCCTCAACATGCACGCCGAACCCGGAATCTACAACGTCACCAACACCGGCGAACCCACCACCTGGTACGACATCGCCCGCGAGGTTTACCGACTCACCGGCCACGACCCCGACCGCGTCACACCCGTATCGACCGCCGACTACTTCGCCAACGCCAAAGGCCCCGTCGCACCACGACCGAGCAACAGTTTGCTCTCGCTCAAGAAGATTGAGTCCAAGGGAGGCGCACTGCGAGACAGCGGGTCATCTCTCGTGACATACCTTGAGGCTGTGAAACACAGATAGGTAGCACCAGCTCAAACAGATTCATTTACGGGACGATGGCGTCTCGACAACCGAGCAATGTGTTCGCCCCTGATGATTTCTCGTTGATGGCCCAGACGCAGACCGACTTTCTCCCTGACTGACTCGGGATGCTCGTCGAGAACCCGTGACGATCACCCCCCGCAGGGTAAGCCGCTGCGACGTCCATTCGAGACAGGTCTGCCACCTTCGCGATCCCCACACCATCCACATAGATGTGGACAGCCGTAGGCTCTTTCCCGGTGTCACGATCCAGCGCCCAGCCCGCCACGTTAATCGTCCCGGGTGTGGCACTCACGACGTCAATGGACCCAATTGGCGCCGCATCCGTAACTGTTATCGAGCGACATCCGAGAAGCGTGTGTCCCCCAGCCGCGTCGTTGATCGCGAAGGCGCAGACGTCCGATTTCCCTACCGGGGCCGCCACCGTCGCGGAGAATCCGTGGTTAGCTCCGGACCCGGGATATGCTCGCGCGACGTCCGGCCTGGAAACGGACGCGATGTGGGCGGACCCCTCGCCGCGGACATAGACGTGAACTTCAATGGGAGTCGTAATGTCGGGATCGATAGCCCATCCGTCCACCCGGACTTTCCCCCCTTGAACGGTCACGGTGTCAAGGCTTCCAAACGGGATGCCCGGTACCACGACCTCCTCACAAGTCATGTTGAGCGTCTCGCCCGACTTGACGTTTATGGCGAAGAGGCAAAGCTGGTGAGCACCGCGCGAAGCGGGCAGGACGGTGTCGAAACCGTGCTGGCCGCCCCAGCCCGGATAGGCAGCGGCAACGTCGGGGCGGGCACCATTAGCGACGAACGGGGTTCCTGCGTCGTCAACGTACGCGTGCACTTCGATTGGGTCCGGACTATCTGGGTCAAAAGCCCAGCCTTGAAGCGAGATTCCGCCGTCTATCCCCTCGATTCTGTCGATGGAACCAACCGGCGACCCCACGAGAGCTGTTACCGTGCGGCAACCGAGGAGAGTGTTCCCTCCGACTCCGACATTGATAGCGAACGAGCAGACCTCATAGCTCCCGCTCGCTGGGACAGGTATGCGTAGGTCGAAGCCATGCTGCGATCCGAGCTGGGGGTAAGCCGCGCCCACATCGGGACGGTTTCCCTCTGCTCGGACCGCGACGCCGACGCCGTTCACGTAGGTATGCACCTCGATCGACGAAGAGGTTTCCGGATCCACGGCCCACCCACTGACCTGCACTCCGCCGGGCGCCCCTCGCACGATATCAAGACTCCCGAAGGGGGACTGGTTGACCGCCGGCGTCTGAGTTGAGCCGAACCAATCGGTGTAGAGCCGCCAGAAGTTGCGGTTGCCGTACGCGGAGCAGTTGTCACCCGTGCCGTAAAGGTTGTTCAGGGCCGCCGTGTTCGGCGTGTACGGCGTATAGATATACAGCCCAGCTGTCGCCTGGTTCTCGATGTATACGCGCGCCGAACCGCACCTCCGGGAAGAATCGGGGTGGTACAGGATGTTGTTCCATCGCCCCGCCTGATAGCCCCAGGAGGACGCAGTCAGCCGGTAGATCTCGTACTGTCGGGCGGCGTAGTAGACCTGGTAGAAAAAGCCCGCGGTTGCCTTGTCGCACGGGGCCGTGTCTGGGCATCCCTGACCCGTCGCCGCAGAATACTGTCCTGCTTCCGGCCAGGTCGAGGTCACGAGTGACTGCTCTTTTTGCAGCAGCACCAGCAACACCTTCTGGCTGATTCCGCAGGAGCGCGCGACATTGTCGATGATCTGCGCGGCGGACTCGCTCGACCGGCCGGTGTAACCGTTGCAATACCGGTCGGCAGCGCGGTTATCGGTGTTCTGCCGATAATCCTTGAGACAGGTGTAGCCGGCGCGGCAATTCGGCACCTGGCGATTGAGAAAGCTCTGCACCCCGTTCGCGTCCAACGCCTGAGAGTCATAGAACAGTTGATCGCTGATGATATTGCCGGGGTTGAAGTCCGAAGCCACAGCCGCTTCGCTCGAAGGGACAGGGGCTACCGTGGCCGGCAACGATACGAGGAGTGCGACAGCAGACGCGAATACCGCGAGCAGACCCATCCAGGATCGCAACCGCCTTCGTTGCGGAGTCACTCTGCGGACCCCAGGGCGGTGACAGCGGATTGCGCTTGCGTCGACGCGGACTGGTAACTGATCTGGAAGCTTCCCGAGGTGAGGGATTCAGATGGGACCGAGAGCGACATGACACCGCAATACGTGACGCCGTTGCCCTCCGTGCCGCTCACCGTGGTGGACGCTCCGGACTCCAGCAGCTCCAGGGTGCAGGTGCCGTTCGACTCACTCACGCCAGGCACCATGCCGGTGACTTCGAGCGTGGAGCCCGAGAGGTTCGCTGTCACGACCAAGACTTCCCCCACTGCGGGCGTGACCGGGGTCGAGGCACTGCCCGAGGGACTCGGCGACGGCACAGGCGCGGTCGGCGTTGATGCGGGCGACTGGCTTGCGGTCGGGCTGGGCTCACCGGCCGAGGAGCTCGCGCTCGGCGTTGCCAAAGCGCCGCCGGGCTGTGTCCCGCAGGCGGCCAACAGCAAGACACCGGCACACAGGGCGCTCGCTACCCCGAGACGAAGGCGACCGGGACGCACAACTTTGAACCTCATGTTGACAGTTTGATGTATGAACGCCCAGAACGCGCGCCGACGCGCATAACGATCTCAGCGGCGGCGGAGCCGCTCTCGCAGCCGACGCACGCGTGACATCACGGGCTGGTGCGCATCGATCTCGTGGCGCATCCCATCGAGCAGCGCCCGATCCTGCTCATCGAGCCGGCGGTCGAGCTCGTCGAGTCGTTCGAGAAGGCGGGCTTCCCTGCCCGCGAGGTACAGCGGAAGGCCCAGCCCCTCACGCTCGACCCACTCGGCCAGGGCGCGATCGCGCACGAGCTGATCGTCTCGTCGGTGTTCGGACGCGAGGTCGAACATGCTGTTCGCTTCGGCCCCCGACGCCTGGGGGCGTTGCGTCCAATAGGCCAGCACGCGCTCGCCGATGAAGCCGATCGGATGCTTCGCCAGCACGCGCAGGTAGAACTCCCAGTCCTCGACCGCGTCGAGAGACTCGTCGTACCAGCCGACCTCGTCATGTACGGCACGGCGGTAGAGCATCGAGATCGGTACGGCGCGGTTGACCTGAAGCATTTCGCTGAGCGAAATCCGCTCCATGTCGGCCCAGAAGCGCACTCGGCCACTCTCGACCCAGGCGCCGTCGCGCTCGACCTCGTAGACGATCTCGGTCGCGGTGGCGACGCCGGCATCCACCGGATGGGTGTCGAGCGCGGCCACGGTGACGTCGAGGAAATCAGGGTGCCACCGGTCGTCGTCATCGTGCAGCACGACGAACTCGGCATTCGTTGCGCGGATCCCCCGGTTGGCGGCGATGCAACGCCCGCCCTCCCCCGGCGGGATGTGGATCACGGTCGTTTGTGCGGAAGCATCCGACTCGGCGATGACCTGGTCGACTTCGCCCGGGTCGCCACCATCGTTGACCACGACGATCTGCCAGTCCTCGAATCGCTGGGCGGCGATGTCTGCCAGAGCACGAGCGAGAAACGCCGGCCGCTTGCGGGTACGGACGACGATACCGACGCGAGCAGACATGTCCTCGAGCATAGGGTCGGCCTACAGCTCGGCGTGCAGCTGCCACACCTGCTCGGCGGCCTCGCGCCACGAGAAGCCCTGCGCGCGGTCGGTGGATAGAACCCGCAAGCGGTCGGAGGTCTCACCCACGGCTTGGGCCACCGCGGCACCCAAGTCGGCCGGCGCCACGATGAGCCCCGCGTCGGCCAGCACCTCGCGGTGCGCGGGCGAGTCGGCGGCGACCACTGGGATGCCGACGGTCAGCGCCTCCACGACCCGCCACGGCCAGTCCGTCCGCTCGGACGGGGCGACGAACGCCATCGCCGACCCCAGCACGGCGGCGCGGTCCCAAGCGTCGAGTGCCCCGCGGGCGTGCACGCGCCCCTCGGGCAGCCCGGCGGCCGCGGCGATGTCGGCCACGGCGGGCTCGGCTCCGGCCGGGCAGTCGAGCACCACGACGTCGGCGCTCTCCCCTGACTCCACGACGGCGCGGAATCCTGCGGCAAGGCCATCGGATGCTGCGCGGCCGCCCGACAGGGCGATGAACGAGGTGGGCAGGTCGAGGGCTCTCAGCCGCCCGACGACGTCGCCGGGCACGCGATATCCCTCTGGCGCGGCCCCCGCGATGACCCGGATCCGCCGGCCGAACTTGCCGAGCTTCGCCAGGGCATCGGCCATCGCATGCGAGGGCACCACGATCGCGTCGGCGTGCCGCTCGGCGCGCCGCAGCATCGCGCGGTGCCACAACACGTCGGGCTTCGACAGGGTGTCAGGGGCCTCCCACGCGCGCAGATCCCAGAGCGTCGCGACGACCTGATGGGTGTCGTTGACGCGGTCGTGGCGCACGAGCGGGGCCAGCAGCGTCGGCGAGTGGATCATGCCCTTCCCGATACCGGGAGCGATGCCGAACTGCCATGACGCCGCCAGCTCGCGCCGCGCAAGGGCGAGCCGTTGCACCTCGGCGAGCCCGATGGCATCCGTCTCCCCCAATCCGGGAGCGGGGACGATGCCGTCCACGACGCACCCCGTCGGCGCCGTCGCGATGAGGGCGTTCGTCAGTTGCCGGGATGCTTCGGCCAGCACCGGCGAGCTCGGGGAGACCAGCTGGTCGAGCACCACGCGGAGGGCGACACTCACGGGCTCGGCTCCGCCGTCGGCGGGTGCAGGGCAGCGCGGATGACTTCTTGCACGGCAGCGACGTTGGGCTTGTCCTGATCGACTCCGGCACCGTCAGGGGTCAGCTCGATCGTGGTGACCGGCTGCTCCTTCGCCTTCAGAGCGAGATCCGCGAGCATGGGGAGCAATCCCTGCGGCAGATCGGTCTGCATGAGGTTCGACGTCGCCGCGGCGACTCCCTGGTAGCGCGTGAGGACGGTCTGCGGAGTGAACTGCGCGATCATCGCCTCCTGCAGCTGACGCTGTCGCCGCATGCGGTCGAAATCGCTGGTCGTGTAGCGCGACCGCGCGTACCACTGCGCCGTGTCACCGTCCATGTGCTGGGGTCCGGCCTCGATCCAGCCCGAGGCCCATTCTTCAGCGGATTCTCCGCTGTAACGGGGACCGCCGCCCTCGGGCAGACGCTCGTCGACCGTGATGTCGACGCCGCCGAGTGCATCGACCATCTCAGCGAAGCCGTGCATGTCGATGAAGACGTAATAGGGGATCTCGATGCCGAGCAGACCCTCGGCGGCGTCCTTCGTCGCCTCGACACCCGGCTCGGAGTTGTTGTCGCGGGCGTCGGGGTACAGCGAATCGCCATCGCGGCACACCTCGACCTCGGTGCGCAGCTGGTTGATGCCGCTCCCCCAACCGCAGTTCGGGTCGGACTTGCCGGTGTGGACGTCGGGATAGAGCGTCTTCATCGGCCCCTCGGAGAAGGGGAAATGTCCGAGATCGCGCGGGATACCGGTGATCGTGGTGGCGCCGGTATCGGCGTTGACGGAGACGACCGAGATGCTGTCGAACCGCATCGAGTCGCGGCCCTCGCCGCTGTCCGCGCCCAAGAGCAGGATGTTGTAGTACCCGTCGGACGGTGGCACGACCTCCGCCGACGATCCGAAGATGGAGCTCAGTGCCTCGCGCGTGGACCCCGTCACCTGGGCCCCGTAGGCGGCGGCGGAGGAGGAGACCGCGACGAGCACGAGGGCGAGCACAGGGATGCCGATCCGCGACAGCGGCTTCGCCTTGACGAGCTTCACGAGGCGCAGGGTGTCGATCGTCAGCACGATCCAGAGCACGGCATAGGCGATGAAGAGGGCCTGGATGAGGAGTAACGGCACCGGGCGAAGCAGCGACAGCGGCGCGGGGATCCACAGTCCGGCAACGATCGAGAACGCCCCGGCCGGCCAGAGCAGCGCGCAGAGCCCAGCGAGGATGAGCAACGCCCAGAGGAAGACGGTCGCGCCCAGACCGAAGCGGCCGAGCTTGCGGCTGCCGGCGAGCACCTGCGCCGACCCGGGCAACAGGAAGTTGAGGGCGACGAGCCACCAGCCGCGCCGCGTCATCATGTTCGCCGAGGCGAGATCGGGGTTGCGCAGCGGGCGCGTCTCGATGAGGCGGGGCTGCACGGGCCGGTGGTGGCGCGGCGCCGAGATCACGCTCACAGGGAGTCCTTCAGACGACGGTTCTTCTCCTCGACCTGACCCTCGAGGTCACGGGCGAAGGCTTCGACCCGGTCGGCGAGGTCGGCGTCCGCGGAACCGAGGATGCGGGCGGCCAGTAAGCCGGCATTGCGTGCGCCGTTGATCGAGACGGTCGCGACGGGGATGCCGGCGGGCATCTGCACGATGCTCAGCAGCGAGTCGAGGCCGTCGAGGGTGGCCAACTGCACGGGCACCCCGATGACGGGAAGGGCGGTGACGGATGCGAGCATCCCGGGCAGGTGCGCGGCGCCGCCGGCGCCCGCGATGATCACGCGCAGGCCCCGCGCGCGGGCCTCGCGACCGTAGCGGATGAGCTTGTCGGGGGTGCGGTGAGCCGACACCACCTCGACCTCGTGAGCGATACCGAAGTCGGTGAGCGCCTGGGAAGCGTCGGCCATGACGCGCCAGTCGGAGTCGGAGCCCATGACGACGCCGACCACGGGCGCGTCGGAAGAGTGAAGCGGTCGGGTCACGCCCCCAGGCTAGGCGGCAACTCTGCAAGATCGCCGCAATGACGCGGCCCGCCCTGGCCCGGGCCGTTCCGGAGGAGCGCCGGCCGCGGCGGCGCAGCATCCGCTCTTCGTAGACTGCGACGCGATGGACTCCGCACACGCCCCGTTCTCCCCGCTCACCCCCGCGCTCGTCACGGTGGGCGGTCGGCGCGTGGAGGTGTTCGACGTCGGGGCCTCGACCGCCGGCGAACCGGTCATCGTGCTGCTCACCGGCGCCGGCGACACCGTGCGCTCCTGGCTGCCCGTGCAGACCCTGCTCTCGCGGCAGTCGCGGGTGCTCGCTTACGAGCGGGCGGGGATCGGCGCGAGCGAACCGGGTCCGCCGCGCACCCTCGAAGGTTTCCTGGCCGAACTCGACGCGGTGCTGGCCGCGACCGCGCCCGACAGCCGCGTGCTTCTCGTGGGCCACTCCTTCGGCGCGCTGCTGGCCCGCGTCCACGCCGCCCGGCATCCCCAGCGCGTCGCCGGCCTTGTGCTACTGGACGCGACCCCCGAGACGCTCCAGCTCGACGTGCTCCGCCGCCCCGGGTATCGCCTCTACGTCGGCAGCATCGCGCTGGTGCGCCGACTCCTTCCTGGCGCGGTGTTCGGTCGCCTGGTCAGCGGCAACGTGCTGCCCTACTACCCGGGGCGCGGGCCGTTCTGGCGGCAGCTCGGTCCCGCCGCGCGCCGCGACTGGCAGCGGGCGGTGCACGCGCTGTTCGTCGGCGAGGCGGTCGCCGAGATGCGGGCCGTTCTGCCCGGCGCGACGGCAGCCGCACGTGAGTTCGCGGCCGACGGCGCATCGCTCGGCGACCTGCCCGTCGCCCTCGTCACGAGCGGCACGTACGGTCGCGGCTGGATCCGTCTCCACGATGCCGTCGCGGCGCGGTACCCGCGGGCGACGCATGAGCTTTCGGGCGACCGCTTCCACAACATCCACATGCGTCACGCCGATCGCGTGGTGAACATCGTGCGCGACATGCTCGCCGACGCGACCGAGCAGCATCCGAGCGGCGAGACTGGGAGTCACACCCCTGAGGAGACCCCGTGACGCTTCCCGATGCGCTGCTCGACCTGCTGAACAAGCCGAGCCCCTGCTTCCTCTCGACGATCATGCCCGACGGCTCGCCGCAGGTGACCGAGACCTGGGTGGGCACCGACGGCGAGAACGTCATCATCAACACGGTCGTCGGCTTCGTGAAGGTGCGCAACGTCGAGCGCGACCCCCGTGTCGCCCTCGCGATCCAGGATCCGGCGAACCCGTTCCGCTACATCCAGGTGCGCGGCCGCGTGATCTCGATGACCACCGAGGGCGGTGCCGAGAACATCGACGCCCTCTCGCAGAAGTACACCGGCCGTCCCTACCCCTGGTACGGCGGACGCGACCAGCAGCGCATCATCCTCACCATCTCGGCCGACAAGGTCAGCGGCGAAGGCTGAGCAGGCTCAGTCGAGGAAGACGGATGCTGCCGCTCGAGCTTCGTACACGACGTCGTCGAGGTCGTCCCCGGCTACGTTGACGTGCCCCACCTTGCGGCCCGGTCGCGGAGCCTTGCCGTAGGTGTGGATCTTCGCGTGCGGGTGCCCCGCCATGGCGGGGCCGATCCGCGCGTCCATCGATCCTTCGGTCGGACCGCCGAGGATGTTCACCATCGCCGCCCACGGCTGCGTGGCCGCGGTGTCACCGAGGGGGAGGTCGAGCACCGCGCGCAGGTGCTGCTCGAACTGACCCGTGACGGCGCCGTCCTGGCTCCAGTGACCGCTGTTGTGCGGCCGCATGGCCAGCTCGTTGACGAGGATGCGACCGTCTCCGGTCTCGAACAGCTCGACCGCCAGCATCCCGGTCACCCCCAGCGCCTCGGCGATCAGGACCCCGAGGTCGGCGGCGGCGCGGACCAACTGCTCGGTGGCGCCCGGCGCCGGCGCGATCGCTTCGGCGCAGACGCCTCCGCGCTGCACGGTCTCCGCCAGCGGGTACACGCGCGTCTCCCCGGAAGGGCGGCGCGCCACCTGCTGGGCGAGTTCCCGGCGGAACTGCACCAGTTCTTCCACCAGCAGCATGCCGCCCCGGGCGTCTTCGTTCAGAGCGGTGAACCAGTCGGCGGCTTCGGTCGCCGCGGTCACGACGCGCACACCCTTGCCGTCGTACCCGCCGCGGGGGGTCTTCACGACCGCCCGGCCGCCGTGCTCGTCGATGAAGCGCTGCAGTTCGGTGGCGTCGGAGACCGCCGCCCACTCCGGCTGCGGCACCCTGAGCTCGGCCATGCGCGCGCGCAGGACGAGTTTGTCCTGCGCGACGGCGAGCGCCGCGGATCCGGGCCGCACCGCCGCGCCGTCCTGCTCCAGTGCCGTCAGGACGTGCTGCGGCACGTGCTCGTGGTCGAAGGTGATGACGTCGACGTCACGGGCGAAGGCGAGCACCGTGTCGACGTCGTGGTAGTCGCCCACGGCGGTGGCGGCGAGCGCCGCGGCCATGCCGGGCTCCTCGGCGAGCACGCGCAGTTCGACACCGAGCTCAACGGCGGGCGCGATCATCATCCGCGCCAGTTGTCCGCCCCCGATAACTCCGACTCGCAGCGCCATGCCACCCCTTTCGACCCCTCCATCATCGCGCAACCGCGCGCGATGATCACAGACGGGAACTCAGGCGGGAGCGGAGCCGATCGGGAGGGACTGCGCGTCGCGGTGCGCCAGGATCTGGTTGACCTCGACCTGGTCGACGAGCACTTCGTACACGAGGTCGACATTGGGCACGCGTCGGAGGCGCAGAGCCGCGTCCATCCCGTTCGACAGCACCAGGGTGCCGCCTCCCGCGATCCGCTGGAAGACGCCACGGCGCACCTGCACGGTATAGCCGCGAACGTGGGTGAGCTCGCGGCGACGCGAGCCGAACGCGCCTTCGCGCGCGATGACGCGGCGCGTGGTGATCGTGTAGGTGTGAGCGAGCCAGCTGATGTAAGGCAGCACCACCAGCAGCAGCACGATCACCCCGGCGGCGGTGAGCAGCATCCAATCGGCGAACGGCTCGGGCAGGTTGCTGTATAAGAACCCCGTCGCTCCGGCCACGGCGATCAGCACGAGGGCCGAGAGGAACAGCCGCGATGCCCGGGGCCGGAACCGCGCCACCCGCAACTCGGGCGTCGGCGCGCCGGGCGCCGGCATGAGCGGGCGCCCACCCACGGTACTCGGCTGGGTCACGCTCTTATTCTGATGCCGACGGAGGTCTTCGGGGCGCTCTGGCGCCCGGGCGTGTCGCGCGATGACCTGCGGTTTCAGCGCACGTGCGTCACGTCGCCCGCGGCGACGGCGACCTCGACATCGCCCGAGATCACGACGAGGCGCCCGTCGCCGTCGATGCGCTGGGCGTGGCCGACCAGGGTCGAGCCGTCGGGGAGCGAGACCGAGACCTCGCTGCTGAGCGTGAGGCACAGCGCCTCGACCTCGCCGAGCACGCCGGAGGCGGCAGCATCCCCTCCCGCAGCGATCAGGGCGGTCAGCTGCTCGTCGAGGGCGGTCAGGTACGACGCCATCAGTCGGTCGTCATCGCATTCCAGGCCGAGCGCTGCGAACGACGTCGCGGTGGTGACCGGCAGGTCGGCGGGGGTCATGCGGGTGTTGACGCCGGCGCCGATCACGACCGCGTCGAAGGTACCGGGCAGGGCTTCGGCCAGGATGCCGCAGATCTTGGCCCCGTCGACGAGCACGTCGTTGGGCCACTTGAGGCCGGCGGTGTTGCCCGTGCCGAGCAGCTGCGCGGCGACCGCGCGGGTCATGGCGGCGCCCGCGATCAGCGGGATCCACCCGCGCGCGGCGATGGGCAGGGCCCCGACGCGCACCAGCACCGAGATGGCCAGCGCCGTGCCGGGAGGGGCGGTCCACGCGCGGTCGAGGCGCCCGCGTCCGGCCCGCTGGTCGGTAGTGACGAGGGTCGACAGATGCGGCCAGCCGTCGAGGTCGGCGGATGCTGCGGCCACCACGTCGGCATTCGTGGAATCGGTCGTCTCCACCACCTGCAGTCGAGGGCTGACTGCGGCGGTGAGCGGATACCCTTCGGCGCGGATCGGCATGCCCGAAACATTACGCGGGGCCTGCGGCCCAGCATCCACTCTTGACACCCACGCTCCGGCACCGGTCGTTTCATACCTCCTTCCGGAGGACTTTCGGCCGGCTGGAGGAGAAACTGCTCGGGCCAGTCCTCTGCTCGCCCGAGGCTCCTCCTGTCGGCAGGGCTGAAACGTCTCCTCCCCAGCGGGTCAGACGATCCTGGACCACGCAGACCTTCACCGACGGCCACCACGCCGAGGACGGACATCGGATGCTGGGCCATGGCCATCAGGAAACCGGGGCTTCGACCGCTGCTTCGCGGGGGGATCTATCTCCATCGCGATGACCTGCTCGAGCGCGGGTGGCGTGCGGATGCTGTTCGCCGAGCGGCGAAGAACGAAGGATTGCTGCTGCTTCGCCGGCAATGGATCGTTGCCGCCGATGCGCCCGCGGACTACATCGCCGCAGCGCAGCTGGGCGGATGCCTCACCTGCGGGTCCGGTGCCGCGGCACTGAACCTGTGGCGCCCGGGAACGAGCACCGCGATACACCTCGCACTGCCCCCGCACTCCTCGGTCGCAACGGACGGCACACATCGGCACTACTCCCGCGGGGTGGTCACCCGCCCGGCGCGGAACTTGGTTGACGCGATCGAGAACATCCTGGCGCTGTCAGCAACATGCATGGTCTTCGAGGACGCGCTCTCCGTCTGGGAGTCGGCCCTCAACAAGGGGCTCGTCGACCGCCCCACACTGGAGGCGATCGCTTGGCGGGGAGACACAGCGCGCCGTCTGTGCGAGGAAGCCGGACGCTCTTCGGACTCGGGTCTCGAGTCGCTCGCGGTACGACGCCTCGGCCGCATCGGCGTCCGTGTGCTGCAGCAGGTCGTGATCGGAGGCCGCCCGGTGGACGGACTAGTCGGCGCGCGCCTCGTGCTGCAGATCGACGGGTTCGAGCACCACTCGGACGCCCGCCAGCGGCGATCCGACATCGGTCACGACCGCTCGCTTCGTCTCGCCGGATACACCGTGCTGCGCTACGACTACCACCAGGTGATCAATGAATGGCCGCGGGTCGAGGCGGAGATCCTGCGGGCGATGGCCCAGGGGCTGCACCTCGCCCCTCGCGCTTGAGATCGCAGCATCCGCCCCCGCCCTTTTCTGCGCCCGCGAGGAGAATCGGCTGAGCGGAGGAACTCTCGCCGGGAAACCTCCTCCTCTCAGCCGAAACTCCTCCTCTCACCGGGAGCCCGGCCCTCCCGAGGGCGGGGAGGTGGAGGGCTGCCACAGGGGATCCGGCGCGCGATTGTGCCGACCCTCCAAGGGCCCGGCGGAGCCCGCCGATAGGGTGGAACCCGTGACAGAGCAGCCCGACCACTCGACCACCGCCGGCAAGATCGCCGACCTTCGCGCGAGGTACCAGGAGGCCGTGGTCGACGCCGAGGCGGCCGCGCAAGCCAAACAGCACGCGAAGCACAAGCTCACCGCGCGTGAGCGCATCGAGATGCTCGTCGACCCCGGCAGCTTCGTCGAGCTCGACGAGTACGTGCGCCACCGCACAACCGCGTTCGGCATGGACAAGTCCCGGCCCTTCGGCGACTCCGTCGTCACGGGCACCGGCACCATCCACGGCCGCACGGTCGCCGTCTACGCGCAGGACTTCTCCACCTTCGGCGGCTCGCTCGGCGAAGCGGCCGGCAACAAGATCATCAAGGTCCAGGAACTGGCGCTGCGCAGCGGCATCCCCATCATCGGCATCCTCGACTCCGGGGGCGCGCGCATCCAGGAGGGCGTGATCGCGCTCGGCAAGTACGGCGAGATCTTCCGCCTCAACACCGCGGCCTCGGGCGTCATCCCGCAGATCTCCCTCATCATGGGCCCGGCTGCCGGCGGCGCGGTGTACTCGCCTGCCCTCACCGACTTCGTGATCATGGTCGACAAGACCAGCCAGATGTTCGTCACCGGCCCCGACGTGATCAAGACCGTCACCGGCGAGGACGTCGGCATGGAAGAACTCGGCGGCGCCTACACGCACAACACCCGCTCCGGCGTCGCGCACTACCTCGCCGAAGACGAGGACGACGCGATCGATTACGCGCGCACCCTGCTCGGTTATCTGCCCGACAACAACATGGCGGAAGCTCCCGTCTACGAGAGCGGTTTCGAGTTCGAGACGACGGATGCTGATCGCTCGCTCAACCTCGTGATCCCCGACTCGCCGAACCAGCCGTACGACATCCATGAGGTGATCTCCGGACTGGTCGACAACGGCGAGTTCCTCGAGGTGCAGCCGCTGTTCGCCCCGAACATCGTGATCGGCTTCGGACGCATCGAGGGCCGCACCGTCGGCATCATCGCCAACCAGCCCTCGCAGATGGCGGGCACGCTCAACATCGACGCGGGCGAGAAGGCGAGCCGGTTCGTGCGCTTCTGCGACGCGTTCTCCGTGCCGATCGTCACCCTCGTCGACGTGCCCGGCTACCTGCCCGGAACCGACCAGGAGTGGACCGGCGTCATCCGCCGCGGCGCGAAGCTGCTCTACGCCTACGCCGAGGCAACCGTGCCGCTCGTGACCGTGATCCTGCGCAAGGCCTACGGCGGCGCCTACATCGTGATGGGCTCCAAGCAGCTGGGCGCCGACGTCAACCTCGCGTGGCCGACGGCCGAGATCGCGGTGATGGGCGGCCAGGGCGCCGTGAACATCCTCTACCGCGGTGAGATCAAGCGGGCGGAGGCGGCCGGCGAAGACGTCGCCGCGGTGCGCACCCGCCTCGCGAACGAATACACCTACAACGTGGCCTCGCCGTTCCTGGCCGCCGAACGCGGCGAGCTCGACGGCATCATCGAGCCGGCGCAGACGCGCGTGTCGATCGCGAAGGCGCTGCGCGCCCTCCGCGGCAAGCGCGCCAGTATGCCCGCCAAGAAGCACGGGAACATCCCGCTGTGATCCATAACACTGCGATCGATGACGCTGCGTTCGATGACGCTGCGATGAACGACGCTGTCCCCGCGCCCTCCGTCGAGGTGCTCCGCGGCGATCCCACGGCCGCGGAACTCGCCGCCCTGATCGCCGTCGTCGGGGAGGCCTATCTCGAGGAATCCCCCGCGGACTGCGCCGAGATCGCCCCCGTTCGATCGCGGTGGGACGTGACTGCCCGAGGGCTTCGCCAGCCCCTCGCGCGCGAGCGCGGCTGGGGCGGCTTCAGCGGCTGATCCGGCTGTTGGCCGGGGTCCAGAAATGTCCCCCGAAATACCTACAGACGGGCCCTTGCGACTCTCGCATACTGGAGGAGCTGGAACGCGTATCTACGCGTTCGGCCGACCTGCTCTCTGAGCCAGGTTCGGTCCCGCGGGCGGTTTTCGGGTAACCGTTCGCCGGGCGAGGGGCGTGCGTTTTCGCCGCCCCTCGCCTCTCCTTCTCCCACCGTCCCGGACCCCCTCCCCCTACCGGGATGGTGGGAGAGGAGGGGGCCGGCTCAGTCCGGTCGGCGGATCTCGCGCCAGAGATCGACGCTGTCCTCGTCGGACAGGCTCTCGCCATCGCCCGAGCGGCCCACCACGGTGACCGCGATCTGCTCGTGCGGCGAGGTGCGGATGATCAGCCGCGTCGAGGACGCGTCGCGCAGGGTTTCGGCGAGTTCGGCGCGGACAGAGGTGAGGGCGTCGTCGTCGATGCCGTCCAGGCCGCCCTCGTCGAACATTGTCACCGCGATGCCGCGGCGGCGGACGGCCTCGAGCTGGGCGCGCACGCCGTCGTCGAGCAGCCGTCGGCCGCGCAGTTCATCACGCAGGCGTCCCTCGGCCAGGCGCGCCTCCAGACGCTCGTCGGGGCGGAGATTGCCACCGGTCTCGATCGTGCGGCCGAGGATGGGTCCTGCCGCCTGCAGCGCCCGCTGCACCTGCACGCGCCGCTCGCGCTGCCGGCCCGCCTGCGAGGCCTGCCACGCGGAGGCCGCCTGCTGCAGTTCGGCGAGACGAGCGGTGTCGCGTGCGGCGCGGTCGAGGGCGAACATCAGCAGCTGCGCGGCGGCGACCCACACCAGGGAGCCGGGCAGGCCCAGGCTCAGGGCCGCGAGCGGACCGAGCCACGCCATCACCGAGAGCGACATCAGCGCGATGCCGGCCCAGGCGACGATCGGTCGGCGACGCACCATGACGATCGTCATGAGCGCACCGATACCTCCGATCACCCACGTGGCGAACGGTTCGGCGCGGGCACTCGGGAACACCGCGTACATGACCGCGTTCGGCACGACCACGGCGACGGCGAGGGCCGCGACAGCCGCCCACAGGGGCAGCACCGTGCGCGGTACCGCACCGACCGGGGCCCGCACCCCGCGTTGCGGGCGCGATCCGAGGAAGATCAGGGCCCAGGTCACCAGCAGATAGAGCGGCAGTGCCAGGTAGAACAGCCAGGGATGGTCGAGCTGGTCGCTGCTCAGCAGCAGCCCGCGGGCAGCGAGGTAGGCGGTGAAGGCGAGGGCGATCGAGGAGACGATCCCGCGAACGGTCACCAGCGGTCACCGCTCTCCCACTCGAGGGTGACGACCGTGCCGTGCGGGCCCGATTCGATGTCGGTGCGGCCGCCGACCGCGGCGACGCGCGCGAGGATCGAGCCGCGGATGCCCAAGCGGTCGTCGGGGATGCGTTCCATCTCGAAGCCGTGGCCGGCGTCGCGGACGCGCACGGTGACTCCGGCGGGCTCGCCGTTTCCGCGCAGTTCGACCGCCAGCCCCGAGGCGTCGGCGTGCTGCACCGCGTTGGCGACGGCCTGCATCGCGGCGAGGACGAGAGCGCGGGCGACGCGCCCGGGCACCCGTGGGGTGTCAGGGTCGAGCGTGCGGCGGACGGTGAGGTCCACACCGAGTTCGCGGGCGGACACCTCGATGTCGTCGGCGAGATGCGTCGCGTCGACGGGCTCGTCGCTGCCCTCCCACGGATCCTTCTCCGCGTTAGCGAGACGCATGAGCGCCTCGCGCGCCATGCTGACCGCCAGGGTGCGCTCCCGAGGCGTACGTGCACGTTCCGCGGCGAGGAGGGCACCGAGCACGCTGTCGTGCATCAGGGCGGCCACAGCGACGCGCTCGCGTTCGGTCGCGGCGGCGGCCGCAGCATCCGCATAACTGGTCACCGCGCGTGCGCGGGTCTCATCGACGTTGGTCGCCACGGTGCGGTAGGTCCACCCCAGCACGACGACGACCGATCCGAGGATGATCGTGAACGAGACGTCGAGGCCCAGGGGCACCCAGAACTCGGAGGCGAAGCCCGCCTGCACCAGGCGGGAGAAGCCGAACAGCAGAGGCGTGCCGATCGTCCAGACGACCTGCAGACCGAGAGGGAAGGCGACGACCGCGGCCACCGTCGCAACGTTGATCAGGTAGAAGATCCACGGCTGCTCGGTGGGCGACGCCGGCGAACCCATCGTGGCGAGCGGCCAGATCGCGAGCGCCCCGACGTAGGTGACGGCGAAGATCCCGCTGAAGACCCGCGCGAAGCGACCGACGACGCAAGCGACGATCATCGCGACAAGAGGAATGAACACCGCCAGCACCAGGGGCACGTGCCAGCCCGGGCGCTCCTCGCCGGGGCCGAAGGCCGCGAAGAACGCCTGACCGCCGATCACGACCGAGCCCGGCCCGACGAGCAGGGTGATGACGCGTTCGATGCGCGTGCGCGTGAATGAGCCGAAGCCGTCCGTTGTCTCCCGCGTGTGCGGGATGCGTCCCCACGCTTCATCGAGCACGGACGCGCCGGTATCAGCCATGGGGATTCTCATCGGTAGCACCGAGGATGCCGTCCTCCATGGCCCGGAGGCGGAGGTCGATCTTCGTCGGAGCGGGGCGGCCGACCTCCACGTACTTCACGCGGACGCGGGTGATGTTCTCCTTCGCGGTCGAATACGCCACGCCGAGGCGCTCGGCGACGACCTTGAGCGGCAGACCGGCGGCGTACAGCCGCAGCACCTCGCGCTCGCGCACCGACAGCTGCGCGTTGGCGAAGGCTCGGTCGCCCTCCACGGCGCTCGCCCACTCGACGTTGTTCAGCAGTTCGCCGCTCGCCACCGTGCGCACGGCGCCGAGGACCTCGTTGATGGGAGACGCCTTGCTGACGATCCCGGCTGCGCCGGCCGACAGCGCCTCGCGCACAGCGGCCGGGCGGTCGGCCACGCTGTGGATGAGCACGCTCGAGCCGTCGCCGACCAATCGCTGCACGTTCTCGGAGACGGTGGTGCCGTCACCGAGGGTCAGATCGAGCACCACGACGTCGGCGGGCGAACGGTTGGACGACCCCCGCCACACCAGATATTCGTTCACATTGCTGCCGGAGAACACGACAGCGGTCGAGTCCTCGGCCGCGCACGCGGCTTCCAGGCCGAGACGCACCGACTCGTGGTCGTCGATGAGTGCGACGCGGGTCATGCCGTCATGGTATCGGGGTCGCGCTCCAGCACCGTGACCGCCTCGACGTGATGCGAGTTCGGGAACAGATCGACGGCTCGGATGCCCCGTCGCGCGGCATAGCCGAGGTCGGCGAAGGTGCGGAGGTCGCGGGCGAGTGCCACCGGATCGCAGGCGACGTAGACCACGGCGTTCGGGGCGAGGGCGGCGATCTTCTCCACCACCTCGCGACCCGCGCCTGCCCGAGGCGGATCGAGCAGCACGACGCCGCGCGACAGCCGCTCCCGTTCTCGATCGGATGCTTCCGCCGCCAGGCGAGCGACGTATCGGTCGACCCGGGCCGTTTCTGCGCGAGCGCCGACCCATTCGGCGAGGTTCTCCCCCGCGTGCTCGGTCGCGCGCGGATCGGATTCGATCGAGGTGACCCGGGTGGCGGGCCCGCCGAGTTCGGCGAGCGTCGCAGCGAACAGCCCGACCCCGCCGTAGAGGTCGAGGTGGGAGGCATCCGCGTCGATCGGCACACCCGCCGCCCGCAATTCTTCGGTCACGAGCTGCGTCAGGGTGTGGGCGGCGAGGCGGTGCACCTGCCAGAACCCACCGGCGTCGACACGGAACTCGCGGTCACCGACCCGCTCGATCACGGTCTCGGCGGCGGGCGGTGTGCGCCCGGCGCTGTCGGGGCGGGCGATCACGCGCACGCGACCGTCGGCGGGCTGCACGAGGTCGATCCGACCCGCCGCACCCCCGTGCAGCGCCGCCGCGGCGCGCTCGACCGCGGCAGTGGCGAGCGGAAGGTCGTCGACGGGGATGACGGTGTGGCTGCGAGCGGCGAACGGGCCCACCGTGCCCGCGTCGTCGACGTGCAGGCTCACGCGGGTGCGCCAGCCCGTGCCGTCGCTCGACTCGGCGGCCGGCGTGCCGTCCACGTCGCTGCCCGGCGAGGGCTCCTGCATCGTGACCGCGAGGTCGTCGAACTTCCCGATGCGCTGCAGCGCGTCCCGGAACACGTCGAGTTTGAGCTCTCGCTGGCGCGGCAGCGCGATGTGGCCGAAGTCCGCGCCGCCCGCGCGCCGCTCGGGGGCGACGTCGATGTCGGCGGCCGCCCAGACGTGCGCACGACGGTCGGGCGAAGCATCCAATACTTCCAGCGTCTCTGCCCGCCAGAACGACGACTTGCGCGTATCGGTCAGTCGGGCGCGCACCCGCTCACCCACGATCGCATCCGGCACGAAGACGACGCGCCCCTCGTGTCGGGCGACGAACACGCCGCCGTGCGCCACACCCGTGATCTCGAGGTCGACGATCTCTCCCGCATCCATGACTCCAGCCTCCCACGCCGGCCGACGAGGCCCGCCCGCGCGGCGTTCGCGCTGCCCTACGGTGGGAGCCATGCGCGTCTGCCTCGCCTCCACCTCGCCCGCCCGTCTCGCGCTCCTGCGCCAAGCGGGGATCGAGCCGGAGACCCTGGCGCCCGCGGTCGACGAGGACGCGGTCGTCGCCGAGGTGGAAGCCGCCGAGGGCCGCCGCCTGCCTGCGCCCGAACACGTGCTGCTGCTCGCCCGGCGTAAGGCCGCCGACGTGGCGGGGCGCCTGGATCCGGACTTCGACGGCGTCGTGATCGGCGGCGATTCGATGTTCGCTCTGGGTGGAGAGATCTACGGCAAGCCGTACACCGCCGAGGCCGCGATCGAGCGGTGGAACCGGATGCGCGGAACGACCGGGGTGCTGCACTCGGGCCTGAGTGTGATCCGCGTGCAGCCCGGCTCCCTGCCGTCCGAGGCGTTCGCGCACTCGGAAGCATCCGTCACCTTCGCCGCCGACATCACCGACGACGAGATCTCCGCCTACGTCGCGACCGGTGAACCCCTGCACGTCGCGGGGGCCTTCACCGTCGACGGGCTGGCGGGCGCATTCATCGACGAAGTGGACGGCGACCCCTCCACCGTGGTGGGAATGTCGCTGTCCGCCCTCCGCCGACTCGTCGCTCAGGTCGGCGTCGGGTGGATCGAGCTCTGGAACCGTTCGTAGACGCCCGACACCTTTTCGCCGATTTCTTGTGGAGCGGCGTCAAAAACCCAGCCAAGCCGGTCGATAGGCTGGCGTTCATGCCTCACATCGCCAAGGTGCTCATCGCCAACCGAGGCGAGATCGCCGTTCGCGTCATCCGCGCCGCGCGCGACGCCGGGAAGACCTCGGTCGCCGTCTACGCCGACCAGGACCGCGACGCCCTGCACGCCCGCCTCGCCGACGAGGCCTACGCGCTGGACGGCGCCACCAGCGCTGACACGTACCTGTCGATCGAGAAGATCCTCTCGATCGCCCGCCGCTCCGGTGCCGACGCCGTGCACCCCGGATACGGCTTCCTGGCCGAGAACGCCGAGTTCGCCCGCCAGGTGATCGCCGCGGGTCTGACGTGGATCGGTCCCTCCCCCGACGCCATCGAGTCGCTCGGCGACAAGGTCACCGCCCGCCACGTGGCCGAGAAGGTGGGCGCACCGTTGGCGCCCGGCACCCCCGGGCCCGTCGAAACGGCCGACGAGGTCGTCGCCTTCGCGGCGGAGTTCGGCCTGCCCATCGCGATCAAGGCCGCGTACGGCGGCGGCGGTCGAGGGCTCAAGGTCGCGCGCACGGTCGACGAGATCCCCGAGATGTTCGAATCCGCCACGCGTGAGGCGATCGCGGCGTTCGGGCGCGGGGAGTGCTTCGTGGAGAAGTACCTCGACAAGCCGCGCCACGTCGAGACGCAGTGTCTGGCGGATGCTGCGGGCAACGTCGTGGTCATCTCGACACGCGACTGCTCGCTGCAGCGCCGACACCAGAAGCTCGTCGAGGAGGCGCCCGCGCCCTTCCTCACCCCCGAGCAGAACGACATCCTCTACTCCGCCTCGAAGGCGATCCTGCGCGAGGTCGGCTACGTCGGTGCTGGAACGTGCGAGTTCCTCATCGGCGCCGACGGCACGATCTCCTTCCTCGAGGTCAACACGCGCCTCCAGGTGGAGCATCCCGTCTCCGAAGAGGTCACGGGCATCGACCTCGTGCGCGAGCAGTTCCGCATCGCCGAGGGCGAGGAGATCGGCTACGGCGACCCCGCCCCGATCGGCCACTCGATCGAGTTCCGCATCAACGGCGAAGACCCCGGACGCGGCTTCCTGCCGCAGCCCGGACCCATCCACGTGTTCAAGACCTTCGGCGGCCCCGGCATCCGGCTCGACTCGGGCGTGACCGCCGGCGACAGCGTAAGTGGAGCGTTCGACTCCCTGCTCGGCAAGATCATCGTCACCGGCCGCGATCGGGCAGAAGCTCTCGCCCGCGCCCGCCGCGCCCTCGACGAGTTCGAGGTCGCGGGCCTTCCGACCGTGCTGCCGTTCCACCGCAAGGTGGTGCGAGACCCCGCCTTCACCGCCGAGGACGGTCGGTTCGGAGTGTTCACGCGCTGGATCGAGACCGAGTTCGTCAACGACATCCCCGCGTGGGACGGCGAGCAGGGGGCGCCCGGCGCCGAGGCGTCGCGTCACACCGTCGTCGTGGAGGTGGGCGGCAAGCGGATCGAGGTGAGCCTGCCCGATCGCATCGCCTCCGCCCCCGCGGGCGGGCGCACCGCGGTGGCTCCCCCGTCGCGGCGTTCGCACGCAGCATCCGTCGCCGTCGCCTCCGGCGACACCGTCAAGGCGCCCATGCAGGCCACGATCGTCAAGGTCGCCGTCACCGAGGGTCAGTTGGTCGTCAAGGGCGATCTGGTCGTCGTTCTCGAGGCGATGAAGATGGAGCAGCCCATCCAGGCCCACAAGGACGGCGTCGTCGGCGCGATCGACGGCGCGCCCGGCACCACCGTCTCCTCGGGCCACGCCCTGCTCACCATCAGCTGAACCGGGGGCTCAGCATGGCCGGGTCGGCTCGCTTTCGCGTACCGAACTCAGGCTGAACGCTTTCTAGCCGCCCGTTCGCCGGCGTATCGAGGCCGCGGCGGAGCATCCATCCTGCGTTCGGTACCCGCGGCGTCCCGCGCTGAGGCTCGCCGGGGCCCGCGCTGGGTCCCGCCGGGGGCTGGCCAAGCCACAGGCGCCCAGTACGTGCGTTCTCGTCGAGCCCGCACGTTCCGGGGCGCGGACAGCGTGCGGACTCGACGATTACGTACGTTCTGGACGGACGGGGCGGGGCGGATGCTGCGAAGCAGCTCGCCGGGGCCCGCCCAGCCACGGGCGCCCAGCACGTGCGTTCTCGTCGAGCCCGCACGTTCCGGGGCGCGGACAGCGTGCTGATTCGACGAGTGCGTACGTTCTGGACGGACGGGGCGGAGCGGATGCTGCGAAGCAGCGCGCGCTCAGACGTCGAGGTCGTTGCGGTCCACGTAGTGCATCGCGCGGGCGGCGTCGGTGATGCTCGCCGACAGCGAGGGGTAGACCGCGAAGACGCGGGAGAGCTGGTCGACGGTGAGCCGACGCTCGACGGCGATCGCGATCGGGTAGATGAGCTCGGAGGCGCGCGGGCCGACGATGACGCCGCCGATCACGGTGCCGCTCCCCTCGCGGGCGATGAGCTTGACGAAGCCGTCCTTGATGCCCTGCATCTTGGCGCGCGGGTTCGAGGACAGCGGGAGCTTCCGCACCGTGCCGTTGATGCGCCCCTCCGCGATGTCGTTCTCCGACCACCCGACCGTGGCGATCTCGGGCGCCGTGAAGATGTTCGCCGTGATGCGGCGACGCTCGAGCGGGATGACGACGTCGCCCAGCGCGTGGAAGATCGCGGTGCGTCCCTGCATCGAGGCGACGGAGGCCAAGGGCACGAACGTCGTGCAGTCCCCCGCGGCGTAGATGTTGGGCACCGAGGTGCGCGCGACGCGGTTGACGCGGATGTAGCCCGCCGACGACAGCTGCACGCCGGCCTCCTCGAGACCGATGCCCGCGGTGTTCGGCACCGACCCGACCGCCATCAGGCAGTGGCTGCCCTCGATCGTCCGACCGTCGGCGAGGGTCACGACCACGCCGTCTCCGGTGTTGACCACGCTCTCGGCGCGCGCCTTGGACAGCAGGGTCATTCCCCCGCGCTCGAAGACCCGCTCGAGGAGGGCGGCAGCATCCGAGTCCTCCCCCGGCAGCACCTGATCGCGGCTCGAGACGAGCGTCACCTTCGAGCCGAGGTTCATGTAGGCCGAGGCGAACTCGGCGCCGGTCACGCCCGAGCCCACGACGATGAGGTGCTTGGGGAGCGTGCGCATGTCGTACAGCTGCGTCCAGGTGAGGATGCGAATGCCGTCGGGCTTCGCTGAGGGCAGTTCCCGCGGCGAAGCACCGACCGAGACGACGAAGGTGTCGGCCTCGACGCGATCGAAGTCGGTGCCGCCGGCCTCGGTGGACACGATCACGGCGGAGTCGCCCTCGAGGCGGCCGTGTCCGGGGATGATGCGCACGCCCGCGTCGACGAGCGAGGTGCGCATGTCGTCGGACTGCTGGCGGGCCAGCGCCAGGAGCCGGGTGTTGACGGCGGCGAGGTTGATCGCGACCTCGGGCGCGAGCGGCTTTCCATCGCCCCCCTTGGCGAACAGCTGCACGCCGAGCGCGCTGGCGCCCTTGATGGCCACGGCGGCATCGGCGGTCGCGATGAGCGTCTTGGAGGGGACGACGTCGGTCATCACGGCCGAGCCGCCCACGCCCGCCCGTTCGACGAGCGTCACCTCGGCTCCAAGCTGGGCGGCGGCGAGCGCCGCCTCGTAACCGCCGGGGCCGCCGCCGATGATGGCGACGCGCTGAGTGCGCTCGAAGCTGAGGGAGGACATGTGTCCATTCTGGCGGGTGTCGCGGGGCGCGAGCACCGCGGGCGGCCACGCCGGTTGGCGCACCGACGCGGCCATTCCTAGAGTGGGCTCATGTCCCAGAATCCCGGCAACCCGCTCGACGACCCCTCGGCCGACCCTTTCGAGGTCGCCGCGGTCGCCGCCGCCGACATCGCACGCCTCACGGGCGTCGCCCACCACGACATCGCCGTGACCCTCGGCAGCGGGTGGGGCCGCGCCGCCGAGCTCATCGGGGAGACGGTCGCCACGATCCCCGCGACCGAGGTCACCGGGTTCAGCGCCCCCTCGCTCGCCGGTCACGTCGGCACGCTGCGGAGCGTGCGCACTCCCGCCGGCAAGCACGTTCTCGTGATCGGAGCGCGCACGCACTTCTACGAGAACCACGGCGTCCGCCGCGTCGTGCACAGCGTGCGCACCGCCGCCGCCACCGGGGCGAGCACGATGATCCTCACGAACGGCGCGGGCGGCATCCGCGAGACGTGGCAGCCCGGGCAGCCGGTGCTCATCAGCGATCACATCAACCTGACCTCCGCCTCTCCGCTGGAGGGCGCGACCTTCATCGACCTCACCGATCTGTACTCCTCGCGCTTGCGCGAACTCGCCCGCACGATCGATCCCTCGCTCGACGAAGGCGTGTACTGCCAGTTCCGCGGGCCGCAGTACGAGACGCCCGCCGAGGTGCAGATGGCCAAGATCATCGGCGGCCACATCGTGGGAATGTCCACGGCGCTCGAGGCGATCGCCGCGCGCCAGGCAGGCATGGAGATCCTCGGCTTCTCCCTCATCACCAACCTCGCCGCCGGCATCCAGAAGACCCCCCTCAGCCACACGGAGGTGCTCGAGGCCGGCCAGCAGGCCGAGCCCGTGATCTCCGCCCTGCTCGCCCGCGTCATCGAGGCGCTGTGAGCGAGCCGGGCGCGACGCCCGTCGATCCGGCGTTGATGGAGCGCGCCCACGCGTGGCTCGCCCAAGACCCCGACGGGCAGACCCGCGACGAGTTGCGCAGCCTCATCGCGCGCGCCGAGGACGGTGACGCCGAGGCGGCAGCATCCCTCGTCGATCGTTTCTCGCAGCGCCTGGCCTTCGGCACCGCGGGCCTGAGAGGAGCGCTCGGCGCCGGCTCCAACCGCATGAACCGCGTGCTCGTCGCGCAGGCGGCCGCCGGTCTCGCGGCGTACCTGGTCGAGCGGGCAGAGCCCGGAGCGCAGCCGAGCGTCGTGATCGGTTACGACGGCCGGCGCAACTCCGACGTGTTCGCGCGCGACTCGGCCGAGATCTTCGCGGGTGCCGGTCTGGAGGCGATCCTGTTGCCCCGGATGCTGCCGACGCCCGTGCTCGCTTTCGCCGTGCGCCATCTCGGTGCGGCCGCCGGGGTGATGGTGACCGCGAGTCACAATCCGCCCGAGGACAACGGCTACAAGGTCTACCTCGGCGGCGCCGATGATGGTTCGCAGATCGTCGCGCCCGCCGACGCTGAGATCGCGGCGCAGATCCAGCGGATCGCCGACCTCGGTGATGTCGGGGCGCTCCCCCGCTCGGTCGGTTACGCGAACGCCGGCGAAGAGGTCGTCGACGCCTACATCGCCGCGACCGCCGCCGTGGCCCCTGCCCCGTCCGGTGCCGCAGGCCTGCGGTGGGTGTACACCGCGATGCACGGCGTCGGGTGGGAAACCCTCGCGCAGATCCTCGACGTGGCGGACTACCCCGCGCCGATCCCGGTCGAGGCCCAACTGCTGCCCGACGGCGCCTTCCCGACCGTCGCGTTCCCGAATCCGGAAGAGCCCGGCGCGCTCGACCTCGCGTACGAGACGGCCCGCGCAGCCGGCGCCGAGCTGATCATCGCCAACGATCCCGACGCCGACCGGGTGGCCGTCGCGATCCCCGATTCCGAGGCGGGATGGCGGATGCTGAGCGGCAACGACGTGGGCCTGCTGCTGGGCTGGCGTGCCGCCCGCCGGGCCTCGGAGATCGGGCGCGACCCCGCAGCATCCCTCGCCTGCTCCCTGGTGTCATCGCCCGGGCTCGAGGCCGTCGCCGAGCACTACGGCCTGGGCTTTCACGCGACACTCACCGGATTCAAGTGGATCTCGCGAGCGCCGGGCATCATCTTCGGGTACGAGGAAGCGCTCGGCTATCTGGTCAACCCCGAGACGGTGCGCGACAAGGACGGCATCTCCGCCGCCCTCGCCGTGCTGGAGCTGGCCGCCGAGGCGCGGGGTCGGGGCGAGAGCCTCGCCGACGTGATGGCCGAGTTCCGTTCGCTGTTCGGCGCGTTCGCGAGCGATCAGATCTCGGTGCGCGTGGCGCAGGTCGAGGAGATCGGCGCGATCATGCGTGCGCTGCGCGAGCACCCGCCCGAGCGGTTGGGCGACAGCCCGATCGTGCGCTCCGACGATCTGCGCGACGGCGTCGACGGGCTGCCCCCCGGCGACGTGCTGCGGTACTGGCTCGACGACGGCTCGCGCCTGATCGTGCGTCCGAGTGGCACCGAGCCCAAGCTCAAGCTCTACCTCGACGTGCGCGCCGCATCGGAGCCGGAAGCGCGCCAGCGCCTCGCGGCGCTCGACGACGGTGCGCGCGGGTTGCTCGCCAGCATCCGCTGACCTGTCATGCCCACTTCGTGACAGGGGAGCACCCTCGGTGGGTGCTCCCCTGTCACAACCGGTGGGTCGCACCCGCACTTCGTGGCAGGGGAGCACATTCCGTAGGCTCGAGGACATGCAGCTGATCGAACCGGTCACCCTCGTGAACGCCCATGTGCGCCTCGAGCCGCTCGGCCCCGAGCACGCCGCCGACCTCGCCGAGGCCGCCGCGGGGCTGGCGGCCGCGTGGTACACCGCGGTGCCCACGCCCGACGCGGTGCCCGAGGAGATCGCGAACCGCCTCGCCCAGCGCGACGCGGGCACGATGAACCCCTGGGCGGTCGTGACCCCCGGCGGCACGGCCGTCGGCATGACGACGTTCTGCGCGATCGACCAGCCCAACCGCCGCGTCGAGATCGGCTACACCTGGCTGGCCCTGCGCGTGCAGCGCACCGCGATCAACAGTGCCGCGAAGCTGCTGCTGCTCGGTCACGCCTTCGACGAGTGCGACGTGATCGCCGTCGAGTTCCGCACGCACTGGCACAACCGCCAATCCCGCGCGGCGATCGAGCGGCTGGGCGCGCGTCAGGACGGGGTGCTGCGCAACCACCGCATCGGCCCCGACGGCCTGCTGCGCGACACCGTGGTCTACTCGATCCTCCCGGGCGAATGGCCCAGCGTGCAGCGCGGCCTCACCGCGCGCCTCGACCTCGACTGAAGACCGCGACCGCGACCTCGACCGCGACGGAGCGGAGACGAGAAGTGGATGCCGGCGCACCGACGCCCTCGACCGTTCCGGCTTCGGGGACTCAGCCGTCGATGACCGCGACGAGCTCGTCGAGGAACGACGCGAAGTCCGTGCCGCGTCGGACGATCCGCTGCACACTGTCGCGCTCGCTGAAGACCTCGACGAACTGCTCGAACACCGTCTGGAACGCCTCGCGGTCGGTCTCGCTGAAGGCGACGAAGGCGACCACCTGCACCCGGCCGTCGCCCCACGGGATGGAGGGGTCGGCGATGCCGATCGCGATGCGGGTGCGGGCGGCGGTCATCCCCATCGCGTGCGGCACGGCGAGCGCGTCGGTGAAGGCGGTCGACGACAGTCCTTCGCGGTCGATCGCGCGCTCGACGTAATCGGCGTCGATGACGTCCTGCGCGACGAGCAGCGATCCGAGCTGCCGGATCAATCCCGCCTCGCCGACGGTCGCGTCGAGGCCGCGGATGAACGCCGCCGGGTCGAAGTACCGCTCCAACTCGGTGCGCAGCCGCGCGAGCCGGCGCCCGCGGCGGATGCGCCCGGCCGCCGCCTGCACGCGTTCGACGTCGGCGTCGGTGAGGAACGGCTGGATGCGCACGAGTCGCTCGCTCGGGCGGATGGGGTCGATCGTGGTGAGCACGAGGTCGGTGTCGATGGAGTCCCAGTCCGGATCCACCCGGGTCTCGACCCCGACGACCTCGATGGCCTGACCGAGAGAACGGTCGACGCTCGAGCGCAGCAGTTCGTGCAGCTCGTAGTACCCGGGGCAGACGATCGTGGCGGTGAGCAGCTGGTCGGCGCGGCGGCTGCGCTCGAGGCGCCCGCCGACGTGCATGGCGATGTAGGCGATCTCGTCGTCGAGGATCGGGATGCCGAGACTCTGCTGCAGTCCGCTCGCGATGTAGACCGCGACTTCGAAGATCATCGGGTACGTCGCCTTGAGCGAGCGGGTCAGCGGGTTGCGCGACCACGCCTGCTCCTTCGCCCGGTGCAGCAGGTTCTGCACGTGCAGAGCAAGCCGGAGGATGAAGTCCTCGTGGGCGATGTCGACGAGGAACTCCGCGGCGGCCCGCTCCACGACGGTGCGGACGGATGCTTCGACCTCGGGATCGAGTCGAGCTCGGGCGTCGTCGGCGGCGGGAGCGCCCGGGGCCACCACGCGGGTGAGCACCAGGGTCGCGAGGTGGTCGCGGTCACCGGCGCCCAGCTGCACGCCGAGGTGGCGCAGGGTGAGTCGGTCGAGCAGCGCGCCGACCTCCGCGGCCGGCACCGAACCGTCGGCGGAGGTGCGCTCGAGAGCGCGGTCGTGGGCGATACGGTCGGCGGCGATCGCGATGTGCATCACGACGTCGCCGATGCCGATCTCGTTGACGAAGTAGCCCAGGGCGCCGAGTTCGGCGACGAGCTCGGCCTTGAACGGACCGAACGCCTTCGCCCCCACCGAGCCCTCACCCAGGGTGCGCCGCAGCGCATCGAGGTCGAACAGTCCGGCATCCATCTCGTCATGAGCCAGACGGCTGAGCAACCTCCGCTGAGCGGCTTCCGTGCCCCGCAGGCGCGCGGTCGAGGCCGAGCGTTCGAGGGTCAGCTCGGTGCCGCCGAGCAGCCCGCGCACGCGCGCGAGGTCGGCGTCGAGGGTCGCGGTGCTCACGTGCAGGTCGTCGGCCGTCGCGAAGACGTCGATGCCGTCCGCGGAGGCGAGAAGCGCGCGCACGAGCGTGTGCAGGCGATCGCGGGGCGTGCCCGTCTCGAACGAGCTGCCCACCCGCAGGGCTGCGGCCGCGGATGCGCCGGCGCGGTAGCCCAAGGGGCTCGACTCCACCGCGTTGCCGGCGGGCACGCGGGCGTTGAGGGCGGTCACGTACGAGCGGATGCTGCGGGGCGTCACGCCGAGCACATCGGCGAGCGACGCCGCCGTCGCCCACTCCCCATCCCGCGTGAGCAGGGCGAGCAGGCGGTCCTGCCGCGCTCTGGTCACGTTGTCCTCCACGGTCGCCGTCGGGTCGCGGTCGTGGCTCCAGTCAACCATGGGCGCCCCGGCCGACAGGCCGCGGGAGCACGGATATTCCGGGGGGTGGGAAACGAGCCTGGTTGTCCCCTCTCAGCATTCTCACAAGAATGGTCAGGAAGGAGGCGGGTCGATGAGGATCCTCGTGGTGTGTGGAGCGGGTGCGTCCAGCACCTTCGTCGCGCAACGCGTGCGACACGCAGCCCACGAACGCGGCCTCCCCTACACCGCTTCCGCCGGTACCGAGATGTCGCTCCCGATCGACCTCGATACCGCGGACGTCGTGCTCGTCGGACCTCACCTGTCCGGCTCGCTCAAGCGGATCGAGGGGAACGCCGCGGCGCGCGGCGTCGTCGTCGTGCTCCTTCCGGAAGACGTTTTCGCCGACCACACCGGTGAGCGCACCCTCGAGCTGATCGAGGCGGCGATCGCCGCACGTCGGGAAGCGACCGCGGGCCCTGCGCCCGCCTGAGAGAGGACTCCCCCCATGCCCCACAGCACCCGCACCGTCCGCATCGGCTCCGCGCACGGCCTGCACGCCCGTCCGGCGAAGCTGTTCGCCCAGGCCGCCAAGGCCTCGGGGATCCCGGTCACCCTCGCGAAGGACGCCGGAGCTCCGGTGAACGCCGCCAGCATCCTGGGCGTGATCGCCCTCGGGATCAACCAGGGCGACTACATCACCCTCACCGCGGACGGCGACAACGCCAACGCCGTGCTGGATGAGCTCGCGGAACTCCTCACCACCGACCACGACGCCGAATGATGGGAACGACGACGATGACAGAACTCCGTGGCGTGGGTATCGGACTGGGAGTCGCCCAGGGGCCGGTCGCCCGCATGGCCGAACCGCTGCCGGCACCGAGCGACGAACCCAGCACCCTCTCGATCGAGGAGGAGTTGGCGCGCGTCCGCGAGGCCGTCGCCGAGGTCGCACGCGAGCTCGAAGAGCGCGGCGCCCAGGCGGGCGGAGCTGCCCGTGACGTGCTCGAAGCCCAGGCGATGATGGCCGAAGACCCCACCCTCGAGGCGGAAGTCGACACCCGCGTGCAGGCCGGCGCGACCGGGGAGCGAGCGGTGCACGAGGCCTTCGCCTCGTTCCGCGACCAGCTCACCGCACTCGGCGGCTATCTCGGGGAGCGCGCCGCCGACCTCGACGACGTGGCCCAACGCGTCATCGCGCGCCTCCGCGGCGTGGCGGCGCCGGGGATCCCCGATCCCGGCCACCCCTTCGTACTCGTGGCGAAAGACCTCGCTCCCGCCGACACCGCGCTGCTCGACCTCGACAAGGTGCTCGCGCTCATCACTACTGACGGCGGACCCACCTCGCACACCGCGATCCTCGCCCGGGAGAAGTCGATCGTCGCGGTTGTGGGCGCGGCCGCCGCCGCCGGCCTCGAGGACGGCGAGACGGTCATCGTCGACGCGGCCGCCAACCTCGTCATCACCGACCCGAGCGAGGACGAACTCGCCCGCGCCCTGACCCGCGCCGCCGACCGTGCGGCCGCAGCATCCGCCCCCATCACCCCCGGCGCGCTCGCAGACGGCACCCTCGTCCCTCTGCTCGCGAACCTCGGAAAGCCCGGCGGTGCCGCCGAGGCCGTGGAGCTGGGCGCCGAGGGCGTCGGACTGTTCCGCACCGAGTTCCTCTTCCTCAGTGCCAGCTCCGCCCCCACCGTGGAAGAACAGCGGACGGCCTATACCGAGCTGCTCGCGACCTTCCCCGGGAAGAAGGTGGTCGTGCGCGTGCTCGACGCCGGAGCCGACAAGCCGCTCCCCTTCCTCAACGATGCGCACGAGGAGAACCCGGCGCTCGGCCTTCGAGGACTCCGAGCCCTCCGTGCCAGCGAGGACATCCTGCGCGAGCAGCTGACGGCACTGGCCGAAGCGGATGCTGCGACCCGGCGTTCGCCCGAAGGTCCGGCCGATCTGTGGGTCATGGCTCCGATGGTCTCCACGGTCGAGGAGACGGAGTACTTCGTCACGATGGCGAAGGACTACGGCCTCAAGACCGCGGGCGTGATGGTGGAGGTGCCCTCTTCGGCGCTTCTGGCCGACCGAATCCTGGCTCATGCCGACTTCGCCTCCATCGGCACGAACGACCTGACGCAGTACACGCTCGCCGCCGACCGGCTGCTCGGTTCGGTGGCGTCGTTCCAGGACCCGTGGCACCCGGCGGTCCTCCGCCTCATCCGCGAGGTCGGTGCCGCCGGAGCTGCCGCCGGCAAGCCCGTCGGCATCTGCGGTGAGGCTGCGGCCGATCCCCTGCTGGCCGTGGTGCTGGTCGGCCTCGGCGCGACCACGCTGTCCATGGCCCCCACGGCGCTCGCCGACGTGCGCGCCTCCTTGCTCACCCACACTCTCGACGATGCCGTCCGCATCGCCGAGGCCGCCCTGGCCGCCGACGACGCGGCCTCCGCACGAGAGGCGGCGCAAGCCGTTTCCGCATCCCAGAAAGAGACACAGCAATGACAACGACGTCGAAAGACGTGGCCGGTCAGACGGGCGGCGCACGCGTCGCCGTCCAGCGATTCGGCACGTTCCTCTCGGGCATGATCATGCCCCTCATCCCCGCGCTCCTGGCGTGGGGCATCTTCACCGCCTTCTTCATCGAGAAGGGATGGACACCGAACGCGCAGCTCGCCACCATCGTCGGGCCGTACATCCACTACCTGCTCCCGATCCTCATCGCCTACCTCGGCGGCCACCTCGTGTACTCGGTACGCGGCGGTGTCGTCGGCGCGATCGCCACCTTCGGTGTCATCGCGGGCTCGGACTACCTGATCGCTCAGGTCAACCTGAACCTGCCCGCCGACAACCAGCTCGGTGAGATCAACATGTTCATCGGTGCGATGATCATGGCGCCGCTCGCGGCGTGGACGATGAAGCAGCTCGACCGGCTGTGGGACGGCAAGATCAAGGCCGGCTTCGAGATGCTGGTCAACATGTTCTCGGCCGGCATCTGGGGCTTCGTGATGGCGATCGTGGGCTTCTACCCGCTCGCGTTCCTCATCAACGGCCTCATGGACCTGCTCAGCACCGCGGTGAACTTCCTCATCGACACGGGCCTGCTGCCCCTCACGAGCATCCTGATCGAGCCGGCGAAGGTGTTCTTCCTCAACAACGCCATCAACCACGGCGTGCTGACCCCGCTCGGCATCGAGCAGGCCGCCAGCAGCGACAGCGGCGGATCGATCCTGTTCCTCCTCGAGGCCAACCCCGGCCCCGGTGTCGGCCTGCTGCTCGCGTTCACCATCTTCGGTATCGGCGCGGCACGCGCGTCGGCTCCGGGCGCGGCGCTCATCCAGTTCGTCGGTGGCATCCACGAGGTGTACTTCCCGTACGCCCTGCTGAAGCCGACGCTGATCATCGCCCTCATCTTCGGCGGCATGACCGGTGTGACCACGAACCTCCTCCTCGGCGGCGCCCTGCGCGCCCCCGCGGCACCGGGCAGCATCCTCGCGGTCCTCGCCCAGGTCGCCGACAACAGCTACCTCGCGGTCATCCTCTCCGTGGTTCTGTCGGCCGCGGTGACCTTCGTGATCGCCTCGATCATCCTGCGGGCTTCGCGCAAGCGCGACCTGCTGAACGAGGGCGACCAGTTCGAGGCCGCCATCGCGAAGACCGAAGCCAACAAGGGCAAGACCTCGGCCGCGATGGGTGCTCTCCGCGCGACCAACGGGCGCGACCGCACCGTCAACCGCGACGCCGAAGAGGCCTTCGACCGTCTCGAGACGGAAGACCAGACCGGTGGACAGCTCGACGGCGGCATCGTCGGCACCAAGCACATCCAGAACGTCGTGTTCGCGTGCGACGCCGGCATGGGCTCCTCCGCGATGGGCGCCAGCGTGCTGCGCAACAAGTTCAAGAAGGCAGGACTCACCGACGTCACGATCACCAACGCGGCGATCGCGAACCTCGACCCCTCGGCCGACCTGGTCATCACGCAGAACCAGCTGACCGACCGCGCACGCCGGCAGACGCCGGACGCGGTGCACGTCTCGGTCGACAACTTCATGAACTCGCCGAAGTACGACGAGGTCGTGGACCTGGTGCGCGAGCAGCAGCAGGATGGCAAGTAGGTCCTGACACCTGCGGGGGTCGGGGTGCTCGTCACCCCGACCCCCGCAGGTTCCGGAAAGGGCGGATGCGGCAGCATCCGCTCGACGCAACAGTCCTCACGTGTGTCCGACGGACACCACGGTGGACGCAACGAAAGGCGAACGACATGGCACGCGACGTGCTGAACATCGGTCAGGTGCGCATCCACTCCGGCAGCGCGACGCGCGAGGAGGCGATGAAGGAGGCCGCCGACATCCTGCAGGCCGCCGGCGCGGTCACCGGCGCCTACTTCGACGCCATGCAGCAGCGCGAAGAGACGGTGTCCACCTACATGGGCAACGAACTCGCGATCCCCCACGGCACGAACGAGACCAAGGACGCGATCCTCGACTCCGCACTGTCTGTCGTCCGCTACGACGGCGGCGTGGACTGGAACGGCGAGCCCGTCACCTTCGTCATCGGCATCGCCGGCAAGGGCGACGAGCACCTCGAGATCCTCTCGCAGATCGCGATCCTCTTCTCCGACGAGGACGAGGTCGCCCGCCTCAAGACGGTCGATTCCGCCGAGGCGCTCTACGAGGCGCTGTCCTCCGTCAACGCCGCATGAAGGCCGTCCACTTCGGCGCTGGGAACATCGGCCGCGGGTTCGTCGGACTGCTCCTTCACCAGGGCGGCTACGAACTCGTGTTCTCCGACGTCGCCGCACCCCTGGTCGATGCGATCAACGCCGCCACCGAGTACACGGTGCACGAGGTCGGCGAAGGCGGTGTCGACACGGTGGTCACGGGTTTCCGCGCCATCAACAGCGCGACCGACACGCAGGCACTGGTGGATGAGGTCTCCGGCGCGAACGTCGTGACGACCGCCGTGGGTCCGACCATCCTCAAGTTCGTCGCACCGCACATCGTCGCGGGGTTGGCGCTGCGCGATCCCGCCTCCCCCCCGTTGCAGGTGATGGCCTGCGAGAACGCGATCGGGGCGACCGACCTGCTGCGCGAGGAGATGATCGCGGTGGCGGGCGACGCCTGGGAGGCACTTTCGGCCCGTGCCGTGTTCGCGAACACGGCCGTCGACCGCATCGTGCCCGCGCAGGCTCCGGGTGGGGGCATCGACGTCACCGTCGAGCCGTTCTTCGAGTGGGCGATCGAGCGACCGCCCTTCGGCGATGACCCGCCCACCATCCCGGGTGCGCACTTCGTGGACGACCTCACCCCGTACATCGAGCGCAAGCTCTTCACCGTCAACACCGGTCACGCCGCCACCGCCTACTTCGGCGCCCAGGCCGGCATCGAGCGGATCTCCGACGCCCTCGCCGACCCCGCGATCGCGGACAAGGTCGAGCGGGCCCTGCGCGAAACCTCGCAGCTGCTCATCCAGAAGCACGAGCTCGACCCCCCGGCTCAGCACGAGTACCGCGCGACGATCCTGCGCCGCTTCCGAAACCCCGCCCTCCCCGACACGGTGTGGCGCGTGGGCCGGCAGCCGTTGCGCAAGCTCTCCCGTCACGAGCGCTTCGTCGGACCCGCGGCCGAGGCCGTCGACCGCGGCCTGGAGGTCGAGGCGCTCCTCGGAGCGATGGGCGCCGCGCTCCGCTTCAGCGACGCGGAGGACGCGCAGGCGGTCGACCTGCAGCGCATGCTGCGCGAGCTGCCCGCCGAGGAGTTCACCGCTTCGGTGACGGGGCTCGAGACGCAGCATCCGCTCTTCCCGCGGATCGAGGCACTCGTCACCGCGCGTCAGGCCGAACTGGCCTGACACCCACCGACAGACAGCTGCTCCCCTGTCACGAACTGCGGGTCCGACCCGCGTTTCGTGACAGGGGAGCAGCTGCTTTCGGAGCGCGCTGGGCGGGTCAGGCCTGGAAACCGGCGGCGATGAGCTCGATGAGCTCCTCGCGCTCCTCCACCGGGAGGAACGCGCCGGCGGCGGCGTTGAGCTGGAACGCCTCGAGGTCGTCGAGGCCGTAGCCGAACGCCTGCGACAGCAGCGCCAGTTCCCGGGTCAGCGAGGTGCGGCTCATGGTGCGGTTGTCGACGTTCACCGTCACCGAGAAGCCGAGCTGGTAGAGCAGGTCGAAGGGGTGATCCTCGATCGTCTCCCCCCACGCCTGGATGGCCCCGGTCTGCAGGTTCGACGACGGCGACAGCTCGAGGGTGATCTCGCGGTCGCGCACCCAGCGGGCGAGGTCGCCGAACTGCACCATGACCTCTTCGCCCGAGCGCGAGATCACGTCGAGGTCGGAGGCGAGGCGCACCCCGTGACCGAGCCGCAGCGCGCGTCCGTCGAGGAGGGCGGAGCGGATGCTGTCGAGTCCGGCAGCTTCGCCGGCGTGGATCGTCGTGGGGAAGAACTCCGCTGCAAGGTAGTCGAACACGTCGCGGTGAAGAGCCGGCGCGAAGCCGTCCTCGGGTCCGGCGATGTCGAATCCGACCACGCCCCGCCCCCGCCACGCGACAGCGAGCTCGGCGACCTCGCGTACGTGGTTGCTGTGGCGGAGCCCCGAGATGAGCTGGCCGACACGGATGTCGTGGCCGTCCTGCTCGGCGGCGTCCTCGCCCTCCTCGATGCCGTCCTGCACGGCCTCCACGGCTTCGTCGAGCGTCAACCCGCGGGTCAGGTGCTGCTCCGGGGCCCAGCGCACCTCGCCGTAGATGACGCCGTCGGCGGCCAGATCCGCCACGAACTCCCGCGCGACGCGCTGCAGGTTCTCGCGGGTCTGCATCACCCCGACGGTGACGTCGAAGGTCTTGAGGTACTCCTCGAGCGACCCGGCGTCGCTCTGCTCGGCGAACCAGTCCGCGAGGCCGTCGGCGCCCACCGGCAGCTCGACTCCCGCCCCTTCGGCGAGCTCGGCGACCGTGGTCGGTCGGACGCCACCGTCGAGATGATCGTGGAGCGACACCTTCGGCAGCGCGCGCAGCGACGCGCCCTCGATGGTGACGTCTCCGTGCTGGTCGATCGACATGGGGTGCTCCTCTGGCGCGGGCGGGGTGGAACGGGTGTCGGGTCAGGCCGTGATGCGCTCGCGCACGAGGGGGCCTGCGGCCACCGCCGTGTCGCCGATCGTCCAGGCTCCGTCGACGGCCTCGAGGGCACGGTCGAACCGCTTGTCATCATCGGCCACGAGGGTGAACAGCGGTTGACCGGCTGCGACACGGTCGCCGGGCTTGGCGTGCAGGTCCACGCCGGCCGCGTGCACGACCGGATCCTGGGCGCGGGCGCGGCCCGCACCCAGTCGCCACGCGGCGATGCCGAACGGCAGCGCCTCGAGGCGCGTGAGTACGCCGGCGCGGTCGGCGACGACGGTGTGGGACTCCCGCGGGGTCGGGAGCGCAGCATCCGGATCGCCGTCCTGCGCGCGGATCATCGCGCGCCAGGTGTCCATCGCCCGCCCATCGGCCAGCGCCGCTTCGACGTCGGCATCGGGGCGGCCGGCGAGCTCGAGCATCTCGCGCGCGAGCGCGATGGTGAGCTCCACGACGTCGGCGGGTCCGCCGCCTGCGAGCACATCGACGGATTCGCGCACTTCATTGGCGTTGCCGATCGCGAGTCCGAGCGGGGTGTTCATGTCCGTCAGCAGCGCAGTCGTTCGCACCCCGGAGTCGGTGCCGAGCGCCACCATCGTGCGGGCGAGCTCCCGCGCCCGATCGATGTCGGTCATGAACGCGCCCGAGCCGAACTTGACGTCGAGCACGAGCGCATCGGTGCCCTCGGCGATCTTCTTCGACATGATGCTCGAGGCGATCAGCGGGATCGCTTCGACCGTGCCGGTGACATCACGCAGGGCGTAGAGCTTCTTGTCCGCCGGGGCGAGGCCCGATCCGGCGGCGCAGATCACCGCGCCCACGCTCTGCAGCTGCGCGAACATCTCCTCGTTCGTGAGGGCGGCGCGCCAGCCGGGGATCGACTCGAGCTTGTCGAGGGTGCCGCCGGTGTGCCCGAGTCCGCGGCCGGAGAGCTGCGGAACGGCGACGCCGAAGGAGGCGACCAGCGGCGCGAGGGGAAGGGTGATCTTGTCGCCCACCCCGCCCGTGGAGTGCTTGTCGACGGTGGGCTTGCCCAGCGAGGCGAAGCTCATGCGCTCCCCCGAGGCGATCATCGCGTCGGTCATCACGCGGATCTCGCCGCGGTCCATGCCGTTGAGCAGCACCGCCATCGTGAAGGCCGACATCTGCGCGTCGGAGACGTAGCCGCGCGTATAGGCGTCGACCATCCACCGCAGCGCGGGCTCGGGCACCGCACGGCCGTCGCGCTTGGCGCGGATGACGTCGACCGCGTCGTGCGCCTCGACGACCTCGGAGGGCAGGGTCATCGGGCGTCCTCGAGGTCGCGCGGGCCGAACGCGTCGGGCAGCACCTCGTCGATCGTGCGGATCCCCGAGATCGTCTCCAGCAGCATGCCCGGAATGGCGTGTTCGTACAGCAGCTGGCGGCAGCGGCCGCACGGCATGAGCGTGCGACCCTCGCCGTCCACGCACACGAAGGCCACGAGCTGTCCACCGCCGGTGCGGTGCAGATCGCTGACGAGACCGCATTCCGCGCAGAGAGTCACGCCGTAGGAGGCGTTCTCGACGTTGCATCCCGAGACGATCCGGCCGTCGCTGACGAGGGCCGCCGCTCCCACGCGGAAGCGCGAGTACGGCGCGTAGGCGTGGTGCATGGCCTCGGTGGCCACGTGGTGCAGCTCATCCCAATCGATGTCGGTCATCGGTCCTTCTCGGTGTGAAACGGACGCGACGGTCCGGTGGTGAGTGGATGCTGCACGTCAGCCCTTGACGTAGGGCTTGCCGGCAGCTGCCGGCCCGCGAGCCTTGCCGACGAGGCCGGCCACCGCGAAGATCGTCACGACGTAGGGCAGCATCAGCAGGAAGTCGCTGGGGATCGGCGAACCGATCGCGCCGAGCGTGTTGCGCAGGTTCGAGGTGAATCCGAACAGCAGCGCCGCGAGGGTCGCTCTGATCGGATCCCAACCGCCGAAGATCACGGCAGCGAGGGCGATGTAGCCCGCGCCGGCGGTCATCTCCTGGTTGAAGGAGCCGACCGAACCGACCGTGAAGAACGAGCCGCCGAGGCCGGCGATCGCGCCGCCGAGCGCCACGTTCCAGAAGCGCGTGCGCGGGATGTTGATGCCCACGGTGTCGGCAGCCTCCGGGTGCTCACCGACGGCGCGCAGGCGCAGACCCCAGCGGGTGTGGAACAAGCCGATGTAGACGGCGGCGACCGCCACATAGACGAGGTAGACCACGATCGTCTGACGGAAGAACATGGGCCCGAGCAGCGGGATGTCCGACAGGATCGGGATCGGGATGACGTCCAGGCGGGGCGGGGTGTTCAGCAGATCCTTGTTCGGGGCGAGCAGCTGGGAGAACAGGAAGCTCGTGAGGCCCACGACCAGCACGTTGAGCACCACGCCGACGATCACCTGATCGACGATGTACTTGATCGCGAAGGCGGCCAGCACGAAGGAGACGAGCATTCCCGCGACGGCGGCCGCCAGCATCCCGAGAAGTGCCTGTCCGGTGACGCTCGCGACGACGGCTGCGGTGAACGCACCGGCCAGCAGCTGCCCCTCGATCGCGATGTTGACGACGCCGACGCGTTCGCTGATGACGCCGGCGAGGGCGCCGTAGATCAGCGGCACGGCCAGGCTGATGCCGCCGGCGAGGAGGCCGGCGAGCGGGATCACGTGGCTCGTAGTGCCGCCGGCGGCGGCCCACGCGAGGAAGCCGACCACGAACACGAGACCGAAGACGACGGCCATCCACAGCGGCACGCGCCGCTGGGCGCGCACCAGGAGGGCGCTGATGACCGTGATCACGGCGAGGATGACGACCGAGACGATCCCGGCGACGAAGCCGTTGAGAGTGATCTCGGGCACCTGGACGGCGTCACCCGGGGTCGAGATGCGGAAGACCGCGTCGGCGTCGTTGCGCGCGACGATGAAAAGCACCGCCGCCAGCACCGTGAGCACGGCGTAGACGATGGGAGCCTTCCAGCTCACCACGACGGTGGAGGCGAGCGGGTCGGGGCGGGCGGATGCTGCATTGTGCTGCGCGGGGGCAGGCTGATGCGTCGCTTCCGTGCTCATGAGGCGCTCACCTTCTTGGACGCGCGGGCGGTGCGGGGGCGGCTCCCGGGAGCGGGCAGCCGGAAGATCGCGCGCACCAGCGGGGGTGCTGCGATGAACAGGACAATGAGCGACTGCACGACGAGCACGATGTCGATCGGCACGCCCTCGGCGGCCTGCATCGAGAACCCGCCGGCCTTGAACGCGCCGAACAGGATGCCGGCGACGAGCACACCGACCGGGGTCGAGCGACCGAGCAGCGCGACCGTGATGGCATCGAAGCCGATACCGGCGTCGATGCCGCTGGAGAATCCGGTGGTGACCGTGCCGAGCACCTGGTCGACACCGGCGAGGCCGATGAGCCCGCCGGAGATCAGCATCGCGTAGACGTACATCGACTTGACGTTGATGCCGGCGACGCGGGCGGCGTTCGGGTTCTCTCCCACCGCGCGGAAGCGGAAGCCCAGCGACGACCGCTCGAGGATCCACCACACGAGCACGACGGCGAGGAGGGAGAGGATGAAGCCGAAGTGCAGGTTGTACCCCGGTCCGAACAGATCAGGGAACACCGCGGTGGGCTTGATCGGAGGCGTGGTGGGGTTGTTCGAGCCCGGCGCCTGCAGCAGGCCCGGAGTGCTCAGCATCCACGACACCAGATACAGCGCCACGTAGTTGAGCATGATCGTGACGATGACCTCGTGGGCACCGGTGCGCGCCTTCAGGACTCCGGCGATACCCGCCCAGATCGATCCGGCCGCCATACCGGCGACGAGCGCGACCAGCACGTGGATGCCCCACGGGAGGTCGACGGCGAAGCCGACCCAGCCGGCCGCCGCAGCGGCGACGAGCATCTGACCGCGGCCACCGATGTTGAACAGCCCGACGCGGAACGCGAGTGCGACGCCGAGGCCCGCCGCGATGAGCGGGGTGGCGAAGGTGAGGGTCTCGGTGAGCGGACGGATGCCGGTGAGGAAGTCGGGACGACGGAAGTTGTAGATCGCACCCTGGAACAGGGCCGAGTACGCACCCGCCACCGCTTCCCAGACGGCGGCGATGAGGTCGCCGGGACGGGCGAAGAAGTAGCCGGCCGTCGCCTGCACGTTCGGGTTGGTGACGGCGATCATGATCGCGCCGATCACCAGGGCGAGAATGACCGCGAGCACCGAGATGATCGCGTTGCCGGTGACGATCTCGCGCAGCGCGCGGCGCCAGCGCCCCTCGTCCTCGGGCTCAGGCGGGGTGATGACCCGCGCGCCGACGGCGGGATCGACCGCGCCGGGCAGCTCGAGCACGACGTCGGGTTCGCCGGTGGGGTTGTTGTGGTCGCTCATGCGGAGGTGGCCCCCTTGGTGGCTGCCGCGGTACTCGGGCTCTCGGCGTTGTTCAGCATCGCGGCCTCGGGCGTCTCCCCGGCCATCATCAGCCCGAGGATGTCACGCGGTGTGTCGCCGGGCACGATCCCCATCACGCGGCCTCGGTACATGACCATGATCCGGTCGGCGAGGGCTGTCACCTCGTCGAGTTCGGTGGATACGACGATCACGGGGACGCCGGCGTCGCGGGTCTCGATGATGCGCTTGTGGATGAATTCGATCGAGCCCACGTCGACGCCGCGGGTGGGCTGGGCGGCGACGAAGAGGCGCAGCTCGCGGCTGAGCTCGCGAGCGAGCACGACCTTCTGCTGGTTTCCTCCGGACAGGCGCCCGACCTTCGTCTCGATCGAGGGCGTGCGCACGTCGAACTCCGCGACCTTCTCGGTGGCGAAGGTCGACAGCGTCGTCAGCTGCAGGGTGCCGCTCTTGACGAACGGGGCGCCGTCGGAGCGGTCGAGCATGAGGTTCTCCGCGATGGAGAACTCCCCCACCAGGCCGTCCTCCTTGCGATCCTCCGGCACGAAGCCCACGCCGGCGTCGAGGATGCGCCGCACCGACGATCCGCGCAGCTCCGTACCGTCGAGGACGACCGAGCCTTCGACATGTTCCTGCAGTCCGACGAGTGCCTCGGTGAGCTCGGTCTGGCCGTTGCCCTGCACACCGGCGATCGCGAGCACCTCGCCGCGGCGCACCTCGAAGCTGACGTCGTTGACGACCAGCTGGCCGATGGGGTCGATGACCGTCACCCCGGCGACGGTGAGGGCGACCTCTCCCAGCGTCGGGGGCTCCTTCTGCACCGTGAGCTCGACCGCGCGTCCGACCATCAGCGAGGCGAGTTCGGCGTTGGAGGCGGTGGGTTCGGCCTCCCCGACGACCTTGCCGAGGCGGATGACGGTGATGCGGTCGGCGACCTCGCGCACTTCGCGCAGCTTGTGAGTGATGAAGACGATGGAGGTGCCCGACTGCTTGAGCTGGCGCATGATCGCCATCAACTCGTCGGTCTCCTGCGGGGTGAGCACCGCCGTGGGCTCATCGAAGACGAGCACGCGGGCGTCGCGGGAGAGCGCCTTGATGATCTCCACCCGCTGTTGCACACCGACCGGAAGGTCTTCCACGAGCGCATCGGGGTCGACGTCGAACCCGAACCGGTCGGAGATCTCAGTCACGGTCCGGCGGGCCGCCGCGAGGTTCAACCGCCCGCCGAAGCCGGTGGGCTCGTGCCCCAGCATCACGTTCTCGGCCACCGTGAACACGGGAATGAGCATGAAGTGCTGGTGCACCATGCCGATGCCGGCGCGCATCGCGTCGCCGGGTCCGGCGAAGTGCTGCACCTCGTCATCGAGGAGGATCTCGCCCGAATCGGCCTGGTACAGGCCGTAGAGCACGTTCATGAGGGTGGACTTGCCGGCACCGTTCTCGCCGAGCAGGGCATGGATCTCGCCGTCCTCGACAGTGAGGTCGATGTGATCGTTCGCCACCAGGGATCCGAACGTCTTCGTGATCCCGCGGAGTTCGAGCTTCATTCTCCCGATCCTAAGTTCTCGTCGCCCGATCCGACGACGGGTCCGGGCAAGACCGAGGGGAGGCCGGCGACCGCCGACCTCCCCTCGGGATGTTGTTTTCCGATCAGCCGTTGAGGTAGGACTCGACGGTGACGTCGCCGGAGATGATCGAGGCCTGGAGGGCCTCCACCTCGGCGGCGAGGTCCGCGGGAACCCGGTCGGACCAGTCGTGGAACGGCGCCAGGCCGACACCCTCGTTCTCCAGCGTGCCGACGAACGGCGTCGCGTCGAACTCGCCGTTGCCGGCTTCGGTGATCGCGTCTTCGACACCCACATCGATGCCCTTGCGGATCGAGGTGAGGAGGAGGTCCGCCACGGAATCGTCGGTCTCGTACACGTCGGCGTCCACACCGATGAGGGCGATCTCGCGTCCGGCGTCGCGGATGGCGACGGCGGCCGACTGGTAGATCGGGCCACCCACGGGGAGGATGATGTCGGCGTTCTGGTCGATCAGGCTCTGCGCGGCCTGACGAGCCGTGTCGTTGGCCTCGAAGCCACCGGTGAACAGGTCGCCACCGAGCACCTGCACCGAGGTGCCCTTCTGCTCGTTGTAGTAGTCGACGCCCTGCGAGAAGCCGTCCATGAAGATCGTGACGGTCGGGATGTCCATGCCGCCGAAGGTGCCGACGATGCCGGTCTTGGAGACGCCCGCCGACAGGTAGCCGGCGAGGAACGCGGCCTGCGAGGTGTCGAAGATGATCGGCTTGATGTTCTCGGCGTCGGTGTTGCCGTCGAAGTCCTGGTCCACCGGGTCATCGATCGAGACGTACTCGATGTCGGCGTTGGCCTGGGCGGACTCGAGCGCCGCGGGGGCGAGGAGGAAGCCGACCGTGACGATGGTGTTGCAGCCCTGGTCGACCAGGTTCTGCAGGTTCGATGCGTAGTCGGTCTCGGCGGCGGATTCGACCTCGATGGTCTCGACACCGAGCGCGGCGGCCGCAGCATCCAGGCCCTCTTTACCGAGCTGGTTGAACGAGCGGTCGTCGAACCCACCCGCGTCGGACACCATGCAGGGCAGGTAGTCGCTTTCGGCGGTGCCACCGCTGGCGGATCCGCTGTTCTCGGGGGCGGATCCGCAACCGGCCAGCAGCGCCACGGCGCCGGCCATTGCGAGACCGCTGAGAACGGCCTTCTTCGTCGTCTTCACAGAGTCCTCCAGGACGCGGGTTTCCCCGACGGGTTCGGGGTCGATGACGTCACATTACAGAGAGGGACCTCGCGCGGAACGGCTCGGAGGACGTCAGCGCCCCAATGGTTACAAAGACGCAACAGAGACGTCACGGACGAGGCGATCCCGCAGCATCCGACCGCCCGCACCCACGCGCGACGTCAGAGCACGTCGTTGCGCCCGGTGAGCTTCAGCGCGTCCACGACGCCCTTCACCCGCTGGGCGTTCTCGCTGGTGGTGACCAGGAGCGCGTCGGGGGTGTCGACCACCACGATGTCGTGCACCCCGATGAGGCTGATCACGCGGGTCGTCTGCGACACGACGATGCCGCTCGAGGCGTCGGAGAGCACGCGGGCGGTGGTGCCGAGGATGGCCAGTTCGCCCTTGCCGCCGTGGGAGTTGAGCTTGGCGAGGCTGGCGAAATCACCCACGTCGTCCCAGTCGAAGTGCCCGGGGATCACCGCGAGGCGTCCCTTCTCGGCCGCGGGCTCGGCGACGGCGTAGTCGATGGCGATCTTCTTGATCGTCGGCCACACCCGGTCGACGACCACACCGCGGCGGTCGCGGTCATCCCACGCCTCCGCGAGTTCGAGCAGGCCGGCGTGCAGCTCGGGCTCGTTGGCGGCGATCTCCTCCAACAACACGTCGGCACGGGTGATGAACATCCCCGCGTTCCAGAGGAAGGCACGGTCGGCGAAGTAGGTCTGCGCCGTCTCGAGGTCGGGCTTCTCGACGAAGCGCTCCACCAGCGCAGCCTCGGGGGCGCCCTCCACGTCGAGTTCGCCCCCCTTCTTGATGTACCCGAAGCCGACGGACGGCTCGGTGGGCTGGATGCCGATGGTGCAGATGTAGCCCTGGCGCGCGACGGCGACGGCCTGCTGCACCGCGAAGGCGAAGGTGTTGGTGCCGCGGATGACATGGTCGGCGGCGAAGGAGCCGATTACGACGTTCGGTTCGCGGCGCACGAGGATCGCGGCGGCGAGCCCGATCGCGGCAGCGGAATCGCGGGGTTCCGACTCCAGGAAGACGTTCTTGTCGGGCACGCCCGGCAGCTCGCGTTCGACGGCCGCGCGGTGGGCACGACCGGTCACGACCGCGATGCGGTCACGGCCGGTGAGCGGCTCGAGCCGATCCCAGGTGTCGCGCAGCAGGGTCTGGCCCGAGCCGGTGAGATCGTGCAGGAATTTGGGTGCCTCCGCGCGTGAGAGCGGCCACAGGCGGCTGCCGATCCCCCCGGCGGGGATCACGGCGTAGAAGTCGTCGAGAGGAGAGGAGACCATGGGCACAGGCTAGCGGGGCGACGTCACGGCGCGTATCCGTCGTGTGTCCGCGCGGTGACGAGTCGGTATATCTCGATGTCGAGAGAGTTAGGCGGGCCTTAGGGGCGCCGCGGAAGGCCGCCGAATAGGATCGGAGGGCGCTTGCGCGTCGCCGGGCATGCCTCGGCGGGGGCATCGACCCGCCCCAATCACCGTGTTCGATCAGGGAGGACGACCGTGACTGCAGACGCACGCGTCACACCATCGCTGTCCCAGACCACCTCGAAGGTGCCGCGCGGCACGTTGTACCGCGGCAACGAGGGCATGTGGTCGTGGGTACTCCACCGCATCACCGGCGTGGCGATCTTCTTCTTCCTCCTGGTGCACGTGCTCGACACGGCCCTCATCCGGGTCTCCCCCGAGGCGTACGACGCGGTCATCGGCACGTACAAGAACCCGATCATGGGGATCGGCGAGCTCGCTCTCGTCGGCGCGATCGCCTACCACGCGTTCAACGGACTGCGCATCATCCTCGTCGATTTCTGGTCGTGGGCCACGCGTCACCAGCGTCAGCTGTGGTGGGGCGTGCTCGGCCTCTGGGTCGTGACGATGCTCGGCTTCGCCCCGCGTCATCTCATCAACGTCTTCTCCCACGCCGCAGGAGGCGAGTGATGTCCACCGATACCCTCGCCGCTCCCCGCAGCCCGTACGTCCGCAAGAAGGGCGTCAACCTCGAGAAGTGGGGCTGGATCTACATGCGCGCCTCCGGCGTGTTGCTGATCGTGCTCATCTTCGGCCACCTGTTCTCCAACCTGATGACGGGCGACGGCATCGGCCAGGTCGACTTCGCCTTCGTCGCCGGCAAGCTCGCGTCGCCGTTCTGGCAGTGGTGGGACGTGCTGATGCTGTGGCTCGCCCTGATCCACGGCGCCAACGGCATGCGCACGATCGTCAACGACTACGTCGCCAACCCGCTCACCCGTCGCATCCTGGTGGGGTCGCTGTGGGGTTCCGCCGCGTTCCTCATCCTCCTCGGCACGCTCGTGGTCTTCACGTTCGACCCGTGCATCGGCGTGGACGAATCCAGCATCCTGTGGGACGCGTGCTCGGCGCTGTGACCCTCGCCCTCCCCGACACGCACACGACAGCAGAGGCATCCTTCCTGTGAGCACTCAGACCTCCTCCGATTCCGTCATCAAGGACGGCATCCACTACCACCAGTTCGACATCGTCATCGTGGGTGCGGGCGGCGCGGGAATGCGCGCCGCGATCGAAGCCGGCCCCGGCGCGAACACCGCCGTGATCTCGAAGCTCTACCCCACTCGCTCGCACACCGGTGCGGCGCAGGGCGGTATGGCGGCGGCTCTCGCCAACGTCGAGGAAGACTCCTGGGAGTGGCACACCTTCGACACCGTCAAGGGCGGTGACTACCTCGTCGACCAGGACGCGGCCGAGATCCTCGCGAAAGAGGCCATCGACGCGGTCATCGACCTCGAGAACATGGGCCTGCCCTTCAACCGCACGCCCGAGGGCAAGATCGACCAACGCCGCTTCGGCGGACACACGGCCGACCACGGCAAGACCCCCGTGCGCCGCGCCTGCTACGCCGCCGACCGCACCGGGCACATGATCCTGCAGACGCTGTTCCAGAACTGCGTGCGCCTGGGCATCAACTTCTTCAACGAGTTCTACGTGCTCGATCTGATCACGGTGAAGGATGCTGACGGCGCCACCCAGGTTGCGGGTGTCGTCGCGTACGAACTGGCCACCGGAGACCTGCACGTCTTCCAGTCCAAGGCCGTCATCTTCGCCACCGGCGGGTTCGGCAAGATCTACAAGACCACCTCGAACGCGCACACCCTCACCGGCGACGGCGTCGGCATCGTGTGGCGCAAGGGTCTGCCGCTCGAGGACATGGAGTTCTTCCAGTTCCACCCGACCGGCCTGGCCGGCCTCGGCATCCTGCTCACCGAGGGGGCACGCGGCGAGGGCGCCATCCTCCGCAACGCCTCGGGCGAGCGGTTCATGGAGCGCTACGCCCCCACCATCAAGGACCTCGCCCCCCGTGACATCGTCGCCCGATGCATGGTGCAGGAAGTCGCCGAAGGCCGTGGAGCGGGTCCCAACCGCGACTACGTGCTGCTGGACTGCACGCACCTGGGTGCTGAGGTGTTGGAGACGAAGCTGCCCGACATCACCGAGTTCGCCCGCACCTATCTCGGTGTCGACCCGGTCGTCGAACCCGTCCCCGTGATGCCGACCGCGCACTACGCGATGGGCGGCATCCCCACCAACGTCAAGGCAGAGGTGCTGAGCAACAACACCACCGTCGTGCCCGGCCTCTACGCGGCCGGTGAATGCGCCTGCGTGTCGGTGCACGGCTCGAACCGACTCGGCACGAACTCGCTCCTGGACATCAACGTCTTCGGCAAGCGCGCCGGCCGCAACGCCGTCGAGTACGCCCAGACCGCGGACTTCGTGCCCCTGCCCGAAGATCCGGCGAAGGAGGTGCGCGAGCTCATGGAGAGCCTGCGCGCCAACCCCGGCACCGAGCGCATCGCGGTCCTCCGCAAGACCCTCCAGGACGAGATGGACAAGGGCGCGCAGGTGTTCCGCACCGAGGAGTCGCTCACGCGGATGCTGACGACGATCGAAGACCTCCGCACCCGGTTCAATAACATCCACGTCGACGACAAGGGCAAGCGGTTCAACACCGACCTGCTCGAGGCCGTCGAGCTCGGCTTCCTGCTCGACCTCGCCGAGGTCGTCGTCTACTCGGCGCTCAACCGCAAGGAGAGCCGTGGCGGCCACATGCGCGACGACTACCCGACGCGCGACGACGAGAACTACATGCAGCACACGATGGCGTACCTGACGGGCGACCCCCACTCGTCATTCGCCTCCGACCACATCGACCTCGACTGGAAGCCCGTGGTCATCACGCGCTACCAGCCCATGGAGAGGAAGTACTGACCATGGCTGCAGCAGTTCTCGAAACGACCGAAGGACGCTCCGAGGTCGAAGGCGCGCCCGTCGACACCGGCATCCAGTCCTTCATCGTCACGTTCAACATCCGCCGCTTCGACCCCGAGGTCGACGCCGAGCCGCGCTGGGTCGACTACGACGTGGAGATGTACCCGACCGATCGGGTGCTCGACGCGCTGCACAAGATCAAGTGGGAGGTCGACGGCTCGCTGTCGTTCCGCCGGTCCTGCGCGCACGGCATCTGCGGCTCGGACGCGATGCGCATCAACGGTCGCAACCGTCTCGCCTGCAAGACCCTGATCAAGGATCTCGACATCTCGCAGCCGGTGTACGTCGAGGCCATCAAGGGCCTGCCGCTGGAGAAGGACCTCATCGTCGACATGGAGCCGTTCTACGCCTCCTACCGCGACGTGCAGCCGTTCCTGATCCCCAAGACGAAGGCCGAGCCGGGCAAGGAGCGCATCCAGTCGATCGTCGAGCGGGAGGCCTTCGACGACACCACGAAGTGCATCCTGTGCGCCGCGTGCACCTCCTCGTGCCCCGTGTTCTGGACCGACGGACAGTACTTCGGCCCCGCCGCGATCGTGAACGCGCACCGCTTCATCTTCGACTCGCGCGACGGCGCGGCCGACGTGCGTCTGGACATCCTCAACGACAAGGAGGGCGTGTGGCGCTGCCGCACGACCTTCAACTGCACCGAGGCATGCCCCCGCGGCATCGAGGTCACCAAGGCCATCGCCGAGGTCAAGCAAGCGGTGCTGCGCGGCGGACGCTGAGCTCGGCCGTTCTCACCGCTCGATAGTCTGAGCGGATGGCCGATCCGAACGACCCGAGCGAGCGGCGGGCGGCCCTTCGGGAGCGCCTCGATGAGCCCATCGAGCGCGCCACCCGGATCACCCGCAAGACGCTCGCGTCGTTTCCGGTGCGCGTCTGGCGGCACTTCCTGCAGCACAACGGCTTCCTGTTGGCCGCGGGCATCAGCTACCAATCGCTGTTCGCGATCCTCGGCGTCATCTACCTCGCGTTCGCGGTCGCCGGGCTGTGGCTCGGGGGCAGCGACGGGGGTATCCAGGGATTGATCAGCCTGATCAATCGGTACATCCCCGAGATCATCAGCGAGAACGGGCTCGTCAAGCCCGAGCAGGTGCAGGCGGTCGCCGACGGCAGCAGCGGCCTGCTCACCGTCACGGGTGTCATCGCGGGGCTCGTCGTCATCTGGACGGCGACCGGGTTCATCACCTATGCCCGCCGCGCTGTGCGGGACACGTTCGGGCTGCCGTTCGACCTGCGCAGCTACGTCGTTCTGAAGGCGCGCGATTTCGTGGCTGCCGCGTTGTTCGGTGTCGCCCTGCTGGTCGGCGCGGCGCTCGGAGCGGTCGCGACCGGCGCCCTGGAGCTGCTGTTCACCTTCTTCGGGTGGAGCGCGCAGACGATCTGGTCGCGCTCGCTCGCCCGTCTGCTCTCGCTCGTCGTGGCATTCGCGCTGAACACCTTCGCCCTCGCCGGGATGTTCCGCTTCCTCACCGGCGCCTCGCTGTCGTGGCGCCGCATCTGGTCGGGCTCACTGTTGGGCGGCGGCGCGATGGTGGTGCTGCAGGTGGCTGCCGGGTTCCTGTTCGTCTACACCCCCACCAACCCGTTGTTGGCCACGTTCGCGATCTTCATCGGCTTCCTCCTGTGGTTCCGCTTGAACGGGATCGTCATCCTCGTCGCCGCGGCCTGGATCGCCGTGGCCGCGGGCGATCGGGGTATGTCGCTGCTGTCCCCCGCCGAGCGCCGCTCCGCCGAGCATGCCGCCCTGGTCACCGCCGCCGAGGTGCGCCTGCGGGCGGCGGAGGACGACGCCGCCGAGGCGCCCTGGTACGAGCGCCGGAGGGCGGCCCGCCACATGCGACGCGCCCGCCAGGAGCTCGAGGAGATCAAGGCGGCCGCTCCCCCGCAGCCCGGACTCAGCCTGCTCGATTGACCCGGGCGGCATCCGCCCCTTCCTTCGCGAGGATCGGTCGAGCGGATGCCGGCGTACGGCCGGTGTCGGGGGTGCCGGTTAGGCTGACCGACGTGTCTCGCCGTGTTCGCATCGTGTCCATCAACGTCAACGGCATCCGCGCCGCCGTCCGGAAGGGGATGACGGAGTGGCTCGCCGACGCCGACGCCGACATCCTCGCGATCCAGGAGGTGCGGGCCACCGCCGCTGACCTGCGCACCGCCCTGCCCGGGTGGCAGATCGTGAACGACGAGGCCCTCGCCGCCGGCCGCGCCGGCGTCGCGATCGCCTCGCGCCTGCCCAACGTCGCCGTGCGGACGGCGCTGTCGCCCGAGCCCCTCGACTCTGCCGGCCGCTGGATCGAGGCCGACTTCGACATCGACGGCGAGAGCCTGGCGATCGTGAGCGCCTACGTGCACAGCGGCGAGGTCGACACCCCTAAGCAGGACGCGAAGTGGCTGTTCCTCGATGCGATGGAGCGTCGGCTGCCCCAGCTCGAAGCGGAGCATCCGCTGACCCTCGTCGTGGGCGACCTCAACGTCGGCCACCGCGAGCTCGACATCCGCAACTGGAAGGGCAACACGAAGAAGGCCGGGTTCCTGCCGCGCGAGCGCGCCTACTTCGACCGGTTCCTCGGCGAGCGCGGCGCGAGCGTCACCGGCGTCGACGGCAGCGTGGGCACGGGCCTCGGGTGGATCGACGTCGGCCGCCGCTTTGCGGGCGAGATCGACGGTCCGTACACGTTCTGGTCGAGTCGGGGGAAGGCCTTCGACACCGACACCGGCTGGCGCATCGATTACCACCTCGCGACCCCGGCGATGGCCGAGCGCGCCGTCGATTATCGCGTCGTGCGCGCCCCGTCCTGGGACACGCGGTGGAGCGATCACGCCCCGGTCATCGCCGACTACACGCTCGGCCTCTGACGCTGCGGAGCGCAGCCGCGGAACGGCGTGAGGGTCCGCGACGCTGGCATCGGGACTGGCGGGGAGCCGGCGGCCGAAGGCCGACGCCTCCGGGCATGCGTCGCAGACCCTCATGCCGCGCAGCGGCGGCGGAGGAGCGGCGGGGCGGTGTGAGGGTCCGCGACGCTGGCATCGGGACTGGCGGGGAGCCGGCGGCCGAAGGCCGACGCCTCCGGGCATGCGTCACGGACCCTCATGCCGCGCAGCCGCAAGATCGTGCAGCCGCGGCGGGACGCAGCATCCGCATCACTTTAGGATTGGCCGGTGACCAAACCGCGCCTGTACTCCGGCATGCAGCCCTCCGCCGACTCGCTCCAGATCGGCAACTACATCGGCGCGCTCATGCAGTGGCGCGATCTGCAGGACTCGTACGACGCGTTCTTCTCCGTCGTCGATCTGCACGCGCTCACCGTGCCGAACGACCCGGCGGAGCTGCGCGAGAAGACCCGCCGCACCGCCGCGCAGTACATCGCGGCGGGCATCGAGCCGGCCCGTTCGACGCTCTACGTGCAGTCGCACGTGCCCGCGCACGCCGAGCTGGCGTGGATCCTCTCCACGATCACCGGCTTCGGTGAAGCCGGTCGGATGACGCAGTTCAAGGACAAGTCCTCGCGCTACGGCGCGGATTCCTCCTCCGTGGGCCTGTTCACCTACCCGGTGCTGATGGCGGCGGACATCCTGCTGTACCAGACCGACGTCGTGCCGGTCGGTGACGATCAGAAGCAGCACGTCGAGCTCACCCGTGACCTCGCCGAGCGCTTCAACGCGCGCTACGGGCAGACCTTCACGGTGCCGACGCCCGTCATCCAGCGCGACACCGCGCGCATCTTCGACCTGCAGAACCCCACGGCGAAGATGTCGAAGTCGGCGGAATCCGACGCGGGCGTGCTGTGGCTGCTCGATGACCCCTCGGTCAGCGCGAAGAAGATCATGCGGGCGGTCACCGACAGCGAAGGCACGGTGCGCTTCGATCGCGAGACCAAGCCCGGCGTGTCCAACCTGCTCGTGATCTACGCGGCGCTGACGGGCAAGCAGATCGCCACGATCGAGAACGAGTACGCCGGTCGTGGCTACGGCGACTTCAAGAAGGGTCTCGCCGAGGTGGTCGTGTCGGAGTTCACCCCTGTCCGAGACCGCGCGCTCGCGCTGCTCGACGACAAGGCGGAGCTCGACCGTGTGCTGGCAGACAACGCCGGGCGCGCAGCATCCGTCGCCGACCGCACGCTCACCGACGTGTACGACCGCGTCGGTCTTCTCCGCCGCGGCTGACCCGGCTCAAGCGTGCGCGGCGTCGTCGAGGGTGCGCATCCCGGCGACGGGTGAAACCGCGACGGGCACGGAGGCGATCGCCATGATCGCCGCCCCGACGACGGCAGCCGGCCACACGCCGAGGGCGGTCACCAGGACGCCGCCGAGCAGAGCGCCGATCGAGAGGGCGCCCCAGGACACGAGGCGGTATCCGGCGTTGACGCGTCCGCGCATCGCGGACTCGACGGACAGTTGGCGGACGCTCGTGGCCTGGGAGTTCGCGATCCCGATGCCGACACCCGAGAGCAGGAACGCGCCGGCCAGCGCGGCGAGGCCGACGGGGCCCGGGGTGTTGATCGCCAGGATCCCGGCGAGCGGTGCGGTGTTGCCCACGATCAGCGCAGCGACGAGCGAACGTCCGTAGCCGAATCGCGCGGTCAGGCGCCGGCTCAGGAGGCTGCCGACGAACGCGCCGACCCCGAGGGTCATGAGCACTGCTCCCAGCACCAACGGGCCGTACTCGCGGTCTTGCAACAGCAGCAACGACAGCGCCAGCATTAGCACCTCGTTGCCGAGGTTCCACAGGGCGGCCTCGCCGACCAGCGCCCGCAGCACACGGTGGCGCGCGAGCGCGAGGAGCCCCGCCTTCGCCTCCGAGACGGCCGAGGCGCGTTGCGCCCGCGGCCTCGCCGCCTCGCGCACCCGCACGCGCGTGATGAGAACGCCCGACACGAGGTACCCGGCCGCGTTGACCGCGAGCGCGAAGGGCGCGGTCAACACCTGCACGAGCACTCCGCCGACGCCCGCGCCGGCGACGCCGATCGCGGATTGGGCGGCGGTGATCCGGGCGTTCGCGTCGATGAGGCGGGGTTCGTCGACCACGAGCGGCAGCAGCGAGAAGTCCGCGATGACGTACAGCACCGTCAGCGAGCCGAGAAGAGCGGATGCGGCGATCAGAACCGGGATCGTCAACCACCCGAGTACCGCGCAGACGCACACCCCGAGCAGCAGCATCCCTCGTCCGAAATCGGCGGCGATCATGAGCGGTCGCCGCGGCAGCCGGTCGACCACCACGCCGAGCCAGAGCGTGAGCAACAGGTACGGGGCGAGGAGCGCCACGCGCACGAACGACAGCTCGCTCGCTGTGGCGCCGAGCGTCACGAGGGCGAGGACCGGGACGGCGAGCTCGCCCACCTCGGCGCCGAGGGAGGAGAACGCTCCTGCCGTCCATATTCGACGGAAGTCCGGGAGGCGCCACGCGCTGGTAACCGTCGTCATACTTAAGCAGGTTATTCAGCTACCGTCGTCGACACAACGGTGGTTAGCTGGTGACATGGCAGAAGCGTCCCCCGTCACCCCGGCTCCGGGCGAGCTGGAGTTCGTGCGCGCGTACGTGAACACCCTCGACATCGAAGCGGGAACCGATGTGCTCGCGGACGCCGAGGGGTGGCGCGCCTGGGCGGCCGGGCAGTCGCTCGACGCGTCGGCGGATGCCGCGCAGCTCTCCGAGGCGCGCGAGCTACGTGAAGCCCTGCGCGCCGCCCTGATCGCGAACCACGATCGAGCCCCGTTGCCTCCCGAGACGATCGCCGCCCTCGACCGCGCGGCCGACCGCGCTCGCCCGGCGGTTCGCTTCACCCCGGATGGCGCCCGCCTCGCGCCTCCCGAGCGCGGGATGCCCGCGGTGTACGGACGCATCGTCGCGAGCGTCGCGTCAGCGCTGCAGGACGGGTCGTGGTCGCGTCTCAAGGCGTGCGCGAGCGACGCCTGCCGGTGGGGGTTCTACGACACCTCCCGCTCGCGCACCGGCCAGTGGTGCGCGATGGCGATCTGCGGCAACCGCGCGAAGCAGGCGCGCTGGCGCCAGCAGGCCGCCACTCCGGCCCGGTAGCGCTTCCGTGCGCCCTCCCGGAGCGGGGCGCGTGTACCGAACTCAGGAAAGCCGCGCTTGATCGGCCCGAAAGGGCGGTTGGTGGGCGTCGTGGCCAGTTCCTCCTGAGAACGGTACGGAAGGGGTCGGGCCGTAGGTCCCCGCCTCGCGCGCCTCAGCGTCGGGCGGCGAGGATGCCTCTCACCGCGGCCAGAACCATCTCGGGCTGCCACATGATCATCGCCGCGGTCGGGCGGAGGGGGGTGAACCCGCGGGCGGCGAGAGCCAGATCTCGTCGTCGGTCCTTCTCCTGCGCGGCCCAGTCGGAGTGATACCGCTCGCTGTCGCATTCGATCACCAGCCACCCGTTGACGAGAAGATCCACCCGTCCGATGCGATCGAAGGAGACCTGCAACTCGACCGTGCACCCCAGCGTTCGCAGCATCAGACGCATGAGCGTCTCGGGTCCCGACTCGGCACGCCCATCGACGAGCGACCTGAGCGATGAGAAGCGACGGGGTAGGCGGCGGAAGATCTCGGCGACGTCTGCAACCGAGATGAGACCCTGATTCAAAGCACTATCGATGCTCGCGATGAAGGCCCGCGGGGCCTGGCATCGGGCGGAGTGCACAAGAGCATCCACGATCGTCACGGCAACGAGGCGATCGGGATCGCGGCCGACGGGCATCCAGTGCAGGCGCACCCCGCGCCGTCCCCGCCCTTCGAGCTGACGGCGGCGGTCGTGGGGTGAACGCATCCGACTCGCGGAGGGCGGCAGATGAACATGAAGGCGGGCATTGGTGAGCACGAACACGTCGAGGAGGGCTAGGAGGGACAGGCACGTCAGCCTGCCACCGACCCGGGCCGCGCGAACGAGCTCGTCCGGAGCGTCCCCCGGAAGATAGTGGTCGCGGCGGGCACGGATCAGCGCACCGGCCTCCAGCGCGGCATCTATCGCCCGGCGCCCGAGACCCAGGGCGAAGAGGTCGGCGCGGTGCAGAATCTCGACAGTCATCACCCGAGGGTGCGCGCGCGTCGCTGCCCATGGCGCGCCTGACCCGCAGCCGTGCACAGCCGCCGGCCATCAGCCCCTTGGGGAGGAGCCGTTCACAGACCTAACTCAGGACGGATCGAGCCGCCCGCCCGTTTCCGGCCCCGATTCAGCCCGTGTGGACCATCCATCCTGCGTTCGGTGCACAGTCAGCAGTCAGCCCTCGCGGGAAACGCCGGCATCCGCCGGGCGGCGGCCGACCACCCGGAAGGAGCCGCACGTGTACCGACCTCAGGACGGACCGAGCCGCCCGCGCGTTTCCGGCTCCAATCGGCCGCGGGAGGGCCATCCATCCTGAGTTCGGTACATAGCGGAACGGCACCAGCCACCGGCCACCGGCGCGACGGGCGGGGAGGGAGGGGTGGATAGGGTGACGGGATGGACTCGGTCACCCTCCACACGCCGCGCCTGACGCTGTCCGTGCCCACGATCGCGGACGTCGACGCGATCCACGCGGCGTGCCAGGACGCCGAGATCCAGAAGTACACCACCGTGCCTACGCCGTACCTCCGCGAGGACGCGGTCATGTTCATCGGCCAGGTCGTCGGGGACTGGGCGCGCGGTTCCGCGCTCATCTGGGCGATCCGGCTCGAGGGGCGACTGATCGGGATGCTGGACCTGCACGCCGTCGCCGGCGGTAACGCCACGGTCGGCTATTGGTTGGAGGCGGGCGAGCGGGGCCGCGGCTACCTCCGCGAGGCGATGGCCGCCGTCCTCGACTTCGGATTCGCCGACGACGGATTGCAACTCGCGCGCATCGAATGGCAGGCGGTCGCCGGCAACACCGCCTCCGCACGCGCTGCGCAGGCGCTCGGCTTCCACTACGAGGGCACGCTGCGGCAGTCCATGTCCACTCCGCTCGGCCGCGCCGACGCCTGGGTGGCGGGGCTGCTCCCCACCGACGCCCGCATCCCGCAGCCCTGGCCGGTGCTGGCCGACTGAGCCGCCGCCCGGCCCGACGTGGAAGGATGGGCGCATGCCGGAGATGCCGGAAGTCCAGGGCCTCGTCGACTTCCTGCGCGGGCGGGTGACCGGCCTCACCGTCACGCGAGCCGCCATCACCGCCATCGCCGCCCTCAAGACCTACGACCCCCCGATCACCGCCCTGGTGGGCAGCACCATCACCGGCATCGAGCGGCACGGCAAGTTCATCGATGTGCAGACGGACGCTGAGTCCCACCTCGTCTTCCATCTCGCCAAGGCGGGGTGGCTCCGGTGGTACGAGAAGCTGCCCGACACGATCATCCGCCCAGGGAAGACGCCGATCGCCCTGCGTGTCGGGTTCTCGGACGGATCCGGGTTCGATCTGACCGAGGCGGGGACGAAGAAGTCGCTGGCCGTGTACGTCGTGCGCCGGCCCGAGGAGGTGCCCGGCATCGCGCGGCTCGGGCCCGATCCCCTCGACGCCGACTTCGACCGGGATGCCTTCGCCGCGCTGCTCGCGGGGCGCCGCACGCAGATCAAGGGTGTGCTGCGCGATCAGTCGGTGCTCGCGGGAGTCGGCAACGCCTACTCCGACGAGATCCTGCACGCCGCCCGCATGTCGCCGTACGCCCTCGCCGCCAACCTCACCGATCCCGAGATCGACGGGCTGTACACGGCGCTCGTCGACACGCTCGCCGAGGCGATCGCGGCATCATCCGGCAAACCACCGGCCGACCTCAAGGACGCCAAACGCCGGGGCATGCGGGTGCACGGGCGTCGCGGCGAGACCTGCGTGGTGTGCGGCGACGAGGTGCGCAGCGTGTTCTTCGCCGACAACTCGCTCGAGTATTGCGCGACGTGCCAGACCGGGGGCAAGATCCTCGCCGACCGACGCCTCTCGCGCCTGTTGAAGTAGCCCCGGCATGACGCCGGGCGTCGGGAATGAATCGGCGCGCGACGCGTTGATTAGACTCGCACCAGCAACGTGCTCCGGGGTCGGTGAGAATCCGAACCGGCGGTGATAGTCCGCGAACCCCTGCCCCGCAAGAGGCGAGGGGCCGATCCGGTGGAATTCCGGGACCGACGGTGATGCGACGAGGGATCGTCGTCAGTCCGGATGGGAGGAAGCACGCACGGTACGCCGTGCTGCCTCGTCCTGTGCTCCCGGAACACCCGGAGAGATGAGGAACGATGCCCACGCCCGCCGAACTCGCGGCCATGCGCCGCGCGCTCGAACTCGCCGAGCGCGGGCCGACGGGAGTCAATCCACAGGTCGGTGCGGTGATCCTCTCCCCCGACGGCGACATCCTCGCCGAGGGCTGGCACCGCGGCGCAGGCACCCCGCACGCCGAGGTCGACGCGCTCTCGCAGCTCGCCGAGGGCGAGGCCCGCGGAACCACCGCGGTCGTCACCCTCGAGCCCTGCAACCACACCGGACGCACCGGCCCCTGCGCGCTCGCGCTGTTGGAGGCTGGGGTCAGCCGCGTCATCTACGCGCTGCAGGATCCGAACCTCAAGGCCGCCGGCGGCGCCGAACGACTGCGCGAGGGCGGCGTCTCGGTCGAATCCGGTGTCCTCGCCGAGGACGCCACCGCCCTGCTCGACGGCTGGCTCGAAGTGCAGCGGCGCGGGCGCCCGCACGTCACCGTGAAGTGGGCGCAGAGCCTCGACGGCCGCGCTGCCGCCGACGACGGCACGAGCCGCTGGATCACCGGCGAGGAGGCGCGCGCCGACGTGCACGTCCGCCGCTCCGCCGCCGACGCGATCGTCGTCGGCACCGGCACGGTGCTGGCCGATGACCCCGCCCTCACCGCGCGCACCTCCGCCGGGGAGCTCCGCGAGCGTCAGCCGCAGCCCGTCGTCATCGGCTCCGCCGACGTGCCGGTCGATGCTGCGATCCGTCGCCACCCCGTCGAGCCGCTCATCTACCCGACCCGCGACCTGCACCGGGTGCTCACCGATCTGAAGGACCGGGGCATCCAGAGCGTGTTCGTCGAGGGCGGCCCCACCCTGGCCAGCGCGTTCCTCCGCGACGGCCTCGTCGACGAGGTGCTCGTCTACATCGCCCCCGTGCTGCTGGGCGGCTCCCGACTCGCCCTCGGCGACCTCGGCGTCCCCACCATGGCCGACGCCCTACGGTTGCGCACCGCATCCGTCACCCCCCTCGGCGACGATCTGCTGATCCTCGCCCACCCCGTCTCGGAAGGAGACGCGTGATGTTCACCGGAATCGTGGAAGAAGTCGGAACCGTGACGGCCGTGGAGGCATCGGGCGACGGCGTGAGACTCACCGTCCAGGCCCCCGTGGCGGTGTCGGATGCCGGACACGGCGACTCGATCTCCGTGAGCGGCGTGTGCTTGACCGTCGTCGAACAGGGCGCGGACTGGTTCACGGCCGACGTCATGAAGCAGACGCTCGACATGTCGACCCTCGCCGGGGTCGCGGCGGGGCGCCCGGTCAACCTCGAGCGCGCCACGGCCGCGCACGGCCGCCTCGGCGGTCACATCGTGCAGGGCCACATCGACGGCACCGGCGAGGTGCTGGAGGTGCGTCCGGGCGAAGAGTGGCGGGTGCTGCGCATCGGCGTCCCGGCCGAGCTCGCCCCCCTCGTGGTCGACAAGGGCTCGATCGCGATCGACGGCATCTCGCTCACCGTCAGCGCGGTGAGCCCCGCCGACGAGCCCGCGCAATGGGTCGAGGTCTCGCTGATCCCCGAGACACTCACGGCGACCACGCTCGGCGACATCGCGGCGGGCGACCGGGTCAACCTCGAAACCGACATCCTCGCTCGCCACGTGCAGCGGTTGCTGTCCTTCCCCCGCTCCCACCCTGAAGGAGGCTCACGATGAGCCTGTCGCCCATCACCGACGCCCTCGACGCCCTGCGCGCCGGGCGTCCCGTCATCGTCGCCGACGACGAGAACCGCGAGAACGAAGGCGACGTGGTGCTCTCGGCCGAGCGCGCGACGCCCGAGTGGATCGCGTGGACCGTGCGGTGGTCGAGCGGATTCATCTGCGCTCCGATGCCCGCCGAGTGGGCCGATCGCCTCGACCTGCCCCCGATGGTCGAGGTGAACGAAGACGCCCGCGGCACCGCCTACACGGTGAGCGTCGACGCTGCCGACAAGGTCACCACCGGGATCAGCGCGGCCGACCGCGCACACACCCTCAACGTGCTCGCCAACCCGACGTCGGTTCCCACCAGCGTGCGCCGCCCCGGACACATCCTGCCGCTGCGCGCGGTGGACGGCGGCGTGCGCGAGCGCAGCGGCCACACCGAGGCCGCGGTCGAGCTGATGCGCCTGGCCGGCCTCTCGCCGGTCGGTGCGATCGCCGAGATCGTCGCCGAGGACGGCAGCATGATGCGCCTGCCCGGCCTCATCGAACTCGGCGAGCGCGACAGCATCCCCGTCATCACCATCGAGCAGCTCATCGCCCACCTCGACGAGATCTCACCCGCGCCCGCTGAGCGCCACCGGCGCCGGGTGAGCCTGCGCGCCGAGGCGAAGGTGCCCACCTCGCACGGCGAGTTCCGCTTCCTCGCGTACAAGGACCGGATGACCGGCACCGACCACCTCGCGGTCGTCTCGGGCGACCTCTCCGGCGACGCCCCGCTCGTGCGCGTGCACTCGGAGTGCCTCACCGGCGAGGCGTTCGGTTCGCTGAAATGCGAGTGCGGTCCGCAATTGGATGCTGCACTCGACGCCATCGAGCAGGAGGGCGGCGTGGTCGTCTACATGCGTGGACACGAGGGCCGCGGCATCGGACTGATCAACAAGCTGCGCGCCTACAGCCTGCAGGAGCGGGGCCTCGACACCGTGGATGCGAATCTCGCCCTGGGCCTGCCCGCCGACGCCCGCGACTACGCCGCCGCGGCCGGCATCCTCGCCGACCTCGGCGTGGAGCGGGTGCGGCTGTTGACCAACAACACCGACAAGGTGTCGCAGCTGCGCGAGCTGGGACTCGAGGTCGTCGAGCAGGTGCCGCTCCTCGTGGGGGTCGGTCCGAACAACCACCAGTACCTGGAGACCAAGCGGGACCGGATGGGGCACCTCATCGACGAGCAGGATCTGAGCGACGCGCTGGCACAGATGAAAGAGGGAAGCGGAGCATGAGCATCAAAGGAGCGCCGGTCGCCGGCGGAACGGTGGACGGTCACGGACTGAACATCGTCGTCGTCGCGGGCACGTGGCACGAGGTCATCACCGACGGGCTGATCGAGGGGGCACGCCGCGTGCTGGACGCCTCCGGGGCGTCGTGGCGCGTCGTGCGCGTTCCGGGCTCGTTCGAGCTGCCGGTCGCCGCGAAAGCCGCGTTCGACGGCGGAGCCGATGCCGTGGTCGCGCTGGGCGTCATCATCCGCGGCGGGACCCCGCACTTCGAATACGTCTCCTCCGCCGCCACCGACGGCCTCACGCGCGTCGCGATCGACGCCGGCCGCCCGATCGGGTTCGGTGTGCTGACGCTGGACGACGAGCAGCAGGGACTCGACCGAGCGGGCCTCCCCGGCTCGAAGGAGGACAAGGGCGCGGAAGCGGCCAACGCCGCCGTGAGCACGGCGCTCGTGCTGCGGGATCTCCGCGGGTAGCGAAGCTGGGAGTTCACCGGGCGTAAGATGGAAGATCGTGTGCGGGCCACCATCCCGCCCACACGGTGATCCGGCGTCGAGCCGTCAACGCACACCCCGCGTCGACGGCCGCCCACCGCGACGCGTCGCAGAACGCGCGTCCTCTCGCGACTCTTCGACAGGCCTCTCTGTGACCACTTCTGCCACCCCGACCACCGCTGCCCCGGCCAATCCGCGTTCGCGCGTGATCACCGCCAGCCTCATCGGCACCACGATCGAGTTCTACGACTTCTACGTCTATGCGACGGCGGCCGTGCTCGTCTTCCCCACCCTGTTCTTCCCCACCGGCAACGACACGACGGCGCTGCTGCTGTCGTTCAGCGTCTTCGGCGCGGCGATGATCGCTCGCCCCATCGGCGCGGTCGTCTTCGGGCACTTCGGCGACCGCTTCGGCCGTAAGGCCACGCTCGTCGCCTCGCTGCTCACGATGGGCATCGCGACCTTCCTCATCGGATGCCTGCCGACCTTCAACGACATCGGCGTGTGGGCCGCCGTGCTGCTGCTGATCCTGCGCCTCGCGCAGGGCTTCGCGCTCGGTGGCGAGTGGTCGGGCGCAGCGCTCGTGGCGACCGAGAACGCGCCCAAGGGCAAGCGAGCCTGGTACGGCACCTTCCCCCAGCTCGGCGCACCGATCGGCTTCATCATCGCCAACACGGTGTTCCTGCTGATCAACTTCGCCCTCCCCCACCCCGACGGTGCGGGGCAGCGCTCCGCGGACTTCCTCGCGTGGGGCTGGCGCGTACCGTTCCTGTTCTCCGCGGTCATGGTGATCGTCGGGCTCTGGGTGCGCCTGCGCCTCGTCGAGTCGGAGTCGTTCGTCAAGGCCGAGGAGAAGGGCGCGATCCGCAAGTTCCCGCTCGCCGTCGTCGTGCGCCACCACTGGAAGTCGCTCATCCTCGGCACGTTCATCATGCTCGCGACGTACGTGCTGTTCTACCTGATGACGAACTTCACCCTGTCGTACGGCACGAAGGCGGCGAGCCTCGAGACCGCGAGCGCCGCCGCGCAAGCGGCCGCCGAAGCCGCGGGCAAGGCGTTCGACCCTGCCGCCTTCGCCGCGCAGTTCTATCCCGGCCTCGGCTTCGGCTACACCGACTTCGTGATCATGCAGATCATCGGTGTGGTGTTCTTCGGCATCTTCACCCTGCTGTCGGGTCCGATCGCGGACTCGATCGGACGCCGCCGGTTGCTGCTGTGGATCACCGGACTCATCATCGTGTTCGGCCTGACCTTCTCGATCTTCCTGCTGCCGCAGGCCGACCCGAAGTTCACCGGTGCGCTCACCCAGGCGTTCCTCGTCGTCGGGTTCATGTTGATGGGCGCCACCTTCGGCCCGATGGGGGCGCTCCTGCCCGAGCTGTTCCCCACCAACGTGCGCTATTCGGGATCGGCGATCTCGTACAACGTCTCCTCGATCCTCGGGGCGGCCGTTGCGCCCATCATCGCGCTGGCGCTGTGGCAGCTCGGTGACGGCAACCCGTGGCTGGTCGGTGTCTACCTCTCGGCCATGGGCGTGTTGACCTTCATCGCGCTCCTGCTGTCGAAGGAGACCAAGGACATCGACTACGACGAGAACATCGGCCTCGGCGCCACCGGGTCGCTCTAAAGAGACGAAGACGACGACGGATGCTGCGCGGGCCCGGCGCCCCGCAGCATCCGTCTCGTCATCGTCACCTCGGCCGCCGGTCGAGCCGGCGCCGCGATCCGTCCGTCGTGGATCTCGAGCACCCGATCGGCGAGGACGACCAGTTCGGGGTCGTGCGTCGTCACGATCACCGCCACGCCATCGGCGTGTGCGCGTTCGACGATCAGCCCCATGACGGTCTTGGCCGTCTCGCTGTCGAGCTGGGCCGTCGGTTCGTCGGCGAGCAGGACGCGCGGGCGATGCACGAGCGCCCGCGCGATCGCCACGCGCTGTTGCTGACCGCCCGAGAGCTCACTGGGGCGCTGAGCCCCGTGGGCGGTGAGGCCCACGGCCTCGAGCGCTGCAGCGACGCGCTCCTCGCGCTCGGCGACGGGGGTGCGCGTGATCCGCAGCGGGAGTTCGATGTTCTCGGCAGCCGTCAGCATCTCCACGAGGGCGAAATCCTGCGCGACGAAGCCCAGGGTCTCCGAGCGCAGGCGTGCGAGCGCAGCCTCGCCCGCGCTGGCGAGATCGACCCCGTCCACCCACGCCGTTCCCGAGGTGGGCTCATCGATACCCACGAGCAGGGTGAGAAGGGTCGTCTTGCCCGATCCGGATGGACCGCGTACGGCGACGACCTCGCCCGCGGCCACCTCGAGGTCGACCCCCGCCAAAGCGACGGTGCGCGTGTCCCCGCTGCCGAACACGCGGGTGAGGCCGGTGCTTCGCACCATGGGCTCGGTCATCGTTCTCCTGCGTCCTGTTGCGGGGTCTCGGGATGGACCTCGATATGGCGCTCGCCGAAACCGAGACGCACGCGTTCGCGCATTCCCAGACGGTCAAGCTCGGCCTGCGGCAGCTGCAGGCGACCGGCACGGTCGAGCACGGCGAACTCCTCCGCGACGCCCCGCTCCACACCGCCGGCATCCACCCGCGTCGATCGCAGCACCTCGCTGGAGGTGCGCCCGTCGCGGATCTGCACGGTGCGGCGCACGTGGTCGGCGACGTCGGGGTCGTGCGTCACGATCAGCACGGTGACGCCGCTGCGTTCGTTGACCGACCGCATCGCCTCGAGAACCTGAGCGGAGCTGGCCTCGTCGAGCTCGCCGGTGGGCTCGTCGGCGAAGAGCACGTCGGGCTCGTTCACCAGCCCGATCGCGATCGCGGCGCGCTGGCGCTGTCCGCCGGTCACCTGGACGGGAGGTTTCTCCGCGATGTCCTCGATGTCGAGCAGCTGCACCACCTCGCGCACCCGCTGGGCGCGTCGCCGGCGGTCGCCGCCCACGAGGGACGCCGCGAGGTCGATGTTGTCCACGATCGAGAGCCCCTCGACGAAGTTCCGCGACGTCTGCTGCCAGATGAATCCGGCTGTTTCCCGGCGGTAGCGAGCGCGTTCCGATGCGTTCATGGCCATGAGATCGTGACCGGCCACCCGCACGCTTCCGGCGCTGGCGACGTCCAGCGCCGAGAGGATGCCGAGCAGGGTGGATTTGCCGGAGCCCGAGGCCCCGACGATCGCGGTCAACTCCGCGGGTTCGACCCGGAGGTTGAGACCCTGCAGCGCTTGCACCTCGACGCCCACTCCGCGGTAGATGCGGACGACGTCGGTGCACTCGATGAGGGCGGGGGGCTGGGTGTTCATGATGCTCCGCTTTCTACCAGTCGACGTTCGGCGGGCCGCGCACCCGGGCGCGCGGCGGCCGTACCGGCGCCGATGAGGAGGAGTGCGCTGCCGGCCACGACAGCGAGCACGACGGCCCAGGGCACCGTCAGCGCACTCACGCCCGCCGTCTCCGCGCCCGCGACGCGGGCGATGTCGACGGCTCCGTGAACGAGGGCGGCAACGAGGAGTCCGCCGATGCCCCCGACGATCGTGCCGGCCAGGACCAACGGCACCACCTGCCAGAGGGCGGGCAGCCATCCGCCGGGTCCCGGCAGACCGAGCAGGCGCAGGATCGCCGAGAGGCGTCGGCGTTCGGGGGCATCGGCGGCGACGGAGGCCGCGACCGCCAGCGCCGCCAGGATGATGGGCAGAATCGCTCCCGTCACGAGGACCGTGGTCAGGATCGACGGGGCGGGTTGCGCGGCAGCGGCAGCCCGCACCTCGGTGGCGACGAGGACGGTCGCGTTCTCCCCGGCCACGGCGCGCACTGCGGCGGCCGGATCTCCGGCCGAGCCCTCGTCCCACCGGCAGAGGACCCAGACGGCCCCCGAGAGGTCGATCTCGGTGAGGGAACTCGCATCCACCAGCACCCAGCGACCGTCCGAGATCGGCATCGTGGCGCTCGTGATGGACGTCTGCACGGGCGCTCCCGCGAGCTCCGCCTGCTGGCGGAAGCCGTCTGCCAGCACCGGCGGGATCGCGATCTCCCCGGCCGCCAGGACGGGCAGATCGGGGCGGACGGCGTGCAACGCCGCCGTGTCGGCGACGAGCACGGTGGCCGACCGCGTTCGCCCGCCGTCCGTCAGATCCAGGCTGTCCAGCACGCGCACGGTCGCGACCGCCGCCACCCCGGGCAGGGCGCCGATCTCCTCCGGAGACGCCCCCTCGTCCCCGCCGACGATCCGGGCATCCGCGCCCACCTCGGCCCGGGCGGCCTCGCTCAGCGCGTCGGCCAACGCGCTGCCGACGACCACGCAACTGACGGCGGCGGTCAGCGCGACGACGATGGCTGCGAACGGCAGCACTCCCGACGGTCGGCGGGCAGCCCAGGCGAGCGCCACCCGGCGCGCAGCACCCGCGGTGCGCCGCCCGGCGCTCTCGGCTCCCCGCAGGGCGAGCGGCAGCATCCGCGCTCCGATGACTCCACCGGCGATCGCGATCCACACCGGGGCGGTGAGCAGGAACGGGTCGACGGTGTTCCCGGGCGTGGCGAATCCCCGGGTGACGAGCAGCGATGCGGCCGTCACCCCGAGCGCGAGGAGCACCACGTCGAGACCGAGTCGGACGGGGGTGCGCCACGCTTCGGGCAGCGTCAGCGCCGCGACCCCGCCGATCGCCACGGCCACTCCACCGACGAGGGCGACGAGCACGAAGTCGGGCGCGCCCGAGCCCACGCCGGTCATCACGGCCGCCACCGCGATACCCGCGCCGAGCAGAGCGGCGGGGACCACCGCGATCGCGGCATCGACCACGCCTTCTCGGAACAGTCGCGTCGCACCGGCGCCGCGCGCCGAGAGCAGGCGGCGCCCCGCCGAGCGCCGGTCGGCGTAAGCCCGGGCCGCCAGCAGCATCGCGACGACGACGGCGCCCAGGGTGGACGACGCCAGCAACCACGCCAGCGCCGTGGTGTTGGCTTGAGCCGCGGCCACCCGGTCGAGGATGGACGGCAACCGGGAACTGACGTAGAGGGGTTCGCCCCGGGGGAGGGCGGCCCCGGTGCTGGACGCTGCCCGGACGGATGCCGCGAGAGCGGGGATGTCGGCGGCGCTGAGGCCGTCGGCGCCGATGGGGAGCCGCGCTGTGAGCTGGGCGTTCAGCAGCTCCGATTCCAGCGCGCCCAGGCTCCCCGGATCCACCCACGCACCGGCCGCCAGCACCGATCCCCCGCTCTCGAGCCTCTCCACCGCGACATCGCGGAACACCGCGAGCGAGCCGTCGCTCTCCACCCCCGCCTCGGGAGCGTCGATGACCGCCGATACGCGCAGCTCCAGACCCTGCGCGGGCAGCGCGGAGCCGACCGTCGCGCCGAGCCGATCGGCCACGGCGGCCTGCAGCGCGATGTCGAGCGGACCTGAGCCGTCCCATGCCGCGGGCAGCACCCCGTCGATGACCTGGGCGGTGGGCAGGAGATCGGGTTCGACGCCCAGACGCAGATCGATCGCTTCACCGCCCGGACCGGGGACATCCACATCACGCGGATCGAGAACCACGCTGAGACGCGCCGGTCCGACGGCGGAACGCAACGGCTCCTCGAGACCGGAAGGAAACTCGTCCGCGGCCTTCGCGAGCAACGACACGATCTCACCGCCCCCTACGGTGTCGCCCCAGCGGGTACTGAGCGTGATCTCGGCAGCACTCGTGGTGGCGGGGTCCATGGCATCGGCCAGCCGGTCGTCGTCGGCGACCGCCAGGGCGCGCGGAAGCACGGTGATCGCGCTCACCAGCACGACCACGAGGAGAGCCATCACAACGAGGGGCGCCCGGTGGGGACGGAGTGTCCGGAAACGGCGTCGGATCACGCTCATCGCTGCCCTCCGCTGCTCGAGGGAGGGCGCTCGTCCACGGCGGAGAGCACCACGACCACGCTCAGACCGGCCAGCAGGGCAAGGGTGGAGGTGACGAGGATTCCTGCCTCGAACGCCGCGGGGGCCAGCCCGATCGCGTCGCTCATCGCCGCCCCGCTGGCGAGCGTGGGAAGGAGGATGACCGTCACCGCGAGGCCGGCTATCGCGCCGATCACGAGTCCCACCGCCACCACGCTCCCCCGCTCGGCGAGGCGGAGACCTCGTCGCGTGCGCCCGCTCACGCCGATGGCCCGGAGCGCGGCCGCCTCCCCGGACGCTGCCCTCCTCCCGGCGCTCGCCGCGGCGGCCGTGCCGACCAGCGCCAGCACCGCCGCTCCGGCGGCGCCCCACGCCACCGCCGTCGGTGCCGTGAGGAGCAGCGCTCGAGCGGGGTCGATGGCCGTCCCGTCGACCCTCGCGCCCGCGGGAAGGACGGCGCGCACGGCTGCGGCCGTCGCTGCGGGATCCGCCGCCGGCCCGAGCCAGAGATGAGACGGCCCGGGCGGCTGCGAGACCCACGAGAGAGCGTCGACGAGCGGGGTCCGCGCATCGATCAGGAGGGCGGGGGCAAGGTCTGACCCGGGGATGGCGGGAACGACAGCCACCACCTCGGCCGTCGTGTCCTCGAGCGCCCAGAGGGGCAGACGGAACGACGAGCCGACTTTCAAGCCGGTGACGGCGAGGAACGCCTCGGATGCGACGACGGGAAGCGGTTCTGAGCTGATCGGCGCGATGAAGCGCACCCCGGCCACGCCGGGCTCCAACAGGGCGGTCAAAGCGGAGTCGGCTTCGCCGAGGGAGACCGGTTGGGATTCCACGCTGACCGCGATCCAGCCGTTCGGGTCCAGCACAGCATCGCCCGCGCGCACCTCCTCGACGGTCACCGTGGGCTCCTCGTCATCCTCCGAGGGTGATCCGGTGATCTCCAGACCGACGAGGCGCCAGTGCCTGCCTGTCGTGGGGACCACCGCTTGGGCGTCCCGCCCGGTCTCCCCCGCGGGCGTGCTCTCGACCGTCACGACGGTTGCGTCATCGTCCATGAAAGTCGCCGTCACCGTGGTCTCCGGTGTCACCGCAGACCCCTCGAGGGCGAACTGCAGACGCTGCCCGCCGTCGATTTCCCACCCCGGCACCTCGTCGGGGGTGATGGCTGCTGCGAGGCGGGCACGCTCGGCCGGCGGGGCCGAGACGAGTTCGGCGACGGTCGGTGCGGACGCCGCCAGAACGGCCACCGACTGCGCGGAGACCGATTGCTCCGCGAGGCGGATCGACGCCACCCGCGCCACCTGACCGAGCCCGGCGACCGCACTCAGGGTCTCCGGATCGACCTCACGGGTCTCGCCGGTCACGCGCACCGCCGTGCCGTGCTCCCAGGTCGAGACCGCGTCGTACCGCTGGGACCACGAACCGGCGAAGCCCGCGGCGACGACCAGCTGGGCGATCGCGAGCGCGCTCAGCACGATGGGCGTCACCGACACCGCACCCCGGCGGAACGCGCCGCGCACCCACACCGCAGCGAACGGCCCCGCGCGGCGGGTGAGCGTCCGCTCCAGCGGCGCTTGCAGCAGGGCGAAGAGGCCGACGCCCGCGAGGATGAGCGCGCTCAGGCCGAGGACCGGGGCCAGCAGCTGGACGGCGTCGGGGCGAGCCCCCTCCGCGGTCGACGACGCCGCGGCGTACAAGAGCAGCTGCCAGCCCGAGAAGATCGCCGCCGCCAGCAGCAGCACCGTCGACACGATGATCGACGCGCGACGCACCCGGGAGCCCGCCGAGACCTGCTCAGGACGTTCGAAGGAGCGCACAGCGAACCAGGCGTAGGCGCCCACGAGAGCGACGGCGACGCACGCGGCCGCCAGCGGGCCGCCCAGTGCGATACCCGCTGAAATGCTCGCCGGCGCCACGTCCTGCCCCGCCACCTGGGCGGCGGCGAGGCCCGCCCCGGCGCCCGCCGCCGCGCCGACGACGATCGCCGCAGCAGCGGGCAGTCCGGCATCGACGAGGAGGCGGCGCAGTCGCGCTCCGCGCGACCAGAGGAGCAAGGCGCGGGGGGCACCCCGGGCCGCCAGGAGGCGCGCGATCTCATTCGTGGAGACGACCGCGACGAGCGCCACCACCGTGAGGGCGAGCGGGAGGGAGGCGCGCAGCGCATCGGCCTGACGCGTCACCTCCAACGCGGTCGGTACAAGACTCCCCGAGAACTCGGGGTCGGCGCTGCCGAAGTCCTCGGCGGCGAGCGCGCGACGCATCCCCCGCCAGGCGGCCGGTACGGCGGCCAGCTGTTCGGCCGTCGCCTCGGCGGCGCGGGGGGTCAGAGTCCACTGCACCTCGTCGCCGTCGGCGGTCTTCGCGACATCGAGGGCGAGATCCGCGCCATCCGGGCCGAAGGACGCGGCGATCGCCGCGCGCACCGATGCATCACGAGCCTCGGTGTCTTGCGACCCCGGCAACCGCACGACCAGCACCACATCGTCGCCGCGCCCTTCGGCGAGCGTGGTGCGCGCCAGCTCGTCCACCGCTCCCCCGATGAGCAGGGGGAGGAGAACGAGGAGGAATGCCACCACCGCGACGACCACCGCTGCGGACAGCTCCAGCGCGCGGCGCGAAAGCGATGAAGCGATGTGCACGAATTCCCCGTCGACTCGATGACTCACCGCACAGTAGTTCCCGCAGGGGTCGCCGCGTTAGTCCGGCGCGCCGTACGTCAACCAAGGTTGACACTGCGCTGGCGTGTCAACTATGGTTGACGGGTCGAGAGGGCACCATGAGCGAAGCATTCCGCACGGCCATCAGCGAGTCCGGCGATGGCGGACCGATCGCCGAGCTGCACCGCCTCAACGAGCTGCGTCAGGCTCTGGCGCGGGCCGAGGCGGAGCAGGTGCGCCGAGCACGCGTCGCCGGGTACTCCTGGGTGGCCATCGCGGGCGCCCTCGGCGTGACCCGACAGGCCGCCCACAAGAAGTACGGTCGAAGGTGACCCACCCGCACGAACGAGGTACTGCCATGTCCACTGCTGCCCCTGCCCGTCGAGCGCGCTTCGGCCGCGCGAAGAACGACGAGGGACCCCGCGCGAGCTTCCGACAGCTCCTGCCGTTCCTGTTGGAGCACAAACGGGTGCTCATCGTCGTGGGTGTGCTCAGCATCCTCGGAGCCGTGACCACGCTCGCTCAGCCCCTGCTGGTCGGGCAGGTCATCGCCCTTGTGCAGAATCAGCAGCCCCTCGGCGCCCTCGTCTGGGCGATCGTCGCGCTCGTCGTGGTGTCGTCGGTCATCTCCGGCTACCAGCACTACCTCCTGCAGCGCACCGGAACCGCGGTCGTCTACTCCAGCCGTCGCAAACTCATCGGACGCATCCTGCACCTGCCGATCGCCGAGTTCGACGCCCGCCGCACCGGCGATCTCGTCTCGCGCGTCGGCACCGACACCACGCTGCTGTACGCCGTCCTCACCCAGGGCCTCGCCGACGCGGTCGGAAGCTCCCTCATCCTCATCGGCGCGATCATCGCCATGGCGGTCATCGATCCGGTGCTGCTGGTGCTGATCGTGGTCGTGATCGGTGTCTCCGTCGTCGGCGTGACCCTGCTGTCCGCGCGGATCCGCAAGGCGACCGCGGCCCAGCAGGAGAAGGTCGGCGAACTCGCCTCGGGGGTCGAGCGAGCCATCGGCTCCATCCGCACGGTGCGCGCTTCCGGGGCCACCGAACGCGAAGTCGAGCAGATCACGGGCATCGCGGGTGAGGCCTACGGCGTGGGCGTGCGCATTGCCAAGGTCTCCGCCCTGGTCGTTCCGATCGCCGGTATCGCCCTGCAGGTGTCGCTTCTCGTCGTGCTGGGCGTCGGCGGGTACCGCGTCGCTGCGGGTGCCATCTCGATCGCCTCGCTCGTGACCTTTGTGATGTTCCTGTTCTTGCTGGTCGGTCCGCTCGGAACGATCCTGGGAGCGATCACCTCCGTCAACCAGGCGCTCGGCGCGCTCGGTCGCATCCAGGAGGTCATCGACCTCCCGATCGAATCGCAGGACGACGCCGCGATCGCCGCCCGCCTTCCGCTCGTCGAGGCGGCGCCGACGTCGGCGGCCGTGGCCTTCCGCGACGTGCACTTCCGCTACCCCGAGAACGTCGTCGCCGCTCGACGCAGCGCCGAGACCGAGGCTGTCGCCGCCCTCGAGCGTGCGCGCGTCGACACCACCGCGATCGACCTGCCCGCGGTCACGGACGGCGTGCACCAGCACGACGATGAGGTGCTCCGCGGCGTGTCGTTCGAGGTGCCGCGGGGCTCCCGCGTCGCTCTCGTCGGGCCCTCGGGCGCGGGCAAGAGCACGACGCTCGCCCTCATCGAGCGGTTCTACGACCCGACCGAGGGAGCCATCCTGCTCGACGGCGTCGACGTGCGCGCCCTCGACCGTGACGATCTCCGCCACCAGCTGGGATACGTCGAACAGGACGCCCCCACCCTGGCCGGCACGATCGCCGAGAATCTACGGCTGGCGTCGCCGGAAGCATCCGATGACCAGATCGAGGACGTGCTGCGCGCGGTCAACCTCGGCGACGTGCTCGAGCGCAATGCGCTCGGCGTGAATGCACCCGTCGGCGAGGCCGGCGTGATGCTCTCGGGCGGTGAGCGCCAGCGTCTCGCGATCGCCCGCGCGCTGCTGGCGGCGCCGCCTATTCTGCTGCTCGACGAATCGACCTCATCGCTGGATGGACTCAATGAGCAGCGCATGCGCGACGCGATCGACGCGGTCGCTGCCGGCCGGACGCTCATCGTGATCGCGCACCGCCTCTCGACGGTGGTCGACAGCGACCTGATCGTCGTGATGGACCACGGTCGCGTCGTCGGTCAGGGCACGCATTCCGAGCTGGTGGAGTCCACCCCGCTCTACCGCGATCTCGCCCGTCACCAGCTGCTGGTCTAGTTCGGCGCTCCGCGCAGCCGGTACCGGAGGGCCGACAGCTCGGCGGTCAGCGCCGCGGGGATGCGATCGCCGAAGGTCGCGTAGAACTCCTCCGTGAGGTCGGCCTCCCGCAGCCAGGATTCCTTGTCGATGGCGAACAGCTCGTCGAGGTCGGCCTCGGGGACGTCGATACCGTCGAGGTTGAGCGAACCGGGGGCGGGGATCCGCCCGATCGGGGTCGAGACCGCGGGCGCCGTGCCCTGGATGCGGCGGATGATCCAGTCGATCACCCGCGCGTTCTCACCGAACCCGGGCCAGAGGAAACGCCCGTCGGCCCCCTTGCGGAACCAGTTCACCTGGAAGATGCGCGGCGCGCGGTCGAAGCGCACGCGCTCCCCCACCGAGAGCCAGTGCCCGAAGTAGTCGGCCATGTTGTAGCCGCAGAACGGCAGCATCGCGAACGGGTCGCGGCGCAGCTCCCCCACGGTTCCCTCCGCGGCCGCGGTCTTCTCCGACGAGATGGTCGAACCGAGGAACACCCCGTGCGCCCAGTCGGTCGCCTCGAGCACGAGCGGCACGTTCGTCGCGCGCCGACCGCCGAAGAGGATCGCGTCCAGCGGCACCCCGTTCGGATCCTCCCAGTCGGCCGCGATCTGCGGGCACTGCGCGGCGCCGACGGTGAAACGGGAGTTGGGGTGCGCGGCGGGCCGCCCCGATGCCGGAGTCCAGTCGTTGCCCTCCCAGTCGGTGAGCCGCGGCGGCGCCTCGTCCGTGAGCCCCTCCCACCAGACGTCACCGTCCGGGCGTAGCGCGACGTTGGTGAAGATCGTGTTGCCCCACAGCGTCTCGACCGCCGTGACGTTGGTCGCCTCGCCCGTTCCCGGCGCGACCCCGAAGAAACCCGCCTCGGGGTTGATGGCCCACATGCGCCCGTCCGCACCGGGGCGGATCCACGCGATGTCATCGCCGAGGGTCTCGACGCGCCACCCGGGGATCGTGGGGCGCAGCATCGCGAGGTTCGTCTTGCCGCACGCCGAGGGGAACGCCGCGGCCAGGTGGTACGCGCGGCCGGTCGGGTCGATGACGCGGATCAGCAGCATGTGCTCCGCGAGCCAGCCCTCGTCGCGACCGATGACGGATGCGATGCGCAGCGCCACGCATTTCTTCGCCAGGATCGCGTTCCCGCCGTACCCCGAGCCGAACGACCACACCTCGAGCGTGTCGGGGAAGTGCACGATGTACTTCTCGTCGTTGCAGGGCCAGGCAGCATCCGCCTCACCCGGCGCCAGCGGCGCCCCGACGGAGTGCACCGTTCTCACCCACGGCGCCCCCTCGGCGATCTGGGCGAGCACGTCGGTGCCGACACGCGTCATCATCCCGATCGATGCGACGGCGTAGGCGCTGTCGGTCAGCTGCACCCCGATGTGCGACAGCGGACCGCCGACGGTGCCGAGCGAGAACGGCACGACGTAGAGCGTGCGCCCGCGCATGGATCCCGCGAAGAGCGTGTCGAGGGTGCCGCGGATCTCGTCGGGGGCGATCCAGTTGTTGGTCGGGCCGGCGTCGGCTTCGTGCTCCGAGGCGATGAACGTGCGTCCCTCGACGCGGGCGACGTCACCGGGGTGCGAACGGGCGAGGTACGAACCGGGGCGCCACTCGGGGTTCAGCTTGATGAGCTTCCCTTCGGCGACGAGTTCACGCAGGAGTGCGGCGTTCTCCGCGGCGCTCCCGTCGACCCAGTGCACGCGGTCGGGCTGGGTGAGCGCCGCGATCCGCTCGACCCACGCTTCGAGCTCGGCGAGGCCCTCGCGCTGCGGGCTGGGAGGTGCGCCCAGCGAGGTCGAGGGAGAGACGGGGCGGAAGGTGTCGACGAGTGCCATGCGGATACTCCGATCAGAACGGGATACTTCTTCCACGATCGGCGACTGAGGCGGCGTTTACCCGAATCGGTCCTGTTAAATCTGGCTGTTCTTTCGCTAGCATCAAGGAATGGCCCCCTCGCTGGAACTCGCCACCCTCGGCCACCGCATCCGGCACGTGCGCCTCGAGCACGGCCTGACCCTCGACGAGCTGGGCGCCCTCGTGGGTGTTGCGGGCAGCCAGCTGAGCCTCATCGAGAACGGCAAACGGGAGCCGAAGCTGTCCCTGCTGCAGCAGATCGCGCGGGCGACGTCCACCGAGGTGTCCGAGCTGCTGTCGGAGGAGCCACCGAATCGACGTGCCGCCCTCGAGATCGAACTCGAGCGCGCACAGGGCAGCCCGGTGTTCCACCAGCTCGGCATCGCGCCGGTGCGCGTGAGCAAGGGGATGAGCGACGACACGATCGAGTCGATCCTGGGCCTTCACCGCGAACTGCAGCGCCGCGAGCGCGAGGCGATCGCCACCCCCGAAGAGGCGCGCCGCGCCAACACCGAGTTGCGCCTGCGCATGCGCGCCGCCGACAACTACCTCCCCGAGATCGAGAAGCTCGCCGAGAAGCAGCTGAAGGCGGCGGGGCACACCTCGGGTGCGCTCACGCACCGCACGGTCAGCATCATGGCCGAGCAGCTCGGTTTCGAACTGATCTACGTCGACGATCTACCGCACTCGGCGCGATCGGTCACCGACCTTGAGAACGGGCGCATCTACCTGCCCCCCGCCTCGATTCCCGGCGGCCACGGCCTGCGCTCGATGGCGCTGCAGGCGATGGCGCACCGCCTGCTCGGTCACCGCCCACCGACCGATTACGCCGACTTCCTGCAGCAGCGCCTCGAGATCAACTACTACGCCGGATGCTGTCTCACCCCCGAAGGGAATGCGGTCGCGTTTCTGCACCAGGCCAAGAAGGACCGCAACCTCGCCGTCGAGGACTTCCGCGACGCTTTCGGCGTGACCCACGAAGCCGCCGGGATGCGGATGACGAACCTGCTGACCCGCCACCTCGGCATCCGCCTGCACTTCCTGCGTACCGACGGCTCGGGCGCGATCTCGCGCGTCTACGAGAACGACGGGCTGCCCTTGCCCACCGACGTCACCGGCGCGGTCGAGGGCCAGCGCGTCTGCCGCCGCTGGTCGGCGCGTGCCGCGTTCGATGAGAAGAACCGCACCACCGAGCACTACCAATACACCGACACCCCCGGTGGCACGTTCTGGTGTTCGACCCAGACCGGCACCACCGCCGAGGGCGACTTCTCGATCACGGTGGGTGTGCCCTTCGACGACGCCCGCTGGTTCCGTGGCCGCGAGACCCAGACCCGGGAGACCTCGCGCTGTCCCGACGAATCGTGCTGCCGCCGCCCACCCGCCGATTCCGCGGCTCGTTGGTCGGGGAAGGCCTGGCCGAGCGCGCGAGTGCACCGCCACATGTTCTCGCCGCTCCCCCGCGGCGATTTCCCCGGCGTCGACGACACCGAGGTGTTCGCCTTCCTCGACCGCCACGCCTGACCTCCGCCGGCGGGTCCTAGGGACGCCTAGCATCGGAGCATGCAGACGCTCGAGGTGGTCGACTGGCGACGACGGGTCTTCGCCCTCTACGCCGAAGTGCGTGAGGCGACCGACCTCGCCGCCGCGCACGATCTCTGGCGCCGGGGCCGCGACGACCTGTTCGCGGATCACCCCGCCTCCCCCCTCCTCGACGACGACCGCGCGCACTTCACCGGGCTGCGCGTGCTCCCCTACGACCCCGAGTGGCGTTTCACGTGCCGCGTCGAGCCCACCGAGCCGCAGCGGCTCGAGGTCGACACGGGCACCGACGGCGTCGTGCCGTTCGAACGCATCGGGAAGGTATCCGTCCCCGGCGTCGGCTCGCTCGACGTCTGGCGCCTGGCGTCGTACGGCGGGGGCATCTTCGTGCCCATCAAGGACGCGCTCAGCCGCGTACCCGGCGGCACCTACGGCGGCGGGCGTTACCTGCTCGACACCGTGAAGGGCGCCGACCTCGGCGGTTCAGCCGAAACGCTCGTTCTCGACTTCAATTTCGCCTACAACCCCTCGTGCGCCTACGACCCGATGTGGGCGTGCCCCCTCGCCCCTCCCGGCAACACGGTCGCCGTCGAGATCCCCGTCGGAGAGCGGTACGGCGCCCGACGCTGACCGCCGGACTCAGCCGAACGGGTCAGGGGTGAGCGTGTACTTCGTCTGGAGGTACTCGTGGATGCCTTCGTCGCCGCCCTCGCGGCCGAGGCCCGACAGCTTCCACCCGCCGAACGGCGCCGCGGCATTCGACACGACACCCATGTTGAGCCCCATCATCCCGGTCTCGAGGCGCTCGATCATCCGCTGCCCGCGGGCGAGGTTCTCGGTGAAGACGTACGACACCAGGCCGAATTCGGTGTCATTGGCCAGGCGCACGGCCTCGTCCTCGTCGTCGAACGGCACGATCGCGAGCACCGGTCCGAAGATCTCCTCGTGCAGGATGCTGCTTCCCGCCGCGACGTCGCTCAGGACGGTCGGTTCGTAGAAGGTGCCCTCGCCCTCGATAGCCGAGCCGCCGGCAAGCAGGACCGCGCCCCGCTCGACGGCGTCGCCGACGAGCGTCGTCGCCTTGTCCACGGCCCGCTGGTCGATGAGGGGTCCGATCGCGACGCCGTCCTCGGTGCCGCGGCCGATCTTGAGCGCCCGCACGCGTTCCGTGACCCGCCGGGCGAACTCTTCGGCGAGCGGGCGGTGCACGAGGAAGCGGTTGGCCGCCGTGCAGGCCTGGCCGATGTTGCGGAACTTCGCCGCCATCGCCCCGTCCACGGCCTTGTCGAGGTCGGCGTCGTCGAAGACCACGAACGGCGCGTTGCCGCCGAGCTCCATCGAGGTGCGCAGCACGTTGCCGGCCGCCTGCTCGAGCAGCTTCTTGCCGACCGGGGTCGAGCCCGTGAACGACAGCTTCCGCAGCCGCGGGTCTCGGATGATGGGCTCCGACACGGCACCCGAGGTCGAGGTGGTGATGACGTTCACGACGCCGGCGGGCAGGCCCGCCTCTTCGAGGAGTCGCACGAAATACAGGGTGGTGAGCGGGGTGAGTTCGGCCGGCTTGATGACCACGGTGCACCCGGCGGCGAGCGCCGGGGCGATCTTGCGCGTCGCCATGGCGAGCGGGAAGTTCCACGGGGTGATGAGGAAGCAGGGGCCGACGGGATGCTGCGACACGATCATGCGCCCGGTGCCCTCGGGGTTCGCGCCGTAGCGGCCTTGGACGTGCGCGGCCTCTTCGCTGAACCACCGCAGGAACTCGCCGCCGTAGGCGACTTCGCCACGCGCTTCAGTGAGGGGCTTTCCCATCTCGAGGGTCATCAGCAGCGCGACGTCCTCCTTGCGCGCCTGCAGCAGGTCGAAGGCCCGCCGCAACAGCTCGGCCCGCTCCCTCGCGGGCGTCGCGGCCCACGCCGGGAAGGCGGCGACCGCGGCGTCGAGGGCCGCAGCACCGTCGGCGGGCGAGGCGTCGGCGACCCGGCGGATGACATCCCCCGTCGCAGGGTCGCGCACCGCGAGGGTCTTGCCCTCCGTCGCCGGCCGCCACTGACCGCCGATGAACAGACCGTCGGGAACGGTGGCCAGCAGGTCTGATTCGCGGTTGCTCATGGTGCTCCTCGGCGGTGGGGTGTGGCGCACCTCCATTGTCCTCGCCACACCGGGGCCCTGTCATGGACTCTGCGTACACCGGCCTGCGGACCGCTCGCCGCGACGGCGGTCGCGATGTCGAGCAGCCGTGTCCTGCGGGAGCGTGTCATGCGGGAGCGGTCGACTGTGTCACCCTGATCTGCATGAGGCGCGATGTCACGAGCAAGATCATCATGGAGGTCAGCGAGACGGCCGACCTCGTCTTCGCCGTCGCCGTGTCGACGGCGTACTCCCCCGCGGTGGAGGAATTCACCGCGTCACTCGACGGTGCGCTCGTCGAAGCATCCGTCGTCCCCGATGCGCACGGCACACGCCTGCACCGCCTGACGGCGGGCCCGGGGCATCTCGAGGTGCGCTACCGCGCGACCGTCGACGACGGCGAGACCGCGACGGCGAGCGAGACCGACCTGCTGGTGTACACGCGACCGAGCCGGTACGCGGAGTCGGACACCCTCTGGCCCACCGCCCACGCGGAGTTCGCAGGCATCGCCGACCCGGTCGAACTGCTCGCCGCCGTGTCGTCGTGGGTCGGCACCGAGCTCGCCTACGTGCCGGGCTCCAGCCTCCCGACCGACGGCGCCACCCGCACCCTGCTGAATCGCCGTGGGGTCTGCCGCGACTACGCGCACCTCGTCGTCGCGTTGCTCCGCTCGCTCGACGTGCCCGCGCGGCTGGTCGCGGTGTACGCCCCCGGACTGCAGCCGATGGACTTCCATGCGGTGGCCGAAGCCTGGGTCGACGGCGCGTGGCGGGTCGTGGACGCGACGACCCTCGCCCCGCGGCAGACGCTCGTGCGGATCGCCACCGGACGCGATGCGGCCGACACCGCCTTCCTCACGATCGCTTCGGGGCGCGCGTCGCTCACCACCGTCGAGGTGACCGCGACCGCCGAGTCGCTGCCGAACGACGACGTGACGCAGCTGGTGCAGCTGACCTGACGCCTGGCGCTCCGTCCGCCGGGTTGGCCCGGTGCGTGGGCTCCGTCCGCCGGGTTGGCCCGGTGCGTGGGCTCTGTCAGGCTGAGTACATGCGTTCTTGGGTTGTGAGGTTCGCCTCGCTGTATGTGTTCGACGTCGTCGTGCTGCTGCTCATCGGTGCGGTCCTGCCGACGGTGCGGGTGGGATTCGCTGCCCTGTGGGCCGGCGCCGTGCTCGCGGCGGCGACCATCTGGGTGAAGCCGCTCATCCAGCGGGGCTTCCGCTCGCTCGCGGCGCGCTCGACGGCGAACCGCACGGCGATCACCGAGAAGCTCGTGCAGTACGGGCTCGTGCTCGCGGTCGAGGCCGTCGTCTGGGTGCTCGTCGTGCTGTTCACGGGCGTTTCGGTGCGCGGGTTCTTCTGGGGCTGGGTGCTGCCGCCGGTGCTGCTGCTGCTCGCCTGGGCGGTGTACGACCTCGTCGACGACCGGCTCGAGGCCCGCGCGGGCAGACTCTACGACCGGGCGACGACGCGGCGAGAGGCGGGTGCCACCGACGCCGCACCCGGCGTCGTGCCGCCGGTGCCGACCGCCCCGCGTGACGTGTCCATGCCCGGGCGGCCGACAGCATCCGCCCCTCGCGACCCGTACGCCGGCCTCACTCCCGAGCAGCGGCGGATGCTCGACAACCTTTGACCACCACGAGCGCCCTCCCCCGCCTCGAGAACGGGTGAACGGGGTCAGGCGGAAGCGCGCTCCGCGGCCTCGACGACGTTCGTCATGAGCAGGGCGACGGTCATCGGACCGACGCCGCCCGGGTTCGGCGAGAGGTAGCCGGCGACCTCGACGACACCCGGGTGCACGTCGCCGTACACGCGGCTCTTGCCCGTCTCGGGATCGGTCTCGCGCGTCACGCCCACGTCGAGTACCGCGGCACCCGCCTTGACGTGCTCGGGCAGCACGATGTGCTTGACCCCCGCCGCCGCGACGATGACATCGGCATCGCGCAGGTGCGAGGCGAGATCGACCGTGCCGGTGTGGGTGAGGGTGACGGTGGCGTTGAACTCCCGACGCGTCAGCAGCAGCCCGATCGAGCGGCCGATCGTGACGCCGCGTCCGACGACGACCACGTGCTTACCGGCCAGGTCGTAACCGTTGCGCAGCAACAGTTCGATGACGCCGCGCGGCGTGCACGGCAGCGGAGTCGTGATCGGCGCGTTCACGTTCAGCACGAGCCGCCCCAGGTTCGTGGGGTGCAGCCCGTCCGCGTCCTTCGCGGGGTCGATGCGCTCGAGGATCGCGTCGGTGTCGAGGTGGCGGGGCAGCGGCAGCTGGACGATGTAGCCGTGGCACGCCGGATCGGCGTTGAGGGCGTCGATGGTCGCCTCGACCTCGGCCTGGGTCGCCTCGGCCGGCAGCTCCACCTGGATGGAGTTCATACCGATCGCCTCGGACTGGCGGTGCTTCATGCCCACGTACAGCTGCGACGCGGGGTCGGCTCCCACGAGCACCGTCGCGATGCCCGGCACGACACCGCGCTCGCGCAGAGCGTCGACGCGCTCGCGCAGCTCCGCCTTGATTCCGGCCGCCGTGGCCTTTCCGTCGAGGGTGATCGCGCTCATGGGTTCGGTCCTCTCCTTGGGTTTCGCTCAGCTCGCACTCCCGCGAAGGCGAGACCCGTTCTCCGCGGCGAGACCCCTACAGAATGTCAGGGTCTCGCCGCGGACGACGGGTTTCGACACTGTGGCTACTGCACGAGCCCGGGGTAGAGCGGGAAGGCCGCGGTGAGGGCGGCCACCCGCAGGCGGAGGGGCTCGAGGTCGGCCCCGGGCTGCAGCGCGAGCGCGATGACATCGGCGACCTCGGTGAACTCGGCGTCGCCGAACCCGCGGGTCGCGAGCGCCGGGGTTCCGATGCGCAGGCCCGAGGTGACCAGCGGCGGGCGCGGGTCGTTCGGCACCGCGTTCCGGTTCACCGTGATGTGGATCTCGTGCAGCAGATCCTCGGCCTGCTTGCCGTCGAGCTCGGCGTTTCGCAGGTCGACGAGCACGAGGTGCACGTCGGTGCCGCCCGAACGCACGCCGATTCCGGCGGCCACGACGTCGGGCTGGGTCAGCCGCTCGGCGATGATCGCGGCGCCGCGGATCGTGCGTTCCTGACGCTCGCGGAACGCGGGGCTGGCTGCCAGCTTGAAGGCGGTCGCCTTGGCGGCGATCACGTGCATGAGCGGTCCACCCTGCTGGCCGGGGAAGACGGCGGTGTTGATCTTCTTCGCCAGCTCGGGGTCGTTCGTGAGGATGAAGCCCGAGCGCGGGCCCCCGATGGTCTTGTGCACGGTCGAGGACACGACGTGCGCATGCGGCACGGGGTTCGGGTGGAGGCCCGCCGCGACGAGTCCGGCGAAGTGCGCCATGTCGACCCACAGCAGGGCGCCGACCTCGTCGGCGATCTCGCGGAAACGGGCGAAGTCGAGCTGTCGCGGGTACGCCGACCAGCCGGCGATGATCACCTTCGGCTTGTGCTCGATGGCCAGGCGGCGCACCTCGTCCATGTCGATGAGCGAGCTCTCGGGATCGACGCCGTACGCGACGATGTTGTACAGGCGGCCGGAGAAGTTGATCTTCATGCCGTGGGTGAGGTGACCACCCTGATCGAGCGACAGCCCCAGCAGGGTGTCGCCGGGGCGCGCGATCGCGTGCAGCACGGCCGCGTTCGCGGTCGCGCCGGAGTGGGGCTGCACGTTGGCGAAACCGGCACCGAAGAGGCTCTTGGCCCGCTCGATGGCGAGCTCCTCAGCGACGTCGACTTCTTCGCATCCGCCGTAGTAGCGGCGGCCGGGGTATCCCTCGGCGTACTTGTTCGTCAGCACCGAGCCCTGCGACTGCAGCACGGATACGGGCACGAAGTTCTCGGAAGCGATCATCTCGAGGTACCCGCGCTGGCGTTCCAGCTCGCGCTCGAGCACCTGCGCGATCTCGGGATCGACTTCGGATAGGGGGGCGTTGAAGGACGGGTCGGACACGGGCGAACTCCTCGGACGTCGGCTCTCGGAAAGGATTCCACATCGGCCCAGGCGAACGGTCGAATGCCATCGTGCAGAGGGTGAAGCGCGTGTCGCTCCCCGGTGGTGGTCCACCTTCAACGCCAGTCGCGACAGGCAGAAGCATACCGGATGCTGCCCTCCGCTCTCCCGAGAACCGGGGCGCGATTGCTAGGCTGGGCCTCACGTTTGTTAGGCATCCTTACAGATCGGAACGGCCATCGCGACCCTTGGACTCGTCCCTCTGCCCGCGGTCGTCCACGTCGAGCCCGAGGCCGCCGGGTTCCGGCTCGGGACCGGGACCAGCGTCACCGGCGAGACGAGCGCGGTAGCCGAGTTCACCGCCCTGCTGACTGCCCGCACCGGTTCGACCGCGAGCGTCCCTCCGGAGGGGAACAGCGAGGTGCGACTGAACGTCGCCGGCGCCGGTCCGGCGGAGTCCTACCGGCTCACGGTGGACGCCGACGGGGTCGAGGTGCAGGGGGCGGATGCCGCCGGACTCTTCTACGGGGTGCAGACACTCGCGCAGCTGCTCACCCGCGAGGACGGCGGCTGGACGATCCCGGCCGTCCGAATCGAGGACGCCCCCCGCTTCGCGTACCGCGGCGTGATGTTGGACGTCGCTCGACACTTCTTCTCGCTCGACGTCGTCGAGGCCTACATCGAGCGCGCCGCAGCACTCAAGCTCAACCACCTGCACCTGCATCTCACCGACGACCAGGGCTGGCGCCTGCAGCTGGCCTCACGTCCCGAACTCACCGAGCGCGCCTCCGCCGGCGCGGTGGGCGGCGACGCCGGCGGCTTCTACAGCGTCGACGACTACGCGCGCATCATCGCCGCAGCGGCCGCTCGCTACATGACCGTCGTGCCCGAGATCGACGTGCCCGGGCACACCCACGCCGTCGGTCTCGCCTACCCCGAGATCGCCGCCGACCCCGTCATCGACGATGCGGTGCGCGCGACGGCCGAGCAGTTCGGAGGCGGGCTCCCCACGGCCGGCGAGGCGTACACCGGGATGGCCGTGGGCTTCTCGTCGCTGCGGATCGGCGAGGCGGCGACCGACCGCTTCCTCTCCGACGTCTTCGGTGAACTCGCCGCCCGCACGCCCGGTCCGTACCTCCACCTCGGGGGCGACGAAGCGCACGGCACGGCGCCCGAGCACTATGCGGCCTTCGTCCGGCGGGCGGTCGAGATCATCGCCGCCACCGGCAAGACGCCGATGGCCTGGCACGAGGCCGGCGGCGCCTCGCCCCTGCCCTCGCCCATCGTGGGGCAGTACTGGGGCTTCCGCCGCGCCGAAGCCGAGCAGGCCGATGCTGCGGCGGCGATCGTCGCCGAGGGCGGTGCGCTCGTGCTCTCCCCCGCCGACGCCGCCTACCTGGATATGAAGCCCGACGCCGATGCCGCGCTCGGGCTCACCTGGGCGAACGGGCCGACCAGCGTCGAGCGCTCGTACGAGTGGGAGCCCACGGCGGTGCTCCCGGGCGTGCCCGAATCGGCCCTGCTCGGGGTCGAAGCGCCCCTCTGGACCGAGACCGTCCGCACCCTGGCCGACATCGACGCCCTCATCTTCCCGCGCCTGGCGTCCGCGGCCGAGATCGCCTGGTCGCCGCGACCGACGCCCGGCAGCGAGCGCACCTGGTCGTCGTTCCGAGCACGCGTCGGCGAGCTGGGCGCACTCTGGCGGGCGCAAGGAATCGACGTGCCATCCTCGAGCGAGATCGCGGGGGCTGACGCATGAGCACCGTCATCCATTCCGCACGGATGGCCGACGGCGATCGCCTGATCGAGGACGCGTGGGTGCGCTTCGACGGTGACCGGGTGCTCGCGACCGGCACCGGTGATGCCTGGCGCTCCCCGGGCGTCGCAGACGAAGAGGTCATCGACGCCGCCCAGCTCGCCGGGATCGGCGCTGTGCTGTCCCCCGGTTTCGTCGACCTGCACGGCCACGGCGGCGGCGGGTGGGCGTACGACGACGGACCCGAGGCCATCCGCGCCGCGCGCCGAGCGCACCGAGCACACGGAACGACGAGCGCGGTGATCTCCCTCGTCGCAGCCCCGCTCGATGACCTCGCGCGGCGCCTCGACGCGATCGCCGAGCTCACCGTCACCGACCCCGGCGTGCTCGGCTCACACCTCGAGGGCCCCTTCCTGGCCCCGGCGCGACGCGGCGCGCACGACCCCTCGGCGCTGACCCTTCCCGAGGCCGGTGTCGTGGCCGAACTGCTCGCTGCGGGCCGGGGCACCGTGCGCCAGGTCACGATCGCCCCCGAGCTGCCGGGCGCGATCGAGGCGATCGAGGCGGTCGTGGCGGTCGGGGCGTTCGCGGCGGTCGGGCACACCGAGGCGGATGCCGCCCAGGCCCGCCGCGCGTTCGACGCGGGCGCGACGCTGCTCACCCATGCTTTCAACGCCATGGCGGGGTTGCACCACCGTGCCCCCGGGCCGGTCGGCGCCGCGGTCGCCGACAGGCGGGTGAGCATCGAGCTGGTCGCCGACGGCACGCACGTGCACGACGACGTGATGCGCATCCTGCTGGCTGCAGCGCCCGGGCGCGTCGCGCTGGTGACCGACGCGATGGCCGCGGCCGCAGCATCCGATGGCCGCTACCTCCTCGGCACCGAGGGGGTGGAGGTGCGCGGCGGCGTCGCCCACCTCGCCGGTACCGACGTGATCGCCGGATCGACCCTGACCCAGGATGCGGCGGTCCGCCGGGCAGCGCAGCTCGGACTGCCGATCGCCGCCGCCCTGAACGCAGCCACCGCCGTGCCCGCCCGTGCGATCGGCCTGGCCTCCGAGATCGGCGCGCTCGCACCGGGACTGCGGGCCGACGCCGTGCTGCTGGACGCGCAGCTGGAGGTTCGGGCGGTCTGGGCCGCCGGAACCCGCGTGGTCTGACCCCCCCACCCGGACACAACTCCCTCAATCCCGTCGCCGTCCTCGACGACGCCCGCGTGGATCCGCGGGCCGCTCGGTGCCGGCCGCCCGGATCGGCGGAGTTGTGTACGCCCGCTCGTAGACTGGAGCCCATGACCGACACCCCCTTCGTGCGCCCCGAGGCCCCCCTTACCCCGGGGATGCGGCCGCGCCCGTCGGCGGTCGACATCGTCGCATTCCTGTGCGAATTGTTCGCGTTCGCCACCCTGGCGTTCTGGGGCTTCACCGCGTGGGCGTTCCCGTGGAACCTCGTCTTCGGTATCGGCGCTCCGGTCGCCGCGATCCTCCTGTGGGCGCTGTTCGTCTCGCCGCGGGCCGTCATCGCCGTGCACCCGTTCGTCCGGGCGATCGTCGAACTGTTCGTCTACGCCTCCGCGACGATCGCGTGGTGGAGCACCGGCCAGCTGTGGATCGGGCTCATCTTCGCCATCGTCGCGGTGACAGCAGGCGTGCTCGCCGGTCGGCGCCGCCTCGCATGAGCACCGACGTCGTCTCCCAGCTCCGCGCTGCCCTCGGCGACCGGGTCGACACCTCGCCCGCCGCCCTGGATGAGGCGCGGTCCGACAAATCCGGCCACGCCGCGAGCGCCCCGCCCCTCGCCGTGGTGCACGCCGCGAGCGTGGCAGACGTGCAGGCGGTCATGCGCATCGCCACCCGGACGGCGACCCCGGTCGTCACCCGCGGCGCGGGCACCGGGCTCGCCGGAGGCGCCAACGCCGGCGGCGGTGAGATCGCCCTGTCCGTGCGCGGCATGAACCGCATCCTCGAAGTGCGGGCCGACGACCTGCTCGCGGTGGTCGAGCCGGGCATCATCAACGCCGAACTGAACGACGCGCTCGCAGCCCACGGACTCTGGTGGGCCCCCGACCCGGCCAGCCGGGCCATCTCCACTGTCGGCGGCAACATCGCCACCGGAGCGGGCGGTCTCCTGTGCGCGAAGTACGGCGTCGTCCGCGATGCCGTACTGGGTGTCGACCTCGTGCTCGCCGACGGGCGTCTGCTCTCCCTGGGCCACCGCAGCGTCAAGGGCGTCACGGGCCTTGACCTCACCTCGCTCGTGATCGGCTCCGAGGGCATCCTCGGGGTCGTCGTGGGCGCCACCCTGAAGCTCCGCCGCGTCGTGCCCGGTGAGATCGTCACGATCGCTGCGACCTTCCCCGACGTGCGCGCTGCGGCCACGGCATCCGCCGCCGTCACCGCTTCGGGCGTGCAGCCGGCGATCATGGAACTGATGGATGCTGCCTGCCTGGCCGCCGTGCACGCGCTGCTCGATCTCGAGACACCCGCCCCCGGCGTGGCGCAGCTGACGATCCAGACCGACGGCCCCGCCGCCGCTGTCGAAGCGGCCACGATCAGTGAAGTGCTGCAGGCGGCCGGCGGCACGGTGCGCGTGGCGGCGGATGCCGCCGAGGGCGAGCAGCTGCTCGCGATCCGCCGCGCGATGCACCCGGCGATGGAGACGCTCGGCACCTGCCTGATCGAAGACGTCTCGGTGCCGCGGAGCGCGCTGCCGGCCATGTTCGACGCGATCGGCCGGATCGAACGCGATTACGGCATCGTCATCCCCACGGTCGCGCACGCCGGCGACGGCAACCTCCACCCCAACTTCGTGTTCGATGGGGCGACGGCCTCCGGCGCCGCCGAAGTGCCCGAGCACATCTGGGAGGCCGCGGACGCGCTCTTCCACGCCGCACTCGATCTCGGCGGCACGCTCACCGGTGAGCACGGCATCGGCGTGTTGAAGCGCCGCTGGCTCGCCGACGAGCTCGGCGATGACCAGTGGGAGCTGCAGCGTCAGATCGCCCGCGTCTTCGACCCGGCCGGCATCCTGAACCCCGGCAAGGTGTTCGCACTGTGACCCGCGAGATCCACGTGAGCGCTGCCGTCGTGGTCGACGCCGAGGGCCGGGCACTGCTCGTGCGCAAACGCGGCACGACGCGGTTCATGCAGCCGGGCGGTAAGCCCGAGTCGGGGGAATCCGCCGCTCAGACGCTCGCCCGCGAGCTCGCCGAGGAGGTCGGGATCGAGGTGGCCCCGTCGGCCCTGCACCCGCTCGGCACCTTCCGTGCGGACGCCGCCAACGAACCGGGGTTCACCGTGGTGGCGGAAACCTTCTCGCTCGTCGTCGATCCTCGCGAGGTGGCGATCGGCCACGAGATCGAAGAGGCACGCTGGATCAGCGCGGGGCAGGAAGGCACGCTTCCGCTCGCGCCCCTCAGCGATGTCCTGCTGCCCCTGGCCTGGGGCCCGACGGCCTAGAGGCCCTGCCAGGCCGGCTTGTTCGCGAACGCGTAGCGGTAGTAGTCCGCGAAACGCAACGACGAGGCCGCGGCTTCGTCGACGATGACGGTGGCGTGGGGGTGCAGCTGCACCGCGGAACCCGGAAGGGAGGCGGTGACGGCGCCCTCGACGGCGCCGGCGACCGCGTCGGCCTTGCCCGCGCCGAACGCGAGCAGCACGAGGTGGCGCGCGCGCATGATCGTGCCCAGACCCTGGGTGATGCAGTGCACCGGCACGTCGTCGATCGAGGGGAAGAACCGCGCGTTGTCCTCGCGCGTCTGCTCGGTCAGGGTCTTCACCCGCGTGAGCGACGCGAACGAGGATCCGGGCTCGTTGAAGCCGATGTGCCCGTCGGTACCGATCCCCAGCAGTTGGATGTCGACCCCGCCCGCTTCGGTCAGGGCGCGTTCGTAGTCCTCACCCGCGTGCTCGATGCCGTCCAGCGACCCCTTGGGCACCTGGATGCGGGCCGGGTCGAGCCCGAGCGGGCGCACGACTTCGCGTTCGATGACAGCACGGTAGCTCTCCGGGTCCCCCTCGGGCAGCCCGACGTACTCGTCGAGGGCGAAGCCGCGCACCTGCGAGACGTCGACGCCCTGCAGGCGCGGCACGAGGGCCTTGTAGACCGGCAGCGGGGTCGATCCGGTCGCAAGTCCCAGCACGGCGTCCGGACGCCTCTGCACGAGCCGCACGATCTCGTCGGCGACCAGCGACCCTGCGGCGGTGGGCGAGGGGAGGATGATTACTTCAGCCACGCGTCAAGACTCCTTCAGCGTCACGAGCCGCTCCGATGAGCGCCGCACCCACCGCGGCGGCGGGTGAGCCGGGGGGCAACAGGGTGACGCGTTCTTCCAGTCGCAACGACCGCAAGAACGGCGACAGAGCGGCACTCTCCCCGAGTGTATCGGCCACGTCGGCCGTCAATCGGGGGGCGAGGGCGGTCAGGCCGCCGCCGACGACGACCGTGTCGACGTCGGCGGTGAGCACGAGCACGCGCACCGCGGCGGCGACGCCGAAGGCGACGCCGGCGCGGAGGGCTGCAGCATCCGCGTCGCCCGCATCCGCCGCGTCGAACACGTCGGTGACGGGGTGGACGCCCGGCTTTCCCCATCGCTCGGCCACGGCGGCGCCGCCGGCGAGCGCTTCGATGCAGCCGCGCTGACCGCAGCGGCAAAGCGGACCGGCAGGGTCGACGGAGATGTGTCCTACCTCGCCCGCCGTCCCCCGCGCCCCGCGCCAGAGGTGCCCGTCGCTCACGATGCCGGCCGCGACGCCGGTGCCGAGGTTGAGGTAGGCCATCGCGCCCGCGCCCCGGTGCAGCAGATAAGCCCCGGCAGCGGCGGCCTTCACGTCGTTCTCCACGCGCACCGGCACCCCGAGGAGGGGCTCCACCGCGCCGGCGACGTCGAGCTCCTCGATACCGAGGTTCACCGCGTGCACGATCCGGGTGCCGCCCGGCTCGACCTGGCCCGGCATCCCGATCCCGACCGTTCCCACCGTCTCACCGAGCACCGCGAGCTCGTCGGCGAGGGCGGTGACGACGTCGAACACCGTGCGCACCACGCCCTGCGCCCCCCATCCCGTGGTCAAGCGCATGCGGGCGGTGACGCCTCCCGCGTCATCGACGGCGACCGCCTCGGTCTTGGTGCCCCCGACATCGAGTCCCACCCGCACGCCCGGCGCCGTCACCCTTTCACCGCCCCGGCGACGAGGCCACCGGCCATGCGCCGTTGCACGAGGAGGAAGAAGACGATGACGGGGATCGCCATGAGGGTCGATGCCGCCATCACCACCGACCAGTCGGTGGCCTTGGTCGCCTGCACGAACGCCCGCAACCAGATCGGCAGGGTCTGCGCTTCGGGCCGGGTGAGGATGACGAGCGCGTACAGGAACTCGTTCCAGGCCTGGATGAAGGCGAAGATGCCGGTGGCGACCAGACCCGGCGCGAGCAGCGGGAAGGTGATCCGCCAGAACGCGCCCGAGCGGGTGCAGCCGTCGATCATGGCGGCCTCCTCCAGTTCGACGGGGATCCCGTCGACGAAGCTGCGCAGCGTCCAGATCGTGAACGGCAGCACGAGCGCGATGTACACCAGGCCCAGCCCCAGGATCGTGTTGATCAGCTGCCAGCCGTCGAGGATGCGGAAGGTCGAGATGATCAGCGATTCGGCGGGGATCATCTGCACGACCAGCACCGCGACGATGAACGACCGGCGGCTGCGGAAGCGGTAGCGCGAGAGCGCCACGGAGGCGGCGAAGGCGAAGAGCAGAGAGGCGACGACGGTGATCGCGGTTACGGCGAACGATGCGCCGAGGGCCGACACGATCCCCCCCTCGACCCAGACATCGGCGTAGTTGTCGAACGTCAACTGGTCGGGCCACAGGTGCGGAGTGGGCGAGGACACCACGCCGCCCGGGAGCAGCGAGGTGTTGACCATCCAGTAGACGGGGAAGACGGAGCAGACGATGATCACGACCGCGAGGGCGTTGAACGCCACCCGGGTGAGACGTCGGCGGGTGCGCGGGCTCATGACTCCTCCTGCTTGAGCATCGAGCGGATGTAGTAGGCCGACACCAGCAGCATGATCAGCACGAGGATCACCGAGATCGCACCGCCCGCACCCAGATCACCGGAGGCCATCGAGACGCTGTAGATGTACACGCCGATCGTGTTCGTGTCGGCGCGCACGCCGCCGATCGTCTGCAGGGCGTAGATCTGCGCGAACACCCGCAGGTCCCAGATGATCTGCAGGATCAGCAGCACGAGCAGGATCGAGCGCAGGTAGGGCAGCGTGACGAAACGGAACCGCTTCCACGGTGAGGCGCCGTCGAGCGAGGCCGCTTCGAGCACTTCGCCTGGCACTTGCGAGAACCCGGCGTACACCGTGAAGACGACGAACGGCACGGCCCCCCAGGTGATGATGATCGCGGCGACGGCGAAGAAGCTGACCGGATCGATCAGCCAGCTGTGCCCGGTCCAGTCGGTGCCCGTGACCCGGGAGAGGAAGTAGTTGACGAGCCCGTACTGGGTGTCGAAGATCCACCCCCAGACGATCGTCGCCGTCAGCGCCGGCATCGCCCAGGCAAGCAGCAGAGCGATCGACACCGCGGAGCGCATCACCACGCCGAGACGGGTGAGCAGCACGGCGATCAGCACACCGAGCACCATCGTGGCCGTGACGCACACGATGCAGAGGGCGATGCTGCGCGCCAGTACCATCCAGAATTCGCTGTCGCCGAGCACCGCCAGGTAGTTATCGAGTCCGACGAATTCGGCGGGCTGACCGAAGATCTGCGCGCGGCCGTACTCCTGGAACGACATCACGATCATCTGCACCAGCGGCCAGCCGATGAACACGACGAGCATGACGATCGAGGGAGCGAGCAGCACCAGCGGCGCGGCGCTGCGCCGACGGGCGCGCGGGGCGGCAGGCGGGGGCGCCGCCGCGGTGAGCGGGGGCGCGAGGGTCGTCGCCGTCATCGTCGGCCTCCTTCAGGATCGATCGTGACAGGAGGGGCGCCCCGCCCACGGCTGGGCGCCCCGGGAAACGGCTCAGCCGTTGAGGATCGCTTCGATCTGCTCGTCGAGCTCGGTGGCGAGCTGGGTGATGTCCCCACCGTTCGCGACGTTGACGAAGAAGTCCTGGATGATGCCCTGCGCCTCGACGTCGGCCCACATCGGCGATGCGGGGGTGAGCTTGGCATTGGCCGCGCTCTCGGCGATGATGCCCGCGAGCTCGGGAGTGGCGGCGGCCACCTCGTCGCCGAGCGAGGTCTTCGCCGGCACGAGACCGGCCTCGGCCAGCATCCCCTGGTAGTCGTCGCTCAGCATGATCGTGAGCGCGCTCTTGGCGAGGTCGGGGTGAGCCGACTTGGCCGCGATGCCGACGTTCGATCCGCCCGCGAACACGTGCGCAGCGCCCCCGTCGGCACCGGGGAGGGCGAAGTACCCGGTGGTGTCGGCGAGCGCCGTCGGCGCCTTGTCCTCGTCGGCGACGATCGACCAGTACGCCCAGCTCGGAGCCGAGTAGGTCGCCGCCTGTTCGGTGCGGAACGGCACCCACGCGTCGGTCTCATCGCCGTCCTTCGGAGCGAGCGAGGCCTTGGTCTGCAGCTCCTGCACCTGGGCGATACCGGCGAGCGACTCGTCGCTGGAGAACTGCGCATCCCAGGTTCCGTCGGCATCCTGCACCGCCACCTCGCCCCCGTTCTCCCAGATGAAGGGGAGGGCGTTGTACCAGTCCTTGCCGGGGAAGTAGACGCCCGAGACGCCGGGCAGAGCGGATGCCAGCTCCACACCGTTCGAGACGTACTCGTCGAGCGTGGTCGGAACCGACACGCCCGCCTGGGTGTACATCGCCGTGTTGTAGAAGACGATGCGCGCGCCGGAGTAGTACGGAGCGGCATACAGGGTGCCGTCGTAGGTGCCCGCTTCCACGAAGCCGGGGAGCAGGTCGGAGCCGCCGAGGTCCTCCTCGATGTCGTCGAGGGACAGCAATGCGCCGCTGGAGGTGAACGCCGCCGCCTGCGTGTTGCCCATCTCGACGATGTCGGGGCTGTCATTGGAGGACAGGCTCGTGGTCAGCTTGTCGACGAGGCCGGTCCACTGCTGCTCCTCGATGACGAGAGTGGAGCCGGGGTTGTCGGCCGCGAAGGTGTCGACGAGGTAGTCGCGTGCTTCCTGGGGAGTGTCGGTCCCGACCAGCCACACGCGCAGTTCGGCGCCTTCGCCGTCCGCGTCGCCGCTGCTGGTGCCCCCGCCGGCGCAGCCGGCCAGGGCTACCGCGGTCGCGCCGAACAGCGCGACTGCCGCGATCTTCTTGTTCATGATTCCTACTTTCCTGGTGCTCTTTTGGACGGTGTCGTTCGTGGTGCGGGGCGGGCCGGTGGGCGCGCCCGGGAAGGGAGCTAAGAGACTCCGAGTTGTCCGGACAGGACCATGACGGCAGCGCCCCGCAGGACGATGTCCTGCCCCTGCGCCGTCATCCGTACGCGCACGTCGTCGTGGAACTCGGCGAGGGTTCGTGCGCGGAGGGTCGAGGCGACGGAGTCGGCGAGCGCCCCGTCGAGAAGCTCCGGCGGGCCGGAGAGGACGATCTCGGACAGATCGAGCGCGCCGACGATCGGGGCGAGGGCGATGCCCAGGCGCTCCCCCGCGTCGCCCAGGATGCCGTCCGCGTCGGCCGCATCCGCCTCGCTCAGTCGCGCCGAGAGAGGCGGCACGGCGATCCAGGCCTCGAGGCAGCCGACCTTGCCGCAGATGCAGCGCGGACCGCCGTCGGTGCCCACGGTGACGTGGCCGATCTCGCCCGCGGCGTGCCGGCTGCCGCGCAGCGGCTGACCGCCCGTCAACAGGCCCGCGCCCACACCACGTCCGATCTTCACGAGCAGCACGTCGTCGCCGGCGCCGCCGAAGGTGTACTCCGCCAACACGGCGGCGTTGGCGTCGTTCGCAACGAGCACGGGCAGGTCGAGGGCGCGGGTCAGGATCGCCTCGAGCTCGAGCTTCACCCACCCGAACGCGGGCGCCGTCAGCACGACGCCGGCGCCGTCGACGACGCCGGGTGAGCCGACGCCCACTCCCAGCACGGGGGCGTGCGAGTCGGCGACCAGATCGCGGGCGAGGGCGATCACGGTCTCCAGCACGTCTTCGCCCCGCGGGGGCACGACCACCTCGCGACGCGCGACGATGTCGCCGTCGAGGGTGAGCACCGCGCCGAGGAAGGCCTCGCTGCCCGACAGGTCGATGCCCACGATGCGGTGGCCGGTGCGATCGATGTCGACGAGCGTGGCCGGCTTGCCCGGACCGGATGCTTCGCGCACCCCGCGCTCCCCCACGAACCCGTCGGTGATCAACTCCGCCACCAGGTCGGAGATCGTGACCCGGGTGAGCCCGGTTTCGCGGGCCAGGTCGGCACGACTCATCGCACCGCCGTGGTACAGGGTCTGCAGGACCAAGGAGCGGTTGTGCCCCCGAGCCTGCCCCGGCAGCACCTTGGCGCCGGTGCGCAGGGCGCGACCGGGGCCGAAGGAACGCTGGGCGGTGGAGGCATCCGTCATGTTTGTTAGTAGACCTTACGAACTAACCCGCCGCAACCACTTTCCGAGGTTTGCAAGGCGTGTTTACAAATTCGTTACACGAGTGTCATCAGCGGAAATCAGTGCGCCCGTGACCGGAACGTTGCCTCGCTGTGACACACCGTCGCCTAGCATGGGAGCAGTGCATGGGGGGTGATCGACATGACGGATCTCATCGCGAGACCGGATGCCGACGAAGAAGGTCGCGGCGAGGGAAATCTCGGCGCGCCTGCGGGTAACGGTTCGGACGCTCCTCCCCCCGTCGAGTGGGCGCCTGCTCAGGCCGCCCCGCGCAAGAAGCGCACCGCCTTGTGGATCGGCCTTCCCGTCGGCGCCACGGTGACCGCTTTGATCGCTGCATCGCTCGTGCTCATCGCCCCGGGCGCCTCCGTCGCGGGCGTGCCCGTCGGTGGCCTCACGGCCGGGCAGGCCGCTGACGCCATCTCGGCGCGGTTGGCCGAGACGACGGTCGTGCTGAACGGTCCGGACGGCAGCTATGAAGTCTCGGGCGCCGACCTCGGAGCGAACGTCGACGCGCGCGCGCTCGCCGACGCCGCGTTCGCCGAGAACCCCATGTGGAACCCCTCGACCTGGTACCCCGGCAGTGCCGACGCCGCCGTCACGATCGACGAGGCAGCCGCCACCGCCGCCCTGCAGACCGCCGCGCCCGAGCTGTATGTCGACCCCGTCGACGCGGCCGTCACCTTCGACCCCGCTGCGGCCACCTACGCGGTGACCCCGGCGGTGGACGGCGAAGGCGTCGACCTCGCGGCCGTGCAGACCACGCTGCAGGAAGCATTCGACCAGGGGCTGACGACCACCTCGCTCGAGGTCACCTCGGTGCCCGTCGCGGCTCTCGCCACGACCGATGAGGCCACCGCCGCCGTCGCGACCCTCAACGGCATGCTCGACACGGTCGGCTTCTACGTCGGTGACGAGCGCACCGTGACCGTCGACCGCGCGACCGCCGCATCGTGGCTCACCGTGACCGACGACGGTGGCGACTTCACCTTCACCGCCGACCCCGCCCTCATCCAGGCGTCGGTCGATGCGCTGCCCGCCGCCGTGAACCGCGACCCGGTCAATGCCACCGTGATCACCGACTCCGCGGGCAAGGTCCTCCTCGAGCAGGTGCAGGGCGTCACCGGCCGGGCGATCGAATCGACCGACGCGATCGCGGCCTCGTTCGCCGAACAGCTCGGGTCGGGAAACGCGGCCTACCCGCTCACCGTCAGCGAGACGCCCTTCCAGACCGCAGCGACCGAGCGCCGGCTCGAGGTCAACCTGAGCACGCAGATGACCTACCTGTACGAGAACGACCAGGTCCTCTACGCCTGGGCCTCCTCGACCGGTCTTCCGGGCACCTCGACCCAGCCGGGTAACTTCCGCATCGGCTGGAAGACCCCGCTGCAGGACATGGGATGCTTCGACGGCGCGCCCTACTGCACCGAGAACGTGCCGTGGGTCGCGTACTTCAACGGCGACCAGGGCTTCCACGGTGCTTACTGGCACAACAACTTCGGCCACGTGATGAGCCACGGTTGCGTGAACCTGCCGGTCGCTTCGGCGAAGTTCCTCTACGACTGGGCACCGAAGGGCACCGAGGTCTCGGTGCACTACTGAGCACCAGCGCGAACGAGGAAGGGCGGATGCTTCTCAGCATCCGCCCTTCCTCGTTTCCGCCCCAGCTCAGGCGGTGGGAGCGAGGGTCTTGTTCAAGAACGGCAGCAGCAGGCCGAGCAGCGCGTCGGGGGTCTCGGTGTGCGGGTAGTGCCCGGCCCCCTCGATGACGGCGAGCTCCCCCACACCGGCCGGCAGGTCGGCGACGATGCGCTCGCCCTCGGCCCGCGGGTCGGCCCAGTCGGGGTCGGCGCTGCCTTCGACGATGAGCACCGGGCAGCGCACGTCTCCCAGCAGTGCACCCGCGTCGGCGGGGGTCGTCTTCGTCATCGCGGTCAGGGCCCGCATCTTCTCGGGCCGGCTCAGCGTGGTCTCGATGCGCGCCCGCTCGGCGCTCCAGTCGGCGGGCTTGGCGGGGATGGCGAGATCGAGGTAGGCCAGCCACGCCTTCAGGCTGCCACCCATCATGACCTTGGCGAGCTCGATGGTGCCCGCACGATGCTTCTTGTTGCGCAGGAGCCCGCCGAGATCGACCGACTGCTTGCGGGTGAAGGGTGCGAGTTCGACGAGGCCGACGATCAGCTCGGGCGCCGTCGCGGCGGCGATGGTGGCCGCTCCGCCGCTGATGGACTGGCCGACGATCACCGCGGGACCGCCGAGGTGTCGGACGAGGGCCACGAGATCACCGGCGATGTCGGTGCGGCTGTATCCCTTCCAGTCGGTGCTGGATTCGCCGGCACCGCGGATGTCGACGTTCGCCACCCGGTACCCCGCGGCCACCAGGGCGGGCACGATGAACCGGTACGAGTGGCGGCTGTCCCCCATCCCATGGGCGAGCACGACCAGCGGGCCGTTTCCGCTCAGGTCATAAGCGATGGTGCCCTCGTCGAGAGTCAGGAACTCGGTCATGTCATCCTCCGGGATGGCTAAGTTGTATAGCTTTAAGCTAATGCAGTTAGCCAGCGGTGTCAACCGGGAAAGACGAGGGGCGGATGCTTCTCAGCATCCGCCCCTCGTTGGTCGCCCTCGCGTCAGAGTGCGTCGACGATCGCGTTCAGCGTCTCGGAGGGGCGCATGACCTGCAGCACGAGCGCGGGATCGGGTCGGTAGTAGCCGCCGATCTCAGCCGGCGAGCCCTGGACGGCGTTCAGTTCCGCCACGATCTGCTGCTCCTGCGCGGCGAGCGCCTCGGCAATGGGCGCGAACGTCGCGGCCAGCTCGGCATCGGCGGTCTGGGCGGCCAACTCCTGCACCCAGTACAGGGCGAGGTAGAAGTGGCTCCCACGGTTGTCGATCATTCCGAGCGCACGCCCCGGCGACTTGTCGTTCTCGAGGAACGTGCCGGTCGCAGCGTCGAGCGTGTCGGCGAGGATCTGCGCCTTCGCGTTGCCGGTGAAGGTCGCGAGGTGCTCGAGGGATGCGGCCAGGGCGAAGAACTCCCCCAGCGAATCCCATCGCAGGTAGTTCTGCTCAACGAGCTGCTGCACGTGCTTGGGGGCGGACCCTCCCGCTCCGGTCTCGAAGAGTCCACCGCCGGCGAGCAGCGGCACGATCGACAGCATCTTCGCGCTCGTGCCGACCTCGAGGATCGGGAACAGGTCGGTCAGGTAGTCGCGCAGCACGTTGCCGGTCACCGAGATGGTGTCTTCACCGCGGCGGATGCGATCGAGCGAGTACTGCGTCGCCTCGGCGGGCGCGAGGATCTCGATCGTGAGGCCGTCGGTGTCGTGGTCGGCGAGGTAGGTGTGCACCTTCTCGATGAGCTGTGCGTCGTGCGCACGGCTCGCGTCGAGCCAGAACACCGCGGGCGTGTCGCTCGCCCGGGCGCGCGTGACAGCGAGCTTCACCCAGTCGCGCACCGGGATGTCCTTGGTCTGGGTGGCGCGCCAGATGTCGCCGGGTTCGACGGTGTGCTCGATCAGCACCTCGCCCGCGCCGTTGACGACCTGCACGACGCCGGGAGCGGAGATCTCGAAGGTCTTGTCGTGGCTGCCGTACTCCTCGGCGGCCTGCGCCATGAGGCCGACGTTCGGCACGGTGCCGATCGTGGCCGGGTCGAGGGGGCCGTTCGCGATGACATCGTCGATGACGGCCTGGTAGACGCTCGCGTACGAGGAGTCCGGGATCACGGCGAGCGTGTCGTCCTCGCCGCCATCGGCTCCCCACAGCTTGCCGCCGTTGCGCACCAGCGCGGGCATGGAAGCATCCACGATCACGTCCGACGGCACGTGCAGGTTGGTGATGCCCTTGTCGGAGTTGACGTACGACAGCCGCGGTCCGCGAGCGAGGTCCGCCGTGATCGCGGCGACGATCGCATCGCCGCCCTCGACCTTTCCGAGACCCGTGAGGATCGCGCCGAGGCCGTCGTTCGCCGTCAGGCCGGCCGCTGCGATCGCGTCGCCATAGGTCGCGAACACGTCGGCGAAGTAGGCCTTCACCACGTGGCCGAAGATGATCGGGTCGCTGACCTTCATCATCGTGGCCTTGAGGTGCACGGAGTACAGCACGTCCTCGTCGGCGGCCGCCTGCAGCGTCTCGGCGAGGAAGGCGTCGAGCGCCTTGGCCGAGAGGAAGGTCGCGTCGACGATCTCACCGGGCAGCACCGTGATGCCGGACTTGAGCTCGGTGACCGCGCCGTCGTCCGCGATGTGACGGATGCTGAGCACGTCATCGCCGGGGATGACCACCGACTTCTCGTTCGCGCGGAAGTCGTCGTGACCGAGGGTGGCCACCCGCGTCTTCGAACCCGCCGCGAACGGCTTGTTGCGGTGCGGGTGCTTGCGTGCGTAGTTCTTGACCGACAGCGGCGCGCGGCGGTCGCTGTTGCCCTCGCGCAGCACCGGGTTGACGGCGGAACCCTTGATGCGGTCGTAGCGAGCGCGGGCGTCCGTGTCCTCGGGGGTGCGCGGGTCGTCGGGGAAGTCGGGGATGTCGAAACCCTGCGACTGCAGCTCGGCGATCGCGGCTTTGAGCTGCGGGATCGAGGCGGAGATGTTCGGGAGCTTGATGATGTTCGCTTCGGCGAGCGTGGCGAGACCGCCGAGTTCGGCCAGGGCGTCGCCGACCTGCTGCTCGGGGGTGAGCCGCTCGGGGAACGCCGACAGGATGCGCCCCGCGAGCGAGATGTCGCGGGTCTCGATGTCGACGCCGGCCTGGCGGGTGACCGCCTGCACGATCGGCAGGAACGACGCGGTCGCCAGCGCCGGCGCCTCGTCGGTGTACGTGTAGATGATGGTGGAATCGGGCACGTTTCATCCCTCCAGAGGGCGTCGCAGGTTCATCGCCAGCCTATCGCAAGAGCGGAAACTGTCTCGATGTCGAGATATCTCCGCGAGCGCCCGTTGCCCATGGGGATGCATGGATCGTTGGACGCGACGAGGCGGGGCGCTAGCCTGTGCTCATGGCAGACCTGGCCCTCGTCGAACTGTCCGCGTCCACCATCGTGGCGGTCAACACGCTGTCGTTGAAGCCCGGCCAGGAACAGTTCCTGGCCCCCACCAGCTACGGGATCGCGGCCACGGTCGCCGATCCCGAGACCACGTGGCAACGCGTCATCGTCGACGGGGACGAGGTCGTGGGCTTCGTGAGCGCCAACTTCGACCCCGAAGCATCCGTCGAGCACTTCCGCTCCGTGCTCTGGCGCATCAACGTCGACGCCGACGACCAGGGTCGTGGCATCGGCCGGTACGCCGTCGAGCGGCTGCTCGCCGAAGCCCGTAACCGGGGCATGGACCACGTCGACGTCATCTACGAGCCGGGCGAAGAGGGTCCGGAGGCGTTCTTCGAGCGCATGGGCTTCATCCCGGTCGGACAGACCGAGTACGGCGAGGTCATCGCCGAAACGCGGCTGTAACCCCTTTCGTTCCGGCCCTGCGTCTGTTCTCGTTCACCCGCGTCGGAGGATCGCACCAAAGTCGGAGGATTCTGGCGCCTCCGTCCGACAATGGTGCGAATCTCCGACCGGGGTGAAGGCGGGGCGGATGCTGCGCTCCACCGTCCGCTCCTCCCCAGGGGCGCCGCTTCACCCGCGTCGGTTCCCCTGCAGCAGCGCCCGCTTTCCTTCACCCGCGTCGTAGGATCGCACCAAAGTCGGAGGATTCTGGCGCCTCCGTCCGACAATGGTGCGAATCTCCGACCGGGGTGAGGGCGGGGCGGATGCTGCGCTCCACCGTCCGCTCCTCCCCAGGGGCGCCGCTGGGGCCGTCCTCCACGGATGACTCAGCACCCACCCGATCCAGCTCGCCCGGGTGTCAGCATCCCCTCATGGCGAACCTCCTGACGTGGCTCCAGCAGCGAGGCGCGATCGCGCATCGTGAGGCGGCATTGCGCGCGGGGTTCTCGCCGAACGCGTTGCGAAGCTGGGTGCGTTCGGGCGAGGTGCGGCGGATCCGTCGCCATTGGCTGGCCCTGCCGTCAGCCGCGGCTGACCTGGTCACGGCCGCCGAGCGAGGCGGTCGACTGGCCTGCATATCGGCCGCGCGGCATCGGGGCTGGTGGCTACCCGAAGACCTTGACGCCCGAGTGCATCTGAGCATGCCCGCGCACGGGCGATCGGATGCGCTCGCCGATTTCGACGGCGTGGCGCACTGGTCGGCGCCGCTCGCGCCCGCCGACCCGCACGCGTTGATCGAGTCGGTGGAGGACGCGCTCGCACATATCGCGGAATGCGCGCCTCGTGAGGCGGCGATCGCGCTGTGGGAATCGGCGATCCGCCGGGAACGGCTCGACATCGCCGCCCTCCGGAATGTGCGGTGGAAGACCCGCGCCGCCGCGGAGTGTTCGATCCAGGTCTCGGGCCTGTCCGACTCGGGGCTGGAGAGCATCTTCGTGTTCCGCCTCGGCCCGTGGGGCGTGCCGATCTTGCAGCAGGCCGTCATCGCCGGGCGGCCCGTCGACCTGCTGATCGGCGAGCGCCTCGTGGTGCAGGTCGACGGCTACGCCTTCCACTCGAGCTCCGCCGACCGCACCCGGGATGTCGCCCACGATGCCGAGCTGCGGCTGCGCGGTTACACCGTGCTGCGCTTCACCTACGCGCAGATCATCCACGACTGGCCCGCGGTCGCGCGAACCCTCTCCCGCGCGATCGCGGCGGGTGCGCATCGCGCGGCGTAGCGCGCCGCCCCCTCACCTGCGTCGGAGAATCGCACCGCGTAGCGCACCGCTCCCTCAGCTGCGTCGGAGAATCGCACCAAGGTCGGAGGATTCTCGCGCCCGGCTCCGACAATGGTGCGAATCTCCGACCGGGGTGAGGCCGGGGGCGGTGAGGGGCGGGTGCGCATCGCGCGGCGTAGCGCGCCGCCCGCTCACCCGCGTCGGAGAATCGCACCAGCGTCGGAGGATTCTCGTGCATTCGTCCGACAATGGTGCGCATCTCCGACCGGGGTGAGACCGACGGCGGTGAGGGCCGGTGCGCATCGCGCGGCGTAGCGCGCCGCCCCCTCACCCGCGTCGGAGAATCGCGACGCCTAGCGCGCCGCCCCTCACCCGCGTCGGAGAATCGCACCAAGGTCGGAGGATTCTCGCGCATTCGTCCGACAATGGTGCGAATCTCCGACCGGGGTGAGGGCGGGGGCGGTGAGGGCGGGAGCGACGAGGCCCGTCACGCCAGGGGGGCGAGCGCGACCAGACGCACGTCGGGGCCGTCGAAATAGCACGTCTGCAAGATCACCGACGCGGTGAACCCCGCGGTGGCCTCAGCGGCATCCTGACCCGGGCGGCCATCGCGGCTGCCGGTCACGACGTACCGACCGTCGAGCCGTGTACCGGTCAACGCGACGACATCGCCCACCCGCAGTTCGAGGACGACCTCGCCGCCGCAGTCGTTGTGCGCGCCCACGATCGGTGCGCTGGCGCCCTCGAGGTCCATCCGCACCCAGAGGCAACGGTCGAGTTCGGTCTGATAGCCGTCGGTGTCGATCGCTATCGCCAGCTCCCGGGGCGAGTCGGGGAGCGGCGCGATGATGTCGGGCGGCGGGGCAGGGAGCACCCCCGTCTCGGGCGGCGGGGCAGCGAGAACCGCGGCCTGCGCTGGCTCGACCGGCGCGGCGGGCGTTACGGCCGTCTCGGCGGCCGTCACCACCACAGCAGGGGCTGCGGCAGCGGTCTGGTCCGCGACGGCTGCCGGTACCAGCCAGGTGACGGCGGCGAGGGCGGATGCTGCGACCGCACCGGTGAGCGTCAGGCCGACCGTGCGGCGACGACGCGCGCGGTGCACGTCGCGAAACGGATCGACGTCGCTCATCGCGCCGCGGTCGCGTAGCGGTTGGCGACCGCGGCGACGTCGTCGACGTAAACGTCGAGGTGGTTGTAGCTGAAGATCGCTGCCCGCCACCCGTCGACGCTCGTCATCGAGCCGGAGTGGCAGAGGTAGCGCGCGGCGGCGAGTGCCGCGTCGTCGATCTGGTTCGGATCGGTCGTGCCGTCGCCGTTGCCGTCAGCGCCCCAGCGTGCCCAGGTGTCGGGGATGAACTGCATCGGGCCGACGGCGCGGTCCCACACGGTGTCGCCGTCCCACGCGCCGCCATCGGTGTCGGAGATCGCGGCGTTGCCGTTGCCGTCGAGCTGCGGTCCGCGGATCGCGGGCGAGGGATACCCGTCCGCCCCGAGCACGGCACCGTCGTGCCGGCCGTGGTCGGTCTCGATCGCACCGATCCCCGCGAGGGTGTTCCACCCGATGCCGCACGCCGGCTGCTCCGCGTCGACGACCAGGTCGGCGAGTGCATAGGCCTCGAGGGCGCGCTGGGGAATGCCGGTCTGCGACGAGACGCGCGCGCTCCACGCAGCATCCACCCGCACCCGACTCGCCGGTGCAGCGTTCTGCTGACCGGTCGGAGGTGCTGCCTCGGCGGACACCTCCACAGCCGGGGCGGGCGCTGACACCGCTTCGAGTTCGGGGAGGGCCGAGACGCGGGCCAGGTTCAAGACCCAGACGAGCGCGACGACGAGGACGGCGACCACGAGCCCCGCGCCGAGCGTGGCCAGCACACGCACGGGCGCGCGGCGGTCGTCGGTCTCGTTCACGAAGCATCCCCGGTTCGGATCGCGGGCAGGATGCCGGGGAGGCTAGCACCCCCGCCTGAACAGCGATCGCCGCCGTCGCGCCCACGAGGAGAATCAGGGGCGGGACGAGCGGATGCCGGCGCTCAGACGAGCGACTCGCGCCAGGCCGCGTGCAGCTGGGCGAACTTTCCCGAACCCGCGATGAGGGTCTCGGGGGTGTCGTCCTCGATGATCCGGCCGTGCTCCATGACCAGCACACGGTCGGCGATCGCGACCGTCGACAGGCGGTGGGCGATGATGATCGCCGTCCGATCGGCGAGCAGGGTCTGCAGCGCGTCTTGGATGAGGCGTTCACTGGGGATGTCGAGCGACGCCGTCGCCTCGTCGAGGATGAGCACCGCGGGGTCGGCGAGGAAGGCGCGCGCGAACGAGATCAGCTGACGCTGCCCGGCCGAGACGCGGCCACCGCGCTTGTTCACATCGGTGTCGTAGCCGTCGGGAAGCGCCCGGATGAACGCGTCCGCACCCACCGCCCGTGCTGCCGCCTGGATCTCCTCGAACGTCGCGTCGGGTTTGCCGAGGGCGATGTTGTCGGCGACCGTCCCGCTGAACAGGTAGGCCTCCTGTGTCACCATGACGATCGCGCGCCGGAGGTCTTTGGGGTGCAGCTGGCGCAGGTCGACGTCGTCGAGTGTGACCCGACCGGAGGTGGGGTCGTAGAAGCGCGACACCAGCTTGGCGAGCGTCGATTTTCCGGCGCCGGTCGTTCCCACCATCGCGATGGTCTGACCGGCGGGGATGTCGAGGGTGAAGCGGGGCAGGATGATGCGGTCGTCGGAGTATCCGAACACCACCTCGTCGAAGCGCACATGCCCGCTCGCGGCGCGGAGGTCGACCGGTTCCACCGGGTCGGGCACGGTCGGCTGCTCCTCCAGCACGCCCGACACCTTCTCCAGCGCCGCTGTCGCGGACTGGTAGGAGTTGAGGAAGAACGCCACCTCCTGCAGCGGCGAGAAGAAGTTGCGCACGTACAGCACGGCCGCACCGAGCGTGCCGATCGCGAGGGCGCCGTCGACGACGCGGAATCCGCCCCACAGCAGCACGAGCGCCACAGTCACCGAAGCGACGGCGAGCAGGCCCGGCTCGAACGTTCCGAAGAGACGGATGCTGCGCATGTTGACGTCGCGGTACTCCGCCGCGCGTTCGCCGAACTCCTCGTCGTTGCGCGGCTCCTTGCGGAAGGCCTTGACCGCGCGGATGCCGGTCATGGTCTCGACGAACTTCACGATCACCTGCGCGCTGACGACGCGCGATTCGCGGTAGACCAGCTGGGAACGGCGGTAGAACCACCGCATCAGCAAGGCGAGCGGCAGCCCCATCACGAGCAGGATGAGGCCCGACTGCACGTCGAGCAGCAGCAGCGCGATGAGCGTGAAGACCCCGTAGAGCACGCCCGAGACGAGCTCGTTGAGCCCGCCGTCGAGCAGTTCGCGGATCGTGTCGAGGTCGCTCGTCTGACGCGAGATGATGCGCCCCGAGGTGTAGGACTCGTGGAATTCGAGGCTGAGGCGCTGGGTGTGCACGAAGATGCGCTTGCGCAGATCGAGCATGATCGTCTGGGTGAGGCGCGCGGCGACCACCGCGTACCAGGCGATGAGCGCCGCTCCCCCGACGCCGGCGACGAGGAAGATCCCGACGACGACGATCGTCGGCATCCAGTCGGCGTTCTCGGTGACGGCGGGCAGGGCGTTGTTGATGCCGTAGGCGATCAACGCCGGACCCGCGACGCGGAGCGCCGTCGAGATGACGAGCACCACCGCGGCGAGGGCGAGCTGGCCCCGCAGCGGGCTCACGAGCGAGCCCAGCAGGCGCAGCGAGCGGCGCCGGATCGCACGGCTCTCATCGCGGGTGTAATCGGAGCGGTCTTCGCCGCTCGTACCGGAGACTGTGGCGGAGCTCACAGGATCGTCTCCCTCTCGCGCATGCGCGCTTGTTCGTCTTCGAGGCTCGAGATCACGTAGCGGTAGTGCTCGTTCGTGCGCAACAACTCGGAGTGGGTGCCGACGGCGGTGACCCGGCCGTCCTGGAGCAGGGCCACACGGTCGGCGAGGGTCACCGTCGACGGACGGTGCGCGACCACCAGGGCGGTGGTCTCAGCGAGCACGTCGCGGAGGGCGTCCTCGACCAGCGCCTCGGTGTCCACGTCGAGGGCGGAGAGCGGGTCGTCGAGCACGAGCACCGCCGGTCGCGCCGCGACGGCCCGGGCGAGAGCGAGGCGCTGGCGCTGACCGCCCGACAGGCTCATTCCCTCTTCGCCGATGACGGTGTCGAGTCCGGCGGGCAGGTCGAACACGAACTGCGCCTGAGCGACCTGCAGCGCTTCGCGCAGCACCCGGTCCGCTTCCGCACTGCCGGGTTCGAGGTCTTCGCGGCCGAGGAGCACGTTGTCGCGCACGGTCTGCGAGAACAGCGTGGCGTCCTCGAACGCCATCCCGACGTGCCGTCGCAGCTCAGCGAGGCGCAGGTCGCGCACGTCTACGCCGTCGAGCGTGACGCGGCCACCGGTCACGTCGTACAGCCGCGCCGGCAGGGTCGTGAGCGTCGTCTTGCCCGAGCCCGTCAGCCCGACGAGTGCCATCGTCTCCCCGGGGCGCAGCACCAGGTCGATGCCGTCCAGCAGATCGCGCTCCGAGCTCGCAGCATCCTGATACCGGAAGTGCGCGTTCTCGAACGCCAGCTCTCCGCGCGGGCGGGCGATCGTGGTCGGGCTCTCGGGGTCGACGATCGTGTTGGGTTCGTCGAAGACCTCGAAGATGCGGTCGGTCGCCGTGCGGGCGTCGAGGAGGAAGGAGAAGAGGAACCCGATCGATTCCATGGGCCACCGCAGCACCGTGGCCATCGCGAAGAACGCGATGAGCTCGGGCACTCCGATCTCGCCGAGCTGGGCGAGCACGATGCCGGCGCCCAGACACACGGCGAACGCGACATCGGGGAGCAGCACGAGCCAGAACCAGATGCTGCCGACCGAGCGGGCCTTGTCGAGCTCGGTCTCGCGGAGGCTCTCGGCCTGGCGCGCGAACTTCTTGAGGGCGTGACCGCCGCGGCCGAAGGCCTTCAGCACGCGGATGCCGTGCACGCTCTCCTCGACCGCCGTCGCCAGGTCGCCGGCCTGGTCTTGACTGCGGCGGGTGAGGGTGCCGTAGCGCTTCTCGAAGCGGTACCCGGCGTACCAGAGGGGCGCCGAGGTGAGCACGAACAGCATTCCCAGCACCCAGTGCCACCGGAAGAGCAGGATCGATCCGACCGCGATCGTGAGGGTGTTGACCACGAGCAGTACCGCGCCGAACGCGAGCCACCGCCGCAGCATGCTGATGTCCTGCATCATGCGCGAGAGCAGCTGGCCCGACTGCCACCGGTCGTGGAAGGACACCGGCAGCCGCTGCAGGCGGGCGTAGAAACCCTGGCGGATCTCGTACTCGACCGTCGCTGCGGGAGCGAGCACGAACCACCGTCGCAGCCATACCATCCCCGCCTCGGCGAGGCCCAGCGCGAGGATGAGCAGCGAGCCCCAGATGAGCTGCGTCGGGTCGCCCGAGCCGATCGGACCCGACACCAGCCACTCCAGCACGAGCGGGATCGCCAGAGCGAGCAGCGCCGCTGCGAGCGCGCTCGAGGCCCCCGCGATCAGGCGCGGCAGCACGGGGCGCACGAACGGCAGCAAGCGCGCGAGCGCCCGCAGCGTGGAAAGTTCGGAATGGAGCGAGTCGGAAGTCATGATCCTGAGGGTGAAGCGATGCGGATGCCGGCGCCGCAGCACGCAGCACGGTTCACCGTGCGCACGCTGCCGGTCGAAGGGCGTCGCTCATCGTGGGGACGCCGGGCTTTTTTGGGGGTTGTCTCTGCTCAACCGAGGGACGGCCCCCGTTATGCCGAGGCGGTCTCGGACGGGGTCCTCGGACCCAGAACAGCCCTCCAGCCTATCCCTGGGTGTTGGCTGGACGCAACGCCGTCACCGCGCGACCGCCTCCCGGGCGAGGAGACGCTGCTTGACCTCGATGCCCCACGCGAAGCCGCCGAGCGAGCCGTCGCTGCGCAGCACCCGGTGGCAGGGAACGAAGAGGGCGGGGGCGTTGCGGGCGCAGATGGATGCTGCGGCCCGCACCGCGCTGGGCTGACCGAGCGCCGCCGCGAATCCCGTGTAGGTGAGCGGGGCACCCGGCGTGATGCGCCGCAGCGCCTCCCAGCCTGTGCGCTGCAGCGCGGTGCCCGACTGGGCGACCTCGACCGCGTCGATCGCGCCCAGCTCGCCGTCGTAGTAGGCGCGTGCGGCGTCGGTAGCATCCGTTCGTCCCGCCGTGACGCTCGCGGGACGGCGCAACGGATGCAGGCGCTGCAGGATCGCGTCGGGGTCTGACGTCCATCCGGACGCGAGGACGCGGCCGGCCTCGTCGGCGAGGATCGTGAAGGCGCCGTCGGGGGTGTCGATCGTCTCGAGGATCGCGGTGGTCATGAGGTCTCCTCAGGGGTGCGGTCGGTCTTCGGCGCAGGGGACTCGGGTGTCGGGGCGCGCCAGGCCTGGGTCACGGGCGCGGCGAACCACAGGTGCGACATCAGGTAGCTGCGCCACGGGGCCGTTCGCGGCGCCCAGGCGGTGAGGCCGGCAGCGTCCGCCGGGATACCCGCGGCCGCGGCCCCCGCGCGGGCGGCGATGTCGCCCGGCAGCAGCACGTCGGGATCTCCCAGCACGCGCATGCGCACGTAGTCCGCCGTCCACGGTCCGACTCCGCGGAGGGCGAGCAGTGCGGCGCGCTGCTCGACGCCGTCGTCGCCCGCGCTGAGGGCGAGGGAGCCGTCGGCCAGGGCGGTCGCGGCCTCGACGATCGCCCGCACCCGCGCCGCCGGCCCGCGAAGCACGTCGTACCCGTGCTCGGCGATCGCCGACATCTCGGGGAACAACACGGTGGTGCCCGCGTCGCCCTCGACGCGCTCCCCCAGCGCGTCGGCGAGACGGGTCATGACCGTGCGTGCTGCGGCGACGCTGATCTGCTGGCCGATCATCGCGCGGATCAGCATCTCGTGGGCGTCGACGCAGCCCGGCACGCGCACGCCGGGGACGCGGGCGACGAGGGGCGCCAGTTCCGGATGCTGCGAGAGCGCGGCGTCGATCGCCACGGGGTCGGCGTCGAGGTCGAACAGGCGGCGCGCGCGGGTGATCAGGGTGGCGAGGTCGGACAGCTGGGTGAGGCGGGCGCGCATGCGGACGCGTCCTTCGACGTCGGTGCTGAGCTCGAACCACGCTGGGCCCCCGGCGAGGCGGAGCGTGCGAGCGAAGGACGAGACGGAAGCATCCTCGACCCCGCCGACCGCGTGCGCGGCCATCCAGCCGAAGAGACCCGCGGTGTCGAGGGGTCCGCGGTGGGGAAGCACGAGGTCGATCCGCCCGGGGGCCGCCTCGTGGGCGCGGCGGCGAGCGCGCAACTGCAACGGGGGCATGCCGAAGACCTCGCCCACGGTGTCGTTGAACTGCCGCACGCTGGAGAATCCCGCCGAGAAGGCGACGTCCGCGGCGGAGAGGTCGGTGCCGACCAGCAGCATCCGCGCCGTGTGCGCGCGGTGCGCGCGGCTCAGCGCGAGCGGGCCCGCCCCGAGCTCGGCGCTGAGGAGGCGCGTGAGGTGGCGCGAGGAGTAGCCGAGCCGGCGGGCGAGGCCTGGAACGCCTTCACGATCGACCACGCCGTCGGCGATGAGGCGCATGGCGCGGGCGGTGACGTCGCCGCGGAGGTTCCACTCGGGCGACCCGGGCGCGGCTTCGGGAAGGCAGCGCTTGCAGGCCCGGTAGCCCGCCTCGTGCGCGGCCGCCGAGGTGGCGTAGAAGGTGACGTTCGCCTCCTTCGGTGTGCGCGCCGGGCAGCTCGGTCGGCAATAGATGCGCGTGGAGCTCACGGCCGTGACGAACTGCCCGTCGAAGCGCCGGTCACGCGACTGGATCGCCCGGTACCGCTCGCCGAAACTCATCGACGGCGGGGCGGGCAGGGAGGGGCTCATACCCCCACCCTGCCACCCCCCGCCGACACCGGCTGGCGGAAATCGGACACCGCCGTCCGGCGCCCTCGCTCTTCCGCTCCCCTGTCACGAAACGCGGGTCGCACCCGCAGATCGTGACAGGGGAACCGGATGCCCAGGCCGGTGCCGGTCAGCGTTCGACGATCGCGAAGCCACCCGCCGGCAGGATGACGGTCGTCGCGCGATCGATGCGGCGCTCGCGCACGAGCGTGCCCGACTCGTCGTAGACCCGCACCACGCTTGCGCCGGTCGCTTCGACGCGCACGGGCTGCGGGAGCTTCGCCGCCGAGTGCACGAGCTCCGTACGCGCTCCCCCTCCTTCGAGGGCGAGACGCGATACCACCGGTCGCACCAGCAGCGTGTCGAGGGTCAGCGACCCCGCCTGCACGTCGACGCGCACCTCGTTCCGGTGCGCGAGGGCCGGCAGTGACAGGCCGTGCGGCAACAGGGCGCCGGGCGTGGGCGAGATGCCCTGGGCCGGTCCCCGATCGCGCAGCAGACCGAGCGGCAGCCCCGCTCGCCAGAACGAGGTGCTCGAGGCATCCACGTCGGCGAAGAGCACCGGTTCGACCCAACGCCGCGTCTCGTCACGGCCGATGTCGAACACGGCGTGCTGGCCGCGGGTCAGCGTGAGCGCGGATCCCGACCAGCTCGACTCCCCCGTCCACGACTCGGGGGTCGTGATCGCCCCGTCGGTCTCGACGGCGGATTCGGCCTCCACGACCTCGAGCCCGTCGCGGGCCGCGACCGTGGTGACGGAGGCGGCGCGGGCGCCGACCTCCGGCCGCGCGTCGAGAGCGATCATCGTCAGCAGGCCGTGGATGGTCGACTCGGCTCCGCTGTTGCGGTTCACGGTGCCGTCCGGCTGCAAGCCGTCATAGGTCACCCCGGTCGCCGGATCGTACATCGAAGCGCCGGCGTGGTTCGCTCCGAAGAACCACGCCCCCTGCATCGCGGCCAGCGATTCGAATCCGGCCGAGCCTGTCGCATCCGACACCGAGAGAAGGGACTGCACGCGCGAATCCGCCCCGTAGGCGATCTGCACCCGGTCGGTCGGGCTGGGGAACCAGCCGTTGTCCGGCCCGCCCGCGGTGAGCAGGGTGGGGGTGAACACGGCCGCGTCCGCGATGGCGGGTGCGGCGATCGCCGGGTCGTTCAGGGCGATGGATGCTTCCGCGAGAGCCGCCGGCATCTGGGACCCCCAGGCGTGCCACATCGCCGGGGACTCCGCCCACGGGAGGATCGCGCGGTACGGCCAGGTCTGGTTCGTCCCGGCCGACATCGGGGCGATCCCCTCGGCGAGTTGGCGCAGGGCCGTGGCCGAGCGGGTGTCGTCGGGGCGGGCGGCGACGCGAGCGGCGAGTCCGAGTGCGGCTTCGGCAGAAGCATCCGCCCCGTTCACGATGAGCCAGGCCGGCACGCGCACACCGTCGGACTCCGTCCACTCGCCGTAGCGCGAGAGCACGTCGCGCTCGACGGCTCCGAGCGACAGCGCCAAGCGCTGCTCGAGGAAGGCGGCGAAGTCGGGATCGGTCTCGGCGAACGCCGCGTAGCCCTCGCCCAGCGCCCAGATCGTGCGCGCCGTCCAGTAACTCGGACCGGAATCGGACGGATCGGGCAGCTCCACCGGCTCGGCCGAAGGGTTCAGCTCGCCGTCCGGCTGCATCCACAGCACGACGTTGCCCGCCGACGGACCCTCGGTGGTCTGCAGGTACGCGACCGAGCGCAAGAGCTCGTACGCCGACTGGCGGCTCGCCTCATCGCCGGTCTGCGTCCAATGCCGGAGGTAGACGACGGCGGCGCGGGCGATGTCGTCCGCGTTGTACGCGCCCTGCCCCCAGTCGCCGGTCGCGGGATCGAGCGGCCCGCCGCCGACCCGCTCGAAGGCTCCACCGTCGCGGGCGTCGGCGTACGTCCACGGCATGACGAGGGCCGGCTCCTCGGCCAGCCGGTACGTGGTGTGGCCGGGCACGTCCGACGGCGGCGTCGCCTCGTCGAGCAGGAAGTCGAGGTGGCTGAGGTTGGTCAGCGGCGCGGCCGGAGCCGCGAGGGCCGCCGCGGGAGCCGCGGGAGCTGTGGATGCTGCGGCCGGAGCCGCGAGTGCAACGGAGAGGGCGAACGCGACCGCGGCCACGAGGGCCGTTCTGCGCGCACGTCGTCGTGCGGGCGAAGACATGGGTGATTCCTTCCAGGGGGGTAGGGATGAGCGACAGCGGTACCACCGGCCGCTGAGCGAGGAGCGAAGGCCCGGCGGTCCCACCGGCCGCTGAGCGAGGAGCGAAGCGACGAGACGAAGCGCGCAGGCCCGGGCGCTCAGCGACCGGAGGGTGGGGTTCAGTCAGTGCGTTCCAGGAGGGCGACTCCGATCTTCGAGTCGGCCATGCCGTAGAAGACGTAGTGCTTGCCGTCGATCTCCTCGATCGCCGTGGGGAAGACCACGTTGGGCACGATCCCGCTGCGCTCGTCCTCGGTTTCGGGGGCGAGGAGCGGTTCGGGGGTGCGCGTCAGCACGGTGCTGGGGTCATCAGCATCCAGAATCAGCGCTCCCGCGGCATAGTTCACCTTCTGCTGCTGGGCGAAGGCGCTCTCCAGCACCCCGGTCACCCCGTGGTGCAGCACGAGCCATCCCTCCGGGATGCGCAGCGGCGGCGGTCCGCCACCGATCTTGACCTCCTCGAAGGGGAACTCCGGACCCGCGACGAATCGGTGCTGCTCCCACAGCGTGAGGTCGCCGAGGTCGGCGCGCACGGCGTCGAGCGGGATGTAACTGATCCAGATGGATTGACGCGGGTCGGTGACCCCGGCGGGGAGGCGCACGCCCTGCCCGGGTTTCGTCTCCCCGAGGTCCCACATCGGGCGGTGGAGCACCGCGAGCGCCTCGGTGCCGTCGGGCGCCGTGACCGGCTCGGGGAAGAACACCGTGTCCTTGTTGTGGAACAGGTTCAGATCCATGTCGAGGTCTTCCTGGTAGCGGAAGAGCACGGGCCCGAGCCGACGCCACTCGCGGAGGTCCTTCGACACCGCGACCGCGGTGCGCGGGCCGAGGGGGCCGTATGCCACGTAGGTCATGACATGCAGGCCCAGGGCTTCGATCCACGTCGTGCGGGGGTCCTCGGTGCCGGCGTTGCCGACGCCTTGCTCCCACCCGCGATCGGGCTCGAGCACGATGCCTTCCCGCTCGACGGCGACGGGGACGCCGTCCTCGACCACGACTCGAGCGATCCCGACGCGCGAGACGTTGCCCTCAGAGACGAGGCGCGGCAGGAGGTACAGCTCGCCATCGGGTCCGCGACCGGATGCGGGGTTCAACACCCCCTCCGCTTCGAGTGGGTTGTCGGGGTCGGGCGTCATGACGATCCCGACTCTGGTCAGGCGGTAGGGGACGGGGTTATCCGAGGACATGTCAGCCTTTCACTCCGGATCCGAGGTCATTCGATGTGAAGTAGCGCTGGAAGATGATGAACAGCGTTACCGCGGGGACGGCGAGCACGACGGCACCGGCCGTCATCGCGCCGAACGGGTTGGACGTGGACGCCGCGATGTTGGAGATGAAGTTCGCCAACGACACCGCGAGCGGTTGGAGCGCAGCATCCTTCGTGATGAGGAAGGGCCACAGGAACTCGTTCCACGGTCCGATGAAGGTCAGCAGCGCCGCCGTCAGCAGAGCTGGTCGAACGAGCGGAAGGGCGACGCTCCACAGCACCCGGAACTCCCCCGCCCCGTCGATGCGGGCCGCATCGAACATCTCCTTCGGTACCTGCAGGAAGTACTGCCGGAAGATGACGACGGCAGCCGAGTTGATGAAGAACGGCAGGATCATGCCGACATGGGTATCGGCGAGACCGTAGTCGCGGGCGATGAGCACGTAGAGCGGGATCATCAACAGCTGGAACGGCACCACCTGCACGAGCAACGCGAGGGCGAAGGTGAAACCGCGGCCCCGCCACTGCAGCGCGGCCAGCGAGTACCCGGCGAGCACGCCGAACACGAGGGTGCCGAGGATCACTCCACCGGTGAAGATCCCCGAGTTGATCAGGCCGACTCCGAGGTTGATCCGCTCGTTGATCGCGACGTAGTTCGCGCCGGTGAGGTTTGCCGGGTTCGGGAAGGCACCCGCGATCGAGGGGTCGCTGTTCGTCTGCAGCGAGGCGACGATCATGTAATAGAACGGGAAGAGGAAGGCCAGCGCGCCGAGGGACAGCACGACATACAAGGCGACCTTGCTTCCGAGTACGCGTCTCATGACTCCTCCCGTCCGACGAAGCGCCGCTGGAGCACCGCGATGATCAGCACGAAGATGATGAGGATCACGCCGATCGCGGCGGCCACATCGGGGTTCTGCTGTTCGATGCCCTTCTGGTACATCAACAGCACGGGCGAGGCCGAGGCCCCGTTGGGTCCGCCGCCGCCGGTGAGCAGGTAGGGCTCGGTGAAGAGATTCGCCCCGGTGATGGTGGCCAACAGCAGCACGAGCACCGTTGCCGGCCGAACGCCGGGCACGGTGACCGAGAAGAACTGCCGAACGCGTCCGCCGCCGTCGACCGCCACCGACTCGTACAGCTCTTTCGGCACGTTCTGAAGGGCCGCGAGGAACAACAGGATGTAGAACCCGAGTCCCTTCCACGTGACGAAGATGGCGATCGTCGGCATCGCGAGCGCGGAGTTCACCAGCCACGACGGCACCGGCGCGAGCGGCCCGAGCACGGAGTTGACGAGCCCCTGGTTGGAGAACAGGAAGAGCCACACCGCGACGACCGCTACGGATGCGCTGACGTACGGCACGTAGTACGCCACGCGGAAGAACGTGCGAGCGTGCACGATGCGATCCAGCGCCGTGGCCAGCACGAGCGAAAGCACCAGCGTGAGTGGAACGTTGATCAGCAGGAAGACGCCGACGTTGCCGAACGACTGCCAGACCGCGGGGTCGCTCAGGGCGGTGACGTAGTTGTCGAAGCCCACGAACGGACGATCGACCTGCGCGCCGGGAGCGGCGAAGAAGTAGTCCTGGAACGACATCCAGATCGCGAAGATCACCGGGTAGGCGAAGACGACGGCGATGAAGATGATGTACGGCGCCGAGAAGAGAATGCCGAGCGGATGCTTTCCCAAAAACGGCCGGCGCTTCTTCGGTGCGGCGTCGGTCCCCGGGTTCTCCGGGGGCTGGGGGCCGACCCGGCCGCGCCGCCCGGGGTCTCCCCCGGTGCGGCCGGCCGAGCCGGGAACGGTCGTGGTCATGTCAGTTGCCCGCCACGAGACCGTTGATCTCCTCTGCCGTGCTGGAGAGGAAACCATCGACGTCGCCCTCGCCGAAGATCACGGCGCGGGAGTATCCGTCACGGAAGGTCTGCCACACCTCGACCGAGTTCGGCACGTTGGGCACCTCGACGGTGCGAGCGGCCTGGTCGCCGAACAGCTCGTACGAGGGGTTCGCGGAGAAGTAGTCGGCATAGGTCTCGGTGAGGTCCTGACGCAGCGGCATCTGTCCGGTCGCTTCCAGCCACGCGCCGTCCTGCTCCTCGCTCGTGGCGAACTTCAGCACGTCCCACGCGGTGCCCTTGGCGTCGCACGCGGTGAAGAGGCCGACGTTCTTGGCGTCACTGAAGGTCCAGGTGTCCGCAGCATCCGTCCCGTTCTCGGTCGGAACGGGAACCGCACCCCAGTTCACGTCGGTGCCGTAGACCTGAACGGCCCACGGGCCGACGATGGCCATCGCGGCGTACGCGTCGGCGAACGCGTCACCCTGGTACTGCTCGTTGCCGGCGAGCTGCTCGGAGTAGATCGTGGCCCAGAAGTCGGCGACCGTCTGGCCGTTCTCGTCGTTGAAGGTCGACTGGCCGTCTTCGACGAGCTGCGTGCCGCCGGTCTGTGCCGCATACAGCGGGTAGAAGTCGAACCACGACTGGAAGAACTCGCTCGTGGGCGCCGGGTTGATCGCGAAGGGCGCGACGCCGGATGCTTTGATCGTGCGCGCGGTCTCGAGGAACTCGTCGTACGTCGACAGCTTCGGGTTCTCCGGGTCGAGGCCCGCAGCGGCGAAGAGGTCCTTGTTGTAGAAGATCATGACGGGGTTGGACTTCCACGGCAGCTGATAGAAGCCACCGTCTTCCGAGCGGTACTGCTCGGCGAGCTCGCCGCTGCGCGCGGTGATGTAGTCGTCGCCGTCCGCGAAGTCCGAGAGGTTCACCAGCCCGCCCTGCTTCTCGAAGCCCGGAACGGCCGCCGGTGAGGTGTTGAAGATGAGGCACGGAGCGTTGCCGGCGGTGATCGCCGCGCCGATGACCTCTTCGCTGGACGATCCGGCGGGGATCTCCTGCGCCGTGACCTGCTCGTCGGGGTGGTCGGCGTTCCACGCTTCCACCATTTGCTCGCCCCACGAGATCTCGGCCTCGTTGTTCGAGTACCAGATCGTGATCGGGCCGCGGGTGTCCATCTCTCCGCCGCCACCCCCGCCGCCGCCACTGCAGGCCGCGAGAGCCAGGATGCCGGTCGCTGCAGCAACCGTGCCGAGGATGCGTCGTCGCATGTCATTCTCCTTCGTCAGAGGCGGCCGAGGCCGCCGGGGGTGTGCTCGTCGATGAGCGGATCGTCAAAGTCGGGTCGGGAAGGGTCAGGTCGCGCGAGTGCGCCCCGCCGATCGCCTCGAGAAGCGTGCGGGCCGCGAGCGCGCCCCAGCCGCGGGCGTCGGTGGTGACCGTGGTCAGCGCGGGATGCACGTGGCGGCCGATCTCGGTGTCGTCGAAGCCCGTGATCGACAGGTCGGTCGGCACCCGCAATCCCCGCCGCTGTGCAACGCCGAGACCGGCCACCGCCATTTGATCGTTCGAGTAGACGATCGCGGTCGGACGGGTCGCAGCATCCAACAATCTCTCCGTCGCCTGCGCGCCGTCGGCGGCGCTGAAGTCGGTCGGGATCACTCGGGCACGGATGCCGGCGCGCGCGGCAGCCTCGTCGAAAGCCACGCGGCGGTGAGACCCGTGCAACATTTCGGCCGGGCCGGCGACGTGGGCGATATCGCGGTGCCCCAGGCCGACGAGGTGCTCGACGGCGAGGCGGATGCCGGCGCCGTCGTCGACCGAGACCGAGGAGAACGGACTCGGCACGTCGGGCATCCCGAGCGTGACCGCGGCGAGTTCGAGGCCCGCGACCAGCTCGATCCGAGGGTCGTCGGCGCGGAGATCGGTGAGGATGACGCCGTCGACACGGCGGTCGAGGGCGAGGCCGCGGTAGGTCTCGGCCTCGTGGCGACCCGGGGTTGCGACGGCGAGAACCAGCACCTGCCCCGAGACGGAGAACTCGTCCTCGAGGCCGGCGATGAGCGAGGGGAAGAACGGGTCGGCGGCGATGACATCGGGGCTGCGTCCGATGACCAGGCCGCACGCGAATGCGCGGCCGACGCTGAGCGAGCGGGCACGGACGCTGGGCGTCCAACCGATCTCCGACGCGACGGCGAGGATCCGCTCCCGCGTCTCCGCCGAGACCCCCGGCCTGTCGTTGAGGGCGAAGGAGACGAGACTCTTGCTCACGCCCGCGACGCGCGCCACATCGGCGATCGTCGGCCGGGTCGCGTCATTCATCGTCGTCACTCCTTCGTGCGGCTCACGGGCTACTAAACCGGTTAAGTGACGTGCGCGCCAACCCCTTGACCCGATGGCGGGTCCCGCGTTATACGGCTACGGCAATCACCCGCATCCGCTTCCCGCCTGCTCCCCTCACCTCTCCGCCCCCCTCACCTCTCCGCCCCCCTCACCTCTCAGCTCCCCTCACCTCTCAGCTCCCCTGTCACGAAACGCGGGTCGCACCCGCGGGTTCTGACAGGGGAACCGGCCCTGGCTCCCGCAGCATCCGCTCGCCGGTCACGAAACGCGGGTCGCACCCGCAGGTCCTGACAGGAGAATCGGCCGCGGCAGCGCAACCCCCGACCCCCGCTTCCCTCGACGGCGGTAGCGTGGCGCCATGAGCGCACGCGAGTACGACGTCATCGTCATCGGAGCCGGACCCGTGGGCGAGAACGTCGCCGATCGGGCCGTGCAAGGCGGACTCTCGGCGGTCATCGTCGAGGCCGAGCTGGTCGGCGGCGAGTGTTCGTACTGGGCGTGCATGCCCTCCAAGGCGCTACTGCGCAGCGGCGCTGCTCTGCGCGCGGCGCAGGCGGTCGACGGAGCGAAGCAGGCCGTGACCGGCGCGCTCGACGTCGCCGGCGTGCTGCGACGGCGAGACCGGATGACGCACGAGTGGAACGACTCGGGCCAGGTCGAGTGGCTGCAGGGCGCGAAGATCGACCTCGTCCGTGGGCACGGCGTGCTCACCGGCCACAAGACGGTGCGCGTGACCGCCGACGACGGCACCACGACCGACCTCGTCGCCCGCCACGCCGTCGCCGTCTGCACCGGATCCGCCGCGCTCCTGCCCGACATCCCCGGCCTCGCCGAGATCTTCCCCTGGACCAGCCGCGAGGTGACGAGCGCGGAGCACATCCCAGCATCCCTCGCCATTCTCGGCGGCGGTGTCGTGGGCGCCGAAATGGCCACCGCCTACGCCGGGCTCGGCTGCGCGGTGACGATCATCTCCCGCTCCACCCTGCTGACGGCCGACGAACCGTTCGCCGGCGAGATGGTGGCCGCCTCACTCACGCGGCTGGGGGCCACGGTCAAGACGGGGGTGGATGTCATGTCCGCCCGCCGCGACGACACCGGCCTCGCGCTGCTCGAGCTGTCCGACGGCACCACGGTCGAAGCCGACGAGGTACTCGTCGCGATCGGACGCACCCCCCGCACCACAGACCTCGGCCTCGAGGCGGTCGGCCTGGAGCCGGGCACCTGGCTCGACGTCGACGACACCCTGCTCGTGCGCGGCAGCGACTGGCTGTACGCGGTCGGGGACGTGAACCACCGCGCTCTGCTCACCCACCAGGGCAAATACCAGGCCCGCGCGGCGGGCGACGTCATCGCCGCGCGCGCGAAAGGCACCCCGGTCGACGACGCCCCGTGGGGCGTTCACGTCGCCACCGCCGATCACGAGGCGATCCCCCAGGTCACCTTCACCGACCCCGAGGTGGCCTCGGTCGGGTTCACCGCCGCCGCGGCGGAGAAGGCCGGGCGTCGGATCCGCGTGCTGGACTACGACCTCGCGTGGGTCGCCGGCGCCTCGGAGCAATCGGACTCCTACGAGGGACACGCCCGCGCGATCGTCGATGAGGACCGCGGCACGATCATCGGTGCGACGTTCGTCGGCCCAGAGGTCGCCGAGCTCTTGCACTCCGCGACGATCGCGGTGGTCGGCGAGGTGCCGCTGACGCGCCTGTGGCACGCGGTGCCGTCGTACCCCACCGTGAGTGAGGTCTGGCTGCGGCTGCTCGAGACCTACGGCCGCCCGACCGTCTGAGTTCTCGCGCCCACCCCCCGCGCCCGCTCGGGTGCCACTCCCGCCGGGTGCTGCCGCAGTATCCACTCTCCCGGCGAGGGTCGCCCCCGCTGCCGGACACAACTCTGCCAGCTTGGCCGTTTTTCTGCCCGCATACGCCCGGGGGCTCGTTCCCCTCACCGGATTGGCGGAGTTGTGTCCGCCCTCAGCGGGAACGGTGGAGTGCGAGCACGGCTTTCAGCGCGCAGACGACGGATTCCGGCGAGTACAGAACCTCCTCGGCCATCAACCGCAGTGTGACGAACCCCTGCTGCGCGGCTGCCAGATCCCGCCGGCGGTCGCGGATCTGGTCGGCCGGCTCACCGTGATGGGCCCGACTATCGCACTCCACGATGAGCCATTCGTCGACGACGAAGTCGACTCTGCCCACACCGCGCACGCTCACCTGCACCTCGAACGAGCATCCGAGGCCGCGGAGGATCAGTCTCACCAGCGACTCGGTTCCCGCCTCGCTGCGTCGATCGAGGAGGGCCCGAAGCGGACGGTAGCGCGCCGGGAGGCGGGCGAAGACCTCGTCGAGGTCGACGTCATCGATCAGGCCGAGGTGCCACGCACTGTCGAGGGTGGCGACAGATTCCCGCGGCTGCTGGCACCGGCACGATTGCACCAGAGCCTCCACGAGATCAGCGGCGAGATCATCGGAGGCAGCCGATGTCACTCGCCAATGGCGGATCACCTCGGCGCCTCCGTCCGGAACTCGACTTGCCCCTCGACTCACCTGTAGATGCAGGCACGGCCGGTTCAGGACGAACACCCCCACTGCCCGCAGCAGCGAGACGCAGTCCAGCCGGCCTCCCAGCCGCCCCGCACGCAGGAAATCCTCCGGCACCGCGGTTTGGGCATATCTGCCGCGGCGTAACCGGAGCAGATCCCCTGCCGCGAGCGCGCGTCGGATCGCGCGCCGAGAGAACCCCCGGGCCCGCAGCTCCCCGTAGGTCCAGCTTGTTGGATCCGCCTCGACTGGCACCTCGCCACGGTGCCACGCCACAGGAGTGCCAGTCGCAGTCTTCGACGACTCGCGCGCTCCTGGTCGCGATGCGGGGCCTGGGGAGGAAACGTCGAGCGGACACAACTCCTCCAATACCCGCCCGAAAAGCCCCGAGACGGCCACGAACCCCGAACGAGCCACCCGAATGGAGGAGTTGTGTCCGCCGTGGCAGCGGAACCGACCGGGCTGGCCTGACGGGGTGACGAACCCCGGTAGCCGTCGCGGGGACCGGCGGTCGGCCGCCGCGGGGCGACGGCCACCACTCCCCGGGCGGACACAACTCCTCCAATACCCGCCCGAAAAGGTCCGAGACGGCCACGAACCCCGAACGAGCCACCCGAATGGAGGAGTTGTGTCCTGCGGACCGGACCGGACCCAGGCCGAGCCGGGCCCGGCAGGCCTGCCCGGCCGGGCCCGGCCGGAGCGGGTCAGTGGAAGAAGTGGCGCTCGCCGGTGAAGAACATCGTCACGCCGGCCGCGCGGGCGGCGTCGATGACCTCGTCGTCGCGAACAGATCCGCCCGGCTGGATGATGGCCGAGACGCCCGCGTCCAGCAGCACCTGCGGTCCATCGGCGAAGGGGAAGAAGGCATCGGATGCTGCGACCGAGCCGGCCGCACGATCCCCGGCGCGCTCCACCGCGAGCCGGCAGGAATCGACCCGGTTGACCTGGCCCATGCCGATGCCGACGGTGGCGGAGTTCTTCGCCAGCACGATCGCGTTCGACTTGACCGCCCGGCACGACTTCCACGCGAAGATCAGGTGGGTCATCTCGGCCTCGGAGGGGCGTTCGCCCGACACGAGTTCCCAGTCCTTCGCGACGGATTCGATGTCGGCGGGGAAACGGTCGGCGTCCTGCAGCAGCAGTCCGCCCGAGACGAGGCGCACATCGACGCTCTCCTGCTCCCAGTCCTCGGGCAGGCACAGCAGGCGCAGATTCTTCTTGAGGGCGAACACCTCGAGCGCGGCCGGCTCGAAGTCGGGCGCGATGATCACCTCGGTGAAGATGTCGCGCAGGTTCTCGGCCATCTTGAGCGTCACGGTGCGGTTCGCGGCGATCACGCCGCCGAACGCCGACACCGGGTCGCACTCGTGGGCGCGCAGGTGGGCGCTGGCGATCTCGTCGAGCGCGTTGGGAGCCGCCACGGCGATACCGCACGGGTTCGCGTGCTTGATGATCGCGACCGCGGGCTTCACCATGTCGAACGCCGCCCGCAGCGCCGCGTCCGCGTCGACGTAGTTGTTGTACGACATCTCCTTGCCCTGCAGCTGGCGGGCCTGTGCGATGCCGTGGCCGCCGGCGCGGCTGTAGATCGCGGCGCGCTGGTGGGCGTTCTCGCCGTAGCGCAGGGTCGCGATGCGCTCCGCGGCGATCGTGAGGTGCGCGGGCAGCACATCGGTCAGCACCCCGTCGGCGAACCACGTCGACACGGCGGTGTCGTACGCGGCGGTGTGCGCGAAGGCGCGCGCAGCGAGCTCGCGACGCTGCACCAGGGTGGTTCCGCCCTCGCCGATCGCCTCGATCACGCCCGGGTACGACTCGGGTGACACGACGATGGCCACGTTGGCGTGGTTCTTGGCGGCCGCCCGCACCATGGCGGGGCCGCCGATGTCGATCTGCTCGACGACGTCGTCGCCCTCGGCGCCGGAGGCCACGGTCTCCACGAACGGATAGAGGTTGACCACGACGAGCTCGAACGGCGCGATGCCGAGCTCCGCGAGCTGATCCTCGTGGCTCGCCAGTCGCAGGTCGGCGAGCAGCCCGGCGTGCACGGCCGGGTGCAGGGTCTTCACGCGGCCGTCGAGCGACTCCGGGAAGCCGGTGACGGCCGCCACGTCGGTGACCGGGTGTCCCGCCTCGCGGATCGTCGCGGCGGTCGAACCGGTCGACACGATCTCGACGTCGGCGGCGATCAGGGCCTCGGCGAGGCGCAGCAGATCGGTCTTGTCGCTGACCGAGACGAGGGCGCGGCGAACGGGCACGAGGTCGCGATCGCGGTACAGGGCGGGGTCGTGGCGGGGACCGGCCATGAGGACTCCTAGGGGGTCTCGGTGATGGATGCTGAGGACTCGGACGAGGGGGGAACGGATGCTGCGACGAGGTCGAGCTCTCCGTTCGCGATGCGGCGGACCACATCGACGAGCAGGCGTCGCTCCACCGGTTTGATGCGTTCGTGCAGCCGGTGCAGGTCGTCGCCCGGCAGCACGGGAACGCGCTCCTGCGCGAGGATCGGACCGGTGTCGACTCCGTTGTCCACCACGATGACGCTGGCCCCGGTGGAGGTCACGCCGGCCGCGAGCGCGTCGCGCACGGCATGGGCGCCGGGGAATTCGGGCAGGTACGCCGGGTGCGTGTTGATCAGGCGCGGCGCCCACGCGTCGACCACGGCGGGAGGCACGAGGCGCATGAGGCCGCTCAGCACCACCAGGTCGGGCGACCAGACGGCCAGCTGCGCGGTCAATTCCTCGCCCCAGGCGACGCGGGAGTCGAACTGCTCGTAGGGCACGAGGAACGTCGGAATGCCGTAGGCCTCCGCGTGCGCGAACCCGTCGGCCTCGCGGTCGGCGCCCACGGCGATGACCCGGGCGGGGAAGCGGGGATCGGCCGCGGCTTCCAGAAGCGCTCGCAGGTTCGACCCGGTGCCCGAGATGAGGACCGCGACCGTGAGCACCCGGTCAGTCTACCGACGACCCCGGAGCCCGACCGGTGTCACGGTCCGGGAAGCCGTCGAGGGGCTCGATCGGTTCGGTGAGCGCGTCCTCGTCGTCGCTGCCCCGCAGGCCCTCGAGGGGTTCGGTGGCGTTGTCGTCGACGGACTCGGCCGCCTCAGGATCGGCAGCAGCCGTGACGACCGGAGCGGGGTCGGATGCTTCATCCGATCCGGAATGCACGTACATCGGCGGCGCCGAGATGCTGCGCCAGAGCCCGGGGTGGGCGGGCAGATCGGCCGAACCCTTGCGCTGCGTCGCTTCCCCCGGCGTCGAGGGCGTGGCGCGGGTACGGCGCGGGGACAGCAGCAGGATGGCCGCTCCGACGAGGGTCTCGATCCCGACCGCGAGCGCGAGAGGTCCCGGCTCAGGCCCGACCATGGCGAGGCGCCCCGGTCCGATCGAGCCGGAGGACACGACCGCGAAGACGGCGGCGACACCTCCGGTGAGGACGGCGAGCGACACGGTGAGCACGAGGCGCATCCCGATCCCCCCGTCGGCGTCGTCATGGCGGGGTCGGCCCTGGTCCGCGAGGCGGGAGCGCAGCATCCATCCTGCGAACGCTCCGAGCGCGATCGGTACGAGAGCGAGCAGCAGCAGCCAGGTCGTGGTCGAGTCGGGAACGGCGCCGAGCACGGGGATGCCGGGCACGACACCCACCTCGGTGCCGGCCGGGGACACCGCGGTGCCGGCGCCGAGGGCGAAGCCCGGCCCCGCGACGAACGACGCCCCCCACAGCACGAGGGTCGGGAAGTACGCGAGCTGGGCGAGCGAGAGCACCAGGCCGCCGGTGATGTCGACGTTGGCGGCCTCGAAGAGGGCCACCACGTCGGCACCGCCGGTGAACACCGCCACCGCGGTGACGATCGCGCCCGCGCCGACGAGTCCGGTCGTGGTGACCGCGGTCCCCCGCAGCAGCAGGGCGGGGAAGACCGCCCAGGCGCGCGGCAACCGGGCGACCCGCTCGCGCAGTCGCGAGATCGGGCCGTCGACGTCGACGCGCCACGCCGTGACGACGGCGCCGAGGAGGGCGGGCACGGCGAACACGAGGGTCGGCAGCAGCACCGCCGGCCAGAACTCCGCGCTGACGATCGGGTTGCCGACCGTCAGCGCCACGACGGTGGCCGCCGCGGCGAAGACGAGGGTGCCGGCGGTCGCTCCGATCAGAGGCGCGCCCGCTTCGGCGGCGCGGCGCCCCGACCTGGCGGCGAACCCGGCGGTGAACACTGCCAGCGCCAGCGGGGCGAGGGAGAGCGTGAAGGTGGCGGCGGCCGGATCGATACCCGCGGTCGCGAGGTACACCTCGGGCAGGGTCACGGTCTGGGCGACGAGATGCCCCGCCTGCCAGATCGCCCCGCTCGCCGGCCACAGGGCGCCCCAGTCCGCGCCGCCGTCGAGCCCGAACACCCACAGCAGAGTGAGCGGCGCGAAGACGACGGCGATGCCGCCGGCGGCCGCGATGATGGCGTCGAGGGCGGCAAGCAGGGCGATGAGAAGGCGGTGCATGCGCGAACGACCCTACCCGCGAGACCGCGCCGCGATGGGACGACGCGGCGAGGTCGCGGGGCGCGGTCGACGACCCGGTGTCAGCCCTCGACGGGGTCGAGCACGAACAGTGCGATCTGGCGGTCGGTCTTGGTCTGGTAGACGTCGTAATCGGGCCAGACGGCTGTGGCGCGCTGCCACCATTCGGCGCGCTCCGTGCCCTCGGCCTCGTGCGCGATGTAGTCGCGCGTGACGGCGCCGTCCTGCAGCTCCACCTCGGGGTGGGCGAGCAGGTTCCAGTACCAGGCCGGAGCGGTCGGCGCACCGCCGCGCGACGCGACCACGGCGTAACTGCCATCGTGCTCCACACGCATCAGCGCGGTCTTGCGCAGCGCCCCGGTCTTGGCACCGACCGAGGTGAGCACGATGATCGGCACGCCCCGCAGGTCGTTCGATTCTGAGCCGCCGCTCGCTTCGTAGGTCTCCGCCTGCGTGCGAGCCCACTCGGAGGTGGAGGGCAGATATTCCCCGTTCAACGGCATGCGCCCAGCCTAGCCGCGCCCCGGACACGAGGAAGGGGCGGATGCTGCAGCATCCGCCCCTTCCGATCCGACGTGGTTCTACAGACCCTGGATGATCTCGCGCATCAGGGCGGCGGTCTCGCTGGGCGTCTTGCCGACCTTGACCCCGGCGGCCTCGAGGGCCTCCTTCTTCGCCTGGGCGGTGCCCGCCGAGCCCGAGACGATCGCGCCGGCGTGGCCCATCGTCTTGCCCTCGGGGGCGGTGAAGCCGGCGACGTAGCCGACGACCGGCTTCGTGACGTTGTCGCGGATGAAGTCGGCGGCGCGCTCTTCGGCGTCGCCACCGATCTCACCGATCATGACGATCGCCTTCGTCTCGGGGTCGGCCTCGAAAGCGGCGAGCGCGTCGATGTGCGTCGTACCGATGATCGGGTCGCCGCCGATGCCGATCGCGGTGGAGAAGCCCAGATCGCGCAGCTCGAACATCATCTGGTAGGTCAGAGTGCCCGACTTCGACACGAGACCGATCGGGCCCTTGCCCGTGATGTTGGCCGGGGTGATGCCGACGAGCGACTCGCCCGGTGTGATGATGCCGGGGCAGTTCGGCCCGATGATGCGGGTCGTCTCGCCTTTGGACTTGGCGTACGCCCAGGCCTGAGCGGTGTCGCCGATCGGCACACCCTCGGTGATGACGACCAGGAGCGGGATCTCGGCGTCGATGGCCTCGATCATCGCGTCCTTGGTGAAAGCCGGGGGCACGAACGCGATCGAGACGTCGGCGCCGGTCGCTGCGATCGCCTCGGCGACCGAGGCGAAGACGGGGAGCACGACCTCGTTGCCGTCCTTGTCCTGGTGCGTGACGGTGGTGCCCGCCTTGCGAGCGTTCACTCCGCCGACGACCTGCGTGCCCGCCTTCAGCATGAGGGCGGTGTGCTTGGTGCCCTCACCACCGGTGATGCCCTGGACGATGACCTTGGAGTCTTTGTTGAGATAGATCGACATGTCTGTAAGTTCCTTCGCGTCTCAGCGTCCGGCGTTCGCGAGCTCGGCGGCCTTGTCGGCGCCTTCGTCCATGGAGGCGGCCAGGGTGACGAGCGGGTTGTTCGCCGCAGCGAGGATCGCGCGCCCTTCGTCGACCTGGTTGCCGTCGAGGCGCACCACGAGCGGCTTCGAGGCGGTGTCGCCGAGGATCTCGAGGGCCTTGACGATGCCCTCCGCGACGGCGACGCACGAGGTGATGCCGCCGAAGACGTTCACGAACACGCTCTTGACCTGCTCGTCGCCGAGGATGACGTCCAGGCCCGCGGCCATGACGGTCGCCGAAGCTCCGCCGCCGATGTCGAGGAAGTTGGCGGGCTTGACGCCGCCGTGCTTCTCTCCCGCGTAGGCGACGACGTCGAGGGTCGACATGACCAGTCCCGCACCGTTGCCGATGATGCCGACCTGACCGTCGAGCTTGACGTAGTTGAGGTCGTTCGCCTTCGCGATGGCCTCGAGCGGGTCGGCGGCGTCCTTGTCCTCGAGCTCTTCGTGCTCGGGGTGGCGGAAGCCGGCGTTCTCATCGAGCGAGATCTTGCCGTCGAGGGCGATGATGTCGCCGTCCTCGGACTGGATGAGCGGGTTCACCTCGACGAGCGTGGCGTCCTCGCCCACGTAAACGTCGTACAGCTTCACGAAGACGTCGGCGACCTTCTCGGCCAGCCCGCCCTCGAAGTTCGCAGCCTTCGCGATCTCGAGCGCCTTCTCCGGAGTGATGCCCTCGAGGGGGTCGACCTCGACCCGCGCCAGCGCTTCGGGCTTCTCGACGGCGAGCTGCTCGATCTCCATGCCGCCTTCGACGCTGGAGAGGCTGAGGTAGGAGCGGTTGGAGCGGTCGAGCAGCACGGAGAAGTAGAACTCCTTCGCGATGCGGGCGCCCGCGGCGACCATCACGCGCTTGACGACGTGCCCCTTGATGTCGAGGCCGAGGATGGCCTGGGCCGCCTCGTACGCCTCGTCGGGGGTCTTGGCGACCTTCACGCCGCCCGCCTTGCCGCGGCCGCCCGTCTTGACCTGGGCCTTGACGACGACGACGCCGCCGAGCTTCTCAGCTGCGGCGCGCACTTCCTCGGGGGTATCGGCGATGATGCCGGCGAGGACCGGCACCTCGTACTTCTCGAACAGGTCACGTGCCTGGTACTCGTACAGATCCACGGAAAATCCTTCGCGCTGGACGATGGGAGGGAGCGGCCGAGACATCTTGATATCGAGATATCGACCAATCCCCCACCCTACTACCGCGCGCTTTCGCACCCGAATCCCGGCCCCCCAGACGCGGGCGTTGTCATGCCGGCGCCGCGCGACACGATTCGGGTCAGGTCGCGGGGCGCCGGCATGACTCCCCCGACGTACGTTCGCAGATCGGCGGCCCGCTGTGGGGTCCGGGCGAGCACCTTGGGTGTTCGCCCGGGCGATCTTGCGGTGTTCTTGCGTTCAGCTTGAGGTGGGCGTCGATTCGGTGGCCGCGTCGAAGCGTCGGAGGTCATTCACCGCCGGTCCTTCGATGCGGGTGCCGTCCGCTGCGAACCGGGAAGCGTGCAGCGGGCAGTCCCACGTGCAGGCCAGGTCGTTCCATTCCAGGACGCCGCCCAGGTGAGGGCAGACCGCGTCGACGGCGCGTGTCGTTCCGCCAGTGGTCGACACGCCCACCGGGTGACCGCCGCGCTGCGCGACGACCCCGTCGCCTTCCGCGGGCCGAGGCACCGGCACGGGGGTGCGCTCGGCCTCGGCCCATCCCCGCGCCGCCTCCTTCGCGACGGTGGCGTTCTCGACGGCGCCGCGGGCAAGGTCGGCCGGCACCGTCATCCGGGTGCCGAGCGTCGTCATCCAGTCGGGCCGCTCCCCCTTCTTCTCGCCGCGGATCTCGGCGGCGATGCGGAGGGCGGCCGCCGGGCCGTTGGTGAGGCCCCACTTGGCGTAGCCGGTCGCGAAGCTCACCCGGCCGAGGGTGCGCGGCATCGTGCCGATGAAGGGCACGAGGTTGTGGGAGCGATAGTCCTGTGCCGACCAGCGGTGCGTCTCCGCTCCGACGGGGAGCGTCGCCCGCGCCCACTGCACCAACTCCTCGAGCAGGGCGAGCTCCGACTCCGCCCGACCGACCGGGTGACCCGCGCCCCCGACGATGACCTGGGCGATATCGGCGGGCCCGTCGGCCGCCGAGACGGTGCGGATAGATCGGGTGGGCGCATCGGCCGCCAGATACATGCCGTCGGGCATGTTCCCCTCGAGCACGAACGACGCGCACGAGGAGCGCAGGCCGCTCGTCTTGGCGAAGTAGAGGCCGCGATCCATGATCGGAGTCGCCGTGGCGAGAACCACGTGGTCGGCGAACAGCTCCCCGAAATCGGTCTCGACCGTCGGGCGGGGCGTCACGTGCACGCGCCGCACGGCGGTGCGGGTGTACAGGCGACCGCCCTGCGCCACGAAGGCGGCGGCGAGCGCGTCGGCGAAGCGCACCGGGTCGATCGCGATCTGGTCGTCGAGAGCGACTGCTCGGGTGATGTCGAAGGGGGCCGTCGCCATCTCGGGCACCCCGACGATGCGCGTGTCCAGACCGGCCTCGCGGGCGGCGTCGTGCTCGGCGTGCACGGCCGTGACCCCGCCGCCGCTCTGGGCGTAGGTGTAGGCGGTGCGCCGAGAGAAATCGACCCCGAGTTCGGTGGCGGTCTCGGCGACCCAGTCCGCTCCCGCCCGATTCGCGTCGACGTAGGCCCGCACGAGACCTGCCGGGTGATGCCGTCGCAGCTCCGAGAGCGTCGTTCCCTGCAGAAGGGAGACCTTGCCGGTGTTGCCGCCCGTCGCCAGCTCCGCGACCTCGCCCTTCTCCACGAGCGCGACGTCGAGACCGGCCCGAACGAGGGTCAGCCCCGTGGCGAGACCCGTGATGCCCGCGCCCACGACGACGACGTCGTGGGTCGAGCCCGGCTCGAAGGCGGCACCGGGCACGATCGGGTGGGCGTGCTTCCACAGGGAGGTCATGGTCGGAGTCAACCTCTCCCGCCAGGGCGGCGGATACGGGTTGACACGCTCCCCCGATCCAATAGGTAACGTGGCGGGCATGAGCGACGACGCCACCCCCACCCTTCCCGGCGAGAGCATCACCCGCTACGACGTCCTGGAACGCCGCGGCACGGACTACTACGCGGTGTTCGCCGACGTCACGGGCCCCGACCTCGACCTGTGGCAGCGTGCGCAGGCGTTCGTCGACGAAGTGGGCACGCGGATGCAGGGGGAATGGGATGCTGCGCGCTACCCCGTCGACCTCGTGCCGCGGATGGGTGAGTACGGCCTGTTCGTCGACGGGATCGAGCACCCGGAACTGCCGGCGTCCTCGCCGCTGGCGGCCGGCCTCGTGAACATGGAGATCTCGCGCGGCGACGGTTCGCTCGGCACGATCGTCGCGGTGCAGGGCGGACTCGCCTTGCGCACCCTCGCGCTGTACGGCTCGCTCGAGCAGCAGGCGCGGTGGCTCCACCCCCTCGCGAGCGGTGAGGTGCTGGGCGCCTTCGCGCTCACCGAGCCCGACCACGGCTCGGATTCGGTGTCGCTGGAGACGGTCGCCCGTCGCGACGGCGACGCCTGGGTGCTGCGGGGAGCGAAGAAGTGGATCGGCAACGGCGCATCGGGGGGCATCACCTTCGTCTGGGCCCGCGTCGAGGACCCGGACGCTCCCGAGCACGGCGCGGTGCGGTGCTTCCTCGTGGAGCAGTCGACTCCCGGCTACACGGGCACGGTCATCCCCGGGAAGGTGTCGTTGCGCGCGATCCACCAGGCTCACATCGCACTCGATGACGTGCGCCTGCCGCTGGATGCCGTGCTCCCCGGCACGAAGAGCTTCAAGGACGCCTCCGTCGTCCTGTTCGCGACCCGCAGCGGGGTGGCCTGGTCGGCGCTCGGTCACGCGACCGCCTGCTACGAGGCGGCCCTCACGTATGCGACGAAGCGCATGCAGTTCGGCAAGCCGCTCGCGAAGTTCCAGTTGGTGCAGGAGCGGTTGACGCAGATGCTCGACGAGCTCACGGCGATGCAGCTGTACTGCCGCCGCCTCGCTGACCTCGAAGCATCCGGGGGACTCCGGCCGACCCAGGCCTCGCTTGCGAAGTACCACAACACGCGGGCCGCCCGTCGGGTTGCCGCGACCGCGCGCGACCTGCTCGGCGGCAACGGGATCCTGCTGGAGAACGGCGTCATGCAGCACCTCGCCGACATCGAAGCGATCCACACCTACGAGGGCACCGAGAGCGTGCAGGCGCTGCTGCTCGGTCGCGACATCACGGGGATGAGCGCTTTCGTCTGAGCGGCTAAGCGAAGGGCCCCGGCCACGCAACCCCCGCGCCCCGTCCCGCCCGGGGCGTTAACGTCGTCGCATGGGACTCTTCCGCCGTGGGCCGATCGCCGTGCGCCTCGACACCTCCGACCTCACGGCGACGACTCCGCCGCGCAGCCTCTGGACCGACGGTTTCGGCAAGCTGGCGGTGCGCTCGCTGCAGATCATCCTGGTGGTCGTGGTGCTCATCGGCGTCGTGTACGTGCTGCAGCAGGTGACCCTCGTGGCCATCCCCCTGGTGCTCGCGCTCATCTTCGCCTCGGCCTTCGCGCCGGTCATGCGGTGGATGCGCCATCACGGCGTCCCCGCCCTCGTCGCCACCCTCATCACGCTGCTGGCGATCCTCGCCGTGCTGGGCGGACTCGGCACGCTCATCGTGCTGGCCGTCCGTGATCAATGGGCCGACCTCGTGCAGCAGGCGCAGCAGGGCTTCACGCAACTGCTCGACTGGGTGAACACGCTGCCGTTCGCCCCCACCGACAACCAGCTGCAGGAGTGGGGCGGGCAGGTCACCGACTTCCTCACCAGCTCCCAGTTCGGCTCCGGCGCCCTCGCGGGCGTCAGCGCCCTCGCGAACTTCGTGACGGGCGGCGTGCTGATGGTCGTCATCCTCTTCTTCTTCCTGAAGGACGGCCCGCGCCTGTGGGAGTTCGTGCTGCGCCCCTTCCAGGGCGCCGACTACGACCGTGCCCAGCGCATCGGCGGCAAGACGGTATCGGTGCTCGGGTCGTACGTGCGCGGCACCGCGTCGGTCGCCTTCGTCGATGCGGTCGGTATCCTCATCGGTCTGCTGATCCTGCAGGTGCCGCTCGCCATCCCCCTCGCCGCGCTGGTGTTCATCCTGGCGTTCATCCCCATCGTGGGTGCCGTGCTCGCCGGCGTGCTCGCGGCGCTCGTGGCCCTGGTCGCGAACGGCTGGGTCGCAGCGGTCGCGGTCGTCGGGGTCGTCGTGCTCGTCAACCAGCTCGAGGGCAACTTCCTGCAGCCCGTGCTGATGGGCAAGTCGCTGAAGCTGCACTCCTTCGTGATCCTCGTCGCCCTCGCCGCCGGCACCGCGGTCGGCGGCATCCTCGGCACGCTCCTGGCCGTACCGCTCACCGCCGTGGTGTGGGGCATCGTGCAGGTCTGGGACGGCGACAACCTCCCCGCCCGGTGGGCCCGACCGAAGAAACGCGAACTGCAGGAAGCCTCGCGACCGACCGTGGGCTGAACCGCGCACGGCAGGATGAGGTCATGGCCTACGAGATCCCCGCGCCGATGCTGGCGAAATCCGTCCCCGAGGTCCCCGAGCCGTCATCGGTCGCGGGAGGCCTCAGCTACGAGCCGAAATGGGACGGTTTCCGTGCGCTGGTGTCGTGGGACGGCACCGACGTCGAGATCGGCAGCCGCGGCGCCAAACCCCTCACCCGCTACTTCCCCGAGCTGGTCGAAGCGTTCGCCCGCCTCCTTCCCGAACCCTGCCTCATCGACGGCGAGGTGGTCGTGGCGATCGGCGAGCCGGGCGCTCAGCGCCTGGACTGGGAGTCGCTGTCGCAGCGCATCCACCCCGCAGCGTCCCGGGTCGCGCTCCTCGCCGAGCAGACCCCCGCGATGTTCATCGCGTTCGACCTGCTCGCCCGGGGCGAGCGCGACCTGCAGCCCGAACCGTTCGCGACGCGGCGCACCGAACTGGTGGATCTGATCGCGGGCCTCCCCCATCCCGTGCACGTGACACGCACCTCGGACCATCCCGCGGTCGCCCGTCGCTGGCTGGCCGAGTTCGAGGGGGCCGGGCTCGACGGCGTCGTCGCGAAGCCGCTCGCCCAGCCCTATGCGCCCAACAAGCGCACGATGTTCAAGATCAAGCACGCGCGCACCGCAGACGTCGTCGCCCTCGGTTATCGCATCCACAAATCCGGCCAGGGCGTCGGTTCTCTCCTCGTCGGGCTGTACACCGACGACGGACGCCTGATGGGCGTCGGCGGGGTCTCGGCCTGGAGCAACGCGCGCCGCCTGTCGCTCATCGACGAACTGGCACCCTTCGTGGAGACGGATGCTTCCGGGGCCGCCGTCACCGGTGAGACCGACCGCTCCCGATTCTCGGCCTCGAAGGACGTGTCGTTCGTGCGGCTCCGGCCCGAACGCGTGCTCGAGGTGCGCTACGACCAGCTCGAGGGCTACCGCTTCCGCCACACCGTGCAGTTCGAGCGCTGGCGGCCCGACCGCGACCCGCGTTCGTGCACGTACGAGCAGCTCGAGACGGTCTCGGCGTACGACCTCGGGGCAGTGCTGGACTGACGGCGGTTACGGGGCGTCGTGCTTGCGCGCGCGCGAGGGCTGTACGCGCGGCGGTTCGCCGGGCATCTTGGGGAACTCCGGCGGGAACGGCAGCTCGCCGAGTCCGTCGTCGAGGTCGCGTTGCCACCATTCGAGCAGGGTGTCGATCCGCCCGGGTGCGTCGAGGAAGCCCCGCCACGCGTCGCCGTCGGCGGCGAGGATCTCAGGCACGGTGCGCACCGTGAATGCCGCCGGATCGACGGTGTCCAGGGTGTCCCAGCGCACCGGCATCGACACGGTCGCTCCCGCGAGGGCGCGCGGGGAGTAGGCACCCGCCATCGTGCGGTCGCGGTTCGCCTGGTTGAAGTCCACGAAGATGCGCTCCCCGCGCTCCTCCTTCCACCAGTGGGTGGTGACCTGCTCGGGCATCCGCCGCTCGAGCTCGCGCGCGGCCGCGATCACGGCGTGGCGCACGTCGAGGAACTCGTGCGTGGGCTCGATCGGGCAGAACACGTGCAGTCCGCGATTGCCGCTGGTCTTCACCCACGGCTCGAGGCCGGCCTCGATCAGCACCTCGCGCAGTCCGTGCGCGGCGGCGATGACCTCGGCGAAGCCGGTGCCCGGCTGCGGATCGAGGTCGATGCGCAGCTCGACCGGATGGTCGGAGTCGCCGGCCAGCGAGGCCCACGGGTGGAACACGATCGTGTTCATCTGCACGGCCCACACCGCCGCGGCGATCTCCGTCAGCACGATCTGAGGGTGGCGCCGACCGCTGTTGTAGGTGACGGTGACCGCCTCGACGAAGTCGGGAGCGCCCTTCGGCGGGTTCTTGCTGAAGAAGCTCTCCCCGGCCACCCCGTCGGGGAACCGCTCGAGCGAGACGGGCCGGTCGCCGTTGGCGGCCAGGAAGGGCCCGGCCACCGTGATGAAGTACTCGGCCAATTCGCGCTTGGTGATGCCCGAGTCGGGCCACAGCACGCGATCGGGGTTGGAGATCCCGATCTCGCGGTCGCCGTCGGGCCCGGGAACACTCAGCGAGATGCGGGGGGAGGCCATGCTCCGACCCTAGGGCGGCGGACCAGCATCCGACACCCGCCTCCGCGACCCGCCTCGAGTGTCGCGAATCGAGGGGATGCTGCGGATCGAGGACGCGCGAGGGCGACAGCATCCTCGATCCCGGTCATCTCCTCGATCCACCCCCTGGGGGCGTTGAAAGAGGTCGGCGGTCAGGCCGGGCCGGTGACGTGGTCGCGATGCAGGCGCAGCCAGGGCCCGCCGGGGTCGATGAGCAGCCCCGTGATCCCGGCGTCCGCGGTGACGGCGGCGTGCAGCTGATCGAGCGTGACGGGCAGCGGCTGATCGCCGCGGCCCAGGGCGAGCACCTCGAGCGGATGCGAGAAGACCTCGATGAAGCGGTCGCCGTCGGCGGTGCGCGATTCGGCGATCCCGACCGGGCCGCCCTCCTCGGTACGGCGGACGGCGATCCACAGCGGCGCCTCGCCCAATGCGGCGGCGACGGCCGCCGGGGTGTCTTCCGTGCGGACGCCGGCGAGCAGGCTCTTCAGGGCGAGCGCGGCGTGCGCATCGTCGACGACACGTTGCAGCAGGGGGCGCGGCAGCAGCGCGCGGGCGGTTCCCGAGGAGTTGTCGAGGATGAGGCCCTCGTATTCCCCGTCGAGTACCAGCCGCAACACGGTCAGCACCGGCTGGCCGACCGCCGACGTGTCGGCTTCGCCGTCGGCCGACACCGCGGCCTGCAGGGCGGCGCCCGAGCTGTAGGCCAGCACCAGCTGCTTGTCGCCGCGGCGGGTGACGGCGAGCGGCAGCCCGCGACCTTCCGCGAGCAGGGCGCGCGCGTTGCCCTTCACCCGGAGGAAGAGCGGGCCCTGCAGCAGTTGGCGGGCCACGTTCAACAGTCCCTGCGGGGTGGGCGGATCGCTCAACTCGGCGAGCGCGTCGCGCAGCAGCACATTGTCGCGCACGCCGGGGATCGTCTCGGCCTCAGCAACGGGGGCCGGGGGCGCGGGGACGGTCGGCGCGGGGACGGGAGGTCCGGCAGCGGATGCCCCGACACCGCGGAAGGTCGAGGTCGAGATGCCGACGGATGCTGGGGGCTCGGGCGAGGGCGCGTCGCTCGGCGTCGCAGCATCCGATTCGTCCGGTCCCCGACCCGCCGAGGTGTCGGTGGAGTCGGGAGTCTTCTTGCGCCTCGAGAACAATGCCATCGCAGCCACCCTAACCGCGGGCTCGAGATCGCGGTCAGACCTTTTCGATCGGGGCGATCTTGATCAGCAGCTTCTTCGCACCCACGCTGTCGAACCGCACATGGGCGACGCGTTTCGCTCCCTCGCCGGTCACGGCGTCGACGCGTCCTTCGCCGAAGTCGTCGTGCCGGATGCGGTCGCCCGAGGCCAGTACGAGGTCGCCGTTGTCGCGCACCTTCGCGGGGATGCGGTTGGGGAAGCGGTCGATCGAGGTCGAGGTCGGTGCGAGGTCGTCGCCATAGCGCTTCGAGCCCCATCCGGTCGAGGTGGCAGAGCCCGGCCGGGCGTTCAGCGCGCGGGAGCGCGTTCCGCCGCGGGAATTGACGTCACCGGGCGACTGGCGCCAGTCGATCAGCTCGGCCGGGATCTCCTGCAGGAACCGGCTGGGCATCGCGACGGTCACCTCACCGAACTGCGCGCGCGTCATCGCCAGCGAGAGGTAGAGGCGCTTTCGCGCCCGCGTGATGCCCACGTAGAACAGGCGCCGCTCTTCAGCGGGTCCGCCGGGCTCGTTCGCGGAGATGCGGTGCGGGAGGAGGTCTTCCTCGACGCCGGTGAGGAACACCGCGTCGAATTCGAGCCCCTTGGCGGTGTGCAGTGTCATGAGCGACACCGAGCCGGAGGCGTCGTCGAGGTCGTCGGCGTCGGCGACGAGCTGCACTTCGCCGAGGAAGTCGATGACCGTCCCCTCGGGGTTGTTGCGGGCGAACTCCCTGGTCACCGCGATGAGCTCGTCGAGGTTCTCGAGGCGGGCTTCGTCCTGCGGGTCCTTGCTCAGACGCAGGGCGTCGAAGTAGCCGGATTTGTTGAGCAGCAGGGTGAGGCCCTCCGCCACCGCGGTGGGCGGGGCGAGCTCGCCGGTCGCGGGCAGCATGATGGCGGTCGCTTCGGCGAGCACCGCGTCGAGGCGGGCGATCGCGGTCTGCAGTTTCGGGCCGACGCCGAGCGCCGAGGAATTGGCGAGCGCGTCACGGAACGAGATCTGCTCCTCGGCGGCGTAGCGGGCGATCGCGGTCTCGGTCACGTCGCCGATGCCGCGGCGCGGGCGGTTGAGGATGCGGCGGATCGCCATCTCGTCGGCGGGGTTCGCGACCGCGATGAGGTACGCCAGGGCGTCTTTGATCTCCGCCCGCTCGTAGAACTTGGTGCCGCCCATGATCTTGTAGGGCACCGCCGAGCGGATGAAGATCTCCTCCAGCGCGCGCGACTGCGAGTTCGTGCGGTAGAACACCGCCATCTGCGAGTAATCGACCTGCTTTTTGCGCAACGACTCGATCTCGTCGGCGACGAACTGCGCCTCATCGTGCTGCGAATAGCCGGTGAAGCCGATGATGGGGTCGCCCGCACCGACGTCGGTCCACAGCTTCTTGTCCTTGCGGTCGAAGTTGTTGCCGATGACCGCGTTGGCTGCCGACAGGATGTTCTGCGTCGAACGGTAGTTCTGCTCGAGCAGCACCACCTTCGCGCCGGGATAGTCGCGTTCGAACTCGGTGATGTTGCGGATGTCGGCGCCGCGGAAGGCGTAGATCGACTGATCGGAGTCGCCGACCACCGTGAGGGATGCCGCGTCGTCGACGGCCGGCGACGGCGCGTCGAAGATCATCATGCCGTTCATCTCTTCGCCGGGCGCATCGGTGCCGATGGGGCGGGTCAGCTCGTGGATGAGGGCGTACTGGGCGTGGTTGGTGTCCTGGTATTCGTCGACCAGGATGTGACGGAATCGGCGCCGATACACGTCGGCCACGTGGGGGAAGGCGCGGAACAGATAGACGGTCTGGGCGATCAGGTCGTCGAAGTCGAAGGCATTCGCCTTCTGCAGGGCGCGTTGGTACGCGCCGAAGATCTCCACGAAGACGCGCTCGACCGGATCGCTCATGTTGGCCTGGCGGGCGTAGGACTCGGCATCCGACAGTTCGTTCTTGAGCTTGGAGATGCGGCTCATCGTTCCCGCCGGGGTGAGACCGAAAGCATCCCCTTCGTGCTCTTTCACGAGGCGCTTGATGAGCGCCCGCGAGTCGCCGGAGTCGTAGATGGTGAAGGCCTTCGTGAAGCCGAACTGCTGCGCCTCACGGCGCAGGATGCGCACGCACGCGGAGTGGAACGTCGAGATCCACATGCCCTCGGCGCGATCGCCGATCAGGTGACGCACGCGCTCGCGCATCTCGCCGGCGGCCTTGTTCGTGAACGTGATCGCGAGGATCTGACTGGGCCACGCCTCGCGATTGCGCAACAGCGACGCGATCCGCCGCGTGAGCACGCTGGTCTTGCCCGATCCCGCGCCTGCCACGATCAGCAGCGCCGGACCGCGGTAGGTGACCGCCTCGAGCTGGGGCGGATTCAGGCCCTCGAGCAGGTCGGCGTCGGGACGGGGCGAATCGGGGCCGCCGCGGCCGAGCTGCGGTCCGCGATCGCCGCCGACGATGATGGGCGTGGATGCGTCGGTCATGTCTTGTCAAGTGTAGGCGGGCCCGCTGACACCGGTCCGGGCGCCCGCTCCGTCCCGGGCCCCCGGCCCCGAACTCGGACAATCGGTCGAACTCGGTGCGAAGGAGCGCTCACACGCACCGAGTTCGGCCGATTCTCCGAGTTGGATGAGAGAGCGCGACACCTACCGTCACACACCTCGACGGCGGATGCTGCGGAGGGTTACCGTGGGCGTGTCATCGCGGCGATCCGGGCGGTCCCGGGCACCGGCTCATACCCGGGTGCGTGGCGGGTTCGACTCCCGCCGTCGCGTCTCCCACGGTCCTAACGCGCCAACGCCGCCTTCAGGAACGGCGCCGTTCGGCTCCCCGAGTGCTCGGCCACGCTCTCGGGTGTCCCTTCGGCGATCACCTGGCCACCGGCGTCACCCGCTCCCGGTCCGAGGTCGATCACCCAATCGGCCTGTGCCACGACGCGCATGTCGTGCTCGACGACGATGACGGTGTTGCCGCCGTCGACGAGACGTTGCAGGTGGCCGACCAAACGATCGGAGTCGGCCGGGTGCAGTCCGGAGGTCGGCTCGTCGAGGAGATAAAGGGTGTCGCCCCGCTGCGCACGACGCAACTCCGACGCCAGCTTCACGCGTTGCGCCTCGCCACCCGACAACTCGGTGGCCGACTGGCCGAGCGAGATGTAGCCGAGCCCCACGTCCAGAAGGGCGTCGAGATGCTGCACCACGTCGGCGTCGCCCTCGAAGAACTCCCTCGCCCGGCTCACACTCATCGCCAGCACGTCGGCCACGGTCATCTCGTCCAGTCGGATCTCGAGGGTGTCCGCGTTGTACCGCGTGCCCCCGCACGCGGTGCAGGGCGCATGGACCGTGGGGAGGAACAGCAGCTCGATCTCGATCATGCCCTCCCCCTTGCAGACCGGGCACCGGCCGCTGGGGAGGTTGAAGGAGAACCGACTGGGGCTGTAGTGACGCCGCCGCGCTTCCGCGGTCGCCGCGAATCGGCGACGGATCTGGTCGAACACGCCCGTGTACGTCGCCACGTTCGACCGCGGCGTTCGTCCGATCGGCTTCTGCGTCACCTGCACGATCCGACGGACGCGATCGGCGGGTCCGGACGCACGGCCGGCGGTGGAACCCGGTCCCTGCGCATCGAGCGGACTCAGCGAAGGCGCCTCGTCGTCTTCCTCGACCTCATCCGAGCGGCTCGCCAGGTCGGCGCGGAGGAGGTCGGGGATGCCGTGGTTGATGAGTGTCGACTTGCCCGACCCCGACACACCGGTGATAGCGGTGAAGGCCCCGAGGGGGAACGCCACCGTCACCTCGGACAGGTTGTTCCGCGTGACGCCGGTGAGCGTGAGCTGAGCGTCGCCGATCCGACGCGGGCGCGGTTCCGCGGATGGGGAGTCGGGCCCGTCGAAGAGGTAGCGACGAGTGACGGATGCTTCCGCACTGCGCAGGCCGTCGATGGCGCCGGAGTACACGACCGTGCCTCCCGCCGTTCCGGCGCCCGGCCCGATGTCGACGATCCAGTCGGCCTCCCGGATGACGTCGATCGAGTGCTCGACGAAATACACGGTGTTGCCGGAGTCCCGGAGGCTCTTCAGGATGCCCACCAGCGCTTCGGTGTCGGCGGGGTGCAGCCCGGCGGACGGTTCGTCGAGCACGAAAACGACACCGAACAGCCGCGACAGCACCTGCGTCGCCAACCGCATGCGCTGCAGCTCGCCCGACGACAGCGTGGCGGTCGTGCGGTCCAGCGTCAGGTAGCCGAGCCCGAGATCGATGATCGGCGACAGCCGACCCAGCAGCTCCGTGACGAGTTGCCGGGCGGCGAGACGCTTCTCGGGAGGGAGCTCCTCGGACGGGGCTCCGTGAGACGACGATGACCCCCATTCGGGCTGGAGAACCTGTTCCATCATCCGGGCGACGTCGCTCAGCGGCAGGGCGCCGATCTCGGTGATGTCGGCGCCCTCGAAAGTGACGGCGAGGGCGTCGGGCTTGAGTCGCTTCCCGCCGCACGCAGGGCACGGGACGCTGACCATGAACCCGGCGGCCTTCTCACGCATTCGCGCACTCTTGGAGTTCGCGAAAGTGTCGAGTACATAGCGCCGGACGCCCAGGAAGGTGCCGAAGTACGACGGCTCCGTCCCGGACGCCACCGCCTTCCGCACCTGTTTGGGCGAAAGATCCCTGAAGATCGGCACCTGCGGCGACTCCTGCGTGTACAGCACCCAGTCGCGCTTGTCTCGGGGCAGCTCTCGCCACGGCACGTCGATGTCGTACCCGAGCGAGATCAGGCTGTCCTGCAGCTGCTTGCCGTGCCAGGCGGTCGGCCACGCCGCGAGAGCCCGATCACGGATCGACAGCGATTCGTCGGGCACCATCAGTTCTTCGGGGACGTCGTGGATGCGACCGAGTCCATGGCACGTGGGACACGCCCCCTGAACCGTGTTCGCCGAGAAATCCTCGGCCCAGAGCATCGGTGCGCCGGTCGGATACGTGCCGACCCGGGAGAACAGCATCCGCACGACGTTCGCCACCGTCGTCGCGCTGCCGACGGTCGAGCGGGCCGAACCGCCCGATCGCCGTTGCGGGAGGGCGACCGCGGGCGGCAGCCCGTCGATCGAATCCACGTCGGGCGCGCCGACCTGATCGATCAGGCGCCGCGCATACGGGGCGACGGATTCGAAGAACCGTCGTTGCGCCTCGGCGTAGATCGTGCCGAAGGCCAGCGAGCTCTTCCCCGACCCGGACACGCCGGTGAACGCGACGAGAGCATCGCGCGGAAGGTCGATGTCGATGGCGCGGAGGTTGTGCTCGCGCGCGCCGCGCACACGGACATGCTCGAACCGCGCCCCGGTCGAGGAGTCATCCGTTGCCGTCATGTCGAGCATCTCCTTGATCGACTGCCGACCCTATCCCGTCGCGGCGGACGAGCCTCGCCCCTTGCCAGACACCGAATTCCATCCAGGTGCATCCATGGGGGCCCTCCCCGCGGAAAGCACTGGCATGGCGGGGATCCCCCTCGCCGGAGGAGGAAGACATGCGCAAGACAGCAGCAGCCGGTCTCACGATCGGCGTCATCGCGGCGCTGGGGCTCGCTCTCCCGGCCTCGGCGAGCACCGCCGGGACGGCGAAGCTCTCCGTGCTCCACGCGATCCCCGACACCCCGGTCGACGTCTACGTGAACGGCACGCTCACCCTCGACAACTTCGCCCCCGGTGACCTGGCCGGACCCCTCGATCTGGCCGCCGGCGACTATGAGGTCGCCATCACGGCTCCGGATGCTGCAGACGCCAGCGCCCCCATCCTCGGCCCGGCAACGCTGACGTTGGCCGCGGGCGGAAACTACACCGCCGTCGCCCACCTGACCGAGGCCGGTCAGCCTGCGCTCACGCCGTTCACCAACGACACCTCGGCGACCGCCGCGGGCCAGGGACGGCTCACCGTGCGCCACGTCGCCGCGGCTCCCGCCGTCGACGTGCTGGCCGGGGGGACCGCCGTGATCAGCGGGCTCACGAACCCCAACCAGCAGACTCTCAACCTCGCGGCGGGCAACGTCTCCGCCGCCGTCGCCCTGGCGGGAACGACCGCTCCGGTGCTCGGCCCGACAGATGTCGCCATCCAGGACGGCGTCCTCACGATCGTCTACGCCTGGGGCAGCGCCGCCGACGGCAACCTGGCGCTCGCCGTGCAGACCGTCGAGGGTCTGCACTCCAACCCCGACGGCGTCCCCTCGGGATCCGCCGGATACCTGGCCGAGCGCGACGCACAGCAGTCTGCTCTCTGGCTGGGTGGCGGGGTGCTGCTGGCCGCTGCCGCGGCCGTCGCAGCATCGATCGCGGTTCGCCGGACGGCCACGCACCGGCCGTGACGGTTTCCGCACCGCGCCGGCGAGCACGCGCAGCATTCGCTGCCGTGCTCGTCGGCGCGACCCTGCTCACCGCATGCTCCACGGGTGGTGGCGTCACGACGGGTGCGGAGGTCTCCTCTTCCCCCACGGCGACTCCCGCACCGACCCCGACGGTCGTGACGCCGCCACCCGTGGTACCCGAGGTGCCCATCGCCTCCGCCGATCTCGGAACGCCCGCCCCCGCAATCCCCCCGGTGCGGTTGCAGGTGCCCGCGATCGGCGTCGATATGCCCGTGCAACCGGTGGGTGTCGATGCGAACCAAGCGATGGAGCTGCCCGTCGACCCCGCCATCGCGGGGTGGTACCGGTTCGGTCCGGACGCGGCGAGCACCGCCGGTCACACGGTGATCTCCGCCCACGTCGACGCCCCGCAGTACCCCATCGGCCCGCTCGCGCGCCTGCGCGAACTCGCTCCGGGCGGCGAGATCACGGTCGTCGACGCGACCGGCACCGCGCGCTCCTACGCGGTCGAGTCCGTCACCTACTACCCCAAGACCGACCTCCCCGTGGCCGAGATCTTCACTCGTGCGGGCGAGCCGCGTCTCGTGCTGATCACGTGCGGCGGCCCCTTCGACTCCACGACCGGGCGCTACCGCGATAACGTGGTCGCCATCGCGTCGCCCGCGTGAGAAGTGGTGAGAAGCATGGATGCTGACGCCCAGGGCGAGTTCGAGCTGAACGCGCGTTTCGTCGCGGGTGACGAGTCCGCCCTCGCCGAGGTGTATCAACGATGGTCACCCGTCGTCTTCACCCTCGCGCTGCGCTCGCTCGGTGACCGCAGCGACGCCGAGGACACGACGCAGCGCACCTTCGTGTCGGCATGGACCTCGCGGGCGAGCTTCGATGCCTCACGAGCGAAACTGTCCACCTGGCTGGTGGCGATCGCGAAGCACCGCATCGCCGACATGCACGAGTCCCGGGCGAAGGTGCGGGCGCTGCACCAGGAGCTGCTGCGCACCACGCACCCCGACGACCTCGTGCGACAACCTCCCGACCTCGCCGACACGATCCTGGTCGCCGACGAGTTGCAACATCTCGAGCCCGACGCTCAGAGTGTGATGCACCTGGCGTTCTTCGACGACCTGACCCACCAGCAGATCGCCGAGCGCCTCGATATGCCCCTCGGCACCGTGAAGAGCCACATCCGCCGGAGCCTGACCCGCATGCGCAACCGATTGGAGGTGACCGGTGTCGCACGTTGACCCCGATCAGCTCGCGCTCATCGCGTTGGGCGCCGCGTCACCCACGCCCGCCGAGGACGAACACCTGCGGGCGTGCGGGGACTGCCGCAGCGAAGAGGAAGCGCTGCGCCGAACCGCCGCCGTCGCCCGCGCCAACGTATCGCCGGAGGAACTCGAACGACCCCCCGCCCGGGTGTGGGCGCGCATCGCCGACGAGCTGCAACTCGCGCAACAGGACGAGGCTGAGCCCGCGCCGGTTCGATCCCTCCCCCGGGAGACGGCCTCCCGCCGACGCAGATGGCTGCTGCCGATGGCGGCGGGCCTCGTCCTGCTGGCCGGCGCGGGCATCGCGAGCTGGGCCATCACGGCGTCGCGCCCGACCGATCTCGCCGAAGCGGTGCTGACGGCGCTGCCCGAACACCCCGGCCTGGCCGGTACGGCCGACGTTCGCGAGGACGGTGGCGGCACGCGCGAGATCCGCGTGACGCTCGACGGCGATCGGCAGGACACGAGCCCCGGTTATCGCGAGGTGTGGCTGCTCAACAGCGACGCCTCTGCGCTCATCAGTCTCGGCGTGCTGGAAGGCGACAGCGGAACCTTCACGGTGCCGGTGGATATCGACCTGGATGAGTACCGGGTGGTCGACATCTCGGTCGAATCGCTCGACGGCGACCCCGCCCACTCCGGCGACTCGCTGGTGCGCGGCAGCCTCACCTTCATCTGACGGACGCCCGTGGCGGGTAATGCCAGAGCCTCCCCCGTCGGCGTGGACACGCCTACCGTGGAGACATGAGCGACATGCGTGGCGAAGTCCGGGAGTTCCTGAGTTCCCGGCGCGCCCGGATCTCCCCGGAAGCGGCGGGACTACCCGTGTACGGCGGAAACCGCCGCGTTCCCGGGCTGCGCCGCGAAGAGGTCGCCCTCCTCACCGGCGTCTCGGTGGACTATTACATCCGCCTCGAGCGGGGCAACCTCGCCGGGGTCTCCGACAGCGTCCTCGATGCGCTCGCGCGCGCACTCCGGCTCGACGAGGCCGAACAGCAGCACCTGCACGACCTGGCACGCGCGGCGGGCCAGCCCCGCCCGCGCGCGCCGAGACCGGCGACCGCGGTGAAAGCCGCCGTGCAGCAGGTGTTGGATGCGATGACCGATGCCCCCGCGTGGGTGCGCAACGGTCGGCACGACATCCTCGCCACCAACCGGATGGGTCGCGCCCTCTACTCCCCGGTCTTCGATGACCCGCGGCGCCCCGTGAACACGACACGGTTCGTCTACCTCAACCCCGCTGCACGCAGCTTCTGGCGCGAGTACGACCGCATCGCGAAAGACGCTGCCGCCATGCTGCGCATGGAGGCGGGACGCACTCCCCACGATGCGGCCCTCATCACCCTCATCGGGGAGCTCTCGACCCAGAGCGAGCTGTTCCGCCAGGAGTGGGCGTCTCGAGACGTGATGTTCCACCGCAGCGGCGTGAAGCGGCTGCACCACCCCATCGTGGGCGATCTGGATCTGAACTACGAGTCGCTGGAGCTGCCCAGCGAACCCGGACTGGTGATGAACGTCTACACCGCGCCCGCCGGCTCCCCCTCCGCCGACGCCCTCGCCATGCTCGCCTCGTGGGCGGCCACCCAGGAGGAAGCTGCCGCCCACCCCGCCCCCTCGGGAGCCGCCGAGCTGCCCTAGCGGCGCTGTCCGTCCGTTCGGCGGAACACGCGCGGCGCGACGGCCACGAGCACGAGCATCGCCAGGAGCTCGACCAGTGTCTGCGACACCACGACGACCGGGGTGAGGGCGTAGGCCGGGGGCAGTGCCAACGCGAGGGGCAGCACGACGAGCGAGTTGCGGGTCGCTGCGCTGAAGGTGAGCGCGATGCGGTCGGGGCGCCCGAGACGCAGGAGGCGCCCACCGAATGCGCCGAGCACGGCCGCGATGAACGGGAACACCGCGAACAGCGGCAGCGCGACGAGCAGGTCCGTCCAGGAGTCGCGAACCCCCGGCACCTGCGACGCCACGACGATCGCGAGCGTCAGCATCATGAGCGGCACCATCGCGGCGAGCCCGACCCCCGACACCCGGTGCGCCGCCCGCCACCGGCCGGCGGCGAGCTGGGTGAGCACGGCGAGACCGAGGGGGACGATGATGAGCCACAGGAACGCCGACGCGAAGGGGCGAAGGTCGACGGCGGCGAGCACCTGCTCCCCCGCCATCACCCAGACATAGCCGGGCAAGAGCACGACCTGAGCGATCAGGAGGAGCGGCGTGAGGGCCAGCAGGCGTGCGCGGTCGCCGCCGGCAAGACCGGCGAAGACGATCACGTAGTCCACGCAGGGTGCCAGCAGCACGAGCAGCACCCCGAGCAGCACGGGCTCGTCACCCACGACGAACCGACTGAGGGCGAACACGACGATCGGCACGACGACGAAGTTGATCACGAGCGCCCCGACCAGGAACCGGCCGCCGCGCAACGCCCGGCCGAGGTCTCGGAAAGGCACCCCCAGGAAGGTCACGTACAGCAGGGCGCCCAACACCGGGGTGATCGCCACCTCGAGCCGCTGCGCGGGGCCGGGCGCCAGCATCCCGAAGACCCCACCCGCGGCGATCGCCAGCAGGAACAGCGCCACCTGGTGCTTCTGCGTCCACTCCACCGTCGCCCGCACTCCCCCACTCTGCCCGACGGAACGCGCCGAGGACGCGGTCAGGCGATGCGGGTGCCGGGAGGGAGGGCCTTCGCCGGGGTGCGCGTACGCGCCCACCCCCACAGCAGCAGGCCCGCCGCCAGGGCGAACTGCAGCAGCAGTCCGATGAACCAGCTCGGAGTCGTTTCGGCCATCACCTCGCTCGCGGTCGGCGAGTTCGAACCGGTGAACGAATCGGGATCGCAGTAATCCGCGCGACGGTCGGTCTCGGGCACGATCTGCGCCGAGCGCACGCCGAACGCGATCTGACCGAAGAGGTCTTCGGGGTACCCGGCGACGTTGAACTCGGTCGGTGTCGCGTCGGCCATGATCACGAACGGGTTGGCGGCCAGCACCCACCACACCCGGTCGAAGCGCGGCATGTCGTAGGTGGATTCCTGCCACGGCCCGCACGCGGTGCCCGACGCCGTGGCACCCGTCGGATAGCGCTCGGTCGTCGTCACCTCGGTGCGCAGGGCGGTGCCGCCGAGTCCGAAGGCGATGACGGTGCCGATCGTCAGCGCGGCAACGACGAGGTAGGTGCTGGCCACCGAGAACAACGGGCGCGCCAGGACGGCGCTGAAGCCCACGCCGATCGCCGCCACCACCCCGACCTCGACGATCAGCACCGCCAAGGAGGTGAGAGCGGTGAGCGGCCCGAGCCCACCGGCGGCGGTGGCGACGAGCAGGAACGGCAGAGCGACGGCGAGGAAGGCGAGACCGGTGATCCACGCGGCCAGGAATTTGCCGACGATGATCTCGGCGGTCGTCACCAGGGTCACCTGCAAGGGCGCGAGCGTGGCAGCATCCCGATCGCCGTTGACGGCGCTCCCGCTGAAGGTGGGCGAGACGAGCACGACGAGGAGCAGCACGAGGAAGACGAGCAGGGAGAACAACCACGGTCCACCCCCCGTGGTCAACGAGAAGGCGGCGAAGGCCAGGGCGGTGACGAGCAGCAGGATCGCGGCGAAGATGCCGAGCATGACGTACCAGGCCACCGAGCGCACCCGTTGGCGCAGCTCGAGGCCGATGACGGTGCCGAGCCGGGCGGCGTTCACGGGCGTTCCTCTCGCAGGTCGAGGAAGGTGTGCTCGAGGTCGCCGGTCGAGGGGGCGAACTCCAGCACCGCGACCCCCGCTTCGATGATCGCGCGCAGCGCGGCGGCGGCTTGCGCGTCGGTGCTGAACGAGATCAGCAGGTCTCGCCGATCGGCGACCACCGCCCCCGCGTCCAGATGCAGCACCGCGGCGACGCGGGTGAGGTCGTCGACCGACGGCGTTCCGCCCTGCGGAGCGAGGAGGCGAAGGCGCCACGAGCGGGCGCGGTGCGAGGCCTGAGCGATGCGGTCGGCGGCCACCGTCTCACCGGCCACCATGAAGACGGCGTCGTCGACGACCTCTTCCAGTTCGGAGAGCACATGAGAGGACACCAGGATGCTGCGTCCCTGAGCAGCCAGGCGGCGCAGCAGCACGCGCAACTGCACGCGGGCCTGCGGATCGAGGCCCGATGCCGGCTCATCGAGCAGCAGGACGGCGGGATCGTGCACCAGCGCACGCGCCAACGCGAGCCGCTGCTTCTGACCCCGCGACAGCACTTTCGCCGCAGAGCGCGCGAGCGGCTCGAGGTCGACCTCGCCCAGCAGAACCGCGGCGCGCGCCTCGGCGTCGGGGCGCGTCATCCCGTACAGCTTTCCCGTGACCACGAGTGTCTCGTACACCGTGAGCGCCGGCCACGCCCCGAGGGTGTCGGGCATCCACCCGAGCAGGGCGCGGGCCTGTTGCGGCTGGGTGACGGGGTCGATACCGCCGATGCGGATCTCCCCGGCGTCCGGCTGCAGCAGCGAGGCGAGCATCAGCAGCAGCGTCGTCTTGCCCGAGCCGTTGGGTCCGACGAGGCCCGTCACCCGACCGGGGTGGGCCTGCAGCGACACGTGGCGAACGGCGTGCACGGAACCGAACGATCGACGCACGTCCTGGACGACGATCCCCCCGGCGGTCATGCCCCGAGCCTAGGGTGCCGTCCCCTCGGAACGGAAGAACGCCGCCTCCAGGTCGGGGTAGTCGGCGAACACGCCGTCGACCCCCGCCTCCCGGATGACCTGCCATTCCGCGGCGTAGTCGCCGAACGCCGCCTCTTCCCGCCCCCGCCGGAAACCCGGGAGGAGGAAGACATTCTCCGGACGGCATGTCCAGGTGAACACCTGCAGCCCTCGCTCGTGCGCGTCGGCCGTGAGGGGGCTCGGGCCCGTGGCCCGCCCCTCGGCATCGGGGGCGAGGATCATGCTCTTCGCCACGCTGATGCCGTCGAAACGCCCGACCAGACCGTCGAGCCCGGCCGGGCTCACCGTCTCCGCGTACGTCGGCGCGGCGCTCCCGAACGCGGCGAGCAGGTCGGGCGCGGTGCCGATGTCATCGAGCAGGTAGATGTAGGTGCCGGCGGTTCCGCGCTCGCGCAGGCGGGTGAGCACGGTCGATTCGAAGGACTCGAACACGAGCGGTCGGTCCCCATCGGCCCACCCGGCCGCCCGCACCTCGGCGTCGACCAGCGCCGCGAGATCCCACCCCTCCCCGGCGAAGAAGGTCGCGTGCTTGATCTCGACCACGACACCGACGGTGCGCTCGAGGGTCGCCGCGGTGGTGGCGACCAGGTCGAACAGGTCGACGAGGCGCAGCATCGGTTCGGTGTCGTCGAAGGCGGCGCTGGCCGGACGCAGCCCCGGGAGGCGCTCGCGGCACAGCAGCGTGGCGAGCTCGTCCCAGGTGAAGTCCTCGACGAACCATCCCGTGAGCCGCTCGCCGTCGATCGTCTTGGTCGTCCGGCGCGCGGCGAACTCCGGATGCTGCGACACGTCGGTGGTCGCGCTGATCTCGTTCTCGTGCCGCACCACGAGGACGCCGTCTCGCGACACGACGACATCGGGCTCCACCGCGTCGACACCCTGCCGCATCGCGAGTTCGTAGGACGAGCGCGTGTGTTCGGGGCGGTAACCGGGGGCACCGCGGTGACCGATGATCAGGGGCGACGTCACGCCGACCACGCTAGCGCTCCCGCCTCGCAGCATCCGCCCCGCTCATAGCTGCCTCCCAGCGCCGACCCGGCGTGGTGCCGAGGGGTTCGGGTAGTGTTGATCTACAGCACGGTGCTGTGTCAAATCCAATTTTGGAGAGTGAAAGCAAGTGGCCCTCAACAACCCGGCATTCAACAACCCGGCGTTCCAGGACCCCCGCGCCGTCCAGACCTACCCGGGCGGCTCTCGCGCCGCGGGTCTCGGAGGCGCAGCGCAGTACGCTCCCCCGGCCGCCGCGACCAGCGCGCAGCTCGAGGGAATGTACGCCTCGCCGTCCGCAGGAGCGCAGCAGACCGACCGCATGACGGTCGAAGACACCGTCTACAAGACGATCGCCCTGTTCGCCGTCCTGCTGGTCGCCGCCGTCGGCGGATGGATCTGGACGATGGCCGGCGTCACCGCCGCCAACCCCAACCCCAACATGGCTCCGCTGCTCATCGGCACGATCGGTGGCTTCGTGCTGGCGATGGTGAACATCTTCAAGAAGAAGGTGTCCGTCCCGCTGATCATCGGTTACGCCCTGTTCGAGGGTCTCTTCATCGGTGGCATCTCGGCCTTCTTCGAGTTCCTCTGGCCCGGCATCGTCATCCAGGCGACGCTCGGCACGGTCTCGGTCGTCGGTGTCACGCTGGCCCTCTTCGCGAGCGGCAAGATCCGCGCCTCCAAGCGCGCGACCAAGATCTTCATGATCGCGATGGTCGGCTACCTCGTGTTCAGCCTGCTGAACGTCGGACTCATGCTGTTCGGTGTCCTGCCCGCTGACCAGATGTTCGGCCTGAGCAGCGCCCGCATCTTCGGCATCCCGCTCGGTCTGATCCTCGGTGTGCTCGTCGTCATCATGGCGGCGTACTCGCTCGTACTCGACTTCGACCAGATCCAGCGCGGCGTGCGCAACGGCGCACCGCGTCAGTTCGCCTGGAAGGCGGCCTTCGGCATCATGGTCACCGTCGTGTGGCTCTACGTCGAGATCCTCCGCATGATCGCGATCGTGCGCGGCAGCAACTAGCACCACTCGCACGAAGGGGTCGTCCGATTCGGACGGCCCCTTTGTCGTATCCGGCGCAAGGGCTGGTCGCAGCATCCGCCCCGCCGCTAGCGTCGCAGCCATGAGCCCGTCGAAGACCCCACCCGAGATCCTCGAGATCGACGGCCACGAGGTGCGCGTCACCAGTCCCGACCGCGTGGTGTTCCCCGAACCCGGGGTGAGCAAACTCGACATCGTGCGCTACTACCTCGCCGTCGCCGATGGCGCCCTGCGCGGAGCCGGCGGACGCCCGATGGTGCTGCGGCGGTTCGTGAAGGGCATCGAGGCGGAGGCGTTCTTCCAGAAGCGGGTGCCGGAGAAGCATCCGGACTTCATCGATACCGCCACGCTGCACTACGCCCGCGGCACCTCGGCCGAGGAGACGGTGGTGCGCGACGCCGCCGGACTCGCGTGGATCGCGAACCTCGGATGCCTCGACCTCAACCCGCATCCGGTGCGCGCCGAGGATCTGGATCACCCCGACGAACTGCGCGTCGACCTCGATCCGATGCCGGGCGTGGAATGGTCGCAGATCGTCGATGTGGCCATGATCGTGCGCGAGGTGCTGAGCGATCACGGCCTCGTGGGGTGGCCGAAGACGAGTGGATCGCGCGGCATCCACATCATCGTGCGGATCGCCCCGGAGTGGGATTTCACGGCGCTGCGCCTCGCGGCCGAGACCCTCGCCCGCGAGGTCGAGAACCGTGCGCCGGGCCTTGCGACGGCGCGGTGGTGGAAGGAGGAGCGCGGCGAGAGCGTGTTCGTCGACTTCAACCAGAACGCGAAGGACCGCACCGTGGCCTCGGCCTACTCCATCCGCCCGCTCCCCGACGCGCGCGTGTCCACCCCGCTCGCCTGGGACGAGGTGCGCTCGCGCCGGCCCGAGGAGTTCACGGTGCTCACCGTTCCCGATCGCTTCGCCGAGATCGGCGACCCGCACGCGGGTATCGACGACGCGGTCGGCTCGCTCGACGCCCTGCTGCGCTTGGCCGAGGCGCTCGGCCCGGCCGAGAAGCCGCCGCGCGAGGCCGACGGCACCGGCCGCCGGGCGTCGACGATGCCGCTGATCGAGGTCGCGCGGACGAAGACCAAGCCCGAGGCGCTTGCCGCGGTGGAGCAGTGGAAGGGCGCGCACGCCGACGCAGCGTCGCTGCTGCACGCCGCCGACGTGCTCGTCGACGGCATGCGGGGCTCGAGCTCGCTCTGGTACCGCGTGCGGGTCAACCTGCAGCATGTGCCCGAGGCGCAGCGCCCGGCGCAGGAGCCGCTGCTCGCCGACTACGACCCCTGGGCGGGGCGGTCCTAGCCCGCGCCCGCGCCCTCCTCGCCCGCGGGACCGGCCCGGCCCGGCGGATGCGTACCGGACTCAGGACGGACGGCTGCTGCGTACCGTACTCAGGAAGAGCGGCCCGGATAAGCCCGATTCGGGCCGGATCGGCCGCCCCGCGCCCATTTATCCTGCATTCGGTCCGGGAGGGGCTATGGACCCGGGACGACGGGACCGGGAGGGGCGGATGCACCCCGACTGAGAGGGGGGCTCAGGTCCGGCGGGAGGGGCGGGCGAGCACGTCGCGCACCACCGACGCCAGGGTGGCAGTCGTCGAATGCGGATCGAGGTTCGCGGCGGCCCGCACCGCCTCGGCCGAGAGACGCTCGCGCAGCGGGGTGTCGCCGAGCACCGCGATGAGGGCGGCCGCGAGGGCGTCCACGTCGCCGTCGGACACGAGCACCCCGCCGCCCTCGGCGAGCATGTCGCTCGGGCCGTAGCGGATGTCGAAAGCGACCGCGGGGGTCCCGTGGGCGAGAGCTTCGGCGAGGGCGAGGCCCTGACCCTCGAACGCCGAGGTGGAGAGGTAGACGGATGCTTCGTCCAGCACCGCGCCGGGGTCGTCGGTCACCCCGCGCAGCGTGACGGCCGAACCCAGATCGAGGTCGTCGATCAGCGCCTGCAACCGGGCGCGCTCGGCGCCGTCGCCGTAGATGTCGAGCGTCGCGGAGGGCACGGCCGCCACGACCGAGCAGAACGCCCGGATGGCCAGGTCGACCCGCTTGCCCGGGGCGAGACGGCCGAGCACGACGACCCGCCCGGCAACCCGCGATGCAGGGTCGACCACCGTCGCGGCTTGCGTCACACCGTGGGGCGCGACGACGTGCACCTCGGACTCGCCGAACCGCGCGATGACATCGGCGCGCTGCGACGCGGTCGGCCACAGCACGGCGTCGAACCGCTCGACGACGGCGAACCACCGCGACCACAGCCCGTTCAAGGGCGCATCGGCGGTGTACGGCGGCTCGAGATGGATGGTGTGCACCGCGTGCACGATCCGCACCTCGGGGTCGCTCCAGCCGGCGAGCAGCTCGCCGAGCTGACGCGACTCGCTGATCAGCACGACCGGCCGGTCGATCTGCGCCCGCAGCCGGCGGACGACCTCCTCGAGCCACGCGCGGTAGAGCGCGCCGAAACCGTCGACGACGCCGACCGCTTCCCCGGCGGCGTCGAAGACCACGATCGGTTCCCGTGTGAGGTGCCAGTCGGGATCGTCGACGATCACCGGGAGCGCCGCGACCGGGCGGCCCGCAGCATCCGCCACCGTCCGGTACTCGAGCTCCGGGTTCGCAGCCCCGGCGTGGGCAGCCTCGCGCAGCCAGGGGGCGGCTCCGCCCTCGGGGGCGGATGCCTCGTCGAAGAGGTTGCGCATCCGCTCGGCGGTATCGACCTCGCCGCGCTGAACGAACGCGTCGCGGTGCTCCGCGTGGGCGGCAGGCGTGCCCGGATCCACCGTCAGCAGCGCCGTCTCGGCGCCCGCGTCGACCAGGTGTCGCGAGCGGGCGAGCGTGGCGACGGTGTATCCCCCGTCGAGTCCCGGCACCAGCCGGCTTGACAGCACGAGGTACCAAGCCTCCGGGAACACCGCTCTATCCTTCCTCACCGCGAAGGATCGCGCTCGGCGTCGTCGCCTGCGGAGGGCGCAGTGATATCCCCTCCGAGCCGATCGGGGTAGGGGCCCTGCTCTTGGTTCGGAGGGGATATCGCGGTGCCCGGAGACGGCGACGGCGACGAGAACGGGGCGTGAGCCGGAGCGCTCACTCCCACTCGATCGTCCCCGGCGGCTTCGACGTGACGTCCAGGACGACGCGGTTGACGTCGCGCACCTCGTTCGTGATGCGGTTGGAGATCCTCGCCAGCACGTCGTACGGCAGCCGGGTCCAGTCGGCGGTCATCGCGTCCTCCGAAGAGACAGGCCGCAGCACGATGGGGTGTCCGTACGTCCGTCCGTCTCCCTGCACCCCGACCGAGCGCACATCGGCGAGCAGCACGACCGGGCACTGCCAGATCTCGCCGTCGAGGCCCGCCTTGGTCAGCTCGGCGCGAGCGATCGCGTCGGCGTCACGCAGAATCTCGAGGCGGTCAGCGGTGACCTCACCCACGATGCGGATGCCGAGGCCGGGGCCCGGAAAGGGCTGACGGCCGACGATCACCTCGGGCAGGCCGAGCTCTCGTCCGATCGCGCGCACCTCGTCCTTGAAGAGGGTGCGCAGCGGCTCGACGAGTTCGAACTGCAGGTCTTCCGGCAGACCGCCCACGTTGTGGTGGCTCTTGATGTTGGCCGTTCCCGCGCCGCCGCCGGACTCCACGACGTCGGGGTAGAGCGTGCCCTGCACGAGGAAGCGGATGGGCTCGCCGTCGGCCGCGGCTTCGGCGACGAGGTCGCGCTCGGCGGCCTCGAAGGAGCGGATGAATTCGCGCCCGATGATCTTGCGCTTCTGCTCGGGATCGCTGACCCCGGCGAGGGCGTCGAGGAACTGCTGGCGCGCGTCGATCGTGACGAGGCGTACGCCGGTGGAGGCGACGTAGTCGTTCTCGACCTGCTCGCGTTCGCCCTTCCGCAGCAGCCCGTGGTCGACGAAGATCGCGGTGAGCTGGTCACCGACGGCCTTATGCACGAGCGCGGTGGACACGGCCGAATCGACGCCGCCCGAAAGGGCGGAGATGACCCGCGCGGACCCGATCTGCTCGCGGATGCGTTCCACCTGCTCGGCGATGACGTTGTCGCTGTTCCAGTCGGCGGGGAGTCCAGCGGCGTTGTGCAGGAAGTTCTCGATGACGCGCTGGCCGTGGTCGGTGTGCTTGACCTCGGGGTGCCACTGCACGCCGTACATCCGGCGAGCGTCGTTGGCGAACGCGGCGACGGCGGTACTCGCGGTGCGCGCGAGCACGTCGAAACCGGCGGGCGCTCGCGACACCTGATCGCCGTGGCTCATCCACACGTTCTGCTCGGCGGGCTGCCCCGCGAGCAGGGTGCCCTCCGTCACGACGGTGGCATCGGTCGCGCCGTACTCACGCAGGCCGGTGTTGGCCACCTCGCCGCCGAGCGCCTGCGCCATGACCTGGAAGCCGTAGCAGATGCCCAGTGTCGGGACCCCGAGATCGAAGACGCCGGCGTCGAGCGAGGGGGCGCCGTCCTCGTACACCGAGGACGGGCCACCCGACAGGATGATGCCGACGGGGCTTTTCGCGGCGATCTCTTCGGCCGTGGCCGTATGCGGCACGATCTCGCTGTACACCCCCGCTTCGCGCACGCGGCGCGCGATCAGCTGGGCGTACTGCGCGCCGAAATCGACGACGAGGACGGGACGCTGGGAGGTCTCGGTCTGTTCGGTCACGGGGTGGTCTCCATGCCTTTCGGGGCGGGGACGGATGCTTCGCTGGCTTCGCGGCCATCGAGGTAGGTCTTGACGGTCCGTGCCGTGATCGCTTCGAGGAAGAACGACAGCAGCGGCACGACACCCCCGAGGGCGAGGAAGAGGAAGCGGCGGAATGGCCACCGCATGAGGCTCCAGATGCGGAAGCACGAGAACAGGTACACGACGTAGAACCAGCCGTGCGCGACCAGGATCGCGAGCGAGATGTTGAAGCCGTCGCCGGCCGACACGAGGTCGCACCCGTTGCCGCCGGGCAGGAACAGCGAGAACCATTCGCAGCCGGGCCCGGGGATGACGCGCGCGAGCCAGAGCGCACCGCCCGAGCCCCCCGCGAAGAGCTCGACGTGCAGCGGGGTGTACTTGAGGATCATCTCGGTCAGCAGCAGCAACAGGCCGACGCCCGTGATGATCGAGCAGATCTGGTAGAACTTCAGCGCTCCGCGAATGGCCGGGAAAGAGGCGAGTTTGGGGGCGCGAGGCATGGAGTCCAGTCTAGCCGTCGGCGAAAAAGGAGCCGCGCTCAGAGAGCCTGAGCATCTTCGAGGTCTTCGACCTCTTTCTCCCACGCGTCGCGGGCGAGGCGGTACCAGAGGTAGAACGCGAATCCGGCGAAGACCGCCCACTCGACCGCGTAGAAGATGTTCAGCCAGTTGACGCTCGAGCCTTCGGCGGGCGCCGGAGAGGCGATCGCTTCGAGCCCACCGAGAGGATCGGCCGAGGTGAGATAGGGCCGGTAGACGTCAAGACCCTCGATGTCGTGCCAGCGCGACAGCAGGGCCGCCGGCGACATGCGGGGGATCTCGAGGGGTTCGGTCCTCGGCGGCAGCCCCGCGCCCTCGTCGGAGATGATCCGGCCGGTCAGAGCGACGGTCGCGTCGGGATCCGCTGCGACCTGATCGTCGAGGCGTTGCACGGCAGCATCCGCCTCGCCCCGATCGGCGGTCCAGCCGACCGCGACGGCGAGGGAGACCGGGTCGGATCCATCGGCCACGCGCAGCTGCCCGGTGACCCAGTAGCCTTCGACGTCGTTGTTGTAGCGCGACGAGACCACGACGAAGTCTTCGGGCACCCAACGGCCCTCGACCTCGACGCGTTGACCGACGAGCGGTTCGGGCAGGTACTCGCCCGGCTGCACGACCTCGTCGAGCGGTTGCACCTGCTCGGTCGCCCCGGGGGGCGTGGGGGACGTGTCGACGGCGCGGCTCAGCTGCCACTGGCCGAGCCACGCGAAGATCCCGGCGACCACGAGCGACAGCAGCAGCATCCCGAGCCACTGCGGGCGCAGCAGGACTTCCCGCAGCGTCGGGGGGAACACCTCCGGCTGCGGCGTGGCCGTGGGCTCCGCGGTCATCCCCGGCCGTACGGCGCGACGACGACCTCGACCCGCTGGAACTCCTTGAGGTCGGAGTATCCGGTGGTGGCCATCGACTTGCGCAACGCCCCGATGAGGTTCGCCGTGCCGTCCGCGACCGGAGCCGGGCCGTAGAGGATCTCCTCGAGCGTGCCGACCTGGTCGACGCGCACCCGACGGCCGCGCGGCAGCTTCGGGTGGTGCGCCTCCGCACCCCAGTGGTAGCCCAGACCCGGGGCATCGGTCGCGCGGGAGAGCGCGACGCCGAGCATGACGGCATCCGCCCCCATCGCGAGCGCCTTGACGATGTCGCCGGAGGTGCCGACGCCCCCGTCGGCGATGACGTGAACGTAGCGGCCGCCCGACTCGTCGAGATAGTCGCGACGAGCGCCGGCCACGTCGGCGACGGCGGTGGCCATCGGTGCGTGCAGGCCCAGGGTGGCACGGGTGGTGGATGCTGCTCCCCCGCCGAATCCGACGAGGACACCCGCGGCGCCCGTGCGCATCAGGTGGAGCGCGGCGGTGTACGTGGCTGCTCCCCCCACGATCACCGGCACGTCGAGGTCGTAGATGAACTTCTTGAGGTTCAGCGGCTGGTCGACCGAGGAGACGTGCTCGGCCGAGACGGTCGTGCCGCGGATGACGAACAGATCGACGCCCGCCGCGACGACGGTCTCGTAGAGCTCCTGCGTGCGCTGCGGCGTCAAGGAGGCGGACACCGTGACACCCGCTGCGCGGATCTCGGCGAGGCGGTCGCGCACCAGCTCGGGCTTGATCGGCTGGGAGTAGAGCTCCTGCATCCGACGCGTGGCTTCGGCGTCGGGGAGGCCTGCGATCTCGGCGAGCAGCGGCTCGGGGTCGTCGTACCGGGTCCAGAGGCCCTCGAGATCGAGCACGCCCAGACCGCCCAGCTGGCCGATCATGATCGCGGTGCGGGGGCTCACGACGGAGTCCATGGGAGCAGCGAGCACCGGGATGGAGAACTGGAACGCGTCGATGGTCCACGCCGTCGAGACGTCCTCGGGATTGCGCGTGCGCCGCGACGGCACGACCGCGATGTCGTCGAAGGTATAGGCGCGGCGCGCGCGCTTGGCGCGTCCGATCTCGATCTCCATGCTCACCCGTTCAGCCTACCCGCCGTGCCCGACGCCCCCGCGGGTCGTCGTCGGTCACCAGGGGGCGTCGCCGCGGGGGGCGCGCTCGAGCACTTCGGTCAGGTCGGTCGGGAAGCAGGAGAGGAAGAGTTCGGTGACCGAGGGGTCCTCGGCGTAGTCGTCCACCAGGCGAAGGCCGATCATGGTGGTGATCAGCATGCCCTCGGCGAGGAACACCCGGGCGGTGTCGGCGTCGAAACCCGCCTCCTCGCGCAGGAACCGCCAGACGTCGGCGAAGCCGCGTCGCGCCGCCGGGCCGATCACGGGGTGACCGCCGAGCAGGAAGCAGTGCGAGAGCGTCTGGTGCAGGCCCCGCACCCGCAGCAGCCCGACATAGGAATCGCCGAGACGCCGCGATACGGGCCGCTCGTCGTCGGTGTCGGCGAGAGCCGCGCGGAACGCCCTCATCAGCTCGTCGAGGGCACGCTCCATCGCGGCGAGGAAGAGGTTCTCCTTCGAACCGAACAGGCGCACGACGTACGGCTGCGACACCGCGGCCGCCTTCGCAACGTCGTCGGTGGTCGAACCGACGTACCCCTTCGACCCGAACACGGCGAGCGCGCCGTCGAGGATCTGCTCCCGCCGCTCGTCCGAGCTCATGCGCTTGACGATCGGCGTCTGGGGAGTGCGCGGGGTCATGTTGACATGTTATCAGTCGATTACTACAGTGACTCGAGTCAGGTAATCATTCGATTACAACTACCCGGAAGCGAGTCGGCATGTCAGTCCCCGCCACCACTCCGCCCGTGCGTCGCCGAGCCTTCGGTGTCGTTCTGGCGGCAGCATCCCTGCCCATGTTCATGGCCACTCTCGACAACCTCGTCATGACCAACGCGCTGCCCGTGCTGCACAGCGAACTGGGCGCGAGCGTCGAAGAGCTGCAGTGGTTCGTCAACGCGTACACGCTCGTGTTCGCCAGCTTCATCCTCGTCGCGGCCGCCCTGGGCGACCGGCTCGGACGGCGCACGGTCTTCCTCGTGGGCATCGCGGTCTTCGGCATCGGCTCGGTGCTCGCCGCCCTGAGCGTCGACCCCGGACAGCTGATCGCCGCGCGCGCCTTGCAGGGACTCGGCGCGGCGGGGGTGCTTCCGCTCTCCCTCGCCCTGCTCTCCGGCGGCGTCGCGCCGGAGAGACGCCCGCTCGCGATCGGCATCTGGGGCGGCGTTTCCGGTCTGGGCGTCGCGGTCGGACCCCTGGTCGGCGGAGCAGTCATCGAGGGCTGGAACTGGCAGGCGATCTTCTGGCTCAACGTTCCCGTCGCGCTGATCGCCATCCCGCTCGCCTGGTGGGCACTCAACAACGACTACGGCCTGCGAGCGCGCATCGACGTCGTGGGTGCGCTCTTGGCGGGCGGCTCGGTCCTGGCGCTGGTGCACGCGATCGTCCGTGGCAACGACGACGGCTGGGACTCACCGAGCGTCGTGCTCGAGTTGGCCGTCGGCGGCGCGCTGATGATCGCGTTCCTGTGGTGGCAGACGCGGGCGAAGGCGCCGCTCGTGCCGCTTCGGCTGTTCCGCGACCGTTCCTTCAGCGTGACCAACATCGTGGGTTTCGCCTTCAGCTTCGGCACCTTCGGCTCGGTGTTCATCCTCATCCAGTACATGCAGGTGGTCGGCGGATCCTCGCCCCTCGAGGCCGCCCTGCGCACCACGCCGTGGACCCTGGCGCCGATGTTCATCGCGCCACTCGCGGGGATCTTCGCCCCGCGAGTGGGCACGCGCGTGCTGATGGTCGCCGGCCTGCTCTTCCAGGGGGTCGCGCTCGGGTGGATCGCGATGATCATGTCGGCGACGCTCGACTATCCGCAGCTCGTCGCGCCCTTCATCCTCGCGGGAGTGGGCATGGGACTCGTCTTCGCCCCCTCGGCCACCGCGCTGCTCGCCACGCTCGGGGTGATCGACCACGCCAAGGCGTCGGGCGTGAACTCCACGGTGCGCGAGTTGGGCGTCGCGCTCGGCACCGCGGTCATGACGGCGGTGTTCGTCAGTGCGGGCGGTCAGTTGCGCCCCGACCTGTACGTCGAGGCCGCCCGGCCCGCCGTGCTCGTCGGTGCCGGGGTGCTGCTCGCGGCCACGGTCATCGCCCTGTGGCTGCCGGCCGGGCGCTCTGCACCCGCCGTCGCGGCAGCATCCGCCCCGTCTCGCGAGCCCCAGCTCACGCCCTGACCCGCTCCCCCGCACACGGAGGATCAGGATGCTGCGCGCGCAGCGCGCGGGGTGAGCACGCGCGTGAGCAGGAAATCGAAGAAGAACAACGCGAACGCCGCGGAGCCGATGACCGTGCTGAGCGCCACCACGGCGATCGAGATGAGGGTCGCGCTCAGTCCGGCGCGGCCCAGCGCGTCCACCTGCTCGGCGCTGAGGTCGGGCAGCATCGTCTCGCGGTGGCGGGCGGCCCAGATCCACTGCAACCAACTGCACAGCACCGCGAAGAAGAACGTCACCGGCATCGCGAGGCGCCCGACGAGGAACTCCTGGTACTCGGTCATCAGTCCGGTGGCGAAGGGCACGAGCACGATGAAGAGCAAGCGCGCGTTGTTCAGCCACACGATGACGGCATCGACCCGGGCGACGTGCTCGAACTGCTGCATGTGCGTCATCCACAGCAGGCACAGCAGAACGAAACTGAGCGCGAAGTTGAGGAACAGCTCCCACATGCCCCCGAGCGCCCGCAGCAGGTCGCCGTCAGAGGTGACGGGCCCCAGCGTGTGCGCGGTCAGGTTCAGCACGAGCAGCGTCGCCGCGATCGCGAAGACGCCGTCGGTGAACGCCTCCAGCCGCGACGTCGACTGGGTCGCGTCGGGGTGAGCGCGCCGGGCGAACATGCGCTCAGCGTACTGAAGCGCCGCGCCCCCGGTGATCAGCGCTTGTAGTTGGGTGCCTCGACCACGATCTGCACGTCGTGCGGGTGGGATTCTTTGAGACCCGCCGCCGTGATCCGCACGAACTTGCCTTTGGCCTTGAGCTCGTCGATCGTGCGCGCGCCGACGTAGAACATCGACTGGCGGAGCCCTCCGACCAGCTGGTAGGCCACGGCCGAGACCGGACCGCGGTAGGCGACCTGGCCTTCGATCCCCTCGGGGATCAGCTTGTCGTCGCTCGGCACATCAGCCTGGAAATAGCGGTCCTTCGAATACGAGGTCTTCTTGCCGCGGGTCTGCATCGCGCCGAGGGATCCCATCCCGCGGTACTGCTTGAACTGCTTGCCGCCCTGGAAGACGATCTCGCCGGGAGATTCGTCGGTACCGGCGAGGAGCGATCCGAGCATGACGGTGTCGGCGCCGGCGACGAGCGCCTTCGCGATGTCGCCGGAGTACTGCAGGCCGCCGTCGGCGATCACCGGGATACCCGCTTCGCGGGCGGCGAGGGATGCCTCGTAGATCGCGGTGACCTGCGGTACGCCGACGCCGGCGACCACGCGGGTGGTGCAGATCGACCCGGGGCCGACGCCCACTTTCACCGCGTCCACACCGGCGTCGATGAGCGCCTGCGCACCCTCGCGGGTGGCGACGTTGCCGCCGATGATGTCGACGTGGTCGAAGGATGCGTCGCCCTTCAGGCGGCGGACGAGGTCGATGACGCCGGCGGACTGCCCGTTGGCGGTATCGACGACGAGCACGTCGACTCCGGCGTCGCGGAGGGCCTCGGCGCGCTCCCACGCGTCGCCGAAGAAGCCGATGGCCGCGCCGACGCGGAGGCGTCCCTGCTCGTCCTTGGTGGCGAGCGGGTACTTCTCGCTCTTGTCGAAGTCCTTGATCGTGATGAGCCCCGCGAGCTTGCCGTCGTCATCGACGAGCGGCAGCTTCTCGACACGGTGCTTCGCGAACGTCGCGATGACGTCGTTCGCGTGGATGCCGACGGGGCCGGTGATGAGGCCCTCGCTCGTCATGACGTCCTTCACCAACGTCGACTGCCGCTCGAAGCCCGAGACGAAGCGCATGTCGCGGTTGGTGACGATGCCGACCAGGCGGCCGTCTTCGTCGATGACGGGGAGGCCCGAGATGCGGTACTTCGCGCAGAGGTCGTTGACCTCTTCGATCGTCGCGTCGGGGGTCGTGGTGATCGGGTCGGAGATCATGCCCGACTCGCTGCGCTTGACGCGGTCGACCATCGACGCCTGCTCCGCGATCGCGAGGTTGCGGTGGATGATGCCCAGCCCGCCCTCGCGGGCGATCGCGATCGCCAACCGCGCCTCGGTGACGGTGTCCATCGCGCTGGACAGCAACGGGGTGGCCACCGTGATGCGCCGGGTCACCCGCGAAGAGGTGTCAGCCTCGCTGGGGATGACGTCGGTGTGACCGGGAAGAAGGAGGACATCGTCGTACGTGAGTCCGATGAAGCCGAAAGGGTCGTGATCAACCATGGTTCTCCTGCGCGCTCGGCGCGTTGCTCGAAAGGACGACGACGGCCGGTGCGCTTCTGAGGCGCGCCGTACTGATTCTAAGGGCGCGGACGCCCGTTTCATTCCGAGGGGAACAGGAAGGGGCGGTCGTGCCCATATGATTCCCAGAACACACCAGACGTTGCTGTCGGCTCAGCCCGGAAACACTGCCGACACATTACGCTCGTAACGTCGTCTGTCGAAGCTGATGCGACCAACAGTGTCAGCCGTGCTGAAACTGGAGGTTCTGTGGGTCACCCATCCACGACGGCAACTCGAGGGCGCCCGCTGCCGCGGGTCGCGTTCGCCTTGTCGTTGCTCGCCACCGTCATCACGGCGCTGGTTCTGCTGATCCCGATGCCCGCTTCCGCGCAGGCGACAACCGAACCGGTGCCCTCGCCCAGCGCGACCGCCGATTTCTCGACGACGTACACGATCGGCGGCATCATCCGCGCCGACGATGAACCCCTCGAGGGCGTCGACGTGCTGATCGAAGGGGACGGCTTCGAAGAGACCGGCACCACGGCCGCCGACGGTCGCTGGAGCGTCGCGGTGCCCCAGCCGGGCACCTACACCGCGACCCTCGACGTCGAGAGCCTTCCCGAGGGCGTCGTGCCGCGCGACCCCGAGAACATCACCCGCGACGTGACGATCGGCACGACGAACACCGTCAACGTGCTGTTCCCGACGGGTGAGGGCACGACCGCGTCGGGCACCATCTGGGACACGATCTTCACCCGGTTGGTCTACGGCCTGAACTTCGGCCTCCTCCTCGCCCTCGCGGCCATCGGAATCTCGCTGATCTTCGGCACCACGGGCGTCAACAACTTCGCGCACGGCGAGATGCTCACCTTCGGTGCGATCTTCTTCTACATCTTCACCACGATGCTCGGCTGGAACGTGATCGTCGCCCTTCTGGTGACGCTTGTGCTCTCGACGGCGTTCGGATGGACGCAGGATGCTGTGCTGTTCCAACCACTTCGGAAGAAGGGGGTGGGTCTCGTCCAAGTGCTGATCGTGACGATCGGTCTGTCGATCGTCGTGCGCTACCTCTTCCTCTTCTTCTTCGGCGGCGGTACGCAGAACATCAATATCGGCATCACCGATACCGTCTCGCTCGGACCGGTGACGATCACTCTGACCTCGCTGGTGAGCATGGGGATCAGCATCGTGTTCCTCATCCTCGTCGGGTACTTCCTGACCCGCACCCGGATCGGCAAGGCCACGCGCGCCGTCAGCGACAACGCGTCCCTCGCGGCAGCATCCGGTATCAACGTCGACCGCGTGATCCGCATCGTCTGGATGATGGCCGGGTTCCTCACGGGCCTCTCGGGCATCCTCTACGGGCTGTACCGCGGAGTCACGTGGGACATGGGCTTCGCGATCCTGCTGCTGCTGTTCGCCGCCGTCACCCTCGGTGGACTGGGCAGCGCGTTCGGCGCCCTCGTGGGCTCGCTCATCATCGGCCTCATCACCGAGCTGTCGACCATCATCATCCCGCCCGACCTGCGGTACGCCGTCGCACTGGTCGTCCTCATCGGCGTGCTCCTCATTCGCCCGCAGGGCGTACTGGGGCGCAAAGAGCGAATCGGCTGAGAAGGACATAGGACATGGACTGGGGAAGTATTCTCGGAAACGCCGCTGGCGAGCTCATCAGCCCGACCACTGCGGCCTACGCCCTCGCCGCGATCGGCCTGAGCGTGCACTTCGGCTACACCGGCCTGCTGAACTTCGGGCAGGCGGGCTTCATGGCCGTCGGCGCCTACGCGTTCGCGATCAGCACGCTGTCGCTCGGCTCGCCCGTGTGGCTGGCCATCCTCATCGCGATCGGGGCCTCGGTGATCTTCGCGTTCATCCTGGGCATCCCGACCCTGAGGCTCAGGGCGGACTACCTCGCGATCGTCACGATCGCGGCCGCCGAGATCGTGCGCTACATCGTCTCGACCGTCGGCCTGACCGACATCACCGGCGGATCACAGGGCCTCAACGGCTACAACCGCGGTTTCCAGGACCTCAACCCCCTGCCGGACGGCACCTACGGCATCGGTTGGTGGACCTACTCCGCTGACGAGTGGTGGCTGCGGGTCTTCGGCTGGGGTCTCGTGGTGCTGGCGACGCTGCTGGTGTGGGCACTCATGCGCAGCCCGTGGGGACGCGTGGTGAAGGGCATCCGCGAGGATGAGGACGCCGTGCGCGCCCTCGGCAAGAACGTGTACTCGTACAAGATGCAGGCGCTGGTGCTCGGCGGTGTGCTCGGCGGGCTCGCGGGAATCGTGTTCATCCTCCCGCGCGCCGTGCAGCCGGGCAACTACGGCACCGCGCTCACGTTCTTCATCTGGACCGCCCTCCTGCTCGGAGGCGCCGCCACCCTGCTCGGCCCGATCGTCGGTTCGATGCTGTTCTGGGTGCTGCTGTCGCTGTCCAACGGCATCATCGTGGGCCTCCGCGACAGCGGGGTCCTCGGATTCATGACGACCACCCAAGCGGGGCAGGTACGGTTCATCATCGTCGGTATCGGATTGATGCTGCTCGTGATCTTCCGACCGCAGGGGATCTTCGGCAATAAGAAGGAGCTGTCGTTCAATGTCTGACACGACGACACCCATGACCCACCCCCTGGTGAAGGGGCCCGTCGGCCCGGGCAGCGCCAAGGTCGACCCCATCCTGGTCGCCGACGGCGTGACCCGGCAGTTCGGCGGCCTCACCGCCGTCGACGTCGAGCACCTCGAGATCCCCCGCAACGCCATCACGGCCCTCATCGGTCCCAACGGCGCGGGCAAGACGACCTTATTCAACCTGCTCACCGGGTTCGACAAGCCGAACACCGGCAGCTGGAGCTTCGAAGGCGCCAACCTCGCGGGGGTGCCGGCGTTCAAGGTCTCCCGTCGCGGGATGGTGCGCACCTTCCAGCTCACCAAGTCGCTCGGCCGACTCTCGGTGCTGCAGAACATGCTCCTCGGAGCGCGTGGCCAGTCGGGCGAGAACATCCTCCGCGCCTTGATCCCCGCGTTCTGGCGCAAGCAGGAGACGGCCAACACCGAACGCGCCGACGCGCTCCTCGCCCGCTTCAAGCTCGACGAGAAGCGCGAGGACTTCGCCGCTTCACTCTCGGGCGGTCAGCGCAAGCTCCTCGAGATGGCCCGGGCGCTCATGAGCGATCCGAAGCTCGTCATGCTCGACGAGCCGATGGCCGGGGTGAACCCCGCGTTGACGCAGAGCCTGCTGGGGCACATCCTCGACCTGAAGAAGGAGGGCATGTCGGTGCTCTTCGTCGAGCACGACATGCACATGGTGCGTCACATCTCCGACTGGGTCATCGTGATGGCCGAGGGTCGCGTGGTGGCCGAGGGGCCGCCCGAGACGGTCATGAGCGACCCCGCGGTGATCGACGCCTACCTGGGCGCGCACCACGACACCGACCTCGGCGACATGACCGCGACCGACGCGATCGCGGTGCACGAGGCGTTCGCCGCCGAAGAGGACGCCGACTTCGACGCTGAGAAGAACGGACCCAAGGCATGACCGACGCGACGACCATCGACCCGCTGAAGGTCGAGCACCGCACCGCGGTCCTGCGCACCGACGACCTCGTCGCCGGGTACCTGCCCGGCGTCAACATCCTCAACGGCTGCTCGATCGACGCCTACGAGGGTGACCTCATCGGCATCATCGGCCCCAACGGCGCCGGCAAGTCGACGCTGCTGAAGGCCATCTTCGGCCAGGTCAAGGTGCGCGGCGGCGCGATCCTGCTGAACGGTGAGGACATCACCGCTCTCAAGGCCGACAAGCTCGTGGCCAAGGGCGTCGGCATGGTGCCGCAGAACAACAACGTCTTCCCGAGCCTGTCGATCGAGGAGAACCTCCAGATGGGGCTGTTCCAGCGCCCCAAGCTGTTCACCGAGCGGTTCGAGTTCGTCACCTCGCTGTTCCCCGAGCTCGCCAAGCGCCGCAAGCAGCGCGCTGGTTCGCTGTCGGGTGGTGAGCGCCAGATGGTCGCGATGGGGCGCGCCCTCATGATGGAGCCGTCCGTGCTCCTCCTCGACGAGCCCTCCGCCGGACTCTCCCCGGTGCGCCAGGACGAGACGTTCCTGCGCGTCGCCGAGATCAACCGCGCGGGCGTGACCGTCATCATGGTCGAGCAGAACGCACGACGCTGCCTGCAAATATGCTCGCGCGCGTATGTTCTCGATCAGGGCAAGGATGCCTACACCGGCACCGGGCGCGAACTGCTCAACGATCCCCGCGTGATCGAGCTGTACCTGGGCACGCTGGCAACCGACGAGGACGCGAAACGAGACGCCGCGCGCGACACCGACGTCTGATCACGCGTCGGTGGGGAGGGCTCGCGCTGGGAGTGCTCGGCGCTCTCCACCTGGTGGGCTGCGCAGCATCCGCTCCCGGCGTCGTCCCCGACGGCCTCACCGCCGAGCTCGTGCAGTTGCGCGGTGACCTCAGCGTCGATCGCGTGCAGGTGCACCTCGAGAACGACTCCGATGAGCCCGTGACGGTGACCGAGCTCACGCTCTCGTCGCCCGCCTTCACCGCGGTCGCGCAATGGGACGGGGCGTCGACCGTGCTGCAGCCGGGCCGGGCCGTGAACCTGCCGGTGTTCCTTCCCCCGCTGTCGTGCGCCGCACCCGCCGAGGTGACGATGACCGCGACGTTCGACGACGGCGCTGGCGCTCGCTCAGCGTCCACCCCGCTCGTCGACGAGCTCGGGGCGCTCCCCCGCCTCGTCGAGGCGGAGTGCGCGCGCGAGCGCACCGAAGCGGTGGCGAGGGTGACCGCGGTCGCCGGCGCCGCGCAGGCCGACGGCACGGCCCTGGTGTCGCTCGAGATCGAGCCGGTGGCGGATGCTGTCGGCACGGTCCGCCTGGTCGGCGTGCGCGGTACTCCGCTCCTGCGCTTCCCCGGTACCGAACAATGGCCCCTCGGCCTCACCCTGGACGGCTCGAGCACGCCCCGCGTCGTGGAGGTGCCGGTCGAGCCCCGGCGCTGCGACCCGCACGCGATCGCCGAGGACAAGGTCGGAACCCGGCTGACGCTGGTGGTGGAGATCGACGGCGAGGAGCTGGCCTTCCCCCTCCCCCGCACCGAGGGCCTCGCGGACACGCTGCTGACGTACGTCGCCGCGTCCTGCGGACTGACCTGAGCCGAGCATCCGCCCCCACCCGAGGCCGCGCGACGGCCGGAGGGCACGCGACGGCCGGAGGGCACGCAGAAGGGCCCGGGTCGAAACCCGGGCCCTTCCGCTGCTCAGCGGGAGATCACTCGGCGAGCGAGCCGAACTCCGTGGTCAGCAGGGTGTACTTGTTGTCGGCACCGTACTGGTAGATACCGATGTAGGCCTCGGTCGGGTCACCCTTCTCATCGAAGGTGATCGGACCGGAGACACCGTCGTAGTCGATGTCGGTGCCGTCGTTGACCAGCGCGAGGCAGGCGTCGAAGGTCTCGCACTTCTCGCCCTCCTCGGTGACCGACTGCAGGTTGTCGCGGATCGCGGTACCCGAGTCGTCCTTGGCCTGAGCCGCAGCGAGCGCAGCCACGATGACCGCGTCGTAGGACTCGGGTGCGTAGCTGAAGTCGGTGAGCGACGGGTCGACCTCGAGCAGGCGGGCCTGGAACTCGGTGTCGGCGGGGTTGCCGGGCAGGGTGCCCTGCGCGCCGTCGAGCGTGCCGGCCGGGAACTCGTACGTGTTCGACAGGTTGCCGTCCACGAAGTAGACCTGGTTGGCCGGGTAGCCCTGGGTGCTGACGAGCTCGGGGATGATCGAGGAGGTCTCCTCGAACGCGATCACGGCGATCGCGTCGGGCTCGGATGCGAGCAGCTCGTCGACCTGCGACGTGAAGACCGTGTCACCCGGGTTGTACGGGACGGCTGCGGTGACCTCGCCACCGGCGGCCTCGATGGCCGTGGTCGCGTTGTCCTTCAGGCCGATGCCGTAGGGGTCGTTGACGTAGATCATGCCGACCTTCTCGGCGCCGTTTCCGACGATGAGGTTACCCAGCACGCGGCCCTGGAGCACGTCCGAGGGAGCGGTACGCCAGTAGTAGCCGTCATCGTCGTAGTCGGTGAAGTCCGGCGAGGTGTTCGCCGGGGAGATCTGCACGATGCCCGCGTCGACGAACTGGTCGACGAAGGTGAACGAGACGCCCGAGGAGGCGGCGCCGATCGCGATGTCGACACCCGCGTCGACGAGCTCGCCGGCGGACTGGGTCGCGATGTCGGTCGTGGTGTCACCGGAGTCGCGCTCGGTGAGCTCGGTGGTGAAGGGGAAGGCGTCGCCGGCCGCTTCGATGTCGTTGACGGCGAGCTGAACGGCCGCGATCTCGGGCGGGCCGAGGAACGCCAGGTTGCCGGTCTGGGGCAGGATCGTGCCGACGTGGAAGACGCCGTCCGCCTCGGACACCGCTCCTGTTCCGGCATCGGGTTCGGAAGAACCGGAGGCTTCGCTGCCGCTGGTGCCTCCGGCGCAGCCGGCCATGACGAGCGCGCTGGCACCGATAACGGCGATACCGCCGATGATCTTGCCTGCACGCGAACGTGTGATGACGCTCATGTTGCTCCTTGCTGTGGATGAACGCGGGCACGGCTCGGGAAGCCTGCCCAGTGCCCTAAACCTATTGGGCCGCTCGTCTCCGCAGTGTTGCCGTTCGTTAACGCTGTGTAACGCGACCGAATCGTTATGAACGGCGGATGCTGCCGTCTCCCCGCGCGGAGTCGGCTGCGCCCGCTCCGCGACGACCTCGGATCAGGTCAGGTCGGCGACATCCGGGACGGCGGAACGGCCACGACGCGCGGCCACGATGGAGTCGGCAGTCAGGAGGATCAGCGCCACCCACACGAGGGCGAAGCCGACCCACCGCTCGGGCGGCATCGGCTCGCCGAGCAGGAAGGCGCCCGTGATGAACTGCAGGATCGGCGCCACGAATTGCAGCAGCCCGACGAGGATGAGCGGCGCGCGGCGCGCGCCCGCTGCGAAGAACAGCAGCGGCGTCGCGGTGACCGCGCCTGCCAGGAGGAGCAGCACGGCGTGGCCGGGGCCGGCGGTGAAGAGCGTGAGGCCACCGGTCGCCGCGACGATCCCGAGCTGCACGAGCGCGACCGGGAGCAACCAGAACGACTCGAGGGTGAGCCCGCTGACAGCATCCACCGCCGGACCGATCTGCTTCTTCACAAGCCCGTACAGCCCGAAGGAGGCGGCGAGCGTCAGCGCGATCCAGGGGAAGGTGCCGTAGCCGACGACGATGACGACGACAGCGATCACGGCGATGCCGATCGCCACCCACTGCGTGATGCGGAGGCGTTCGCGCAGCACGAGGACGCCGAGCAGCACGGTGACGATCGGGTTGATGAAGTAGCCGAGGCTCGTCTCGATGACGTGTCCGCTGAGGGCGCCGATCAGGAAGACCTGCCAGTTGACGTAGATCAATGCGCCCGCGAGGGCGGTCAGGGCGAGCAGCCGGGGCTGGCGCACGATCGCCCAGAGGGCGGACCACCCGCGGATGACGGCGAGGAGAACGATGCAGAAGACGAGCGACAGCGCGATCCGCCACCCCACGACCTCCCACGCGCCGGTGGGCACCAGGAGAAGGAAATACAGCGGCAGGAAGCCCCACATGAGGTACGCGACGAAGGCGTAGATCCCGCCCAGAGCGGTCTCGCGAGAGGCTGCGGCCTCGGAACCGGGTGCGGGCTGGGTCATCCGGTCTGTCACCTCCCCAGCCTACGTCGGGCACTCCCGGCCGAGCCGCGCAGCCGGCGGGCGCAGCTGCCGAGATCGAGCGGATTCCTGCCATCCGTCCGACCGGTCCGACAGTCGCAGGGAACAGAGAAAGGGCCCGGATGCTGGGAAGCATCCGGGCCCTTCGACAGAACTGCGATCAGCGAACAACGACCGCCAGGACGTCGCGAGCCGAGAGCACGAGGTACTCGTCGGCGCCGAACTTCACTTCGGTGCCGCCGTACTTGCTGTAGATGACGCGGTCGCCGACGGCAACGTCGATCGGAACGCGGTTGCCGTTGTCGTCGATGCGACCGGGGCCGACGGCCACGACCTCGCCCTCCTGGGGCTTCTCCTTGGCGGTGTCGGGGATGACGAGCCCACTGGAGGTGGTCTGCTCTGCCTCGACCTGCTGGATGACGATGCGGTCCTCGAGCGGCTTGATGGAAACCGACACGGTCTACCTCTTCTTTCTTCACGCTTCGGTACAGAAGACTTGTTAGCACCCACACGGGGAGAGTGCTAACGCAAGTCTAGGGAACTGCTGGCACTCATGCAACGCGAGTGCCAACCCGCAAGGCGCTGGGAACCCATTCCGCTCGGCGGAATCCTGTGCCATACTTTCGCCAAACAGTCGCCTAGCAGGGGCCGCGAAGCGACGGGGAACACGGCGTGCACAGGGGTGTGCACGCGGTGCTGGGGAAGCACGTTCGTGCATCCCTCAAAGGGGGAAATAGTAATGCCGGCTCCATATTTTCTTGCGGTCGACCTGGGGACCAGTCGTACCGCAGCAGCTGTCGCCAGACGTAGTTCTGACGGCAGCTTCGTTTCGACGGTGCTGCCGTTGGGGCGATCATCCGACATCGCGCCGACGGCGGTGTACGTCGACGAGGGGGAACTCCTCTTCGGCGACGCCGCCGAGCGGCGCGGGGCCTCTCGGCCCGACCGATTGGTGCGGGAGTTCAAACGTCGCGTCGGCGACGACGTGCCGATCGTGGCCGGCGACCGGCGTCTCGCGGCGGAAGACCTCTACGCGGCCACGGTCGCCTGGGTCATCGGCGTCGCGAACGAGCGGGAGGGCGGCCACCCCGCGGGGATCGCGATCACCGTGCCGGTGAGCTGGGGACAGCATCGCCGCACCCTCGTCGCCGATGCTCTCGCTCAGCGGGGCTGGGGCGAGGCCGAGCTCATCACCGAGCCCGAGGCTGCCGCCCGCCACTACGAATCGACCAATCCGCTCGCCGAAGGGCACGCCCTCGCGGTGTACGACCTCGGCGGTGGCACCTTCGACGCCGTGGTGCTGCGCAAAGCCGCAGACGGCACGGTGCGCGTCGTCGGCGAGCCGGTCGGTCTGCCCGATCTGGGCGGCGCCGACTTCGACGACGTCGTGATCCGCCACGTGCTGCGCGCCGGCGGACCCGCCGTGGCCGCGCTCCTCGACGCGCCGGGCGGTCGACTGTCGGTGAACGCCCTCCGTCGCGAATGCGTCGAAGCGAAGGAATCGCTCTCCTTCGACTCGGAAGCGGTCATCCCGGTGCTCGCCGGGGGCACGCAGGAGACCATCCGTCTCACGCGCGTCGAGTTCGAAGACATGATCGAGCCCGATCTGGCGCGCACCGTCGAGTGCTTCGCCCGCGCGCTCGATCGCGCGCAGATCGACGCCGACGGTGTCGACGCGATCCTCCTCACCGGCGGCTCATCGCGCATCCCGCGCATCGCGCAGTTGCTGTCCGAGACCTTCGAGCGCCCGATCGCGATCGACGCCGACCCGAAGGCGATCATCGCGCTGGGTGCAGCGCGAGTGGCGGCGGATGCTGCGAACGCGCGCGTTCTCGCCGCAGCCGTGGTCGATGCCGATGCTGACGCCGACCCGCTCGCCGAGCTGGTCGCCACCGCCGCCCCCGTCGCCGCGAGCCGGCGGCCGTGGTTCCGGCGGACGCCCTCCTCGGTGATGGTGGTCGCGGGCTCCCTGGTCGTGGCGGCGGGCATCGTCGTCACGAGCGCATCCGCCCTCGGCACGCACAGTCCCGAGGTGTCGGCGCCCGCCGCCCTCTTCCTCGACGACGCCCGAGCCCTCGGTTCGGAGGTGCAGCTGAACGAACCCGCCCAGCTCGTGTCGTTCCCCACCGAGTCGGAGGCGGAGGTCGAGGCGGAGAAGCCGGTGGTGCCCGAGAGCGGGCCGCAATCGCCGCGCTCCGACTTCGGGGGCGCCAAGGCGAAGGCTCGCGGCGTCGTGCCGACGCCCACCTCCCCCGCCCCGCAGCAGGCCACTGGCGACACACCGCCCGCCCCGGCCCCGCGCAACGACAGCCCCACGAAGCCCTCGGGTGAGTCGCCGTCGAACCCGTCGACCGCCGACACGCGGGATGACGCGCCGCAGACGCCGGCGCCTCAGCCGACCGTCGACCCGGAGCCGGAGCCGACCACACCGGCCGAGGAGAATCCGAGCCCGACCCCCGAACCCGTCCCGTCCGACCCGGCCCCCGAGCCGACACCGACGGATCCGCCGGCCGATCCGACGCCCACCGAGACTCCGGCAGCGGATCCACCGTCGGACCCGGCACCGTCGGAGGCGCCTCCAGCGGATCCCGCGCCTTCCGAGACCGTCGACCCGTCCACGACCGCCTGACCCGGCGACGGATACGCAACCATGTCGACTCGTACGTCGGCTGCCTCGGCCTTTGCTGCCCCGGCGCCCACACTCCTGCCCCGTTCAGCTCGCACGCACGTCAACACCCTCGGAACCGAAGGTGTGGGCATACGCCTGCTCGTCGTCGGTACCGCCGGTTCCGGCAAGACCCGGCTGCTGCGTGAACTGACCTCCCTCCTCGCGGAACGCGGCCTCGCCGTCTGGTCAGCGGCCTCCGCCGCCGATGTCGCCGACGTTCCGGACGATCACGTGATGGTCGTGGACGACGCCCACCTCGCCGATGCCGAAACCCTCGAGGCGATCGCGAACCGCGTGGCCGACCCGGCCGCGTCGCTCATCGTCGCCACCCGATCGTGGCCCTTGCCCGACATGCTCGTGAAGGTCGCCGCCGAACTCGAGCGGTCGCACCCGCCGATCGTGCTCGGACACGTCAGCGCCACGGAGGTCTCCGCCCACCTGGCCGAGACCGGGCGGCTCATGGAACGGCGCTGCCTCGACGACATCCTCGAACTCACTTCCCGCTTCAGCTGGCTGGTGTCCGAGGCGATCATGGTCCACGATGACCTGACCTGCCCGGGCGGGCCCCACTCCAGTGTCAGCGAGAGTCTCCGCGACCTCATCGCGCACCGCCTCGACGGCCTCGACGCCGCCACCCGCGCCGCCGTCGTCGCGGCGTGCCTGGCCCAGAGCGTGGGCAACCCGTCGCCGCTCACCGAGCAGACCGCCTTGGCCGGGTACGCCGCCGGGCTGCTGCAACGCAACGGCCTGCCCGCACCGGTCGTCGCCCAGGCCGTGCGCGCGACCGTACCGGTCGAGCGCCTCATCGAGGAGTACGCCGCGTCGTACGACACGTCCGCGAGCCTTCCGCCGACCGAGCTTGTCGGGAGCGTCCGTGATCCGCGCATCGTGCAGGCTTTGCTCGCACTGGGCGATGACGTGCTGGCTCGCGACCCGCGGCGGGCCGCGGAGCTCTACCGGGGGGCTACGGATGCCGGCGCCGAGGGTGCGATCGTCATCGAGCGGCGGGCGCGTGCGGCGTGGGCGATGGGGGAGATCGACGCCGCCGGTTCCCTCATCGATGAACTGGCCGGGAGAGACACCCCGCCCAGCGCGAGCGCCGCGATCACCGGCGCTGCCGTCTGGGCTGCGCGCGGCGATCTGTCTCTCAGCGACGCGACCTTCGCCGGCCGCGACATCGACACCGCGGAGGAGATGGCCCACGCCACGATCGCTGCGGTCGGCGCCGCCGACGTCGAGGCCCTCGATCGGCTCGGCAAGGTCACGCCCGGGCGGACGCAGCCCGCCACCCTCTCCGTCTCGCTGGACCTGCTGACCCGGGGCGTCCGCTCGAGCGTGACGGCCGCCGCCGTCGACACGCTCGGATCCCTCGTCCGGGCATCGGAGATGTACTCCGCCGCGGCGAGCGTCGGACCCATCTGCGAGCTGCCCGCGATCCTCGCCGCCGCCACCGCACTCAATATGGGCGACCCGATCGCAGCGCAGAGCGTGCTCGACCACGCGCTGGACTCGGAGCAGGCGGGCGGCTGGGCTCGCGCGCGCCTGCGCCTCTGGCAGGCGTGGGTGCTGGTGCAACGCGAGCGCCCGGTGGAGGCGAAGCACTCGCTGGGCCTCGCTCTCGCCGGAGGGCCGCTGAGCCCCCGTGATCGGCTGCTCGCCGACGCGGTCGAGGTCGCCCTCGCCCGCCGGTACGGCGATTCGGCGGCGCTCGCCCAGGCGTGGGAGAACGCGCGAGCCAGCATCCTGCGCGCCCAATTCGACCTGTACACCCTGCACCCGCTGACGGAATTCACCCTGACCGCGGCCCGCCTGGGTGACTTCGATCGCATCCGCCCCCACCTCGACAGCGCTTTCGCCGCCGTCTCACGCCTCGGGGATCCGCCGCTGTGGTCGGCCCACCTGCACTGGGCGGGGCTGCACGCCAGCATCCTGCGCAACGAACCCGACGGCCTCGTGCCCCACGCGCGCGCGCTGGTCGCAGCATCCGCTCATTCCCGACCGGCAGCGCGCATGGCGCAGGCCGGGCGGGTGTGGACCGACGTGCTCGGCGGCGCCGTCGACGTGGATGCCATCGAAGCGGCCGCCCTCGGGCTGGCCGAGGTGGGTCTCGCCTGGGACGGAGCGCGACTGGCCAGTTACGCGGCCGGACGTTCGACCGACCGCCGCGAGATCGGGCGCCTGCTCGCCTGCGCGCGTCAGCTGCACCCGCGCGAGAAGGCGCTGTTCAGCGAGGGCGAGACGTCGTCGGCCGAGGAGGCAACGGCCTCCCCCAGCGCCGCGGAGGTGCTCAGCGCGCGGGAGCGCGAAGTGGCCGTGCTCGTGCTCGAGGGCAAGACCTACGCCGAGATCGGCGAGTCGATCTTCATCTCACCGCGCACGGCCGAACACCACATCGCGCGCATCCGCCGGCGGCTGGGCGCCACCTCGCGTTCGGACCTGATCGCGAAACTGCGCACCGTGATGAGCGCCCGCGCCGAGGACCGCGGCTGATGTCCGCACCGGCTGCGACCGGCCGCGGCGCGTACTCCCCCGCGGCCGCCCCGTTACCCCCTAGTGGGGTCCGCGGGGATGCGGGGCTACCACCGACGCGGTGCGCCCGCCGAAGCTTTACGTTCGATATCAACGAAGACGTGTGAGGAGCACCCCATGAGTGTGACGCTGGCGACGATGGCAGATGCACTGATCGAATTCATTCTCAGCCTGCTGCGGGATCCGACCGCGGCAGCCGAGTTCGAAGAAGATCCCCAAGGCGCGATGGCCGCTCGGGGGCTGAACAACGTGAGCGCCGCAGACGTGTGCGCCGTGGCGCCGGTGATCGCGGAGCGAGCCGCCGTTTCGCCCGCGGCCGTGCTCCCCTCCACCGCGCGGCAGTCCGTTCAGCCCGATCCCGACGTCGACCCGGTCGTTCGCGAGGTCAACAACATCACCTCGAACTTTCAGTGGGTGGATGACCGCGACACCATCGTGGACCAGTCGGTCAACCAGAACATCTGGGCGGACGGCGATGTCACCCAGGTGTTCGACCAAGACTCGGTGGTCGCCTCCGGCGACGACTCGATGGCCGCGGGCGACGACGCCTCGGTCGAGCAGACGGAGGACAACTCCACGAACATCGGCGCCGGCGACGACGTGAACCTCGGCAACGACACCGACGTCACCGTCATCGACGACTCGATGAACGAGGACACGGACACGTCGACCACCACCGATTCGTCCACCGAAGTCGTGGTCGACGAATCGCTGAACGACGACTCCACGACCGTGGCGAGCACGGACTCCTTCAACAGCTCCGACGCCGTCTACACCGACACCACGGTGAGCAGCGACAGCGACGCCGTCTTCGGTTCCGAGGACGCGGCGATCGTCGATGACACCACCGACGGTGACACCTTCTGAGAGCGGGGGCCGCGCTCCTGACGCGGCCGCCGTCGAGCGTCATCGCGACGCACCGACGTCGAACGGGGAAGGGCGCACGGCCCCTGTGCGTCCTTCCCTGGTCGATAAGCCGGGCGCTCCGGTCGTGGTGAAGCTCCCGCCACCCTTCTCGGTGCGGCTGAGTCAGCTGAGCTGGGTGCTGTCGCTGCTGGTCGGCGCGGTGGGCGTGGTCTACCTCTTCGTGATCCGCCAGCCCCTCCAGCCCGACATCGCCGCGCTGATCCGGGGTGTGGACGGCACGCGCGCGGAGGAGACGTACACGACGGCCTCCGACATCATCTACTGGTCGGCTTTCGGCGCGCTGGTGGCTCTGCTCCTGGTACAGGTGACGCTGCTCGTCTCGTTCGCCAATCGGCGACTGGGAGTGCGGTGGTGGCTGCTCGCATCCCTCATCCTGCAGGGCGCAGTGTTCCTGGCCATTCGTCAGCTCGTTGCGCTGGGCGAGCGGGGCGTGCCTCTCGAACGGTTGCTGCTCCTGCAGCTCGGCCTCGCCCTCCTCGGCCAGCTGTTCTGCGTCCTACCCGGCGCGCTCCGATGGACTGCCCGCCAGCAGGACGTCCGGCGCAGTGGCAATGTCGCCGGTGGATCGTCCGGGGAGCTGTGACACGATCCCCTCGACGCTGCGCACCACCATGCGGCAGAACGAGGCGGTGTGCCGGTCGGTAAGAGGCGATTCGCTCAGGCTGCGCCACCGCGCGAGAAGCTGATCGGCCCGCTCGGCGCACTCGGCACGGCCCGTTCCCTCTGCGAGGCCCAACCGTTCGACCACGGAGGTACCGGCGCCGCCGACGATGCGCTCAGCCTCCTCGATCTCGGACTCGTCGAGCCGGGGCGGGTCGGTGCGCAGCTCTGCCAGCAGCGAGAGCTCCCGCAGATCGTGACTGCGCGAGGTGAGGCGTTCGAGCACGCCCAGGAGAGCGTCACCCCCCGGGCGGGGGTTCTCTCGGAGCACGTCGTCGATGCCCTGGAGGATGCCCCGGGCCTTGAGCGCGAAAGCGCGGGAGCGGAACTGCTGGGCGACGAAGCGCTGCAGCTCGATCAGCCCGCTCTGCTGCACGAGACGCTCCGCCAGCTCCGATGAGGTGCGCGCGCCTCCCCGGACGAGGGCGGCACCCAGGCGCACGCCGAAGAGACCGAAACGTGCCAAGAGTGCGCGTCTCGCGTCGACGCTCACGGAGGTGTCGTCCGTCGGACGGGTGAACCGATCGACGGAGACGAGCAGCCGCTCCCGGGCCTCGCGGTCGAGCCCGGCGAGGTTGCGGAAGACGATGAACTCGCTCTCGCGCAGGGTGCGGCCGCCCTCGGCGAGAAGACCCGCCACCGGGATGACATCGAGCGCGAGCGAGCGCAGCTCTCGGTCGCGTCGGTAACGGTCGGCGATCTTGGCGGCGGACAGCAGCGAATCGATGCGACCCGAGCCGACCTCGTCGGCGCGTGAGAGCACCGCCACGGCGTTGACGGTCTGACCGACACCGGCCGCCGTGTCGCGGAAGGCCTCGAGGAAGCGCACATCGGCCGCGTGCACGTGTCGCAGCAGGTAGACGATGGCGTCCGCGGCCGAGGGCGCGTCCTGGGGCAGAAGGAAAGACGTCGAACGCTGAGAGTTGGCGGCCGTGAGCGAGGCGATCCCGGGGGTGTCGATGAGCACGAGACCGCGAAGGTTCTCCGACGGCCAGCCGACATCGATCCACGCCACTTCTTCCGCGGTACGTCCCCCGAGATCCAGGACGAGCCGCCCCTCGACGCGCCGCACTGGACGGCGCTCGACACCCCCGTCACGCAGGTGGACGGTGATGCTGGGAGTCGGCGCATAGCGGTACCACGTGATGGTGCGGGTGCACTCCCCCGCGTCGGTGGGGGCGATCTGCTCCCCGATGAGCGCATTGAGGAGGGTGGACTTGCCCGCCTTCACGATTCCCGCGATCGCCAGACGCAGCGGTTCACGGAGGCGTGCCCGGTACTCGTCGAGGGTGACGGACAACTCCGGGTCGTCCTGGTAGAGATCGCGCACCTCGTCGACGAAGTCCGCGACGTCGGTGATGCTCGTGCCGGTCACGAGCGCACCGGCTCGGACACGGTGGCCGACTCGAGCGCCGGCACTCGGGAGCGCAGGGCCTCGATCCGTCGATGATGGGCCTGGAGCTGTTGGATCCGACCGTCCCGATCGGCGGTGTAGGTAGCGGCCGCCTGCTTCGCGGCCATGACCGCCTCCGCCAGGGAACGGTGCAGTTCTTCGGCGATGGTGGAGAAGTGGTCGCGCGTGGAGCGCTGCACGAGGCGCAGTCGGTCTTTCAGCTGCTTGCCCACCTGGAACACGATGTCCTCGATGTGCCGGCGCACCAGGTTCTTCGCCTCGGCCTGACGGCGGGACAAGCGGGAGGACATGTCTTCCCGGTAGGCGCGGCGACCGACGAGCACGCCGGCGATGAGCGAGAGCGGATTGATCAGGGCCAGGCCGACGAGGCTCGTGGCGAGGCCCACCATCAGTACGCCGCCGTACGACCCGCGGACACCGATGTAGATCTTCTCGGCCGCGTTCATCCTGCCCTCCTCGAGGAACTGCAGCTCCTCCACGGGGTCGAGGAGTCCCTCGGTATCGGTGGCGGCCAGCAGCGGGAGGGCGGATTCTCCGACCATGAACTCCTCCGCCACTCGTTCGGCGAGCCACTGCGAGCGCTCGTCGGTCCAGACGAAGGTCTCCGACACCGCCGCAGCCACGCGTTCGTCGAGCCATTGGGCGATCTGATCCCAGATCGGACCCGGGTCGCCTTCTTCGATGGACGCCTCGGCGTCGCGCTGCACCTTGCGCAGCCGATCGCGGAGGTCGTGCTCGGTGTCGGCGATCAGGTCGGAGATACCGTCGCTCAGCGTGACCTGCCAGCGAGAGGACCTGCTGCGGAAGTCGTCGGCGCGGCTCTTCGCCTCCTCCAGCTGGGCGATCATGCGCGGGGTGCTCTCGGGGTGCTGCAGCGCTTTCAGTTCGGAGGTCACCGCCATCGCGAGCTGATCCACGACGGAGGCGACGTCGTGGGCGACCGCTCGCTGGTGCAGGGCCTCGGCCCGGCCGAGCACATCCCGGCGCAGGTGCGACACCAGCGCGGGGAAACCGGACTCTTCGTTGAGCTCTCGGTCCTGCTGCTCGGCCGCGATGAGGCGGAGATCGCTCGACACGGCGAAGATCGGGATCTCCCCCACCTCGCCGAGATGGGAGCGGTCGGTCTGCTCGATCTCCCGCCACGAGGGATAGATGTCGGTCTTCGACAGCACGGCGGCGACGTTCGGAGACACCCTCAAAGCGTGGCGGAGGAACTGCACCTCGGGCTCGGTGTACTCCTGGGAGGCGTCGGACACCAGCAGCACCGCGTGCGCGGTGGACAGCGCGGCCAGCGTCGACAGCGAGCGCGTCGATTCGACGCCGCCCACTCCGGGCGAGTCCACGATGCGCAGGCCCCCCTTCAAGATCTCGCGGGGCAGCAGTACCTCCGCCCCGACGATGTCACCGTCGATGTGACCCGAGACGACCTCGGTCAGCTGATCGAGCGGAACGGGCCGGCGTTCGAGCGGGACATCGGGGGATGCACCGTCCTGGCGAACGAAGACGGCCGCCGATGCATCCGCGGCGTACCCCACGGAGGTGGGGACGCTGGTGGCGACGTCGTCGTCGACCGCGCACGCCGGCGCGTTGACCAGGGCGTTGACCAGCTTGCTCTTGCCCTGCTTGAACTGACCCACCACGAGCACCCGCACGTGCGGATCCAGCAGCCGCGCGCGGGCGTGCGTCAGCTTCGTCGCCAGATCGGTACGTCCGGATGCTTCGGTGAGCACCCGGGTCGCCTCGACCAGGTCGACGAGGTCCTGGGCCCCCTCCCCGGCGACGGTGGCGGGCGGAGCAGGAGACTCCGGGACGAGGCGGGCGGGTCGGGTCACGAGATCTCCAAACAACGGCGCCCCCGAGTGCGGGACGAAACGGTGGCCCGCGCACGCGGGCCGGGTATCGCGGACAGCAGGAAACGATGACCCCGGGGCGGGGTGCCTTCCGCCCCGGGGTCATCGGATGGGTGAACGATCGAGTCGCTCACAATTGCGCTGACGTCACAGCGGCGGGAGGTCCACGTCGACGTCTTCGGCGACGACGGCCTCCTCGCTCCCCCAGATGACGTCAGCGTCGATGTCCCAGTCGTTCGTCTCGATGGCGGTGAACTCGTCGTTGAACGAGTTGTTCGCCGTGTACGACTCGGAGTAGTCGTTACCGGATTCCTCGATGTCCCACTCGACCGAGTTGTCGGTCTCGGTCGAGGTCTCGTTCTCGACGTTGAACGATCCGGCCACCGTCGTGACGGTGGTCTCGTTGCCGAGGTTGACATCGCCGAACGCCCGGATGTCGGTGGAGGCGTCGAGCGAGCGCGAGATGTCGATGTCGCCGCCGGCGGCGATCGCGCCGTCGCCGGATGCCACGACCGATTCGTTGCCCGACCAGGTGTGCACCCCCGAACCGGAGGCGATGTTCGCGTTGACCGACTGGTCGACGATTGTCGAGTTCGCGTTGACCCAGACGTCTCCTGCCCCGCCCGCGCCGCCGCCGGCACCCAGGGTGACGTCGCCGAACCCGGTGCTGTAGGTACGCACACCGGCGTTCACCGAGCCGTCGTTCTCAGAGGCGTCGGTGTAGCTGTGGGTGGAGTTGTCTGACAGGTCCCACGACTCGTTGTACGACCCGGTGTTGCCCGAATCGTTCCACTCGTTCTCGGTGTTGTAGGAGCCGTCCTGGAACGAACCGGTCACGCCCACGTCGGTCGCGCCGCTGTGGTCGGTGCTGTTGTCGACGTTGCCGACACCGTCGAGGTTCGCGGTGAGCGTCGTGCTGGTGGTGTTCGTGGTGTTGAAGGAGTCGCGCAGTCGGGTATCCACCGAGGCGTCGAACTCGTTGTCGTCGAGAACCATGGGGTGCTCACTTTCTTTATCAGAGCGTCGCGGCCAGGCCACGCTCGTCGGGGGGTGGGGGTCGCCCGGCCGTCGGAGTCTCGTCGATTCGGCGACCGGGCAACCGGCTCAGAAGAGGTCGACGTCCCCGGTGATGGCGGCGGCGTTGCTGTCGATGATCGCGTCGACGTCGAGGTCCACGTCGGTGTCGGCGAACAGAGACGTGTCGGAGTTGAACGATTCCGTCGCCGTGTAGGTCTCGGAGTAGTCGTTGAACGAGTCGTCGATCTCGACGTCGGTCGAGTTGTCGGTCCACGTCGACGTCTCGTTGTGGGTGTTGTACGAGTCGACGACGGTGGTGATCGTCGTGTCGTTGCCCACGTTGACGTCTCCGCCGGCGTACATGTTCGTCGACTCGTCGATCGTCGTGGAGATGTCGATGTCGTCACCCGCGGCGAGGGAATCGGTGCCGGATGCGACGACCGACTCGCTGCCCGAGTACTGCCACACCGGGCCGTCGGCGGCGATGTTGGCGTTCACGGACTGATCGACGATCGTCGAGTGTCCCGAGATCATGACGTCGCCTCCGCCCCCCGCGCCACCGGCGAGGCTGACCGAGCCGAAACCGGTGTCGTAGCTGCGAACGCCGGCGTTCGTGGAGAAGTCGTTGACCGATGCGTCGACGTAGGAGTGCGTCGAGTTGTCCGAAGCATCGACCGCGTGGTTGTACGAGTTCTCGTTGGCGGAGTCGTTCCACTCGTTGTCGGTGTTGTAGGAGTCCTCGTGGAAGGAGTCGGTGAGGTTGAGCGTGCTGTCACCGCTGTGGTCCTCGGAGTTGTCCGTGGTGAACGAGTCCGTCAGTGTGACGTTCGCCGAGAGGGTGTTCGTGTTGTCGTCGTTGAACGAGTCGCGCACCACGGTGTCGATCGACGCGTCGTAGGTGTTGTCGTTGAAGGCCATGATCCCTGTACCATTCCCGGGGCCATGCACCCCGACGTGTGTTGTAGACGTCACAGTACGAGCGGGGCTGCGACCACCGCATCGGGGGAGCCTCCGCGCATTCCGCAACCCCATGCGGGGTTTTCCGTCCGCCACTAGGGGCCTCTCCGGGGGGGAGCGGACCCGCCCCACCTAGGGTGGGGAGGTGGATATCGCCGAGCTGACCGCCTTGCTGACCCCCGAGGGGCTGCGGTTGCTCGATGAGACCTCCGCCCAGCCCCTCTCCGCCGACGACGTCACGCGCGTGGTGTCACGGCTGCGGGCGGCGGGCAACCCTCCGGAGCTGGTGTCGGCCGTCGTCGGCCAGGCGCGCCTGCGCGCACGGGCGATTGCGAAGTTCGGCGACTTCGCCGAGCGGATGCTGTTCACCCCCGCCGGTCTGGAGCAGTCGACCCGGCTTTCCATCGCCGCACGCCACGCCGGCCGGTTCCGCGCGGCGGGGATGAACACCGTGGCCGACCTCGGCTGCGGCATCGGCGGCGACGCGATGGGACTCGCCGGCATCGGCCTGCGGGTCGAGGCCGTCGAGGCCGACGAGGTGACCGCCGCGGTCGCCGCCTACAACCTCGCGCCCTTCGGTGACAGCGTGAGCGTGCGTCACGGCACCGCGGAGACGCAGGACCTCACGGGCGTCGATGCGGTGTGGTTGGACCCGGCTCGACGCACCGCGGGGCACGCCGAGACGACCCGCGTGTCGGCCGCCGATTACTCACCGCCTCTCGACTGGGCCTTCGACACCCTCCGGCGGTTGCCGGGCGGGATGAAGCTCGGGCCCGGATTCGATCGCGACCATGTACCCGACGATGTCGAGGCGCAGTGGGTGAGCGCCGACGGGTCGACCATCGAGTTGGTGCTGTGGTCGGGAGCCCTCGCCCGCGAGGGGGTGCGCCGGGCGGCGCTCGTCGTGCGCGGCGACGCCGCGTGGGAGCTGACGAGTCCCGCCGACAGCGAGGATGCACCGGTCCGCGAACTCGGCGCCTTCGTGCACGAGCCCGAGGGCGCCGTCATCCGCGCGCGCCTCATCGGCGACGTCGCGCGGGCCCTCGACGCCGGGATGCTCGCACCGGGGATCGCCTACCTCACCTCGGACGCGGCGATCACCTCGCCGTTCGTGTCGTCGTTCCGCGTGCGCGAGGAGGTGCCGTTCGACCCGCGGGCGCTGTCGAGGGTGCTGCGGGCACGCGGCATCGGCCGCCTCGAGATCAAGAAGCGCGGCGTCGACGTCGACCCCGCATCGATGCGCGGCAAGCTCAAACTCCAGGGCAAGGAATCGGCGACCCTGCTGCTCACCCGCGTCGGATCGAAGCGCTTGGCGCTGCTCGCCGACCGCGTGGAATGAGTCAGCCCACGACGCCGAGCTGCCAGGCCGCCCACAGCAGCCAGCCGGCGCTGTAGAGCGCGGACGCCGCACCCAGCACGATCGCCCACACGGCGAAGGCACGATTCTCGCCGGGTCGGCGGGCGCTGACGACGCCCAGCACGATGGCAACGAGCCCCAGCGGCAGCATCCATCCCACGAGCAGCGACGCCAGAAGCGCCGCGATGGCCAGACCCAGTGCCCACCGCGCGAGCACCGGCCGGGTCCTGCGCGGCCGGATCGGCTGCCACCCCACCATCTCGCTCTCGGCCGGAGCAGTCGTCGGGATCGCGCTCGGCGTCGCGGCCTCGGGCACGAGCGGTGCGCCCGGCGGGATCGCCGTCGTCACCGGCACCGGATCGATCGACGCCTCGACGGCGGCAAGGTCGGGCAGCGGTGGAGGCGGACCCGGCAGGTCGGGAAGAGGTGCCGCGGGGTCAGGGAGACGCCCGGACTCGCTCATGCCTGGATCTCCGTCACCGGGAGCGTCGAGTCGGCGCCGAACCCCAGCGACGAAGGCTCGCGGCCGGCCGAGATGAGCTCGGCCGTCAAGGCGGCGATCATCGCACCGTTGTCGGTGCACAGCTGCAGCGGGGGGATCCGCACCGTCACCCCGGCCGCTGCCGCCCGCTCGAGAGCCACCTCGCGCAGTCGACGGTTGGCCACGACTCCGCCACCGAGCAGCAAGCGGGGTACCCCGTAGTGGGCGCACGCGTCGAGTGCCTTCGTGACGAGCACGTCCACCACCGCTTCGCGGAAGGAGGCGGCGACGTCGGCGACCGGCACGGGTTCGCCGGCCTCTTCGCGCTGCTCGATCCAGCGGGCGACGGCGGTCTTCAATCCCGAGAACGAGAAGTCGAAGCGGTGTTCGGCGCGGTCGGAAGCCCGGGACAGGCCGCGGGGGAAGCGGATCGCCGTCGGGTCCCCGGTCGCTGCCGCCCGATCGATCTCCGGGCCCCCGGGATACGGCAGACCGAGGATCCGGGCGACCTTGTCGAACGCCTCCCCGGCCGCGTCGTCGACGGTCTCGCCGAGCAGTTCGACGTCGCTCGTCAGATCTCGAACGAGCAGCAACGACGTGTGTCCGCCGCTCACGAGCAGCGCGACCGTGGGGTACTCCAGCGGCCCCGCCTCGGTGTCCAGAATGTCCGCGGCGATGTGGCCGACCAGGTGATTGACCGCGTACAGCGGTTTGCCGAGGGAGACCGCGAGCGCTTTGGCCGCCCCGATGCCCACCATCAGAGCGCCGGCCAGGCCCGGACCGCTCGTGACGGCGATCGCGTCGAGGTCTTCGAGACGAACGGATGCTTCCGCCAGCGCCGCCTCGATCGACGGCTGCAGCGCTTCGAGGTGGGCGCGCGCGGCGACCTCGGGCACGACGCCGCCGTAGCGCGCGTGCTCGTCCATGCTGGACGCGATCGTGTTGGAGAGGAGGGCGCGACCCCGCACGATGCCGATGCCGGTCTCATCGCAGCTGGTCTCGATGCCCAGGACGAGGGGTTCGCTCATGTGCATGCTCCCGCATCGTCGGAGATGGGCACCAATGTCGGATCGTTCGCGGTGGATCCTCCGACATCGGTGCGATTCTCCGACGCGGATGCGCTCCCCCGAGCGCTCTGCCAGCCCGGCAGGTCGAGGCGCATCACGATCGCGTCGACGTTGCCGTCCGGATAGTAGTTGGGGCGCCGTCCGATCTCGACGAACCCCTCCGAGACGTACAGGGCTTGGGCCGAGGCGTTGTCCTCGCGCACGTCGAGGAAGACCTCGCGGATTCCGCGGTTCCCGGCCTCGGCGAGCAGAGCGCGCAGCAGGGCGCGCCCGCGCCCGCGGCCTCGAGCCGAGGCGTCGAGCGCGATCGTCTGGACGTCGGCATCGCTCGAGCCCACCGGTGCGCGCAGGCCCGCGTAGCCGAGCACGCGCCCGGCCTCCTCGTCGATGACGTACCAGTTGTGCTCACTCTCGAGCTCGGCCCGCATGATCGCATCCGACCAGGCGTCTCCCTGGAAGGAGGCCCGCTCGACCTGCATGATGGCGGCGAGATCGTCGACGCCCGCCCGGCGGCGGCTCATGTGCCCACCCGCTTGCGCGCACCGGGAGCGGTGACATCGGGAGCTCGGAGGTAGAGCGGCTCCGCCGGTCCGACCGTGCGACCGGCGGCAACGGCTCGGGCAGCCACCAGCGCGATGAATGACGCCGGCACAGCACCCGCCTCCACCCGGCGAGCCCCCGACCGCTCGAGCGCAGCATCCAGGTCGTCGCGGGGAACGAGCACGGTCTCCTCCGCCCGCACAGGGAGTCCATCGTCGTCGATACCTTCGTAGACCGTGACGGCGAACTCGCGGCGGCGGGCGTCGGTGACGACCGCGAAGCGACCGGGCTCGGTGTCGGTGAGGGCGCCGTGCAGCAGCACGTCGAGGGCGATCGCGTCGTGACTGGCGACCGGAACGAGGGGCAGCGACTGCCCGAGCGCGAAGGCGCGGGCCGCGGCGATCCCGACGCGGAGCCCCGTGAAGGGGCCCGGCCCCATCCCCACCGCCACGTGGGTCACCGGCTGCGTGGTGTGAGCGAGGACCTGAACGAGCAGATCGCCGATCACCTCGGCGTGGCCCAGCGGGTTCGTACTCTCGGCCTCGGCGACGACGACTCCGTCTGCTTCGACGAGGGCGACCGCCGTGCCGAGCGAGGTATCGATGCCGAGGAACACCTCTCCAGGGTAGTCGCGCGGCGACAATCCGATTCCGTGGTCCCTCCGAACAGTAAGTGTGACCGTGTCGACCGCCGCCAGTGCGCCGACGAACTCCACGCTGAACACCCTCGAGGTGCCCGAGGTCGGCGATGGGGTGGGCTGCGGCGGGGGGTCGCGGCTCGAGATGAACCCGGCCTGCGTGGGGCTGAGTCGTGTCGTCGTCCGCTCGGCGGTCGGCCCGGTCACCGCCTTCGCCGGCCGCCGTTCGGGCGGCCATGCTCTGATCCTGCTGCACGGCGCTGCCGCCGGCTGGAGCACCTGGACGCCGCTGCTCGCGGCTTCCGACCTCACCGAACGCCCCCTCACCGACGTCATCGCCGTCGATATGCCGGGCTGGGGCGAGAGCGGTACCCGGATGCCGTCGGTACCGCGCCTCTCCGAGGCGATCGTCGAGGTCGTCCGCTCCCTCGGCTACGAGCGCTGGGGCATCGTGGGGCACTCCCTGGGCGGCGTCATCGCGCTCGACATCGCCGCACGCCACCCCGCGGAGACGCTCGCGGTCGGCCTCGTGTCTCCCAGCGGCGAAGGTGTGCGCGCGGTGACGCGCCACCCGGTGCGCAGCGCCGCACGTCTTCCCGGGTTCGCCGGCATGCTGCTGGCCATGCGCCTTCTGCGCCTGCTGGGGCGCGCCACTCCTCCGCTCCTCGCGGGGCTGCGGACGACCGGCGCGCTGCGTCTGCTCACCGCGCCGCTCTTCCGCCACCCGAGCCGCGTCGACCGCTCGGTGAGCGAGGCCTTGGCCACCGAGATCCGCCCGGCGGCGTTCGTGCGGGCGGCACGGGCGGCGCGCACCTACGACGACGGGCGCTGGCGTCGCATCCGTGGCCCCGTCCGCTCGGTCTCGGGGGCGCACGACGTCTTCTCACCCGTGAGCGACGATGCCTGGTTCGCCCGCCGGGTGCCCGATTTCGCCGCGGTGAGGCTGCCGCGGGCGGGGCACTTCGCGGCGATCGAGCGCCCCTTCGAGGTGCTCGCGGCGTTCGCCACCGTGATCAGGGCCCTCAAGGATGCCGGGTGATCGTGACCGTGCGCGGCGCGTCGGCGTCGAGCTCTGCGGTGTGGCCGGCGATGGTGTTGCACGCCGAGTCCATACCGCGCCCGCCGCTCTGACGGACGAGGTCGATCTGCCACCACGAGCCCGCGAGGTGTTCGGCCATGCCCGCGCCCCATTCCACGACGATCGCCGACCCGTCGACATCGAGGTCGAGGTCGTCGAGCTCGACGGCGGAGCCGAGCCGGTAGGCATCCACGTGCACGAGGGGCACGCCGCCGATCAGCGAAGGATGGGTGCGGGCGATGACGAAGGTGGGGCTCTGAATGGGTCCGCGTACGCCGAGACCCGCGCCGATCCCCCGCGTGAGGGTCGTCTTGCCCGCGCCGAGCGGACCGTTCAGCACGATGACGTCGCCCGCCTCCAGCGCTCTGCCGATGGCCCGTCCGAGCCGGTCCATCTCGGCCGGGGACGAGACCTCTCGGGTACCGAGCAGCTCCTCGGGCACGCTCATCCCGTCACCTGCCGTCGCGGCACGCGTGGACCGATGCCCGTGACGATGTCGTAATCGATCGTGTCGGCAGCATCCGCCCACTCCGACGCCGCGGGCACACCGAGGGTGGGATCGCCGAACAGCACGGCCTCATCGCCCACGGCGACGGGGGTGTCGCCGACATCGACGACGAACTGATCCATCGCGATGCGCCCGGCGACGGTGAAACGGCGGCCACCGATCTGCACCGGGCCGCGGCTCGAGGCCTGCCGGGGCACGCCGTCGGCATAGCCGAGCGGCACGAGTGCGAGGGTGGTGTCGGCTGCGGTGCGGTACGTGTACCCGTAGGACACGCCGGTGCCCGCCGGTACCCGACGGACGGCCGCCACGGCGGCACGCAGGGTCATCGCCGGGCGGAGGCCGAGGTCGGCGGCGGAGCGATCGGCGAACGGTGAGACCCCGTAGAGACCGATCCCGATCCGCACGCACCCCATCCGGGTCTCGGGGAGCGCGATGGCCGCATGGGTGGCCGCGATATGGCGAAGCGGCGGGTTCAATCCGGCTGCGGCGGCGGCGATCACGCCCTCCTGGAAGACGGCGAGAGCGGCGAGGTCGTCTTCGCGCGAGGTGTTGGACAGGTGCGAGAAGAGCCCGACGACTCGCACCCTGCCCAGCCGTTCCAATCGGGCGGCTTCCGCGAACACGACGCGCAGCTCCTGCGGCGCGATGCCGTTGCGGGACAACCCGGTCTCGATCTTCAGGTGCACGGCGACGGGGCGATCGGCGGATGCTGCAGCTCCGGCGGCGAGCAGCTGGTCGATGCTCGAGATGCCGAGCTCGATCTCCGCTGCCACCGCCTCGGCGAACGAGGCGCCCGGGGGGTGCAGCCAGGCGAGGATGGGGGCGAGCACGCCCGCGCGACGCAGCGCCAGCGCTTCGGCGACGTCGGCCACCCCGATGCGCGTCGCCCCGCCCTGCAGCGCGGCGAACGCCGACCGCACGGCGCCGTGCCCGTACCCGTCGGCTTTCACGACCGCGATGATCTCGGAGTCGGTGAGGCGGCGGAGGTGGCGGACGTTGTCGCTGATCGCTCCCACGTCGATGCGCGCTTCGCGCATCACGCCGTCGGGAAGGCGGCTCACGCCGCGCCCCCCGTCTCGGCGACGACGTAGGCGGTCGCGATCCCGGCGTCGTGGCTCATCGAGAGGTGCACCGCGGTGATGCCCCGCTCGGCGAGCACGCGGGCGGTCGAGCCCGAAAGGCGGAAGACGGGACGACCGGATGCTTCGGAGGCGATCTCGATCTCCGTCCAATGCACGCCGTCCGAGCCGCCGAGCGCCTTGATGAGGGCTTCTTTCGCGGCGTAACGGGCCGCGAGCGACCGCGGCTTCAGCATCCGCTCGGCAGGCGAGAACAGCCGCGGCACCAGGCGGGGCGTGCGCGCGATCGACCGCTCGAAGCGCGGGATGTCGACGAGGTCGACGCCGATGCCGACGATCATGACGCCGAGGCTACTCGGGGGTTCTCACTCAACGGTCACGGACTTGGCGAGGTTGCGCGGCTGGTCGACGTCGAGCCCCTTCGCCGTCGCGAGCCCCATCGCGAAGATGTGCAGCGGCACGACTGCGAGCAGCGGCTCGAACAGCGGGCCCGCCAGCGGGATGCGCAGCACCTCGTCGGCGCGCGGCAGGACGGCCGCGTCCCCCTCTTCGGCGATCGCGATGACGCGGGCGCCGCGGGCGCTGATCTCCTCGATGCTGGAGACGACCTTGCGGTGCATCTCCCCCGACCCGCGCGGCGAGGGGACGATGACGAAGACCGGCTGGCCGGCCTCGATGAGTGCGATCGGACCGTGCTTGAGCTCGCCGGCGGCGAAGCCCTCGGCGTGGATGTAGGCCAGCTCCTTGAGCTTGAGGGCCCCCTCCATCGCGATCGGGAAGCCGACATGGCGACCGAGGAACAGCACCGAGCGGGTGTCGGCCATCCAGTGCGCGAACTGCTCGATGCGCGGCTGCTCCCGCTCCAGGATCTGGGCGATCTTGTCGGGGATCGCTTCGAGTTCGCGGACGTGGTCGGCGATGGTGTCGGCGTCGAGCGATCCGCGCACGCGGGCGAGGTGCAGCCCGAAGAGGTAGAGGGCCGTGATCTGGGCGACGAAGGCCTTCGTCGACGCGACGGCGACCTCGGGTCCGGCGTGCGTGTACACGATCGCGTCGGATTCGCGCGGGATGGTGGCGCCCTGGGTGTTGCAGATGGAGAGCGTCTTGGCTCCCCGCTCCCGGGCGTACTTGACGGCCATGAGGGTGTCCATGGTCTCGCCCGACTGGCTGATCGACACCACGAGCGTGTCGGGTCCGAGCACCGGGTCGCGGTAACGGAACTCATGGGCGAGTTCGACGTCGACAGGAACCCGTGACCACTGCTCGATCGCGTACTTGCCCACCTGACCCGCGTACGCGGCCGTGCCGCAGGCGATGATCACGATGCGGGAGACGTCGCGGAAGAGCTCGTCGAGTCCGTCGAGCTCGGGAATGACGACCTGGCCGTCGCGCAAGCGCCCGCGCAGGGTGTTCGCCACGGCTTCGGGCTCCTCGGAGACCTCTTTCGCCATGAACGAGGACCATCCGCCCTTCTCTGCGGCGGAGGCGTCCCACGTGACCTCGAAGGGTTCGACCTCGACCGGCTGGCCGGCGAAGTCGGTGACCTCGACGCCCGAGGGGGTGATGGCGACGATCTCGTCCTGGCCGATGGCGAGGGCGTGGCGGGTGTGCTCGACGAAGGCGGCGACGTCGGAGCCGAGGAAGTTCTCGCCGTCCCCGAGGCCGATGACCAGGGGCGAATTGCGGCGCGCTCCCACGACGAGACCCGGGTGATCGCGGTGCATGGCCAGCAAGGTATATGCGCCCTCGAGGCGCGAAACCACGGCACGGAAGGCGGCCACGAGGTCGCCGCTCGCGCGGTACTCGCGGCCGAGCAGCACGGCGGCGACCTCGGTGTCGGTCTGGCTGAGGAAGGTGTAGCCGTCACTGACGAGCTCGTCCTTCAGCTCGGCGAAGTTCTCGATGATCCCGTTGTGGATGACGGCGAGCTTGTCGTCGTCGGCCAGGTGGGGGTGCGCATTGTCGTCGGTGGGGCCGCCGTGCGTCGCCCACCGGGTGTGCCCGATCCCGGTCGTACCGTCGTTGAGCGGGTGGGCTTCCAGGTCTTCGCGCAGCACCGCGAGCTTGCCGGCGCGCTTGCGCATCCCCAGCTCACCCGATCCGTCGATGACGGCGACGCCCGCCGAGTCGTACCCGCGGTACTCGAGACGGGCGAGACCCGCGATGAGGATGTCCTGGCTCTGGCGAGGACCGACGTACCCGATGATTCCGCACATAGGGATCAATCCTAGGTGCGCTGGCTGAGGGTCTCCCCCGACGCGGGCACCGGGCCCGGAAAGGCCCGCGGGCCCTCTCGCCGCTACCCATGGGGACGGGTTTCAGGAGAGGGCCCACGACTCCGACACAGCCGCGCGTCATGCTTGGGGAAACACTCCGCTTTCACCGCTGGGGGCGGTTCGAACACGTGTCGAAGGCACTTTCAGTCTACGCGCGATCCCTCGGGGACGCGCGGATTTCCGCGTGATTCCGGCCGTGTCGAGCTTCGGGACGCGCGACGGAAATCCCGATCCCCTAATGCCCCTACCCAGGGGTCCCCCCAATAGGGGATACCCCTGCATCGGGGAAATAGGGGTTCCTGGGGGCAAAGCGCTGTGACACACTCGACCTCGCACCAGGCGTCGAAAGACGTTGAGGTATGCAACGCCGAGGGGTCGGCGTGGCGTGGGCCTCCCGATCTGGGGTCGGGAATCAGCAGCCTTTGGTGCCTTGCGGGTATGGGGCCCGCACATTGGGGAAATTGGGGACGACGTCCATGGGGAGACGTTATTCGGCGTGCCCGCGCACCTTGCCGGGTGCGCGTTCGCACTCCAGCGAGAGTGCGCGGGCACACCACAACGTGGTGCAGACCCGTGATGCCGGGGTGACCGCGTGACGGCGTGGGTCGATGCGACCGCGTCGACGATCACGTCGTCCGCGCCGCCACGGCGACGCCGCTTCGCGGCCGCACCCCCGCTGCAGGAGCCGACGTGGGCCGCGGCCGCAGGCCCGCGCACGTCAGCCGCGGTGAAGCGCCGCATGCTCTGGGAGCGCCGGTATCGGCGTCGCCTGACCGTCACCGATGCCGTGGTGGTGCTCGCGGTGACCGCCGCCGCCTCGCTCTGGCACCTCAGCACCGACGCCCCGGGGGCTCTCGAAGCCGACCCGTGGATCCTCTCGCGCATCCCGCTGGCGACGGCGGCCACGTGGCTCCTCGCCCTGGCACTGTCCGGCACCCGGGCGCCCGGCGTGATCGCTGCGCCCCAGACCGAGTACCGGCGCGTGGCGCTCGCCACCGGCTGGGCCTTCGGGCTGCTCGCTCTCGCCTTCGTGGTCTTCCCGTGGGAGGGACTGCGGAATCAGGTGATCGTCGCGCTGCCGATCGGCCTCGTCGCTCTCCTCACCTCCCGCCGCCTGTGGCGTCGGTGGCTGGTCGCGCGCCGTCGCAGCGGACTGTACGACTCGCGCGCCATCGTGCTCGGCCGTTCCGTCGATGTCGCGCAGGTCGTGCGCACCCTGGAACGGGACGACCAACTCGGCTTCCGCGTCGTGGGAACGGCGGTGGAGGGCGATGCGGGCGCCGTGCACAGCATCCGCCCCGACGCCCACTCGATTCTGGCCAGCCCGGACGCCGTGGCGCAGGCGGCGCGTGAGCTGGGCGCTGACACGATCATCGTGGCCAGCGACGTGAGCGAGGGCGCGTTCGCCCGCCGGCTCAGCTGGCAGCTCGAGGGTGCGGCCACCGATCTGGTGTGGGCCAGCCGGCTGACCGATGTCGCCAGCCCCCGCATCTCGCTGCGTCACATCGACGGACTTCCGCTCGTGCAGATGCGCATCCCGACGTTCGAAGGTGCCCAGCACCTCTGGAAGCGCGCCCTCGACGTGATCGTTTCCGTCGTCGCCCTGCTGGCGATCGCCGTCGTGACGCCGATCATCGCGCTGCTCATCCGACTCGACTCCCCCGGACCGGTGTTCTTCCGCCAGCGCCGCGTGGGTCGCGACGGACGCGAATTCGACATCATCAAGTTCCGCACCATGACCGAAACGGCCGAGACGGAACTCGCTCTGCTCATCGCCCGCAACGAGGGTTCGGGCCCGCTGTTCAAGCTGCGCGCCGACCCGCGCGTGACAACCGTCGGAGCCGTGCTGCGGCGTTTCTCGCTGGACGAGCTGCCGCAGTTCTGGAACGTGCTGCGCGGCGAGATGAGCGTGGTCGGGCCTCGCCCGCCCCTGCCGAGTGAAGTCGGCGGCTACGACGGGCACGTCTTCCGGCGCCTGTACATCAAGCCGGGGATCACGGGCCTCTGGCAGGTCAGCGGACGCAGCGATCTCTCGTGGGAGGAGAGCGTGCGTCTCGACCTGCACTACGTCGAGAACTGGTCGGTGCTCACCGACCTTCGAATCATCTTCCGCACCGCAACGGTGATGGTGCGGCCGAAAGGAGCGTACTGACATGCTCATGCGCAACGTCCCTGCGAGCCCGCCCGCGCCGTCGCGAGCAACGGCCACCGCACCCGCCGCCACGAAGGAGCGGACAGCGTCCGCCTCTTCCCCGGAGCGGTTCGACGGGTGGGTGCGCTCGCAGCCGCGGGCACTGCTCGACGAACTCGTCACGATCGACATCGCGGCCTGCCCGGTGACCCTGGCCGATGAGGCCCAGGCGCTGCGCGTCATCTCCGCGGCCTCTCAACGGCCCCACCCGGTTCCGTTGGCCGTCGCGTCGATCAACCTGGACCACGTCCACCACTTCGGCAACGGCCGGCGCCCTCTCGGCGCCGAGAGCGGCACCGAAGACGGCTCCCGCGTCGAGTGGCTGAGCCTGATCGACGGTCGGCCCATCGCGCGTCAGGCGCAGCGTTTCACCGGCGACGATGTTCCGCGCCTCGCCGGGAGCGACCTCATCGGGGGCATCCTCGACGATGCGTCCGAGAACCGTCTCACCGTGGCCGTCCTCGGCGGCTCGTCGGAACTCACGCCCGTGCTGCGCGACCGCCTCGCCGAACAGTGGCCGGGTGTCACGTTCTGCGGCCACTGGGCACCCGAACGCGCGGCGCTCGCGGAGCCCCGCACCTCACGGCGCATCGCGGAGGAGATCCGCCGCGCGGGTGCGGACATCGTGATCGTCTGCCTGGGCAAGCCCCGGCAGGAGCAATGGATCGACTCCTACGGCAGCGCAACGGGCGCGGGCGTTCTGCTCGCGTTCGGGGCGGTGGTGGATTTCCTCGCGGGACGCGTCTCACGCGCACCCTCGTGGATCTCCTCCGCAGGAGGCGAATGGATGTGGCGGCTCATGCTCGAACCTCGGCGGCTCGCACGGCGGTACCTCATTGAGGGACCCCCGGCCTACCTGGCTGTGCGACGCTCCCCGGCCCCTCTTCGGGCATGAGCTGCTACTTGACCGACCCGGGCGGTGCGGCCCCCCCGACCGTCCGGGTCGCCCCTCTGGGGCAATGGCCGTCCTCTCATCCCGCTCCGGCGGGGTGAGAGGACGAGGGGGGCGGAAAACAACATGAAGAAACCGGGGGGTGAGCGTATGGCGCAATCGCGCGTGCGCTGGGGGCTGCTCGTGGCGGGCATCGTGCTCATCGCTGCGGCGGTCGTCGGAGGGTGGATGCTGACGAGCCCGGCGGGCTCCGACGCCGCGGCACCGTCAGCGAGCGGATCGGCCGCCGGGCCGGTCGCAGGGACCGAGGCCGAAGCGGGCGACCCCGCGCAAGCGATGCCCGAGCACGGCACCGAGGCGCTTCCCCCCGACACCGCGCGGTCGAACACGCCCCCTTCGGTGGCACCCCCGACGCCGCGTCTGCCCGATCCCCTGCCCGTTTCGGCATCGGCTCGAGGATCGCTCGTCGTGGGCTATCCCGTCGAGGTGGCAGCCCCGCTCGAGCATTCGGAGGTCCTGGACTCCTCGGTCGCCGGTGCGCCGGGAACGCTGCAGTTCACTCTCGTGGCGCACAGCGAAGTCTCCCCCGAGCAGATCGTCGAGCAGTACCGAGCGGCCTGGAGCGGCATCGCACTGTCGCCCGAAGCCGAGCCGAGCGCGGGCGCGACCGCGTCGTTCCGCGATGCCTTCACCTCCGTCACCGTCTCGGCCGAGACCGGCGGCACCGGCACCGTGTACTCGATCTTCGGCGTCTTGAAAGCGGGGTGACACGGTGTACATCTCGTTGACCAACACTCCCGCGCCACCCACGTCTGAGAAGCCGCGGCGCTCCGGCGGACGCCGACCGCGCGCCGGCATCCGCACCGTCTCGTCGACCGTCATCACCCTCGGTTTCGTCTCCCTTCTCACCGACATCTCCTCCGAATCGGTGAGCGCCATCCTGCCGCTGTACATCACCGGCGTACTGGGCCTGTCCACGATCGCCTTCGGCGTGCTCGACGGGCTCTACCAAGGGGTGAGCGCGTTCGTGCGCATCGCGGGCGGCTACACCTCCGACCGAGTCGGGCAGCCGAAGTGGGTGGCCTTCGCCGGTTACGCCCTCGCGGCGGTCGCGCGCGTGGGCCTGCTCTTCGGAACCGGTTTCGCTGCCCTGTCTGCGGTGATCACGGCCGACCGCATCGGCAAGGGGATCCGCACCGCCCCGCGCGACGCGCTGATCACGGCGGCGAGCGATCCCGAGCGACTCGCGGCGGCGTTCGGCGTGCACCGGATGCTGGACAATATCGGAGCGGCGCTCGGACCCCTCATCGCCTTCTTCATCCTCCTTGCGGTGCCGGACGGCTTCAGCGTCGTCTTCGTCGCCTCGCTCGCCTTCGCCACGCTCGGCGTCGTGCTGCTCGGGCTCATCGTTCCCAACGTCCGCACCGCGCGCCGCGAGCGAGAAGCGTCGGGTGCTCGACCGCGTTTCGCCTGGTCGGCCGTGTGGAACGGTCCGATGCGCCGCGTGCTGGCGGCCTCCGGAATCCTCGGCCTCCTCACTATCGGCGACGGCTTCATCTACCTCGTGCTGCAGTCGCGGAGCGACTTCGCCGCGCAGTGGTTCCCGCTGCTCTACGTCGGCACCAACGTCGCCTTCCTGGCCTTCGCGATCCCGCTCGGGCGGTGGGCCGACCGTATCGGTCGGGCCCGCGTGTTCGTCATCGGTCACCTCGGCCTGCTGGCCGCGTACGTCGTCGCGGCCCTGCCGATGGCCGACGCTGCGGCGACGGTGCTGTGCCTCGTCTTCCTCGGCGGTTTCTACGCCGCGACCGACGGAGTGCTCTCCGCTCTGGCCGCCCAACTGACCACACCCGAGACACGCGGCACGGGCATCGCAGCCGCCCAGACGGTCATCGCCGTGAGCCGCTTCGCCGCCGCGGCCGGATTCGGGGTGCTGTGGTTCCTCGTCGGCCGCGAGGCATCGTTGCTCATCGTCGCCGGAGCTCTCGTCGTCGCGATCGTCGCGGTGACGGTTCTTCTCGCGCCGCTCCTGCGCCGCGAGAAGGCGGGTGCCGCGTGAACGACCGGATCAAGTGGGGCGTGGTGGGTCTCGTGGCCGCGATCGGCCTCGGCTCGACAGCGGTGGTGGGCGTGCTCGCTTGGCAGCAGCACGACCAGGACCGCTCAGCGCCCAGCGCCGCGGACACCGTGCTCGCAGTCGGCACCGGCCCCGCCGATCGGGTCGTGTTCCGCAACACGGCCGAAGGCACGGGATACGGTCACGTCGCGAGTGTCGATCTCGCGGCGCCCGCCGGCCAGCGCGCGGTCGACGACCTCATCTGCGACCGCGTCGACGCGGCCCTGGACACGGTCTCGTGTCTGCGCAACGAACGAGGGATCGTTCCTTCCTACTCCGCCACGGTCTACACCGCGGCCGGCGAACAGCTCGCCCAGTGGCCGCTGCCGGGAATCCCCAGTCGCACGCGGGTGTCTCCGGACGGCGCTTTCGTCGCCACGACCTCGTTCGTGACAGGGCACTCCTACGCGACGGTCGGGTTCTCGACCGAGACCGTCATCCGCTCGGCCGACGGCGAGAGCCTCGGCGATCTCGAGGAGTGGACCCTGATCGTGGCGGGAGAGCCGAGCCTTCCGCTCGACCGGAACTTCTGGGGCGTGACCTTCGCGGACGACGAGACGTTCTACGCGACCGTGGGTCTCGCCTCCTCCGGCCGCACCTACCTGGTGCGCGGCGACATCTCCACCCGCACCCTGACGACGCTGGCCGAGAACGTCGAGTGCCCGTCGCTCTCCCCCGACGGCACCCGCATCGCCTTCAAACGGGTGACCTCCGCTGCCGGTGCGCCCGTGCATTGGACCCCCGCCGTCTACGACCTCGCGACCGGGGCGGTCACCCTGCTCGGTGAGAGCCGCGGTATCGACGATCAGATCGAGTGGCTCGACGACGACACCGTGCTCTACGCGCTCCCTCGTACCGACGCGATCGGCGACAGCGACGTCTGGCGTCTCGCCGCCGACGGCTCCGGTGCGCCCGAGCTGTTCATCGAGCACGCCTGGTCGCCCGCCGTGGTGCGGAGCACCCGATGACCGCCACCGAAACGGAAACGAGAACCGACGTGATCGCTGAGAGCACCGGACGCTTCACCGGGACGGCGCGCTGCGACGTGGCCGTCATCGTCGTGACCTACAACAGCGGCGCGGACCTGGAGGGGCTGTTGACCTCCCTGCGCGCGGAGGCCGACGATCTGCGACTGCGCGTGATCGTCGTCGACAACTCCTCGACCGATGAGACCCTCGACGTCGCGGCCCGACACGACGACGTCCTCACCCTGCGCACCGGGGGGAACCTCGGTTATGCGGCCGGCATCAACGTGGCGGCCACCCGGGTGCGCCCCGGTGAAGACATCCTCGTGCTCAACCCCGACCTCCGCGTGCAACGCGGCGCGGTGCAGCGGTTGCGCGCGGTCCTGCACGCACACCCCGAGGTGGGCGTGGTGGCGCCGCGCATCCTCGACGACGCGGGGCGCACCACCGACAGCCTGCACAACGAACCGACGGTGTTGCGCGGGTGGGCGGATGCGGTGATGGGGCCGCTCTGGCGTTCCCGCCCTGCTCCGCTGACGGAGTGGGTCCGTTCGCCTCGGGCCTACCGCACCGCGCGAGACGTGGATTGGGCGAGCGGGGCGGCACTGCTGATCCGTTCCGACGTCGCCCGGCGCGTCGGGGAGTGGGACGAGCGGTTCTTCCTCTACTCCGAGGAGACCGATTACTGCCGGCGGGTGCGCGAAGCCGGATTCCGGGTGCGCTTCGAGCCCACCGCCGTCGTCAGCCACCGCCAGGGCGGATCCGGCTCCTCCGCGGCGCTCGACGCCCTCTTGAACGTCAACCGCGTGCGCTATCGCCGCAAGCACGCGCCGCGCGGAGCCGAGGCCTATCGTGCCGCCGCGCTGATCGGGGCGGCACTGCGGGCAACACGGTCGCCGCGCCACCGGGCCACGGTGGCCTTCCTCGCCCGGGAGAGCCGGTGGGAAGACCTGCCCCACGCCACGTGGCGTCCCCCGGTCACCGCCGCACCGTTCGCCTCGGTCATCATGCCCGCCCACAACGAGGGGGCGGTGATCGACCGATCGCTGCACCACCTCGCTCCGCTCTCGGCGGTCGGCGCCCTCGACGTGCACGTGGTGTGCAACGGCTGCGACGACGACACCGCCGCGCGGGCACGCAGCATCCCCGGAGTCAGGGTCCTCGAAATCGCCGAACCGTCGAAGACGGGCGCCCTGAACGCGGGCGACGCCGGCGCGGTGCAGTGGCCGCGCATCTACCTCGACGCCGACATCGACCTGCCCTCTGCCGCCATTCCCGGCCTCGTGCGCGCCCTGCAGCGGGACGGCGTACTCGGCGGCCGCCCGCCGTTCGAGTACGACACTCTCCACAGCGATGCCCTGGTCAAGGCCTACTACCGTGCCCGCCTGCGCATGCCGCACATGTCGCAGGCGCTCTGGGGGGCGGGGGTGTACGCGCTCAACGAGCGGGGGCACGACCGCATCGGAGAGTTTCCCGCCGTCACCGCCGACGATTTGTTCGTGGACAGCCGGCTGGCCGACACGGAGAAGGCCTTCCCCCTGACGACGCCGGTGCGCGTACGGATGCCCCTCACCACCGGCGCACTGGTCACGGTGCTCCGGCGAGCGCGTCGCGGCCCCGACGAGCAGGGGGTGGACCAGGGACGTCAGACGCTACGGGCCCTCGCGCGTTCGGTGCGCGGGCCGCTCTCTCTGATCGATGCGGGCGTGTTCGCGGCGATCACCCTGTACGTCCGCCGCCGTGCCGCCGCACCCTCGGCCTCGTGGGAGCGAGACGACTCGACGCGGCGGCACCCGGCCGTGCCCCGCGCCCAACATGAGAAATCATGAGACTTTCCGAGATGACGGGTGCGGTGTTGCTACGCTCCGCAGAGGGGCCGCGTTCCGTTGAACGCCCTCGAGCTGTGGAGCCGATCCAATGATGCTGCCCGCCCCCTCCTCCCTGTCCGAGCGATCGCTCGTCTCGGGTCTTTCGCTGCTGTGCCTGGCCCTGGCGACCGTCGCGGCGATGGTCGGATCCCTGTTGATCTACCCATCCCTCGGTGGTGAGCAGGCGAGGGGGTCCGCGGTGAGCGTCTTCTCGGATGCTGCGGTCCCGGCCGCCGATCGTGCGGTGCTCGCGACGTCCGAGCCGGTATCGATGTCGGCGGGCGTGGCCGCGGGATCTTCCGCCGGCGTTGCGGCGGTCGGAGACGCCGAGGCGGTGTTCGGCGACGAGGTGGCGCCGCAGACGCCGGTCGACCCCGACGAGCGGTCGGTCGAGCTGGGCATGCGATTCTCGCCGAAGGTGGACGGCACGGTGTCGGCCCTGCGCTTCTACCGCTCGAGCGCCGTCGGCGGTGCGCGCGTCGGCACTCTCTGGGGTCCGTCCGGGGAAGTGATGGCCCGGGTCGAGTTCCCGGCGCTCGGCACCAGCGGGTGGCAGAGCGCCGCCGTCTCGCCCGCCGTGGCCGTCTCGGCGGGCGACACGTACGTCGTGTCCTATCTCGCCCCGGCCGGCCGCTACCCCGCAGACGAGGAGTTCTTCGCCGAGGGCCTGGACACCGAGACCCTCGCGATCCCCGCCGGCGCCGGCGTGTACGCCTACGGAGCCGGCATCTATCCGACCGAGAACTACCGCAACTCCAACTACTACGTGGACGTCGCCTTCGAGCCGGCCCTCGCGCCCGAGCCGAGCGCGAGCCCCGAGCCGACGCCTCCGGCCGAAGCGACTCCGACGCCGACCCCGACCGTGCAGCCCACGGTCGAGCCCACCGTCGAGCCCACGGTCCAGCCCCAGCCGACCGCCTCCGCCGGGGGCGTGTTCGACGCGGACATCGAACCCGACGAAGCCGTCGACCCCGACCGCGCCTCGGTGGAGCTCGGCATGCGGTTCTCCCCCAAGGTCGACGGCGAGATCACCGCCCTGCGCTTCTATCGCAATGCGGCCAACACGGGCGCACTGCGCGGCACCCTGTGGGATGCGGACGGCGGCGTGCTCGCCGGCGCCGACTTCCCCTCTGCCGGTGAGGGCTGGCAGACGGCCACGCTCGCGGCCCCCGTCCCGGTGAAGGCGGGCGAGGAGTACGTCGTGTCGTACCTGGCTCGACTCGGTCAGTACGCGGCGGACGAGCACTTCTTCGACGTCGGGATCGAGAACGAGTACCTCTCGGTGCCCGCCGGGGCGGGTGTGTACGCCTACGGCGCGGGGTCGTATCCGGCGGAGAACTACCGCAACTCGAACTACTACGTCGATGTGCGCTTCGTTCCCGAAGAGGCGCCGACCCCCACTCCGATTCCCACTCCCCCGACGCCCGAGCCGACAGCATCCGTCGACCCCTCTCCGGAGCCGACCATCGAACCGGTCCCCGGGGATCCGGCCGTGCTCGATCTGCCGACCGAGGCGTGGTGGGGAGGCTCGGCGTACTACGCCCAGTGGGACAAGGCCGCCGCGGCGGGCTGGGACGAGCCGTCGTTCTTCCCGATCTCGGTGTTCTTCGGGAAGCCCTCGCACGCCGACGAGCTGGCCGCGATCGGGGTCAACACCTACATGGGCGCCGAGCACGACGGTTCGCCGATGTCGATGATCACGGACCAGGGCATCTCGGTTCTCGCCCAGGGCGAATGGACACCCGCCGAGGTCGGCGACGACCCGCGCGTCGTCGGGTGGCACGTGAGCGATGAGTGCGACATGGGGTACTCCGGCTGCACCCCCGACTGGTCCAACGACAACGGCGAGCAGGGCCGCCTCGCGATCCACCAGCGCTACGTCGCCGATACGCGGGCCCTCGATGACGGCCGGTTCGTGCAGGCGAACTTCGGCAACGGCGTGCTGGGAACGTGGTGGGCGCCCGAGACGATGGACGATCACCTGGCCCTGGTCGATGTGTCGAGCGTGGACAAGTACGCCTACACGAGCCCCGGCGTGAACGGTCTCTTCCGTGAGTCCGGCTACTGGCCCGAATCGAAGGATCCCGCATCGGCGGGAGCCTACGGGTGGCAGCAGGACCGGATGGAGTCGTTCATGGCTCCCGTCGCCTCGAAGCCGAACTGGGTGTTCGTGGAGACCTCCCGGCCGTTCTTGGAGGAGCCCGGCGCCCGCACCATCACCGGCGATCAGATCGAGGGTGCCGTGTGGAACGCACTCATCCACGGCGCCGCCGGCATCTCGTACTTCCAGCACAACAACAGCGGGTGCGGCACGTACTCGCTCGTGGAATGCTCGGCCGACCTCCGCGAGAAGGTCGGCGACATCAACGCCAGCGTGACGAGCATGGCGCCGGTGCTCAACTCGCCGTCCTACGCCTGGAACTTCGGCGCGGGGTTGGAGACCACTCTCAAGGCGGTCGACGGCTACGCCTACGTCATCGGCATGACCGACGGAGGTTCGGGCTCGCGCAGCTTCACCCTTCCCGACGGCCTGTCGACGACCGTCGAGGTCGTCGGCGAAGGACGCACACTCAGCGTCACCGGCGGCACCTTCACCGACTCGTTCTCGTCCGAGAACGATCACCACATCTACCGGATCGCTCTCGACTGAGATCCGCCAGCGAATGCAGAGACCATGACGACCCATCCACCTCCCACCCGACCGGCAGCCGCCCTTGTCACCGTGAGCTACCGAGGCGACCTCGATCTCGCGCGCGATCTGTGCGCGAGCGTGGACGCCTACCTCGACCCCCGGGTCGAGCACGTCCTGGTCGTGCCACGGTCCGACGCGTCTCTTTTCGAGCCGTTCCTGACGGAGCGACGACGCATCGTGCTGGTGGAGGATGTGCTGCCGCCCGACTACCGTCGACTACCCCTCCCGCAGCAGCTGCGCTTCGGGCCGCTCCGCAAACGCATCCGGGAGACGTGGTGGACGCCGCGGGGCCTCGTCCGCGGGTGGATCATCCAGCAGGTGGTGAAGCTGTCGGCGCCGAACTACATCTCGGCCCCGTCGGTAACGTTCGCGGACAGCGACGTGGTGCTGGTCGCGCCGCTCGAACTCGAAGAGCTGGTCGACGCCTGTGGCACCCGCTTCTACGCCGTGCCGGGCGCCACCGCCGACAGCGCGATGCATGCTCGCTGGCACAGCGTGGCGCAGCGCCTGCTCGGAATCCCCGTGCGGGGCTATTCGGGGTCCGATTACATCGGCAATCTGATCACGTGGCGCACGGCCGACATCCTCGCGCTGCAGGACCGGGTCGGGGTGGTGGCGGGAAAACGGTGGGACGAAGCGGTGATCCGCCAGCGGGCGTTCTCCGAGTACATCCTCTACGGGGTGTTCGTGGATCACGTCCGCTTCGGCGTGGACGCACGACCGACGACGGTCGACCTTGTTCACGCGGGGTGGTTCTACGACCTCGCGACGACGGCCGGCATCGAGGAGTTCATCTCGGGGGTGACCGGTTCGCCCGTGGGGGTCGCGATCCAGTCGACCGAGCGTTTCACGCTCGCCGAACGGCGCGACATCGTGGGGCGGATATCGAGCAGGATGCGAACGTAGAAAAGCCTCGCGATCTGCGGGAAAACGCGATAATCTGAACGCGGCTATCGGGTCTGGGGGAAACGATGGTGCCATTGGGGGGCGCTCTTGCGCGTGCGGAAATTTCCAGTTCCGACACGCGTTCCCGTTTCGTGCCCGCGGCAGCCCAGCCCGGCCGAACGCCGCTCCTGCTGTGCGTGACCGCGTTCGCGATCTTCTTTTTCCCCTCCAACATGGTCATCGAGCCGATCGGGGCGGCCGGGACCGTGCCGATCATCCTGAGCTGCCTGTTATTGGTGTTCTGGATCTGCTCCTGGGTGTGGGGCCTGCACGACCCGATTCCGCTCCGCCACCCCGGACGCCTGGCCCTCGGGGCGTTGATCCTCGGCGTCGGCGCGTCCTACGCGGCGCTGAACGGCGGGTGGAGCGGCACGATCACGGCGGCCGGCGGTGCGGCGGCTGATCGGTGGCTCATCCTCGTGGCCGCGAGCGCGGGCCTCGTGCTCGTGACGAGCGAGTGCATCCGCAGTATGGCCGACGCCCTGCGCCTCCTCCGGTGGCTGCTCGCCGGGGCCGCGTTCTGCTGCATCGTGGGCGTCATCCAGTTCGTCACCCATACGAACCCGATGGACTGGGTGCAGATGTTCATGCCGGGCTTCACCGACAACGGCGGCGACACCCCGTTCCAGGCCCGCGGCAACCTCATCCGGGTGGCGGGCAGCACCTTCCATTCCATCGAGCTCGCCGTGGTGAGCGGGATGCTGCTGCCGCTGTCGATCTGGCGGGCGCTCTTCGACCCGCGAGGGTGGCGCTGGTGGCACTGGACCCAGACCGCGTTGCTCGCGTTCGGGGTCGCCTCCTCCATCTCTCGATCCGGCATGATCGCGGCGCTTGTGGCGCTCTGCGTCTTCATCCCGTTCCTGCCGCGATTGGCGCGGCGACGCGTGCTCATCGCTCTGCCGTTCGCGCTCGTGGTGCTGTTCATGACGGTGCCGGGTTTCGCGACCACGCTGACGTCCACCCTGTTCGCCGACTCGTCCGATCCGTCGATCGCGACGCGCGTGAACAACTATCCCCGGGTGGCGATGCTCATCGACCAGCATCCGCTGTTCGGTCTGGGGCCGGGCAACTACATCCCCGAGAACGCCCTGCAGATCCTGGACAACCAGTATCTCAACGCCGCCGTCTCGCTCGGCCTCGTCGGGGTCGCGTGCCTCGCGGTCTACCTCTTCCTTCCGGGCATCGCCGGTATCCATGCCGCCCGCCACGCCCTCTCGCCCGCGCTGCGCTGCCTCGCGGGCGCCTCGGCGGCCGGCCTCCTGGTCGCCGGCGTGTGCTCGCTCACTTTCGATTCGTTGTCGTTTCCCGTGATCGCTCTCCTCTACCCCTTGTGCGTCGGCCTCGCCGGCGGCGTGTGGCAGATGGTGCGCGCGGAAGCGACCTCATTCGGGGCGAAAGCCCCCTGACCCGACGGGATCACGACCATGGACCCACTTGCAGTCATCCGCACCATCTGGCGCCAGAAATGGTTCGCTCTCCCCGCGATCGCGATCGCGGTGGGAGCCGCGGTCTACGTGTACAGCGAGGGGCCGCGGGAGTACGAGGCGACGCTCTCCTACGCCGTGGCGAACCCGCAGGTTCCCACCGACGATGAGCTGCGTGCCGATCCCGCACTGAAGGAGCTCAACTCCGACAACCCCTACCTCCGCTCGAGCGATCCCACGCTGGTGGGAAGCGTCGTGATGACGCGTCTGAATGCCCCCGAGACGGCCGACCAGCTGGCGGAGCTGGGGCTCAGCACCGATTACGAGGCCGCGCCGGGGGTCGGCGGTTCGGGGCTCGTGGTGGCGATCAACGCGAGTGCGACCAGCCCGGATCTGGCTCTGGCCACACTGGCCGAGCTCGGCGTGCGCTTCGATGAGAACCTGCGCGAGATCCAACAGGTCAACGGTGCCGACGACCGCTACCTCTTCACCCCGATCCTCGTCTCCGCCCCCGACCGGGCGACGGAGAAGCTCTCGAGCCGCGTCCGCACCGTCGTGATCGTCGGGATCTGCGGAGTGGTGCTGGTGTTCGGCGCGATCTCGCTCGGTACCTGGACCGACAGCCGCCGGGCGAAGAGAGCCGCGCGCACCGCACCGGCCGACGACGGCGAGGTCGGCTCCGAGGTCGGCGCCGAGTGGGCGGCTTTCCCACCCACGGCCACCGCGGATCGAGCTCGCCCGCGTCCCCGACCCAAGGGCCCACGCCCGCTGCCCGTGTCCGCTCACTCCTCCTCGTCCGCGGCAGCGGAGTCCTTGCGCGCCTAGAGCGCGCCGTACCCCGAAAGCACAGGCCTCATGCTCATGTCCGGACCGTGGCGGAGAGTGACCGGTAAGACGCCGCGTCAGATCGTGCAGCACCTCGCGCGGCGTCTCGCCGATCGCGTCGATGCGGCCTCGCTCGACTTTCCCCTTCTCCCCCGCGACATCGCGGACTCGCAGGACCCGACGATGGTGCAGCGCGGTGAGCCACGGCGCCTGACGGCCGGCGCAGAACCGCGCGTGGGGTGGCTCGTCGTTCCGCCGGGAGCCGGATCGGGGGGACACACCACCCTCTTCCGGATGATGGCCGCTGCTCGCTCCCGCGGACTGCGTAACACGCTGCTGTTCTACGACCGCCACAACGGCGACCATGAACGCAATGTGCGGGTCGTGCGGGAATCCTGGCCGTGGCTGGAGTGCGACATCGAGGGCGTCGGCAGCGACCTCTCGGGATTCGACGCGGTCGTGGCATCGTCGTGGCAGACCGCGCACGTCGCCGCCCGCCGCCGGGTGCCCGGGCAAGCAGTCCTGTACTTCGCGCAGGATTTCGAGCCGTACTTCTCACCCCGCGGCAGCGAGTACGCCCTCGCCGAGGACAGCTACCGGCTCGGATTGTCGACCGTGGCGCTGGGCGAGATGGTCGCCGGCCGGCTGCATGACGAGCTCGGTGTCGACGCGCACACCGTTCCCTTCGGTTGCGACACGGCCGTCTACCATCCGCTGCCGAGCGCGGAGCCGCGAGCCGGGGTGATCTTCTACGCCAAGCAGGGCAACGACCGGCGGGGATTCCGCCTCGCCGTGCTCGCCCTCGAGCACTTCCACCGCCTGCACCCCGACGAGCCCATCCACGTCTACGGCGACACCCCGGCGGCGCTGCCGTTTCCGGTGACGATGCACGGCAGCCTCCGCCCCGACGAGCTGAATCGCCTGTACAACCGCGTCGTGGCCGGAATCGCCCTGTCGTTCACGAACATCTCCCTCGTCGCCGAGGAGATGCTGGCCGCGGGAGTGGTGCCAGTGGTCAACGACTCGCCGTTATCGCGCGCCGATCTGACGAACGAGTATGCCGCCTGGAGCCCGGCCACGCCGATGGCGATCGCGGGCGCCCTCTCCGAGACCGTGTCGCGGCGGAGTCGCGACGATCACGCACGGGCCGTGGCGGCCAGCGTGACGACCGGGTCGTGGGAGGAGACGGGGGGAAGCCTCGCCGACATCATCCGCACGGAGATCCCCGGCACGGCGATCCACGGCACGGCGACCCGCGGCGCCGTACCGTCCCTCGCCGGCGGGTCGCGGACATGACGGTGCTCGACACGGCCCTCCCCGCGCGACGACGCGAGACTCCCCGGCATCTCGTGACGCGGCCCACCGTGAGCGTGATCGTGCCCTGCTACAACTATGCCGATTACGTCGCCGCCGCCATCGGGAGCGCACTGACCCAGACGGGCGTCGAGGTCGACGTCATCGTGGTCGACGACGCCTCGACCGATGACAGCGCAGCGATCGTGGCAGAGCTCGCCCGCCGCGATCCTCGCGTCCGTCTCCTACGGCACGCGCTCAATGCGGGCCCGGTCGACACGTTCAACGATGGCCTCGCCCTCGCCCGGGGGGACTATCTCGTGCGCCTCGACGCCGACGACCTCCTCACCCCCGGCTCGCTGGAACGGTCGACGGCGCTCGCCGAGACGCATCCCTCGGTCGGCCTGGTGTACGGCCACCCCCTGCATTTCTCGGGGCCCACCCCGCCGGAGGCGCGCGAAACGCCGCGGCGATGGACGATCTGGCAGGGACGAACCTGGCTGCGCGAGCGGTGCCGTACCGGGGTCAACGTCATCACCTCACCCGAGGTGCTCATGCGCCGCTCGGTGGTCGACGTCGTGGGCGGCCAGCGCCCCCTCCCGCACACCCACGACATGGAGATGTGGCTGCGGATCGCCGCCGTGTCCGACGTCGCCTACATCGAGGGAGCGGACCAGGCGTGGCACCGCGAGCATGCCCGCAGCCTGTCGCAATCCATCGACGCGAGCACGGGCGACCTCCGAGATCGTCGGGACGCCTTCGAGACCCTCTTCGCGTGGTCCGAGGGGCGGGTGGTGGGAACCGCGGAGCTGCGTCAGCTCGCCGATCGCGCGCTCGCCGACGAAGCGCGCACCCGCATCACGCACATGTACGACCACGGAAAGGTGGACGCGGAGCGTGCCGCGCGCCTCCGCGCGCTGGCGGAGGAATGGGGTGCCGACTCCCGCGCCGGTGCGGCCGAGATCGCGCGCGTCCGCGCGGAAGCCCGCGGCGCAGGCGCCGCGCCGCGCCCGTGGCAGCTGGCGCGGGCCGCCGGTCGTCGCCTGGCGAACGAGATCCGCATCCGGCGGTGGCACCGTCACGGAGTTTTCCACTCCGACGCGGGGCAGCGGTGACCCTGCGGGTCACATGCCCCACTTCGCCCAGCGGCGCCAGGCCAGTCTCGCCTCGAGGTTGCGGTACGCGCTCCCCCACGGACCGGAGCTGGCGGAGAGGCCACGCACGCGACGCTCCCCCAGTTCGCTCTCCAGCCGGCCGGCGATCAGGGCGAACTCACGGGCGGCTGCGTCGCCGCCGTCGGGGCGTTCGCGCGCTCGGGCCGTCATCCGCCGCGCATCCTTGAGCAGGGCTGTGCGAGCCACCCGCGGCCAGGGATCCCGAACCGCATCCTCGGACAGGAACAGCTCCGTCGCCTCGACGCGGGCGCGGAGGTCGGACAGTTCGAGATCATCGGCCGACCGCTGGAAACTCTCGCCGTGCACCCGGTAGAACCCCTGCGGCACCCCGTTGACCCGGCCGACATCGCCGAGAGCGGCCAGACGCATCCACCAGTTGTAGTCCTCCGCCCACCGCAGTTGCGTCCGGTAGCCGCCGCTCGCCTCGACCGCGTCCCGGCGCACGGTCACTTCGGGCTGCATGATCACGTTGCGACCGCGGCGCAGCAATCGTGCCGTCCATCGCTCGCCGCTCCAGACGGTCCAGCTCGACGCGGCGGCGTCCGAGAAACCGGGAGGGTCATCCTGGAAGGCGACCGGCTTCCCGTAGACGAAGACGACCCCGGGGAAGGTCTGCATGAGCGCCGTGGAGCGCGCCAGCGCCCCGGGCGCGAGCATGTCGTCGGCGTCCAGCTTCACGACGTACTCCCCCGTGGCGAGGCTCAGCGCCTCGTTCGAGGTCTCGACGTGACCCGCGTTGCGCGCGTGGCGGACGACGCGGATGCGGGGCTCGCGGTCGGCCAGCGCGGCGGCGACCTCGTGACTGTCATCCGTCGATGCATCGTCCACGATGACCACGTCCACGTCGACGTTCCTCTGATCGAGCGCTGACGCCACGGCCGCGGGGAGGTAGCGCGCGTAGTTGTAGCAGGGGATCACGACCGACACCCGGGGGCGGCGCCTCGCATCCGTTGCGCCCGGCTGCACGATGCGGCCGCCGACCATCCTCACGAGATCCCCCACCGACGCGCGCCGCTCGTGCCCCACCCGAGTCGTGCTCCCAGCTTGTGACCGTAACGCCCGAGTTCGGAAGCGGCACCCGGGAGCACCCAGCGCAGCACCAGCAACCAACCGCCGACGATCGCCACACCGATCACGAGCAGCGCGAGGATCGGCGGCCAGGTCTGCACGGCCGTGGCCGCAGCGAGGCCGGCGAGCGCGACGACCGCGGCGAGCAGCAGCACCCGGCCGAACTGCTCCGCGAGGGGGCGCACCGGGATGAGCAGCAGGGCGCTCACCATCGGGATGCGCACGCACGTGGCGAGGAAGGCGACCGCAGCGAAACCCCACGCGACGGCGGCGAGACCGAACGGCGCCAGGGCGAAGGTAGCGGCCACCGTGACGAGGTCGATGACGAGCGCGTACGCCAGCCACCGTCCGGGCCTTCCGACGCCGTAGAACAATCCCTGGTCGAGGGAGGCTCCCACGGTGAGGATGCCCGCGACGGCGAGCGCCTGCGCGGGCAGCACACTCGCTCCCCACTGGTCGCCGAAGAGCAGCGGGATGAGATGCACCGCTCCGACCGTGATGAACACCATGAGCGGGATGACGATGCCCGAGATCATGCCCTGAGCCCGAACGTACCCCGAGGCCAGCCGCGGCGCGTGGGCCCGGATCTGGGCGAACACGACCGTGGTGACGGGGGTGATCGCGGAGGCCGAGAGCTCTTGCGCCGTCACGATGAGTCGCTGCGCGACGTTCAGGTAGCCGAGACCCGCGAGTCCGAGCGTGGCGGCGACGATGGCGTTCTCCGCCCACAACCGGCTCAGCGCGATGAGCTCGGTGGCGACCACGCTGCTGCCGTAGCGGATCATGCCGGCGAAGTCGGCCGTGTCGAACACCCACCGCGGACGCCAGCGCGCGAACGACCATGCCAGCGCGGACGCGACGAGTTGCATGACCACGGTCTGGGCCACGAGCGCCCAGACCCCGAAGCCGGTCACGGCCATCACGACCGCGACGATCTGCCCTGCCACCGCCGCAAGGAAACCCTGGATGGCGAGCGTGCGGAAGCGCATTTCGCGCCGGAGCCGCGCCGTCGGAACCGCCCCCAGCGCGACGACGAGCACGGCGGGCGACAGCCCCGCCAGCACAGCAGCCACTCCCGGCGCACCGACGATCATCTCCATGAGCGGGCCGACCAGCCAGAGGCCCGCCGCGAGCAAGAGTCCGGCGGTCGTGGAGTACCAGAACGCGGTGCTGTACGCCCGCTCCGTCGGATTCTCCGCCTGCACGAGGTAGGTCGAGAATCCGAGGTCGGCGAGGAGGTAGACCGCGGGGATGACGGCGAGCGCCACGGCGACGAGGCCGAACTGCTCCGGCGTGAGCAAACGCGCGAGCACGAGGATCGTGACGAGGGCGCTGATGCGCCCGACCCATTTCTGGGCCGTCGTCCACAGCAATCCGCGCGCGGCCGGGCCGGCGAGGCCTTCCGTCTCCGCCCCGCTCATGATGGCGCCTCGGCTCCTGAGCGCAGGTGCATCCGCTGCAGTCGGCGGACGGTGCGGAACTTGGCCAACTCCCACGATTGCGCCGTCGCATCCCTCCAGCGTTGGCGGGCGGTGGGGGATGCTGCCGCGACATCGCGATAGATGTCCTCGAGCATTTCCGCCGCTGCCCGGAGGCTGTAACCGCGTTCGACGATCGCGCGCCCGAAGCTCCCGGATGCCGCGCGGTGCGCCGGCGTCGCGTGGATCACGCGACGGAGTTCCGTGAGGCACCGCCCGAGCGCGTCGACGCCGTCGCCGACGCCGAACCAGCCGTGCTGATCGAAGTGGGCGGCGCTCGTCTCGTCGGCCACGGACCAGAATCCGCCCTCACCCTGCACGACGACGGGCCGCCCCAACGCCAGGGCGCGCAGCGCCGAGCTGCCCATGCCCACGACGACGTCGGCCGCGAGGTAGAAGGCGCGCGGGTCGGAGCGGTTGCCGAACAGGCGCACCACTTCGCGTCCGGCCACCCGGTTGGCTTCGGCCGCGGCCGCGGCGACCTCGGCTCGAGCGGGACCGTCGCCGACGATCGCCAGCTGCACAGGGGCTTCCTCCGCCAGCACGCCCGCGGCTGCGGCGAGGGTCAGGAGACCCTCCAGCTTGAGCCGAGCGGCCAAGCGGCCGACGACGACGATCAGCACCGCGGACGCGTCCGCGCCGCACTCCGCACGCGCGAGCGCCACGTCCTCCGGCGCGACGGCCGCGGCGTCGAACAGCTCGGTGTCGATGGGCGGCTCGAGCAGGTAGGCGGGCCTCCGCTCCTCGACAGCCTGCTCGTACAGCGCCCGGGTGCCCATGATCACGGGGATCGTGGGGGGAAGGAAGTAGGGATAGTCCATCGAGAGGATCGTCGAGAGCACCGGGATCCCGTGGCGCCACGCTGCACCGTACGCGGCGTCGATCGTGGGTGCCCACTCATAGGCGTGGACGAGGTCGACTTCGAGGCGCCGAGCGAGATGACCCACCTCGCGGATGCGCGCCGGCGAGGGCGCCGATTCCCGCACCGTGGTGAGGTGCAGTTCCACGTCGAGCGAGCGGGCACGCTCGACGATCTCTCCGTCGGGCAGGTAGAGCGACACCTCCACCCCGGGGCGACGGCTCAGCGCCCCGGCCAGCTCGAGGGCGCTGAGCTGGCTGCCGCCGATCTCGGAATGGTGCGGGGCCACCAGCACCCGCAGCGGCCGCACCGGGGAGGACTGCCCGGTCACGGTCGCCGTGGGGGTGCCCACCGCGACGGTCACGACCGATATCCGGCGCCGAGGGGCTCGAGGGCCACCGTCCGGGTGAGCACCTGTACGACGCGGTCCTGCTGCCCTGCGGTGAGGTGCGGGAACATCGGCAGCGAGAGGATGCTGTCGGCCGCCGCCTCCGCGACGGGGAACTGGCCGCGGCGATATCCCAGATGCGCGTAGGCCTCGGTGAGGTGCAGCGGCGTCGGGTAGTGGATGCCCGCGCCGATCCCGGCCGCGCTCAGCTCGGCGAGGATCCGGTTGCGCTCGTGCACACGGATCACGTAGAGGTGCCACGCATCGACGTTGCCCGGGCGCACCGATGGGGTGCGCACGTCGTCGACACTGTCGAGCAGTTCGGCGTAGCGCGCGGCGAGCGCGCGGCGAGCCGCGTTCCAGGTGTCGAGACGCCGCAGTTTCGCGCGCAAGGTCGCCGCCTGCACAGCATCCAAGCGCGCGTTCATCCCGACCCGGTCGTGGACGTACTTCACCGCGCTGCCGTGGGCCGCCGTCACCCGGACCGCCTCCGCGATCGCGGGGTCGTCGGTCATCACCGCGCCGGCGTCGCCGGCCGCGCCGAGGTTCTTCCCCGGGTAGAAGCTCGTCGCCGCGACCCTGCCGATCGCGCCCGCCCGCCCCACCGTCGAGGACGCACCCTGCGCCTGCGCGGCATCCTCCACCAGCGGGATGCCGTACCGTGCCGCGAGGGGAACGAGCTCGTCCATCGGAGCGGTCTGTCCGAAGAGGTGCACCGCCACGATCGCCCGCGTGCGCGGGGTGATCGCCGCCTCGACGGCCGCCGGGTCGACGAGCAGGTACTCGTCGTCGACGTCGACGAACACGGGGGTCGCGCCGATCCGCGACACGGCCTCTGCCGTGGCGATGAAGGTGTTGACGGGCATGATCACTTCGTCACCCGGACCGACCCCGACCGCCCGGTATGCCAGCTCCAGCGCATCGGTGCCGTTGGAGACGCCGATGACGTGGTCGACGCCGATGTACCGCGCGTATTCGTTCTCGAAGGTGTCCACCTCGGGTCCGCCGATGAAGGCGGCGGTGCGGAACTGCTCCCGCCACACGGGGATCACCTCGTCGAGGATCTCCGCCTGCTGGGCGGAGAGATCGATGAACGGAACCGATTGCGTCATGCTGCTCCCCCTATTCGACGGGCCGGCACTCCGGCCCACGTCTGTCCGTCCGGGACGTCGTTGAGCACAGCGGCTCCCATCCCGATGACCGCGGCCGAACCGACCGCCACTCCTTGGCGCACCGCGGCGTTCATGCCGAGGTACGCCGCCTGCCGCGTGCGCACACCACCGGCGAGCGCGACGCCCGCGGCCAAGGTCGTGTAGTCCTCGAGCACGTCGTCGTGCGTGATCGTGCAGTTCGGCATGATCACCACGTGACGCCCGATCGACACGTCGGCGGTGACGACGGTGCCGTCGAGCACGATGCTGCCCGCCCCGATCACGCTGGTCGACCCGATGCGCGCGCCGTCCGAGACGAACGTCGCGTACCGGGTGTCGCGCACCCCTGCCGACGCGAGTCGGCGCACGATACGCCGCCGGCCGACGCCGGCTCCGACGCAGACCAGCAGGCTCTCCTCACGAGCGGCCGCCTGCGCGATCGGCCCGACGACCGTCACCCCGCCCATCTCGGTGTCTCGCAGCCCCTCGTCATCGTCGAGGATGCCGATGATTCCCGCCATACCGCTCGCGATCACCTCACGGGCGAGCCCGCTCGCCCCCACGAGCAGCACCCCCGCACTCATACGGGGATGCCGAGCGGGTCGCGCAGCACGGCGATGACCCGCTCCTGATCTCCCGCGCTCATGGTGTGGAAGAGCGGGAGGATGAGGGTGCGATCGGTCAGGCGCTCGGTGACCGGCAACGACCCCGGCGCGGCGAGATCCCGATAGGGCGGCTGACGGTGAGAAGCCATGATGCCCCGCCGCGCCGAGATGTCGGCGTCGGCGAGCGCGAGCAGCAGGCCGTCCCGGTCGAGCGGATACGAAGCATCCACCTCCACCCAGAAGGACTGGTAGCTGCCCGTGCCGTGTTCCGGATCGGTGACCGTCCGCAGCCCGGCGACGTCTGCGAGCGCGCGCTGATACACCGCGGCGAGCGCGCGCCGACGGGCCACGATCGCGGGCAGCTTCTGCAGCTGCACGATGCCGACCGCGGCCTGCAGGTCGGTCATGCGGTAGTTGTAGCCGACCTCGCCGTACTCCTCCGGAGCCGCCAGCACCGCGCGGTGGCGATCGGCCGCCGACACGCTCATCGCGTGTTCGCGCAAGCGCCGGGCGCGAGCGGCCCACGCCTCGTTACCGGTGGTGAGCATCCCTCCCTCGCCCGTGGTGAGCACTTTGCGCGGGTGGAACGACCACGCCGAGATCTCGGCGGCATGACCGGTCGGGCGCCCCCGGAGCGTGGCACCCGCACCGCAGGCAGCATCCTCGATCACGACGATGTTCAGCGGATCGGTCACGGCGCGGAGGCTGAGGATGTCGACCGGAACACCCGCCTGATCCACCGCGATCACGGCGCGGGTGCGCGGGGTGATCGCGGCGGCCACGGTATCCGGAGTCAGGTTGCCGCTGAGGGGATCGACGTCGGCGAAGACGGGCTCCGCCCCCGCGTGGCGGACGACGCTGGTCGTGGCGACGAACGAGAACGACGGCACGATGACCTCGTCGCCCCGGCCGATGCCGGCCACGATGAGGGCGAGATGCAGCGCACTCGTGCAGCTGCTGGTGGCCACCGCGAACGGCGTCTCGGTCACGGCCGCGAAGGCGCGTTCGAACTCCGCGACCTTGGGACCCTGCGCTACCCAGCCGCTGGCGATGGTGGCGGCGACCGCGTCGGCCTCCTCCTGACCGAGCCACGGCTCCATCACGTTGATGCGGGTGCGCACCGGGCGCTCGACGGTGTCAGACATGCGCGGCGCTCCCGACGATCCAGTTACGGTCCTCGACCTGGGCCAGCATGTCGGCCGCCGGTGCCGCACTGTCGCGGAAGAGGCGGTACAGCTCGGCCACGCCGTCCTCGAAGCTCACCCGGGGCTCGAAACCGGTCAGCGCGCTCATCAGCGTTGAATCGGCCAGCAGCCGGCGCACATCGCCGGGACGCTGCTCGAGGTGCACCGGTTCGAGATCGGTGCGCCCGGCGGCCTCCAGCACGATGCGGGCGAGTTCGGAGATCGTCACGTCGGCACCCGAGCCGATGTTCACGGTGCGACCGATCGCCGCGTCGCTCTCGGCGAGGGCGATGATGCCGCGGGCGGTGTCGGTGACGTGGGTGAAGTCGCGCGACTGAGCGCCGTCTCCGTACACGAGCGGGGGTTCGCCTCCGAGCACCCGCACGATCGTGCGCGGCAGCACTTCGCCGCTGTCGCCCTCGAAGTGGCTGCGCGGACCGTAGGCGTTGAAAGGGCGAACCACGGTCACCGGGAACGCGTGCGTGCGGAAGGCCGCCCGGGCGTAGGCCTCGCCGGCCAGCTTCGCTCCGCCGTAGACCGTCTCGGGGAACGTCGGGTGACCCTCATCCATCGGGGCGTACTGCGCGGAGCCGTAGACCTCGCTCGAGCTGACGTGGATGAAGCGGCTGATGCCCGCTGCGCGGGACCGCTCCAGCAGCTCGAGGGTCATGGTCGCGTTCACGTCGTGGTTCTCGCGCGGCTCGTGCAGGCTGTGACGCACGCCCAGGCACGCGAGGTGGAAGACGACGTCGACCTCCTCGAGCAACACGTCGAGAACGTCCGTCTCGCGCGCATCGGCTTCGACGAGGCGCACGCGCGGGTCGGCGAGCGCGTCGGCGAGGTTCTCGCGGGAGCCGGTCGCGAGGTTGTCCAGCACCACGATCGAGATCGGGTCGCGCCGCAACAGTTCGTCGACGAGGTGGCTGCCGATGAACCCGGCGCCTCCCGTGACGAGGATCCGTGTGCCGTCGATGGTGCTCATGCTGCCCCCTGCAGTGTGGTGAGTGATTCGCCGAGTGGTTTCGGCATGCCGTGGTCGGCGGTACTGGATGCTGCGGCCTCGAGCACGGAGAGAACCCTGAGCCCGGCTTCGCCGCTGGTGCGGGCCGACCGCCCCTCGCGGATCGCGGCGGCGAATTCGGCCGCGACCCCGGCGAGCGCCTCGCCCTCGGCGAGCGCCGGAGCCCAGGTGTCGCCGAGCCGATACGAGACGCGCGCGGCGCGCGCGTCGGCCGCGGACTCCTGCGACACCTGCGCGATGTCGACGCCCCGGTCGTAGACGCTGACCCGCTGCTGCGGGTTGAGGTCGTCCCAGACGAGGGTGCGCTTCGTGCCGCCGATGACCATCTGGCGGATCTTCGTCGGGCTGAGCCAATTGACGTGCACGTGCGCCATCGCCCCACCGGAGAGCGGCATGGCGAGGTATCCGACGCAGGCGCGTCCGGTGCCGAGCGGATCGGCGCCGTGCGCCGACACGCTCGTGACGTCGAGCCCGCCGGGGAGGACGAAGTCCATGATCGACAGGTCGTGCGGCGCGAGATCCCAGAACACATCGACGTCGGGCTGAATGAGGCCCAGGTTGATGCGCACGCTGTCGACGAACAGGATGTCGCCGAGGAACCCGTCGGCGATGAGCTCGCGGATCTTCAGCACCGCGGGCGTGTAGCAGTAGGTGTGATCGGCCATCAGCACGAGCCCGCGCTCGCGGGCCCGCGTGACCATCTCGGTTCCGGCGCGGTGGTTGTCGGCCAGCGGCTTCTCGACGATGACGTGTTTGCCCGCGTCCAGCGCGGCCATCACGATCGGGTGGTGCGTGCGCGCCGGCGTCGCGATCGCGACGGCGTCGATGAGCGGATCGCTCCAGATCTCGTTCAGGTCGCTTGTGACCGGCGCCCCTCCCACCGACTCCGCGACCTGGCGCGCCCGGTCGATGTCGAGGTCGCAGACCGCGGCGAGATTCCACTCGTCACTCGCGCGGAAGTTGCGCGCCAGATTCGGCCCCCAATATCCGGCCCCCACGACCGCAATGTTCTTTCTGTCTTTCACGGATATCCCCATCCCCCAGTGGTGTTGCTCCGGACTTCGACGAACCGTCAGGCGGTTCCTCGGAAGTGTCGTCGAACGCGCTTCGCGCGCCCGGCGTTCATGGCCTGCGCCGTTGCGGCGGGCACGTCCTGTCTCAGCGCCGACGCCGTCGGCGGGAACGAGACCTCGATATCGACGAAGTACGCCGAAGACCGCCACGAGCCCGTCGGGTAGCCGCCGGCCGAGGCGTAGCGGTACCGTCCGTTGTCGCCGGCCGGCGCCACGAGCGATCCCGAGACGCGCTCCTGCGCGAAGTAGTCGTTCGTCGCGGAATACCGGCCCGTGGGCGAGAGATACGACACGACGTAGGTGATCCCCGGCTCGAGGACGACCGGCGTGCTCAGCTGCACGCGCTGCCATCCGGATGCCGTCTCATTGACGAAGTTCAGGCGGGCCAATTGCGCGCCGTTGCGGCCCCACAGTGTTGCGCGGTGGGTGCCCGTGTTCGTCGGGCTCTTGTAGAACCGGATCGCCGTGGCCGTCGCCTGCTTGGTCACCGTGAACGCCGTCCCCAGTTCCACCGGGGCCGTCTCCTGCACCGAGTCGGTCGGGAGGGCGGTACCGAAGATCGACCGCACGTCCGCCGTCGGCGTGGGTGTCGGCGTCGGAGTGGGCGTTGCCGTCGGTGTCGGCGTGGGTGTCGGCGTGGGTGTCGGAGTCGGAGTCAGCGTTGGCGTCGGTGTCGGAGTCGGCGTCGCCGTCGATGTCGGAGTCGGCGTCGGCGTTGCCGTCGGTGTCCGTGTCGGTGTCGGCGTGGGCGTCGGCGTTGCCGTCGGTGTCCGCGTCGGTGTCGGCGTGGGCGTCGGCGTTGCCGTCGGTGTCCGCGTCGGTGTCGGCGTCGGCGTTGCCGTCGGCGTCCGTGTCGGCGTCGGTGTCGGAGTTGGCGTTGCCGTCGGTGTCCGCGTCGGCGTCGGCGTGGGCGACGCCGTCGCCGCGGCAGCGGGAGTGAACTCGACGTCGGCGAAGTAGTTGGTCGACTTCCACACCCCCGTCGGCACCTTTCCGCCGTTCCCGTAGAGGTACCGACCGTTCTGCGGAGACGCAGCGGTCAGCGGCCCGCGCGAGACCGGCGCGGCGAAACCCTGCTCCGTGTAGGCGTAGCCTCCGCTGCTCGAGAAGTAGGAGACCGTGTAGCTCGCCCCCGGAGTCAGCACGACCGGTTGGCTCAGCGAGGCCCGCTGCCATCCGGCGCTCGAGCCGGAGGGAAGGGTCACTTGGGCGAGTCGTCGGCCCGCAGCATCCCACAACGATCCGGTGTGCGTTCCGGTGTCGCCGCTGGCCCGGTAGTAGCGGATGCCCGTGACGGAGCCGGCGACCGAGGAGGAGAAGGCCATGCCGAGCTCCACCGCGCCGCCGCTCGTGGTGGTCGTGATCTGGGGCACCGTCGTGCCGAGCAGAGTGGCCGGTTCGACGCGACCCGAGACCGTGAACGACCACGACACATCGGGCGCCGCCACCCCGTCGGCGGAGGCGAGCCCCGTGAGGCGTACCGTGACGGCAGCCCCGGAGGCGTACGCCGCGGTCGGCGCGAAGGTGAGGATGCGTCCGTCCGTGGATCGCGTCCACGATCCTGCAACGCTTGCACCGTTGGCTGTGACCGTGCCCACGAAGCCGCTGCGCACGGGCGCGGTGAAGGTCGCGCTCGTCGTGGCGGCGGGCGCGACGTCGACCGCCCCGTCTGTCGGGCTCAGCCCCGCCACGACGGGTGCGGCGCTCGGCGTCGGCTGGAAGACGACGTCGACGCCGTAGTCGGAGGTCGACGGTTCAGCGGGGAAACCGCCCGCGTAGGTGTAGACGCCCCCGTTGGCCGCGACCGAGAGCGGACCCCGTCGGTACGACGTCGCGTAGGCCGAGGGGGTCACGCTGTAGCCGCCCTGCGGCGCGAGGTACGAGGCGGTGTAGCGCTGCCCGGCTTGCACCGCGACGGGCGTGGTGAAGACGGCGGTCTGCCAACCGCCCGCCGACTCCGCCGAGAAGTCAGCGGTCGCGACGGACTGCGAGGCGGCGTTCCAGAGCGTCGCCGTGTGAGGACCGGGGTTCGCGGTGCCCTTGTAGAACCGCACCGCGGTGATCGTGCCGTCCTTGTCCGGCGTGAACGAGACGCCGACGGTGACGCGGTCGGTGTCGGCGGCCGAGGCCTCCATCGGCGTGCGGCTCTCGTTGTACAGGCTGCACGGGCACTCGCCCTCGGCGCGGTCGGCGGCCCGGGTCGTGAACGACCAGCCGTCATCGGCGAGCGGCACCCCCGCGCCGTCTTTCGCGGCGACCGTCACGGAATAGAGCGTGCTGGGTGCCAGTGGCGCGGAGGGAGTGAAGCGGGCGGTCTTGGTCGGCGCGTCGTACGCCACGGTGCCTGCCACCGCGGTCCCGGATGGCGCGCGCACCGTGAGGGATACCGTCGCCGGATCGGCGGAACGGGAGAAGGATGCTGTCACCGCTGCGCCGAGGTCGACGCTCGACACCCCTGCCCCGGGCGTCCGCGTCGTGATGCGCAGCGGCGAGACGTCGGTCGCGGTGAAGACGGCGTCGACGAAGTAGTTGCTCTCGTTCCAGGCCAGCGTCGGACGGGTGCCGGCGACGCCGTACACCCCTGCCGTGGCCGTGCCGACCGCGTTCGTCACGCTCAGCGGAGTGGAGGCGGAGGACTGGTACGGCCAATACCACTGCTGCACCGCGTAGCCGCCGACCGGGGCCGTGTACGACACGGTGTAGGTCGAACCGCCCGTCACGGGGACGGCCGCGGAGAAGTAAGCGGTCTGCCACCCCGTGGACGTCTCGTTGCCGAAGGTGACCTGGGCGAGTCGCGCGCCCGCCGCATCCCACAGCGAGCCGGTGTGCGTCCCGGTGTTGGCGGCTCCCTTGTAGAAGCGCACGCCCGTCACGAAACCGTCGATCTCGGGGGTGAAGCGCAGTCCGACCTCGAACGGATCGGCGTCCGGAACGGAGGCGACCGGCGGGACCTCATCGCCGAAGACCGTGTACGGACCGGCGATCGACACCGCGAGCGACGCCGCGGTCGGCGTCATGTTGAGGCTGTCGTCGATCGCCCGCACCTTGATCGTCGCCTGGGCGAAGCCCTGGGGAGCGTAGGAGTACGACCACGACGTCGTCCCCTCGGCGGGGTGCCAGCGCGCGCCGCCGTCGGTGGAGACCTCGATGCCGGCGACCACGCCGCCCACGTCGGCCGCCGTGCCCGTCACCGTGGTCGTCGAACCGTGGGTCAGCGTCGCTCCGGCGGCGGGCGAGGTGATCGCGACGGTCGGTGCGACATCGTCGTCGCTCGCCTCCGCCGCCACGAGGCCGTCCATCAGCGTCTGCGGTTGCGCGCCCATATCGGCCAGAAGGTTGACCTCGGCCTGCTGCATCCGCGGATCAGCGGGCGCACCGTTGCCGTCGTGGGTCTCATCCAGACCCCAGCCCCACTGCACGCTGGCCGCGGAGAACACCAGCGCACCGCTGGCCGCTTTGTAGAGCGTGAGGTGGTGGGTGGTTTCGCCCTTGACGACGTCGTTGCCGTGATCGATGAGGTACTGATCGACCGCGCCCTTCGTCGTGGACAGGCGGATCAGGCCGTCCGGACGGAACCCGTTGTCGATGTCCTCGTTCGACTCGTAGCCCACGGTGTGGGCGGCGAGTTTCGCTGACTGTCCGGCCGCGAGTTGGTCGAGACCCGTGTTGCGCCACAGCCGTAGGTCTCCCTCGGCAGCGGTCACGGTGACCGGCAGATCGACGTCGTTGACCATGTACATGGTGCCCGTCACGGCATTCTCGGGCGAGTGTCCGCCCTTCGATGCGTCGGCGAAACGCGGGTCGCGCCAGGTTCCGGTCCACTCCGCGCTCGAGGTGTCGATCTTGGCGCCGTCGGGGTGCTTCGAGTCGCCCCAGGTCTCTTTGTACGACACCAGGGTGCGGTTGTCGGCGCGTTCCCCGACCGTCGACGGTTCGTAGCGCGTGTGCCAGTACGCCTCGTTGCCGGTGAGGAACTGCATGTCGACGCCGGCGTCACGGGCGGCTTCGATGTTCTTGCGCTGCCCGGCCGACCAGTACTCGTCGTGACCGACCGAGAGGAAGACCTCGTGGTTCAGCAGCTCGCCGCCTCGCCGGTCGGTGTCGACGCCGGCGATGTAGCTCGTGTCGTAGCCGTTGCGCTCGAGGAACCGGACCGTGGCGAACTCGGAGCTGAAGTAGAAGTCCCGCTTCTCCACTCCCCCCCGGGTGGCGAACGGACGGTTGTAGCTGATCTTGTACGCGCGCCCGTTGTCGGCGCCTTGGTAGAAGTCCGATCCGCCGTACGTGTTGTAGGCGTGCCAGGTCGGGTCGGAGGTCTGGAACAGCACGTCGGAGGTATTGCCGTCCCGGCGCACGATGAACATGACGTGGCTGGCGCCGCCGGTGTCGGCGCGCTTCAGACGGGCGAAGTAGACGCCCGAGACGGCTGCGGCAGGAACGTCCCAGGATGCTGAGACGTCCCACGTTCCGCAGTCGTACAGCTCGGTCGCCGCATCCGAGAGGCACTCGTCCTGGACCTGCGGAAGCACGGCGGACGGCTCGACGTCGGTGATCTTCCGGGCCCCCAGGCCCTGGTACCACCCGGTGCGGTAGATCTCGATCGAGTAGTCCGCAGCATCCGTGTCGATCTTGAAGTCGATCCGCTGACCCGCGTTGACGCTGATGTCGGTCGCGAAGCCCTGGATGGAAGCGTCACCGGCGCCCTCGATGTCCCACACCGCGGGGTCGGTGCCCTGTTCGCGGTTCTCGCACACGACGGGATTGACGTCACCGCAGGCGCTGGCAGCGTCGGCGCGTGACGCCGGCGTGACCGCGACCGCCATCGACACGACGAGGGCGATCAGACCGATCAGCCCGAACGCGCGTAGCGTCGGCGTGTGCTGTCCTGCTTGCGACGGGACAGCAAAGAACCCGTTCCCCATTTTTCCCCAGACCGCCCGATACGCCATGACAGCGCTTCGGACTCCCGCCCCAGCGGGTTTTGCATACCCTCGGCTTGATGTGCACTCCCACAGCGCACAGCTCCCGGTATCCCCGTGGGGAGTATAGCGTTATCGCCACGCTGGGCAACAGCGAATCTGACCATTGCGTTCGGGGGGACGACATGACCGACACACGAAGCGCCCGTATCGAAGGCTCGGCCGATGTCGACGGCTCGGCGGTGGTAGGGCCGGGATCGACGGTCTGGCATCTCGCCCAGATCCGCGAGAACGCGCGGCTGGGAGCCGATTGCACGATCGGACGCGGCGCCTACATCGGGCCGGGCGTCCGCCTCGGCGACGCCTGCAAAGTGCAGAACTACGCGCTCGTGTACGAGCCGGCCGATCTCGGCGACGGGGTGTTCATCGGGCCCGCCGCCGTGCTCACGAACGACGAGTTCCCGCGCGCGATCAACGTCGACGGCACCGCGAAGAGCGCGGACGACTGGCACGCCGTCGGCGTCACGATCGAGCGCGGAGCTTCGATCGGAGCGCGAGCGGTGTGCGTGGCGCCGGTGCGGATCGGCGCCTGGGCGCTGGTCGCCGCCGGCGCGGTCGTGACCAAGGACGTGCCCGCGTACGCCCTCGTGGTCGGGGTTCCCGCGCGGCGCGTGGGGTGGGTGGGTCGTGCCGGCCGCCCGCTCGTCGCCGAGGGCGGGGCGTGGGTCTGCCCCGTCACCGGCGACCGCTACGTCGAGGCCGACGGCGAGCTCGCGCTCTCCCCGGCCGGCTGAGCCCCGGGGCCGACCCGGGCGGTCACAGCGCGCGTTCGACCTCGGGCAGCAGCTTGTTCGCGATGGCGGCGAGCTGCTCGAGTTCGCTCTCGTCGAGGCGATCGAGGATCAACTCGCGGATCTGCGCCACGTGCGCGGGAGCGGCGGCGCGCAGCACCTCCCACCCCTCGTCGGTCAGTACCGGACGGGCGGAACGCTTGTCGACAGCGCACGCGCTGCGCCGCACCCAACCGCGCGCGGCGAGGGCGTCGATCGCGTGGCTCAGACGGGAGCGGCTGAGCCCGGCGATCTGCGCGAGCTCCCCCATCGTCACCGCAGCTTCCTTCGAGCGCGCGAGCGTGACGAGGATCGCGTAATGCGCGTGGTTGATGCCGCTCTCCTCTCGGAGCGTGCGGTCCAGCGCCTGCGGAAGCAGCTGAACCACCCGGATCAGCGGCAGCCACACCGACATCTCCGCGTCGGTGAGCCGGCGCGCGGGCCGGGTCGTAGCATCCGTCATCGCCTCGCTCATGCGGCCGGCAACTCGATCGTGTGCGCGGTGTGATCGCGCTTCGCGGTGAGGTAGCGAGCGTTCGAGGGCGAGAGGTGCACGCCGGTCGACACCTTCTCGGTCACGCGCACCCCGAGCGCCTCCAGCTGCGTCGCCTTGTCGGGGTTGTTGCTGAGCAGACGGATGCTGTCGGCCCCCACCGCGCGCAGCATCTGGGCCGCCGCGCTGTAGTCCCGCTCGTCCTCGCCGCGCCCGAGCGCGACGTTGGCCTCGTAGGTGTCGAGCCCGCTGTCCTGCAGCGCGTAGGCGTCGAGCTTGGCGTAGAGGCCGATGCCCCGACCCTCCTGGCGGAGGTACAGCAGGAACCCGCCGGTCTCAGCGATGCGCTCGACGGCCTCGCGCAGCTGAGGACCGCAATCGCAGCGCTCCGAGCCGAACACGTCGCCGGTCAAGCACTCGCTGTGAGGGCGGACGAGCGGCGCCGGGCCGCCCTGGCGGGCACGCTCCAGCGCTCCGCGCCAGTCGCCGAGGCCGAGCAACAGGTGCTCCTTGCCGTCGACGAGGCCGTCGAACGTGTGGACGTCGGCGGTCGTCCGGTAGCCGTCGGAGAAGTGCAGCGGCACGCTGACCTGGGTGCGCACGGCCGCGGGGATCGAGATATGTGAAAGTTCAACCACATCGGTTCCAAGGCGAGAAGCCCCGGCGGTATTCCCGCCTTCGACCGGATTCTCCGCCCCCTCTGCCGCCGGAGTCGGTCGGGCGACCGCGAGCCCGGGTCAGACCTTCCGCAGCAGCACGCGCTCCACGGCGTGGTCGGCCGCCTTCTCGAGCACGAGGGTGGCGCGGTGCCGGGTCGGGAGCACGTTCTCCTCGAGGTTGGGCAGGTTGATCTCGTTCCAGTACTTGAGCGCCGTGGCGACAGCATCCTCGTCACTCAGCTCGGCGAAGACCCGGAAGTACGAGTTGGGATCGGCGAACGCGCCTTCGCGCAGCGCGAGGAAGCGGTCGACGTACCAGGACTCGATGTCGGGCGTCGCGGCGTCGACGTAGATCGAGAAGTCGAACAGGTCGCTCACCGCGACGTCGTTCGGAGCCGGCGGCGGCTGCAGCACGTTGAGGCCCTCGATGATCACGACGTCGGGGCGGTGCACCGTCACGTGCGCGTCGGGCATGATGTCGTAGCGCATGTGGGAGTAGAACGGGGCCTGCGCCGACTCGGCCCCGCTCTTGACCCGACGGACGAAGTCGACGAGCGCGCGCCGGTCGTAGGACTCGGGAAAACCCTTGCGGTGCATGATCCCGCGACGCTCGAGTTCGGCGTTGGAGTACAGGAAGCCGTCGGTCGTCACGAGCTCGACCCGCGGGGTGTCCGCCCAGCGGCTCATCAGTTCGCGCAGAAGACGAGCGACGGTGGACTTGCCCACGGCCACGGAGCCGGCGACGCCGATGACGAACGGGGTGGTGGTGTCGGCCTCTCCGAGGAACTCACTGGTCGCCGCTCCCAGACGCCGCGTCGACATCGCGTAAAGGCTCAGCAGCCGGCTGAGTGGCAGATAGACCTCGCGCACCTCGCGCAGGTCGAGGCGGTCCCCGATTCCGCGCAGCTGCACGACCTCGGTCTCGGTGAGCGGCTGCGGCATGCCGGCCGCCATCCGGGCCCACTCCGCCCGGTCGATCTCGCGGTAGGGGCTCAGCGACGACGCGGTCGCTGCGGTCTCGGCGGGCACCCCGCCATGCTACCCGCGCCGACGGTGCGGGCCGGCGTTCGTTAGGCCCGCGCCGACGGTGCGGGCCGGCGTTCGTTAGGGTCAGAGGGTGCGACTCGGGGTTCTCGACATCGGTTCCAACACCGTCCACCTCCTCGTCGCGAACGCGCGCGCGGGAGGGCGCCCCACCGCGCGCACGAGCGAGCGCACCGTGCTGCGGCTCATGCGCTACCTGACGCCCGACGGTGCGATCGCCGAGGAGGGTGTCGTGGCTCTGGTCGATGCCGTCACCCGCGCCCGCGCCACGGCGCGCGCGGAGGGGGTCGACGAGCTGCTCGCGACCGCGACGTCCGCCGTTCGCGAGGCCACGAACGGCGAGGACGTCATCGCCCGGGTGGAGGCGGCCCTCGGCCAGCCGCTGCAGGTGCTCGACGGCCAGACCGAGGCGCGTTTCACCTTCCTCGCCGTCCGACGCTGGTTCGGGTGGTCGGCCGGCCAGATCCTTCTCTTCGACATCGGCGGCGGCTCGCTCGAGATCGCCGGCGGCGGCGACGAGCTGCCCGATCTCGCCGAGTCGTTGCAGCTCGGCGCAGGACGCATGACCCTGGAGTTCCTTCCCGGCGATCCCCCGGGCGAGGCCGACGTCGAAGCCCTGCGTGAGCACGCAGCATCCGTTCTCGCCCCCGTCTCTCGACGCTTCGCCGCGCTGCCGACCCCCGAGCACGTCGCGGGCTCGTCGAAGGCGATCCGCTCGCTCGCGAAGCTGGCCGGCTACCCCGTGCCGGGCTGGTCGGGGATCGAGCGCATGGTGCTGCCGCGGGCGGCGCTCAAGGACTGGGTGCCGCGGCTCGCGCGCATCCCCGCTCTCGCCCGCCAGGAGCTGCCCGGCATCACCGCCGACCGCACGTTCCAGATCGTCGCCGGAGCGGTCGTGTTGCACGAAGCGATGAAGGCGATGGACGTCGACGAGCTCGAGGTCTCGCCCTGGGCACTCCGCGAGGGCGTGCTCCTCCGCTACATCGAGTCGCTCGCCCTCGACTGACCTCGCCCGCCGCTCGACGCCGCGGCCGGAGGACATTCGGCCGAGCGGAGGAGAATCCCGCCCGGAAACTCCTCTTCCCGGCCGAAACTCCTCGCGGACTCGCCGGACTCGGCTCGTTCAGTAGGCAGCAGAAAGGCCCGCGCACCCGAGAGGAGTGTCCCCCCACAGGGCTCTCGGGTGCGCGGTGCAGATTACCGACGACCCCCCGGTTGACGCGTATCCGTGTCCGGAGCACGTAACGGCATCCCGTCGGTACCCTCGACTTTATGACAGACCCCGCCGCATCACAAGACTCTGGACTCACAGTCCAGAACCCCCGTGCGCGTCGGCTCTCGAAGGCCGAGCTGCGCGAGCGTGTGCTGAGCGCGGGTGCCACCCTCCTGGCCGAGGCGGGTGTGACCGTGAGCCTGTACCACCTGAACATGGAAGAGCTCATCCGGCGGGTGGGAGTTCCCCGCAGCTCCGCCTTCGCGGCGTTCGGCGGTAAGGAAGAACTCGTCACCGAGCTGATGGTGCAGCTGCTGCGCCCGCCGGCAGGAGATCCGGTGGGCTTCTCCCCCGCGACCGTCGCCGTGGCGGAGCAGGTGCTCGAGCGCTACGGCGACCGAGTGACCCGTGCCGACGGATCGCGCGACCCGGACGGCGCCTACGCGGTACTGCGCGAGGCGATCCGCGTGACGCTGCGGCAGAACGTCGAAGAGACCGCCGAATCGGCCGAGTGGCAGACCTTCCTCGCGCTTGCGGCCTCGCTGCCGAGCCTCCCGCCGGCCCGCCGGGAACGCGTGGCAGAAGCATTGCGGGCAGCCGAGGCGCAGTTCACCGAGGCGATGACGGAGTTCTACAGCGTCTCCTTCGCGAGACTCGGCCGTGCCCCCCGCGACGGTGTGCAGTGGCACCAGGTCGTCACGGCGGGAGCCTCCATCGTGGAGGGCGTCGTCAGCCGGCGCCGCATGGGATCGCCTGCCGCCCACGAGATCGTGATCGCCCCGGGCATCGACGGCGAACCCGTCGAGTGGACGCTCGCCGCGCTGGCCTACCTCGCCGTCGTCGACGGCCTCACGGTCGCCGTCGAGTAACGGCTCGGAAAGCAGCCGCTCAGAGAGCGAGCCGCTCCCGCACGACGGCGGCCAGTCGGTCGGCAGCGTCGCGAGCGGATGCTTCGTCCGCGGCCTCCACCATGACCCGCACGAGCGGCTCGGTGCCCGAGGCGCGCAGCAGCACGCGCCCGGTGTCGCCCAGCTCCGCGGTCACCTCGGCAACCGCGCGCTGCACTTCTTCGTCGGCCTTCACGCCGGCGCGATCGACACCGCGCACGTTGACGAGCACCTGCGGGTAGACCGTCATGATCGACGCCAGTTCCGCGATCGTCTTGCCCTGGCGCGCCATCTCGGCGACGAGGTGCAGCCCGGTGAGCAGACCGTCGCCGGTCGTGGCGTGGGCACTCATGATGACGTGACCCGACTGCTCGCCACCGAGGGAGTACTTCCCCTCGTTCATCGCTTCGAGCACGTAGCGGTCGCCGACCCCGGTCTGCAGCACGCGGATGCCGTGGTCGGCCATGGCCCGGTGCAAGCCGAGGTTGCTCATCACGGTGGCGACGAGGGTGTCGTGCGCGAGCGCGCCCCGCTCCTTCATCGCAACGGCGAGGATCGCCATGATCTGGTCGCCGTCGATGTGGTTGCCCTGCGCGTCGACGGCGAGGCACCGATCGGCGTCACCGTCGTGCGCGATGCCCACGTCGGCGCCCAGGCGCACGACGACCTCGGCGAGGTGGTCGAGGTACGTCGAGCCGACGCCGTCATTGATGTTCAATCCGTCGGGATCTGCGCCGATCACGGTGACCGTGGCACCGGCGTCCTTGAACGTCTCCGGCGACACCCCCGAGGCCGCACCGTGCGCGCAGTCGAGCACGACGTGGATGCCGTCGAGGGGATGCGGCAGCGAGCCCAGCAGGTGGACGACGTAGCGATCCTCCGCGTCGGCGAACACGCGGATGCGCCCGACGCCCGCGCCCGTGGGCTGCAGCTTCTCGGCGCCGAGGTGGTCCTCGATCCGCTGTTCGACCGCGTCGGGGAGCTTCACTCCCCCGCGGGCGAAGATCTTGATGCCGTTGTCGGGTGCCGGGTTGTGCGAGGCGGACACCATGACGCCGAAGTCGGCGTCGATGTCAGCGATGAGGAACGCTGCGGCCGGGGTCGGCAGCACGCCCGCGTCGAGCACGTCCACGCCGGATGAGGCCAGGCCCGCGGCGACGGCGGCCGAGAGGAACTCCCCCGACACGCGTGGATCGCGCGCCACGACAGCGGTCGGGCGCTTCCCCTGGGCGCGACGAGCCTCGGCGGAACGGCCCTGGCCCAGGACGACGGCAGTCGCCTGGGCCAGGTGAAGTGCAAGATCGGCGGTGAGGGCGCCGTTGGCCAGCCCCCGCACCCCGTCGGTGCCGAAAAGCGGCATGACGGGAGCCGAACTCAGCGCTTCGAGTACTGAGGCGCCTTACGGGCCTTCTTGAGTCCAGCCTTCTTACGCTCCTTGACGCGAGCGTCACGGGAGAGGAAGCCGGCCTTCTTCAGGGTCGCGCGGTTGTTCTCCTCGTCGATCCCGTTCAGCGAACGGGCGATTCCGAGACGCAGCGCGCCGGCCTGGCCCGAGGGGCCACCACCGGAGATGCGCGCGATCACGTCGTACGAGTCGGCGAGGTTGAGCACCGTGAACGGGTCGTTGATGAGCTGCTGGTGCAGCTTGTTGGGGAAGTACTCCTCGAGCGTCCGGCCGTTGACCGTGATGGTGCCCGAGCCGGGAACCAGACGCACGCGGGCGATGGCCTGCTTACGACGACCGACAGCGGCACCCGGAACGCTCAGCACGGGGCGAACGTTCTCGGCGGCCGCGACCGTCTGGTCGAGCGGGGTCTCGGTGGAGTAGTTGGTGGGGTCGATGTCCGACACGATTCTGTCCTCTAAATCTCTCGCGCCTACTGGGCGACCTGGTCGAAGGTGTACGTCTTGGGCTGCTGTGCGCCGTGGGGGTGCTCAGCACCGCGGTACACCTTGAGCTTCGTCAGCTGCTGGGCACCCAGGCTGTTCTTCGGGAGCATGCCGCGGATGGCCTTCTCGACCGCGCGGACGGGGTTCTTCTCCATGAGCTCGCCGTAGGAGACCTTCTTGAGGCCGCCCGGGTAGCCGGAGTGACGGTAGGCCATCTTCTTCTCGAGCTTCTGACCGGTGAGGGCCACCTTCTCGGCGTTGATGATGATGACGAAGTCGCCGCTGTCCATGTGGTTGGCGAAGGTCGCCTTGTGCTTGCCGCGAAGAAGCACGGCAGCGTGGGAGGCGAGGCGGCCGAGCACGACGTCGGTTGCGTCGATGACAAGCCACTCGCGCTGGATTTCGCCAGCCTTGGGGGTAAATGTGCGCGTCACAGGAGTACTGCTTTCTTGATCGAACGGAGAGGTTCGTGAATCCCGCTCCGGTGGTCGTTCCCGTTGATCTCGAACGGATCGAGATCGGAAACAGGCCGGTGGAGGGCTCACGTTCGCGATGGGCTCCGACAGGCGGAAGCACCAAAGATTCAGACTACGTCATTGCGGGCTCGCATCCAAACCGCGCGTGCTCAGCGCGCGGCGCCCGACTCCCGTCCGTCCGACCCTGCTCGACCGCGCCCGCCGGCAGCCCGCTCCGCGTGACCAGCAGGCTTCTTGGCCCGGGGCGGTGAGATCGGAGGGAGGTGAGGGATCTCGATCGGCCGCGTCGAACGGCTCTGCCCTCGACCGCTCGCCCCGCCGCCTCCGGCCCGGCTTTCGCCCATGCCGTCGTCTCCTGCTGACCTCATCGTCGCTCCGCTCGTTCCGGGGTGCTTCCAGGGTGCGCTTCACGGGCTCCCCCGCCAAGGGCCTTGACGAGCCCCCACCGGCCGGGCGGGGTGCCGCTCGCTGTCAACCCCGGTACCGCGATCGTCGCCGCCCGCTTCGCTGTTAACCACACCGACGAAAGGACCGTCATGTCAGACCGCATCACGCCGGCCGACGAGAACAGCGCGTCGAGCGCACCGTCCGACGCCGAGCCCGTCCGGATCGAGCTCGACGAAGAGGAGATCCGCGCCCTCGAGGAGAGCGACGACCTCGAGGAAGGGACCCGCGGACTGCTCTGACTCAGACGTCGTCGATACCCACCGAACGCGAGCACCGGGCGAGCTCCTCGCTCGTCAGTTCGAGATCGGAGGCCGCGGCGGAGTCGACGATCGACGCTGGGCGGCGTGCACCGGGGATCGGGATGACGACGTCGTCGAGCGCCAGCTCCCACGCCAGTACGACGCGCTGCGGGCTGACGTTGCGCTCCTTGGCGATATCGCCGAAGACGCCGAAGCGGTCACCCACGTTGCGCGCTCCCCCACCGGTGCCGCCCAGCGGGCTCCACGGCAGGAAGGCGACGCCGTGCTCGGCGCAATAGCGCAGCTCGTCGATGCTGCCGGGATGCTTCGGAGAGAACTCGTTCTGCACGCTCGCGAGGTTGCCCGCCCCGAGAACGCCCAGCGCGATCTCGATCTCCTCGACACTCGCGTTGGAGATGCCGACCGCGCGCACCTTGCCCTCCTCCAGCAGAGCGGAGAGGTTGTGCATGATCTCGCCGTAGACCATCCCGCGGTCGGGCCGGTGGTACTGGAAGAGGTCGAGCACCTCCACACCGAGGTTCTGCAGCGATGCCTCCACGGCCGCGCGCAGGTACGGCAGCGAACCGTCGCGGCCGCGCTCACCATCGGGGTGCAGCGTGATCCCGCCCTTGGTGGCGATGAAGATGTCGGATGCTGCGACGCCGGACGAACGGACGGCCTCGCCCACGATCTGCTCGTTGTGGCCCATCGCCTCGCCGTCGGGGGCGTAGATGTCTGCGGTGTCGATGAGGGTGACACCCGCATCCAGGGCGGCGTGGATCGTCGCGATGGCGTCGGTCCGTGACGGATAGATCTTGTCGTTGTTCATCGACAGGGGCATCGCACCCAGCCCGATCGCCGAGACTTCCCGGCCCGCCAGCATCCGCTTCTTCATCGCATCCCTCGGTTCCTGCGGCGGTCGCCGCGAGGTGACCGTAGCTGATCGGCACGTTGCTCGAAACCCCCTCGGTGTAGCGCTCCGATGCGACGAATGATGAGGCCACCCCCGTCCAAAGGAGCACACCATGTACTTCCACCTTCAGCAGTTCATCAACCCGATCGAGCAGGACGAGCCCGATCCCGCCGCAGCCAATGCCCTCCAGGAGGGTCTCGGCGGACAGTTCGGCGAGATGCGCACGATGATGCAGTACCTCTTCCAGAGCATCAACTTCCGTGGCCCCGAGGCGAAGCCGTACAAGGACCTCATCCAGGGCATCGGCACCGAGGAGATCTCGCACGTCGAGCTCATCGGTACGACGATCTCGCGCCTGCTCGACGGATCGCCGAACTACCACGGCAAGAAGAGCGACCCGGTCGACAAGCCCGGCGACGGCGGCGCGACGCCGCTGAGCATCGCGATGTCGGAGAGCAACATCCACCACTACCTCGTCGGCGCCCAGGGCGCCCTGCCGGTCGATGCGGCCGGCAACCCGTGGAACGGCAGCTGGGTCTACAACTCCGGCAACCTCGTGCTCGACCTGCTGTACAACCTCATGCTCGAATCCACCGGGCGTCTGCAGAAGTGCCGCCTGTACGAGATGACCGACAACAAGACGGCCCGCTCGACCATCTCGTACCTCATCGTGCGCGACCAGGCTCACGAGAACGCCTACGCCAAGGCGCTCGAGACGCTCGGGGTCAATTGGAAGACGTCGCTGCCGATCCCGAAGACCAACGCGGAGAAGTTCCCCGAGGTCAAGAAGCTCATCGAGCTGGGTCTGCAGAGCAAGCAGTTCTCGTTCGACCTCGGCAACCAGTCCGAGGCCGGCAAGATCTTCCAGGGCATGTCGCCCTCGAACGACGGCACCGACCTGCTGGCGACCGAGCAGGCGCCCGTCGGTTCCCCGATCACGATCGCTCCCGAGCGTCCGGAGGAGTTCTCCCCCGGCGCCGACAAGGACCTGCGCGCGCTGATCGAGGCGACCGCCGCGATGGAGATGGCCGACATCGAGATGACCTTCGGTGCGATGAAGAGCTGATTTACCCACCACGAAACGGCGGTCCGCCTCGACGGGCCGCCGTTTCTGTTGCCGTCTATGACGGCGCGCATCTGCGCGCCGTCTCGTCGTCGTTAGCGTGGCCTCGCGGCACCGCCCGACCCGAGCGGAGCTTTCCCGGATGGACGAAGGACAGCACGAATGAAGATCAACCGAACCGCGCTCCTCGGCGCCCTTACGGCAACGCTCCTCATTGCTACTGCCGGGTGCGCATCGTCGCAGGCCGCCACGAGCGAGGCGCCGACCGACGACAAGACCGACCTCAAGATCGGTTTCAACCCCGGTCCGTACCGCGAGATGTTCGAGGGCGGCATCCTTCCGATCCTGGAGGAGGACGGCTACTCGGTCGAGTCGACGGAGTTCACCGACGGCATCGTGGTGAACGTGGCCGTCGCGCAGAACGAGATCGACGCCAACATCATGCAGCACCCGGTCTACCTCGACTTCGTCAACGACAAAGAGGGCATCGACAATGCCCCGCTCGTGCAGATCCCGACGCCGCGGATGGCCCTGTTCGGCGGCAAGAAGACCTCGCTCGACGACGTCGCCGACGGCTCGACCGTCACCGTTCCCGACTCGCCGTCGAACCTCTACCGCGGTCTGCTCGTGCTGCGCGACGTGGGCTGGATCGACTTCGACGACGTCGAAGATCCCAACACCGTGACCCTCTCGATCATCACCGACAATCCCCACAACCTGAACATCACGCAGATCGAGAACGCGCAGCAGGTCCCGGCGCTGCAGGACGTCGACTACGCCACGATCCAGGGCAACTTCATCGTCGCGGGCGGCCTCGACTACGACGATGCCCTCGCGGTAGAAGACCAGCCGCTGGAGTTCTCCAACGTCGTCGCGGTGCGCGAGACCGACCTCGAGACCCCGTGGGCCGAGGCGATCAAGGCGGCGTACCAGTCGCCCGAGTTCATCGAATACATCACCTCGAACCCGCAGTACGACGGGTACCAGCTGCCGTCGTGGTTCGAGTGACCGCGTCCCCCGACGGGATCGTCTTCGACAACGTCTCCAAGGAGTTCGGCGGCAAGGCGGGGTCGACCTCGGCGTTGCGCGGCGTGTCCCTCGCCGTGCGACCCGGGTCGATCTACGGCGTCATCGGTTACAGCGGCGCCGGCAAGTCCACCCTGATCCGCATGGTCAACGGTCTCGAGCAACCCACCTCCGGGCATGTGCTCGTCGACGGGGTCGACATGGGCGCGTTGCGCGGGCGCGACCTGCGATCGGCCCAGCGGCGCACCGGGATGATCTTCCAGCAGTTCAACCTGCTCGAGACGGTCGGCGTCCGCGACAACGTCGCCATGCCGCTGCGCCTGGACGGCGTCGGCAAGGCGGAGGCCCACGCCCGTGCCGACGAGGTGCTCGACTTCGTCGGCCTCACCGAGAAGGCGAACAGCCACGCCTCCGAGCTCTCCGGCGGCCAGAAACAGCGGGTCGGCATCGCGCGCGCGCTCGCCCGCAACCCGAAGATCCTGCTGTCCGACGAGGCGACGAGCGCGCTCGATCCCTCCACGACGGCGCAGATCATCGAGCTGCTGCGCAGCATCAACGTCGAGTACGGCACGACGATCCTCGTCGTCACCCACGAGATGGATGTCATCAAGGACCTGGCCGACGAGGTCGCCGTGATGGCTGACGGGGAAGTCGTGGAGCAGGGCACGGTGCTGGACACCTTCCTTCACCCCACCGCGGCGATCACCCGCGACTTCGTCACGACGGTGGTCCCGCAGGGAGTTCCCGAGCGGGTGATCTCCCACGTCGGTGGGGACGGCCTCTGGCGTCTCCTGCTGCTCGACGAACAGGTCACGCAGCCGCTCGTGTCGCACCTCATCACCGATCTCGGGGTCACGGTCAACATGCTCCACGCCGACATGACCGACATCCGCAGCCACACGATCGGACAGATGATCGTGAAGGTCGACGGTGCGCCCGATCGCGTCGCCGCCGCCCGCTCCTACCTGGCCGAACGGGTCGTCAGCATCGAAGAGGTCGTGCGATGAACGGTGACCGCTGGACCCTCATCACCCCCGACATCTACCTGCGCGCGGTCGGCGAGACGCTGCAGATGCTGGGCTTCGCCCTCGTGTTCGGCTCGCTCCTCGGCATCGCGATCGGCACGCTCCTCGCCCTGACGCGACCGGGCGGCATCCTGCAGAACCGCTTCGTCGCACTGGTTCTGGGGACCCTCGTGAACATCGTGCGCTCGCTGCCGTTCATCGTGCTGCTGGTGGCGATCCTGCCCTTCACCCGTCTGCTGGTGGGCACGAGCATCGGGGTCTGGGCGGCCATCGTGCCCCTCACGGTCATGATCGCGCCCTACATCGGCCGCCTGGTGGAGAATTCGCTGCTCGAGGTGCCGCGCGGGGTCATCGAGGCTGCCCGTTCGATGGGCGCCTCGCCGTGGCAGATCTTCTGGCGCTTCCTGCTCCCCGAAGCCCGCAGTTCGTTGATCCTGGCCATCACGATCGCCACGGTGGGCCTCATCGATGCGACCGCCGTCGCGGGAACGGTCGGCGCCGGCGGTATCGGTGACCTGGCGCTCTCGTACGGCTACCAGCGCTACGACGGATTCGCCATGGTGATCACCGTGGTGACCCTCATCGTGCTCGTGCAGGGCATCCAGATGATCGGCACCTCGGTCGCCCGACGTTATCGGCGGCGGTGATCGTGAGCAACTTTCCGCCTGCGGACCGGGTGAAGAGCCTCCCGCCCAACTTCTGGGGGGCGATGGATCTCGAGATCGCCCGGCTCTCGGCGCTGCCCGGCCCCCGGATGATCGACGTCTCGAAGGGCAACCCCGACCTGCCCACCCCCGCGCACATCGTCGCTGCGATGCAGCGCGCCGTCGCCGATCCGGTGAACCACCGCTATCCCTCCTACGCGGGCCGCCCCGCCGTCCGTGACGCGATCGCGACGCGCTATCACCAGGACCACGGGGTCACGATCGACCCCGCCACCGAGGTGGCGATCTTCCACGGCTCGCACGAGGCGCTCATGGCCGCCGTCATGGCGATCGCGAACCCCGGCTCGACCGTCGTCGCCCCCGACCCGGGCTACCCGGCGTACGGCTCCGCGATCGATCTCGCCGGGGCCGAGCTGGCGGTGCTGCCGCTGCACGAGCCGGAGTACCAGCCCGACTTCGCCGCGCTCGACGGCCTGGCGCAAGCGAGCGTGCTGCTGCTCAACTACCCGCACAATCCCACCGGCGCCCTCGCATCGCCGGCGACGTTGGAGGGAGCTCTCGCGTTCTCCCGGCGCACCGGTGCCGCGTTCGTACACGACTTCGCCTACGCCTCACTCGGTTTCGACGGGCGCCGCCCGCTCTCGGCGCTGACCTTCGATCGGCAGCTCGAGCGCACGGTCGAACTGCAGACGCTCTCGAAGACCTACAGCATGGCGGGATGGCGGTTCGGTTTCGCCGCGGGCAACGCCTCGATCATCGCGGCCATGAAGCGCTACCAGGTGCACGCTTTCAGCACCATGTTCGGGGCGACACAGGATGCTGCCGCCGCAGCGCTCGCGGGAGACCAGTCCGCAGCATCCGCCCTCGTCGAGGTGTACCAGAAGCGCCGCGACCTCGTCGTGGTGGGCCTCCGCCGCGGCGGGTGGGACGTGATCGAGCCCGCCGGCACCTTCTTCGTGTGGGTCCGGCTGCCGGCTGATGAGCCGGCCGTCGCGTTCGCGGCCCGGTTGCGCGAGGAGCAGCGGGTCGCCGTCGCGCCCGGCGACGGTTTCGGACCACGGGGGCGCGGGCACTTCCGCATCGGCCTCGTTCACGACGATGCCACTCTGCACGAGCTGGTCGAGCGACTCGATGCCTTCGCGCGCCGGGCGACCTCGGAGCCGCGCACCGTTTGACGGTGGCACGGGGCGGTGTCAAGGCCCTCCTCCCAGGTACGGACCAGGACGCACCCTATGCAGGTGCATGAGGCGACTGACCGCTCCGTTATCGGAGGCCACGCGTCGGCGATGACCGTCGGTGCGAAGCGGCCTCAGCGGGAGGCCTCGCATGGTTGAGCAGCTGCAGGTACGCGCGCAGGGTGTCGATGCCGTGGCCGCGGTGTGGCACCGCTTCGCTCCCTCGGCGCGGCTGCACCGCATGGACCCGGATGATTTCTCGCTCGAGTGGTCGTCGTTCTCGATGCCCGACTTCACGGTCGTGAGCTGCGAGCTCACCGCCGAGGTGCAGTGCACGATCGAGGAGCACGAACAGCTGCTGGCCTGCCGGGTATCGGCGCGCGGGGCCTCGGTGAGCTCCGCCGGGCGAACCGTGGACGCCTCGCTGCCCTGGCTGTCGGCAGCCGGTGCCACCGCCACGGCCCGATGGTCGGGCAAGAGCCGGGTGCACGCGTTCCTGTTCGATCGCGCGGCCGCCGAACGTCAGGCGCGAGCCATGACGGGCGATGACCGCTTCGTGCTGCGCACCCCCGACCCGGCGCCCGTCAGCGCGGAGGCCGGCCGCCGGTGGGAGAGTTCCCACCGGTATCTCAACACCTCCCTCACCGCCTACGGCGAGAGCGAGATCCTCGATCACGAGCTGCGCCGCCACGCCCTGTGGAGCACCCTGACGACTTTTCACACCTCGTTCCTCGAGGCCGTCCAGCACACCCATCAGAGCAGGCCCGCCCCCGCTGCGCTGCGGCGAGCGACGGCGTTCATCGACGACCACGCGCACGAGCCCATCTCGCTCGCCGCCGTCGCCGAGGCCGCCGGGATGTCACCCCGCGGACTGCAACTGGCGTTCCGCCGTGAGCTCGACCTCACGCCGCGCGAGTATCTCCGCCAGGTGCGGTTGGCGGGAGCACACAAGGACCTGCAGAACGATCCGACCCCCGGGGTGGGACGGATCGCGCTGCGCTGGGGTTTCACGAATCCCTCGCGCTTCGCCGCGTACTACCGCGCCGCCTACGGCGTCTACCCGCACGCCACCGCGCGCTCCACCTGATCGATCGCGCGCGAACCCGGCCGGTGCGCACCCCGGCTGTGTGATGCGCGTCGAGGATGCCCTGCGGGGGCCGAACACAGATAACCGTCAAGCTGAAGGGTGCGGGATTCATCCCGCGGAGGAGAAACATGGGAAAGTTCGTCTACGAGAACAGCTTGCGTGTTGATTTCGACGACCGCGTTCTCGCCCACCTGCAGGTGGTCATCGGCAACAAGCTGCGGCGCAATGAGCCGTTCTATTTCGCGTGGAAGGACGACGCGAGCCTGGGCGGCGGCCGCACGATCGTATGGGTCCACTCGCAGGCATCCTTGGTCTTCAAGTTCCACGGGGGTCGCCAGCCGATCCTGAACCGCGCCTGGCTCGACGCACTGATGTTCACCGCGAACGCGCCCACCGGGCTGTACGTCGTGCCCGAACCCCCCGACGACACGTCGTCGGCCGATTACGTCTGATCGCGCCTCCCGCCCGATCTGAGCGGGTCACGCCTCGAGCGGCGGGGAGCCCGCTCCCCGTGTGCGGTGCGCGATCGCGTCGACCACCTCGGCGAGCGCTGCGGTGGCCGATATCTCGGGCACCCATCCCAGCAGGTCCCTGGCACGCGCGGTGGACATCACCGGCACCTGCGTGCCGATGTCGACCCACCCCGCATCGGTCGCCTGCAGCCGCAGCCGCCAGGTGAGTTCCACCAACAGCCGAGCGGCGCGTGCTCGCACCGGCACCCAGCGCTTCGCGCCGATCGTCCGGGCGATGAGCGCGGGGTCGAGCACGGGCTCGGCGGCGATGTTGAACGCCCCTGCCGCGCGCCGCTCGACGATGCGCCAGAACGCGTCGGCGAGGTCGTCGGCGTGCACGGCCTGGAAGATGCCCTGGCTCGGGAACGGCAGCACCCGCGGACGCCATACCCGCAGAATCCCCACGGGGATGAGCCGGCCGAGGAAGAGCGCCGCCTGTTCGGCGCCGGCATCGGCCTGGAAGACGAGTCCTGGGCGCACGCGGGTGACCACGACACCGGGCATCTCCGCCTCGAAGCGGTCGAGCGCGCGTTCGTTCGCGGCCTTGTACCGCGAATAGTGCGCGGTCGCGATGCCTCCGGTCGGCCAGGATTCATCGATGCGCCGACGCTTGGGTCCGAAGCTGTAGGCCCCGACGGAGGACGCCACGACGACATGCGGCACGGATGCTGCCGCCACAGCGGCGAGCACGCGCGCCGTGCCGCCGACGTTGGTCGCTCGCATCGCGGCCTCGTCGTGATTGGGCTGCAGTGCCCACGCGAGGTGGATGACAGCGTCGGCCCCCGCGAAGACCTCGGCGAGCGCCGTCTCGGTCCCGGAGCGCGCGATGTCGATCTCGACCCACGCCACCCCCGCGTAGGGGGCGACGGTCGGGTCGGGCGCGCGTCGAGACACACCGACGATCTGCAGCGCGTCTCCGGCGGCACGGCTTTCGGACGCCGTGTGTAGCCGCCGCAGCACGGCCGATCCGACGTTGCCGCTCGCGCCGACGATGACGACCCTCACGCGGCCGCTCCTCGGCGGGCGGGGGCACATGCGGTCGAGGGTGCTGAGGTGGGTGCCATGGCCCCGACGTTAGGTCGCGCGCCCGCGGGGCGAACGGGCATCGACGCGGGGCGGATCGGATGCTAGCGCGCGGGCGCGCTCACGGCTTGCCGGGCGCGTCGGGACCGCCCTTCGCCGCCTTCTCCGCATCCCTGGCCGCCTGCTCTGCAACCTGCTCAGCCGCCTTCTGGGCTTTCTCGGCAGCGCGTGCGCGCTCCTCCTCGGCCTTGCGATCCTCCTCGGCTGTCGCCGGCGGAGCTTGCTCTTCCACGACCGGAGCGGTGTCGGAATCTTCGACGGGCACGACCCCCGACTCGTCCTCGCCTTCGTCGCCGTCGTCCTCGCCCGCGTCGTCGGGTGTCGGTTCAGTAACCGCGGGCTCGGTGGCGGCGGGGGCGGAGGGCGTGGGGTCGGAGCTGGGTTCGGTGACCACGGTCGCGGCCGGTGCGGGCACGCCGCCTCCCGACCCGAGCAGCCAGAAGCCCGCGATGAGCACCGCGGCGACCGCGAAAGCCGCCCCGGCGATGACCGCGGCGCGCCTCGTTCCTCGGCGCGGGCGCTGCCGGTCGCGCACCGGCGTCGACGCAGCAGCGGCGACCGCAGCGAGGCGGGTGGGCTCACCCTCGACTCCCGCGAAAGCGAGGGTGGGCGCAGCATCCATCACCATCGTCGGCGCCGGAGGCAGCGGCGGAAGGGGCAGCGGCGGGGAGGGGCGCGCGTCGACGGGCAGGGCGGAGATCTCGGTCGCCACCTCGAGCGCCGTGGGGCGGTCGGCCGGATCGAGCGCCGTCATGCGTCGGAGCAGCGCGGCCCACGCCGGATCGACCGAGTCGGGCACGGCCGGTGAGGCGTGCACCCGGGCGACGAGCGCTTCGACGCCCGCGGACTGCGCGAAGGCCCGTTCACCGGTGAGGGACTCGAGCAGAAGCAGTCCGAGGGCGTAGACGTCGGCGGGCGGTGCCGGGGGCGCGCCGGTCACCTGTTCGGGGGCGAGGTACGCCGCCGTCCCGACCACGGTGCCGGGGGTGGTGAGCCGCGTGCTGTCCACGAGGTAGGCGATGCCGAAGTCCGCGAGCCGCGCCCGGTACTTCCGCCCCGGCAGGTCGGTGGCCGACAGCAGCACGTTCGACGGTTTGACGTCGCGGTGAACGATGCCGGCGGCGTGCACGACGTGCAGCGCTTCGGCCAGATCGAGCGCCAGGTGCGCGACATCTCGCTCGCCCAGCGCCCCGCCGTCGAGCCAGGCGCTCAAGGTCGGGCCGTCGACGAGTTCCATGACGAGGTAGCTCGTCTTACCGGGCGCGATGCTCGCGTCGAAGAGCGTGACGAGAGAAGGGTGGCTGAGCGAAGCGAGGACGGCCATCTCTCCGCGCGCCCGCTCGAGGGCGCCGGCGTTCTCCACCCCGGCGCGCATGAGCTTGATCGCCACAGCGCGCCCCAGCGCGACGTCGTACCCGCGGTGCACGCGCGCCATTCCGCCTTCGCCGATGCAGACGCCCAGTTGATAGCGCCCCCCGAGGAGCTCCTCGGTGGAGGAGTCGTCGTCCGTGGGCATGGTGGCGCCTTTCCCGCGCGCTTCGGAAGGCGCCGCGTGATCGAGGGTACTCACCCCTCCTGCTCGGAATGACGCCCTTGACGACGATGCCGCCGCGCGCTTGCTGTTCCCCTGTCACGAAGTGCGGGTCGCACCCGCAGTTCGTGACAGGGGAACAGCAGACAACAGCCTCAGGGACGTGTGACGCACGGTGTGCGAGAATGTGATTGACACGTCAAGCGAAGGGACGCCATGGCATCCGAGAGAGCGAACACCCGCTCGAGGAAGTCGCCCACCCCCGACGAGTTGCGGGCGTGGCGGTCGTTCATCGAGACGTCCGAGCTGGTGAAGAACCAGATCGCCGTGGAGCTGCAGGGCGATTCCGACCTGTCGATGGGCGACTATGTCGTGATGCTGGCCCTGTTCGAGCACCCGGCGAAGTGCATGCGCTCATCGCAGCTCGCCGAGCACATCAGCTGGGAACGCAGCCGCCTCTCCCACCACCTGGGCCGCATGGAGCGGCGAGGACTGGTGACGCGCGAGACGGCCGCCGATGACAGCCGGGGCGCGGTGATCGCGCTGACCGAGGCCGGCGGGCGCCGGTTCCGGAAGGCCTCGCCCGCCCACATGCACTCCGTATACGACACCTTCGTCGCCGCGCTGAGCGACGAGCAACTGCGCGCGGTCGAAGACGCGATGCGCGCTCTGGCCGAGCACCTCGCCGACCGCGAGCCGCAGGGCGGCGAGCTCAGCGCCCTGCCCCCCGAGCGTGGTGCGGCCGACCTTCTGGGTGCACTGGTGTCGAGCCACGCGGCGCCCGAGGAGAGCGACCCGGCGCGCGACCCGGTCGCCTAGGGCGTCTCGCACGCCCGTTTCACGCGGCGGAGTCGGACCGCTCGTCCAAGACGCCGTCGATCTCTGCGGCGGTGAGGTTGGCGCCGAAGAGCGAGCTCCCGGGCTGCAGCCGTACACCGGCGTCCAGATCGCCGACGCGCACCGGGTCGAAACCCACCGCGTCGATGATCTCGGCCACGGCTGCGAGGTCGCCCGCGTCGTCACCGGCGAGGGCGATGGCCTTGCGGCCCGCACCGCCTTCGGGGCGGGCGCCCGCGTCGAGGTCGTGGTAGCCCATGTGGTTGAACGCCTTCACCACGCGCGAGGCCGCCAGGTGGTCCTGAACGAGGCGCGACGTCGAAACGGTCGGGTCGTTCAGTTCGGGGCGGATCCCGTCGACCTCCCACCAGTAGTTCATCGCGTCGATTACGAGCTTTCCCGCCAGCATCCGCGGGTCGAGCGTCGGAAACCGCCCGAGCGGCAGCGCCAGAAGGACGGTGTCCGCGGCGGCGACCGCATCGGCCGCCGACGTGACCACCGCCCCGGGGGCCAGCACCTCGATCGTGAGCGCGATCTTCGCGGGGTCACCCGAACCGGCGATGTACACGCGGTAGCCCGCGGCCACGGCCAGCCGCGCGAGCACGGTGCCGACCTTGCCCGCGCCGAGGATGGCGAGGGCTCCTCGGGTCTGCGCCATCAGTTGCTCTGCGCCAGCAGGTCTTTGACCATCGGCACGACGGTGGTGCCGTACAGCTCGACGGCTTTCAGTCGGGCCGAGGCGGGCGTGGAGCCCTGCGAATAGATGAGGTCGAAACGACCGGCGCCGAGGGCGCGGATCGCGTCCGCCATGCGCCGTGCCACCGTCTCGGGCGAACCGACGTACATCGAACCGTGCAGTACTTCGTTCTCGAAGTCCTCGCGACGGATCGGCGGCCAGCCCCGGTCGGATCCGATGCGGTCGTGCATGACCTTGTAGTGGGGCCAGAAGATCTCCTTGGCCTCCTCGTCGGTGTCGGCGACGAAACCGGGCGAGTGCATGCCCACGGGGTGCACCGGGGTGCCGAACTGCTCCGCCGCGCGGCGGTAGAGGTCGACGTACGGCGCGAAGCGGGCGGGCGCGCCCCCGATGATGGCGAGCATCATGGGGAAGCCGTATTTCGCGGCACGGATGACCGACTCCGGCGATCCGCCGACGCCGACCCAGGTGGAGAGGCGCCCTGCTTCGGTCTTCGGGAACACGTCGATGCCGTCGATCGCGGGGCGGGTCGTGCCCGACCACGTCACGGGCTGCTCTTTCAGCAGCTCGGAGAAGAGCTGGATCTTCTCCTCGAAGAGCACGTTGTACTCCGACAGGTCGTAGCCGAACAGCGGGAACGACTCGGTGAAGGAGCCGCGACCGAGGATGACCTCAGCGCGCCCGTGCGAGAGGGCGTCGACGGTGGCGAAGCGCTGGAAGACGCGCACCGGGTCGTCGGAGCTGAGAACGGTCACGCCGGAGGACAAGCGGATGCGAGAAGTGCGGGTCGCGATGCCGGCCAGCACCGTCTCGGGGCTCGAGATGGAGTATTCGGGGCGGTGGTGTTCACCGAGCGCGATGACGTCGATGCCCAACTCGTCGGCGAGGATCGCCTCGGCCAGAACCTGCCGAATGGCCTCACCGTGGGTGGCGAGCACCCCGGCGTCCGTTTGCGGCACATCTCCGAACGTGTCCAGACCGAACTCGACGTTGTCCATCGTGACTGACCCCTTCCGCGTCTCCCCGTTAGTTGACGCATCAATTACGTTACCGCAGGACGCGGGGTTCCGGGCCCGAAACGGGCTGCCGCACAGCATCCGCCATGATGGGAGACGCATCATCACAGACGGGGGGCCGCAGTGACGACGAAGGACCAGGGTGCGAGCGGGCTGTCGGGGCTCGACGAGCTGATGTACGAGCCCGATGGAGCCGGCGACGAGCCGCGCGATCCGGGTCGGCGCCGCTCGGGTCGGCGCATCGGGCTCATCGTGGCGGCGGTCGTCCTCGTGATCGTCCTGGGAGTCCCCGCGGCCTACGTCGGCTGGGCTGTGACGGCTCCGCTGGCCCCGCCCGTCGCGAGCTCGCAGGCACCGGATTTCACCCCTGCCACCGCCGCCGCCATCACCCTCTCCCCCGAGGGCTCCTCCGCACTCAGCGTCATCGGCGGCGCGGCCTATCTCGGACCGGACGGACTCTCCGCGACGAGCGGATCCGATGAGGCTCGACCGATCGCCAGCATCAGCAAGCTCATCACCGCACTGGTGGTGCTCGACGCGAAGCCGCTCGCGGGCCCCGACGACCCCGGACCGACGATCACCTTCGACAAGGCCGACCACGATCTCTACGACCAGTACTACGTGCAGGGCGCGACCGTGGCTGCGATGCCCACCGGGAGCTTCATGACGGAACGCGACGCTCTCGCCACGATGCTCATCCCCTCGGCGAGCAACTACGCCGACGCCGTCTCGACCTGGGCTTTCGGCTCACCGGGCGCCTTCGTCTCTGCGGCCCGCCGGTGGCTCACCGCGCAAGGGCTCACCGCCACGACGATCGTCGAGCCCACCGGGATCAGTCGTCGGAACACCTCCACCCCGGCCGACGTCATGACGATCGGCAAGCTGGCCGCCGCCAACCCGACGATCGCGAAGCTCGCCGCCACCCCGACGCTCTCCCTCCCGATCTTCGGAACGCTCTCGAACACGAACGACCTGCTCGGACGAAGCGGAGTCACGGGACTCAAGACCGGAAACCTCGGTGAGGGCAGCTACAACCTGCTCTACACCGCGACGGTCGACGTCGGCATCGGCGAGCCGCTCAGCGTGACCGGTGTGATCCTCGGCGGGTCGTCCCGGCAATCGGTCGACGCCACGGTGCTCGCGCAACTCGACAGCATCCGCGCCGGCTTCCATTCCGTCTCGCTCGCGACTGCCGGGCAGGTCGTCGGTTCGTACGCCACGGCGTGGGGGGCGAGCGCGGAACTGGTCGTCGCCGACAGCGCCTCGATCCTCACGTGGTCGGACACCGCGATCACGATGACGATGGATGTCTCCGATCCGGCGGATTACAGAGACGGCGAGGTGGTCGGCAGCATCACCTGGACCGCGGGCTCCCAGACGGCGACCGCGCCGCTGGAGGTCAGGGGAAGCATCGAGCAGCCCACCCAGTGGTGGCGCCTCACCCACCCCGGAGAGCTCGGCGGATAGGCCTCGTGAAACGAACGAACCCCCGGGATCGGCGTGATTCCGGGGGTGAATGTAGCGGGAGCGGGGCTTGAACCCGCGACCTCACGATTATGAGTCGTGCGCTCTCACCAACTGAGCTACCCCGCCGCGCAGCATCCTGGTGGTGGAACGGATGCTTCGAGCCCCGAGACAGGTTTGAACTGTCGACCCCTTCCTTACCATGGAAGTGCTCTACCACTGAGCTATCGGGGCGTACCCGGGCGAGCCCGGGCAACTAGACGAGAATACCAGAGCCGCGGCCCCGCAGAAAACGCGAGTCAGCCTCCGGCGTGTGCGCGCAGCCACGGGATCGGGTCGATCGGCGTCGTACCGCCCGCGAGGATCTCCACGTGCGTGTGCGCACCGAACGAGCGTCCGGTGTTGCCGGTCTTGCCGATCACGGTGCCGACGGTGACGTGATCGCCGGGCTTCACGCGGAGCGAGCCGTACTGCATGTGGCCGTACCGGCTCGAGACGAGCTCGCCGTCGATCACGTGGTCGATCAGCACGGTGACGCCGAACGCTCCACCCGACTCCGTGGCGATGCGCACGGTGCCGTCGGCGATCGCCTGCACGGGAGCCCCGGCACCCGGCACGAAGTCGACACCCTCGTGCATCGTGCCCGAGCGCATGCCGAACCCGTAGGTGATCGGCACGCCGACAGCGAAGGGCCATTGGATCGGCGCGGTGGGGTCGTTGGTGAAGAAGCTCGAGAAGTTCTGGATGCCGGAATCGGCGGCGATCTGAGCGAGACTCATGGTCTCGTAATCGTCGGTGCGCTCGATCGTGCCGCTCTGCACGTCGGCGGGCGCGACGTACGCCTGGATCTCGTCGGGGTCGGCCGAGACGTCGGAGCCGGCGAGGATGTTGGTGGTCTTCGCGGCCGCATCCGTTCCCTGCGCGGCGGCCACGGCGCTCACCGGGGTGGTCATCCCGACAGCGAGCAGCCCGACGACACCGAACACGCCGATCGAGAACGAGGCGGTCGCGACGCGGCGCAACGTGAAGCGCCGGTGGCGGGGGGCGTGGGTGAGCGGATGCTGCGACGCGGCATCGGCGTCGTCCTCGCTCGCGCGGGCCGTGGCCGCGACCTGGATGGGCGTCTCGCCCGTGAAAGCGAAGAGGCGTGCTGCGGCCTCGAATTCGTCGAGCTCCTCCTGCGACGGGAGGTGCAGAAGGGTCTCCTGGGCGACGGGCTCGTCTGCGTCCTCGGCGGGCACGTAGAGCTCGGACACCTCGGGGGCCTCGGCCACCGGCGTCGCCGGGCGGGCCCGCACGCGCCGCGCAGCTGCGGGCAGAACCAGCGCCTCGGGCGCGAGCTCCGGGAGGGTGGCGAGGTCGGCGGCTTCCTCGGGGGCGGCGGTCGCAGCATCCGTCGACGTCTCCGGCGCCACCGCGGCCTGTGCGCGACGGCGCAGCTCGGCCCGGGTCAGCGGGCGTCCCGCCTCGGCGGGCGCAGCGAGAGGTCGGGCCGACCGCCGTGTGGGGGCAGACTCGGCCTCAGGAGTGTAGGTCAACGCGCAGAGTGCTCTCGGGTCGTGTCGCGGGCGCGACAATTACGGGCTGTTCGGGCGTCCCCACCGTTCGGGCGGCGAAGATAACGATCAGGTAAACACTACCTCGCGGTCCCTGGGAAAGCCATCTGCTCGCCCAGGCCCGGGGCCATTGGTCGATCAGTAGTCGATGACCTCGTCCAGCTTGGCATAAAGTCGCGCACCGGCCACGATCGTCATCTCCCGCCCGGGCACTCCCCCGGGCGCGCCGCCGGCGATGCCGCCCGCTTCGGTGACCAGGAGGACGGCGGCGGCGTGGTCCCAGGGCTGCAGACCGCGCTCGTAGTAGCCGTCCAGGCGGCCAGCGGCGACGAAGGCGATGTCCAGGGACGCGGCCCCGATGCGGCGGAGATCACGCGAGATCGTCATCACGCGCGAGAGCTGCTCGAGAGCTGCGGCATGCGTGGCGGGGTCGTAACCGAAGCCGGTGCCGATCAGGCCGCCGGCGGGGCCGACCTCGTCGTTGACCTGCAGGCGGTGATCGCCGAGCCACGCTCCCCCGCCCCGCGTCGCGCGGAACAGCTCGTCGGAGACGGGGTTGTAGACGACTCCCGCCAGAGCGCTCCACGTTGCGGGATCGGGTTCGCCCTCGACCGCGGCGATGCTGATCGCCCAGGCCGGAATGCCGTAGGCGTAGTTGACGGTGCCGTCGATCGGATCGACGACCCAGGTGATACCGCTCGTTCCGCTTCCGGCTCCCGACTCCTCGCCGAAGAAGCCGTCGTCCGGGCGTGCGGCGGCGAGGCGAGCGCGGATCAGGGTCTCGACCTCTCGATCGGCCTCGGTCACGATGTCGGCGAGCGCCGACTTCGTGGCGGCGATGGTGACGCCCTCGCGACGCCGACGGAAGGCGAGCTCCCCCGCCTCACGCGCAATCTCGGTGGCCAAGTGCAGCAGGTCGGAGGGCAGGCTCATGCCTCCACGGTATCCGCCTCCGCCGGCGAGGTGTCGTCTCGCTAACGTGGACGCATGGCCTCTGCGCGCACCCACGACGTGATCATCGTCGGCGGCGGGCACAACGCCCTTGTCGCCGCCGCCTACCTCGCACGAGCCGGGCGCCGGGTCGTCGTGCTGGAACGTCTCGACCACGTCGGCGGCGCCGCCGTGTCGGAACGGCCGTGGCCGGGCGTCGACGCCCGACTGTCGCGGTACTCGTACCTCGTCAGCCTGCTCCCCCGGCAGATCATCGACGACCTCGGGCTGAAGATCGAGCTGCGTCGGCGCCGCTACTCCTCGTACACCCCGGATCCCGCCGACCCCGGCCGCGGCATCCTCGTGGACACGGCGGATGCTGCCGCCACGGCGCGGTCTTTCGCTCGAACGGTGGGTGACCCCGACGAGGCGGAACGGTACGCCACTCTGGGGCAGCGCCTCGGCCCGCTCGCCCGCACCCTCTTTCCCACGATGACCGAGCCGCTCGTCAACGAATCGGCGATGCGCGAGCGGGTGGGCGACGACGCCATCTGGGCCGACGTCGTCGAGCGGCCGCTGGGACAGCTGATCCGATCGTCCCTCGCTTCCGATCTCGCCCGCGGCGTCACCCTGACCGACGGGCTGATCGGCACCTTCGCGTCAGCCGACGAGCCGTCGCTGCGGCAGAACCGCTGCTTCCTCTACCACGTGATCGGCGGTGGCACCGGGGACTGGGACGTGCCCGTCGGCGGGATGGGACGCGTCAGCGCCGAACTCGAACGCGCCGCCCGCGACGCCGGAGCGGAGGTGCGTACGGGGAGCGAGGTCACCTCCATCACCCCTGACGGCGAGGTGCACGTCGACGGTCCGATCCCCGAAACCCTGCGGGGGCGCCTGGTGATGAGCGGTGTGGGCAGCGACCTGCTGGAGCGCCTGCTGGCGGCCGGCGCCGCAGCATCCGACGCTCCCGCGCCGACGGAGCGGACGCCGGCGGCCGAGGGCGCTCAGGTGAAGGTGAACATGCTCCTGCGTCGACTGCCACGACTGCACGACGAGGCCGTCTCGCCCGAGGCCGCCTTCTCGGGCACCTTCCACGTGAACGAGACGATGACCCAGCTCGATCGCGCGTACGGCCAGGCCGTCGCGGGTCACGTGCCCGAACCGCTGCCGGCGGAGATCTATTGCCACTCGCTGACCGATCCGTCGATCCTCGGCCCCGAGCTGCGCGCGGCCGGTGTTCAAACGATGACCTTGTTCGGCCTGCAGGTGCCGCACCGGCTGGTGGCGGACGCCGATCCGGCCGCGAGCCGCGTCGCGCTGCTCGCCGCCGCCCAGCGCTCACTGGACGCGGTGCTGGCCGAGCCGATCGCCGATGTGGTGCTCGAGGGCCCCGACGGGGCGCCCTGCATCGAAGCGCGCACCACCGCCGACCTCGAGCGCGATCTGGGCATGGTGGGCGGCGACATCTTCCACGGACCGCTGTCGTGGCCGTGGGCACCCGACGGCGTCGATCTCGATCGTCCGGCGGTGCGGTGGGGCGTGGAAACCGCGCACGAGCGCATCCTGCTGTGCGGATCCTCAGCCCGTCGCGGCGGCGCGGTCAGCGGCATCGGTGGCCACAACGCCGCGATGGCCGCTCTCGAGCTGCTCGGCGCGGCCCGCGACTGACGCTCTGCCTCCGCGGGGAGTACGCGACGTCAGGCCGCGCGGAGCCCGTTACTGCGGGGGAAGCGGGGGCGGCGGCGGGAAGCCCGGGTGTCCGCCCGCGGGCGGGCTCTGCGGAGCCTGATCCTGCGGAGCAGGGCTCTGCGGAGCCTGGGCCTGCGGAGCCTGGGCCTGCGGAGCGGCCTCGGGAGCCGCGTGTTGGGGCACCGACGGGTAGCCCGTGTAGTACGCGTTCCAGTCGGGCGAGCCGTCGGGCATGACCGGCAAGGGGGTGACCCCGTCGACGAAGGTCGGCCACGGCTGCTGGGCGGGCGCCGGCGCCGCGACGGCCTGTCCGGGATACGGCTGGGGCTGGGGCTGGGGTGGGTGGATGCCCTGCGGGTAGGCCTGCGGTGCGCCGTAACCGGGGTAGCCCGGGACGGCCGCGTACGGCGGGGCGGGACGCTCGCGCTTGGGAGCGAACAGCGCGTTCACGAGCGGCACGAGCGCGGTGCCGACGGCGCCGAGGATCGCGACGGCGACGACGATGCGCCAGTAGAGGTCTTCGAAGTCGATGAACTCGTGGAACGTCAGCGGCAGCACGAGCATCAGCGCCAGGAGCGCGACGAGGCCGATCGTGACGGCCCCGGTGGCCTGATTGAACCCGGTGCGGTGACGAGCTACCGACTTGGAGAAGAGACGCACGTGCAGCAGGGCCAGCTGCAGCACCAGCACGATGCCGAGGAACGACGCGAAGCGACCGAACCCGCCGTCGTACGAGCCGTACCGGTCGGCGGGCATCCAGATGAGGAAGGCACCCAGCAGCAACGTGACGACCCAGGTGATCATGCTCGTGAGCGCGAACCACGGGGGGCGGCGGGGCGCAAGGCTGGTGTCGAGGATCGCGACTCCGGCGAAGGCGGCGAGCAGCAGGATCGTCAGGAAGGCACGACCGATGATGCCGTTCTCGGGCCCGATCAGCACCCAGATGACGCAGACGATCGCGGCCAGGATGAGGGCGCCGATCGCCACCCAGATGGCCCAGCGCAGCAGCCGCGGCCGCTCGGCACCGGCCTCGGGCTCGGTCTGCTGCGGCGGGTAGGGCTGGTGGGGAGCGGTCATCTCGGTTCTCCTCGCGATGAAATCAAGCCCATCCTGTCACGGGCGTCTCTCGCAGGGTCGATCCGCGCCGACCTGTGAGCGGATGCTGCCGCCCACCCCCCTGGGGAGGAGCACCTCGCGCTCCCCCGCGTCACTCCCCTCAGCGCTGCCCTGTCACAACCCGCGGGTCGCACCCGCACCGTGTGACAGGAGAACCGAGGGCGAGAAACCCCGTGCTTTACAAACCAAGTCGGCTGACTTACTTTATTGAGCGGGGTACGCCGGTGCCGGGGGGCGGAGCAGGATGCGGGCGAGGCTGTCGACGAATTCGGGTGTTCGTGTGACGTGGATCGCCCGCGTCCTGCTTGCCGCCATTCCGGCCACGCTGTTGGGGATGAGCGCTTACGGACTCGGCTTGTCCGATGGCGGCGATGGGGGTGTGGCCAGTGGCCTGGGGTGGGTGGGGCTCACGACTTTCGCGGCGTCGCTCGTCGCCGCCGTCATCCTCGCGCGCAGCGCCCCACGCGGCGAGCGCGCTTCTCACGCGGCCACGACGCTCCTTGTCGTCGTGGCCGCGACGAGTGTTTTCTACGTAGCCTGTTGGGCGGGTGCACTCGCGATCGGAGGCGGACATGGCTGGTAGCAGGGACGAACCGCGCCAGCAACGCTCCATCGCAACGCGAGAAGCGCTGCTGCTCGGCGCTGCCCGCGTCTTCGCCCACATGCCCTACAGCCAGGCTCGCCTGCGAGACATCTCTCAAGCGAGCCGCATCAGTGAGGGCGCGCTCTATTTCCACTTCGGCACGAAAGCCCAGATCGCCGAAGCCGTTCTCAGCGCGCAACAGGACAGGATGACCTCGACCCTCGCCGGCACACTGACCGGCTCGCAGAACGGCTTGCAGAAACTCTTCACCGTGATGAGCGACCTTGCTGCGCTGATGGCATCCGACGAGGTGGTGCAGGCCGGCATAAAGCTGGCGAACGAGCCTAGTCCCGACCTCGCGTCGGCAGCGCACGACCCGTACTTCGAGTGGATCGGCATCGCCCGTTCACTCCTCGAGGACGGGGTCGCTGACGGTTCGGTGACCTCCGACCTCGACGTGAGCTCCGCGGCGGAGTTCCTCAACTACGCCTTCGTCGGCGCACAGACGCTCGCGGGCATGGCCGACAGATGGAAGTCCCTGCCCGAGCGGATGCTGAGCGTGCAGCGCTACGTCGAGCCGCTCCTGTCGGGCCAGGTCAGCACGACCGCGCCCTAGTCGAACGCCCGTTACAACCGAAAGACCGCCGATCTCTCGGCGGTCTTTGTGTCGTTCGGTGGCGAGTGAGGGATTCGAACCCCCGAAGGCTGAGCCGTCTGATTTACAGTCAGATCCCTTTGGCCGCTAGGGTAACTCGCCGGGTGCGCACCCGCCCGGCTTTTTCAGTCGACCAGAGGCGCGAGAGACCATATTACCCGGACGCGAGAGCGCCGTGAAACCACGCCTCAGACCGGGTCGAGTTCCGACGGCAACCGCAGCAGCGCGCCCTCGAACCGGCACGTCGCGGCAGCCACATCCATCGCCCGCTCGAGCACGTCGCCCCACGCGTCCGCATCGCGCGGCAGGCCCTCGTCGAGCTGCGCCACCGTCGCCGCGAGCACCGCGTCACCGGCCCCCATCGTGTCGATGACCGCGCCGGGAAGGTCGGAGATCGGCCGCACCACCACCTCGCCGCCCACATCGATCGCCGCCCCCGCGGGTCCGAACGTCGCGAGCACGACGGCGGCGCCCCGCTCGATCAACCGCGCGCGCAGCGCGTCGAGGTCGGCGTCGTACAGCAGGGCCGCATCGTCTTCGCCCACCTTGACCAGCAATGCTCCGGCGGCGATCTGCTCGAAACCGTCCACGAACGCGGCCCGATCGTGCAGCATCCCGGACCGCGGATTGGGGTCGATGACGAGATCGACGGATGCTGCCGCCACCGCCGCCGCCAATTCCGCCGTCTGTTCGACGTCATCGAAGGGGAAGCAGCTGACGACGACCATCGCGGCGTCAGCGATCGCGGCCTGCTCGGCCTCGCCGAAGCGGATGCGGCGACCTCGCGCGGCCTCGTTGAAGGCGTACTGCGGCTCGCCGCCTGCGGAGCGCACGCTCACTGCTCGCGAGGTGCCGAGCGGGGAGGGCGTCGCGATCAGCTGCACGCCGGCGTCGGCCAGGGAGGTGCGGATCGCCTCGCCGGCCTCGTCGTCGCCGACCATGGCGATCAGGCTCGTCCGCGCACCCAGGCGCGCGAGTCCGACCGCGACGTTCAGCGCGGCGCCGCCCACGAATTCCCGCACGCCGGCGTCGTCACGCAGCTCATCGATGAGGGCGTCGCCGACGACGACGATGCGGTCGCTCACGACGCGTCGGTACTGCTGGTGGCGCCCACGCGCGTGCCCTCGAGCACGCGGTCGACGAACGCTTCGGTGCGCCGGCGGGTGCCGTCGATCTTGCGGTCGACGCTCGCGCGCATTTCGAGCGGGGCAAGCGGCATCGCGAGCCGCACGTTCTCGTGGCACGACAGGTCGGCGCACATGTAGGTGCCGACGCTGTCACCGGCCTCACCCGCGCGTCCGGCTTTGCGTGCGGTGAACAGCGCGACCTGGTCGGCGGGCTGCATGGTGTGGCAGAGGTTGCACAAACCGGAGTGGGCGCGCGATGACCCTTCGGCCGCGCGCAGCGTGACCCCGACGAGTTCGCCGTCGCGCTCGGCGACGATGTAGCCACGTCCGCGGGTCTGCGGGTCGCGCCAGGCGAAGAAGTCGAGGTGGTCCCAGTCGGTGAGCAGGAAGTCCACCGGCATCGCCAGAACACGGCGTTCGTCGGGCGTCGCGTTCACGAAGGAATCGCGTACCTCGGTATCGGTCAGAGCTCGCATGGCATCACCTCGCGGAACAGTCTACGAACCCCCTCCCCCGCCGGGGCCGTCCTCCGTGGCATCGCCCGCTATAGGGTGATCGCATGGTCGACGGAGCGGACGCCGAGGGCTGGTCGGAAGTCGCGAGCGGCTGGTCGGAGCTGTGGGGAGCCTTCGCGCTTCCCGCCCAGCTGGCACTCATCGCAGCCGCCGGCATCGGGCCGGGCACCCGGGTGCTCGACGCGGGGTGCGGAACCGGCGAGTTCCTCGCGGTGCTGCGCGAGGTCGGAGCCGACCCGATCGGGGTCGACCCCGCGAGCGGCATGCGCGAGCTGGCAGAGGCACGGGGTTTCACGGTGAGAAGAGGGGATGCTGAGCACCTCCCTCTCGCGGATGCCTCGGTCGAGGTGGTCACGGCCGTGAACGCCCTGCACTTCGCCGACGACACGACCGCGGCGCTGCGGGAGTTCGCACGCGTGCTCGTGCCCGGCGGCCTCGTCGCGGTGGCGAACTGGGCCGAGCACTCCTTCAACGACGTCGACGTGATCGAGCGCGCCCTCGCCGGGGCGGATGGCGACGAGCCCCCGCCGAACGGCCCCCTCTCCACAGCGGGCGGGCTCGAGGCCGCCGTCACCGACGCGGGCTTGCGCGTCGTGGCGTCCGGCGTGGTCGACACCCCGTGGCGCGCGGCTGACGACGACATCCTCGTGCGCGGCATCCTGCTGGGCGAAGACGCCGCGGGCCTGGCCGAACGCGGCCCCACGGTCATTGCGGCCGCCCAGCCCTTCCGTGACGGCACCGGCTACCTGCTCCGCAACGCCTTCCGGTGGGTGGTAGCCAAGACCTGAGTGACTAAGGGCGCCCGCGGTCGCAGCATTCACCCGCCCCGGAGGGCTACTGGGCCGCGACCCACTCCTGCCACCGGGCGATGCTGTACTGATCCGACATCTCGGCGAAGCCGACGAGGCCGCCGAATCCGGTTCTTCCGCGCACGGCGAGGTCCCACGGCGAACCGCCGTTCGCGGCGACGAAGGCGTAGTACGACCCGGCCGAGTCGTACGCCAGGTTCGCCTCGGCGCTCCGCAGCGCCTCATCCGCGAACGCGTCCGCTCCGTTTCGCGCGACGACATCCTTGATGCGAGGGTCCAGGTACCCGCGTTCGCTGAGCCCGGTCGACCACTCCACGTACCGGGCGAACCCCTCCATGACCGCGGCGGGCGGATCGATGAAGGTGCCGGGTGCCGCGGTGAAGTGCAGGGCATGGGCGAACTCGTGCACGAAGGTCTTTTCTCGCTGGTCGTCGCTCTTGGGCCCCATGACGATCAGCGTCCCCGAGGTATCCGCGCCGGTCGCGATCGTGGGGTCCAGCCACTCCTCGGGCGAATCAGGACGCAGGGCCGGCCGCGCGTAGCCGGCGACGTCCATCTCCCACGGCGTACCCGTTCCGTACTCCCACCGCGTGAAGCGGCCCTCGTCGCCGGTGATCGCCGAGACGAAGCCGTCCTGCGGGACCTGCGCTCCCATCGCGCGGATCGCCTCGAGCGCGGTGACGGCAGCCTGCTCCGCCGTATCCGCGTTCGCCTCGACCAGGGCGCTCTCGTCGGCCATGCCGAAGAGCACGACGTGGTCGCGTTTCACGACGTGCAACGCCCCCTCATCCCAGGGGTTGGGTTCGTTCGCGGGAACGATCGACACGATCTTTCGGTCGGTCGCGTAGGGGTCGTTCGGGTCTTCCGACTCGAGGCTGGGCGACAGCGTGACGGTGTATTCGAAGCCTTGGATGAGGTTGAGGTCGGCGTCGGGGTTACCGTCGCCGCGCTCGGGGTGAGCGGCGAAGGCGAACTGGGCGCCGAGCATCACCGGCACGGTGCCGTCGTCTTCGGATGCGAAGGTGCGCGGCGAGATCGCCGCGACGTCCCAGCCGATGGTCGTGGTGCTGTCCCACCAGTTGCCCAGCTGATCGACAGCGTCTCCCTCCGCCCACGACAGGAACAGCTCGCGGTTCTTCGTGCGCATCGCCTCGTTCATGTCGGTCCACATCGCGTCCTGGCCGAGGGACAACGAGCGGTCGGTGTTCCACGGCACGTACTCGCCGGGAACCGCCGCGGCCGGACCCGGGTCGGGCGTGCGCGGCCACGTGACCCAGGCGTAGCCGCCGGCGATCACGAGCGCGGCCACACCGAGCGCGGCGATCGTGATCTGCGCGCTGCGGGCCGCTCGGTTGCGGGCGGGGGACGGGGTCGTTTCGTTCACTCTGTCTCCGCAATCTGGATGCTGATGACGCGCGTCTGCGAATCGTCGCCGATGTCGCCGCCGCCCGTCGCGGCGAAGACGAAGACGTACTCCGTGTCGCCGGCGATGATCCGGTACTCCGACAGCGGCCCGGATCGGCCGTTCAGTTCGTCGCCGAGCCCGATCGTGTCCTTCGGAGGCGAGAGGTAGTTCAGCACGGGGAACCCCGCCACCAGGGCATCGAGGCTGACGTCCTCCCCGATCCCGGTGCGGTCGCCGGCGCTGAGGCATACCGCGCCGAGGAAGCCCTGCACCCGGGCGATCTCCGACATCTCCGTCAGCACGCTCTCCGGGGAGGGACACTGCGAGAACTCGTCGGGGGCCGCCTCATAGGTCGTCGTGTCGGGCGGCACCGTGTCGAGGTCCGTGGTGTCGGGAACGACGACGGCGGCCACCTGCCACGGTCCGACGGCGGTGGGGCTCTCGTCCTCCCGCGCTCCCGAGGCGACGTCGTCGCCGAAGTAGAACGCACGCGTCAGCCACAGCATCCGCGTCACCGTCACGGTCTGCTCGACGCCGTCCACCGAGAACGTGTAGGTGAAGTCCACCGGCGCCGTCGCCGAGTCGGCGCCGGTGGGTTGCGTCGGGTCGGGAGCGTCGTAGCCCTGCTGGGCGTAGTTCAGCTCCCCCACCTCGTACTCGATCGCGAGGCCGATCGCCTCGGCGGCGACCGAATCGCCGTACAGCGGGGCGCCGGCGGCGGGTCCGTAGCCCGGGGCCGCGTAGTCCCGCCAGGCGTCGTCACCACGGGTCGCGGTCTCGAGGAAGCCGTTCAGCACGGCCGGCGCTTCGGCGGAGATCGATTGAGCGGTGGATGCTGCGCTCCACCCGAGAGCGCCGAGGGCGCCACCGACGATCACCACGGTGGTGATGAGCGTCACCCAGGTGCCCCGCGTCATGACCTTCTGGCGGGGCGGGAAGCCGACGGGTGCGAACGGCGCTCCGGGGGCCGACGGCGCGGAGGGCTCGGTGGGTCCCACCGGCTGCGCGGCACCCGTGGGACCGACGGGCGGCGCGACGTGCTCGGTCCACGCGGCACCGTCCCAGTAGCGCAGCTGCGGGGCGCCCGAAGGATCGGCGTACCAATCCGCGGGGGGAAGCGGGGCGTTGTCCATGAGACCTCTCCTCGACCGAACGACACAAGCGACAGCGTCGCACCGAGGGGCACCGGCGCACGTCCGACCCTAGCCGGGCGACTGCCGGCATCCGCTCTTCTCGCACATCGGATGCGGCGGCAGCCGCCGCGGCTAAACTCACGGCATGGCTGATTCCTCTTTCGACATCGTGAGCAAGGTCGACCACCAGGAGGCGGAGAACGCCCTCAACCAAGCGCGTAAAGAGGTCGAGCAGCGCTATGACTTCAAGGGCACCGGCGCCTCGATCGAGTGGAGCGGCGAAGCCGTGCTCATCAAGGCCGGCTCCGAGGAGCGCGCGAAAGCGGTGCTCGACGTCTTCCAGACGAAGCTCATCAAGCGGGGCATCTCGCTGAAGAGCCTCGAGAGCGGCGAGCCGACGCCGAGCGGTAAGGAATACCGCATCACCTCGACGATCAAGGACGGCATCTCGTCGGAGAACGCGAAGAAGATCGGCAAGATCATCCGCGACGAGGGCCCCAAGGGCGTGAAGTCGCAGATCCAGGGCGACGAGCTACGGGTGCAGTCGAAGTCGCGCGACGACCTGCAGGAAGTCATGCGCCTGCTGCGTGCGGCCGACCTCGATCTCGACCTGCAGTTCATCAACTACCGGTAACACCCGCTGACGTCGCCGCGAATCTCGACGCGGCCGCGGCATTGCGCCACGATGGGATCACGCGACCGCCCCCGCGGACGCGATCCCGGAAGGACCATCGTGCGCGTAACCCCCCGAGTCTGGATGGGGCTGGCCATCTGGGCCGCCTACGTCGTCATCATCGTCGTCGTCACGCTGTTGAGCGGCGTGCCGTTCCCCGACATCGGAACCTCGGCGGATTCGACCTGGCGCGGCGCCGTCATGGACCTCGCCGTCGGGGCCGCGTTCCTCATCATCGTCGCGAGCATCCTCGGCTGGTGGCGACCCGCCTTGTTCGAGAGGCACCGGTCGCACCACAAATGGCCGATCTTCGTGCCGATCATCATGGCCCTCGCTGCGGTGCTCAACCTCGTGAACACCGACTGGAGCCAGTTCGACACCTCTTTCCTCCTCTCGCTGATCGCGCTGGGCGTGCTCGTCGGCTTCAGCGAGGAGATGATGGCGCGCGGTCTCGTGCTGACCGCCTTCCGGGCTCGCCTCGGTGAGGGGTGGGTCTGGTTCCTCACCAGCGCGCTCTTCGGACTGATGCACCTCGTCAATGCGGTGCTCGGCGCTCCTCTCGGCTCGTCGATCGCCCAGGCCGCGCTGGCGTTCGCTTCGGGCACGGCCTTCTACATCCTCCGTCGGGTCACCGGCTCGCTCATCTGGGCGATGGTGCTGCACGGACTCTGGGACGTCTCGGTCTTCGCCGTCGGTCACGCGCCTCTCGGCGCACCTCTCGGCGCGTTCCTCGGGCCCGTCGTCGGCGTACTTTCCCTCGCCACCGTGTACTGGGTCATCAAGGGCACGGACGAGAAGGTGACGCCCGCGCGCGAGCCGGTTCACGCCTGACCCTCGGCCCCCTCCAGCCCGCCCCGGACGGGGGTCGGCGACCTCTGCCGGGGTGGTAGCGTTTCGGGCACATCGATGACGATGGAGGTTAGAGGGTGCCAACCTCTCAACGCGGTCTCCACCGCGAATTGCTCGAGTTGATCCGCCGCTCCGAAGGGGCCACGCGCGCTGCGCTCGCGCGCGACACGGGTCGTTCACGCAGCGTCGTGGCGCACACGGTCGCCGAGCTGATCGCCGAAGGTCTCGTCGTCGACGGGGCGGTGGCTGCGCAGCGCGCGACGCGCGGGCGTCCGCCGATGCAGTTGCGCATCGCGGCTCGGTCCGGATACCTCGGCGGTGTCGACATCGCGCACGACGGGGTGGCCGTGGCCGTGGCGAGCGTCAGCGGTCTCCTCCTGTGCCGGCGGCAGCAGCCGTTCGATGCGGATGCTGACGGCCCCGGCGCGCTCGCCCTCGCGCGGCGGTTGCTCCTGCAGTCCTTCGCCCAGCTGGGTGCGCCACCGACCCCGCTCGCCCTCGGGCTGGCCCTGCCCTTCCCCGTGCATCCGGCGAGCGCGATGGTGCAGGTACCGCCAGCGCTCGCGAGCTGGCAGAACCTCGACCCGACGGCTCTCCTCTCCCGCTCCTTCGGCTGCACCGTGCGGTACGCCAACGACGCGAACCTCGGCGCTGCGGCCGAGCACCGCGCGGAGGCCTCGCGCCCGACCGCGCCGCAGGCGAGCCTCCTCTACGTGCGGGTGGGCGCGGGGATCGGCACCGGCTTCGTCATCGGCGAACGCGTCTACGCGGGGGCGAACGGACTCGGTGGCGAGATCGGGCACTCCGCCGTCGTCGGCGGCTCGATCCTTTGCCGCTGCGGTCGCATCGGCTGCCTCGAGGCCGAGGTCTCCCCCACCGCTCTCGCACGCCGGATCGGCCTCGCGACGGTCGATGATCTGCCCGCGGCGGCCGCAGGCCGCGGCGGGGTCGCCCTCCGCGAGGCGGGGCACGCGATCGGCCGCGTCGTGGCCGAGTTCAGCAACTTCCTCGACCCCGCCCGCGTCGTGATCGGCGGCTCGCTCGGCACGCTCGGCGGCCCGATCCTCGAGGGAGTCCGCGAGGCATTCGCCGAGCATGGACACACCGAGGCGGTGCGTCGGATGCCGGTGAGCGTCAGCCGGCTCGATGGAGGCGCAGAACTCGTCGGCGCCGTCGAACTCGCGGCCCAGCACCTGTACGCCGCCGCCGCCTGAGCAGGGCGTCCGGGTGCGCCCGGAATATGTCCTGGCGTCGGCCGAATTGCTCGACTGTAATGCGGATCACCCCCACTGGTACAAAGGAGTCCCCGTGTCTCGTCACGCCCCCCTGGCCACCCCTGCCAGATCCCGTCGTCGACGCGCCGTCGCGATGATCGCTGCCGCCGCCGTCGGCGCGGTCGCTACCCTCGTCGCCCTGCCGGCCTCGGCCGTGGAGCCCGACCTCGCGCGCCAAGCGACGGTGACCGCGTCGGCCGAGCAGAACGACCAGGACGGTTCGTTCCCCGCCACGAACGCGATCGACGGGAGCGCTACGACCCGGTGGGCGAGCGGTAACGGTCCCGACGACCTGAACGCGGTCTTCACCGCGACCCTCACCGCCGACCTCGGCCAGACCGCGAGCGTCACGAGCGTCGACCTGGCCTGGGAGGCCTCCTACGCCGTCGCCTACGACATCCAGGTCGCAACGACCGCGCCCGACGACGCGGCGAGCTGGTCGACGGTGCAGTCCGTGACCGGCGGCGACGGCGGTTCGGACGTCGTCTCGTTCGCCGCCGTCGACGCGCGGTACGTGCGCCTGGTGATGCTGCAGCGCGCCGCGGCGACGTGGGACGCCCCCACGCTGCACTACTACGGCTACTCCCTCTACACCTTCGGGATCGGTGGCACCCTCTCCACCCCGTCGGTTCGCCTCGACGAAGCCACCGCCCGCGTCGCCGGCGGTGACGACTACACCGCCCGCGTGACGCTCTTTGCTCCTGCGGCCGAGGACGAGAGCGTCCGCGTCCGCACGAGCGACGGCACCGCGGTGGCCGGCACCGACTACACCGCGGTCGATCAGACGCTGACGATCCCAGCGGGTCAGACGACAGCATCCGTCGTCATTCCGACCGTCGATCACGGCCCGCTCGCCGGATCGACCACCTTCACGGTCACCCTCAGCGAGCCCTCCGACGGCCTCGTACTCGGGGGACGTACGACGACCACCGTCACCGTCCTGCCCAACGGCGACCTGCCCGACATCGGACCGCAGACCGTCGTCCACGACTTCGAGAACGGCTCGACCGGCTTCTTCAGCTGGGGCGTGTCACCGACGGTGACCCCGGCGCTCACCACGACCGAAGACACCACCCGGCCGGGCGCGGGTGCGGGCAACTCCGTGCTCGTCGCGACCGTGGGCGGCACGCCCGCCGCGGGCGACTGGTTCGGCTTCAGCAACGACGCCGCCGCCGACTGGTCCGACGCCGACGGCTTCACCTTCGCGTTCCAGGGCACGGGCAGCGGCAACGCCCTGCGGTACGAGCTCAAGAGCGGCGGAGTCATGTACGAAGAGAGCGTCGTGGACGACACGGTCGGCTGGCGCCAGGTGAGCGTGTTGTTCGCCGACCTGCGCAACAAGGCCAACCCGGATTCCGACGACCGCTTCGACCCCTCCGCCGCCACCGGCTTCGCCGTCACCCTCAGCAACCTCGGCGCCGGGGAGTACCGCTTCGACGACTTCGCGGTCTACGAACGCGTCGTCGTCGTGCAGGACTTCGAGGACTCCCCCGTCATCGACGAAGCCACCCCCGGCGTCTTCACCTTCGCCGGACCCGACGCGACGATCAGCGCCGCGATCGAGACGCAGGAGCGCGGCGGCACGGCCGACAATCTCGTGCTCGCAGGCGACTACAGCATCCCGTCGGGCAGCTGGGCCGGCTTCAGCGACAACCGCGAGGCGTCGCAGGACTGGTCGAGCTTCCAGGGCATCCGCTTCTGGTGGTACGCCTCGCAGACCTCGAACCCCGCTTCGCCGACCGCCGGAGGCGACGTGCGGCTCGAGCTCAAAGACGGCGGCCCCGACGGCGAGCACGCCGAGGTGTGGACGGCCACGTTCAAAGACAACTGGGGCAGCTCGACGAGCCGCTGGAAGTTGGTGGAACTCCCCTTCAGCTCCTTCACCCTCGCCGGCTACCAGCCCGGCGACGAGGCGACGCGCAACGGCGTGCTCGATCTGACCGAGGCGTGGGGCTACGCGATCTCGCTGCCGGTCGGCGCGACCGCGCCGACCACCGCGTGGTCGGTCGACCAGTTCGAGCTCTACGGCACGGCGACCTCGGCCGCCGACGTCTCGGTAGCGACGACCGAGAGCGTCTACCTCGTCGATCAGGGCGACGCAGCGACCGTCGACATCGCCGTCACCACCCGTTCGGGCGACCCGCTCCCCGGCCCCGTCGAGGTCGAGTGGGCCACCGGCGACGGCTCGGCGCAGGACGGCGTGCACTACACCGGCGACAGTGGCACCGTGACCTTCGACGCCGGAGCCGCCTCCGGCACCACGCAGAGCATCCAGGTGCAGACCCTCGCGGTGACGACCGGAGAGGAGGCGCGGAGCATCCCGATCGAACTGACCTCGGATGCTGCGACTCCGCCCGACGCTGCGCAGGTCGTCATCAACGCGCACGGCCTGCCTTACCTCGACGCCGCCCTCCCGATCAGCGACCGGGTCGCAGACCTGCTCGGGCGCATGAGCCTCGTCGAGAAGGTCGGCCAGATGGCACAGGCGGAACGTCTCGGCCTGCAGAGCGACGATGAGATCGCCACCCTCGCGCTCGGCTCGGTGCTTTCGGGCGGCGGATCGGTTCCCGCGGGAAACACTCCGGAGGCCTGGGCCGACATGGTCGACGACTACCAGCGGCAGGCGTTGTCTACGCCGCTGCAGGTTCCGCTGCTGTACGGGGCGGACGCCGTCCACGGTCACAGCAATGTGCTCGGCGCGGTGATCTTCCCGCACAACGCTTCACTCGGCGCCACGCGCGACCCGGCTCTCGTCGAAGCGGTGTCGGAGATCACGGCGATCGAGACGAAGTCGACCGGCGTCAACTGGGCGTTCGCGCCCTGCCTCTGCGTCTCGGTCGACGAGCGGTGGGGCCGCAGCTACGAGTCCTTCAGCGAAGACCCGGCTCTCGTCACGCAGTTCGCCCGCCCCACGACCATCGGTCTGCAGGGCGAGGATGCGAGCGACATGAGCGGCGCCGACGAGGTGCTCGCCACCGCGAAGCACTGGGCCGGCGACGGTGGCACCAGCTACGACGACTCGGCTCTCGGCGGTGGTGGTTACCCGATCGACCAGGGCATCACCCACGTCGACTCGATGACCGACTTCGAAGCGACCCATGTCTCGCCGTACCTGCCCGCCCTCGAGGCGGGGGTCGGCTCGATCATGCCGTCCTACTCCGCGGTGCAGGTGGGCGACGGCCCCGTCGTGCGCATGCACGAGAACACCGAGCTCAACACCGGCCTCCTGAAGGGCGAGTTGGGGTTCCAGGGCTTCCTCATCAGCGACTGGGAGGGCATCGACAAGCTGCCCGGCGGTACCTACGCCGAGAAGGCCGCACGCTCGGTCAACTCGGGCATGGACATGGCGATGGCTCCGTACAACTACGCCGACTTCATCAGCGCCATCGTCGACGGGGTCGGAACGGGCACCGTCCAGCAGTCCCGGGTGGACGACGCGGTGCGCCGTATCCTCACCTCGAAGTTCGCCCTCGGACTGTTCGAGCAGCCGCTCACCGATCGCAGCCTCCAAGGCGACTTCGGCTCGGCGGAGCACCGCGCGGTCGCCCGTCAGGCGGCCGCCGACTCGCAGGTGCTGCTGAAGAACGACGGTGCGCTGCCGCTCGCGGCGAACGCCTCGGTCTACGTGGCCGGCTCGAACGCCGACGACCTCGGCAACCAGATGGGCGGTTGGACGATCTCGTGGCAGGGCGGTTCGGGTGACACCACGACCGGCACCTCGATCTACGAGGGCATGCAGCAAGTCGCCCCCGACGCCACGTTCACCTTCTCGAAGGATGCTTCGGCCCCGATCGGCGACGCGGAGGTCGGTGTCGTGGTCGTCGGCGAGACGCCGTACGCGGAGGGTCAGGGCGATGTCGGCAACAACGGCAAGAGCCTCTCGCTGTCGGCCGCCGACCAGAACGCGATCGACACCGTCTGCGCCGCCGTCGAGTGCGTGGTGCTCGTGGTGTCGGGGCGTCCGCAGCTCGTCACCGACGCGGTCGGGGAGATGAACGCCCTGGTGGCGTCGTTCCTGCCCGGCAGCGAGGGTGCGGGTGTCGCGGATGTGCTGTTCGGCGCTCGCGACTTCACCGGCCGCCTGCCGTTGACCTGGCCGGCGAGCGCCGAGCAGGTGCCGATCAACGTCGGCGACGACGACTACGAGCCGCTCTACGCCTACGGCTGGGGTGAGCGCACCGACGCTCCGCGCGACCGGCTCGCCGCGGTGCGCGACGCTCTTGCCGGCTCCGGCGTGGCGCAGGCCGCGGCCGTTGCGGCCGCCGCGGTGCAGGCAGCCGCGCCGGCCGACGAGGCCGCCGTCGTGCAGGCACTGCTCGACGCCGACATCTGGGCCGCCGACGGCACGCTGCTGCCGACCGCCGCAGCGTTCCAGGCCGTGGCCGACGCGGCGGCGCAGCTGACCGGCACGGCTGCCGACGAGGTCGTGACGCTCGCCCGGGATCTCGCCCAGCAGGCGATCGTCGACGGCACCGCCGTCGAAGGGGCCGCGGCCATCACGGCCGACGCGGAGCACCTCGTCTCGCTCGGGCAGTACTCCGAAGCGGTGGTGCTCTTCGCCTCGGTGCTGGACCTGGCGATCGTGCCGGGCGACCCCGGCACCGTCGATCCCGACCCCGGCACCGGCACCGGGGACACCGACGGGAATTCGCCCGCCGCGGTCGGCGACGGGGAGGACGAGCTCGCCCTCACCGGTACGGAGATCTGGCTCGCGATCCTGTTCGGGCTGGCCCTGATCGCCGCGGGCGCGGTGATCCGGCCCGCCGTGCACCGCCGCAGCTGACGGAGCTGAGGGCGCCGGGACGGTCTCGTCCCGGCGCCCTTCGCTGTGTGCGGGCTGGTCGCTGGGCAGAGGGCCCAGCGACCCGAAACCGTCCCCCAACGGGTTCGAGCCGCGGCTCGCTGCTGCCCAGCGACCGACGACAGCGTACGCACGCCGCTGCCCGAGCCTGGACGCGCCCTCCCCTTTGCGAGGGCGCTCCGGGCGCAGAATTGCGCGGCGCACGATCCGCCGGCGCCCTACAGGGACGGCGTGGATTTCATCCGATCGGATGAAGCGGGCCTCCGGTGGTCGATGCGCGGCGATGCGAAGATGAGCGAACCGACCGAAAGCGCCCACCTTGACGACGTCCGACCTCCGGCTCACCCACGACGCCCACGCGGTTTCATCGACGCACCCGCCCGACGGGGCGGTCACCGCCCCGCTGCGCACCCGCCGAGCAGCGCTGGTGTTCGTCGCGATCGTCTTCCTCGCCACTCTCGTGCAGGTGCTCGCGAACCCCCTCGCCGGGCTCTTCGCCGAGAGCGTGACCTGGCAGCATCCGCTCCCCCTCGGCGTCGTCGTGCTGATCGTCGCGATCGGATGCTTCGCCCAGGCCGCCTGCCTGCTGTGGAGCGCGCGCCATCCGCTTCTCGCCGTCGTCGCTACCCTCGGGCTGTATCTCGGGCTCGTCGTCGTGTCGCAGGCGCCGAACTGGCTGGGCGCGATGCAGCTGGTCATCGCGATCGCGCTGTTCCTGCTCGCGACCGCTCGCCCCGCGCCGACGGCACTGATCGTGCTCACCCTGTCGGTGGTGATCCTCGTCGGGGTGCTCACCGTCTGGGCGCTCTCGCTCGGCGTCGCTCCGGGCAACGTGCTGACCTTCCTCCTGAGCCAGACCGTCGGGTTCGTCGCGGCGGCGAGCGCCGCCACGGCGCTGGGGCTGTGGTGGAGTCGTCAAGCCCGCCGGGCGCAGCGCGCTCGGGAGCGGGCAGACGCCGCGACACGCGAGTACGAGGTGGGCATGGCCCGCGCGCGGGAGATCGAGCGCGACCGGATCGCCCGGGAACTGCACGACGTCGCAGCGCAGCACCTCGCGGGGCTGCTGACCCTCGCCGACGGGGCGCTCACCGTCGCGGCATCGCGCCCGACGGAAGCACTGCAGCTCTTGCAGGAGGTGCGCGCGGAGGGGCACTTCGCCGCGGCGAGTCTGTACGGAGCCCTCGCCGACCTCAGCGCGGTCGAGGGCGAGACGACCGGTCAGACGCAGACCCTGCGCTCCGTCGCCGAGCTGCTGGAGTTCTGGCGAGCGCGCGGCGTCGACGTCACGCTGTCGCAATCGGGTCGCATCGACGACGTGCCCGCGGTGGTCTCGGCGACCGGTTTCCGCTGCGTGCAGGAGGCGCTGACGAACGCCGCCAAGCACGCCCTCGGCGCCCCCGTGCACGTCGACATCGACGCCGCCCCCACGCATCTGCACGTCACGGTCGAGAACGACCCCGCTCCCGAGCCGAGCGGCGCAAGCCGCCCGGGCCTCGGCTGGGGGCTCGAAGGTCTCCGCGAACGGGTGCGACTTCTCGACGGCACGCTCACCGCCGGCCCGACGGACACCGGCGGCTTCGTCGTTCGGCTGACCGTGCCGCTCACCGATTTCTCGCCCGCCGGCGAGGTCGCCTCCGCGATCGGGGGGCCATGACCGCGTCCGACATCCGCGTGTTGATCGCCGATGACAATCGTGCGGTGCGGCACGGATTGCGCGTGCAACTCGCACAGGCCGACGGCATCAGTGTGATCGGGGAGGTGACGAACGGCACGGATGCTGTTGCCATCGCCCGCGCCGAACGCGCCGATGTCGTGCTCATGGACCTGCAGATGCCGGGCGTCGACGGCATCGAAGCGACGCGCCTCCTCGCCGGACCGCAGGTGGTCGACCGCGTCTCGGTGATCGTGCTGACGAGCCATTCCGGCGACCGGTACGTGCTGGATGCCATCGAAGCGGGTGCCAGCGGGTATCTGCTGAAGGGCCACGACTCCGCGCAGCTGATCGAGGCCATCACCGCCACCGCGCGCGGCGACGCTCACGTCTCGCCGCGGGTCGCCGCTCACGTGCTGCGCGAACTCTCCCGTCGCGTGCCGAGCGTCTCGGACGCACGGGTGGTGCAGTCGCTCACTCCGGCGGAGCGCAACGTCGTCGCCCGATTGAGCCGCGGTACGACCGCGAACGACGAGATCGCCGCCGAACTGCACGTCTCGGTCAACACCGTGCGGTCCCAGGTGCGCTCCGCCCTGCGCAAAGTCGGCGTCGAGGATCGCACCCAATTGGCGCTCTGGGGTGCCCGCAACCACCTCGATCGATAGCCCCTTTGCACTCTGGTGCCGAGAGTGCAATACTGCACTCCGTGCCCGATAGTGCAATCACCGGTCGAGACCGCCGCCGCGAAGAAACCGCGCGCGCTCTCACGCGCGCCGCGCGCGCCGCGACCGCCGAGCACGGGCTCTCCGGTTTCACGATCGAGGACCTCTGCGACGCCGCCGGGGTGTCCCGCCGCACCTTCTTCAACTACTTCGCCTCCAAGGAGGACGCGGTGCTGGGCATGCCCCTTCAGCGCGGCGACGAGGAGGCGGTGGCCGCCTTCCTCGCCGGCGGCACAGCATCCGGCGAGCTCTCCCCCACCCTCCTGGTGCACCTGGCCGAACTGACCGAGGTGCGGTGGCGCGTGCTCGACATCGCCCCCGAGTCGGTGCGCGAACTCGTCGCCGCGGTCAAGCGCGAGCCCCGGCTTCTGGGGCGGATGCTGGAGCACGGCCTGAATGATGAGCGCGCCGACGCGGCCCTCATCATCGAGCGGGAGGGCCTCGCGCCCGACGACCTGCGCGCGCCGCTCGCCGCGCAGCTCATGGGCGCGCTCTGCCGCGCAGCATCCGAGGCCTTCCTCGCCCCCGGGAACACCGACCCCTTCTCCGTCCTCTTCGAGCGCCGCATCGGAGCGGCTGCCGACCTGTTCGCCTCGCAGATCCCGCAGCCCCTCCTGTCCACCTCGCTCTGACACCCGTCCCGGCCCGCAGCCGCCGGAACTTCTTGAAACGGAGACCCTCGTGACCGCCACCGCGCCCACGCCCACCACCGCCGGAGGCCAGCTGCTGCTGACCCAGCGGCGCATCTGGATCATCTTCTCGGCGTTGATCGCCGGGATGCTGCTGGCCAGCCTCGATCAGACGATCGTCTCGACCGCGATGCCCACGATCGTCGGCGAGCTCGGCGGCGTCGAGCACCAGGTCTGGATCACGACCGCGTACATCCTCGCGACCACGATCGTGCTGCCCATCTACGGCAAGTTCGGCGACACCTTCGGCCGGCGCAACCTCTTCCTCATCGCGATCGCGATCTTCACGCTCGCCTCGATCGGCTGTGCGTTCGCGAGCGACTTCTGGATGTTCGTCGTGTTCCGCGCCATCCAGGGCCTCGGTGGCGGCGGGCTCATGATCTTGTCGCAGGCGATCATCGCCGACATCGTGCCCGCGTCACAGCGCGGCAAGTACCTCGGCCCCCTCGGCGGCGTGTTCGGCCTCGCGGCCGTCGGTGGACCGCTGCTCGGCGGGTTCTTCGTCGACCACCTCACCTGGCAGTGGGCGTTCTACATCAACATCCCGGTCGGTATCGCGGCGTTCCTCATCGCCGTGTTCGCCCTGCGGCTGCCGAGCAAGAAGGCCACGAAGCGCATCGACTGGCTGGGGGTGCTGTTCCTCTCGGCGGCCACCACCTGTCTGATCTTCTTCACCGACTTCGGTGGCGACAGCGACATCGGGTGGGCATCCCCCGCCACGTGGGCCTGGGGTCTCGGGCTCGTGCTCGCCGCGGGCCTGTTCATCTTCACGGAGTCGCGCGCCGCCGACCCGGTCATGCCGCTGTCGCTGTTCCGCAACCCCGTCTTCATCAACGCGACCGCGATCGGCCTCGCCCTGGGCATCGGCATGTTCGCCGCGATCGGGTTTGTGCCGACCTTCCTGCAGATGTCGTCTGGCACGTCGGCCGCCGTCTCGGGACTGCTGCTGCTCCCCATGATGGTGGGTCTGATCGGCACCTCGATCGTGTCGGGGCTGCTCATCACCCGCACCGGAAAGTACAAGCTCTTCCCCATCATCGGCACCCTGATCACGGGCGCGGCGATGATCGCGATGACGACGCTGACCGCCGAGACGCCGATCTGGCTGATCTGCGTGTTCCTCTTCTTCTTCGGAGCGGGCATCGGCCTGATCATCCAGGTCGTGGTGCTGGTCGTGCAGAACGCGGTGCCGGCCGCGCAGATCGGCACGGCGACGAGCACGAACAACTACTTCCGCGAGGTGGGAGCCGCCCTCGGCACCGCCGTGTTCGGAACCCTGTTCACCACGCGCCTGACCGAGAACCTCACCCAGGTGTTCACCGACGCCGGAGCGAGCCCCGAGCAGGCCGGGCAGGCGACCTCGACGATCGACCCGTCGGTGCTCGACACGCTGCCCGACGCCCTGCGCGAAGGCGTCGTCAACGCGTACGCCGACGCGCTCGCCCCGGTGTTCTGGTACCTCGTGCCGTTCATCGCCATCGCGTTCGTGCTCGCGCTGCTGCTCAAGCAGATTCCGCTCTCCGATGTCGCGGGCCTCGTCGCGCGCGGCGAGGCGATCGGTGGCGACGAGGCCGAGCGCCTCGAGAAGCTCGAGCGCGAGCAGCGGGCGGCCGGCCGCACCTCCGGGTCTTCGGGCTCGGGCGGTTCGGGGTCGGGCTCTTCCAGGTCGGGCTCTTCGGGGTCGGGCGGGGGCGACGTGCTGTCGCGCTGATCCCAACCCCCACCCTCCGAGAACTAGTCGGGCGGCCGAGAATCGCGATGATGCGCGGATTCCCGGTCGCCCGACTGGTCTGTACGGGGGCTTGCGAGCGCCGGGGGCCACAGCATCCGCTCCCCCGGACACCCTCGCGAGGACAATCGGCCGGCAAGAGGAGATTCCTGCTGCTAAGACCCTCCTCCCGGCCGAATCTCCTCTCGCCGACTCGGAGAATCGGTCGAACTCGGTTCGAATCCGGCGTAAATGCACCGAGTTCTGCCGATTCTCCGAGTTCAGTGCAGACGGATGCTGGGTCCAGCCCCAGCCGGAGGTCACAGCATCCGCTCCCCCGACACCTCGCGAGGAGAATCGGCCGGCAGGAGGAGATTCCGGCGCCGAGATCCTCCTCCCGGCCGAAACCCCTCGAGCGACTGCAGTGCAGAGCACTGCAGTGCAGAGCAGTGGAGAGGGATGCTGCGCGCTCAGGCGGACAGCAGCGTACCGACCGTGGCGAGCGCCACCCAGATCCCGTTGTAGACGACGTGGGTGAGCACGGCAGCCCAGATGCGTCCGGTGAAGAGCACGAGCAGGCTCGCGACGAGCCCCAGCAGGGCGAGCGAGACGACAGCATCCCACGCCAACGGCGCGACGAGCGCGTGGGCGACGATGAACAAGGCCGTCGAGACGATCGCAGCCGCGAACATCGCGACATCGCGACCGGCGATGCGCCGGACGGCGGAGTACACCGCGACGAGCACGAGGCCGCGGAAGAAGAACTCCTCCAGCACCGGGGCGATGACCACCGGGGTCAGCAGCTCCTCGAAGAAATAGCCCGGGGGAAGCGAGCCGCCCAGCGAGGGGTAGCTCGGCCAGGCGCCGTTGCCGCCGGCGCGCAGTTCGAGCCAGCCTTGGGCGAAGCGCAGCATCCCGCCGAGCACGACCGCGTACAGCAGGTCGACGGGCCGGAAGTTCAGCAGGCCGCGCGGGCGCGAGCGGGCGAAGGCCAGCACCACCGGCGCGGCGAAAGCGAGCCAGATCACGAGCTGGCTGAGGAGCGCGCCGAGAGTTCCACCGACGAGCTCGGTCGCCGCGGCCGAGCCGAGCGTGCCGACGCCGAGCGCGAGCACCGCCCAGCCGAACAGCTCCCACCCCCAGCGTTTGACCGAAGAGCCGCCGCGACGCCACGACCGGCGCCGACGGCCGGAGCCGCGCCGCTCGCCCGACTCCTCGTCGCCGGAATCGTCGGAATCGTCGGCGAGGTCGTCGTCGGCTTCCCGAGAGTCCGCTTCGACAACGTGGTCGTCTCCGAGGCCGTCGTCGGTCTCCCGCGGGCGCCGCAGGCCGAGGCCCCCCGCCGCCACGAGACCGGACTCGGGCGAAAGCGGAGGTGAATCTTCGACGGCGTTTCCCGGAGAGGGGATGCTGCCGCTCGGCGCGTGGCTAGACTCACTCATCAGCGCCCACGTTACCGTCGAACTCCTGTCGGTCCATCGCCGCCCGCACGGCGAATCGCGTGGAGGCGGAGTCGGCACCCGGCTTCGTATTCGCCCGGCATTCGGCCGGGTCGGCGCTGCACCGCCGTGACACGCGCCTTGGGGGGCACGCGATGCTTGATCTCGACCTGACGTCGATGTTCCGCGGCGGCGGTAGCGCCGGCGAGGCTCCGACCCTGGAGATCCTCACCGTCTGCACCGGCAACATCTGCCGCTCCCCGCTCGCCGAGCAGCTGCTGCGCGCCGCGCTCGCCGAGCTCGACGTGACGGTCGCGAGCGCCGGCACGCACGCGCTCGTCGACAAGCCGATGACGCGCGAAGCCGCGAAGCTCGCCGCGTCGCTCGGGGTACCGGCCGACGACTCGCGTGCGCACCGCGCGCGCTGGCTCACCGAGCTGCACCTCGCCGGCCCCGACCTCGTGCTCGCGATGACCCGGGAGCACCGCGCGTACGCCGTGGGCCTCGCCCCCGCGCGGCTGCGCTCCACCTTCACCGTGCGCGAGTTCGAGCGTCTCGCGACCGGGATACCCGACGCCGACATCAAGGTGCAGGCGGATGCTGCGGGCCCCGACGCCCATGCCCGCATCCGCGCGGCGCTCACGCTGCTGCGCGCGCACCGCGACCAGGTCGAGGCTCCCTCGGATCCCGCAGACGACGACGTCATCGACCCGTACCGCCGGTCGTGGGAGATGTACGAGCTCTCCGCCGCCCAGATGACCCCCGGCATCGCCCAGGTCGCGCGCGTCGTTCGAGCCGCACTCGCCTGACCGCGGGGGCACGCGGCGGCCGCAGCATCCGCCCCGACCGCCTCGGGATCAGACGCGCGGTCGACGCGTCGCCGCGAAGTACGCGCGCGACGCGGGCAGGTACATGAACACGATCGCGGCGGCGACGAGGACCGCGCTGATCCACTCGAGCACGCCGACCGAGGCGGCCTGGAACACGACGGAGAGGATCGTCAGGGCTCCCAGAACAGTGAGCAGGATGCGCGCCCAGTTGCGCCCGCGCAGCATGAACCACGCGAACAGCACGCGCAGCGCGGCCACGATGATCGACCAAGCACCCAACCCGATGATGACGGCGCCGGCAGCGGCGCGCTGGCTCTCATCGAGCCGCTGGATGGCGGGCGCATCCCCCGCGAACGCGAGGATGATGATGCCGCCGATCACGCCGACGAGGCTGGCCGCCACCCAGAGCCAGAATGCGGCGGTGACGGTGGTCGGTCGCGCGGTGGAGATCGGATCGGTCATGTGGTGCCCCCCGTGGGTCGTTGAGCCGACGCGACATGCTCGGAGCGACACCCGCTGCGCCGACGGTGTGGTCGAACCTTAGCGGATGCTGTGAACTCGCCGACGGCGGCGGAAGAAGCCAGGGGCTTCCCCTCGCGCCTCGATCCCGCCATCCTCGGCACATGGGTCGCCTCATCCTCGAACAGATCACCTCCGTCGACGGCTACGCCGAGGATCTGGAGGGCGGCATGAGCTTCGTCGTCCCCGACGACACCGGCCTCGAGGACGTGGAACAGCTCGCGGTGCTGCAGTCCGTCGACGCGATCGTGCTCGGCCGCCGCACGTACGAGCTGTTCGCCGCCTACTGGCCTCAGCAGACCGAGGAGACCGAGAGCGTCGCCGGTCCGATCAATGCGCTGCCGAAGCACGTGGTGTCGAACACGCTGCGCGCGGCACCGTGGGGCGAGCACACGCCGGCGATCGTCGAACCCGGCGACGGCGTCGAGACGGTGCGCCGGGTGATGGCGCAGTATCCGGGCGACGTCATCGTCTGGGGAAGCCTGACGCTCGCGGACACACTGCTCGAAAGCGGCCTGGTCGACATCCTGCGGTTGCGCATCGTGCCCGCCCTCGCCGGAGGAGGCCGCGGCATCACCCCCGCCTCGCTCGGGCTCCGCCGGCTGACGTTGACGCTGGCGCACGTGCACCCGGGCGGTCAGGTCGCGCTCGAGTACGAAGTGCGCTGACTCCCCAGCATCCGCCCCGGCCCCGGCCCCGGCAGCACGAAGCGCCCCGGCCGGATCGGCACGGGGCGCTTCGTGGTGCGACGGTTTACTTGAACGCGTCTTTGACGTTCTCGCCGGCCTTCTTGAGGTCGGCCGCGGTCTGGTCGCCCTGACCTTCGGCCTCGAGGCGCTCGTTGTCCGTCGCCTTACCGGTGGCTTCTTTCGCCTTGCCCGAGATGTCCTGGGCGGCGTTCTTGATCTTGTCGTCGAGTCCCATAGGGTTCCCCTTCCGATCACATCCGGGTGGTTCCCGGTCGATATCCCCACGCTACGACTCGGCCCCGGCGCGAAAGGGGGACTCGTATTCAGACCCGTTGTGCGCTAGAGATCCGGATGCTGCGTGCCGCCCCCGAACGCCAGAGTGCACCGCCTCCGTGAGGCGGTGCACTCTGGGCTGGGCGTGAGAGCGCCCGCGAAGACACCCGGTGTTACTTGAAGGTGTCCTTGACGTCTTCGCCGACCTTCTTGGCGTCGGCCTTGACCTGGTCGGTCTGGCCCTCAGCCTCGAGGCGCTCGTTGCCGGTCGCCTTGCCGAAGGCTTCCTTCGCCTTACCGGCGACGTCTTCGGCTGCGTTCTTGATCTTGTCGTCGAGTCCCATGGCGGACTCCTCTCTCTTTGTGGTCCCGGTTTCCCGGTGGTGGCCCCGGAATGCGGTGACGGTATCGCCGCACCCTGGGAGATTTCTACGCGAGCGTGAGGAACCGCCTAGGCGAGGTCGCGACGCTCGGGGGCCAGGCGGGCGCGCAGTCCCGAGCGTACGGAGACGTACGTCGGCAGGTCCTGCCCGGTGAGCGCGGCCACGTTCGACGCCAGACGGTTGACATCCAGCGCGAGGGCGCGTGGCGAGGCGTTGCGGCGTGCGGTGACGGCGATGTGCAGCACGGTCTCGTCGCGCACCTCCGCCGCCGTGACCCGCGTCGACACGACGTCGGGGCGTGCATCCAGCGCGGCCGTCAGAGCGTCGGCGGCGAATGCATCCCGCACCACCACCCGCCCGAGCGGATTGTCCTCGAGCGACGCCGTCAGCAGCGCCCGCGAGCGGCCACCGCCGAGTCGCGCGATGGCGAGCACCAGCAGCACGACCACGATAACGATGGCGGCGAGTACCCCGAGGACGAGCCACGACAGCCCGGTGTCGGCGATCCGGGTCGCCTCTGCCGAACGCGCCAGCCAGTCGGACGCGGTCGTGATGCTGCGCCGCCAGATCTCGGTCGCCACCGGCCATGTGGCGGCCAGGATGACCGCGCCGCCGACACCCAGCAGCACCAGCCCGATCAGCAGCAGGAGCAGGCGGTTCACGGCCCGGTTCGTGTCGTTCATCGCTGCAGCTCCTGCTCTTTCGGGCGTCCGATCTTGACGACCGTCTTCACGGCCGGGGTGAGGTGGTAGCCGGCCATCTCCTCGTCGGCGATGGCGCGCAGCTGCGCGGCATCGACCGTAAGGCCGGCGTCGGGGGTCACCCGCACGTCGACGACCCGGTGGGCGACGCCCACGGTGATGCGATCACGGGCGATGCCCGCCTCATCGCTGAGGCGTTGGGCGAGGGATGCTGCGACCACGCCGTTGTCGACGACGACCGCGTGATCGCCGAGGTCCATGACGTGCCGCGGCAACCGGCCCGGGGTGAGGGCCAGCAGCACGAGCACCCCTCCGCTGAGGGCTGCCACGACTCCGGCGGCGATGACCGCAGCGGAAGGCTGCGCGGTCGGGGCCTCGCCGAGCGCGCCCAGCGCGTCGGCGGGGGCGATGAGCAGCGCCGGCTGCGCGAGCAGCCCGAGCACGATCTCGACGCCCAGGTACAGCAGCACGAGGGCCACGAGAAGGACGGCCACGACCATCGCCGCGGTGCGCGGCGAGTGCGTCTCACGGCGCACGACCCGCTGCAGGGTGCGTTCGCTCATTTCACTCTCCTTCGCTCGGCGATGACGGCGCCGGTCACTATGACGTCGACGCGGGTGACGGTGCGCCCGGTGAGGGCGCTCACCCGGGTCTGCAGGGTCTGCTGGATGGCGCGGACGCGATCGAGCACTGTGCCGCCCGCCCGCACCGCTTCGCTGTCTTCGAGGTCGACGATCGGCAGAGGAGCTTCGACGCGGAGCGCGAGGCCGCCCCCCGCAGACGCGAGCTGCAGGGTCACCCGGTCGCGGGGAACACCGAAGGCCGTGGCGGCCACCTCCCGGCTGACGGTGCGCAGGGCGCGGTCCGACAGGGTGGTGCGTCCGGGCAGCGGAGCCTCACGCGGCGGCGCTGCGGCATCCGCTCCCCCGCCCACCGCCGCGGGACGGGACGGCGAGATGACGCTCACGCGGCACCGCTCACGAGACGCGACGGCCCGAGAAGGCGTTCGCCACCTCGCGCACGTCGAGCTGACCGGAGGTGATGCGTCCGACGATCGCGCCGACGCCCATGAACACGGCGACGAGCAGGAAGCCCCAGAAGCCGAACACGAGAGCGGCGAAGGCCAGGACGGCGCCGACCAGGGCGCCCGAGATGGTCGCGCTCATGAGACGCGCGATTCGGCGTAGGCGTCGTCGTCGTCAGCGCCGTCGTCGGGCAGGCGCACGTCCGTGACCTCGACGTTGACCTCGACGACCTGCAGACCGGCGAGACGGGTGATCGCTCCGGCGACGGCCTCGCGCACCTGCTCGGCGACCTCGTGGATGGGCTGCGGGTAGTCCACGACGATGATGATGTCGGCCGCGGCCTGCGTCTCGCCGACCTCGACCTTCACACCCTGCGTGTGGTCGGTCGCGTTCATCGCGTCGCGCAGGGCGCCGATGGCGCGGGCTCCGCCGCCGCCGAGGGCGTAGACACCGGGCACATCGCGAGCGGCGAGACCGGCGATCTTGGCGATCACGCTCTCCGCGATCGAGGTGCGGCCACCGGCTTTGCCGTCGGTGCCGACGGGGGAGGTGGAGGTGAGCGGGTCGGCTCCCGTGGTGGTGAGCGTGTCGACGCGCGCCTTCGCGTTCGTGCCGACCACGGGGCTGGTCTTGTTCTCGGTAGCCATTGCTGTTCTCCTAGCTGGTTCGGTGAGACGACGCAAGCTCTGCCAGCTCGGTGCGCTGCGCGTTAGCGTCGCTCATCAGTACGAGGCGCGCAGTGGCGCATTCGTCACAAAAAAGTTCGACGGAGTTTTCATGGTGCGACCGGAAGACGGCGACGGCCCCTCCTGGGGGGAGCTGTCGGACCGCATCCTGTCGGAGCGTGCCAGCGACGGTGACGAGCTCGCGTTCGGCGAGATCGTGCGCCGGCACAGCGGGCTCATGCGCGCGTACACGGCACGCATCGTCGGGTCGGTCGCCGACGCCGACGACGTGGTGCAGGAGGCGTTCGTCATCGCCTGGAAGCAGCTGCCGAACCTCCGCGACGGCGCGGCGCTCAAGGCGTGGCTGATGAAGATCGCCGGCCGGGAGGCTTTCGCTTTCCTCCGGCGCCGCGGCAACGACCAGCCCCTCGACGGGATCGACATCGCCGGGGCGGAGTCCACGAACCCCGAGCACGTCGCGGTGCACACCGCTAGACTCGCCGCACTCTCGCGGGCGCTCGACCGCCTGCCCGAGGCGCAGCGCACCACCTGGCTGCTGCGGGAGGTCGGCGGTTTCAGCTACGACGAGATCGCCGAGCAGACCGATCTTCCCGTCAGCACCGTCCGCGGCAACCTCGCCCGAGCGCGCAGCGGCATTCTGATCCAGATGGAGGGATGGCGATGACCGACCCCGACTCCGTCGTGCTCGAGTGCGGCAAGACCCTCGAGGAGATCAGCGACTACCTGGCCGCCGATCGCCAGCCCTACGACGCCTCGATCGAGACCTGCCCCGAATGCCTCAACGCGCTGGACTCCCTCGAGCGCATGGGCGAGCTGTCGCGCTCCTTGATCGCGAGCGACGCCCTCCACCTCCCCCCGCCCCCGGCATCGTGGTTCGGCCGGATCATGGACGTCGTCCGCACCGAGGTGCGCGCCGGACGCAGCCTGCCGGTGCGCCACCCCGATCCTCGTGTGACGATCACGATCACCGAAGGCGCCGTCCGCTCGCTGGTGCGGGCCGTCGGCGACGGGATCGACGGTCTGTATCTGGGCCGCATCGAGATCGAGGGGGATGCTGAAGAGCCCGGCGCGCCCGTCGAGATCGCCGTCACCGCCACGGCCGCCTGGAATGTCTCCATGCCCGAACTCGCCGCTGAGCTTCGCGAAGCGGTGTTCGCCGCCCTCGCTCAGCACACCGACCTCACCGTGACGGCCGTGAACGTGGCCGTCGAAGACGTGCACGGCTGGCAGAACCGGAAGGACGCGTCATGACCGCAGCGCACGGGGACGAACTCACCGAACTGGTACTCGCCGTCGAGGGCGTCGCCGACGCGTTCCCGCCGCCCTCGCTTCCGCAGTTGCTCGTGGCAGCGGCCGTCGGCGCCGAGGATGTGCGGGCAGAACTCGCACCGAGCCACGACGGGCTGCGCATCGAAGCGCGCATCGCCACCCGCCGCAGCGCCCACAGCGCCGACACCGCGCGCGAGGTGGCCGACGCTCTCGTGCGACGCTTCCCCGATCCCGAGGCCCAGATCCACGTGCAGATCGCGCGCATCTCCTGACACCGGCGCAGCCCCAGCATCCGCTCGCCCCCTCGCTCCGCGGCATTCGTCGAGCCCGGAACACGCCATGAGGTGTACGGCTCAGCGACACCGGCCGGAAACAAGCGGTGTGGCAGGATGAACGCGTACTGCACCCCCCGAGAGGCGTCATGGAGCTCAGCGACTACATCCGCATCCTGCGAAAGAACTGGCTCGTGATTGTGGTGACCGTCCTCGTGGGCATAGCCGTCGCCGCCGGGTATTCGCTGACGCGCACCCCCCAGTTCGAAGCGACGAGCGGCGTGTTCGTCTCGACGGAGGGCGGCTCGACCGTCGCCGAACTGCAGCAGGGCTCGAACTTCACACAGGCGCGTATCGCGACCTACGTCGAGCTCGTCGAAGAGCCCTTCGTGCTGAACCCGGTGATCGAGGACCTCGACCTGAACGTCAGCCCCAACTCGCTCGCGAGCCGGGTCACGGCCTCAGCTTCGCTGGATTCCACGATCGTGCAGATCACGGTCACCGACCCCGACCCCGCGCAGGCGGCGCTCGTCGCGAACGCGCTGGGCGCGAGCCTCGCCGACGCGGTCGAGACCCTCGAGACGCGCGACGGGCAGGAGACCAGCCCGGTCAAGCTGACCCGGGTGCGGGACGCGCAGGCGCCGTCGTCGCCGGTCAGCCCGAACGTGCCGCTCAACCTCGCCCTCGGTGGTCTGGTCGGACTCGCCCTCGGCATCGGCGTCGCCGTGCTGCGCGCGGTGCTCGACAACAAGGTGCGCACCCCGAAGGACGTCGAAGCCCTCACCGATCGTCCGCTCATCGGCGCGATCCCCTTCGATCCGAAGGCGAAGGAACGTCCGCTCATCCTCGAGGCCGACCCGCACAACCAGCGGTCGGAGGCCTTCCGGGCCCTGCGCACCAACCTCCAGTTCCTCGAGATGGACGGCGGCAACATCTTCGTCGTCACCTCGAGCCTCGCCAGCGAGGGCAAGTCGACCACGACCATCAACCTCGCCGTCGCCCTCGCCGATGCCGGCAAGCGCGTCGCCCTGGTCGACACCGATCTGCGCAAGCCCAAGATCGCGCAGTACCTCAACATCGAGGGCGGCGCGGGGCTCACCGACGTGCTCATCGGGCGCGCGCGGGTGGCCGACGTCATGCTCCCCTGGGGCAAGCGTCCCCTCTACGTGCTGCCGGCCGGCAAGGTTCCGCCGAACCCGAGCGAGCTGCTCGGCTCGAAGCAGATGGGTCAACTGCTCGAGGCGCTCGGCAACGAGTTCGACGTCGTGCTGTGCGACGCCCCGCCGCTGTTGCCGGTGACGGATGCTGCCGTCCTGTCGAAGTGGACCTCTGGGGCCATCGTCATCGTGGCCGCCGGTCGCACCACGACGCACCAGCTCGACGGCGCCCTCGACGCTCTCGCCACCGTCGGCACGAAGGTCGCCGGCATGGTGTTGACCATGGTCCCCACTCACGGTCCCGACTCCTACGGCTACGGGTACGGCTACGGCTACGGCGGATACGGAACCTACGGCGCCGCGCCGACGCCCGAGAAGCGCTCGCGCCGCAGCCGCAAGGCCGACGCCCCGGCGAAGGAATCGAAGGCCGCCCGCGCCGACGCGAACACCGCGAACGACGACCTGCTGCCCTGACCCGGCCTCATGCCCAGACGAACCGGTCCGCTCAGCACCACCGCGCGTTGGCTCGTGGGGGTGCTGATCGCCGTGCTGGCGGTCGCGACCGTGCTGCTGGTCGTGCTCGCACTGCAGTCGGTGCGCCCCCAGCCCGTCCCCGACGGCGCCGAGCCCGTGTCGACCTACACGCCGCGGGCCGAAAGCACCCCGACTCCCACGGCCACCCCCTCGGCGACCCCGGTCGCGACCGAGACACCGGATGCCGCCGCCACCCTCCCGCGCGACCAGGAACGCTTCCTGTCCCTCGGTTCGCAGGGCTGGTGGCGGGCGACGGCCGGAGCCTGCGGCGGAGCGAGCCCGGTCGTGGAGCACTCCACCGACGGCGGCGAGACGTGGGAGGACGTGACGCCGCGCTACCGCGCACTCGCGCAGGTCGCGTCGCTGGATTCCTTCGCCGGCTCCGAGGCCGAGATGGTCGCCGCGGTCGGCGGGGGCTGCGAGACCCAGGCCCTTCGCACCTTCACCCAGGGCGAGTTCTGGCAACCGTACGAGGATGTGCTCGCAGCATCCCGCTATCTCGAACCGGGTGACGCGGCCGCGGTCGTGACTCCCCAGGGCAACGTCGCGGCACCGTGCGCCGACGCCCGCTCGTTCCGCGCGGTCGGCGACATCGTGGCGCTGCTCTGTGACGGCACCGGGTACGCGCTCGGCTCCGGCGGACAGTGGACGGCGCTGCCGGCGACGGATGCTGTCGCCCTCGCCGTCTCGAACGGCACCGTGCTGACCGCCGGCCCGGCCGCGGGCTGCGACGGCCTGGCCGTCACGCGCTGGACGGGCCCCGGCTTCGCCACGGCCCAGCCGCTCGGGTGCGCCGCGGGCGCCTCGGCGCCGGCGGCGGTCGCAGCCCTCGGCGATTCCGCCGCGGTGTGGTCGGGCGCGGAGTTGGTGCGGGCCGGCTGAGCCCGATCGTGGTGCGGGTGCGCTGTGCACAACGGAGGAGATGTGCACTCGGGAGGACGCTGGGGGCTCAAACGCCCTCCGGGGCGCACATCCCCTCCCGAACGCACGCGCGGTGGCGGCAGCATCCGCTCGGTCAGGCCTTGTGCGTCGGGGCCAGATTGGTCGACGCCCACTCCCCCAGCTGCTGCAGCACAGGGAGCAGCTCTTCGCCACTGCGCGTGAGGGCGTAGCGCACGGAGACCGGCGGGCCGCTCTCGACGATGCGCGACAGCAGGTGGGCGCCCGCGAGTTCGGTGAGGCGCTCGGAGAGCACGGCGTCGCTGATGCCCACGACCGCGCGGCGAAGCGCGGCGAAGCTCAGTTCTCCGGAGCCGAGGGCGTCGACGATCATGCCGTTCCACCGCTTGCCGAGGATCGAGAAAGCCAGCGTCACCGCGGCGTCGCAGACGTGCGGCGCGAGGGGCTGGGGACGGTCCATGAGCCCAGTCTACCGTGCTAGGTTTTTGCAGGCCGCTTTGAAAAAGCGAGTAACTCCGATCTGATTGGACTCCCCATGACCTTGTTCCGCGTCGATGCCAGCATCATGCCCGCCACCTCCGCCAGCCGCGCGCTCGGCGACCTCGTCGAGGCCGAGTGGGTCACCGCCCACCCCGACTCGACCGTGAACCGCCGGGACCTCGCCGCCGACCCGATCGCAGCGACGGCCTGGCAGAACTCCGTCACCGGTCGCTTCGCGCCCGAGGACCAGCGCACGCCCGAGCAGAACGAGGCCATCGCGCTCGCGACCACGATCGCCGACGAGCTGATCGGCGCCGACGCGCTGCTGTTCACCGTGCCGCTGTACAACTTCGGCGTCTCGCAGCACTTCAAGACCTGGTTCGACCTCGCCTACACCGACCCGCGCATCGACCCCTCGGGCACCGCGCTGCGCGGCAAGCCGGCGACGCTCGTGACCGTGCAGGGCGGCAACTACGCGGCCGGAAGCCCCCGTGAGGGCTGGGACCACTCCACCGCGTGGCTGCGCCGCGTGCTCGCCGACGTCTGGGGCCTCGACCTGCGCGTCGTCGAGCGGCCCTTCACCCTCGTGGGAGTGAACCCCGCGCTCGACGCCTTCACCGACACCGCCGCCGCGATCAAGGGCGAGGCCGAGACCGGCGCCCGCCAGGCCGGCCGCGAGATCGCCGAGCTGCGCGGCGCCCGCGTCGCCTGACCCGAGCCGCCCGGTCCCACACCACCACCACCACAGCTCCCCTGTCGCAATCTGCCGGTTCGACCCGCACGTTGCGACGGGGGAGCTGCTTGCGGGTCGGCGGTCCTACCCGGGTCCCGGGCGCCAGGCGGACACAACTCCTCCACTCCGCCGACCGCATGGCCGCCACGGCCCGCCGATCCGCCCGCCCCGGGCCCTCGACCCCGCGTTGTGGAGGAGTTGTATCCACCGGGCCGGCCGTCCTGGCCGGCGAAACCGAGCCGGCGGCTCGGGCGGTGGCGGCACGCGCCAGGCGCCCGGCGGACACAACTCCTCCATTCCGCCGGCCGGGTCGCCGCCGCGGCCCGCCGATCCGCCCGTCACCGGCTCCGTGCCCGGCGTTGTGGAGGAGTTGTGTCCGCCGGCAGGGCGAGGCCGGGCCGGCGGGCACCCGGGCAACGACCCACCCGGCGCTCAGCGCGCGCGGGCCGGCGAAGTCACCACGGAGCAAACCCGGCAATGGCGGCGACCACGCGCGACAGCGATGCGCGCGCATCTCCCCCGCCGGTGCGGAAGGATGGAGGGGCGGCCGCGCGGCCGTGCGCGATGCCGTCCGCGACTGCCGGCACCCTCGGAGTAGCCGTGACAGATCCGTTCGAGTACTCGCCCTGGGATTTCTGGCGCGACGCCGACCCGGAGGCGCGTAGCGCGCAAGAAGCGCTGCAGGCGCGGATGCTGGCGGAGCACCCGCAGTACCGGTTCGGAGCCCACTGCTTCGTGTCCGCGCTGGCTTCCGTCAACAACACGGCGCTGAGCCTCGGCGACCGTACCTACGTGGCCGCGGGCGCCTACCTGACGGACACGCTCGATGCCGGGGCGGACTGCAGCATCAACCCCTACACCGTCATCCGTGGGCGGGTGACCTTGGGCGACGGCGTCCGGATCGGAGCGCATACCTCGATCCTCGGGTTCAACCACACGATGGAACCCGACCTCGAAGTGTTCCGCCAGCCGCTCACCTCGCGAGGGATCACGGTGGGCGACGACGTCTGGATCGGCTCGCACGTGGTCGTGCTCGACGGCGTCACCGTCGGCGACAAGGCCGTGCTCGCCGCCGGCGCGATCGTGACCAAGGACGTTCCGGCCGGGGCTGTCGTCGGCGGCAACCCTGCGCGGTTGTTGAAGTGGCGCGTTCCCCCCGCCGAGACCGCGCCCAGCGAGACGCGCCCCGCCGCGCCCGAGCCTGCGACGCCCCTCGCTGCGCGGTTGAGCGCGTTCGGACTCCTCGCGAAGAGTGAGGCCCTCAGCATCCTGGATCGCTCGTGGAACGGTGATCTCGGCCTCTTCGTCGACCGCCCCGGAGCCCCGGTGACGGTGCGCGCCCAGACCGACGCGATCGAACTCGCTGACCTGCTGGTCGGCGCGGCTCCCCCGCAGGCGCCGCTCAGCGAGCAGGTGCAGCGCCTGCGCTCGTGGCAGGATCCGGCCACGGGGCTCGTCGCTCCCCTCGGCGCCGAAGGATCGATCAGCGCCGCGCCCGATGCGAGCGACCCCGACGCGGCCTACTCGGTGCTGAGCGTGGGCTACGCCCTGGCGCTGCTGGGCTCAGGGTTTCCGGCGCCGATCTCGCTCATCACGCAGGCCACCGCGGGCGGGATCGCGGAGTTCGTGGGCTCGCTCCCCTGGTCGAGCGATCCGTGGCACGCGGGGCACTGGGTCGACGCCCTCGGAACCGCACTCGTCTGGAGCCGCACCCGCGGCGACGTCGTGCCCGCCGGGGTCGACGATGCGCTCTTCGGCTGGCTGCTCACCCATGCTGACCCCGTCACCGGAATGTGGGGCCGCCCCGCCGCGGGCGATGACCTGCTGCTGCTCGTGAACGGGTTCTACCGCGCGTCGCGTGGCACGTTCGCCCAGTTCGGCCTGCCGATCCCTCACCCCGAACGCGTGATCGACACCGTGCTGCGCCATGCCGCAGACTTCCGCTACTTCGCCGCCGACGTCCGCGACGCGTGCAACGTGCTCGACGTGGCGCACCCGCTCTGGCTGACCCGCGCCACGGGGTACCGCTCGGACGAGGTGCGCCTGCTCGCCGAGCGGTTGCTCGACGACGCGCTCGAGACCTGGGTGCCCGGTGAAGGCTTCGCCTTCCGCGTGCCTTCGGCCTTCACCGTCGGGGCGGATGCTGCGACCCCCGGCCTGCAGGGGACCGAGATGTGGCTCGCCATCGTCTGGTACCTTGCCGACCTGCTGGGTCTCTCGAGCGCGCTCGGCTACCGCCCGAGAGGGGTCCACCGCCCGGAGCCGGCGCCGCTGCCCGACCGTCCCTGACGCCCGCGCCGGTATCCGCCGGACGCTCCACCCCGGACGCCCGCGCCGGCATCCACCCGGCGCCTGGTCACTCCTCGCGCGGACCGAGATCGGGTGAGGCCGCGAAGCGCGCCATCGGACCAGCGACGTGCTGCAGTTCGACCACCACCACGACGTTCTCGCCGGGCCGGGTGACCGGCTCCGGCACGAACAGCGTCCGCTGGGGGCCGTTGGCGGCGTAGCGACCGAGCAGGAACCCGTTGACGAAAGCGAAGCCGCGCCCCCACCCGGTGGTGTCGAGGAACAGGTCGGCCGGATGCTGCAGTCCAAAGCGAGCGCGGAGCAGTGCGGGTCCCGCGACGGGTCCGTCGACCAGGGTCGCCTCGTCGGCGTCGCGGACGGCCCGATCCAGCGCGTCCAGGTGGATCGGCGTCGCGGTCCACCCCTCGAGCGTGCGTCCGCCGAGCAGCGGGGTTCCGATCAGGCCCTTGTGTTCGCCGATGCGTACGTCGTAATTGACCCGCCCCTGCTCCTCCACGAGCAGCGACAGTGTGCGCCCAGCGGGGATGACCAGCTCGCGCTGCCGGGCGGTGCGCTCGATCGAGCCCACCGCCGTGCCGTCCACGCTGACCCGAGCGTGGTCGCGCACCTCGTCGAACTGCAGCAGCTGAGCTCCCGTCAGATCGGCCGGAAGCTCGGTGTCGTAACGCACGAGCGCGCCGAGGTGGCCGAGTTCTTCGAAGGTGGGTGCAGTGCGCCGCACCACCGCATCCGCGGGGTCGGACCATTCCACGCCCGTGACGATATCGAGTGGCGCGTTGATCTCGGGGGCCGAAGGCCGTGCCCCGGGTTGCTCCTCGGGAACGGGCGCGTAGCGCGCGATGACGTCGCGGAAGGCCTGATACTTCGCCGTCGGCGCACCCGTCTCGTCGAGGGGCGCGTCGTAGTCGTAGGAGGTGGTGATCGGCAGGTACCGACCCTTGTCGTTCGCCCCGTTCGTGAGGCCGAAGTTCGTGCCGCCGTGGAACATGTAGAAGTTGACCGATGCGCCCGCCGCGAGGAGCGCTTCGAGTTCCGCGGCCGAGTCGGCGGGGCTCGTGGTGTGATGGTGCCCGCCCCACCAGTCGAACCAGCCGTCCCAGAACTCCGCGCACATGAGGGGCCCGCTCGGCTGATGCTCGCGCAGCGTCGCCAGACGCTCCGTCGCGCGGGATCCGAACGAGCCGGTCAGGTGCAGTCCGGGCAGGCTGCCGTCCTCGAGCATCTGGGCCGTGGGCTGATCGATCGTGGTCAGCGGTACGGTGACGCCCGTCTCACGGGTGAGGTCGACGAGGGCACGCAGGTAGTCCTTGTCCCGCCCGTAGGCGCCGTATTCGTTCTCGATCTGCACGAGGATGACCGGTCCGCCCCGATCGATCTGGCGCGGCACGACGATGTCGTACACGCGGCGCAGGTAGGCGCCCACTTCGGCGAGGTACGTTGGGTCTGAGCGGCGCAGCCCGATGCCCGGCAGCGCGGTCAACCACACCGGGAGTCCCCCGTTGTGCCACTCGGCGCAGATGTACGGGCCGGGTCGCACGATCGCGTGCATCCCCTCGGCGGCGACGAGGTCGAGGAAGCGGCCGAGGTCGTTCGCGCCGTCGGTGAGCCACTCGCCCCTGCGCGGCTCGTGGGCGTTCCAGGCGACGTAGGTCTCGATCGTGTTGAGCCCCATCAACCGCGCCTTGCGGATGCGGTCGGCCCAGTGGTCGGGGTGCACGCGGAAGTAGTGCAGGGCTCCGGACAGGATGCGATGCGGTCGATCGTCGAGCAGGAAGTCGTGCTCGCCGATCTCGAACGAACTCACGCGTCCACACTCCGACCCGCGCTCCGACGTGCGTGGAGCACCTCGGCGAGGCGCGCGAGCTGGGTGGGATCCTCGAGGGCTGATCCGACCGCGGCCGCACGCACTCCGGCGTCGAGGAATGCGCTCACGTTGCCCGCGTCCAAGCCTCCGGTGGCGACGAAGCGCACGTCGGGGAACGGACCGCGCAGGTGGCGGAACCATCCGGTGCCGAGCCATTCGGCGGGGAACGCTTTCATCCAACGGAGACCGAGGGCGTAGGCCTGCTGCACCTCTCCGGGGGTGGCGACCCCCGGCAGCACGGGGAGCCCCGCCACTCGGGCCGCCTCGACGATCGCCGGATCGAACCCCGGCGACACGACGAACGAAGCCCCGGCGGCTGCGGCGACCGACACCTGCTCGACGGTGACGATCGTGCCCGCGCCGACGGTCTTGCCGCGCGCGGCGGCGCGGCGCACCACTTCGCGGAGGGCGACCTCATCGTCGGGGCTCTGCAGCGTGACCTCGACCGAGTCGATGCCGAGGTCCCACGCGGTCTCGGCCAGTTGCGCCGACCGCTCGGGACCGGTGCCGCGCAGGATCGCCATCAGCGGCGCGTCGGCGAAGGCGTGATCGAACCACGCGTTGGAGTCGGTCATTTCAGAACCCTTCCGTCGATGGAGTCGCCCACCGTCTGCAGTGTGAGCGCAGCGCGGGCGTGCCCGCTGCGCAGCCGGCCGTTCGGCGGGAGCGCCGTCAGCAGTGCGGCGAGGTAGCCGCCCGCGAAGGCGTCGCCGGCGCCGACCGCGTCGACCACGTCGACGCGGTGTGAGGGCTCGAACACGCGCGCGCCCCCGGCGAAGACGGTGGCGCCGATCTCGCCGTCCTTGACGATCAGCTCGCCCACCTCGGGGAAGTGACGGCGGATGTCTTCGTCGGTCGCCGTCGCCCAGAGCGCCTCGGCCTCGTCACGCCCCGTGAAGAGGATGTCGGCGCGGCGGGCCAGCGCGTCGAGGGCACGGGCCGCTTCACCCGGCGCCCAGAGCACCGGGCGGTGGTTCACGTCGATGCTCACGATCACCCCCGCGCGGCGCGCGCGGTCGATGAGCCGGTCGAGGAACCCTGCCGCGGTGTCGGAGATCGCGGCGGTGATGCCCGAGACGTGAACCACGTCGACCCCGTCGAACGAGACGCCGTCGGCGTCGAGGGCCGTGAGATGGGATGCTGCCGACCCTCGCCGGTAGTACACGACCCCGCGCCCCGGATCCTTGACGTAGAGCCCGGTGGGGTGGACGGCGTCGAAGATGACACTCGACACGTCGACGCCGCGTTCGACGAGCTGGCCGGCGACGCGACGGCCGAGAGCGTCGTCGCCGAGGCGGCTGAACCACCGACTGTCGTGCCCGAGGGCGGCGACGTGCGCCGCGACGTTGGACTCCGCGCCACCCGCGTCGACGAGGAACTCGTCGGCGTCGGCCACGGAACCGTCCGCGGGGGCGACCATCGCCATCGTCTCCCCGACCGCGAGCAGCGTGCCCCGCCGGGAGGAGGTCACCACGGGACTACCGCAATTCGGTGACGGGAGCAGCATCCATGTCGTCGAATGCCTGGTTCTCCCCCGCCATCGCCCAGACGAACGAGTACGCCGAGGTGCCGACGCCCGAGTGCAGCGACCAGCTCGGCGAGATGATCGCCTGACGGTCGGCCACGACGAGGTGCCGCGTCTCGTGACGCTCGCCCAGCAGGTGGATGACGCGGGCGTCCTCGGGAACGTCGAAGTAGAGGTAGCACTCGGTGCGGCGGTCGTGGGTGTGTGCCGGCATGGTGTTCCACATCGACCCGGGGTGCAGCTGGGTCACACCCATGACGATCTGGCAGGAGCGCACGCCGTTCTCGTGGATGTACTGGTTGAGCGTGCGACGGTTCGAGGTGAGCTGGTCGCCGAGTTCGCGCACCGTTCCCTCGCCCGGCGAGACCAGCGCGGCCGGGTAGGTGGTGTGAGCGGGCGCCGAGAAGAGGTAGAACTGTGCGCCCGTCTCGCCGTCGGCGTCGGCGAAAACGACGTCGCGGATGCCGCGCCCCAGGTACAGGCACGCGCCCGTGACGAGCGTGTAGACCTCGCCGTCAGCGGTGACGGTGCCCGTGCCGCCGACGTTGACGATGCCGAGCTCGCGGTGTTCCAGGAAGTACTCGCTGCGGATCTCGGGGTACCCGGGCAGGACGAGCTCGGCGCCCGCCGGAACGGCGCCGCCGAGCACGATGCGGTCGTGGTGGGTGTAGGTGACGGTGATCTCGCCCGGAACGAACACCTCGGGCACGAGGAACTGCGCGCGCAGCTCTTCGGTGTCCATGCCGGGGATCTGGGCGGGGTTGGTGGCGTAACGCTGCTGCATGACTGCTCCTGCGGGTCGGGGAGGTGAGGCGGGGGTCAACGGACGAGCCAGCCGCCGTCGACGGGGATGACCGTGCCGGTGACGTAGGCGGACGCTGCGGAGGCGAGGAAGACGAAGACACCCTGGAGGTCTGCGGGCTCGCCCCACCGTCCGGCGGGGATGCGGGCGACGATCGACTTCTCGCGCTCGACGTCGGCACGAAGGGCCGCGGTGTTGTCCGTCGCCATGTAGCCCGGGGCGACCGCGTTGACCGTGACGCCGGATGCCGCCCACTCGTTCGCGAGCGCCTTGGTGAGACCGGCGACGGCGTGCTTGGAGGCGGCATAGGCGGGCACGAGGATGCCGCCCTGGAACGACAGCATCGAGGCGACGTTGATGATGCGGCCCGAGCCCTGCGCGATCATGTGGCGACCGGCCGCCTGGGAGAGGTGGAACACGGCGTCGAGGTTCACGCGCAAGACGTCGTCCCAGTCGCCGGCCGGGTAGTCGACGGCGGGGGCGCGACGGATCGTTCCGGCGTTGTTCACGAGGATGTCCAGACCGCCGAGCTGCTCGATCACCTCGGTCACCGCCGAGGTGAGGTCCTCGGGCGATGCGGAGGCGAAATCACGCTGCAGCACGAGCACGCGGCGGCCGAGCGCGCGGATGGCGTCGGCGGTCTCGGACGCGTCGCCGCGGTCGAGCAGGGCGATATCGGCGCCGGCCTCGGCGAGAGCGATGGCCGCGCCCTGGCCGAGTCCGCGGCTGGTGCCGGTGACGAGCGCGACTCTGTCGTCGAGGCGGAAGGTGTCGAGGATCATGCGGGGGCCTCCGTGGGTGTGACGAGGGTGGGGGCGATGAAGGTGGTGGTGAGTTCGCCGATGCCGCTGATGCGCACCGTCACGGCGTCCCCCGGAGCGAGCGGCCGATGGTCGGACTGCGCTTCGGCGAGCTTCTGCGGCGTGCCGGTGGAGATCACATCGCCCGGCTCGAGGGTCATCACGGTGCTGAGGTAGTGCACGACGAAGGCGGCCGGGAAGATCGTCGTGCTCGTGGACTGCGAAACCGTCACGACGCCCTCGCGGACGACCTCGACGAGCAGGTCCTGCGGATCGTCGATCTCGTCGCGCGTGACGATCCAGGGACCCAGCGGCGCGAAGCCGTCGAAGCACTTGCCGAGAGCCCACTGGCTCTGGCGGCGCTGCCACGCCCGGTCGGAGACGTCGTTGAGGATCGTGTAGCCCGCGACGTGGTCGAGGGCGTCCTCGACCGAGACGTCGCGTGCCCGGCGCCCGATGACCAGGGCCAGCTCGCCCTCGTAGTCGACGTCGAGGGCCGCGTGGGCGATCTGCACCGCCTCGGCGGGACCGGCCAGGGTATTGGGGGTCTTGACGAAGACATCCGGGAAGTCGGGGTCGTTCGCCGTCGGATCGGTGCCGTCGGGCACGTGCCCGCGGTAGTTGTAGCCGAGGCACAGGATCTTCCCCGGCCGAACCGGCGCGAGCAGCTCCACGTCCGCGACCCCTAACGGGCCGCCCGATTCGGCCGCGGCGACGCGGTCGGCGGCTCGGGCGAGCGCGACGGGATCGGCCAGCAGCGGGGTCAGCTCCGCAGCATCCGCGATGCCGTCGAGGGGGACGATCCGCTCGTCGCCGACCACGGCGCCGGTGTGGATCCGGCCGTCGTGTCGGTAGGTCACGAGTCTCATCGGGTGCGCCTTTCCGCGTTGCGGGCGCTCACCAGTACGGCGTCCATTCGGGCTTCATCACGCGGGTGAGCGCCTCGAGGTAGAAGTAGTCGCCCCAGAGGCTCCCTTCGTCGACGCCGACGTTCTTCGGCAGGTCGTACACGCTGTGCAGGAGCAGGGCGTCGGAATCCTCCGGGCGCTCGGGGGTGTAATTCGCGATGAGCGAGGCGAGGATCTCGTCGGCCGCGGTCCGCGCGGCGGCGGCGCGCTGCGGGTCGGTCTCGACCTGCGACAGCTCTATCAGTCCGCACACCGCGATCGCCGCCGAGGAGCTGTCGCGCGGGGCGTCGCTGCCATCGGTGTACACGAGGTCCCAGAAGGGCACGCGGTCGGCGGGGAGGTGCGCGAGGAAGTAGTCGGCGGCCCGGCGGGATGCTTCCAGTAACTGCACGTCGCCGGTGTCGCGGTAGTTGAGCGCGAAGCCGTAGATGCCCCACGCCTGTCCGCGCGCCCAGATGGAGTCGTCGTGCGCGCCCTGCTCGGTCGCTCCGCGCAGCGCCTCGCCGGTCTCGGTGTCCCAGTAGAAGGTGTGGAACGTCGAGTCGTCGGGTCGGAGGATGTGCTCGCGCAGCTGCGCGGTGTGCCGGCGCACCGCCTCGGCGTAGATCGGCTCGCCGGTCTGCTGGCTCGCCCACGACAGCAGGGGCATGTTCATGAGGCTGTCGATGATGGTGCGCCCGCGCTGCGCGGGGTCGGTGAGGTCGCCCCACGCCTGGATGATGCCGGCCGGCTCGAGGAAGCGCAGCATGAGGTGATCGGCCGCGAGCAGCGAGGCCTGCTTCGCGCTCTCGTCGCCGAGCAGCCGCCAGGCGGGCACGGTGGTGAGGCTGTACAGGAACCCGATGTCGTGGGTGTCGAGGTCTTCGCCGTCGCGCACGCGACGCTCGAAGTCCGCGGCGTCCGCCTCGGCGGCCTCGCGGAAGAGCGGGTCGCCGGTGAGTTCCCATCCGAGCCAGCGCATGCCGGTCCAGAAGGTGGTGGTCCACCCGCGGTTGCCCCCCTCGGCGATGCCGTCGCCCGCGGGACGCGGGAGATAGCGCTCATCGACGGTGGTGTCACCGGGGAACACGGGACCGAAGGTCTCGATGTTGCGACGCACGGTGGCCAGGGCCGCAGCGAGAGCGGTCTCGACCGTGCGCGTCAGGGCGCCCGACAGTGGCGGGGAAGTCGTCATGATGTGGGGGTCCTTCAGATTGGTGCGCAGGCGCGACGAAGTGGGTCGGATCCGGACGCGCTCACGCGGCCGGAGCATCCTCGAGATCGAGGACCGGCCGAAGAGTGAAGCGGGCGTTCGTCCAGGCGAAGTACAGGGCAGCGGATGCTGTGATGCCCAGCGCGATCGCCGGGGCGGTCGTGAACAGCGCCGCCTGGGCGCCGACGGCAAAGAGCGAGAGGGCAGTGAAGTACCAGCGCTTGAGCGACAGGTAGGCGCTCGCCCGCAGGACGTCGGCCCAGCGGGCGGTGGGCACCTCGGCCAGGGCGACGAGCGCGATGAGCCCGACCGCCACCGCGATGACCACGGCGACTCCGAGCATCGGCACGAGCAGGACGCCGACGTCGGAGTTCGACACCGCCCGCACGTCGATCAGCGCGATGACGACCACTGCGGTGACCGTGACACCCAGCACGAGGGCGCGAAGCCCCGTGTCGCGCAGGCCCGCCACGAACGCGCGGATCGGGGTGCGTCCGGCCTCGTCGTACTCGCGGAAGGCGCGGAACGCCGCCGCGATCCCGGGGGCGCAGAGCGGGGCGGTGACCGCGAGCAGCGGCCACGACAGCGCCGGGTCGGTCGTGACGAGAGCCACGACGAAGGGCAGGCACGCCACCACCAGCGAGACGTTGACGATGAGGAACAGGTAGACCATGCCGATGATGGCGGCGTAGGTGTCGTGCGAGATGCGCTTCATGACCTCAGCCCTTCAGCCCGCTCGTGGCGAGACCCTCGACGAAGTACTTCTGTCCGAGCATGAAGATGATCGCGATGGGTAGCACCGAGATCACGAGTCCCGCGAACAGCAGGGCGTAGTTCGTGTCGTAGAGGTTGCTGACGAAGCCCTTGAGGCCGAGCTGGATCGTCCAGAGCGCGGGGTCGCGCAGGTAGATCAGCGGGCCGAGGTAGTCGTTCCACGTGGTCGTGAAGGTCAGCAGCGACAGGCTCGCGATCGCGGGCACGGACAGGGGAAGCATGATGCGACGCCAGATGCCGTATTCGCTGAGGCCGTCGATGCGCGCAGCCTCGGAGAGCTCCTCGGGGATGGTCTCGTAGTACTGCTTCATCAAGAACACCCCGAAGGCGCCGAACGCCTGCAGCAGGATGATGGCCCACAGCGTGTTGGACACCTTGAAGTTCGACAGCAGGATGAACTGCGGGATCATGTACGACTGCCACGGCACGGCGATCGTGCCGATGTACAGCAGGAAGAGCACGTCGCGACCGCGGAAGCGCATACGGGCGAAGCCATACGCGGCGAACGACCCCGTGAGCACCTGCAGGAACGTCACGACCACCGCGAGCAGCAGCGTGTTGCGGATCCACGTGAAGATGTCGGACTGGGTCCAGATCTCCGTGTAGTTACTCCACACGATGGTGTCGGGAAGCCACTTCACGGGGACCGAGAACACCTCGTTCGCCGATTTGAGCGAACTGAGCACCATCCAGACGAAGGGTGTGAGCAGGCCCACCGCGAAGATCGCGAGGGCGAGGTAGCCGGCCGCCCTCGCCGCGATCTGACGGGGCGTGCGAGCCGGTTTGTCGGCAGGACGGGGGGCGGGCTCTTCCGCGAGTCTGCGGAGAGCTCGGCGGTCGTCCGCGGGAACCAGGAGGTTGGACATCAGGCGCTCCGCTTCTTGTTCCAGAAGAACTGGATGACCGTCACGACGATGCACATGAAGAACAGCGCGACCGACGCGGCGGACGCGTAGCCGAACTGGTTCTCCTCGAAGCCCTTGCGGTAGATGAACTGCGACAGCACGAGCGTCGCCTGTCCCGGGCCGCCGTCGGTCATCACGAGGATGAGGTCGAAGATCTTGAACGAGTTGATCGTGAGCATCACGGTGACGAAGAACGTGGTCGGGCGAAGCGCCGGGAGCGTCACGTTCCAGAAGCGCTGCCACACGTTCGCGCCGTCCATGCGGGCGGCTTCGTGCAGCTCTCGCGGCACGGTCTGCAGCCCCGCGAGGAACAGGATCATGTAGTAGCCCATGTCTCGCCAGGTGCTGACGATCACGACGGCGGGCATGGCCCATTCCGGGGAGGTCAGCCAGCCGGGAGGGTTGGCGATGCCGACGAAACGGAGGGCTTCGTTGATGGGGCCGGAGTCGGGGCTGAACAACAGGTTCCAGACCACCGCGATCGCGACGATCGACGTGATGTAGGGGAAGAACGCCGCGGTGCGGAAGAACGCGACGCCGCGCAGCTTGTTGTTGAGCAGCAGCGCGAGTCCCAGCGAGACGACGAAGGTGAGCGGGATGTGCAGCACCGAGTAGTACAGCGTGTTGATGACGCTGACGCGGAAGCTGCCGTCGCCCAGGAGGCGCTCGAAGTTGGCGAAGCCGACCCAGTTGGCCGTGCCGAAGACGTTCCAGTTCGTCAGCGACATGTAGAACAGCACGCCGATGGGAACAAGCGTGAGCAGCCCGAACCCGAGGAAGTTGGGAAGGATGAAGCTCCACCCGATCAGGGTGTTGCGTCGGCGCAGCGCGTTTCTGCGGCGCTTCGGCGGAAGCGGAGCCGCGGCGGGGGCGGCTTGCTTCGGGGCGGTGATGGTCACCATGGGGGGCCTCCTGAAAGGGGCGGAAAGGGAGGGACGGTCGGCCCGGCCTCGACAGAAGCCGGGCCGACCATCGGAGGGTCAGTCGAGTCCGACCTCGCTGGCGACGCGGTCCTCCGCCTGGGTGACAGCGGAGCCGATGTCTTCGGATCCGCTCATCACGGCGGTGTGCAGGTCGAGCAGGATGCCCTGGATCGCCGTCGTCTTGCTCGACGTCGGGTTCTCCGGCTTGGTGTCGTGCTCGGAGAACGCGAACTTGCTCAGTTCGTCGGTGGGCGCGCCATCGACGGAGAAGTACGTGTCAACGACGGCGTCGTTCAGCAGCGCCGGCGTGATGCCGATGCCGGCGAGCAGGGTCGCCGCGTCCTCGCTCGCGGCGTACGCGAGGAAGTCTTTGGCGGCCTGGATCTTGGAGGAGTCGATGCCGGCGTTGATGCCGAAGCCCGCAGGATCGCCGAAGGTCACGGGCGTGTTGTCCATGCCGGTCGTCGAGGAATCCATCTGCGGCACCGGTGCGATGCCCCACTCGAAGTCGTCGGCGTCGCCCGAGGCCTGCTGCGCGAGCAGGGTCGCGACGTACCAGGTGCCCATGGGCATCATGGCCGCGTTCTGCTTGCCGAACTCGCCCTGGTAGGTGAGCTGGTTCGCGCCGCTGGTGTTGAAGTCGATCTGATCGCCGTCATCCTGCAGCGCAAGCACGTTCTCGTAGAACGGCTCCATGTAGCCGAAGTCGCCGCTCAGGATGTCGCCGTCCGCCTGCGCGCTGGCGAATCCCTGCACGGTCGACTGCCAGCGGTGCAGGTAGGCACCCTTGGCCGTTCCGGCGGAGGCGAGGCCTTCGGTCAGTTCTGCGGCGGCGTCGCCGTAGTCGTCCCATGTCCACGAGCCGTCAGGGTAGGCGACACCCGCCTGGTCGAACAGCGCCTTGTTGTAGAAGAGCACCCAGGAGTCCTGGCGGTAGGGCACCGCGTAGGTCTTCCCGTCGACCACGTAGGAGTCGGTGCCGCCCACGCCTTCGGGCACCTCGACGTCGGAGACGTCGAGCAGCTGTCCGCCCTCCTGGAAGGTCGTGACGAACTTGACCTCCTTCTGCGTGATGATGTCCGGGCCGGAGCCGGCAGCGAGGTCGGCGGTGAGAAGAGTGTTGTACTCGGCCGCGTCGTAGCCCTTGAGCTCGATGGTGACGTCGGGGTTCTCTTCGTGGAAGCCGTCGGCCAGCGCCTGGAACTCGGGGGTGGTGTCGAGGCTCCACCCGGACAGTGAGAGGGTGACGGGGCCATCGGGTTCGGTGGCGGCGCCGGAGCCACCGCTGCAGGCGGCGAGCGTGAGCGTGGCGGCGAGAGCCATGCCACCTGCTATCGCGAACTTGCGCTTCATGTCGTGCTACTCCTTTGTGATTGCAAGAGCCCTCCATCGGGCTCCATCGGGATACCGGCCCGCGCAGTGCTGCGGCCGGAGTTGGTGAGGACCGTGCGGGTCGAGGTGCCGTCGGGCCACTGGGCGTGAACGATCAGGGCGTCGGCGTCGACAACGCGGACGGTCGGGACGCTGTCGCCGACGAGTGCCCCCGTGAGTTCGAGCAGGGTCGCCGACCATTCGCCGGGCACGACCTGAAGCTCGACGAGGGGCACGCGGGCGTCGGGGCCGAGGGGGCTTGCATCGGCCCGGCGTGCGACCGCGGCCGAACCCTCGCCGAGGAGGAGGCGGGTGCTGCTGCGCACCCCGCTCGCGGCCACTTGGGCGGCGTCTCCGCTCGCCTCGTGGTCGACCTCGTCGGCGGCGACGGGCCAGCCTCCGACGCGCAGGCGTAACGACGCGGGGTCGATGCCCTCGCGCACCTCGTCGACGCGGACGAGGCGGAGTTCCCAGGGACCCCGGACGAGGGAGTGCACGGTGAGGCGTGCCACGGTCGTGACCTCGCCCTCGAGGCCCGAGCCGTGGCGCTGGGCGCTCGGGCGCGCATCGATCCAGTGCGCGGGCCACGTCGATGAGGCGACACCGACCTCGGTGTCCTCAGCATCCACTCTCACATCCAGGAGGTCCATCGCCGTCCGGTGCGTCGCGCGTCCGGCGGCGTCCACGAGGGCGACGGACTGCTCGAGCGGCTCTTCCCATGCCGCTTCGTCGGCCAGGGGGCTCGTCGCGGTCGAATAGCCGATGCGTGCGTAGAGGGGCGAATCCCCGGTGAGCGCGCCGGCCGGCGCGTGGTCGGTGCCGTGGTTGGCGATGCGCACGATCCCGTCCGCGCGGGTGGAGGAGACGACCCACCCGGCGGCGCGGATGGCGCGGATCCCGTCGCGCTCGGTGACCGGCAAGACCTCGGCGGGAGCGGACCACACCGGGTGGTCGGCGGGGAGGGCGACGCCCAGCAGGCCCTTCACAGCCCAGTACGGCGAGCCGGGGCCGGAGTACGACTGTGCGAGCGCCCGCCACGGGTGCCACCACCCGATCGAGAGCAGTCCGTCGTCATCGGGCGCGCCGTGGTCGGCGAAGTGCGAGACGATGCTGCCCGCCGCCACCCGCAGGCGGCCGAGCGAGACCGACGGCACCCCGGCGATGGCGCCGACCCAGAAGGGAGCGGCCGCGGCGAACCGGTAGATGAGGCTGCGGCCCTGCAGAAGCGGCGAGCCGTCAGCGCCGACGAGGGCGACGGCATCCTGCAGGTAACGGTCCAGGGCCGCGATGTCGGCGTCGGTGCGTCCGGCGGCGAGGTCGCTGGCGCCGTGCATCCGCGACCACAGCACGGGGTAGAGGTGCAGCGCCCAGCCGACGTAGTGATCGAACGAGCGCTCGAAGCCGTCCGACATCCAGCCGTCCTCGCGGACGAGCGCGTCGTGCAGGGCGAGGTCGTCGGCGATGTCTTCGGCCGACCAGGTGCCACCGACCGAGCGGAGGAACGTCTGCACCACGACGCGGAACCACAGCCAGTTGGTCTTCGGGTAGGTGTCGTCGCCGACGACGGGGGCGAGGTAGTCGATCACGCGGCCGCGGGTGAGCTCATCGAGGCGGTCCCAGATCCACGGGCGGGTCATGTCGAGGATGAGGGCGAGGGATGCCGCCTCCACCTTCGCCTGCGCGTGCTCCTCGAGGCGCACCCAGCGATCGGGCGCCTCGGGGTCGACGCCGGCGGTCACGCCGCGGCGGTAGAAGTCCGCGAGGTCGTCGAGTCCTTCGCCGTTCGCTCCGACGAGGCGGAACCCGGCGAGCAGGAAGGTGCGGGCGAAGCCCTCGAGGCCGTCGACCGCACGGCCGTAACCGCCCTCTGCGCCCGGGAAGACGATGCGGGCGTTGTTCTCGGAGGCGTGTGCTCGAGCGGCATCCAGCAGCCGGTCCGCATACTGGAGCCAGCGATCGCGGCTCCAGTCGGCGTCCTGAAGCTCGACGGCGTGCTCGGACAAATCGGATCTCCTTTGATTCGGCAGATCGCAGCGAAGCGACCGTTTTAGGAGAGTAACAACGCTTTTCGTTCATTGCAAGAACCGTTATGTATTGTTATGATCGTTTCTGATCGGTTTGGTGCACAGGGCACTCAACGAAGAGGAGGCCGTTCGTGAGCGATTCGCTGGCGCCGTCGTACCGCGGGCCGCTGGCCGAGCTGTTCGAGACGCAGCTCGGCGCCACTCCCGAGACCTGGGTCGGCGCGCTGGCCGCGGTCCTGGTGCCCGCAGACGACGCCTTCGTGTTCGCTCCCGCGACCGACCGCTCGGTGTGGGGCGAAGACGGCTCGGCCGACCCGGTGACCCGGCGGGCGATGATCGCCGCCGCGGACGCCGAAACCGATGCTCCCTGGCCGCTGCCGCTCGCCAGCACCGCCGCCCGCGTGCACCAGGACGGCAACCGGGACGCGTGGGAGCAGACTGCCTTCGCCCGCCAGTTCCGGCTCAGCCGCGCGGCCGTGGCGGCAGCATCCACCCTCGACAGGCGTCATCTCGCCGCCGCGGTGGACGGTGCCTGGCTGTTGAGCGAACAGAGTTCGTGGTGCTGGCCCGCCCATGACGATGCACGCGCCGAGCGCGGCAGCATCCTCCCCACCGTCACCTCGCCTTTTCTCGACCTCGGCGCGGGTGAGGCCGTCGGCCAGCTCGCCCACCTCGACCACCTGCTGGGCCCTCTCCTCGACGAGCATTACCCCGGTGTGCGCGAGCGCCTGCGACACGAAGCCCGCGTGCGCGTGCTCGACCCGTTCCAGCAGCGCCGGGACTGGCACTGGATCGGTCTCGACGGCGATGTGCACAACTGGAACCCCTGGATCCACGGCAACGTGCTCGCGGCCGCGCTGCGCTTCCTCGATCAGCCGGGGCAGGCAGACGAGCGGGCACGCGTCGTCGCTCTCGCGGTCGAGGGGCTCGACCGTTACGTCTCCTCGCTGCCGTCCGACGGGGCGATCGACGAGGGCTACGCCTACTGGTGGAACGGCGCGTGCCGCGCGCTCGAGGCGCTCGAGGTGCTGCGCGTGGCCACCGGCGGCGCCCTCGACGCCTCTTCGGTGCCGGCCCTGCGCGAAACGGTCGCCTTCCCCCACCGCTCGCACCTGGGCGGACGGTGGTATCTCAACCTCGCCGACGGCCAGGCCAGACCCCCGGTCGCGCAGCCGTGGCATGCCCTGCACCGCGCCGCGCGAGCGGTCGACGACCTCGATGCGCGAGCGCACGCCGCAGCGCACCGCGTGCCGGGCGGACCGGCGGCATCCGAGCTCGAAGGTCTCGGCCGGCTGTTGAGAGGCATGACGGATGCTGCCTGGCTCGACGCGGTCCCCGGAGCCTCTCCCCTGCCGCAGGACGTCTGGTGGCCGTCGACCGAGGTGCTGCTCGCACGGCAGTCGGGCGGCTCCCCTGACGGCCTCACCCTCGCCATCAAGGGCGGACACAACGGCGAGCACCACAACCACAACGATGTCGGCTCCTTCGTCGTGGCCTCCAACGGGGTGCCCGTCATCGTCGATGCGGGGCGGCCCACCTATACGCGCCAGACCTTCAGCCCCGAGCGGTACGAGATCTGGACGATGCAGAGCGGGTGGCACAACGTGCCCGTGCTCGACGGCATCGAGCAGAATCCCGGAGCCGACTTCGCCGCCGCCGACACCCAGGCGCGCGTCTCGCCCGCCGCGTCGAGCCTCGAGTTGGAACTCGTCGGCGCGTACCCGCCCACCGGCGTGACCTCGTGGCGGCGGACTGCGCGCCTCGACCGCACGCGCGCTCAGGTCGTGGTCGAGGACTCCTGGACGGGCGGGACGACGACCGCGGTGCGGATGCTGCTGGCCGGCCGCGTTCGCCAGGACGGCGACAGCGTCGTGGTGACACCTCTCGAGGACGCACCTCCGGTGCGGGTGAGGTGGCCCGCGGGCCTCGTCGCCCGGCTCGAACGCCGCGACCTCGACGATCCGATGCTGTCGGAGGTGTGGGGCGCCGACTTCACCCGCCTCGAGCTGCAGACCGAAGGTCGCGGCGAGGTGCGGATCACGGTAGACCTGGATCACGTCTCGGAGGGGGATCGATGACCGACTCGATTGCGCACGCACCCTTGGCGCCCGCGCGCCGGGCGCACGTGCTGGCGGCGCTCAACCGGGACGGCATCGTGCGCGTCTCCCAGCTCATGGAGGAGCTCGGGGTGGCTCCTGTCACGCTGCGACGCGATCTCGCGCAACTCGAGCAGGAGGGTCTGCTGATGCGGGTGCACGGCGGCGCAGTTCCCTCCGCCGCCGCACCGGAGCGCGGTGATGTCACGACCTCGGGCTCGGTGGCCGGAGGGCCCGGCCGTTCGACCGGGTCGATCGCGCTGCTCGTGCCGTCGCTCAACTACTACTGGCCCGGCGTCGTGCGCGGAGCCGAGACCGAGGCGAAGCGCTGGGGCATGGACATCGTGCTGCGCGGCGCCTCGTACGAGCTGCAGGACGAGCGGCCGGTGCTCGAACGCCTCGTGACCGTGGAGGGGGTGCGTGGCCTGATCGTCGCGCCGAACACCGACACCCCGCACGCGCAGGACGTCGTGCAGTGGCTCGCGGACTCGGGCAGTCCGAGCGTGCTCGTCGAGCGCGACGCCGTCAGCCTCCCCGCGGGCATCCCGGTCGAATCCGTCACCACCGACCACGCCCTCGGCGCCGTGCTCGCGGCCCGGCACCTCGCCTCTCTCGGGCATCGCCGGGTGGGCTTGATCATCTCGCGCAACTCCCCGACGTCGCGCAAGATCACCGCCGGATGGCAAGCGGCGTGCGCCGAGCTCGGACTCACCCCCACCGACCACTTCGAGTCGGTGCTGCCACCGCGCACGAGCCCGGATTTCTCGGCCTTCGTCGACGCGAGCCTCGACACGGCGCTCGCGAACAACATCACCGCGCTCGTCGTGCACTCCGACCCCGAGGCGATGGCGTTCGTCGACCTGGCCCTCAACCGGGGCATCTCGGTGCCGGGCGACCTGTCGATCGTGGCGTACGACGACGAAGTGGCCGAGCTCTTCACTCCTGCCCTGACCGCGGTGAGCCCCCCGCGGGCCGCCGTCGGGTCGGCGGCCGTCGACCTGCTGGCCCGCCGGATCGAGGATCCTTCCCGCCCGATCCACCGGGTGGTGCTGAGCCCGCGCTTGAACGTGCGCGGGTCCACCGCTCCCCCGCGGGAGCGCTGACCCGGGGATCCGACGCGGGCGTCAGAGCGTGTGCTCCCGGCCGGAGAGCCGGCCACGTGTGCGCATAACGGAGGAGATGTGCCGTCCGGAGGGCGTTTCCGCTCGAGAGGCCCTCCGGAGCGCACATCTCCTCCGTTATGCGCGGCCCCGCAGCATCCGTCCCCGGCTCGTCTCGCTGCGCTCGACCTCAGGGCTGAAGGCGGGCGCGCCAGGCATCCAACACCCGCGCGACGCTAGCGGTTTCGGCCCAGGTCATCTCGGGCACCTCGAGGCGGTGTTCGGCGATCGCGAGGCTCACCGCGTCGGCTTCGGCCGCCATCGGATCCACGGGCTCGTGCCGCACCACTTCCGCCTCGCGGGTGCCGCGGCGCAAGGTCAGCGTGGTCGCGCTGGAGCTCCGACTGCCCCAGACGTCGGGCACGTCGATGCGTCCCTCCGTGCCGCGCAGGTAGAGGCCGCGCCCGAGCGCCGCCACGATCGACGCGCTCACGTCCGCGGTCATTCCGCCGATGACCAGGCCCGCCACGGCGGTCTCGTCGACGGCTGCGACCTCGCCTCCGGCCTGAGCCACCGCCGGGGCCGCGATGCCGATCCCGGCCCAGGCCGCGATGCCCACCGCGAGTGAGACCGGGTACCCACCCGTGTCGAGGATCGCGCCGCCGCCCACCGCGGGATCGAACAGGCGCCCGTCGCGAGACGGAGCGGAGAAGCCGAAGGATGCTGCCGCATGCAGCGGGCGCCCGATGGCACCGTCCGCGACGAGGGCGCGCAGCGACGCCGCGAGCGGACCGAACCGATACTTGTACGCCTCGAGGAAGGGTCGACCGGCCGCGGCGGCCGCATCGAGCACACGGTCCGTGTCGACGGCGGCCGCGGTGGCGGGCTTCTCGCAGAGCACCGCCTTGCCCGCGGCGAGCGCGGCGACAGCCAGGTCGGCGTGGGTCGTGTGGACGGTGCCGATGTAGACCGCGTCCACGTCGTCGCGGTCGACGATCTCGGCGTACGAGCCGGTCACCGTCGCGCCGTGCTCGCTCGCGAACGCCGCAGCGCGGTCGGGCGAAGAGCTTCCGACCGCGTACAGCGCGCCGCGCGTCGCGTGGCGAAGAGCCCGCGCGAAATCCGCGCTGATCGCCCCCGGCCCGAGGATGCCCCACCTGGTCTGCGTCACCCGCGCACCGTATCAGGGCAGCTCCTCGCGTGAACTCCCCCGACAGCCCTCTTCCCCTGTCACGAACTGCCGGTCGGACCCGCGGCTCGTGACAGGGGAACAGGTCGAACCCTACTTCCGCACCACCACCCGGTGCGGAGCGGTGGTGGTCGCACCGGCCGCGTTCCGGAACTCCACTGTGTAGAGGTACTCGCCCCGGGGTTTGCCGGTCACGCTTAGCGTCGCCTTCTGCGCCCCCGGCGTAGCCGCGGTCAGCTCACCCGCCGCCACCTCGACCCCGTTCTCGAGGAAGCGGTACGAGGTCGCATTCGTCCCCCACCAGAGGTTCGCCGTCACCGTGTAGGCCCCGCCGCCTGACCAGTTGTCGTTCGAGAGCACGGGCAGGCCGGGCGAGGCGTCGGTCACGGTCACCGTCAGCGGACGGCTCTCCGTCGACCCCTTCGAGTTGACAAGAACGCCGACGAACTCGTACGTCCCGTTCGCGAGGGCCGCCACCTCGATGACCTTCCGCTGCGCCATGGGACTGGCGCTCGCCAGCGGAACCTTCGCAACCAGCTCACCGTCGCGGTAGAGCTTGAATAATCCGCCGTTGTCGCCCCACCACATGTCCATCGTCAGCTGGAACGTCCCGTCCTTCAGACCGGTGTCGTGCCCGTCGTTGGAGGAGAGAACCGGCGTTCCGGGAGCCCGGAAAGCGCCGTCGTTCTGCGGGACTTCAGGGACGGCGACGGGGGCCGATGCTGCCGACCTGGCACCCTCGCCGAGGGCGTTGAGCGCCGTCACGACGAAGCTGGCTGTCGCTCCGGGTTCGACTCCCGTGACAGTGCAGGCCGTTTCCGCGGCCGGCACCTCGCAGAGCGCCGTCTCGCCGTCTATCGCGTAGACGCGGTAGCCGGTAACGGGCGAGCCGCCATCGTCGGCCGGAGTCGACCAGCTCACGCGCACGTCCATCCCCGTCAGCAACGCCGAGACGCCGTTCGGCGCCTCGGGGGCCGTTGCGGGGGTCACGTCGGCGACGGCGAACCAGCTCAGCACCGGGTCGGCCGTGCCGGCGCCCCGGGCAGCCCGGAAGAGCACGGTCTGTTCCACATCGACCGTGAACACAAGAGTCGATGACCCCCGCGGCGACGCTCCCGAGAGAGATACCGGCGTCCCGGTCACGACCTCGTCGCCCACCGTGACGCTCGGCACCACCTGCCGAGTCACGCCCCACCACTCCCGGTAGCCCGACGTCAGCTCGTACTGCCCGGCGGGCAGCGTGAGCCGGTAGTCGATCGAGCTGCCGGCGCTGGCCCACCAGCCGGTGGTGGCGTACTTGTCGTAAGTTCCGGCCACGCGGCCCTTCGCTCCGACGAAACCCGCTCCGCTGTCGACCGGGTTCACCAGCCCCCAACCAGACGCTTCGTCGAAGCGACGATCGGCGACCTCGTTACGCAGCTCTCCCTGCTCGAGCGCCCGCACCGCGGCGTACGAGGGCGAATTAATGCCCGCGTTGTCGGCGTTGTCACCCTTCACTCCCGCGGCGTCCACGAAGTAGACGAGCTCCTCGGGCACGACCTCCACCGCGAGCGTCACCGTCGTCCCGCCTGCATTGCCGGTCACGATGCTGACCGCGTACGCCGTGTCGGTGGCGGGCGTGCCATTCCACGTGACCGGCACCTGCTGCTGCACACCGCTCAGGGTGGCGAGGGTCACGGTCGCCGGAAGCTCGGCCGCGTCCCCCTGCTCCACTGCGATCCGGTAGTCCTCGAGGGGCTGGTAGGCGACCTCGACGAGCGCGTCACGGGCCGCCGAAAGCGCAGCGGTCGCAGCATCCACTTCTTGCTGGGTCGCTGCGGGGTCATCGTTGACGGCCTTGCCCGCAAGTCCCACCTCTCGCAGGTTCTGCCACGACTCCGCCGTGTAGGCGCGTCGCGGCGACTCCTGCGTGAGGGCCAGCTGCTCGGCGAGCGCCGTACGGTCCACCGATTGCGCCGGTGCGTCGTTGATCGCCACCCAGCTCAGCGCGGGCGCTTCGGTGCCGCCCGCCCCCGATACCGAGAACGTGACCACCGTCTCCTCCGCGAGCGTAAAGCCTCCGCGCAACACCGCGGTCGTGTTGATCGCACCGCTGGTGAAGGTGTGCGTGCCGACGGGTACGGTAACGGCCGCTCCTCCGGCGTCGGTGTACTGAATCGTCGTGGTAGCACGGCGGCTGCGGTTAGCCCCCGGATTCCACCACTCGGTGTGACCGGAGGCCACCTGGTACTCGCCCGCGGGCAGGGTGAAGCGGTAAACGACGGGCACGTTCGGACCCGAGGAGTACCACCCGGTCTCGCGCGTCTTGTCGTACGGGTTCAGGTTCAACCGACCCTTGCCGTTGTAGGTGCCGACCCGACCCCACCCGCTCTCGGTGGTGAAGACGCCGTCCGCCGCGCCGTTGCGCAGCTCGTCACCGGAGGCGACCCTGACCGCGGGATACGCCACCGCGTCCGCGGGCGCGTTCGCGTCGACGAAGTACCGCAGACCCTCGGGGACCACCTCGACGTACGCACTGACGGCGAGCGCCGGATTGTCGGTGAAGACCCCGTCGACCTTGACCATGTCGTAGGCCGTCGCGAACTGCGCGGGTGTCGCCGTCCAAGTCACGGGCGCATCGATCTGCCCGCCCGTCTGGCTCGTCGCCCGCACCGTCTCGGGCAGGTCGGGCACCGTGCCCACCCTCGCCGTCAGCCGCGATGGCTGGCTGACGATCGAGATCGGCTTGCGCTCGGGCTCGACCGGCTCGGCGACACTGCCACCGCGCACGACATCGACACCGTCGAGCACGAAGGTGCCGCTGACCACGGTCACCGTCACGCGATGCGCCCCGTCGGTGAGTCCGCGCAGCCAGTACGAGGTCTGCCGGTTGCCCGTGCCGCCCACCGACACCGCCCGCGGCGGGTCATCGTCCACCACGATCGACAGCGATGCCGTCCCCGTCGCGCCGAGCAGGTTGAACCCGGTTCCCGTCATGTCGAAGGCGGCCGAGCGACCGGCGCTCAGCACGTGCTGCGTGCGGTTGAGGTGCGCGTAGCCGGCCTGGGTGAACGAGAACCCGTTCGGGTAGGTGATGCGCGAGTCCGCGTCATCGACCTTCTCCGAGGCCCAGGAGAGACCCTCGATCGGCGTCACCGCGAGGTTGTCGAACGAGGTGTTGTAGTACCCGCTCGACAGCGAGATGCGTCCCGCCATCGTCGGGTTGCCGGTCGTATCGGCGTAGGAGCCGAGTCGCTCGCCGTCGAGCGTGACCGAGATCACGTTCTCGCGCGCTTCCACGTCGAGGGTGTGCCACTGGTCGGGGTCGAACAGGAACACCGATCCCGACGCGACCGTGGTGCCCAGTTTGCGCAGCTCCCACCGGCCGTCGTCGTAGACCCGGGCGCTGTACGAGGCGAGGTCGCTGCCCTCGGCGACGACCTGACGCACGCCGACTCCGACGAAGTTCTCCAGCGACGCATCCCGAACCACCCCGTCGAGGCGGAAATCGACCGAGGCGGTGTAGTTCGTCCACGAGTGATCGCCCAACACCGTGGCCGGCTCTGCCGTCGAGGGGTTCCGCTGCGAGCCGTCGCCCCAGACGTTCCAGGTGTACCCGCGGTTGTCGGCGTGGATGCGTTGCTGCATCACGTTGCCGCGCTCGGTCTCGCCCGTGACGACCTCGAAGGCGCCGTTCTGGTCGGCCGTGTAGCGCGGTGAGCCGCCGCGGCGCTCCACGTAGTCCATCTCGACGCCGTTGACCGACTCGAGGCCGTACCCGTCGTACTCGTAGTCATCGGTGTACGGCAGGGGCAGGATGCTGTCGCTCGCGGGCGAGACGTATTCGCCGGGTGTGTAGGGCTCGGTCGAGCCGTGGACGCCGTCGGGAAGGGTAGACAGGGTCACGATCGAGTAGGGCTGCACCTGAACCCGGTAGACCTGATACTCGACGCCGTCGACGGTCTCGGTCCGGACGGGCACCACCTTGCCGATGTTCTGGAAGTAGTTCGCGTCGACCCCTTCGCCCGCGTCCGGCCCCCGGGTCTCCCACACCGCCAGCGGGGTGTCCGCGCCGGAATCGAGGTTCGCGACCTTGACTTCGAAGTTGCGCTGCGTGCGGGTGTTGTTGGCGTGCACCTGCGAGAACTCGGCGTCGGCGCCCGCGGCGACTTCGGCCTCGGGGGTCCGCAGGGTCAGGTACGTACGAGTGGAGCTGTCGACGTTCGTGCCACCGTCCCCCTTCGTGCCGTCGCCGTAGGAGGCGCCTTCGACGTACTCCCAGCCCTCCTCGATGAACTGCATGAAGTGGCGCACCATCGTCAGCCCCACTCCGCCCTCGTAATAGCCAGACCAGGGGTCGGAGGCGCGGATGAGGTTCTTGGGCGAGTACTGCGAGCCCTCGTACATCGCGCTCACGGCGGGCTGGAAGAGGAACGTCGTCATGTGAGCGGGATCGGGGTCCGAGCCGCTCCATCGGTACGCGTTGATGAACCGGTCGGCGATGTCGACGGCGCCCACGGTGCCGCCGATGCCGCCGCGGGCGGGATCGGCGTTGATCCGGTACTCGGGTTCGATCATGGGGCTCACTCCCTCGGAGTACAGCACCTCCATGCCGTACTCCTTGTTGAGGCGCGTGAGGCTCGCGTCCCCCGAGATGTCGTAGTGGTAGCCGACCGCGTCGACCTGTTCGAGCGCGCCCGGGCTGGCCAGGATCGCGCGAGAGACGGCGCCGACGTTGCGGTAGGAATCCAGCGCGACCATCTTGATGCGGCTGTAGTCGTAACGGGCACCCTCGGCTTCGGCGTCGCGCTCGAGGCGTTCGGCGAAGTCGACCGTCCACGCCAGCTCGGAGTTGATGTAGTTGGCGTGCACCTCGTTCTGCGAGGGGCTCAGGTAGTCGAACTCGACGCCGTATGTGTCGTACGCGGCGTCGATGGTCTCTTTGTACCACTGGTAGCGCAGGTCGCTGTTGCCCTGGGTCCACGAGGGCTCACCCCAACGCAGCGCCTCGACCTCAATGTCGGGGTTGATCGACTGCGCGTCGGCGATGAAGTGGAATCCGGCGCCCCGCAGGACGTTGGCAGGTTCATCGGCCGACCGTTTCGTGGCGGGCTCCGCGCCCGACGAGGTGTTGTTGTCCGCACCGAGCTCGACCTTGATGTGCTTGAGACCGGCACCGGTCTCGGGGTCGAACAGCAGGTGCATTATGCGCCAGTAGACCTCGGGCTGCTCTTCTTTATAATCCAGCAGCAGGTTGGAGGTGTTGTTGCACGACACCGAGCCGAAGCCGCCGAAGGTGTTGAAGGGAACGCCTTCCGCGTCACGCTCCACGTCGTCTCCGTCGACGAGCACCTCGGCCCACGCGGCCACGTCGTCATACGTCAGCGTCGGCAGTTCCGCGAAGCGCGCCGCCTCCGGGTCGGGCGCGGGCGCCGCGGCAGGCGGGATCTCCGCCGCGGTGGCGGGTGAGAAGGGGACCATAGATCCGGCCAAGACGATCACGGCGGCGCTGAGCGCTGCGGTGATCCGGCCCGATGACATCATTGCCATGCGGATTCCTCGTCGTTGATGAAGCCCGTGCAGGGGGTTCCTGCATGCAAGCACCCGGGCGCAGGATCCGACGAGGGATTCGAACACAAACGAACACACTCGAACGGAAACATTCGACCGAGACCGCCGTGACGTGACCTCTCCCTGCGACACTGGAGGCAGCTCGAACAGATTCGCCCCCTCCTAGGATCGACGTCACCGTGGACGACTCCCCGCGCGACCGCGCACCCTTCGGCCTTTCGCGCCGCGAGCGCATCATGGACGAACTGCGCCGTGTCGGATCGCTGCGGGTGACCGACCTCGCTCGCGAGTTCGGCGTGGCCGAGCTCACGATCCGCCGCGACATCGGCTATCTCGCCGACCGCGGCCTCCTCTCGCGCGTGCACGGCGGCGCGACCCTGCGAAGTGGCCTCGACACGTCCGTTCCCTTGACCAGCAGCGGGGGTCCGCCGCGTTTCCGGGTGGGCATGGTCGTCCCCTCGCTCAGCTACTACTGGCCGCACATCATCACGGGTGCCCGAGCAGCCGCGACCGCGGGAGGTGTGCAGCTGGTGCTGCGGGGCGCGAGCTACGCGGTCGACGATCAGCGGCGACAGATCACATCGCTCGTGGAATCCGGATCGCTGCACGGCCTCGTCGTCGCTCCCGAGACCACCGGACCCGATGGCACCGCTCTGCTGCAGTGGCTCGACGGGCTCTCGATCCCCGTCGTGCTCGTTGAGCGGCGGGCTCCGACGTCGATCGGCCTCGCCCGCCTCGAGTGGGTGACGACCGACCACGTGTTCGGCGGGTCGCTGGCCGCCGGTCATCTCGCCCGTCTCGGTCACCGGCGCGTCGGCATGCTCTCCTCCCCCGGCTCACCGACCTCGCCGCAGCTGCGCCGCGGGTGGACGCGAGCGGTCGAGCAACTGGGTCTCACCTCCACGATCGAATCCGACATCTCGCTCGACGACGTGCCGGCGGCGGAGAGGGAGGATGCTGTCCGCAACATCCTCGAGGACTGTCGGGCGACGGGAACCACCGGGCTCCTCGTGCACTCCGACCCGCAGGCGGTGCTGCTTCAGCAGTACGCCCGGGATCACGGCTGGCGCATCCCGGGCGATCTGGCGATCGTCGCGTACGACGACGAGGTGGCCGAGAACGCCGAACCGCCCATCACGGCGCTGCGGCCGCCCAAGCAGCACGTCGGTCGCCTCGCGGTCGAGACCATGGTCGATCGCCTCACCGACGGTCCCCGCCGGCCGCGGCAGCGCACCTCCGTCGTGCCCGAGCTGCTGGTGCGTGCGTCGACCCCGGCGGGGCAGGTTGGGGTGACGGCGCAGCGCCCCCTCCTCCCCCGCTGACCCCGCAGCTCTATCGAACCAGGCGGACACAACTCCTCCACTCCGCCGACCGCATGGCCGCCGCGGCCCGCCGATCCGCCCGTCCCGGGCTCCCGACCACGCGTTTTGGAGGAGTTGTGTCCGCCCGCAGGGCGGACCCGAGCCGACAGGGCGAGCCCGGGCCGGCGGGCACCCAGCAACGACCCACCCGGCGCTCAGCGCGTGCGCGAGCGCGAGCCGGTAAAGTCGCGACGGAGGAACCAGGCAATGACTGCGACCACGCGCGAGAGCGATCTCGGAGCACGCGCCCGAAACACCGCACGAGTGATCGGGCGATGGTGCCGGCACCGGCCGGTCACCCTCGCCATCACCGTCATCGTGATCGCGCTGACCTTCGCCGGCTTCATCGCCGAGGGCTGGGGCTGGCAGGTACTCGACGAGGGCGTGCCCGAAGTCTTCGTGCAGCGGCACTGGTGGGGCACCGTCACCTCCCTCTTCGCCGTCGGCGACCTCGGCGCACTCGTGCTGATCGTGCCGCTGATCCTCGTCGTGGTGGGGGAAGCGGAACGCTTGATGGGCAGCATCCGCACCGCCCTCGCCTACGTGATCGGCGGCGTCGCTGCCTCGTTCGCGGGCCTCGCGGTCGGGCTCTTCGAGGAGACCTCGCTCGAGATCCTGCCGCTCAACGCTCCCCCGGTCGACATCCTCTCCCCCGTCGCCGCGCTCATCTGCACCGCGATGGCGGCGAGCGCGTTCGCCGGTTCACTGTGGCGCCGGCGCATCCGACTGCTTTCGACCCTCACCGCCGTCACCTTCTTCCTCTACGCCGGCGGCGCGAACGACCTGTTCTCGCTGCTCGCCGTGCCGATCGGCCTGGGCCTCGGCTACGTCCTCGGCGGTCGCCGGCTCGGCTTCCGGCTCGTCCGCAGCTCCCACCACGAGAAGCGGGTGCTGCTCGCGGCGATGACGGCGATCACCGCGATCGGTCCGATCATCGCGACCTTCCTCGGCACCGGCGCCGGGCTGCTGTCGATCTACGGCTACCTCTCCGTCGACCCCGTGACCGACGTCGACGGAATGGCGTGCGCCTTCGGATCGCCGAGCGCGCCGTGCCCCGATTCTTTCAACAGCTTCGCCGAACTGCAGCCCGCTTCCGGGTACATCGCGCTGCTCCCGATCCTCGTCGCGCTCTTCGCCGCGTGGGGCATCCTGAAGGGGCGCCGCGCGGCGCTCTGGGTCGCGGTGGCCGTGAACGCGATCACCTTCTTCAGCATGTGGTACCTCTTCTGGGTCATCCAGCCCGAGACCATCGCCGCGATCGGGCAGCTGCGCACCACCGACGTCGAGTACTACATCTGGCAGACGCTCGCCGGTAGCGTCGTGGGCGCCCTCGTTCCCCTCTTCGCGGCAATCACGCTGATCGTGTTCCGCCGCGACGCGCACGTGCCCACGACCGCGAAGGCCCGCGCCACCTTCGGAATCACCGTGGGCGCGGCCGCCGTCGTCAGCCTCGCGCTCGCCTACGTCGGTGCGCTGCTCAACGCCGACGGCTACATCCCCCGCGTCGGCCCCGGCGACGTGCTCATCGGGCTGCCGCTGCGGTTGCTGCCCCCGACGGTGCTGCCCTCCGACGTGCTCACCTTCGTGCCCTCGAGCCCCGGCGCCCAGGCGTTCTGGTACCTCCCCCCGCTGCTGTTCTGGGCGGCGGCGTGCGTGGCGACGGCCCGGCTGGTGCTCGACCCGGGTGCGGTTCCCGGCGCCACCGACCGCGCCCGCGCGCGCGCCGTGCTCGAGCGCGGCGGCGGCGACACCCTCGCCTATATGTCGACGTGGCAGGGCAACGCCTATTGGTTCGCTTCGGAATCGGATGCTGCCATCGCCTACCGCGTCCGCGGCTCGATCGCGGTCACGCTCGGCGGAGCTTTCGGGCCCGACCACCAGCACCCCGATGTCTACACCGGGTTCATCGAGTTCTGCGGCGACCACGGCTGGACGCCGGTGTTCTACAGCATCGACGACCGCGACAGCTCGGTCTTCGACGGCCTCGGCTGGCAGCGGATGCAGGTGGCCGAAGAGGCGATCCTCAACCCGCAGGAGTGGAACACGGCGGGCAAGAAGCGCCAGGACATCCGCACCGCGACGAACCGCGCGGGCCGCTCGGGCATCACGGCGCGGTGGACGAGCTGGCCCGAGCTGTCGCTCGCCGAGCACGCCCAGATCCGCGACATCTCCGAGGCGTGGGTCGCCGACAAGAGCCTGCCCGAGATGGAGTTCACCCTCGGCGGCGTGGACGAGCTGAACGATCCGGCCGTGCGCCTGATGATCGCGGTGCACGAGAGCGGCCGCATCGAGGCGGTCACGAGTTGGTTGCCGATGTTCGAGAACCACGAGGTGCGCGGCTACACGCTCGACTTCATGCGCCGTCGTGGGGACGCGATGCCCGGCATCATGGAGTTCCTCATCGGCGCCGCCGCCGACCAGATGAAGCTCGACGGGCTGGTGCGGATGAGCCTCTCCGGTTCGCCGCTGGCGTTCACCTCCCGTGACAGCGCGGCAGCGCAGGCTCCCGTCGCACGGCTGCTCGACCGGCTCGGCCTGTTGCTGGAGCCCGCCTACGGCTTCCGCTCGCTGCTGAACTTCAAGCGCAAGTTCCAGCCCGAGTTCGTGCCGCTCTGGGCGATCTACCCCGAAGCCACCGTGCTGCCGGCGCTCGGCGTCGCGCTCGCCCGCGCCTACCTGCCCACCCTTACCCTCGCGGGCGCCGCGCAGATGGCCGGCTCGTTCCGCGAGCCGAAAGCCACCGCCTCAGCCTGAGCCTGAGCGAGCCGAAAGCCTGAGCGCACCGAAAGCCTGAGCGCACCGTCGGCTTCAGCGGTCGAGCCCCCAATGGTCGGCGATCAGGCCGATGCCCTGCTGGAACACGTACGACCAGGTCGTCGCGTCGTGGGCGCTGCCCTGCGCCTCGATGTAGGTCGCGTCCATCCCCGCGTCCTTCGCGTCCTGGTAGAGCTTCTGCACGCCCGGCAGGAACGCGGTGTCCTCACTCCCGACTCCGAACACCGCGAAGGTGTCGGTGTACGGAGCGTTGGCGGCGAGGATCGCCGCGGGATGCGCGGCCGCGTAGGCGTCAGCATCCCCTCCGAATCCTTGCTGGATCGTGGTGGCCTCATCGCCGAGCGTGGGGAACTCCTCGCCCGAAGCGTCGAGGATCGCGCTGAAGAGTTCCGGATGCGCCGCCCCCAGCTGGATGGAGCACGTGCCTCCCTGCGACAACCCGCCGATGCCCCAGTCATCGGGCGCGTCGAGCACGGGGAGGTTGGCCTTGATCCAGGTGACGACGTCGACGGTGAGGTAGGTCGCGGAGTTGCCGAGCGGGGAGTCGACGCACATCGGGTTGTTGCCGGGAGCGCCGAGCTGATCGGGCGAGACGACGATGGGCGCGAGGCCCTGGTGGGCGGCGGCGTAGGCGTCGAGCGACTCGCGCAGGTGCGCGGTGGTGAGCGGGTCTTCGGGGCTTCCCGGCTGCCCCGACAGCATGATCATGACCGGCAGCAGCGGCGGGTTGGTGGTCAGCGCAGCCGGCGGGAGGTAGACAACCGCGTCGCGCGCGACGAAGGTTGAGACCGTGGCGGGGATGGTGACCGAGGCGACCGTGCCTGCCGTGGGCATACCGGCGGGGGCTGTCCAGTCGGCGATCGTCGGACGATCGGATGCTGGAGTCGACAGCGGCGGCAACGCGTCGCCCTCGAAGGCGCTCATCCCGAGCACGCTGCGGATCGTCGGGTACTGCCCGAATGCGATGTTGACGCCCATGGCCGCGGTGACGACGAAGAGCACGATCGACAGCGGCACGGCGATCGCCCGCTTCCAGGTGGGGCGCCAGAGCGAGGTCACCGCGACGGCGATGCCCGCGCAGCCGGCGGCGATCCATGCGCGGGAGGCGAGGGTGAGGTCGACTCCGAAGGCGTTGTTGACGTCGCCGAGCAGCCAGGTGAGCGCGAGCCCGGCGAGGGCCCCCGCGACGGCGGAGACGAGGGCGGTGACGATCCAGCGGGAGCGCCCCCACTTCCTGCTCGGCCGGATCACGACGAGCAGCACCCCCACGATCGCGGCGGCGGCGATCACGGCGATCACGGCCGGGCCCGCGAGGATGCCGATGTCCAGAAACGCACTCACGCTCACAGGGTAGAACCCCGGGAGGACCCCCAGCCTCGCGAACGCTGAGCGCTCGGGCGGTGAGGTCGCGAGCGGGCTTCGGCCGCAGCATCCGCCCCTCCCCCCGACGGGAATCGAGGAGATAACGGATGCTGAGGACGGATCGGGCCGATTCCGTCCTCGATCCTCGGTATCTCCTCGATTTCCGACGCCCGTCCCCGCCGACCCAACGCCCGAGCCCGCCCGAGCGCAGCCACACCGCCGGGCATCGCCCCGTTGTGAGCGCTCACGTCCGCGGAACAACCGGCCGTCTCGGCCGGATCACCCCGTTACGGATTCGTTACCCACGGCAGGTCGCGGGCTCATTGTGAACGCTAACAACCGTCGCTAGCATCACCACTACGGCCATCGACGACCGTACATCGGGGCACTGGCGACCCGAACGAACGAGGAGGTTCACATCATGAAGAAATTCCTGTCCCTGGCCGCGGCCGGAGTCCTGCTGATCGGCTTGGCAGGGTGTGCGAGCGGTGGAGACACCGGCGGCGCAGAATCGGGCCCCAAGGCTCCCGAAGACCTGGTGGTCGGTTTCGCCCAGGTCGGTGCAGAATCGGGCTGGCGCACGGCCAACACCGAGAGCATTCAGACGGCGTTCGCGGATGCGGGTATCGACCTGCAGTTCTCCGACGCCCAGCAGAAGCAGGAGAACCAGATCAAGGCGATCCGCTCCTACATCCAGCAGGGCGTCGACTACATCGCGTTCTCCCCGGTCGTGGAGACCGGATGGGACGCGGTGCTCAACGAGGCGAAGGCCGCGAACATCCCGGTGATCCTCACCGACCGCGCCGTCGACTCCGCCGACGACTCGCTGTACGTCACCTTCCTCGGCTCCGACTTCATCGAAGAGGGCAAGAAGGCCGGGCAGTGGGCGCTCGACGAGTACGCCGACGCGACCGAGCCCGTCAACATCGTGCAGCTCGAAGGCACGACGGGCGCCTCGGCGGCCATCGACCGTGCCGAGGGCTTCGCCGAGGTCATCGGTGACAACCCGAACCTCGAGGTGATCGCGAGCCAGACGGGTGACTTCACGCGTGCCGGTGGCAAGCAGGTCATGGAGGCGATGCTCAAGTCCAACCCCGACATCGACCTCGTCTACGCGCACAACGACGACATGGGTCTGGGTGCGATCGAGGCGATCGAGGCGGCCGGTATGGTTCCCGGCCAGGACATCAAGATCATCACCGTCGACGCGGTGAAGGACGGCATGCAGGCTCTCGCCGATGGCAAGATCAACTTCATCGTGGAGTGCTCGCCCTTGCTCGGTGAGCAGCTCGTCGACACGATCATGACGCTCAACGACGGCGGCGAGGTCGAGAAGCGCATCGTGACCGAGGAGACGACCTTCACCCAGGAAGAGGCGAAGGCCGCTCTGCCCGACCGGCTGTACTGAATCACCCGTGCGGGGAGGGGCGCGAGCCTCTCCCCGCACGTCCCTCTCGACCTTCGACGGAGATGATCGTGACCGATACCCGCCCCCCTGCCCCGCGCGACCATCCCGAACCCATCGTGGAGATGACCGGCATCTCCATCTCGTTCCCGGGCGTGAAGGCCCTTGATGACGTCTCCTTCCGCATGTTCCCGGGCGAGGTGCACTCGCTCATGGGCGAGAACGGCGCCGGCAAGTCGACCCTCATCAAGGCGCTCACCGGGGTGTACCAGGTCGACTCCGGCACCATCCTGTTGAGCGGTGAGCCGGTGTCGTTCGCCACGACCGCGCAGGCTCAGGATGCTGGGGTCAGCACCGTGTACCAGGAGGTGCACCTGCTCCCCAACCTCTCGGTCGCCGAGAACATCATGCTCGGACGCGAACCCCGCCGCTTCGGTGCGATCGACGCTCGGCGGATGCGGGCTCAGGCGCGCACCGTGCTCGACGGCCTCGGTCTCGAGGTAGACCCGGGCAGTCTGCTCGGTTCGCATTCCCTCGCGATCCAGCAGCTCATCGCGATCGCCCGCGCCATCAACGTCGATGCGCGTGTGCTGATCCTCGACGAACCGACCTCGAGCCTCGACGCCGACGAAGTGGCGGAGCTGTTCCGCATCATCCGTTCGCTCAAGGAGTCGGGCGTCGCGATCCTCTTCGTCTCGCACTTCCTCGACCAGGTCTACGAGATCGCCGACCGCCTCACCGTGTTCCGCAACGGCCGCTTCGTCGGCGAGTACCTGACGCCCGACCTGCTGCGCATCGACCTGGTGCAGGCGATGATCGGCAAAGAGCTCACCGTGCTCGAAGACCTCGAGCAACGGGTGCACGACAGCGACGATGACGACGAAGACGTCGCCGTGTTCCTGCGTGCTCGCAACCTGGGCCGGAAGGGCGCGGTCACTCCCCTCGACCTCACGATCCACGAGGGCGAGGTCATCGGTTTCGCCGGTCTCCTCGGCTCGGGGCGCACCGAGGTCGCCCGCCTGCTGGGCGGCATCGACCGCGCCGACGAGGGCACGCTGACCGTGGCCGGCACCACCCGCAGACTGCGCACCCCGCGTCAGGCGCTGAAGCGCCGGATCGCCTACTCCAGCGAGAACCGGCGCTCCGAAGGCATCGTCGACGACCTCTCGGTGCGCGACAACATCGTGCTCGCCCTCCAGGCCGACCGAGGGTGGCTGCGGCCGATCTCCAAGAAGCGCCGCGACGAACTGGCCGACAGTTACATCCAGGCCCTCAACATCCGTCCGGCCAACAAGGACGCGATCGTGCGCAACCTCTCCGGCGGCAACCAGCAGAAGGTCCTGCTCGCGCGATGGCTGGCCGTCGCTCCGCGCCTGCTGCTGCTGGACGAACCCACGCGCGGCATCGACATCGGCGCGAAGGCCGAGATCCAGAAGCTCGTGTACAGCCTCGCCGAGAACGGCATGGCCGTCGTCTACATCAGCGCCGAACTCGAAGAGGTGCTGCGTTTGAGTCACCGCGTCATCGTGATGCGCGACCGGCACAAGGTCGCCGACCTCCTCAACGAGAACCTCACCGTCGAGTCTCTGCTGGGCCTCATCGCCGAGGGCAGCAGCGACGACACCGACCCGAACGGAGACCCCTCGTGAGCACGCTCCTCGCTCGCATCGTCGCGAGCCGGCTGTTCTGGCCGGTTGTCATGCTGCTCGCCCTCTTCCTGGTGAACTTCCTCGCCTTCCCGGGGTTCTTCTCGATCTCGCTGCGCGACGGGAACCTCTACGGCAGCCTCATCGACATCCTCCGCAACGGCGCTCCGACGCTGATCGTGGCGATCGGCATGACCCTCGTCATCGCGACCCGCGGCATCGACCTCAGCGTGGGGGCCGTGGGGGCCATCGCCGGCGCGGTGGCGTGCAGCATCCTGCTCGGATCCCCCGATCCCGCGAACCCGGGCACCGTGACCGTCGCGATCCTGGTGGCCCTGGTGATCGGGGTCGGCTGCGGGCTCTGGAACGGCCTGCTCGTCGCGGTCATCGGCATCCAGCCCATCATCGCGACGCTGATCCTGATGACCGCGGGGCGCGGCATCGCGATGCTCATCACCGAGGGCCAGATCCTCACCGTCACCAGCCCGCCGTTCAAGGGGCTGGGGTCGGGGTTCTGGTTCGGTGTGCCGATCGCGATCTTCGTCGCGGCGTTCATCTTCATCGTCGCGGCGCTCTTCACCCGGCGCACCGCGCTCGGGCTGCTGATCGAGTCGGTCGGCATCAACCCCGAAGCCAGCCGCCAGGCGGGCGTGCGCGCGCGCGGCGTGCTGTTCGCGGTCTACGTGTTCGCGGCGGTGTGCGCCTCCGTCGCCGGACTCATCCTCACCGCGAACACGATGGCCGCCGACGCGAACAACGTCGGCCTCTTCATCGAACTCGACGCGATCCTCGCGGTGGTCATCGGCGGCACCTCGCTCGCCGGCGGCAAGTACTCCCTCGCGGGCACCGTGGTGGGGGCGCTGGTCATCCAGACCCTCGTCACCACCGTCTACACCGTGGGCATCTCGCCCGTGGCGACGATGGTGTTCAAGGCCGCGGTCGTCATCGCCGTCTGTCTCCTGCAATCGCCGACCACGAACGCGGCCCTCGCCGGGTTCCGCACCAAGCTCGCTCTCCGCGCCGGAAAGGGGGTGGCGGCAGCATGAGCACCGCGACCGCGACCAAGCCCAAGCCCAAGCCCACGACCTCTCGAACGCCCCTCGCCCGCGCCACCGGCGCCATCCGAGGCACCTTCACCAGCCCGAAGTACGGACCGGTGCTGGTCACCGCGATCCTCTTCCTCGCCGTCTTCGCCGGCGGCGGGCTGCGCTACCGCGGCTTCTTCTCCGGCCAGGTGCTGCTCAACCTGCTCGTCGACAACGCCTACCTGATCGTGCTGGCCGTGGGGATGACCTTCGTCATCCTCACCGGCGGCATCGACCTCTCCGTCGGGGCGGTCGTCGCGCTCTCCACGATGATCGCCGCCACTCTGCTGCAGTCGGGGTGGCCGGCTGCGGCGGTGATCCCGCTGATCCTCGTGCTCACCAGCACCCTGGGTCTGCTGGTGGGGTTGATGATCCAATACTTCAAAGTGCAACCGTTCATCGCGACACTCGCGGCGATGTTCCTCGCGCGCGGCCTCTGCTACGTGATCAGCCAGAGTTCGATCTCGATCACCGACCCGACGTTCATCGCGTTCGGCGTCACGCGCATCCCGCTCGGGGGGAAGATGTCGATCACGCCGAGCGTGATCATCGCGGTGCTCGTCGTGATCATCGCGGTCTGGGTGCTGCACGCCACGCGCTTCGGTCGCACCGTGTACGCGCTCGGCGGCAGCGAGCAGAGCGGCCTCCTGATGGGCCTGCCCGTCGCCCGCACCAAGGTGCTCGTCTACACGGTCAGCGGATTGTGCTCGGGCCTTGCCGGGGTGCTGTTCACGTTCTACACGCTGTCGGGTTACCCGCTGTCGGCGATCGGCACGGAATTGGATGCGATCGCCGCCGTCGTGATCGGCGGCACCCTGCTCACCGGCGGCTACGGCTTCGTGCTCGGATCGGTGCTGGGAGTGCTCGTACTCGGCATCATCCAGACGATCATCACCTTCGAGGGCACCCTGTCGTCGTGGTGGACGCGCATCTTCATCGGCGGCCTCCTGCTGGTCTTCATCATCCTGCAGAAGCTCCTGACCTCACGGCGGCGGTGAGCGCGGCGGCGGTGACGCGGACGCCTCTGCCGATACCCGGATAATGGAGGACCGGCCGCCGGAGGGCTGGAGAATGGCTGGGCAGTGAGCAGCACCGGGGCGGAGCGGGGGCGCGTGGCGACGATCTTCGACGTCGCCCGCCTCGCCGGGGTCTCGCACCAGACCGTCTCGCGGGTGCTCAACGATCTGCCGAACGTGCGCCCCGCCACCCGGGAACGGGTCGAGCAGGCGATCGGGCAGCTGCGCTACGTTCCCTCCCACGCCGCCCGCGCGCTGGTCACGAGGCGCTCCCGCACGATCGGGCTCGTCGCGACCGGCCTCCCCGACTTCGGGCCGTCGAGCATCGTGCTGAACTTCAACGAAGCCGCCCGCGAGTCGGGGTACGCCGTGATCACGGCGAGCCTCGGGCCCCGGGATGCCGGCAGCCTCCGCTCCGCGGCCGAGATGCTCATCCGCCAGAACGTCGAAGCGGTGGTGCTGCTCGCCGCCGATCGCGCCTCGGTCGACGCGTTCGATGAGACCGAGCTCGGTGTGCCCCTCATCACGGTGGCCTCCGAGCAGCGCGGACGCGGGGTGCGGGTATCGCTCGATCAATACCAGGGCGCCTGCCTCGCCGTGCGCCACCTCATCGACCTCGGCCATCGCGATATCCGCCACATCGCCGGGCCCGACGGCTCGATGGATGCCGAGCAGCGTCTGCGCGGCTGGCGGGACTCGCTCGCGAACGCCGGCATGACGCCGCCCGTCGCGCCCCGGGGCGACTGGTCGCCGGAGTCGGGCTTCCGTCTCGGGCAGGCCCTGCTGGCCGACGGACACCCGACGGCGATCTTCTGCTCGAACGATCAGATGGCGCTCGGGGTGCTGCACGCGATCGAGGCCGCGGGCTTGCGGGTGCCGCACGACGTGAGCGTCGTGGGTTTCGACGACATCCCCGAGGCCGCGCACTTCTCGCCGCCGCTGACGACGATGAATCAGGACTTCATCGCGCTCGGGCGCGATGCGATGGCCGCCGTGCTGAGCGAACTGCAGGACGACGCCCGGGTCACGTCGCGCGATGCGCGGGTGCCTCACCTCGTGCCGCGGGCCAGCAGCGCCGCTCCCCGATAGAGCCGGCCGCGCTGCAGCATCCGCTCGTCCTGTCGTGACGGAAATCGAGGAGATTCCGGATGCTGAGGATCGTTCGGGCGGTTTTTCGTCCTCGATCCTCGGTATCTCCTCTCCTTTCGGCGGCGGGCGGGACCGGAACGACTCGGTGGCGGGCGGCCCCGGAACGACGAACCGCCCCGCACCTTCCGGCACGGGGCGGTTCGAACGCGGATCAGGCGCGGCGCGAGCGAGCCGTGCGCGCGCGCACGATCACGAACGACGCTCCGAGCCCGAGCAGGCCGAGAGCGGCGAACGGCAGCGCCAGGTCGAGCGGCGAGCCACCGGTCGCGGCGAGCGCTCCCGAGCGCGACGGCACGGCAGCCGGCGTAGCCGACGGTGTGGCCGACGGCGACGGGGAGGCGGTGGGCGCCGCGGCGACGACGGGGCCGGATGCTGTCGCCCGGGCGGACGCCGCAGAACCACCGTCGTACAACCCGGTCACCTCGACGCTCAGCACCGCGCCGAGGTCGGCGGCCACCGGGGTGTACCGCGCGGAGGTCGCACCCGCGATCGGGGCGGTACCGCGGAACCACTGGTACGTGATGGCGTCCGGCGCCGGGGTCCAGGTTCCGGGGGCGACCGTGAGGGGCTCGCCGACCACGGGCGAGCCCGAGATCTGCGGGGTTCCCACGACCGGCGCAACCGGAGCGTTCGCATTCACGAGGTGCACGGCACCGTCGCGGATCACGATCGTCGGGTCGTAACCGGCGGGCAGGCCGTCGACCTGCACGTCGTCGAACGCGCCGCCCGCACCCAGGGTGTCGAAGGTGGCGATCACGAGGTCGTCGGCGGGGACGAACCCGTCGCCCAGCTCGAGCTGCAGCGTGCCGTCGAACGAGGCGGTTCCGTCGACGTCGAGCGCGGGGGTGGTGCCGTCGACACTCAGCACGAGCGTGCCGTCGTCGCCGACGGTGAGGTCGCCGACCGAGAGTGCGGCCGAGACCGACTCCGACACGGTGCCGTCTTCGATGTCGAGCGATCCGTCGCCGAACGCCGTCGCAGACCCGGCGGCGAGCGTGCCGTCGGTCACGACGGTGCCGCCGGCGTAGGAGTTGTCTCCGGTGAGGGTCAGCGATCCGGTTCCGGCCTTGGTGAGCGACCCGATCCCCTCGATGTCGTTGCGCCAGGTGTCAGCCGCGCTGAAGCCGCCGTCGGCAGCATCCATCTCGACCGTCACATCGGTGTCGAACGCGCTGTAGCCGTCCGCCGCGGCGAACAGGTTGAGGCGGCCCCATCCTTCGGCGTCGTCGAGCAGAGCGTGGCCCGACTCGAGTCCGGTCGACTGCAGCACCCAGCGGCGCTGCTCGGCCGTGAGGTACGGCAGGCGCGTCTCGATCAGCACCTCGGCACCCTTGGGCACGTGCACCGGCAGGGTCGTGTCGCCCACGAGCGGCAGACCATAGGTGAGGCGGTCGGCGTACAGCTGCTCGTTGCTGCCGCGGTTGGCATAGTCGTCGGAGCCCGTGGCGGGGGTCGCCACGAGGGCCTCGCCGTCGACGCGGGCGCGCGCCATCAGGTCGGCGTTCGTCGGGTCGTTGAGCGCCGCGGCAGCAACCGCGGTCGACATCATGCGGCCACCGATGACATCGGCGGGCGAGTGCATGCCGGCGACGATGCGCGAGTTGCCGATCTCGGAAGCGCTGGTGAGGATCTCCTGGAAACGCTCGGGCGTCGAGTACGCGAAGGCGTAGCTCGCGAGCCAGGCCGCGTTGGTGTGGCCGCTGGGGTAGCCGCCGTCGTCGAGGGCTTCTTTCGGGGCCTTCTCCGCCGGGATCAGCGAGGGCAACACGTGCACGTCGCTGCTCCAGCGGAACGGGCGCGCGTACTGGTAATACGCCTTCGAGGGGTTGGTGGAGGCGCTCGAGTTGCGAATCTGGTTCACCAGCGCGACGATGTCGCCGTACGTGCTGTCGGTGTCGGCCCACGCGCCCTTGGCGTTGCCCTTGTCGTCGTACTTGACCGTCGTGGCGTCGGCGGGGATCGTGTCGGGAATCGTCGTGCCGGCGTTGGTCCCGGCGCGGAAGGCGTCAGCCCAGGGGCCGAAGCCCTCGATCGCGGAGTAGTTCTGGTTGCGGCGGTCGACCAGGTAGGCGTCCGTCGCCTGGGCCTCGGTGCGCGTCTGCGTGATGCGAGCGGCCTCCGCGATGTTCGCGTCCAGAACCGTGGCGTTCTTCACGGTGCCGACGCTGGTCGGGATGAAGTTGCCGTTCGCGTCCCACTGCGCGGTGGCCTTGGGGTCGGCGACGGGCTGCCAGTAGTCGAGCATCCGCGACAGCACGCCCATCGCGACGTTGGTCGCGGGCGTGGTGTATTTGGCGTCGTTCGTCTTGTAGGCATCCACGTAGTAGCGACCCCACGCGTCGGGCACCGGCGCGATCGGGTCGTTCGGGGCGGCGAACGCCGGGGCAGCGGCGCCGAGGCAGAGCGACGCGGCGAGGCCGGTCGCCAGCGCGACGCGGACGCCGCGCCGATGGCGCGCGAAAAGGGGGGTGGTCATGATGGCTCCTCGGGAAGGGGGCGCACCGCACCTCGTGGGGCGGCTCCGTGAGTCAAACCGGTCGTCATGACCGGCAGGGGAGATCCAGGTGAACGGATGCTGCCAGCATCCGTTATTTGACACGTCAACCAATCCGACGGATGATTGATACGTCAATCGACTGGGTCGGTGCGCACGACGCGCTGCCCCGCATCCCCCACCCGAAGGCCCCCATGTCTGATCTGAAGATCGCCGTCATCCTCGGTAGCACCCGCCCCGGACGCAACGGAGCCGCCGTTGCCGATTGGGTCCTGGAGCAGGCCGCCGGTCGCTCCGCCCACTACGAGCTGGTCGACCTGGCCGACTTCCCCCTGCCGCACCTCGACGAGGCCACTCCCCCGGCGTACGGCAACTACGTCAACGACCACACCAAGGAGTGGGCCGCCAAGATCGCCCAGTACGACGGCTTCATCTTCGTCACCCCCGAGTACAACCACTCCACCTCGGGAGTGCTCAAGAACGCGATCGACTACCTGAGTGCCGAGTGGAACAACAAGGCCGCGGCCTTCGTCAGCTACGGCAGCCTCGGTGGTGCCCGGGCGATCGAGCACCTGCGCGGTATTGCGAGCGAACTGCAGATGGCGCACGTGCGTCAGCAGCTGAGCTTCATGCTCGCTACCGACTTCGTCGACTACACGACCTTCACTCCCGGACCGCAGCACGTCGCGTCCGCCGAGACCATGTTCGACCAGCTCGAGGCATGGGCCGGCGCGCTCAAGACGCTGCGCAGCTAAGCCTCGCTCGCGTCTTCCGCGACCTCGTCGACCGCGTTGGTGACGGCGTCGAGGAAGGCGACGATCGTGGCGGCTTCGGCGTCGTCGAAGCCGCGGGTCGCGGCCATCATGCGCTCGTGCATGTCGCCGAGCGTGTGACGAACGGTCTCCTCGGCACCCTCGGTCGGCGCGATCGTGATGCTGCGGCGATCGGTCGGGTGCGGGGAGCGTTCGATGTGGCCCATCGCATCCAGTCGGTCCAGCAGTGCGGTGACGGATGCTGAGGTGATCCCGAGATAGTCCGAGAGGGCGCGCGGGGTCGCGGGCGTGTTCTGGCGCGCCGCCCGGATGACGAAACGGAGGGCGAGCATCTCGTTCTCGCCCATCGACATCGCCTCGCGGGTGCGGCGGCGCATGGCGATCTCGGAAGCTTGGTAGGTGCGCAGGGCGCTGAGCAGGCGACGGCCGCGTTCCGCGTCGGAGGAGGCGTACCAGAAGGCCTGCTCGTCCGTCACCAGAGCATCACTCACCTAAGTACTCGCACGCCATATTGCTAGCCTAACTAGCGACACGCGCCGTGGGCAACCGCGCAGCTCCTCGCCCGCTGCGCGAGGAGCGCAGCCCGCCCACCAACCACCGCGCTTCGTCTCGCTGCGCTCGCTCAGCGTCCGGGTGCAAACGTCCGCCCGCTGAGCGAGGAGCGCACCCCGCCTGCCAGCCGCCGCGCTTCGTCTCGCTCCGCTCGCTCAGCGTCCGGAGACAACCCCCCGCCCGCTGAGCGAGGAGCGCAGCGACGAGACGAAGCGCACGCCGCCTGCCAACCGCCGCGCTTCGTCTCGCTGCGCTCGCTCAGCGTCCGGGTGCAAACGTCCGCCCGCTGAGCGAGGAGCGCAGCGACGAGACGAAGCGCACCCCACCTCTCACCCGCCGCGCTTCGTCTCGCTGCGCCGCTCAGCGTGCCAAGTCCGCGCCCCGCCCGCTGAGCGAGGAGCGCAGCGACGAGACGAAGCGCGCCGCCCTAGGAAGCCGCCAGCACGTCCCGCGCGGTGAGCGGCTCGCGGCCGAGCAGCTGCCCGAGCGTCGGGTCGGTGCCGGCGAAGAATCCGCCTTCCGCCGCCAGGAAGATGCCGAGCGTGAATCGCGCCGCTCCCTCCGGGGTACCGGCGGCGACCTGGTCGGCGATCCAGCGCTCGGGCTCGACGACGGCCACCTCGACCGGGCGTCCGGCGAGCTCCGAGGCCATCGCGGCGACGTCCACGAACGTCGGCGCGGCCGCTGCCGTGAGGGTGACCGGCCCGTCGTAGCCACCGCCGGCCGCCAGGATGACCGCGGCCGCTTCGGCAGCATCCGCTCTGGCCGTCCACGAGACCGGCCCGTCGCCGGACACCGTGATGACGCCGGTCTCGCGCCACGGCCCGACCAGCCAGCCGAGGGTGTGCGCGTAGAAGCCGTTGCGCAGCGCCGTCCACGGGATGCCGGTTTCTGCGAGCAGCGCCTCGGTCGCCGCGTGATCGCGGGCGGGACTGAAGGGCGAATCGGATGCTGCGCCCTGATGGCTCGTGTAGAGGATGCGGCCGACGCCGGCGGCCGTGGCCGCCTCGATCGCCGTGCGGTGCAGTGCCACCGCATCGGCGGCCGGATCGCTCGAGGAGACGAGCAGCAGCTGATCGGCCCCCTCGAATGCGGCGGGCAGCGAGGTCGGGTCGGCGTAGTCGGCACGCCGCACGGCGACGCCGAGATCGACGAAGCGCTGAGCCTTCGCCGGGTCGCGAACGGCGACGGTGATCCCGCCCGCGGGGAGGCGTTCGAGCAGGTGGTCGACGGTGGCGCCGTTGAGGGCGCCGGTTGCTCCGGTGATGACGATCATGGGTACGGTCCTTCGGTTATCGGTGGAAACATCAGAACCGTACCACGGGAAACACTGCGCTAACACCGATGCGTTATCGTTGGTTCATGACTGATGTGGTGCGCCCCCGCGAAGACACCCGAGCGCGCATCGTGGAGGTTGCTGCCCAGCTGTTGCGCGAACAGGGCCCTACGGCAGTGACGACGCGCGGTGTAGCTCACGGCGCGGGCGTGCAGGCGCCGACGATCTACCGGCTGTTCGGCGATAAGGACGGGTTGCTCGAGGCCGTCGCCGAGCATGCGTTGGCCGACTTCACCTCGGTGAAGGCGTCCGTCGTCGAGACCGCGGCCGCGCAGGGCGTCGATCCGCTCGTCGACCTGCGCGCGGGGTGGGACACCCAGATCGCGTTCGGTCTGGAGAACCCCGATCTGTTCCGCCTGCTGAACGATCCGGCCCGCTTCGCGAGCTCACCGGCCGCCGCAGCCGGACTGCAGGTGCTGCGTGCGCGGGTGCACCGGATTGCCGAGGCCGGGCGACTCCGCGTGAGCGAACAGCGGGCGGTCGGGCTGATTCAGGCGGCGGGCGTCGGATCCGTCCAGACGATGCTGGCCCCGCCCGCCGGGCAGCGCGATGCCGGACTCGCCGACGAGGCCTACGAGGCGGTGCTGCGCCAGATTCTGGTCGATGCTCCCCCGCGCGAGGAGGGCGACGGCGCTGCGGCCATCGTCGCTTTCCGCGCGGTAGCGCCCCAGCTCGAGGTGCTGACCGCCGCGGAGCGCGCGCTTCTGCTGGACTGGCTCGACCGCGCGATCGCGGGCTCGGCGTAGCATCCGCCCCGTCCGCGTGTTCACCCGGGAGGAGATGTGCACGCGGGAGGACGCATTCCGCCCAAACGCCCTCCCGAGCGCACATCCCCTCCCGACCGCACCGCGCTAAGCAGCCCCCCGCGCTTCGTCTCGCTCCGCTCGCTCAGCGTCCGGATGTCGCCTCTCGCCCGCTGAGCGAGGACCGCAGCGACGAGACGAAGCGCACCTCACAACCGCGCTTCGTCTCGCTGCGCTCGCTCAGCGTGCGAAGTCCGCGCACCGCCCGCTGAGCGAGGAGCAAAGCGACGAGACGAAGCGCCGCTCACTTCCGCGCTTCGTCTCGCTGCGCTCGCTCAGCGTCCGGAAGCCGCTTCTCGCCCGCTGAGCGAGGAGCGCAGCGACGAGACGAAGCGCACCTCACACCCGCGCTTCGTCTCGCTCCGCTCGCTCAGCGTCCGGAAGCCGCCTCTCGCCCGCTGAGCGAGGAGCGCAGCGACGAGACGAAGCGCACCTCACAACCGCGCTTCGTCTCGCTGCGCTCGCTCAGCGTCCGGGAGCGGCCAACATCCGGGCGGCGGTGCGCAGCGACATCGCCATGATCGTCGGCGCCGGGTTCGCGGCGAGCGCGCTCGGGAAGACCGAGTTGTCGCTGATCCACAGGTTCGGGATGTCGTGCGAGCGACCGTCGGCATCCACCACACCATCGGAAGCATCCGTCGACATCCGCGCGGTGCCGACCGTGTGCGCCGTGCGGGCGAGCACCATCGTGTCCCGGGCCCCCGCGGCGCGCATGACGTCGAGCATCAGCGCCGTCGCGTGACGGTCGAGGGCCTTTTCGTTCGGTCCGGCCGTGAAGGTCACCCGGGCGCGCGGCATCCCCCACTCGTCCGTCTCGTCCACGAGCTCGAGCCGGTTGGCCTCGGACGGCAGGCACTCGCCGTTGATGCCGATTCCGGCATAGAAGCGCGCGTTCAGCACGCCGTCGACGAGATCGCGCCCCCACAGCCCGCCGCCGCGGGCGAGCGTCGTCGCGAACGTCAGCGGCATGACCCCGAGGCTCTGCAGGAGGTAGCCGCCGGCGAAGTCCGCGTCGGCCGGACGCAGCATGTCTTCGCTGATCAGCGACGACGGATACCCGCGATACCCGCGCAGCGCCTCGTCGAAACGTCCCCACACCTGCGTCGCGCCGTGCGCGAGGAAGTTGCGCCCGACTTGGCCGCTCGAATTCGCCAGCCCCGTGTGCAGCAGCAGCCGCGGAGTCTCGACGCCGCCGCCCGCGAGCACGAGGGTGCGGCACCGCTGACGCCGGTCGACCCCGTCGCGGCGGTACACGACCGCCGACACCCGCCCGCGAGCGTCGAGTTCGATCCCGTGCACCATCGACTCCGGCCGGATCTCCGCCCCCGCAGCCACAGCGGCGGGCAGGTACGTCGTCGCGGTCGTCGCCTTCGCACCGAAGCGGCAGCCCTGGTGGCACGCGCCGCACGACACGCACGCTCCGCGCTCGCCCGCGTGCGGCTGCAACCGGGCGCGGGTCAGGACGGCGGCGGGAGCATCGGCGGTACGAAGACCAACGGATGCTGCGCCCCGCGCCACGATGTCGGCCGGGGCGTTTCGTGCCGGAGCGGGCTGGTCGTAGGTGCGCTCGGCATCCCACGGGTACGGCGTCGGGCCCGATACTCCGATGTCCCGCTCAACACGGCGGATGTAGCCCAGCAGCTCCTCGGGGTCGACCGGCCAGTCGCGTCCTTCGCCGGTCTCGGTGCGCAGCCGCAGGTCGCGGCGGTCGGGCCGCGGAGCGAAGGCGCCCCAGTGCAGGGTGGAGCCGCCGACGCCCATGCCACTGTTGTTGGGCCCGAACGCCGTCGGATCCTCTCCCCCGCTCAACCTCTCCGACATCCAGTTGATGCGGACGGCCTCGTTCTCGTCGGGGGTGAAGTCGCGCAGCCCGAAGTTGCGCCCGGCCTCGAGGGCGACCACGTGCAGCCCGCGTCCGGCGAGTTCGGCGAGCAGCGGTGCTCCTCCGGCCCCGGTGCCGACCACGACGACGTCGACGATCTCGTCGTCGTCGTAGGTGCGCATGTCGTCCAGGTTCATGACGAGACCCCCACCGGTTCCCACGTTTCGCGGGTGCCGGCGCCGAGGTCGAGGAAGCCGCGCAACGGAAGCACGGTGCCGCCGGTGGCGAAGCCGTCGAAGCCGGCGCGCGCCATCGTCGCGGGGTGAGCGAGCCACGCCCGCACGAGGTCGACCCGCACGTCCTCCAACCAGGCGGCCAACTGCGCCGCGTCGAAGCCGTCGAGGTCCAGTTCGCCGGCCATCGCCGCCCGCAGGGTCTCTTCAGCGTCCCCTTCGGGCCAGACGGCGGCGAGCGCGTCGAGGCCCGCCCGATACGCCTCGGGGTCGGGCGGCAGGTCGGCGTTGCGCCACCCATCCCCCTCCCCCCGCGCGAGAGCAGCATCGACCCGCGCGGCGATGTCGATCGCGGGGCCCTCCTGCGGCACGACGAGGTCGGCGATCTCCCTCAGCAGCGCGAGCTGGCCGGCATCCATCGCCTGCGGCCGGTAGTCGGGATCATCGCCGAGCGCGCGACGCGCCAGGATGCTGCGCACCTCGACGTCGACGCGGTCCGAGGCGATGAGGCGCGCCCAATCGTCCGGAACGACCGGCGCGATGTCGATCTCGCGGGCGAGGAATTCCTCGATCGCCGGGACGACACCGTCGGGGCGCTCGTCGGCCAGCAGCGTCTCGGCGCCCGGCACGACGACGAACCGCACGCGCGTGCTCGCCTCGGTGAGGTGCTTGAGCGCGGTCAAGTCGTCGTGTCCGGCGAGCACGAGGGCCGGCAGGTCGAGCCCACCCGCCGCCGCTTCGCCGAGGCTCGGGGCGATCAGCACGAGTCCGGCGAGGCCGAAGACGGGGGCGTGCCCGTCGAGGATGCCCGCCGCGACGCGAGCGGCCTCATCACCGGTCTCGCCGGAGCCGCCGAGCAGGAACGGACCGTTGCGATGCGCCGCGAGCGCGGCATCGATCTCGGAAACGGGGATGCTGCGTACCGCGACGCGCGGGTCGAGCCCGGCGAAGGGGTCGGCATCGCCGAGCACGTAGAGGGTCAGGGGGAGGGCCATGCCCCTACGCTCGCGCACCCAAGTGAATTCGCGGGCGGCTTGCGCGGGCGTCGGTCATGAGCAACAGGCGCGTCAGGGCGTGACCATGCCGCCGTTGACGTTGAGCGTCTCTCCTGAGACATAGCTCGATTCGGGCGAGGCGAGGAACACGAAGGCGGGCGCGATCTCGGCCGGCTGGCCGGCGCGCTGGTAGGTGGACTCGTCGTCGAAGTGCTGCATCTGGTCGTCGGAGACACCGCCGCTGACCTGAAGCGCCGTCCACGTCGGGCCCGGCGCGACGACGTTCACGCGGATGCCGCGGGGGGCGAGCTGCTGGGCGAGACCCTTGGAGAAGTTGTTGATCGCCGCTTTCGAGGCGGCGTAGTCGAGGCGGTCGGGCGCGGGCTTGTACGCCTCCAGAGACGCCGTGTTGATGATGGTCGAGCCCGGTTGCAGGCGCTCGAGGGCGGCCTTGGTGAGCCAGAAGTTGGCGAAGACGTTCGTGCGGAAGGTCAGCTCGAACTGCTCGTCGGTGAGGTCTTCGATCTTCTCGATCGCGACCTGTTTGCCGGCGTTGTTGACGAGGATGTCGAGGCCGCCCAGGGCATCGACGGCTTGCGCCACGATCGCGCGGCAGGTGGCAGCATCCGTGATGTCTGCCGTGATCGAGACGCCGGTGCGGCCGGCGTCTCGGATCTCGTCGATGATGTGGTCGGCGTCGGCCTGCTCGTCGGGGAGGTGCACGATGACGACGTCGGCGCCTTCACGGGCGAAGGCGATGGCCACGGCGCCGCCGATGCCGGAGTCGCCGCCCGTGATGAGGGCTTTGCGGCCGGTGAGGCGTCCGGTTCCGCGGTAGGTGGCTTCGCCGAGGTCGGGCACGGGCATCATCTCGCCCTGCACGCCGGGCATCGGCTGGTGCTGCACGGGCGGTTCGACGCGGTCGTAGCGGGTGAGCGGGTTGTCGAAGATGTACTGATCGGCCATGTCTCGACGCTAGGACGTGCGCCCGGCGCGTGTCTCGGGCTTGCGCTTCGTCTCGCTACGCTCGCTCAGCGTCCGACCCCCTGCCCGCACTCCCGCTTCGTCTCGCTACGCTCGCTCAGCGTCCGACCCCCTGCCCGCCCAACCGCCCGCTGAGCGAGCGCAGCGAGACGAAGCGCCCCGAGCGATGATTCGAGGAGATTCCGAAGTTCGAGGACGGTTTCGGCCTTTTCCATCCTCAGACTTCGGAATCTCCTCGATTTCCGGCAGGCAACGCGGCCCGCGAGGCAGGCACCGCGGGCCTACGAGCCCGCGACCGGCGCCAGCATCCGCTCGTACGCCGCGAGTTCGTGCTCGACGACCTCGGCCAGCGGCCCGTCTTCCGACCCCTCGACCCACGCGGCGAAGCCGTCGTAGTAGGCGCGGATGCCGGCATCGGCCAGCACGCCGGCCTGCCGGGGGTCGCCGGTCCGCTCGACAACGGCCGTGTACAGCGCCGCGGTGATCGCCGCGCGTTTGAAGGTCGCCCGTTCCTGCAGCTCGGAGCTGGCCGCGAGGATCTCATCGACCAGCCGCCCGGTCTCGCGTGACTCCGCGGGGTGCAGCGTCGACAGCGCGAGGACCCCGGCGCGCACGAGCGCGAAGGGCGCACTGTCACGGGGAGCATCGCGCACTCCCTCGGTGGCGAGCCCGACGAGCATGTCCTGACCCTGGAAGAGGATCTCGCGCTTGTCGGCGAAGTGCCGGAAGAGCGTGGTCTTGGTGAGGCCCGCGCGCTCAGCGATCTGCGCGGCCGTCGTGGCGTCGTAGCCCTGCTCGCCGAACAGCTCGATCGCAGCGTGCAGCAGCCTGCCGCGTGCGTCGGGTTGCCATCGAGCCATGGTTCCCATCCTAGTGATGCGACTCGGTCACATCAGCAGGTGTACGGTGATGTTACCGAGTCACATGACTGGGACATCGAACGGAGAACCCCATGCGCGTCTTCATCACCGGCGCTTCCGGCTGGATCGGAACCGCCCTCACCGCAGAACTCATCGCCGCCGGTCACGAGGTTGTCGGCCTCGCTCGCTCGTCGACGTCCGCCGACAAGATCGTCGCCGCCGGCGGTTCGGCCGTGCTCGGCGACATGTCCGATCACGACCTCATCGTGTCGGAGGCGCAGAAGGCGGATGCTGTCGCCCACCTCGCGTTCACGTTGGATTTCAGTGCGTTCGACGAGGCCGTCCAGAACGAGGTCGCCCTGCTCGGGAAGATCGGAGACGCGCTCGAAGGCACCGGAAAAGCCTTCGTCTCAGCATCCGGAACACCCATCCTCTTCGGCCAGGTGGCGACGGAGGCGGATGTGCTCGACGCGTCCGGCCCCGCCGGAGCCCGTGCGCGCACGGCCGAAGCGGTGCTGGCTCTCTCTGATCGCGGGATCCGTTCCGCCCTCGTGCGGATGCCGCGATCGGTGCACGGCGAGGGCGACCGCAACGGTCTGATCGCCTCGCTCGTGGGTCTGGACCGCCAGTTGGGAACGGCCGCCTACGTCGGCGACGGTCAGAACCGGTGGCCGGCCGTGCACATCAGCGATGCCGCGCGCCTGTTCTCCCTCGCGCTCGAGAACGCTCCGGCCGGTTCGGTTCTGCACGCCGTGGGCGAGGAGGGCGTGCCCATGCGTGCCGTCGCCGAAGTGATCGCGGCGAAGACGGGTCTGCCGGCAGGGCCGGTGGATGCTGAACCGCTGGGCATGTTCGGGGCGCTGCTCGGCGGCGACCAGCCCGCCTCCGCCGCGCTCACTCGCGAGCTGATGGGGTGGGTGCCGACTGGTCCGACCTTGCTCGAGGACCTCGAGGCCGGCTACTACACCAGCTGAATCGCCCGCTGAGCGAGCGCAGCGAGACGAAGCGCCGCCCGCCGCGCCCCTCCCGCCCGCTGAGCGAGCGAAGCGAGACGAAGCGCCCGCCCCGCTGAGCAAGCCCGCCCTCCCGCCCGCTGAGCGAGCGCAGCGAGACGAAGCGCCCCGCTCAGCACACACCCCGCGTCGCGGATCGAGGAGATGGAGGAGATCGAGGAACCTTGCGGGCCATGGGCTCCTCGATCCTCTTCATCCCCTCGATCCGCGACGCCACACCGCTCACTCCCCCCTGCGAGCGGCGGGATCGAGCGCCCCCCAGACACCCGATCCCACTTCGCTCAGCGCGCGGCGTTCTCCCCCGCTCACGAGTCTGCGATCGCGGTGTCCCCCATTCGGAGGACAACGGCTGTTTTCACCCTCGGTTTCACCCCCGGCGCGCCGCTTCTGGCAAGATGCCGCAGGTGCCCCGCCGCCTGTTCTGGTCGCTGCTCGCGGCGAGCCTCGTACTCAACGCGATGTACGGCGCGGTCGCCGGCATCCTGGTGCCCGCTCAGATCGCGATCGCCGACCCGGCGGGAAAGGTCGGGGTGCTCGCGGTCACGATGACCGCTTCGTCGCTCGTCACGGTCGTGCTGCGTCCGGTGTTCGGGATGCTGTCGGATCGCACGCGTTCCCGGTTCGGCCGGCGCACCCCCTTCCTCGTGGGCGGGGCGCTCGGCGCGGGCCTCGGCCTCGTCCTGCTCGGCCAGGCGACGTCGGTTCTGGCGATCGCGGTGGGGTGGCTGATCGTGCAGCCGCTGCTGAATCTCATCGAGGGTCCGCTCGATGCCGTGCTGGCCGATCGGGTGGCTCCGGCGGAGCTCCCCTGGGCGGCGGCGTTCTACGGCGCGGGGATCGCCATCGGGCTCGCGGTCGGCACGGCCGTCGCGGGGGCGACGCTGGCCTCGATCGGCGCGACGTACGCGGGTCTCGCGGTGGTGCTGGTGTTCGCCCTGGTCGGCTTCGCGCTCGTCGAGAGGGACCGCCCGCGGGTGGGCACAGCATCCACGTCCCTCCCCCTGCGTCGAGCGTGGGCGAGCCGGGATCTGCGGCTGGTCTTCGCCGCGCGATTCGCGCTCGTGCTCGGCCACCAGCTGGTGCTGGGGTACCTGCTCTACGCGGTCATGGCGTTCACGGGCCTGGGGGTCGAGGCGGCCGGCAGCACGACGAGTCTGCTGATCGGGGTGCACATCGCCGGCGTCGTGGTCGGAGCTGTCGCGGGGGGCGTGCTCGTGAAGGCCGACCGCGTGCGATGGATCGTGGGGTCCTCGCTGGTGATCGCCGCGGCGCTGCTGATCCCCGCGGTTCGGCCCGACGTCGCCGGGCTCGCCGTCTACGCCGCGATCGCGGGTCTCGCGCGCGGCGTGTATCTGACGGCCGATCTCGCGCTGATGATCGACCTGCTGCCCTCGCGCGGCGACAGCGGGCGCGACCTGGGCGTGCTGGGTCTGGCCACCACCCTGCCGCAGACGGTCGCCCCGGCCATCGCCGGCGCGGTACTGGTGGCGACGGGCGGCCTCTACGTCGCGCTGTTCGTGCTCGCCGCGGTGCTGGTGCTGGTCTCGGCGGCCGTGGTCTCGCGCGTCGGGACGCTGTCGTCGAGCAGGCGGTGAGCGACGGCGACAGCGATCGCGTCTTCGCGACGGGTGACGTTGAGCTTGCGGTAGAGGGTGCGGCGTTGCGTCTTGACCGTGTTCGGTGACACGTGCAGGCGGGCGGCGACCTCGTCGACGCTGGCGGTGCGCACGAGTTCGGCCAGCACGATGCGTTCGCGCGGCGTGAGCCTGGGCGGCGCGGCCGGAGGGGCGGATGCTTCGGCCGCCGGCCCGTAGGGATGCTCGAACAGGTCGCGCCCGGGCACGAGCAGGATCGGGGTGTGCAGGCCCAGCGTCCGCTGCATCGCGTCGACCTGGCGCACGAGGCCGGCGGACTCGTCGTGCCGGCCCACCCGGCGAAGGAGCACAGCGCTGAGCGCGAGGTAGGTCAGCTGCTGATCGGGCGTCGTCGGACGGGTGTCGGCGATGAGGCGGAGGGCGCGTTCATCGTCGCCCTCGCTCACGGCGACGCGGGCGACGGCGAGGCGCACCTCGGGTCCGTCGGCGCGGTGGATGCTCAGCTTGCGCGCCGAGACGAGATCGCCCGCGGCGAGGGCGAGCGCGGATTCGGCAGCATCCAGCATCCGCGCCGCCGGGCGCGCGGGCCGCAGACGCGCGCCGCGGTGGGCGCGCAGGGTGCGCAGACGCACGAGTCCTTCGTCGGGGCGGCGGGCGGCGATGTCGGCGAGGGCGCGCACCACGGCCAGGAGCGGCCAGTGCTCGATCGTGTCGATGATGGGCCAGATGCGGTTGAGCCACGCGATCGCGGCGTCGGGGTCGGCGTCTTCGAGCGCGACGCGCGCCTGGGCGATGCGCAGCATGCTGCCGGGGTATTCGTCGACGATCTCGGCGGGCCAGGGGCGTGCTTCGGCCATCGCGATCCAGTGGCGAGCGGCAGGGACAGCGCCGTCGAGCGCGTGGGTGAGGGCGATGCCGCCGAGGGCCATCAGTTCGACGCTCGGGCGGATCGCTCCGGTGGCGGCCTGCTCGAACTCGATACGAGCTTCGTCGGGGTGTCCGCCGTAGAGCAGGCTGACGCCCAGGTGCACGCGCAGGTCACCGCGGAGCGCTTGCAACTGCTCGGCTTCGGCGGTCGCGAGTTCGCTCAGCATGGTGGAGGCGCTTCGGGCGGCGCGCACTCCCCCGTCGCCGACACCGCTGAGGCGGCGCGCGATGCTCTCGAGGGCGCGCAGCAGGGCACGGTCCGACGATGAGCGCGGTGCCGTCTGCAGGCCGACGAGGGCGATCGCGAACATCTCGAGGGCGCCGACGCGGTGCTGACGACGCGCGTTGTACATGACCGCGAGGGCGAGGGCGATGACCGGATGCTGGCGCAGCTCCCCCGCGGGAATGCCCTGCAAGAGCGCCACCAGCGCCGGACCGTGGGCCGTGAGCAGCGGCATGCCGCCGTTCTTGATCGCGGTGGCGGCGAGGTCGAAACGTTCCGAGGCGGCGGCTTCGACGACGGCGGCCGCCCAGGCGCCCTGGTCGGTCAGGGATCGGGCGGCTCGTTCGCGCAGGGCGCGGCGTTGCTCGTCGCTCAGCGCGGAGCGTGCGCGGGTGGCGGCGCGGACGGGCATGGTCAGGGCGAAGGTGGGGTGGAGAGGATCGTCGATCCAGCCGCCGCGGCCGCTTCGTTCGGCGCGGTCGAGGAACTCGGCGGCGCCGCCGAGTTCGCCGACGAGTTCGGGGGTGAGCAGGGCGGGCACGGCGAGGTCGGCTTCTTCCTCGGCGAGGGCGTCGTCGGCGTAGACCCGTCCGAGCAGGCGTTCGATCTGCTCGCGTCCGATGAGGCCGGCGCGAGCGGCGATGCGGACGGCGTCGGGCAGGCCACCGGTGGCGAGCAGCACTTCGCGGGGGTCGGCGAGAGAACCGCGTTTCGCGAGGTACGCGATGACTTCTGCACGGGAAAAGCTGAGGTCGCGCACGACGAGCGCATCGTGTCGGGCGAGAAGGTCGAGGGGTGCGCGGGCGGCGAGGAGCAGGCGCACGTCGGGGGTGCGGGTGATCCAGTCGTCGAGGCGGGCGGTGTCGGTGTCGCTGAGTCGGTCGGCGTCGTCGATCACGAGTGTTCCGCGTTCGGGCAGTTCGTCGGGCAGGTGGGCCTCGACCCAGACGGCGTCAGCGTGGCCCGCGAACCACTCGTGGAGGAGGGTCGATTTTCCGGCGCCCCGGGGTCCGATGACGGCGACCATCGGGGCCGGTGCGGAGAGTCGGTCGAGCAGTCGTCGCCGCGTGAGGTGGCCCGCAGAGGGTGGTGGCGGCATGGTCAGCTACCCACCCCCACCGCACCCACGCAGCCCCCGCCCGCTGAGCAACCGCGCCCTCCCGCCCGCTGAGCGAGCGCAGCGAGACAAAGCGCCCGCCCGCCGACCGAGCACGCCTCCCCGCCCGCTGAGCGAGCGCAGCGAGACGAAGCGCCCGCCCGCCGCGGGAGCGCGCCCTTCCGCCCGCTGAGCGAGCGCAGCGAGACGAAGCGCGAAGGTCAGCGCGCGACTCCCGCGAGGCTTCCCTCGACACGAACGCCGTATTCGTAGATGATGCACTGCACGACGCGGTCGTCGAGCTGCGTCCAGCTGCCCTCGGTGGGCTGGAACGGCGCCCAGTCGAGCACCGAGTCGGCGTAGGCGATTCCGACGAAGGTGTCGAACTCGGCCGCGCATTCCTCGTCGGCGGCCGCGTCGAGGGCCTCCTGTCCGGGGAAGTCACCGTCGGGCATCGTGAACTCGTGGTAGATCTCGTTGTCGTGCGGCTGGTCGCACGGCACGGCCGGAACTTCCGAGATCTCCTTGGCGTCGGCACTGGTGTCGTCGAAGCAGTCGCCCACGCGCAGCGTGAAGACGTCGGCCGTGCCGCCCTCGGTGACCTCTTGCGTGTCGGCGTCGCGGGCGACGGTCTCGCCGCCTCCGCCGATGAGACCTTGGATGGCGGAGCATCCCCCTAGTGCGATGACGGACAGGAGTGCTGCGGCGGCGATGCTGGAGCGCGTAAGTGTTCGCATGATGTTTTCCCCCCGGGTTGGGCCCACCCTAGCGAATGCTGGGCGACCGCTGTGAACGGCTCAGGTCACTGGGTTCGAGCGGATGCGAAACCACATGCTCAGTTCGCGCACCGCGCGCAAGGTTGCCGTGGCGTCGCCTCGTTCGAGGTCGTCGAAGGTGTCGCGGAATCCGGGGGGCATCTCTTCGCGGGGTTCGGAGATGGGTTCGTAGCCCATCGTCCAGTCTGCGAACTGGCGTTCCGCGATGGGTTCTTCGAAGAGGATGCGCATGTTCGAGTGGCGAGGATCGATGTCGATCCGCTCGACCACGGCGCGAACGTCGCTCTCCGATCCTTCGAGCACCTGCACGAAGCGGCCGCCCCGATAGAGCAGCATGCCGGTCAAGCCCCGGTCGCTGTTGTTCTGGCGAGCTTGCACGAGCAGGTTCTGCAGCTCCTGGTCGTCGAACGGTGCAGCGGCGGTGCTGGAGTAGACGAGCGACAGCATGTCGGTGTCGGACGTGCTCATCGCGTCGGCCGCTCGACCAGGGAGTTGGCGGTGGTGACAGCGCGCATCGCGGCCGGCAGGTCGTCGAACTTCCCGACGGTGCGGGAGTACTTGTCGCAGGCGACGAAGATCTCGCCTTTGACCTGTTCGATGTAGCCGAGGAACTCGCCGTCCCTGCTGGCGACGTGGAAGCCGTCTTCGACGCGCGCCCAGACGACGCCTGCTCCCGGTCGCTCAGTGGTGGACATGATTCGAGATTATCGAAGCCCTCGAACTTGTGTTCGGCGTTTCCCTCGCTGCGCCAGTGTGATACATGCGCTGCATCATTCTCGCGGAGGCGCGGATCAAGCGACGAGCCGGAACAGCTTCGGAGGTGGAGCGATGCCCGCCCACCCGTAGGACAGCCCGAGCCTTCGCGTCAGCACCTGCGGCTCGCCCTTGCCGGGCGGCGGATGGAGAATGAAGTCACCGAGCCCCTCGCGCGTGATCCGCGACCCGCCGTGATGCAGCTGCATGTGATGGAACCGGCAGAGCAGGATGCCTCGATCGACATCGGTCGTGCCGCCCTCCGACCAGGGGTCGATGTGATGCGCTTCGCACATCGATGCCGGCCGGTCGCACGTCGGCGCCCGACACCCGCCGTCGCGCACGGCCAGGGTGATGCGTTGCGCCCCCGTGAAGGTACGCTCCTCGCGCCCCAGGCGCAGGGGTTCTCCCCCGTCGTCGGTCCAGATGGTGCGCGAGCTGGACTCGCATCCCCTCTGCAACGCAAGCCACGCCGGAAGGGCCTGCACCCCGTCTTCGGTGTGAGCGATGGCGGGTTCGCCGTCGAGCGCGTCAGCGCGGGCATCGGCGGTGATCACGATGCGCAGCCCCGCTTGCCGGGTTCCGAGCACCGACTTCGCGTCGGCGAGGGTGCCCGCCCGCAGGATGTCCATGAAGAGGTCGTACGCGAGCTGGTCGTTCGTGCGCGGATCCTTCGCGAGCTCATCGGCGAGCCGCTTCTCCTCCGCGTCGACGAAGGTAGGACCGCCGCGGCGCGGCCGCAGGGCGGAATCGAACACGCCCCTCAGCCACGCGGCGCGTTCGTCGTCGAGCACCACGCTCGCGCGGTTGAGCCCATCGGCGTCGACCCACATCCGGAACGACCGCCGAGCGAACCGCTCGTCGAACCGTACGGCGGCGCCCGCCGGGTCGAGGCGATCGCGGATCGTTCGCGCGCACGACGTCAGCTCCTCCACCGTGCGGTGCGGAGCCTCATGCGTGAGCTGCTCGGCGGCGAGCGCCCACGCGTCGACGAACTGCTCATCACCGTCGGGGTCACCCGTGGTCGGCGGCTGCCCGAGCCCACGGAAGATGGCGTCGTGCTGGGCCGAGGTCAGCCGGCCCTCGAGGCGGGAGCGCCCGAGCGTGGCGTGCCACGGCTCGCGGACCGGCCCCGCAGCATCCGCCTCCGGAGCAGCATCCGGAGACGAAGAGGGCGAGGGAGACCCGAACCCCGCCCCGTCGAGCAGCGCTTCGCCCAACTTCAGTTGCCGCGCAGCCTCGGCCTTGCTGGTGCCGGTCAGCTCTTGCACGAGGCTCGCCGCGTTGCGGTGCCCCTCACCCGCCGCCATGCCGCCGTGACCCTGCTCGCGAAGCGACCGCGCTGCCAGCACCCCGGCCGCGGCGGTGCGCAGCGATCCGGCGGCTTCCATCAGCGCGGTCGCTTCGCACATGATGCTCTTGATGTCGGCGTCGCACACGTCGACAACCCGCCGCGGGATCTCACGCGCCTCCACCCCGTCGCCCACCAGCGAGCGCAGCAGCGCGGTGTGCTGCTCGATGCCGGTGAAGAAGTCCATACCCATATTTTAGAACAGAAGTACGACACTCGTCAGAGTTATCCACAGGCTGCGACCAACCCGCAGCGCAAGAGTTGCCAGCCGTCAAGGGCCACCCCGAACGCGCATCGCGCGCGTACACAGCGAGCATGGACAGAATCCACTACTCCGGCGATTCCATTCTCACCGGCACCGAAATCGCACGCGCCGTGCTCGATTACGCCCAAGCCCTGGCCGAGATGAGCTCCTCCGACACCGTCGACATCCCGACGCTGAGCGAGGACGGCACCCCCGGCCGCTCGTCGCTTCTCCTTGGGCCCTCGAGTCAGTTGGCCTCCGACGTAGAGGTCTCCGAGCACGCCGACATCTCCGACGACGACCTGGTGAGGGATCTCGAGCTTCGGGCGGGGCGTGTGAGGCAATTCGGAACAACCGCGCCCGCCCCCGTCGCCGTCACCCGCTCCCAGGACGACGACGACAGCTGGTCGGGCTACGAGGTGATCTGACCCGCAGTAGGAAGAGAGCGGATGCTGCCACATCCCCGCCCGCCAATCCCGCCCGCTGAGCGAGCGAAGCGAGACGAAGCGCTACCGCGCCCCCGCCACGTCGAACGGCCCGCGCCCGACCGGAACGATCTGCCGGCCGAGGGGCATGAGCGACACTGACACCAACTTGAAGTTCGCAATGCCCAGCGGGATGCCGATGATCGTGACGCATAGCAGCAGGCCCGACACGATGTGCCCGAGCGCGAGCCACCAGCCGGCGAGGATCACCCACACGACGTTGCCGAGGAAGGCTCCGGCGCCGGCGGTGGGCTTCGCGATCACTTCGCGTCCGAACGGCCAGATCACGTACCCGGCAATGCGCAGCGATGCGATGCCCCACGGGATCGTGAGGATCAGGATGCACAGCACGATCCCGGCGGCCAGGTAACCGAGGAACAACCAGAACCCCGAGAGCACGAGCCAGATGATGTTCAGTACGAGACGCATCCCTCATCATCTCCCACCCTGCCTACCGCCCAACGCCCCCTACTGCCCGCTGAGCGAGCGAAGCGAACCTCCTCGCCCGCTGAGCGAGCGCAGCGAGACGAAGCGCCGGCACCCCCAGCGCGAGTCCCCTCGCCCGCTGAGCGAGCGAAGCGAGACGAAGCGCCGCAACCTCAGCGGCGCGGCGGCGGCTTTCCGTCGCCCCGGCGCGAGCGGATGATCTTGCGCGCAACGGGGATGAGCACGGGGGCGAAGCGGAGCAGGATGCGAAACACGGTGACTCGTCTCTCAAGAAGGTGAGGCACGCCGCCCGCTCCAGGCTTGGCACGCGTGCCGGGGGGAAGGGACGCGTTGGCAGCACATGGGGGATGCTGCCCGGGTCCGCCAGCGGTTACGGGCGGCGTGCGTGAGCCGACAGTAAGAGCGTCTCGACGGTGCGCGGGACAGCCTTGACCCCCCTCACCCCAGCGCTCTACAATCGCGGCTCCTCATGCCAAGACCACGACTCTCAGGACACGCCTACAAAAGTCGCATTGACACCATAGGAATCGGGGTTATCATCACATCGACCGCGTAAGCACGGCACCGCGGACCGTGGTCAAAAGTCCCACCCGAACCCCCGCCCCGTTTGTGCTGAACGGTGGCGGGGATTCTTCTTAACGGGTGATCAGCGCGGCCGCGACGAGTGCGATGGCGCCTGCGGCGACGAGCACGGCTGAGACGATGAGCCACAAGGGCTGGCGATGAGGTGCACGGGCGCGCACGTGGGTTCGGTTGCGCTTTCGGGAGCGCGGTCGGGTCGACATGGCGTGACCATAGCGCCCTCGAGTTACACCCCCGTGAAATCTCGCCCTCCCGCTCGCTGAGCGAGCGAAGCGAGACGAAGCGCCGCGCCCCACCGCCCGCTGAGCGAGCGCCGCGAGACGAAGCGCGCCCGCCAAGCGACCGACGCCCGTCCGCGCCCGCTGAGCGAGCGAAGGCCACACCCGCCCGCTGAGCGACCGATGGCTTATGCCGCCCGCTGAGCGAGCGAAGCGAGACGAAGCGCCGCCGCCACGCCCGCCCAGCCCCGCAACCCGTCGTTAACCGACCTCGTTATCTAGCCGACATAAACCGGTGCTAGCGTTCCGATCACGGGGAGATCGCCGGGGGGAAGGGAACCAAACACTGTGACGTCGCACCTACGGGTCGACGCGACACTGGCGTCGCAGCGTACCGACCACATGAGCTCCAACCGTTCCGAACTTCCGAGCGAGCACCTCGTTCCGGTAGCGGATAGCGCAGAACCTGGCACCTCGCCGGGTCGACGCGCTCCCGCTTTTGACTGGCGCCGGCAGTACGCGCGCAACCTCTGGGTCAGCGACCTTCTGGTACTGATCTGGGTGGTTTTCGGCACGCAGATTGCCTGGTTCGGCTTGGGTAACGCCGATGTCGCGATCCGCGAGGATTCGCGCATCAGCGACTTCTCTTATTGGACGTTCTCCATCTTGCTCATCGTTGCGTGGATGTGGGCACTCACCTTCAACGATTCCCGGAGCTACCGAATCATCGGAACTGGTTCCACCGAGTACGTGCGAATCGCGACGACCAGCGTTCGACTCTTCGGCGTGGTCGCGATCATTGCCTTCCTCGCCCGGATCGACGTTGCCCGCGGTTTCCTCCTGATCAGCCTGCCACTCGGGATTCTGGTCCTGCTGGCCGAAAGGTGGCTGTGGCGTAAGTGGCTGGGCGTCAAACGAAAGAGTGGCACTCACTCCGCGCGGGTACTGCTTGTCGGGTCTGAGAGCTCGGTATCCCAGATCGCGCGCGAGCTCGAGCGGAGCCCCAGTTCGGGCTACACCGTTGTCGGCGCGTGCGTTCCCTCCGGGCGCATAGCGGGCACGATTGCGGGAACCGATATCCCGATCATGGGCTCCGTATCTGCCGTTGATCGAGCCATCGTGGCCACCGGCGCGGACACCGTTGCCATCACGAGTACCGACGAGCTACCACCCGACAAGGTGAAAGAGATCTCGTGGGGCCTCGAGGCCGGCAAGCAGCACCTCGTCCTTGCCCCGAGCATCGTCGATATCGCGGGGCCTCGAATCCACATGCGGCCCGTATCGGGCCTGCCGCTGATCCACGTCGAGACGCCGCGCTTCACCAAGGGCCAGTTGTTCGTCAAGCGGTCGCTTGACCTGACTGCATCAGTCTTGGGCGTCATCCTGATCAGCCCGCTGTTGGCGGCCCTGGCCATCACCGTGCGCCTGACGAGCCAGGGACCAATCTTCTTCCGCCAGACCCGAGTGGGTCTTCGCGGGAAGGAGTTCACCATGATCAAGTTCCGATCCATGGTGACGAACGCCGAAGACTTGCTGGAACAGTTGGAACGTCAGCAGCGGGATGCTGGCAACGAAGTCCTCTTCAAAATGAAGAACGACCCGCGTATCACGCCGGTCGGCAGAGTCATGCGCAAGTTCAGCTTGGATGAGCTCCCTCAGCTCTTCAATGTCATTGGCGGGTCCATGTCACTGGTTGGACCGCGGCCCCCTCTCCCCAAAGAAGTTGCGCAATACGCCGATCACGTCCACCGCCGGTTTCTCGCCAAGCCAGGCATCACAGGGCTGTGGCAAGTGAGTGGCCGATCGTCGCTCTCTTGGGACGACTCCGTGCGGCTTGATCTGTCGTATGTAGAGAACTGGACTCTTCTAGGGGATCTAGTGATTCTCGCCAAGACTGCGCGGGCGGCCGCAGCACCTGGAGAGACAGCGGCGTAGAAGCGGCTACTGCCTAGATTGATAGGGAGCGTGCCAACCTCGCGAGCTTATCCTTGGCAGACGCGACCAGCTGGTTCACTTCCGAAGCTCTGGAAACTAATCCAGACGCCCGTTCGACTACTTCGAACGGCTTCGCACCGACAGGGATGTAGAAGTCTGCGAGCCCAGCGGGTGCGAGCGTCCGGCGAGCTTTCTCCGTCGACGATGGCGCGTACGCGATGGGCACAGCGCCCTCGGTCGCCGCTATCACGAGCGCGTGGAGGCGATCGCTGAGCACGGCCCCGCTTTCCGCGTACAGCGCCCGAATTTGCCGTTCGCGGAGCGAATGCGGGCCACCGTACCAATGGTCTGCAAGCCAGCCTCTCTCGGCCGCAAGTTCAGCCGCAAGCCGGTTGTCACGCTCCACTTGGACGACCAACAGCGGCCTCAGACCGAGTTCCTGTGCGGTCTTTTCGACATTGGCCACCCATTCGGGGTCTGGAATTTGCCGGTCACCCCGCAGACAAACAGCGAGAAACTCGCGTCCTCCTTCGCTGGCTAGCGAGGGCGCCCCCTCTCCCAACGCGAAGGCCCAGTCTGGCGCTACGTCCCCAACCCCAGCCCACTCTCGGCTCATCGGATCACGCCAGGAAACTCGCGCGCACGTCCTAAGGATGACGCCGATGGGCTTCCCCCACGCGCTCGATCGTCGAATTCCCATTCCAACGTGCACGCCGTAGCCGCCGGCCCGGCGTGCAGCGAGTATCAGCCGGGCATGACGCGCGTAAGACAGAGCAAAAGTGCGGTTGAGTTGCATCTCCCCCGCATTGAACGCAACGACAATTGGGGAACTCTCGGCTTGAGCTGCCGACTCGCGCCACCAGAGTTCGCGAGCATCGAAGATGTTGTCGTCGTTCGTGAGGCCGAGGCCGTCTCTATAATCGCTTGACGTACCGTCCAGTAGGACGTTAAGCCGACCAACCTGCCTAAGCGCGTCGAGATAACCTCTGCGCAAAACGGAGTCGCCAACGTTGGTGTCCTGTCCAACAGCAGAGACGAAAACCTGCCGTGCTTCTTCGCTCACAACGTCCTCGCTCTTTCGTCCCATGTGACGCCGAAGCTCGTGATCATTTTTTTGCTCTTTCGCGGGCCTTGTAGATGAGTTCACGAGGTGGAGTGCTCGTGACGAGAACGACGGCGGCGGCTAGACGACGGAATCCGGTTTCAGTGCGGAAGCGGATGCTGTCAATCTGCCTCTTCAGGTACCGCCGATCTTGCCGTGACAACCGAGCGCTGTGCTTGTCGATGTACTTTGCCAACCCGACCGCGCGGCGCTTGTCCCAGGCGGTCAACTGCCCCTGATGGTGTCGGCGGTGCAAGACGGTTCGTTCGCGCACGACGACATAAGTGAGATTCGCCGCAAGGTACCGGACAAGGAAATCCTTGTCATTTGAGACTGGCAAATCGGGGTCAAACCCAGAGATCGTCTCGAACTCAGCCCGCCTAACTACTAGGTTGCTGCCCGTGATCCCTGGGTTTCGCGCCATCACGTCTTCCGCATGCAACCCGTCCGCCGGAGAGAAATGATCGTGAACGAACCCGTCCGGCTCTGCCACTTCCATCCAGGAAAGGCTTAGACCGGCATTCGACTCGCGGAGACGATTGACCGCGGACAGCAGATGATTCGGCGACCAGATGTCGTCATCATCTAAAAACGCGACCAGCGGCGTGCTCGTTTCAGAGAAACCGGCATTCCTCGACTCCGACGCGCCCGGTGAACCCGTCACGCGGTGAAAATAAGAAACGGCGACCCCCGTTGCCCTGGTTGCAAAGCTCTCCACGAGCTCTTGCGTCTCCGGGGTTCCCAAGTCGTCTACGACCACCAACTCCGACACTGGCAGTCGTTGTCGAAGCACACTCTCAATGGCCTCGGCAAGAAAGTCCGGCCGCCCGTGTGTGGGAATCACGCAGGCAACGTGGTGACTCACTTACGCTTCCCAAACGTCCGTTCCGCCCATTTAAATTGTTCGAGAAGCCCGTCTGAAAGGCTGGTCGAAGGAGCCCAGCCGAGTGCGTCCCGGATCCGCTCAGTGCTCCCGCTCGTTCGGCGCACGTCCCCCTTGACTGCGTCGCTGCGATCGACCGCGAGCTCCCGGCCTGCCAACTCCGACAGTGTCGCAATCACTTCGTTGACGGTTACGTTGCTCCCGCCAGCCACGTTGAACACCGAGCCGGCAGTTGCCGACCCGAATCCAGCCTTGAAATTGGCATCGACGACATCGTCAACGAAGGTGAAGTCCCGTATCTGTGTTCCATCCCCATAAAGGGTGATAGGAGTCGACGTGACTGCGGCCCTGCAGAAACGAGTGAACGCCATGTCCGGCCTCTGGCCGGGTCCGTAGACCGTGAAGTATCGCAAGGAAACTGCCGGCACGCCAAAATTGCGCGCATAGAGCGTGCATAGGTGCTCGGCCGCCAGCTTAGATACTCCGTACGGGCTCAGGGGCACGGGCCTAGCCGACTCAGAAGTCGGGAAGCTCTCCGCGTCGCCGTACACGGACGACGACGACGCGTAGACGAGCGAGCGGAGGGTTTTGCTGCCGACCGCTGCCTCAAGCAGCCTTTGCGTAGCGGCGACGTTCGCGCGAAGGTATACATCAAACTCGGTGCCCCAAGAGCTCCGCACCCCTGGCTGGCCGGCCTGGTGGAACACCACCTCAGCGCCGTCGAGTACCGCGGGCAGGTCTAGATCCATCAGATCCTGCTCAAAAACTCGCATCCCAGCCTCAATGAGCGGTTGGAGATTCGCTCGTTTGATGGATGGATCGTAGTAGTCGGTGACCGCGTCAATACCGACCACCTCGTGTCCCTCGGAGAGGGCTCGGCGTGCAATGCGACTGCCAACGAAGCCAGCCGCGCCTGTTACAACAACTTTCATTGGATACTCCTGCAGGTGGGGCGAGATTAGTTCGCGTACAAGGCCTCGACGACGCGGGGCGCCGACAGGTGTTCAACAGAGATACGGGAGTCCTCGGGGCGCAGTGCAATTGCCTCTCGCACGCGTCTGGCAAAGTCCGTGGCGTTGGGTGCCGCTCTGTAGCCGTTCATGCCGTCAGCCACCAAACCACCGGTATCAGCACCATGGGTCACGACGGCGCTAAGCCCGTTGGCCAACCCTTCGACGAGAACACGTGGGAACCCCTCGTACCCGGCCACCGACGTCATCATGAGAATGCTTGCATCGGCCATCTCTTGCATAACTTCGTCGGGCCTGAGGCGACCTACGAACGTCACATAATCTTCCAGCCCGAGCCCGCGGCTCGAGGCCTTCAGCTCGCCCACTAGGTTCCCCGTACCCACAATCCGGAGCGACCAGTCTTCTTCCGGTGCTGTGTCTCGGAGAACACGTAGTGTCTCCAACGCTAATGACGGAACTTTGGGTTGTTCCAACCGCCCGACCCACAGCAACTTTCTAGACCGTCGCGCCCCTGCGGCCCGTGGCCGGATGAGCTCCGGGTCCCACCAGGTGGGAGACGCTTTCGTGTGCGGGTTCCATTGGGCGACCGTCTCCGCATACGTGGGGTTGAATACTCGCACTCGAGAGGCACGCTTGACTACTCGCTTCTCTACGCCCCGGTGGATAGACCCGGCACGTTTCCAAAATGAATCAGAATCAGCTCCGAGAATGCCCGACTCCTGAGTGTGAATGAAGTAGTCGTGACGCCCTGTGAGCAGTGAAGACCCGAGTAGTCCAAGATCTGCCCGGTGCGTCTGTAGGTACTGTGTACGGGGTACACGATTCTTGTACCTCACAAGTCCCGCACCGATGAGGGCGGAGTGGGGCATTCGCCTTATCTGGTTCCCGGGATCCAAAGACGCTACCGGCAGAAATTGGAAAGTACGGCCATAGAGCTCGCGCTCGGACCAGACGCCGATTCCGGTGTCCGCGCCCTCCTCGCTCGAGACACCCACGATTGCCAATGCTTCCTCAGGGTCACCATATTTGATGATCCCCCGAATGCAGGTGTCGATCCCCCCGGGCGCAGGAGTCGACGGGTCAAACTTATGAAGAATCAGGCGAGATCGGGCGGGGAGGGTGATGCTGCGGTTGCGGTTGCTCATGAGGCCACTCGCACCTTGCTCAAAAGACCCGTGGTCGACACAAGCATTCCCCTATCAATCTCATCTACCTCCGCGGACCGAACCAGACCACGCGCGTCCAACATCCTGGCGATATCCAGTTGATGGTCGTCGATGTGCTCGCCAAACTTCTTCTTACGGGAAACGACTAGCGGGACCCGCCCCTCACCCAGGGCGGCGAGAATCGATCCGACTCCGGCGTGAGAGACGACTACATCAGCGATCCGGAGCTGTTCAAGCAGCTTCCCTCTATCCATTGATCGGACAATCAAACCGTGAGAGGGCACGTAGGTCGATTCGCCGACTTGCCACACCACGTCATCTGTCTTGGTCAACTCATCGAGTGCCGCCAGTAGACGGTTGAATCCGTACGGCCGGATCGTGCCTAGAGTCACAAAGATGCGAAGGCGTTCCGATTCCTCGCGGGGCAACCGCTTCTCAATGGTGAAATCGTCCAAAATGGAACCCGCGTACGAGAACCTGTTCGAAACGAGGGCTTCGGACTGCACAAACCTGTCCACTCCAGGAACTGGAGACAGAATCTTGGCCGTCGTCGAAAGGCGATCGACCCTTGCGAGAGATTCGATGTAGGTGAAGGGAATCTTGTCCCGTCGCGCCGCTATTGCTCCCGACACGGCGACAGCCGCGCCGGTACTCACAATCGCTACCGCCGCGATACGCCGTGCGGCTTCACGGATCGGCGAAACCGCCCGGACAGCTCCGACGAGGTCGCGTGGCCTTACGTAATCGATGTAGGTCACGCGCCAGTCTTCCAGCAGGGACCGACTTTGTTCGTTCGAGAACGTCACCCATTCAACGTTTTCCCGACTCAGGCCCCACCGTTGAGCCCACCTGAACAGCTGCTCAAGGTGTCCCCCGGTTGAAGCGACCAAGACCAGTCGATCATCTGGACTGAATGTCACACCAGCACCATCACCCATTAGTCAGTAGCCCGCTTCGGTATTGCGCCATGGCTCGTCTCGCTTTCCCCCGGGGTAAAGCCCCGGGCCCGTCCTTCAGAGTGTTCGAGCCGACCGCCCATGTAGCTATGCACAGCATCATTGTTGGGGCATAAGAAGTCGTATTAGAGGCAATTGCGTTAACGAGGAGGGTTGCCAATGTCGACACGGCAAGGGCCTTGCCCCAAGGATCGACTTCGCGATCCCGGACGAGAAGCACTACCGCGGTGGCAACGAGTAAGAAGATCACGGCTGATCCAATTAAGCCTGTCTCAACCAGCAATCGAACGAACTCGCTGTGGGGCTGCTTGCCGATCGGCTGGGCATCGAAGTCGGCCCGTCCAAGCCCGATGCCAAAGATGGGACGCTCTTCCCATATATCGAGAAGACGACGCCAGTTGTAAAACCGCCAGTCCAAACTGTTGGTGATGCTGCGGCTGTTCGCATCATCGAATGAAACCGTGGTCTGCAGCTCTTCCAGTCGAGTACTCAAGGCGCCACTGGCGAGCACCGCCACGACACTGACAACGACTCCTCCGAGCGCCGCAACCTTAACGCCAACCCCTGCCCCCGAGAGTAGAAGTAACAGAATCAACCCAGACAGCAGCGCGATCAGCCCTCCCATACTCAGTGTCCCGACGACACCAACTACAGACACGACGAGCGCGAGCGCATAACGCCACCGAGGCTGCCGCAGCAGCAAATAAGCAAGCAATAGTATGTAAATTGCGATGAAGCTGGCGGCCGAGTTGGTGTGGTTGAACGTGCCAAATGCTCGCCCGGTCGAGACGGCAAAGAAGAGCGGGGAATGCGTCAGTGTCGCGACTGCGAGGATCAGCACCGCCGGGAAAGCCCCCCAGACGAGAAGCACGGCAAATCGCGAGGGCCCAATCTCCCGAACGGCCACTCTCGCTAGCACGGCCATCCCGATCAAGGCGAGGAAACGCAACGCGGCGCTCGTCAGTGGCTGGGCAAAGCCGACCTCTATTACCCCTATCAAGAACCACGTAACGACGAAAGCGACAAAGACTGGAATAGTGATGCGCTTCGTACGCGCATTTCGCTGAGTGGACACTAAGAACCCGCCGGCTATGGCGCCGTAGAGGATAGCAAGATTCAGAGCCGAGCTAAGCCCCCCGGGAATGAACTTTGCGTCAGCGAACAGGCGAAGAACAAACAGTGCCAGAAAAAGCTGTAGCGCGAGGCTTCGTGCCTGTCTCGTCCGGGAGCCTTGTGGGTGCCTCACTTCACGCGTGGCCATCGCCATACCCCCGCTTAGTTGTCCCTTCGGCACCGCAGGACAGCGCCGCGGGTTCGAAGGCCCGCGCCGCACTGGCACCTACAACACACGTGCGTGCGCACGCGCTCTCGGGGAATCTGTTATCGACGATTTTCACGTGATGTCGCCCTTATTCTATCTGAGCCACTTGCTTGAACGCGTCCGCGTACGACCGTGCGACCGACGGCCAGTCTCTGCCGCGGAGGTTCGGCGAGTCTGATCTTGGACCCCTTAACTGTTCCCGCATCTCGTCGAGGGTTGCAGGGGTGAACTCGCCCTCGTATCGAATCACCCATCCAGGGCCGCACTCAGCCGCCAGCTCGTCATTGACGCATCCCTGTGGAACGACGATTGGCGTATTCAGGGACAGCGCGACGAGCGCGATGCCAGAGTTGAGCATCTCGGTGTAGGGCAACACCACACACTCTGCTCGCCCAATTTCACTCGCCATGTCCGCGTCCGACACGAACTCGAAGAGAGTCGACACTTCCACGTCTTCTCTGGACCAGCCGCGGAGAGAGGCGAGAAGAGACTGCTGCATCGCTTGCGACGCGGACCCAACGATACGTAAGGACTCACCCGTTCGCCCCGCCACCTTTACAGCCTCGATTAGACGGTCCACTCCCTTGTATGGCTCCAAGCGGCCAATCGACAACCACCGTCCCGGTTCAGTCTCCACGCTAGGCAACTTTCGGAACTGCTCCCGGTAGTCACCGTGCGGGATAACCACAGACTTCGCGCCGGCCGGTACTGCGGTACAGCGGTTCAACTTCACGAACAGCGCTGTCTCACCATCCAGCCTCGATAGGAGCCGTTGTTGAGACGCGCTCAGACGCCCGTGCGGGTCGAGGTTGTGAACCGTCCGAACAATAGGCACTCCTCGGAGCCTTAGAACCGAGAGAAGAATTGAAAAAAGAGCCTGCTTCATCACGCCTCGCACCTTTGCTTTATCCCGAAGCAGAAACTCTGGCCAATGAACGTGAAAGACGTCGTAACGTCTAAAGAAGGCACGGACCCACGAGAAATAGATGAAGTCGACATTACCGGGCGCATGCCGGACGACCTGGTCAATGTATTTGACTGTTCTACCCGGCCCCACAACGGACTCGAGTATCGTGATGCTCTGGTCGCGGGATCCCTCTAACTTTCCCATCTCACCTTGCCCAGCCGGTTACGGCACGACGTACAACGGCACTTCGACTCGCCAATGACGTGCAGAGACTCCGGAGGGTGGGGCAGATCATGTGGGCGAGCAACTCCGGTGATTTCATGGGGCTCAAAATAGTGGTCTCGTCGTGGCTGGTCATGGCTGGGCATCGCGAAGTCAGGAAGACGCCCGTTCCGTCCATATCGATCACTGTCGGGAAAATTAGGTGTCGGCGGACTTGCGCCCGATGGTCGGCCGCACCGTTGCCGAGGTGCCCGTCGCTGCTGCGACTTCCGAGTGGGCGAGCGCCTCCATGGGCGGACCCTCGTTTGGGTTCTCGCCTACCTTGCTAAGCCGCTTCCTCAATCGCTCAAACGGACGTTCGACGACTACTCTCATGGCCCACGATAGAAGGATTGCGAATCCAATGCCAACGACCGCCCCGAGCGGCCAGCCCAACCATTCCTCTCCACCGATCAGGGCCCATCGATGGGTGAGATATAGCGAGTACGAGATGAGACCGATCCAGGCGATCGGGCGCCAATTAAGAACCCGCCCAATCCACGATTGCGGCGCGAGCAATACTGGGATGAAAATGCCGAACGCGGCCAGGCTCTGGATGGTGAAGCCGTACACGAATTCGCCGGGGATCCGAGTGGCTGCCCAGAAAATCACCGCCGACACGATCACGACGGCCGATCCAACCCAGCGTTGTTTAGGAAGCTTTACCTCCCCGTACACAGGGTTGAACCCGATCGCGAGGATGGCCCCCCAGAGGAGGGCATCCACCCGCGTGTCGGTCGCGTAATAAAGCCGAACATCGCTTGCCCCGTTGAGATCAAGGAAAATACGCCAACCCAAGATGACGATGCAGACCGCCGCTAGGACGGCGACTTGATGTCTTCTGTTGGGGAGCCATTTCCTCATAGCGATATACGCCAGCGGAAACACCAAATAAAAATGCTCCTCGACGGCTAGAGACCAAAACACACCAAGACCCGCGGGAACGTTCTCGTGCCCGTCGATGATGATCCAGTAGTTCGTGAAGAAGAGACTGGTTGAGATTGTCCCACCCGGTGAGAGTGTGTTCGGGAGTACGCCAACAATCGAGAGCAGAATCACGATGGCGATGACGATATACATGGGCGGAAAGATCCTGAGCGCTCGGCGCAGGTAGAAGCCACCTAAAGAGATTCGATCGAACCGGTCCCACTCCGCTCGCAAGAGGGTCGTGATGAGATACCCGCTCAGGAAGAAGAAGAGAGCAACTCCGCTGCCACCGGAGAATGGACCAGGGAAACCCGCATGCGTATATACAACGAGGGCGATCGCAGCCGCGCGAAGCCCGTTGAGGGACGGGATATGACCGATCTTGGGGGCGAGGACTCCGGCGGACGGCATGGCTTGACGCTATCAGCGCCCTGTTACGAGATTACGAACGGCGTTGGTCAGTTTGAGAACGTCGCGAAGTTGCGCCTGGACGTCAGCCGTCAGGAAGCCCACAGGTCGAGAGGAAACGCTGCCAGCAAGGCCGCCGCGTCGTAATCAGCGGGTGGTTCGCCACCCATCTCGATCGCCTCCGAAACCGAGTTGGCAGGTTGATAGGACTCGCGCCCGGTGCCCGCGTAGTAATCGTCGTACTTAAACGAATGCTCGGCACCTGGCCGGATGAGACGGGCAGGGATCCCGAAAGACTCTGCGATCACAATCCCATGGAGCGAAGAGCCACAGATGAAGGCGCTCCTCGCTATCCGACCAATGACCTCGTGGGGCGGCGACAGCGGGTCGATCAGCCTTCGGTCGCGTGTCCGTACCCGATCGTGAAAGTTTGGCACCACCCCTACCGGCGATAGTTCGTGACGGGATGGCGCACTGCTCAAGTACTCCCTGCGCGGCCAGAACGTCGACCATAAAAGGGCAGGGTCGCCGAAGATTTCCGGGACTTCGGTCCCGCGGGCGACTAGGAGATCTCGGGTTCGCGGACCCCGTACCGACCGGACGTCCAGGGCCGGCGCCGCACCCGTGTCCATGGACTTGCCGTTGACGCCTGTGCCCCAGACGACATCACCCGGTTGTGTCAACTTCATGATCGAACCCACAGTTACGAGCCTGGTCCCCCCAACGGTGGTGTCGCGCAACCCCTGCGATTTCACGATCGCGGCCACAAGAAGTGGGCCGAGCAGATCACCGAAGTTGTTCAGCGGCCGGCGGGGAAGGAATCGGCCTAGAACACCCGGCCGCCTTCGGACCGGGTTGAAGTGCACAACGTCAATGGGCATTGCGGTCTACCTTCCGTCGGAAAGTTAGCGGCGAAGACGTCTCACGACGTCCCAGATTTTGCGATAGTCATCGCGAATGGGAGCAACTAGTGCGCCGGCCGCGAGATAAGCGAGAGCTATCGACATCAGTATTGCTAGGGAGACCCAGGCACCGAGTGGCTCGAGCAGCGTATAGGAGAGAACGAAGCTGACGATTGACAGGGGCGCTAGGAAGGTGATCGGGCGTAGAGCAGCAATTACAAGAGGAGCCCGTCGCAGTCCCGCTTTGCGCATGGGAAACAGAGTCAACAATGTCCAGTTGAGTGCTTGGCCAGCCGAAGCTGCTGCCGCGACCCCGACAGGCCCCCAAGCAACCCCGACAAGCATCAGGCCGATGGTGGCCGATCGACTGATAACGGTCCATCTCAGCTGGACGCCGGTAAGGGCACGAGAGAGGAACACCCAGTAGTAGACATAGCCGATGCCCTGGAACACGCCGCCCACGGCAAGCACAGCGAAGATTGGCTTTGCCAGATCCCAACCGGGACCAAGGAGTATCTCGATGACCGGGCCCGACATCCCCGCCAGCAGCAAGAAGGCTCCACCAAACGAGTACCCGAGGACCAGTTGCGCTCTCGCGAGGTACGCGTCATACCTAACGTCATCCTGAAGACGAGACAGGATGGGCATCGCTACCTTGGTCATTGGTGCCGCGATCTGTTGTAGAGGTAGCCGGAACAGACGGAACGCGCGGTCGTAGATTCCGAGGGATTGAGCTCCCCAAACTCGGCCGACGAGAATGCTGTCTACGTTCGAGGTGGCGTAGGTGAGCAGCTGCACACCGAGTGTGTTGGCTCCGAACGTGTACAACGCCCGCATGCCCTCGCCCCTCCGCGGGAGCCCTGGGATCCAGCTAGCGCCGACCACAAGAATAACGAGAGTGACAACCGCGACGGTGATCTGTTGTGCCACGAGGGCCCAGTAACCCGCACCCTGGAAGGCCAGGAAGATCGCGACTCCGAGGGCGACCGCGGCGGACCCAACGTCAGCTGTCATCAACCACTTGAACCGAAGCCGCATCGAAACTTCGGCCCGAAACTGTGCGGCAAGGGAGTTGAGGAGAAAGGTCACCGCTAGCGCCCGCGTGATGTCCACAAGCTGGGGCTGTCCATAGAAGAGCGCGATGGCAGGGGCTACAGCCAGCACCACGCCGAAGAGCACAGCACCAATGAGGGTGTTTGTCCAGAAGAGGTTGCTGCGCTGACCGTGCGTGATGGTTTGCGACTGAATCGCTGCCATAGAGAGCCCAAAATCACCCAGGACCGTAGCGATCCCGATGAACGCGACGCACATCGCCACGAGCCCAAAGTCCTGTTGGGAAATCAGTCGGGCCAGAACGGCGACGCCCAGGAACTGTATTCCCGCTCTGGCCAATTGTCCGGCGAGGGTGACCGCTCCTCCTCGAGCGGCCGCGCCGGCGAGGCTCAGTAGTCCGTCCTATCGCGCACGAACCAAATGCTACCCAATAGCGAGCGCTCGATATGACCGTCCACCAACTCACTGTCGGGGGTCAGGTCCGCCTCGCGAAACGTGCAGCGGGAAGTGAGGAATCCGGCGGGCAAGTCGGCGCGGTCGTGGTCTGCCGATCGAGGTGATCGCCTGACCGGATCACGTCTAACTTCCAGTCTTTGCGAACCATCGTGCGATCCCCTGAAACACGAGACGACAGTCGGGTCTGGTATGAAGATTCAGCACACTGAAATTAGCGTTCACCGCCGCCAAGGCCGCCGGCATCCTGAAGTCTTTTCTCGAGGAGTCTCATGCGTCTGTCTGTCATCGGTTGCGGTTATCTGGGTGCGGTCCATGCCGCGGCAATGGCGTCGATTGGCCATGACGTGGTCGGGATCGACGTCGATGAGCGCAAGATCGCCACCCTGTCAGAAGGGAAGGCCCCGTTCTTCGAGCCTGGTCTGCAGGAGATTCTGACCGATGGTATCGAGTCGGGTCGGCTTCGATTCACCACTGACATGTCCGAAGCGCGCGGAGCCAAAGTTCATTTCGTCGGGGTAGGTACTCCTCAGCAGAAGGATAGCTATGCGGCTGACCTGACGTACGTAAACGCCGCCGTCGACGCGCTCCTCCCCTACCTGACCGAGGGCGACATCGTCGCGGGCAAGTCAACGGTCCCCGTCGGGACTGCGGCCGAGCTTTCACAGAGAGTGACTGCCACCGGATCCACTCTTGTGTGGAATCCAGAATTTCTTCGCGAAGGCTGGGCGGTTCAGGACACTATCGACCCAGACCGTCTGGTAGTTGGGGTGCCCGAGGGCGAGTCTGGGGAGGCTGCGGCTGCCATCCTCCGCGAGGTCTACCACCCGGCTATCGCCAAAGGCACCCCATTTCTGGTCATGGACCGCCCCACAGCGGAGCTTGTAAAGGTTGCCGCCAACGCTTTCCTCGCCACGAAAATCTCTTTCATCAATGCGATGGCCGAGATTGCCGAAGTGGCCGGAGCAGACGTAACACGACTGGCTGAAGCCATTGGCCACGACGAGCGCATCGGACGCCAATTCTTGAAGGCGGGGATCGGATTTGGCGGCGGATGCCTCCCTAAGGACATTCGAGCATTTTCGGCGCGCGCCGAGGAACTCGGGCGCGGTGAATCCGTCGCCTTCTTGAGGGAGATTGACGCCATCAACCTCCGCCGCCGCGACCGGGCCGTCGAGATCGTGGTGGAAGCTCTCGGGGGGTCAGTGTTCAAGAAGAACGTGACTGTCCTCGGCGCGGCTTTCAAGCCCCACAGCGATGACATCCGGGACTCCCCCGCCCTAGACGTGGCCGTCCGCCTCCACGGACTCGGAGCGTGGGTCACGGTCACCGATCCTGCTGCGATCGAGAACGCCCGCCGCGTCCACCCGCAACTCAACTATGTCGAGGATCGCGACGAGGCACTCCGCGGAGCGGACGCCGTGATCGTAGTAACCGAGTGGGACGAGTACCGCCACAATCTATCTGCCGAGCACGCTGCCTCGATTGTCAACAGCAGGGTCATCATCGATGGAAGAAACTGTCTCGACGCCAAAGAATGGCGCGCGGCGGGATGGGAGTATCACGGAATGGGGCGCCCCTAACTGAGGCGCTGGCGTACCTCGGCCGCGTCTCTTCCCACGGTTCTTTGTCCCCGTTCCGGAAGCGGAACTCCGCCACGAGGCTTACACCTGTGGGCAATCCGTATCCGAGCCGGCGACGGAATCGAATCGGGAGCTGACTTGACCGACACCGCACGGGGTTCCGTCACGCAGTTGGTACCTCCCCAGCTCCGGGAGTCTGACCCGGCTATGTGGCGGGCGGAGTGAGCAGAACCGGCGCCAGCAGCGGGCCCAGTTCGCGCGAGTACTTGCCTGTGAGGTGCGTGCCGTCGAAGGTCATCGGCGTCGTTCCCACAAAAGCTGGGCACAAGCTACGCGCGCAGAACCAACCTTCAGTCTCGACGAACTCGACGTCGGCGGAGGTTGCCGCCTGCTTCATCGCCGCGACCGTCGCGAGGTACTGCGCCGGAGGATCGGTCACACAATCCTGAGGAGACGCAACGGCCGTGTAACAGTCAACCAAGCCCTTTCCCCGGGGGTTGGGCGGCAGGACAACGACACGAGATCCGTTTAGCTTCGCCGCGGCAAAAGACTCCTCCAAAGCAGACTCAAACGCCTGTTCGGGAGGCTCACCGCCCGAGGTCAGCACTCGTTCTATGGTGTTCGAAGCGGATGACGCAATGACAAGGGTCGGCTTCAGCTCTGCAAGCGTCTCACGAACCCATTGGTTATGAGCTCTGCATTCCTCAGTGAAAGAATCGTCCTTGCCGCGCCCAGAGACGTCAATGATGGCGGCAGGGCACTGGCCGTAAGTCAGGCTGCGGACGCTGTAACCGGCGGGCTCGAGGGCTGCCCGGATCCCGGGCATCCAGCTGACGCTCACCGAGTCACCGATGACCACGGCGGTCAGGTCGGATTCCGTGGTCCCATACGTGCAACGATCAACCTTCTCAGGCGTGACATCCAGGCATGAATCCGACGTCCACTCCGGCGCGGCCGCGGCTTGGCCAAGCTGGTCGAGGGCCGGGTCGAGAGCGGGCCACGACGTTGCGGTGAGCGATGCTTCAATCCTTCCGACCAGCTCCCCTGCCGGAGTCGTCGGCTGCGTGGCCTCCGCGGTCGCGTTGCCATCTCGGGGATCCCAGAGTGGGGCCGCGCTCACCACGCGCACAGGTGTGAGCGCCCAAGCGCTAAGCCCGATGGTAATCACCGCGATGATCGAAACCCCAGTGAGCTGGATCCTGCTGACCGCCCCTCGACCCGCTGCCCCGGAGATTGCGGCTCTCAACTGCCCTGACTGATACCGGCGGATGGGGTCTTCGACGAGGTAGTACGAGGCGGTCGAAAACCCAAGAATGAGCACTCCGCACAGGACGTAGTACGGCGCATCTGTTGGCATCAGAATCGCGAGGATGATGATTACTGGGAAGTGCCACACGTAGAGGGAGTACGAGACGTCACCCACCCATGAGCTGATCGGATTCATAATCGGCCATACCCATCGCTGCGCTCCGCCCGTGCCGGCGACGATGACGAGTGCGGTGGCCACCACGGGTAGCGCCGCCCAAGGTGCGGGAAACCCTCCACGCGCGTCGCTGACGATGAAGAACGAAGCGATTATCCCGAGCAGCCCAACCCACCCGAGAACTGGCCGCAACCCGTTGGGGATGCGTGCAAATATCCCAGCCCCGATGGCAATCAGTGCCCCAATCCCCAGCTCCCAGGTGCGCGTGAACGTGGAGAAGTACGCCCACGTTGGGTTGTTTGCGGTGTCCCAGATTGCCCATGCGAACGAGGCCACCGTGATGATCGCGATGGCGGCCCCTATAGCGCGATGTGCTGTTGTGCGGACCTTACTGGGGCGCCATCGCGCGGCGGCGATGAAGATGAGCAGCATGAGCCATGGCCAGACGAAGTAAAACTGTTCTTCTACGGAGAGAGACCAATAATGCTGGAGCGGGGAGGCCGCAAACTCAGCGTTGAAGTAGTCGGTTCCCTGGATCGCGAACCGCCAGTTCGCTGCAAAGAACGTCGCCCAGATTCCGTCCCAGACGGTTTGGCTAGCTCGCACCGAACTGAAAACGACATACCCAGCCGCGATGGTCACCACGACTACGAGAGTCGCAGCAGGAAGGATGCGTTTTGCTCGCCGGGCGTAGAAGCCAGTAAACGAGATGGTCCCGGTCTTGTCGTACTCGCGAAGAAGCAAGCTCGTAATCAAGAAACCTGAGATCACGAAGAACACATCAACGCCTACGAAACCGCCAAGTGGCCAGCCGATCAGGTGATCGAGGATGACTGCGACTACCGCCAGCGCACGCAATCCCTGGATGTCTGGTCGGAACGTCGTCTTCTTCACAACTGCAGTCGCAGCCATTGCGGGATGCCTTTCGGCTGTGCCAGAACTCATGGGGACGCACCTCTCCGGGGGTGATACTAGGGGCACCACGTCACCAGCTCATTACGACGGGGCTCCCGTTCAGCGGCATCGTCTCTACGAGGAGTGAAAATGGGCGGGGCCAGCTCATCAAGTGCGAACGAACTTTCCTGCCGGCGGGCCAGAAGCTAGCCGACGCCGCAGGTGATTACCGCTACCCAGATGCGTGCAGCGCTGAGACCGAAGAGCCGCGTCAGGGACCCAGCAGCCGTGGCAGGCGTTGCGGCGCCCGCACAGCAGGGGTGCGAGAGGAAGTTAGTCCTGCCCCTCCACATGGCGTTCCGCCGGGCGGGGACGCATGCGGAACAGCTTGCGCCGCAGTGACGGGTGACGCAGGGGGATGATCGCCGGGTGCGACACGCTCCCGGCGGAGTGCTTCCCGATCACCTCATCCCATAGCGACCGCGAGCCGCCCGAACGTCGCGACTGTCGAGGGAATTCCCGGCCGATCACCCGAAGCTGCTTGTCGCTGCCCAGTCGGTCCAGCCTGTGGTGCAGACCCAGCAAGTCGACTGCCATGCTTCTGCCCCGTGGCTCTGCGCTGCGTACCGCTCGACCCTAGAGTCGTGGGACGAACCCCAGCTGCAGCGCTTTTCGCAGGATGCCTCAGGTGCCGAAGTCCATGAACACGGTCCCTCGTAGACTTGCGGACTGTTCCAGGGGGGTGAAGGCTTCGTCTTGCCCGACACCAGGGAAAACGTTGAGCGCGATACGGGTTCGGGCGGGTCCGACGTCGTCCTCGGCGAGGAGCCTGATGCCCGTTCTTCCTCCGACAAATGTGTTCAACGTCACGAGACAGTCTTCGCACTCACCCGATAGCACAGCAGAGAATCTCGTGCTCCGTTCCGCGTCGGCGAAAGTGTTGTTCACGAACCGGGCCCGCTTCGCGTCCCTTAAGCGCACGAGGTCTTCTCGCTCTTGCGAGGTAGACGAGCGGAAGTCGTTGTCAGTGAAGCTCGCATCCTGGGCGGAAACGAGATAGACGTCGCGCTTGAGGTTGTCCAGGAATGTGCAACTTGCGACGACCAGTCGGTCATTCACACGACCGCTGGCATCGTCGCCGATAGCGACAGTGTTCATCTGGAATCGGCAACCCGTGATCTTCAGATCGGATGCATGCCGCACGGACACCGCTTTGTTGGTGCAAGCTTCAATCGACACGCCGTAGATGTCGACGCCGGGGCTGAGCACAACAACCCCTTCCTCGAAGGCGCGGATCGAGCCTCCGTTGAGGGCGATACGACGCGAGCCCGAAAGGATATACACCCCGTTGTCCGACCCGTCGGCCAGTGCGAAGTCGGTGACCGTGACGTCCGTGCATTGCACGATCTCAATCCCGACACAGGTCTCCTCAGCTCGGAAGGCGACGACTGAGACGCGGCTCGAATCGAATATTCCGAGTCCGTAGACCTGGGAGTCTGCCTGTCCCTCATCGTTCAGAGTTGATCGGAGATCCTGGTCGCGTCCGTAGTTCCGCACCGAGAGGTTCATGAGCGCAACCTCGCTAGCGAAGGACACCCCGACTGCGGCCGCACCGGGTTCAATGCCCGCGCGGTGATTGCTGATCACGAGGTCCCGCACGATGACGTTTTCAACGGTAGCGCCTGTATGGCCAGTTACCCACACGCCCCGGTCTGACTTCCCGTCAAGATCGATCTGCGCGCCGTCACCTAGGACGGCTACTGCACTGTTGCCTTCGCTGATGATCACGGGACTACGGGTGTCTGCGATGAGGCGGGTCCCGCTGGTTAAGCGGAGCGTGGTGCCCGACCTTGTGATGCGGATGCTCTTGGCAAGCCGATAGTCCCCGGGCGGAACGAAGACGAGCGGTGATGCCCGCAGCGCGGCGGCAAAGGCGGCGGAATCGTCGGCTACACCGTCCCCCACCGCCCCAAACTGCCGTACGTCCGCTCCGACAGCGGGCGCGACCTCGCCATCGGTCGGGCGATCGCCATGAGCCAGATTGGTTCCAAGAATCGCAGTCGGGGTTGCTACCGCTGCCGCAGCGGCCGCAGCTAAGAAGGTGCGGCGGCCCGTGAGATGCCCACCCGCGGAACCATGCGCCCCAGAGTCTTCACCGGGCACTGGCGTCCCCGGACTTCGTACTTCTTGATCCACGCTGCGAGCGTACCCACTAGCAACCCTAGAACTCGGCCAGCCGGATCGCGGTCCCCGGCACTCACCATCTCCGCTGATTCTCTGCGCCGAACCTCAGCTCGACAGCGGCCAATTCGTCTCTTTCGCCGTCCGGCGAGACGAATGAGGAGGCCGAGGTATTGGGGCCGGTCAACGCCGCCATCGGGTTCATCGCGTTAGACACGGCCGGGCCAAAGTCTTGCGCGACCGCCGCGGACTCCACTGAGCTCGTGCCGGCGGACCTCGCGATGCTGTCATCTGGCGTCAAGCCATCCGTCGACACCCCGGACTCCTGGCAGGAGATGCCTCCTGAGGATCGCAGAGCGCTGAAGCTGAAGGCCGACTACAGGATCTAGGAACCGTGGCAGGCGTCGCGGCATCCACACGGTAGTGGTGCGAGACCGGAGTAGTCCTGTTCCTCCACCTGGCACTCCGCCGGCCGCGGTCGCAGCCGCATCACACGCCGCAAGATCGACGGTCGCCGCGGCGTGATGATCGCCGGGTGACAGCACTCGCGGCAGAGCGCGCCCCTCGCGCCTGATGCGGTCTCACTAAACGACGGTAGCTCCGGTTCGGAGCGAGTCTGATCAACCACGACGGCCTGCTTCTACGGGCACGACGCTGCGCTACCTTGCGCCCCCCACGTCCCCCGATTGGGGGACATTATCAGTTCCTCAACACAGTATCCAAACGCATGCATCTGGCCGGCTATGGCTCGCGCCATGAGGAGCCGTAAGCATGAGACTCCGTGTCCGACCTTCCAGAACTGATGGATTTCCTTGCTCATCAATGGATAAGTTCGATCGAAGCCAAGAACATTAGCCAAGCGAACCGCTACCTCTGTGGCTCCAAAGCAGGTTAGGACCGGCTACCTATGACCAACAGACGGATTCTCGTAGGGGTGGGCGCGGCCCTCGCGATCGGCGGCATCGGGGTATTTCCGGCTCCGGCATTGGCTGACGGGCCTGCCGGTTCTATCTCGGGCTTTGCCAGTCAACCAGGTATCAATCCGTTCGATTTCGACCCGCGCGTGCAGGTCAGCCTATTGCTGGATGACGGTGTCACGTGGATTGATTCGACGGTGAGCTCGAATGACCGATACGAGCTAGCGGGTGTTCCCGATGGCTCGTACTTGATCCTCTTCGAGCCCTATGACTCGAACTCCTCGTTCAGCCCAGAGTGGTGGAATGACGTCGGGGAGACGGAATCGGCGCAGGTCGTTGTCGTGGCAGATGGGCAGGCAGTCAGGGGCATCGACGGCATCTTGTCATGGGGTGCTTCCGTGTCGGGCCACGTTTTATTAGCAAATGGTGCGAGCCGTCTTGACGCAGGTGAGATTGACGTGCGCGCTTTAGGGGAAGGCGGTCGCCGATCTACGAGCGGTGTCGGTAGCGACGGCAGCTACACCATCGCGGGTCTAGACCCCGGGGTGTACCGCATCGAGTTCTATCCCGACGGCACGAACGGCTACCAGCCCGAGGACTACGGCACCCTCATCACGATCACCGGAGACGAGGACATAGGGGGGATCGACGTGGTCCTTGGATCGAACCAGATTTCTCTGACGGGGACCGTCACTGGAGATGGCGTGGGCATAGCTAATGCCGCCGTCAGCCTCATCCGTAGCGATGGGGTGGCTACGCAGCAAGCCATCACCGATGCCCGAGGCTCATTCGCGTTCAACGGAGTGCCGAGCGCCTCGTACAAGCTCACAGTTTCGGAGGCATCCGGGCGATGGCTAGCGCGCTCGGTCCCTGTCGAGATCCGCTTGGAAGGTTCAACTGTTGTCGCGGTCACGCTCGAACCAGTTTCGCCTGGCCAGACGGTGCCTTCCCTTCCCCGACCCGCCGATCCACCAGTCGGCAGCGTGTCCGGAGTGATCGCGCCCTCGCCGGTAGCGAAACCTACGGTGCCATCATCGGAGGAGGCATCTCTGGCGGTCACTGGTTGGTCGCCAGCTACGGCCTCGTTCGCCGGGTTTGCGCTGATGGCCCTGGGCATCTTCTTGGCAGCGGTGCCCCGTAGCTCCCCTCGGCGTCGCTTGCCTGCGGCGAAGTTGCCCAAGGCGGCCGGATAGCACATCGACACGGTGACGGCCGGCAGTACTCGTCCTCCCCTGGCGTTCCGGTGCGGACACTAGCCGGGCGCAGGCGCATTCGTGCTTGTCATGGTGCTCCCCCGAGTCGATGCGTACCTCCCCCGAGGCAGCGGGTGCAACGCTGCACCTGGGTTCAACGTAGGGCACGCAGCCGGAAAACGCGAGAACGCATTCCCCTTGCGAACTGGGGTTGGGCACCGGTCGACAGTTCGACTCGGCGGGGGAAACCGGGCGGAAACACCGCGACTTCACGCGGAAATTATGGTCTGCCATGGTTCGGGTACCCGCAAGGGACGCGCCGGCGCGTAGACGCGACCCCCGCGTGTGTCTGCAGTCCCTCTACCCGAAGAAGGGCTGCTTTCGCATGTCTCCATTCCCCACCCGACGAGGGATCCGCCGCGCTCACGCGCGCGGAATCGCCCTGCTCGTCACCTCGCTCGCCCTCGTCGGCGGCTCGACGGTGCTCGCACCGGCCGCCTTCGCTGCTCCCCCGACCGCGGTCATCACGTTCGACGTCGACCCGACCGAAGCCACCGAAGGCGAGAGCATCGAGGTCACCGTCAGCGCCACGGGCGTGACCGACCTCTACGCCTACGACCTCACTTTCGCGGTCGACGGGGCGCTGCTCCAGCTCGACCCCGCTACGGCGACCGGACCGGCCGGCGGTTTCACCACGGCGAGCGCGTCGGCCGACGCCGTCTTCCTCACCCACACGCGTCTCGGCACCTCGCCGGGCCTGACCAGCGCCACGCCCCTGGTGCTCGGCACGTTCTCGCTGACGGCCCTCGGCGGCGGAGACACCAGCATCCAACTCGTCTCTGCCGAGCTGGTCAGCTCCACGGGCGAGACCATCACGCAGTCCGGTGCCGTCCTCGGCCTGCCGGTCGACGTCACCCTGACGGCGCTGCCCGATCCGTCGCCCTCGCCCGACCCGTCCGACAGCGCTTCGCCGTCGGCGTCACCGTCTGCTTCGCCGTCGACCACCGGCCTGCCGCTGGCTGTCTCGGGCGACGACCCGTCGCAGCCGCTCGCAAACACCGGTGCCGACGCCACCCCGTGGCTCTTCGCCGGAGCGGGAGCCGTCGTGCTCATCGCGCTCGGCGTCGTGCTCGTGATCCGTCGCCGCCAGGCGGTGTCCGAATGACCCGCGCACGCGTCACCTCGCCCTTCTCCTCCCCGACCCTCAGCAAAGGCTCCCTCGTGACAGCATCCACTCGGCGCGGCCTCGCCGTTGCCGCAGCGCTCGCGACCGTCGTCGCCGGTGGTGTGATCGCGGCTCCTGCTGCGATGGCAGCTCCGGCGCCCGCCCCCACGACCGCGGTATTCCTCGCGCCGTATTACACCGAGCTCGATCTCACCGGTGACGAGCAGGTGACGGCCGACGACCTCGCTCTGGTCGCCGCGGCCATCGGTGCGACCGCGGAAGACCCCCTGTGGGACGAGCTCGCACAGTTCGACGTCGACGCCGACAGCACGGTCGATGTCGCCGACCTCGCCGAGCTCTCGCAGCGCATCATCTACGACGACGGACCGTTCGAACTGGTCGAGGCCGACGTCGTCGAGATCCAGTCGGCGATGAATGCCGGTGTGGTGACCTCGGTCGAACTGACCCAGGACTACATCGACCGCATCAAGGCCTACGACAAGACCGTGATCTCGGGCACCCGTCCGCTGAACTCGATCATCACCGTGGGTGAGACGACGGCACTCGCGGCAGCGGCGCAGGCCGACGCCATCCGCGCCGAGAAGGGTATGACGAGCATGCTGCTCGGCGTGCCGACGGCTGTGAAGGACAACTACAACACGGTCGACATGCCCACGACCGCCGGGTGCGGATGCTGGGACGGCAACCAGACCTCGACCGACGCCCACATGATCGAGGGCCTCCGCGCGGACGGCGCGGTCATTCTCGCCAAGACCAGCCTTGACGAGTTCGCGTACGGCTTCGTCTCGGAGTACACGACCGGCCAGGCGGCCGGCACGTCGACCTTCGTCGCGAGCCCGTACAACACCGGCCGCTCCGCGGGCGGCTCGAGCGGTGGCACGGGTGCGGCGATCGCCGCCAACCTCGCGGGCATCGGATTCGGTACCGACACCGGCGGATCGATCCGCGTTCCCGCCTCGTACAACCAGCTCGTCGGGGTGCGACCCACGGTCGGTCTCGCGAGCCGCGCCGGCATCGTGCCCCTCGCGCTGAGCCAAGACACGGGTGGCCCCATCACCCGCTCGGTCACCGATGCGGCCGTCGCTCTCGACGCCGTCATCGGCGTCGACGCGGACGACGCGGTGACTTCGCGTCAGCAGGGCAAGGTTCCGGCCTCGTACGCCTCGTACCTCGACGCGGACTCGCTCACGGGCACGCGCATCGGGTATGTCGCGTCGATGGTCGGCACGAACGCCACGACCGTGCGGCTGTGGAACGAGACTCTGACGCAACTGCGCGCGCTCGGCGCGACGGTCGTCGAGGTGCCGGGGTCGGCGCAGCTGAACACGGTGCTGAACGAAGGCAGCGGCAGCACGAACGAGTTCAAGCACGACCTCGACGAGTACATCGACGACTACCTGAACCCGACCGTGACCGCCGACAGCCTCACGGCGATCCTCGACAGCGGGCGCTTCGTCAACTCGCGTCGCAACGTGTACAACCAGCGCAACGCGGTCACTCCCGAGACCTACACCGCGTGGGCCGGCCCCGAGGGCTCGCACACGAAGGTCCTCGCCGACGGCAAGGTGTACGTCACCGGCCTGATGGACACGAACGACCTCGATGCGATGATCTACCCCTCGGGAACGCCGTACAACACCCAGGGCACCAACCTGCGGTTGAGCCCGAACACGGGTCTGCCGTCGGTCTCGGTGCCGATGGGCCAGGCATCGGCCACCGAGTCGATCCCGGGCGCGGGCGTCAACCTCGAGTTGCTCGGGCGCGACTTCTCGGAGGGCCCGCTGCTGGGGCTCGCGTACTCGTTCGAGCAGGCCACGAACGCGCGTACCGCACCGACCGGGTTCGGTCCGCTCGCCGCGGGCTGAGTCTGATTCACGAACGGCCCCTCGGCGTCATCGCCGGGGGGCCGTTCTTTCGTTCTACCGGGCGAGGGCGACGAGCTCGGCGCGACTGCGGGCGCCGGCCTTGCGCAGCAGGTTCGACACGTGGAACTTCACGGTGCTGTCGCTGATCGCCAGCTGCGTCGCGATCTCGCGGTTGCGCGCGCCCGACATGATGAGGCGCAGCACCTCCCGCTCTCGATCGGAGAGCGAGACGGCCTCGGACAGCGGTTCGGGCTCGGCGGGCGGATCGAGCGGCAGGCGGATGTCCATCGACGAACCCCACCCGGGCGTGGACGACACCGACACGACGCCGTCGAGCGCGGTGACCCGCTCAACGATCGGGCGCAGCGAATCATCGTGCGCGGTCAGCTCGCCGGTGCCGTCGTCACGCACGCCGATGAGTAGGTTGAGCCCGTCGCAGTCCCACTGGATGCGCACGCGCCTGGTCTCGCGCTGATCCACGAGCGCCAGCACGGCGCTGCGCACGATCGCCCGTGCGGCGTGCGCCACTTCGCCGGGGAGCGCGCGGCCGGTGGCGGGTGGCTCGACGAACTGCACATCGAGGTCGCCGTACCGCACGAGCGGGTGCAGGTCGGTGCGCAGCCGCGCGAAGGCTCCCACCACCGGCTCGACCGTGCTGCTGCGCTGGTGGTCGGTCGCCATCCGCAGCCCGACCAGGGTCGTGGTCGCCGCCTCGATCGCGAGGGTGCGCGCGGCGCGATCGTCGAGGCGCGTCGAACGCAGGATCGCGAGGATGGATTCGAGCGTGATCGCGTGCTCATCCGCCTGCTCGGCGACGCTGAGCGCGTGCTCGGCCGCCTTGTGCCGCTCGGCCGGAGACGGGAGGGTGCTGACGTCGCTCATGCCCCGAACCTACCCTGTTGGGTAGGCCTGTTCTTTCGGCCAGGTACGACTCCCCCGGCGGGCGGGGCGGTTCTCGGCGGCGGGCGCGCACGCTGGAGAAATGGATGCTGAGCACGAGACCGCGGTGGGCACGGCGCTGCGCACGATCACCGACGAACTCGATTCCGTGGTCGCCCGATTGCTCGCGGCGGATCCCGCGAGCCTGGACCGCGTCGCCGACTTGGTGGCAGCATCCCCCCGCGTCTTCGTACTCGGCGCGGGCCGCTCGGGTCTCGCCCTGCAGATGACGGCGATGCGCTTCATGCACCTGGGCCTCACCGTGCACGTGGTCGGTGAGGTCACCACGCCCGCGATCACCTCCGGCGATCTGCTGCTGACGGCGAGCGGATCGGGAACCACTAGCTCGATCCTCACCGCCGCAGAGACCGCGGTCGAGGTGGGCGCCCCGGTGGTCGCGATCACGACCGCAGCATCCTCTCCCCTCGCGGCGCTTGCCACCGCGACGATCGTCGTGCCGGCGGCGGGCAAGCAAGACCGCTCGGAGACCGCCTCGCAGCAGTACGCGGGCGGGCTCTTCGAGCAGACCGTCGTGCTGCTCGGCGACGCCCTCTTCCACGCCCTGTGGAAACGATCCGGGGCGAGTGCCGACGAGCTCTGGCCGCGCCACTCCAACCTCGAATGACCCCCCTCGAAAGGAACCACCATGCAACTGCAATTCGCCATGGACACCCTCACCACTGAGGCCGCACTCGACCTGGCCGCCGCTGCCGCGCCGCACGTCGACATCCTCGAGCTCGGCACCCCGCTCATCAAGAGCGCGGGCATCTCGGCGATCACGGCCATCAAAGAGGCCCACCCCGACAAGATCGTCTTCGCCGACCTCAAGACGATGGATGCCGGCGAGCTCGAGGCCGATGTGGCCTTCTCGGCCGGTGCCGACCTCGTGACCGTACTCGGCGTCGCCGGCGACAGCACCATCACCGGTGCGATCAAGGCCGCGAAGAAGCACGGCAAGGGCATCGTCGTCGACCTCATCGGTGTGAGCGACAAGCCCGGCCGCGCCAAAGAGGTCGTCGCGCTCGGCGCCGAGTTCGTCGAGATGCACGCCGGCCTCGACGAGCAGGTCGAAGAGGGCTTCACCTTCTCGACCCTGCTGCGCGACGGCGAAGCATCCGGCGTGCCGTTCTCGGTCGCCGGCGGCGTCAACGCCTCGACGATCGCTTCGGTGCAGCAGTCAGGCGCCCGCGTGGCCGTGGCCGGCGGAGCGATCTACAACGCCGACGACGTGGGCGCGGCAGCCGCCGAGCTGCGCGCCGCTATCGTCTGACCCTTTGTTGCGGAACGGCCCCCTGGCTTGCGCCGGGGGGCCGTTCTTTTGCTTCGGGGCCGCTGGGGGGCCGTTCTTCGCTTGGGGCCGCGCGCGGCGACGGATTTCGAGGAGATGCCGGGGATCGAGGACGATTTCGGGCGAAAGCATCCTCTCGTTCCGTCATCCCCTCGATTCGCGACGCCGCCCGCCCGCCCGGAGGCGCGGGTCAAGCGGGGATGCGGGCCTTGTCGTAGCGGTCGGAGCCGAAGCCGATGATGAGGTAGCCGATGGCGGCGAAGATCCAGAGCAGGACGATCGAGAACACCGCGCCGTGGCCGAAGGCCTTGCCGGTGCGCAGTGAAACGATGATGTGGAACACGATGTTGACGATCGGGATGAGGTAGAGCAGCGTGTACCAGCCCGAGAATCCGGCGATCTTGACGAGGAAGAACACGTTCACGATCGGGATGATGGCCAGCCACCCGGCGAAGCCGGCCTTTTCGAACACGCGCCACAGCGCGACGACGATGACGATGTAGACGACGAGCCCGAACAGGCCCGAAACGGAGTTGAGTGCCGTGAAGTCGGCCTGGTCGGTGATTCGCGAGAGTGTCTGCACGAGCACAGCGTAGGGGGAATCAAAAGGGGGGCGCGGGATTCGGCGAGCGCGACTAGTGTTCGCACACCGGCGAAAGGGGCCCCGATGCCGCTGTTCGAAGAATCGAAAACGCCCCGCGGTCGTCTGCGGGTGTGGGCTCGCGCGCAACTCCCCTTCTTCACCAGCACGATCGTGATGGCCATCGGGCTGGCGATCGTCGAGCCAGGCCTGGTCGTCGAACCGCCGCTGCTGACGGCCTGGGCGTTGGTGCTGATCGCCACGCTGGCCGGCATCATCATCCCGTGGGAACGCTTCCCCGCGAAGGCGCTCATCATCGTCGCCCTGATCGATGTCGGCGCCGTCGCGCTCATTCCCGTCGAGGCGCTCACGCATGTTCCGGCCGTGACGACGCTCGTCATGTTCCCCGTGCTGTGGTTGGCCTACGGCTTCGGACGACTCGGCATCATCTGCGCGATCCTGGGAACCGGTGTCATCACCTCACTCCCCTACGTGCTGCTCGGGCGGCTTCCGGCCGGCGGCGAATGGGTCAACATCGTGATGCTGCCCCTGCTCGTCTCGGCCATCGCCCTCGTCGTGTACATCGCCGCGCAGAAGTTGGCCGAGAGCAGCCGTGGCGTGCGGGCGGCCAGCGCGCGCCTCGAGCTGGCGCGCCAGGAAGCGGAGGACCGGGCGGTGTTGCTGCGCAGCATCCTGGACACCATGGACGCGGGCGTCGGATTCTTCGACACCTCCAAGAAACTCGCGCTCACCAACACGGCCGCCCGCGGGATCGCCAACCGTCTCGGTGTGCAGGTCGACCAGTCGCCCTACGCGGGTGAGCACGTGCTCGGTGCCGACCGCGCGACCCCGGTCGCCCCGGAGAGACGCGTGGTCACGCGGGCTCTGGAAGGCGAAGAGATCTCGAACGAGGTCGAATGGATCGGACCGCCCGACGTGCAGATGGCGGTCGCCGCTTCTGCCCGCCCTGTCACCCGGGGGGACGGTGAGGCGATCGGCACCCTGATCATCATGAACGACGTCACCGAACTCGCCCTCGCGGTCGAACTCCGCGAGGAGTTCCTCAAGACGGTTTCGCACGAGCTGCGCACGCCCGTGACGAACATCGCCGGCTACGCCGAACTGATCGGCGATGCGCTCGGCGAGGAGCATCCTGAATTGCGCCGCAGCCTCGAGGCCGTGCAGCGCAACGTCGACAGGCTCACCACCCGGTTGCGCGAGCTGCTGGCGGCGACCGACACCACCGAGTCGTTGCACCTGAACGTGGTCGACGCTCGCGAGGTGGTGACCGAGGCGGTCGCTGCCGCCCGGGCACAGCTGCCCGACGGCGGAGTCACGCTCGAGGTGCTCGACCTCCCGCACGCGCCCATCCTCGCCGAGCCGGCGTTCCTGCGCGAAGCGGTGCGCGAGCTGATCGCGAACGCCCTCAAGCACGGGCCGGCGACCGGAGCCGTCACCATCGGCCTCGACGCCGACGACGACCGCGTGCGCATCTGGGTCTCCGACACCGGGCATGGCATCTCGCTCGCCGAACGCACACGCGTGTTCGACCGGTTCTACCGCACCGACAAGGCGCGCCGCGGCGCCATCCAGGGGTTCGGACTCGGCCTCACGCAGGTGCAGAACGTCGTGCACGCCCACCACGGCAGCGTGCTCATCGACAGCTCCGCCGCGGCGGGTACGCGGTTCACGATCGACCTTCCGGCGGCGACGGTGACCGAAGCATCCGCTCTGACGCCCGCTACTTGAGGTAGGTGAGCTCCTCGACCGTGTCGAAACCGATCTTTGCGTAGAGCGAGCGGGCGGTCGGACTCGACTGCAGGTAGGCCATCGCCGTGCCGTTCGCCTGCGCCGCGGTCAGCAGACTCTGGGTGACGGCGAGCCCGAGGCCCTGGCGCCGGAGCGGCGGCACGGTGGTGATCGCGTACAGCCCGACGAGCGACGGAGTCGCGGTGATCGAGAGCCCGACGCTGGCGAACTCACCCTCGGGGGTGCGCACGCCGACCGCGACCACCTCGGGGCGTTCGAGCAGAGCGCGCGAGGCGTACGGCGCCGATTCCGCGAGGGTTCCGCCCATGCCGGCCGCGATCGCGCGAGCGAGGGCATCGGCCTCGGCGGGCTCGATCCGCTCGACGGGTGCGCTCGCACGGAGGTCGGGGGTCCACTCGGCCAGGGGAAGGGCCATCGTCGGGAGGGTCATCTCGACGGCCAGGCCTGCCCGCTCGGTGATCTCGCGCACCGCATCACTCACGCGCCCGCGCACCTGCACGCCCCACGGCGCGGCGATGTGCGGGAAGGCGGCGATCGCGTCGGCGAGCAGGTGATCGTCCGGCTCGAGGTCCGACCAGATGATCCCGTTCGCGGTGGCGGTGCCCGCTCCGCTGACGACGGCGACGCTCGCCGCGCCGAAGGGCCGGTACGAACCGGCGGGAGCGAGTTCGGCGATGAGGTGCAGCGCCAGCATCCGCTCTTCGTCGACGAGATCTGCCAGGTACGTGTTCTCGAGTGTGTCGGTCATCGGTGGCCTGCCTTTCGGGTGAGCAGCTCAGCCATTGTGCGCCGACGCTCTGGCGCAGACCCCGCCGCTCAGCGACACCATCATGAACACACAGCAACGATGGAGGGACGCCTCACTTGAGGTAGGAGACTTCTTCCACCGTCTCGAAGCCGATGCTTTCGCAGAGCGGGCGCGCCATCGGACTCGCCTGGATGTAGGCGGTCGTGGCGCCCTTCTCCCGCGCCTCGATCAGCAGGTGCTGCATGATCGAGTGCCCGAGCCCGTGGCGCCGGCCGGGCAGCACGGTGGAGATCGCGTACAACCCCACGACCGAAGGGGTGATGGTGATCGAGAGTCCGGCGCCCGCGAGTCGGCCGCCGCCGGTCCAGACTCCCGCGGCCGACACTTCGGGCCGCTCCAACAGATCGCAGGTCGCATACGGCTGGGCCTCGGCGAGGCTCGCGCCCTTGCCGGCCGAGATCGCCCGGGCAAGCGCTGCGGATTGCGAGGGATGGATGCTGTCGACCGTCGCGCCCGGACGATCATCAGGCGTCCAGCCCGTCAGCGAGAGCGCCATCGTGGGCAGCACCATCTCGCCGAGCAGGCCGTTGCACTCGGCGATGGCGCGGATGTCGTGCGGCACGCGACCGCGCACCTGCACGCCCCACGGCGCCGCGATGTGCGGGAACGCGGCGATGGCCTCCACGAGCAGCTCGGGATCGGACTCGAGATCCGACCAGATGATGCCGTTCGCCGTCGCTGTTCCCGCCCCGGTGACCACGGCGACACTCGCTTCGCCGAAGGGGCAGTACGAACCGGCGGGTGCCGTTTCGGCGATGAGCCGGAGCGTCAGCATCCGCTCTCTGTCGATGAGATCCGCCTGACGCGAGGCGTAGATGTTCTCGACGGTGTCGGTCATCGGTTCGGTCATCGCTAAGCCTTTCGGGGAGCTGCGCGTTCAGTCTGCGCCGATCGGCCGCGATGCGCGGGGCCCGTGCAGGGACACCCATTCGGCTTCGGGGCTCGTAGCTGGCTTTGGGGAGGAATGCCAGTCACTCCCAGCCCTTCCGGCGCCGACGTACGGTGGAACCAATGCTTACCGTGAATGCTTACGCCGCCCCGTCCGCCACCGAACCCCTCGAAGCCACCACGATCGAACGCCGCGACCTCGGCCCGCGTGATGTGCTGATCGAGATCAAGTACGCCGGCATCTGCCACTCCGACATCCACACCGTGCGCGGCGACTGGGGACCCGTCGCCTACCCGCTCGTCGTCGGCCACGAAATCGTGGGCGTCGTCAGCGAGGTCGGCTCGGAGGTCACCCTGCACCAGGTCGGCGACCGCGTCGGCGTCGGCTGCATGGTCAACTCGTGCCGCGAGTGCGAGAACTGCCTCGCCGGACTCGAGCAGTACTGCCTCAAGGGCAACACCGGAACCTACGCCGGCGTCGACCGCGACGGCACGATCACCCAGGGCGGATACTCCTCCCACGTCGTGGTCGTCGAGGACTTCGTGCTGAAGGTTCCCGAGTCGATCCCGTTCGACAAGGCAGCTCCGCTGCTCTGCGCCGGCATCACGACCTACTCCCCCCTCGCGCACTGGAACGCCGGCCCCGGCAAGAAGGTCGCCGTCGTCGGCATGGGCGGACTCGGCCACATGGCCGTGAAGATCGCCCACGCCATGGGCGCCGAGGTCACCGTGCTGTCGCAGTCGCTGTCCAAGAAGGACGACGGCCTCGCCTTCGGCGCCGACCACTACTACGCCACGAGCGACGCCTCGACGTTCGAGACGTTGGCGAACGAGTTCGACCTCATCATCAACACGGTGAGCGCGGTCATCGACCTCGACGCCTACCTCTCGCTCTTGCGTCTCGACGGCACGATGGTGAACGTCGGCGCTCCGGGCCAGCCGCTGCCGCTGCACGTGTTCACGCTGTTCGGCAACCGCCGCTCCTTCGCGGGATCGGGGATCGGCAGCATCGGGGAGACCCAGGAGATGCTCGATTTCTGCGCCGAGCACGGCATCGCGCCCGAGACCGAACTCATCTCGGCCGACCAGATCAACGAGGCGTGGGAGCGCGTGCTCGCCTCCGACGTGCGCTACCGCTTCGTGATCGACACCGCCACGCTGTAAGGCTGAACCGAATCGCGCCCGGGCTTTCGCTCGCCGGGCGCGATTCGTGCGTCCGGGCTGGGTTTCATGCCCGGGCACCGGCCCTCGCTGCTGTGAGCGGATGCTGGTGCACCAGCCGGCGCGCAGCCGTACGGTCGAGCCATGGAACTGCTCTTCGTACACGGCGCCCTGGTTCGCGACGGCGCGTGGTGGTGGAAACCGACGGCCGACCTGCTGCTCGAGCGGACGGGAATTCGCAGTCGCGCCGTGGGGCTCCCCTCGTGCGGCGAGACCGACGGGCGCGGCGGGGGCCTCGTCGCCGATGCGGCGCAGCTGCGCCGTGACCTCGACGAGGTCGATCGGGCCATCGTGGTGGGGCACTCCTACGGCGGAACCGTCATCGCCGAAGCGGGACAGCATCCGGCCGTCGCGCACCTCCTCTACGTGTCGTCGTACCTCCCCGACGTCGGGCAGTCGCAGGGGGTCATCATGAGCGGCGAGAGCGATCCGGTCACGATCCGCGACAACGGCGACGGCACCCTCGGGCTGGCCGGATACGACGAAGCCTTGTTCGCCGCGCGGTTCCTGCAGGACGCGGATGCTGCGACCGGGCGCGCGGCATGGGAACGGACCACCGCGCAGGACCTAGCCGCGTTCCTGACGCCGACCACGGCCGCTGGCTGGGAGGGAGTGGACTCCACGTACCTCGTGTGCGGCGAGGATCGGAGCACCTCGGTCGAGCTGCAGCGCTTCCACGCGGCCCGGGCCACCCGCTCGGTGGAGCTGCCGACCGGACACCACCCCTTCCTCTCGCGGCCGGAGCTGGTGGTCGAGCAGATCGTGCAACTGACCGCGCCGCGTCTGCTGTGAGCGGAACGCCCCGCCGCATCGGGGTCGGCGCGGTTGACTGGGGCGCATGAGCCCCGCGCCCTCAGACGAAGCCCACGACCGCTCCGATTTCGACCCCCAACCGCTGTGGCGGCACCTCGTCGGGGAGCAGTTGCGGATGCTGCGGCACGACCGCCATGACTCCCTGCTCGATGTCGCCCGCCGGGCGTCGATGTCGGCGCAGTACCTCTCCGAGATCGAACGCGGTCGCAAGGAACCGTCGAGCGAAATGCTCGCGGCCGTCGGAGCCGCACTCGACACGACCCTGCTCGAGCTGACCGCGGCGGTGGCCGAGCGGCTGCGCGGCGGTACCGAGGTTCACGCCGGTCGCGGCGAGTTCCGCTTGGCCGCGTAGCAGAGCTGCCCCTGTCCACGCGCAAGAAGCGGATGCGAGCGGCCGCCCGAGCGGGTTTACTTGCGCCATGGCGATCGAGCGCGACGGGGAACGCGATTGCGTGATCGCGGGCGGCGGCCCGGCCGGCATGGTTCTCGGCTACGTGCTCGCGCGCGCCGGGCTGCGGGTCACCGTCCTCGAGAAGCACGCGGACTTCTTGCGCGACTTCCGCGGCGACACCGTGCACCCCTCGACGGTCACGCTGCTCGGCGAGCTGGGGCTGCGCGACCGGTTCCTCGAGCTGCCGCTCACACGCCTGAAAACGCTCGACGTCGTCGTCGACAGCGAGCGCATCACGCTCGTCGACTTCGGCACCCTGCGCGGGCCGAACAACTTCCTCGTGCTCGCGCCGCAGTGGGAGTTCCTGAACTTCCTCGCTGCGGAGGCAGCATCCTTCCCGACCTTCGAACTGCGCATGCAGACCGAGGCCACCGACCTCATCATCGACGGCGGACAGGTGCGCGGGGTGCGCGCCCAGACTTCCGAGGGCACGATCGACATTCGCGCGACCCTCACCGTCGCCGCCGACGGACGCACCTCGACGCTGCGCGATGCAGCCAGGTTGGTGCCGCTGGACTCGGGCGTGCCGATCGACGTGCTGTGGTTCTCGCTGCCGCAACCACCGCACCCGCCGCCGTCGACGCTCGGCTACGTCTCGTCGGCGGGCATGGTGGTCACGATCGACCGGGGCGATCGCTATCAATCGGGGCTCATCATCCGCAAAGGCGGGTTCGCCGAGCTGCGCGGAAGGGGCCTTGCGGGCTTGCGGGACCGCATCGTGGCGGCAGCCCCGGTGCTGCGCCCTGTCGTGGGCACGCTCACCCACTGGGACCAGGTCAAGCTGCTGACGGTGCAGCTCAACCGGCTGCGGCGCTGGTATCGGCCGGGGTTCATCGCGATCGGCGACGCCGCGCACGCGATGTCGCCTCTGTTCGGCGTCGGGGTCAATTACGCGATTCAGGATGCTGTCGCCCTCGCGAACGCGATCACCGACGACCTGGTCGCCGGCCGCGCGCCCACCGGCGTGCTCGCCGCCGTGCAGCGACGGCGGGAGTTGCCGGTGCGGATCATGCAGCGCATCCAGCGCGCGGGGCACCGACTGATCGCCCGGTCGACCTCGGGCCGCCGAATCGCACCACGCTGGCTGCTGCGGATCCTGCGGCTCGTCTCCCCCGTCGTCCGCCCCGTCGCCGCGCGGTTCGTCGGCATCGGGCTGCGGCCCGAGCACGTGCGGCGGAGGCCGTGATGGGTGCTTCCGACGGCGCAGCCGCGGTCGACGCGTGGTTCGACGGACAGCATCATGACCTGGTCGGCGGGGCGCGGATGCTGCGGGATACGATCCTCGCCGCGGCCCCCGCTGCTGTGCAATCCGTCAAGTGGCAGGCACCCAACTTCGCCATCGCCGGTACGGACTTCGCGACGTTCAGCATGCGGAGGGCGGGCCAGCTGCAGCTGATCCTCCACACCGGCACCAAACCTCGCCCCGATCTCGCGCCCATCCGCATCGCGCCGATCGGACCGCACTTCCGATGGGCCGACCACAATCGCGCCGTCGTGACCTTCCTCTCGGATGCCGAAGTGTGGGCGGCGAGCGCCGAGGTGACGGCGGCCGTGCAGGCATGGACGGCCGCTCTCTCGGACTGATCGGCCGGATCGGGCGGGCCGGGGCCACGTGCGTTGGGTCGCCCGCGCGCGTGGCCGGGCAGCATCCCTGCTCTGTCACGAACTGCGCGTGCGACCCACGTTTTGCGACCGGGGAACCCCGCCCCCGCCGGGGACCGCAGCGCCCTGCGCCCCGACCGCGCGGCCGGGCGCCAGGAAGGCGCACGCGATTCCGCCGGCCACCAGGATGCCCGCGCCCACCCACAGCGCCGAACCGAGGCCGAGCGCGAACGCGTCTCGAGCGGCATCCGCGATCGCTGCGCCGGCCGGCCCGAAGGCTTGGGCGGCCCCGATCGCGGCACCCGCACCCGAGTCGACGATTTCGCGAACAGCATCCGGTGCACCATCTACCGCCGACGCCACCTCGTCGCGATAAGACGCGAGCAGCACACTCGACAGCACGGCGATGCCCAGCACCCCGCCGACCTCCCGCGTGATGTCGTTCACCGCGCTCGCGATCGAGCGCCGCTCGGCGGGAAGCCCCTCGATGATGAGCTCGGTGCCCGGGGTGATCCCCATGCCGAATCCGACGCCGAAGATCAGGAGTCCGACACCCAAAGCCCAAAGCGACGCCCCTTCGCCGACGGTGAAAGCGCAGACACCGAATCCGGCGCCCATCAGAAGAAGCCCGCCCGCGCCAGGAACGCGCTGGCCGAACCGCTTCGCGAGGGCGACCGATGCTCCGATTCCGCCACCCACCCCGACCGGAATGACGAGCAGAGCGAGGGCGGCGAGCAACGGGGAGAAGCCTTGTACAAGCTGCAGGTATTGCGGCGCGAGAACGAACAACCCGAGTGATGCGAAGAACTGGATCGAGACGATCAGCGAGCCGGCCGCGAGTCCGCGGTTACGGAAGAGGCGCACGTCGAGCGAGGGCTCGCGCGAGCGCAGCTGGTGGACGAGGAAGCCTCCCACCCCGACGACACCGACGGCGAAAGCCGTGATGACGACCGGATCGGTCCACCCGAGCCGCGGGCCCTCGATGACTCCGAACACGATGCCCGCGAGGGCGAGCACAGACCAGACCGCGGCGAGCGGATCGGCCGAAAGCCGCGGGTTGCGTCGCTGCGCAACGAGGACCGCGGCGGGGACGATCAGCACGAGCGCCACGCCCCCGAAGAGGAGTTGCACGCTGCCCCACCAGAACGCCTGCAGGAGGAGTCCGGCGACGATCGTTCCTGCGACGGCGCCCGCCGAGCTGACGCCCGACCACACCGCGATGGCGAACGTGCGCCGCTCCGGCGGGTAGGCATCGACGAGGGCCGAGAGCGTGACCGGGAAGATCGCGGCCGCCCCGACCCCCGAGACCGCCCTCAGGACGATGAACCACGCCGGATCAGGCGAGATGGCGGATGCTACGGACGCTCCGCCGAAGATGACGAGCCCGATGATGAGAATCGTCCGGCGTCCGATGCGGTCGGCGGCGAGACCTGCGGTGAGCAGCAACGCAGCGAACGTCAGGGCATAGGCATCGATGATCCAGGTGAGTTCGGACTGATTCGCGCCGAGATCCGCAGCGATTTCCGGCAGCGCGATGGCGAGCGCCGAGTTGCCGGCGACCACGAGCGCCAGCGCCGCGCAGAGGGTGATGAGGAGTCCGCGCAGGGTGCGCGCGTCAGCGTCCATCGTGATCTTCCCTTCAGTATCGGAATGGTTCCGTTTCCGAGTTTCCTGGCAGCGGAAGGATTCGTCAAGTATGTTTTCCGATATGGATGCTTCGGACTCGGCCCCGCACGGACCCGAAGAGGGCGTGGAGCGCTCGCGCATGTCGGCGCACGAACTGAGTTGGTCGCTGCGCGCGACGAACCGCGCGGCCACCGAAGTGGACCGAGCCCTCGCCGCGCACCTGTCGCTGCGTCCTCTCGAGTACGACGCGATCGACCACATCATGTCGAGCGAGAGCGATCCGATCGGACCGGTGGAACTCTCCTCGCGTCTGGGCATCAGCCCCGGTTCCGCGACCGAGATGGTCGACCGCCTCGAGCGCGACGGTCACGTGGTGCGCGAGCGCGGTGCGGCCGATCGCCGTCGAGTGCTGGTCACCGCGCGCCCCGAGGCGGTGGAGCGCATCCTCGGCAACCTCACCCCACTCTTCGACGGCCTCGATGACTTGGCAACCACCTTCACCCCCCGCGAGCAGGCGTCGATCCAGCGGTATCTGCGAGAAGCATCCGCTCTGCTCACGGACTACGCCGCCTCGCTCGACCGCACGGACTGATCGAGTGCGCTGCCGTGCCCCACGGCTCGGGAGTTGTCGGGCGGCGGAGAATCAGCGCGGCGCACCACGTTTCAGCCGCCCGAGTGATTCCGGCGGGGTGGCTGGGCGGCTCACGTCGCGTCCGGGCGGAGGCGATGTCGGAGGTCGGTGAGACGATGAACTCGTCGAAAGGTGCGGGGCTCTCGCATCCGAGACAGTTCGATCATGGAGTGCCCTCTTCTTGATCCGTGATCACGGTTTCCCATTCGGGACGCCGACGGTTCGGTGAGAGAGGCACCATGACACCCGAAGAACGAAACATCGCCGAGAACGACCTCGTCTGGGATTTCGTCGACGAGCTCGCCGCCATCGAGGCGGCCGAGGCGCGGCTGCATGCGCAACGCGTGGAGCTGTTGGCGCGCGCGATGTCGCTGGCCGATACACAGAAAGCCCGCATCGCTTCGACCGACTCGGCCCAGCGCGACATGCCGCTGCGCTCGATCGCCGCTCAGCTGGGAGTCGGGATCCGCGTCAATGACCGCACGATCCAGCACCAGATGAACGATGCCGTGCAGCTGACGACGCTCTTCCCCGAGACCGTCGCGGCGCTGAAGCGGGGCGAGATCTCGCGCTCGCACGCGGCCGTCATGCTCGATACCGGCGCCTGTCTCGACGACCCCGAGGTGCGGGCGGCGTTCGAGCAGGTCGTGTTGGAGCGCGCCCAGACCCTCACCTCCGGGCGTCTGAAGGCATTCGCTCGTCAGCTGGCCGAGAAGCTCCATCCGCAGTCGGTGACGGAGCGGTATGAGGAGGCCTGCGCCGACCGGCGCATCTATGTCGTGGAGCAAGACGACGGCATGGCGCAACTGGTCGCGCTGCTGCCGGCCACGCTCGCCTACGCGATCATGGATCGGCTGACGCAACAGGGCAAGGCGGTCCGCTCCGCCGCGAACGCAACACCATCAGCGGGCGAGTCGGATGCTGCCGGCAGCGGCGAGCTTCCGATACCCGCCGCGAGCGATGGTGCGAGCGCAGGGGCCGAGGCCGAGCCGCAGGTCGTCGACCGGCGGGGGCTCGACCAGGTGCGGGCCGACCTTCTCGCCGACATGCTGCTGACGGGCGCTCCTTCGATCGACCCGACGCTCGATCGCCGCTCGGGAGGCTTGGGGGCGATCCGCGCGAAGGTGCAGGTCACGGTTCCCGTCACGACGGCGGCCGGCGCCAGCGATCGCGGGGCGCTCCTCAACGGGCAGATCCCGATCGACGCCGACACCGCCCGACGGCTGGTGGGGGCGGCGAGTGGATTCGACCGAGTGATGACGCATCCGATCACCGGAATGGTGCTCGCCGTCGATCGGTACACCCCCGCCGCGGAACAAGATCGGTTCGTCGACGCCCGTGACACGCACTGCCGGTTCCCGGGCTGCCGGATGCCGGCGCACCGGTGCGACCACGACCACACCCACGACTACGCGAAGGGAGGCAAGACCGAGATCACGAACCTGGCGTGCCTGTGCAAACGACATCACACGCTGAAAGGAGCAACCGATTGGACGGTGACACAGGATGCCAACGGCAACCTCGAATGGACGACGCCGGCCGGCCGCACGTACATCGACGCTCCGGCCCCGCGCGTGCAGTTCGTGCCCGACTCCGAATCCGCACCGTTCTGACGAGGCGGCACGATCGACGGACTCGGAAGCACCCCCCTGCGGTCGCGAGATTGGATCGCGCGGCCGAGAATCAGGGCGTCGCCGCGAGCTTGGTCGCCCGTCTGATTCTGGGCAGAACAAGCGGGCACCCGAACGAGGGCCAGAACCAGCGGGCGGACAGAAGAGGCGACTCCCCTATCGCGGCCCCTGCGTTCCAGGGAGCCGCCTCTTCCTCGCCATTCCCACCGGCGACGGCACATCACCAGTGGGCTGCATCCATGTTTGCATCGGCCCACAGCATCCGCTGTCCCCTCTTAGGAGGACATTCCGCGTCGACCTATGAGAGCGGGGCGAAGGGAAGGTCGCCGCCGCGGCGCCGCAGCTTGCGCGCGGCCGCCGCCGCCACGAGAGCGGCCTTGGCATGGCCCGCATCGACGGGCTCCGGAGGCGTCGCCGCAACCGTGGCTTCTCGGAATGACAGCTCGCCGATGTCGCCGGGCACGCGCACCCCGGTCACGTCGGCGTACGCACGTTTGACGTGACCGATGACTTGGCGGCGATCGGTGTCGACGACGCAGAGATCCACGGCGCCGTCGCGGACAGCGAGCACGGGCGCGGCGTTCTCGGTGGCCGCGACGAGAGCGTCCTGCAGAACGAGCGCACGCTCGCGGCCCACCCCGGTCTTCAGCAGGGGGAAGTCGATGATGCTGACCTCGAGGCGCCCGCTGGGCACATCCGGGATCGGGTGCGCGGGCACCACGATCGGATTCGTCGAAGCGAGGAGCCGCGCGGGAGTGCGCTCGATCAGCTGCAGCGTGCCCACGGTGGCGGCGGCCACGAGGCACGCGCCGAGAATCGCGCTCGCCACGTTGCCGAACACACCGAGTTGCTCGGGCCGCACGAGCAGGACGGCGCCCGCCCGCACCGTGCTGTACCCGGCATAGGCGAACGCGGCGATGCGGATCGGCAGCATCCCGCGACGAGACCGGATGGTGGAGTCGAGGGTGGCGGCGCCGACCACCGCGCACGCCACGGCGAGCGCGAGCATCCGCGCCGACGTCGGAAACGGCTCGGGCAGACGCGTGGTGATGACGGCCACCACCACGGCTCCAGCGAGGAGACCGGCGAAATATCCCGGATCCCGGCCCGCGAGGCGGCGAACACCGACCCAGTACACCGCGGGGGCTGCGACGACGAGGCCGTTGCCCAGCGCTTGGAAGAACATCGCGCCTGTTGCCGCCGCGGAGAAGAACATCACGCTGGCCGCGACAGCGGTGAGACCCGCCGCGCTACTGGTCGTTGCGAAAACTCGGGCATCGCCGACCAGGCGGCGCCCCATGACAAGCGTGGAGGCGACCGCGACGCTCATGAACGTCGCGATGGCGGCGAACCACCACACCGCTTCGGTATTCAAACCCATGCCAAATGCCCCCCTACCCCGCGGGGGAGGGTAGCGCGAAGCGCGCCCAAGGCGCGAGGGGGTTGCGCGGCGCTCGCCGCTGTGCATCGAGGAACGAGTGGCGGCGCCTTCAGCCTGGCCCCTGCTCTGAAAGCGCCACCACTCGTGGCCTACCATGCAAGCGATAGCACCTCGCTTGCCGGGGATTTCATCGTGGCAAAGGGCACCAGCATCCGGTATCCCCCTTTTGGGGGACAAAACCGTCCTCGAAAAGGGATGCTGCTGCGTCGGCGTGCGGTGTTCGCGGCCCCGGGTCAGCGCGGCGGGTAGTCGCCATTCGGGGCGAAGCCCTCGAGGTCCGGGTCCCACTGCGCATCCGGACCGGGCTCGTACGGACCGTCGTCGGTGTCCTCGCTGTGGCGCGGGAAGGTGCGATGAGCCTGGAGGCGAGCAGCGGCCTCGGAGAAGTCGGGCTGATCCGCGTCCCAGTCGACCGGTGCCGAGAGCACGTCGTTGCCGACGCCGATGACGAGTTCGGCGTCGCCGATGACACCCGTCGACTCCACCACGATCGGGATGGTCACCGCCTCGGCCTGGCCCTCTTTGGCGATCGCCGCGGTGAGGTGCACGAGAGCCGCAGCAACGTCATTCGTCGTGATCACGGTTTCGCCTGCATAGGTAATGCGTCGCATTCATCCACTCTGGGGGGTGCGGGCCCCGCGACCCCGGGCATTGTGCGACCGGCTCTCGTGGTCTACAGGCCGGGATGCCGGCGGGCCAGCGCGCTCACGAGGATGAGCCCGACACAGGCACCCGTCACGTTCGCGAGCACGTCATAGATGCTCGCCGTGCGCTGCGACAGCAGCTCCCCCTGAATGCCCTCGATCGCCACGGTCGTCACGAGGGCGATCGGCACCACGAGGTACCGTGCGCGATCGAGCAGCACCCCGAGCAACCACCCGAGCGGCACGAAGAACAGGACGTTCGCCCCGAATTCCACCCGTCGATAGGTCGCCCACGGGATGAGGCGCTCGATCCGATCGAGCAGCCCGGTGGCGCCGCGATCGACCGGTTCGGGCCAGAACGCCATCAACAGCGCTGCGACGGCGTAGATCACCAGCAGTACCCACGCGACGCGGCGCCCGGCGGTACCGGGTCGTGCGGCGGGGTGCGGCTCGGACATGCGCCCACCGTACCGGCCGCCCGAGCGACCTGCGGCAGCGGCAGGTCAGTCGTGACGCTCCACGGCCGACGCCCAGACCCACGCGCGCAACTCCCGACCGGCCACGGTGAAGCGGATCGCCACGGCACGGGGCGTCCACGCGACCGCCTCGGCCTGCACCCGCGTGGGCGATTGACCGAAACGCACCCAGGCGGTGACGGTGCTGGGCCGCGGGTCCTTCGTCATAGGCAGCCGCGTCAGCTCGAGTTCGTTGTCGCTGAGCGACTGCAGCGGACCCTCACGCGCAAGCCGTTCGAGAATCCGCTCGTCCATACGCCGATCGATCTGGTCGGCATACCGACGGTTCGTTCCCACGACCGAAACCCCTTTCTCCGGCCGAGACAGACCCTAGCCAGAGGGGGCGACATCGCGCGGGTCAGCGGCGCGACGACACCGGCGACAAGCTGGCGAGCGCGATCGCCCAGGGGTTCGGTGCAGCATCCCGCCACCGCGGCCGCCTCGCCAGGGCCGCGACGTAAGCGCGCACCGCTTCGCGCACCTGTGGCGCGGTGGGCTCGGCGAGAGCGCACCGCGCGATCTCGGCGAAGGTCTCCGGCGCTACGAACCCGCGGTCGAGGGCGTCGAGGTCGTTCATGAGGGCCCGCAGCAGGCCGAGCGCCTCTTCGCGGTCATCCGCCGGCGACTGGGCGGCCACGCGGAACGCCACGCGGTCGGCGCACTGGGCGAGTCGCTTCGCCACCTCGCGAACCGCCTCGGGAGGGTCGTGCAGCGCAGCGAGGGCAGCCTCGGTCGTCAGCATCGCATAGCGCTCCGCGAGCACCCACTCACCCTCCCGGGCGCGCAGGGCGAAGCCGTCGTCGCCGTCGCGCATATGCTCGACCGCCTCGATCGAGACCCGGTCCACCGCGGCGACAGCCGCCGTGAGCACGAGGGCTCGTCCCGAATCGCACACGCGCACCAGGCGGGTCTGCGAGGGATCGCGATCGAGGGGGATGTGTAGCTCGGTGGTCACGTACGGCTCCTTGAGTGGCGGCCGGAGAGGACGACCGCGGGCGGGCGCCCGGCCCGCCCGCGGTCAGGTGATCCCCCCACCAGCATGTCGGGGCCCACCCCCCGTGGGCCGAACCGACTTGTCCAGTGTGGATACGACGGCGCCGGAGGCCCAGACCGGAAAAGTCCGAAAAGGTCCGAATGCGTCTTACCTCACCCGTGTCGTGGCGTCCATTGCGGTGCCGCCGCGCGGTGGATCGACGTATGCCCTGGTATACATGTCGAGCGCGATTCGGGGGGATCTCGTAGGGAGCTTCACCATGAACGACCCAGGCAGCACGGCTGACATGGACACCATTCAGCGGTTCGCCTCTGATTTGCGACGCCTGCGACTGGAGGCCAAGAGCCCAACGCTGGCACGGTTGCAGGACGAGACCGGGATCTCGCGCTCGGTGCTGTCCGAGGCGTTCGCCGGGCGGCAACTGCCCTCGGCGCGCACCGTCGACGGAATCGTGCGCGTCTGCGGCGGCGAGCCCAGCGAATGGATCGACCGGCGCGATGCTCTCGCCGGAGTGACCGGCCCGAACGCCACCGGCCCCCATGCCACGGGGCCGAGCGCGGCGGGCCCGAACACCTCGGCGCCGAACACCACCGCACCGAACGCGCCCACCGTGCTCGACCAGGCGAGCGAACCTGCGAAGGTCGGCCCGGCCGAGGAGACTCCCGCCGAGGCGAAGCCCGGAGCCACCGCGGCAGCATCCCGAAAAGCCCCACGGCGGCTCGTCCGCCGACGCACGACCGTGTACTGGGCGATCGGTGCGTTCCTGTTCGGATCGGCCGTCAGCGCGGTGGTCGCCTCGATCCTGGTCACCCAGGTCTTCTTCGACCGCCTGGTCGAAGCCGGCGTCGCCGACGCTCCGCAGGTCGCGGTCGAAACGGGACAGAACCCGACCCTGACTCCGTGCATGGACGACGCCGAGGTCGCCACCGGCGCAGCCGGCGCCGCGAACACCCTGATCGAGATCGTCTGGTCCAACAGTTGCTACGCCGGCTGGGGCCGCGTCACCCGCTACGACGGCAACGGCATCGGCAACACGCTCACCGTCGCGCTCTACCCGCAGACGGCTCCGAACGGTCCCGACCGGCAAGAGGTGACCGAACACGACGTGCGCGTGGCCCGCACACCGCTGGTCGTGCGCCCCTCACCCGATACGCTGCTGTGCGCCGAGGGCAGCATCACCGTCGACGGCGAGACCATCGATCTCGGCGAACCGCTCTGCATGTGAGCCCGAGCCGCCACTCCACTCCGCAGCCCGACCCTGCTGCCGACAAGGGGCGGGGGACAACCCCCGACCGGAATCCTGGGGGGCGGATGCTTCAGTCGGGGGCTGCCGAATGCACGTCGCCCCGAGGGCCGGCGTGACCCGCGCCGACAATGGGCGGGGATGGGATTCTGTCAGGGTACGCCTGTTGCGGGGCTTATGGGCGGAGTCGCGCGATAGTACCCGACAATTGCTCGAGCGGAGACGATCGTGCCTCCGAACGCGGACGACGGGTACAGTCGGCCCGTGCTGATGCGCGCGAGTGCGCAGATCAGCGGAGAAACGGAAGGCGAACGACGCGCATGGACAAAAAGGTCACGGTCATCTGGAACCCCTCGAAGACCGATCGGGAGACCCTCGAAGGTCCCCTTCGCGCCATCGTGGGCGACGACGCCGACGTGCGTTTCGAAGAGACCAGCGTCGATGACCCCGGGCAGGATGCGGCGAAGCGCGCGCTGGAGACCGACCCCGACGTCGTACTCGTCGCGGGCGGCGACGGCACCGTCCGCGCCGTCGCCGAACACTTCGCCGACGTGCACGCCGACGTCGACCTCGGCATCGTGCCACTCGGCACCGGCAACCTGTTCGCCCGCAACCTGAATGTGCCGATCAACAACACCCCCGCCGCGATCGAGCGAGCGATCACCGGCCGGGCGACGCCCGTCGACGTCGGCTGGGTCGACGTCGAGCTCGACGGCGGCACCGAGCGGCACGGGTTCGTCGTGATGATCGGCTTCGGCATCGACGCGCACATGATCGCCGAGACCAACGACGATCTCAAGGCCAAGGCCGGCTGGCTGGCGTACGTCGAGTCGCTGGGGCGAGCCCTCACCGCGAGCGAGATCGTGCCCTTCCACCTCACCGTCGATGACCAGCCGGGCCGCGATGAAGAGGGCCACACCCTGCTCATCGGCAACTGCGGCACCCTGCAGGGCGGGCTCACGATCCTCCCCGACGCCGACCCCTCCGACGGCGAGCTCGACTTCCTGCTGCTCAGCGCCGAAGGACTCGGTCAGTGGGTGGGCACGCTCAAGACCATGGTGTGGGACAACGGCGTGAAGCGCCTCGTGACGAAGACCGACGAAGCGACCAACTCCGACTCGGTCACCCACGGCCGCGCGAAGAAGATCGACGTCACGCTGCCCAAGCCGCACGCGTTCGAGATCGACGGCGAGGAGATCGGCGAGACCTCCCGCTTCACCGTCTCGATCCAACCGGCGGCCGTGCGGGTGCGCTGACCCGCTCTTCAGATCAGCATCGCGAGGCCGACTCCGGCGAGCGCCGCGAGCACGGCGAGAATCAGCATCCCGACACTGTTCGTCATGGCAGCGCCGTAGCGACGTTGCTGGATGAGTCGGATGCTTTCGAAGCTGGCCGTGCTGAAGGTCGTGTACCCGCCGAGCAGCCCCGTGCCGATGACCAGTCGCCACGCGTCGGGAAAGATCCCGACGAGCGCGATCTCGATGACGAAACCGAGGAGGAACGACCCGCTCAGGTTGATCAGCATCGTGCCGACCGGAAACGTGGTCCTGGTGTGAGCTTTCACGGTGCCGTCGACGATCAAGCGCAACGCCGCGCCCACTCCCCCGGCGACGGAGATGGCGAGGAAGAGCAGCGGGGTCACCCGACGGCTCCGCGGGCGATGAAGCGCCGATGGTGGGCGGCGGCCAGGCCGATACCGAGAAGCGTCGCGAGTGCACCGACGATCACCGTGGCGATCGCGTAACCGACCCCGGCCCATGGCTGACCGCCGACGAGGAGCAGCGAGGTGTCGGCAGCGAGGGCGCTGTAGGTGGTGAATCCGCCGGCGAAGCCGGTGCCGAGAAACAGCCGCAGCGTGCGCCGGCGCCCCTCGTCCGGGCCCCGCCGGGCGAGGCTCTCGAGCAGCGCCCCGAGGAAGAGTGCGCCGGTGATGTTGATGAGGAAGATCGCGACCGGGATGCCGCCGAGTGGCGGGAGGGCGAGGCTGATCGCCTCGCGCGCCGCGGTACCGGCCGTACCGCCGGCCATGACCAGCCCGATGTGACGCCACCGCAGGTGGACGGGCCGCGACAGCCCCTCCGCGGGGATGTCGCTGGTCTCGATATCGCTGGTCTCGATGTCGCTGTCGAGAGGCAGCATCGGATCGGAGTCGGTCACCGCCGTCGCTCCCGCGGCAGGCCCTGCCCGGCGGCGAAGAGCTGGCGCACCACCCGCATGAGGCCGAGGAAGCCGAAGAGCCCGACCGCGGCGCCGATCAGGTCGAACAGGCCGAGCCCCGCGGTGTACTGCGGGCCGGCGTTGGTCACCAGAAACACCACCGCGAGCGCGACTGCTGCGATGGAGACGAGGGCGCCGACGATCTGCGACGTGATCGAGCGGACGAAGCCCTGCTGCACCTCCCCGTGGAGAGCCCCCGCTCCTGTGCCGTTCTGCAACGCTGACATGAGCGCGTCGACGCGCAGCGGCAATGCACGCAGGCGGGCGTTCGCGATGATCGCGCGGCCTTCCGCGTCGAGGAGTGCACGACGCGGCGAGAGCATGTGCTTCACGAGCTGCGGCACGACCGGCAGCGCCCGCCCGACCATGTCGAAGTCGGGAACGAGCACGCGCAGGCACCCCTCGAGCGTGGCGAAGCTGCGGAACGCGGACGCGAGATCGCCGGGGAGGGCGATGTGGTGCTCGCGGATGACGTCGACCATGCGCGAGAAGATCGAGCCGCCCCCAGCGTGGAAGCGCTCCGATGTCAGCACGATGCCGATGTCGTGGCGGAACGCGTCGACATCGACGTCGTCGGGAACGTCGACGATCAGCAGAAGAGCGTCGGTCGCGGTCACGTCGTCCTCGGTCAGGGCGCCCAGCAGCATCGCGGTCAGATGCTCGCGCTGGCTGCGCTCGATGATGCCGATCGCGCCGAAATCGATGAGTCCGAGGGTGCCGTTCGTACGCAGGATGACGTTGCCGGGATGCAGGTCGGCGTGGAAGACGCCGTAGATGAGGATCTGCTCGATCACCGAGGTCATCAGCCCGAGGGCGAGCGCGTCGCGCTGCTCGGGCGTCATCGTCGCCAGTTGCGCCCCGGCACGACTGAGCGGCTGGCCGTCGACGAGATCCATCGTGAGCAGGCGGTTGGAAGAAGCATCCGGATACACCGCCGGAATGGACAGCACCGTCGTCGCATCGCCCCCGTCCTGAGCCATCAGTGTGAGCGCGTGGCGGATCATCTCCATGTTGCGCGCCTCGATGCGGTAATCGAGTTCGTCGACCAGCGTCGAGGTGAAACCGCGCGCGACGGATTCGAGGCGCAGATCACGGCCCGCCTTCGTCCGCTGCTCGACCCGGCGCGCGAGGCGCTGGATGATGTCGACGTCGGCTTCGACCTGCGCGCGAGCGGCAGGGCGCTGCACCTTGACGACAACGGGGGTGCCGTCGGTGAGGACAGCCGTGTGCACCTGGGCGACGGATGCTGCCGCGAGCGGTGCGGTGTCGATCGAGGCGAACACTTCGTCGATCGGCCGGCCCAGCTCGGTCTCGATGACGGGCCGGATCGTCTCCCAGCTGAGGGTCGTCGCGCCCGACTGCAGCGAAGCAAGGGCGGAGATGTACGGCTCGGGAATGAGGTCGCGACGGGTGGAAAGCACCTGCCCCAGCTTGACGAAGGTGACTCCCGAATCGTTGATCGTGCCGACGAGGGCGTTGGCGCGCTGCTCGCCCGTCGTCAGCTCGCGCTGGGCCTTGGACGGACCGTGGACGATCCATCCCGCGCCGTGCCGAGACGCGATGGCGACGATCTCGAGGTAGCGGCGGGTGCGCTTGCGCCGCATGATGGCGGCGCGGATCACGTCGATCGGGTTCGGAAGCGGCCGTGTGGGAAAGACCGCTTCGATGGCGACCAGCACCGCGAGCCCGAGCGCGAAGCTCCAGGCTGCGGAGAGCGCGATCACCGCGAGAGCGACGAGCGCTGTTTCGGTGTCAGGCGTTCGTCCGGGCACGATGAGGCCGGACTGATCCAGGATCCAGCGTACGGACGGCAGCCCCAAAGCGAACACGGCGAAGCCGACGATGAGGCTGCGTGGCCAGCCGACAGGGGCATCGAGGATACGTCGCGCGGCGAAACCGACGAGCAGAGCCGAGACGATCGCGAAGATCACGGTCAGGACGTCGGTGATCACGCGTTCCCCTTCTTTCCCGAGGCCCGGTGTCAGCCGGCTGTTGCACACACTAACAACGCCTCGCCGGGCACACCTTACGAGGGCGCCGGTGGTGCGGCAGGATGGGCGCACCACGATCGCCGGACCGGAAGGCGCGCCGCATGTCCCTCGACCCTGACGTGCCGCGGCGCCCCGCGACGGTGACGATCGCGGTGATCGCGGTGTACATCGGCGGCCTGCTCAACACCGCCCTGGGAATCCTCATCCTGCTCAGCCGCTACCGCGTGCCCGTCGACCAGGTAGTGGCCGTCTCGTTGATCGGCGCGGCGCTGATCCTGCTCGGACTGCTCACCGTGGCCGGCGGCTCTTCGCTCTCACGCGGCAGTGCGCTCGCGCGCGGACTGCTGACCGGCTACCTCGCTGCCCTGTTCGCGCTGCACGTGGTCACCGTGGTCACGACGGATTGGGACGCCTTCTCCGTCGTCGGGATGCTCGCGGCGGCCTATGTCGTCGTCGCGGTGTGGACGCCGCCCGGGCGAGGTTACTTCCGGCGAGTCGCAACGACGGGCTTGCCGACGAGGGTGCGCGCGACATAGCGACGGTGCACGAACCGCACCGCCTCGATCGCGGCGACGGTCAGCACCGTCACCCCGGCGACGAGGTAGGCGCCGTCTTCTCCCGGGTCGACGAGTTGGAAGAACTCCGTCGCGAGCGGGATCGTGAACACCCCGGTCAGGGCGATGAACATCGCTCCGATCACGAGCACCTTCAGCCGGGTCACCGGGCGAGACAGCACGGTGAGCACCCAGATGCCCACGATCGCGAGGATGATCGTCGCCCCGGTGCGCAGCTGAGGTTCGGCGATGCCGAGCGACATGGCCGCCCGCGTGTAGACGGTGAGAGCGATCGCGATGATCAGCCCGGTCGGAATGGCGAAGCTCAACGACCGGCGCAGGAACCCGGGAACGTACCGCGCGGCGTTGGGCATGAGGGCGAGGAAGAAGGCGGGGATGCCGATCGTCAGCCCGTCGGTGATCGACAACTGCCGCGGGAGGAAGGGGAACTCCAGCACGAGCACGCCGAACAGCACGGCGAGCGCCGTGGCGTAGGCCGTCTTGGTGAGGAACAGCATCGAGACGCGCTCGATGTTCGCGATCACCTGACGCCCCTCGGCCACGACCGCCGGCAGGTGGGAGAAGCGCCCGTCGAGCAGCACCAGCCGGGCGACGGCCTTGGTGGCCGCTGCACCCGAGTTCATCGCGATGCCGATATCGGCGGTCTTGATCGCGAGGGCGTCGTTCACCCCGTCGCCGGTCATCGCGACGACGTGCCCGTTCTGCTGCAGCGCGACGACCATGCGCTTCTTCTGATCGGGCGTCACCCGGCCGAACACCGTCTGCGTCTCGAGCAGTGCGGCGAGCTCGTCGTCACCGTCGGGCAGCGAGCGCGCGTCGAAGCCTTCCGCAGCATCCAGTCCCACCTCGCGGGCGATGGCCGCCACCGTGCGCGGGTTGTCGCCCGAGATGATGCGCACCCCGACACCCTGCTCGCGGAAGTACGCCAGCGTCTGGGCGGCGTCGGGGCGCACCTTCTCGCGGAAGGTCAGCACCGTGACGGCGACCGGATGCGCCGGCAGCCGCTCCGCCTCGACGTCGGCGTCGGTGAGGGCGGCATCGGTGTGGGCCAGCACGAGGGTGCGCCGCCCCGACGAGGCGAGCCCCGTGACGAGGGCTCCGAGGGAATGACGATGATCGGATGCTTCGTCGCCGAACACCATCTCGGGGGCACCGAGGATCCAGGTGCCGGCAGGACCCGCGGCGCTCTCGGCGAACGAAACGGCGCTCCACTTGCGGGCGGAGGAGAAGGGGATCTTCTGCGCGACCGTGAGCGGCCGATCCAGCGGGAAGGGCTCGATGAGGCACTTCGCGGTCGCGTTCGCGTCTTCGGCCGCGCCGTACCATCCGAGCGCGTCGCGGTAGCCGGCGATCTCGTCGAGCGGGTGGGAGTCGTCGAAGCGGATCTCCCCTCCGGTGAGGGTGCCGGTCTTGTCGAGGCAGATGACATCGACGCGCGCGAGTCCTTCGACCGCGGGCAGTTCGTTGACGAGCACCTGCTTGGCCGCCAGTCGCGCGGCGCCGACCGCGAACGCGATCGAGGTCATCAGCACCAGGCCGAGCGGGATCATCGCCGTGAGCGAGGCGATCGTGTTGACCACGGCCTGTGGCCAGGTGCCCTGCTCCCACGATTGCACCCAGCCGCCGGCGACCATGACCTGCGCGTTGAGCACGAGCAGCCCGATCGGGCCGATGCCCCATCCGACCCAGGTCAGCACCCGGTTGATCGAGGTGCGCAGTTCGCTCGAGACGAGCGCGAAGCGCTTGGCCTCGGTCGCGAAGGTGTTGGCGTAGGAGTCCGCGCCGACGCGGTTGACCCGGGCGTCACCTTCTCCCCCGACGACCACGGATCCGGAGAGGGCTTCGTCGCCGGCACGTTTGTCGACAGCATCCGATTCTCCGGTGAGCATCGACTCGTCGATCTGCAGTCCGTGCGCGTCGGTGACGATCGCGTCGGCGGGAACCTGGTCACCCGCGCGCAGCACGAGGGTGTCGTCGAGCACGACGTCGGCCGGGGCGATCTCCTGCACGACCCCGCCGCGGCGCACCCGCGCGCGCGGAGCGTTCAGCAGGGCGAGCCGGTCGAGCGCCGCCTTGGCGCGGAACTCCTGCACGCAGCCGATGATCGCGTTGCCGAAGGCGGCAAGGCCGAAGAGGGCGTCCTGCCAGCGTCCGAGCAGGAGCAGCACCAGGAAGCATCCGCCCACGATCGCGTTGAACAGGGTGAAGACGTTGGCACGGATGATGTTCCAGGCGCTGCGGCTGGAGTCGGCCGTATAGGCGTTCGTGCGGCCGTCTGCCACCCGCTCGGCCACTTCGCCGGCGGTGAGTCCGGCCGGGGCGACATCGGTCGTCATGGCGCGACGGTAGCAGCCGCCTCGGACGGTCAGGAAGCGTCGGTCGGGGGGAATGGACGACCCGTCCGCAGCGTTTCACCTATTGATAACGCTTCTCGATAAGAATGGGAGCCCCTCATGAAGGTTCGCAACTCGATCCACACGCTCAAGCAGCTGCCCGGCGCCCAGGTCGTTCGCCGGCGCGGCCGCACTTTCGTCATCAACAAGCTGAGCCCCCGCAACAAGGCCCGCCAGGGCTGAGCCCCCGGTTCCGGGGCCCTTTCGGGCGCCGGGGATCAGGAGCGGGGGCCCCACCCCACCCCGCCCCGGTAGATGTCGGGCGTGCCATCGCTGTCTTCGTCGATCTGCTCGGCGAGTTCGATGGCTTTGTACTGCCGGTTCCGCGTGATCAGAACGGTCGACGCGAGGATCGAGGCGAGCAGCGAGGCGATCATGATCGCGATCTTGGCGTCGTCACCGTGAAGGCTGTCGGCGCCGAAGCTGAGCTCGGCGACGAGCAGCGAGACGGTGAAGCCGATCCCCGCGAGCAGCCCGACGCCGATGAGGTCGATCCATCGCAGGCTCGGGTCGAGCTTCACGCGCGTCATCAGCGTCAGCAGCCGGACGGACAGCACGATGCCGATGGGTTTGCCGACCACGAGACCGACCACGATGCCGATCGTGACCGGATCCGAGGCCGCACGGACGATGCCGTCCACTCCGCCCACGGCGACGCCCGCCGCGAAGAACGCGAAGACGGGCACGGCGATGCCGGCGGAGAGCGGCCGGAAGCGGTGTTCAAACTCCTCGGCCAACCCCGGCGCGCCGGCGGGTCGCGGATCTTTGCGTCCCGGACGCACCGGGATCGTGAACGCCAAGGCCACCCCGGCGATCGTGGCGTGCACCCCGGAGGCGTGCAAGAACGCCCACGCCGCGAAGCCGAGGGGCAGCAGGATGAGCCACGCCGCGAACGCCCTGTCGCGGAACAGCGCTCGGTAGCGCTGCGCGAGAAGCCCGTAGACGGCGATGATGCCCACCGAGATGAGCAGCGGCACGAACTCGATTTCGGCCGTGTAGAAGACCGCGATGATGAAGATCGCGATGAGGTCGTCCACAACAGCGAGGGTCAGCAGGAAGACGCGCAGCGGGCTGGGCAGGTGCGAGCCGACGAGGGCGAGCACCGCGACCGCGAAAGCGATGTCGGTCGCGGTCGGAATCGCCCACCCGGTGCGCAGCGACGGCTCCTGCCACACGATCGCGGTGTAGATGAGCGCGGGCACGAGCACGCCACCGAAGGCCGCCGTGATGGGCACGATCGCGGTGCCGAACCGGCGCAGGTCGCCCGAGACGACCTCGCGCTTGAGCTCGAGACCGACCAGGAAGAAGAAGACGGCGAGCAGTCCGTCGGCGGCCCAGGTGCCGAGTGTGAGGTCGAGGTGCCAGGGCTCGTAGCCGATGCGGAAGTCGCGGAGCGCGAAGTAGGCATCGGCGGCCGGAGAGTTGGCCCACACGATCGCGATGGCCGCGGCGACGACGAGCAGGATGCCGCCGACCGCTTCTTTGCGCAGGAGCGTGGTGATGCGTCCGGTCTCGGCAGGGCCGGACCACTGCGGAAAACGGCCGGGCGGCGAGGGGGCGTGGCTCATGCGGGATCCTTTGATCGGGTCGATGAAGATGTCGTCGACCAGACTTCCCGACACGCCGATTCCATCTTATCTACAGCCCTACACGGGCCCTTCCGCCCTGGCAATGGCGTAGCGCCGTTCGCGCCCCCGCCCGTTCCCCGTCCACCCGCGGGCCGGCCCCTCTTCCGCTCCCCCGTCGCAAAACGCGGGTCGCACGCGCCATTCGTGACAGGGGAAGCATCCGGAGTTCTGCTCCCCTGTCGCAAACGGTGGGTGCGAGCCGCAGGATGCGACAGGGGAACCAGTCCGTCAGAGCGAGCGCGACCAGGCCTGGGTCGCGACCTGCACCGCATCCCAGGGAGAGCCGAGCGGCGGCGTGTACGACAGGTCGAGGTCGCTCATCGCGGCGACCGACATCCCGTGATGCAGAGCCGTGGCATAGGTGTCGACGCGCTTGGATATCTCCGCGCCCCGTGAGCCGACCAGTTGCGCACCGAGAAGGCGTCCCTCGGTGTCACCGGTGATGCGGATGCTGATGGGTGTCGCGCCCGGGTAGTACCGCTTGTGATCATCGGCCACGGCGGTGTGGCTGTGGGCGCCGAACCCGGCGGCAGCGGCCTCGAGGTTGCGCAGCCCGGTACGAGCGGCCACGACGTCGAACACCTTCACGACCTGAGTACCGAGGCTGCCGGCGAAACGCGCGTCGCCGCCGATCGCGTTCTCGCCGGCGACCCGCCCCTGCTTATGGGCGGTCGTGCCGAGCGGCAAGTAGGTCACGCCCAGCAAGCGGTGGTGCGTGACGACACCGTCGCCCGCCGCCCACACGTGGGGAAGGCCGGTGCGCATCTGCTCGTCGACGACGACCGCGCCGCCGGCACCGGTGCTCGCCCCGGCCGAGGTCAGCAGGCCGGTGTTCGGGCGCACCCCGACAACGACGAGCACGAGGTCGGCGCTGCGGGTGAACGCCTCGCCGTCGCGGGAGCCCGTCACGCTCAGCCGTCCGCCGTCCCGGACGACACCCTCGACGCGCGTGCCGGTGAGCACCTCCACGTCGTGTCGGGTCAGCTCGTCGTGCACGAGCGCCCCGAGCTCGGGGTCGAGGGTTGAGAGCACTTCGGGGCCGCGCTGCAACTGCGTGACCGTGAGGCCGCGCACGGTGAGGGCTTCCGCCATCTCGAGCCCCACATAGCCAGCCCCCACAATGATCGCGGTCTCGGGCTGGTGGGTGTCGAGGTAGTTCTCGAGCGCGAAGGTGTCGCCCATCGAGTGCAGCAGGTGCACCCCGTCGTCGGGACCCAGCCTGTCGAGGCCGGCGATGCCCGCGGTGGAGGGGGAGGCGCCGGTACCGACCATCACCTCGTCGTACACGATGGTCGATTCGGCACCGCTCGCATCGCGCACGGTCAGCCGCTGTCCCGCCACATCGATGCTGGTGGCGAGGGTATCGAGCCGGAGCCGCATGCCGGTTGCTTCGAGGTCGGCATGGGTGCGGTGAGCGAGCGACTGCCACGGCTGCACCTCGCGGGAGAAGTAGTACGGGATGCCGCAGATCGAGAAGTTCGGGTACGCGTCGGCGACGACGACGGTGACATCCACCGAGGGATCGAGTTCGCGGGCTCGCAGGGCGGTGGAGATTCCGGCGTCGCTTCCGCCGATGGCTACCAGGTGCATGCGCTCATCTTGACCCGGCGACGCTCTTTCAGTCAAGATTGAGACAATGAACACTGAACGAACGGTGCTCCTCGAGGCGCGAGCTGCACGACACGCCGCTCTGAGCGACCCGTCGCGCCTGCGGATCGTCGACCTGCTCACCCTCGGCGACCTGTCACCGACCGAGATCCGCACCGCGCTCGACATTCCCTCGAACCTCATCACCCACCACCTCAACGTGCTCGAGTCAGTCGGCATCATCGCTCGGTCCCGCTCCGAGGCCGACAAGCGCCGCAGCTACGTGCACCTCACCCCCACCGCGCTCGAGGGCCTCATCCCCGGGCTCGTCGAGCGCGCGTCGCGGGTGGTGTTCGTCTGCACGGCCAACTCCGCGCGGTCCCAGCTCGCCGCTGCGCTCTGGTCGACGGTGAGCGACATCCCTGCCGCGTCCGGGGGTACGCATCCCGCCGACGCGATCGCCGCGGGCGCCGTGGCGGCAGCATCCCGTCGCGATCTGGTGCTGACCGACGATCGCCCGCGGGCCCTGGATGAGGTCGTGACCGCAAGCGACTTCGTCGTCACCGTCTGCGACAACGCCCACGAAGAACTCGGGGTGACCGGCAACCTGCACTGGTCGATCCCCGATCCCGTGCGCATCGGCACCGACGCCGCGTTCGACGCGACGTTCATCGAACTGCAGCGCCGCATCACGGAGCTCGCTTCCCGTCTCACCCCCGGCTCGAAGGAAACCCGACCGTGAACACCACCCCCACCGTCCTGTTCATCTGCCAGCACAACGCCGGCCGCTCTCAGCTGGGCGCAGCCCTGCTCGAGCACCTCGCGGGCGATCGCTTCACCGCGACCTCTGCAGGCCTCTCACCCGCCGACGAGGTCAACCCGGCCGTCGCCGCGACGGTCGCGGAGCTCGGTATGGACATCACCGACCGCACGCCTCGCGCGGTGACCGTGCAGGACCTCGACGACGCCGACCTGGTCGTGCTGATGAAGCCGGGGCTGGAGCTGCCCTCGACCCCGCGCGGCGAGGTGCTGGAGTGGTCGTTCCCCAACCCCGAGGCCTGGGACGCGGATGCCGTCCGCCCGCTTCGCGAGGCCGTGTCGGAGAAGATCCAGGCCGTGATCATCGCGCGCTGATCCCAGCCCGCCCGGCGCTCCCCGGTCAGCCCTGCTGCTGCTCGCCTGTCACGAAATGCGGGTCGCATTCGCACTTCGTGACAGGCGAAGCATCCCGAGCACTGCTCCCCTGTCACGAAATGCCGGTCGCATACGCACTTCGTGACAGCGGAACGGCACGAGGCGAAGGCTGCGCGAACGGCACAAGACGCGGAGTCAAGAACGGGGTCAGACGGATGCGGGCGCCCGGCCGATCTGCAGAACCTGCGCGGGCACGGCGCAGCACGAGCTACCCGCCCCGTCGAAGAGGCTCGCGCCCCCGCACACGCCCGTGTCGGGAAGCACGAGCTCGACGCGTCGGGCAGCTTCCCGGTCCCCGGCGAGTTCGGCCACGACGCTGCGCACCTGCTCGTACCCGGTCAGCGCGAGGAAGGTCGGCGCGCGCCCGTACGACTTCGCCCCGACGAGGTAGAAGTCGAGCTCGGGTTGAGCCAGGTCGACAGCGCCGGTCGCGGCGACCGAACCGCAGGAGTGGATGTTCGGGTCGACCTCGGCGGCGATCCGCACGGGCGCCTGCAGGGTCGGGTCCAGCTCCAGGCGCAGCTCGGAGAGGAACGACAGGTCTGGACGGAACCCCGTCAGCACGACGACGCGATCGGCCGTGAGCGTGCGCCCATCCTCAGCAACCAGAACGGGACGGTCGCCGTCGCGGGTGACCTCCGCGACACGGAACCCGGTGACGAGATTCACCAGCCCGCCGTCGACGTACTCTCTGGCCCGGGCGCCGAGCGCCCCGCGCGCAGGCAGCTCGTCCGCCTCGCCGCCGCCGAACGCGTGACCGGCGACGGCCCTTCGCAGCGCCCAGGTCACCGTCGTGTCGGGGTCGCGGCGCGCCATCCGCGCGAGCGCCAGAACGGCAGTGACGGCAGAGTGCCCCGACCCGACGACCACCGTGTGTTTGCCCTCGAACCCTTCACGGTCGCGAAAATCCGGGATCCGGTAGGACAGAAGATCGGCGGATGCTTTTTCGCCGAGCGCGGGCAGACCGTCGGCGCCCGCGGGGTTGGGCGATGACCACGTTCCGGACGCGTCGAGCACGGCGCGGGCTTCGAGGCGGTACTCGCGACCATCGGCCGGCTCGACGTGGACGGTGAACGGCTGCTCTCCCCGGCCGGCGTCGACCAGCCGGTCTCGGCCCCGACGCGACACGCCGACGACGCGCGCGCCGAATCGGACGCGGTCACCCAGGGCCGCGGCGAGCGGCGCGAGATAGGACGAGATCCACTGCGCGCCGGTGGGGAAGCCGATCGCAGGCTCTCGCCACCCCGTCGGCGCGAGCAACCGCGCCGAGGCGGCGTCGATCAGCTCGGGCCATTCCGAGAAGAGCCGCACGTGGTGCCATTCCGCAACTGCGGCGGCGGGTCCGTCACCCGCCTCCAGCACGATCACGGGCATGCCGCGTTCGACGAGGTGGGCCGCGGCCGCAAGACCCTGCGGGCCGGCGCCGATCACGACGGTGGGTAGGTCGTTCTGGATCACAGGGCTCCCTCGCATCGAGACATCTCGATGAATCGAGGCTCGCCCATACATCGACGAATGTCAATGCGACGTGGAAGGATGGAGGCATGACGGTCGCTCTCCCCCTCCTCACCTCGGATAGCGCGAACTGTTGCGCGCCGGTCACCGCCGGCGTCCTCGACGAGGGTGAGGCGGAGCGCATCGCACGCGTGTTCAAGGCGCTGGGCGATCCGACACGGGTGCGACTGCTGTCGTTGATCGCCGCATCACCGAACAACGAAGCCTGCATCTGCGACCTGACGGCCCCCGTCGGCCTGTCGCAGCCCACCGTCTCGCACCACATGAAGCAGCTCGTCGATGCCGGCCTCGCCACCCGCGAGCAGCGGGGCCGCTGGGCGTACTACCGCGTCGTGGCCCAGGGCCTCGAACGCGCCGCCAACGCCCTCCGCCCCTGAGCGTCCAGCCCTGCTGGGTAGGGTCGGGGGCATGGCCGCTCGCACTCGCTCCCTCCGGCTTCTGCTCACGCTGATCTTCGCGACCGTCGTCGCCGCACCGTTCGCGGTGGGCGGGGTCGCAGCATCCGCCGACACCGACGACTTCACCTTCGACTCGTTCCACGCCGACATGAGCCTCACCCGCGCGGCCGACGGCCACGCCGAGGTGGCCATCACCGAGACGATCGTCGCGCGCTTCCCCGACGAGGACCAGAACCGCGGCATTGTGCGCGCGATCCCCGACGATGCCGACGGTGTGCCCCTGCACACCGAGATCCTCTCGGTCACTCGCGGCGACGGTTCCGACCTCCCGTACGAAGTCGACGAGGGCGGCGGGTTCATCCAGGTGGCCACCGGCGACGACTCCTACGTTCGGGGCGTGCAGACGTACGTCATCTCGTACACGCAGCGCGACTCCATCCGCGCCTACGCCGACACGGGCGCCGACGAGTTCTACCGCGACATCAACGGCACCGGCTGGCAGCAGCCCTTCGGCGAGGTGAGCGCGACGATCGTCGTCGACCCCTCACTCACCGACGCGCTGACCGGCGACGTCTCGTGCTACCAGGGAGCCGAGGGCTCCACCGACACCTGCACGGTCGACGAGCGCGGCGGCCCGGGCGAGGCGCGCATGTTCTACCCGGAGGCCTACGACCTCGCCGCCGAAGAGAACGTGAGCGTCGCGATCGGCTTCGAAGCCGGCACGTTCGTGCCCGGCGAGGTCGTGCGCAGCCCGCTCGAGACCTTCGCCGCGGCCACCGCCCCGGTGTGGACGGTCGGTTCGATCGCCGCGATGCTCGCGAGTATCGCCGCGGCCGTCGCCGGCTTCGTCGCTCGTCGGCGAAGCGGCGACGCCGCAGGACGCGGTCTCATCATCGCCGAGTACGACCCCCCGAAAGAGGTGACCGTCGCCCAGGCCGCGCACCTCGTCGGGCGCGGAGCCGCCGCTGTGCCCGCGACGATCGTCGACCTCGCGGTGCGGGGAAACCTCCGCATCGTCACCCGGGGCGACGACACCGTCACGCTGGAGTACGTCGCCGCGAGCGATGATCCGCAACGCCAGAAAGCCCTCGACGCGATCTTCGAGTTCGCCGCCGAACCGGGGGGCCGCGTCTGGCTCGGGGGCGACACGCAACAGGTCGCCAGCCGCCTCGCCGCCTACTCGGCGGGGGCTGCCTCCGACCTCCGTGCCGCCGGCTTGACGCGCAAACGCTCGCAGAAGGTGTCGGTCATCACCCTGCTCGTGGTCATCGTGGCGTTCTTCGTCGCGGTCGCGAGCCTCGTCTTCGCCGGGTTCAGCCACACCGCGAGCCTGCTGAGCATCGTCGCGATCCCCGTCGTCGTCATCGCGGGCGCCGCCTCCGTGTTCAGCTGGCGCCAGCGAGACCGCGTCACCGACGCCGGCGCGCCCGTCCGCGACCACCTCATCGGCCTCCGCGAATATCTGGAACTCGCCGAAGCAGACCGTATCCAGATGCTGCAGAGCCCGGACGGCGCGGAGCGCACGCCCGACGGCGTGGTCGAGCTCTACGAGAAACTCCTCCCCTACGCCGTCATCTGGGGCATCGAGCGCGAGTGGGCCGAAGTGCTCGAAACACGCGTGCACGAGACGCGCCGCGAGATCGACTGGTACACCGGCGCGAACGGCTTCACCAGCACCGCCTTCGCCGCAGCGCTGATCAGCACCCGCAGTGCCACGAACCCCACGGCGGCAGCCTCCTCGGCGGCGTGGGCCTCGAGCGGGGGCAGCAGCTTCTCGGGCGGGTCGATGGGCGGCGGATTCTCGGGCGGCGGCATGGGCGGCGGAGGCGGCGGGGGGCGCTGACCCGCGCGGCTGAGGCGGCGGGGGCGCTGACCCGCGCGACCGCTGCGCCGCGGGCACGACGAAGCCCCGGAGCCTCAGCCCCGGGGCTTCGTCTCGCCGATCAGGTCTGGCGGCGGATGAAGCGCATCAGCCAGGCGATCACCGCGAGCACGATGAGCACGATGCCGATCCACAGCAGGAACTTCACCGCCTCGACGAAGACACCGAGCAGCAGAAGCACGATTCCGACAATGAGCAGCAGTACAGCGAGTCCGACCATGCGTCTAGTGTGGCCTCTCCCGGGGCCGAGCGCACGCTACGTTCCGAGGAAAATCGGGATAACCGGATGCTGCGTACCTGAGCGCGCTCGTTACGGTGGGCACATGGAGTACTCCTCGTGATCGAAGCCCATTCACTGACCAAGCGATTCGGCGACAAGACCGCCGTCGACAACATCGACTTCACCGTCCGCCCCGGACTCGTCACCGGATTCCTCGGACCCAACGGCGCCGGCAAATCGACCACCATGCGCATGATCGTCGGCCTCGACCGCCCCTCGCAGGGCTCGGTCCTCGTCAACGGCAAGCCTTACGCCGAACACCGTGCGCCCCTTCACCAGGTCGGCGCGCTGCTGGACGCGAAGGCCGTGCACACCGGCCGCAGCGCTCGCAACCACCTGCTCGCGATCGGCGCGACGCACCGCATCCCGAAGGCGCGCGTCGACGAGGTCATCGGCCTCACCGGCCTCGACTCGGTCGCCCGCAAGCGCGTCGGCGGCTTCTCGCTCGGGATGGGCCAGCGACTCGGACTCGCCGCGGCACTGCTCGGCGACCCGGCCACGCTCATCCTCGACGAGCCCGTGAACGGGCTGGACCCTGAGGGGGTCGTCTGGGTGCGCCAGTTCGTGCGCCACCTCGCGTCGGAGGGACGCACCGTCTTCCTGTCGTCCCACCTCATGAGCGAGATGGCCCAGACCGCCGACCACATCATCGTGCTGGGACGCGGCCGCGTCGTGGCCGATGCCCCCGTCACCGAGATCCTCGCGAACGCCGCGGGCGGCTCGGTCAAGGTGCGCACCCCGCAGGTCGCCACCCTGCAGCCGCTGCTGCAGGCCCAGGGCGCCACCGTCACCGCCACCGATCCCGACGTGCTGTCCGTGACCGGACTCGACTCCCCCCGTATCGGAGAGCTCGCCGCGGGCGCCGCCGTCGTGCTCTACGAGCTGACGCCGGTGACCGGCTCGCTCGAAGACGCCTACATGGCCCTCACGCGCGACGAAGTCGAATACCACAGCACCGAGACCCCCGCGGAGGCGACCCGATGAGCACCTCGACCCCCACCCGCGTCTTCACGCCCACCGGGCACGACGTCAGTTTCAGCGGCGCCGTGCGCTCCGAATGGATCAAGCTCCGCACCATCCGCTCGACGTGGTGGTGCTACGCCATCCTCTTCGTGCTCGTCGTCGGTTTCAGCGCGTTGCTGTCGTCGACCTTGAGCGTGGAGCCTGCCCCGACCGGGGCGGCCGCCCAGTCGCTCGCCGTTCAGGCGGTCACGATCAGCACCACCTTCGGTGCGCTCGTGGTGAGCGTGCTCGGGGTGCTCATCATCTCGGGCGAGTACGGCACCGGGATGATCCGCTCGACCCTCACCGCAGTCCCCAAGCGGCTGCCCGCGCTCGTCGCGAAGGCGCTGGTCTTCGCGATCGCCACGTTCGTCGTCTCGGCGATCTCGTTCGCGGTGTCGGTGCCGATCTCGGTCGCCCTCCTCTCAGGCAAGGGTCTCGAGATCGACCTCGGCGACTCGCAGTACTGGCTCGCGCTGCTGGGCGGTGTCGGCTACCTCGTGCTCGTCGGGCTCATCGCGTTCTCGCTCGGCGCGATCATCCGCAACACCGCCGGTGGCGTGGCCGTCGCCCTCGGCCTCGTGCTGGCCGCGCCGATCGTGCTGAGCATCATCAGCGCGCTCACCCAGCTCACGTGGGTGCTGAACCTGGAGAAGCTGCTGCCGTCGTCGGCCGGCGGACTGCTGTCCACCTACCCGGTGACCGACGCCGCGGCGGCGCCGACCCCGGACGGCGTGTGGGTACTCGAGCCGTGGCAGGGCGGGCTCATCCTCGTCGTGTGGTTCGTGGTGCTGTTCACCACGGCCGCCGTGCTGCTCAAGCGCCGCGACGCCTGAACTGAACTGCTCCCCTGTCACGACGTGCGGGCCCGACCCGTCGATCGTGACAGGGGAGCAGCGTTTCGGCCATACCACACCGGGCCAACCTGAGTGCGTTGACATGTGCACCCCTTAGCTTGCGAAGATGAACAATCCTCAGGAACGTTCGTCACGTCTTGCTCCCCTCTCGGTCGGTGTCGACCGCACGGAAACCTCGAAGACGTCGAAGACGACGAAGCCCACCCGCGACCGTGACGTCGCGCCCCGATCGACGAAGCCCCGCACCATCACCGGCCGCCAGCCCTTTTAAACCCAACGGTCGCGTCGTCGCAAGCCCGAGACCCGCAGCATCCCCGGAACTTATCGTGTGAGCACGCCACACCACCGGAGGATGCCATGACGCGGTTCGGATACACCTTGATGACCGAGCAGAGCGGTCCCCGCGAGCTCGTGAAGTATGCGACCGCGGCGGAGGGAGCCGGGTTCGACTTCCTCGTCTCCAGCGACCACTACTCCCCCTGGCTCACCACCCAGGGGCACGCGCCCTACGCGTGGACGGTGCTCGGCGCGGTCGCGCAGGCGACCTCGACCGTCGAGCTCATGACCTACGTCACGTGCCCGACGATGCGGTACCACCCCGCGGTCGTAGCGCAGAAGTCGGCCACCCTGCAGATCCTCTCGGACAACCGCTTCACCCTCGGGGTGGGGTCGGGCGAGAACCTCAACGAGCACGTCGTCGGCGAGGGGTGGCCCTCGGTGCTCGTGCGCCAGGACATGCTCGTCGAGGCGATCGAGATCATCCAGGCGCTGCACACCGGCGACCTCGTCACCTACGGCGGCGAGTACTTCCGCGTCGACTCCGCCCGCGTCTGGGACGCCCCCGACAACGGCGTCCCGATCGGTGTCGCCGTGTCCGGACCGAGCTCGATCGAGAACTTCGCGACCCTCGCCGATCACCTCATCACCACCGAGCCCGACGCCGACCTGCTGACGGCGTGGGACGACGCGCGCACCGGCGAGCCCGCCTCCCGCAAGATCGGCCAGATCCCCATCAGCTGGGATCCCGACAAGGACGCGGCGATCGCCCGTGCCCACGAGCAATTCCGATGGTTCGCCGGCGGTTGGTCGGTCAACGCCGACCTCCCCACCCCCGCCGGTTTCGCCGGAGCCAGCCAGTTCGTGCGCCCCGAAGACGTGGCGGAGGCGATCGCGTGCGGTCCCGACCTCGACGCCCTCGCCGAAAGCGTCCGCCCCTTCGTCGACGCCGGATTCACCGACATCGCGATCGTGCAGGTGGGTGACGAGCAGCAGGAGCGCTTCGTGGCGGAGATCGCCGAGCCGTTGCTCGAAAAGCTCCGAGCTCTCTGAAAGACTGCGGCCATGGCGACCACCTTCGAACAGGCTCAGCAGGCGATCCTCGCGCTCAACTCCGAAAAGCTCCCCTTCGTGTACGAACCGACGCCCGACGGCGTGCGTGCGCTCTGGAAGTACGCCGACGTGTTCTGGCACAGCTACATCGCCGGCGGCAAGGTCGACGAGTCCTATGAGCTGACGGTGATCCTCGACGCGGCCGACTCCGAGTGGAAGTTCGAGGAGTCGTCCTCGCAGTCCGAGGTGCACTTCAACGCGACGGGCCTCGGCATGTCCAAGAGCTGGCAGAAGGGCCCGCAGAAGAAGTTCTCCTTCCAGAAGGGCGCGGCGCTGCACACCGAGCAGACCGACCGCAACGGCACCGAAGAGGGCTACGTCTACGGCTGGAAGTTCACCACCGACGAGGTGAAGGCCCCCGTCGTGGAAGCACTCACCGCACTCGGCTGGAAGAGCGGCAACGGCTTCTTCTCGCGCCTGTTCGGCGGCTGAGCCTCCGGGTCAGGACTCGATCTCGCCGGCGACGATCGCGTCGGCGTACTTGCGCAGATCGGGGCCGGGCTCGTAATCGATGAAGCGGTCTTTCAGCCGGGCGTTCAACTCGGCGAAGGCGGCGTCGGACGACTCGCCCTGGTGCGATGCCGCGACAGCGATCACGGCTTCGCGCAGCACCCGGTCGGCGTCATCGAGGATCTTCGCTCGGGCGGGCTCGTTCCAACGGATCTCACTGCTGTCCATGTCGCGATGCTAGGCGCGCGCACCTGCAGTACCGGAGGGGTTGCGTCGGTCGACGGCACGGCGTAGCGGAACGGATGCTGTATTCTGTAAGAGCAAGGGGAGTATTCCCGACTGCGGCGGACCCGTCACTACGGACTTGATGAAGAGTCCCGGCCCGTCGGCCTCGGCTCTGATCCGAGGTGGAAGAGACCTTGACGTCCTATTCGAACGTCCTCTCACCCTTGGAGCACTCCTGTGGAGATCACCCCACTCATCTGGCTCATCACGATCGCCGTCACCATCGCGTTCTTCGCCTTCGAGTTCTTCGCGCACGTACGCACACCGCATGAACCCTCGATCGGCGAGTCCGCCCGCTGGTCGGTGTTCTACATCGGCCTGGCACTGTTGTTCGGCGTCGGTATCGGCATGTTCTCGGGCTGGAACTTCGGCGGGGAGTACTTCGCCGGCTACCTGACGGAGAAGGCCCTCTCGGTCGACAACATCTTCGTGTTCCTCCTGGTGATGACCGGATTCGCGGTGCCGAAGAAGTACCAGCAGAAGGTGCTGCTCATCGGCATCGCGATCGCGCTCGTCATGCGCGGCATCTTCATCGCGCTCGGCGCGGCCCTGATCGAGAACTACTCGTGGGTCTTCTACATCTTCGGCGCCCTGCTGCTCGTGCTCGCCTACCGTCAGGCGTTCACCCACGGTGAGTCGGATCCGGCGAACGGCCGGTTCATGGGTCTGGTTCGTCGCATCCTGCCCGTCCACAACGAGTTCCACGAAGACAAGCTGACCGTCAAGATCGACGGCAAGCGATTCATCACCCCGATGTTCCTCACGATCATCGCCATCGGGTTCATCGACCTGGTCTTCGCGTTCGACTCGATCCCCGCGATCTACGGACTCACCAACGAGGCCTACATCGTGTTCACCGCGAACGCCTTCGCGCTCATGGGGCTGCGTCAGCTGTACTTCCTCGTCGGCGGGCTGCTCGAGCGCCTCGTCTTCCTTGCTCAGGGCCTCGCGATCATCCTCGCCTTCATCGGCGTGAAGCTGGTGTTCCACGCCCTCCACGTCAACGAGCTGCCCTTCATCAACGGCGGCGAGCCGGTGCTGTGGGCGCCCGAGATCCCGATCTGGTTCTCGCTCGTGTTCATCGGCGCCACCATCGCCGTCGCCACCGTGGCCAGCCTCGCGAAGACCCGCCACGACGACCGCAAGAAGGATCGCGGCGAGATCGAGGGCGAGCCGGTCATCCATGCGAAGGATCAGAGCCCCTCGCACTGACCGGGGTCAGGGCTGCTTGGCCTGCACCACTCGGCGGGCGGCCGCGTCGACCTGGGCGGCGAAGGCCGGGTCGCTCTGCGCCCGAGCCAGGACGGCCTGATACATCTCGGGGAAGAGCGAGGGGTCGGCCGACACCAGCACGAGGTCGACCCCCGCAGCGATCGAGAGAGTGGCGCGGTCGGCCGGCGACCACGCGGCCACCTGATCGGCCGCGGAGAGGTCGTCGGTCGTCACGACACCGGTATATCCCAGCTGGCCGCGCAGCAAGCCCGTGACCACGGCGGGCGAGAAGGCGGCCGGGGCGTTCGCGTCGATGCGCGCGTAGATCGCGGTCGACATCATCACGACCGCGGGGCCCTCTGCCAACAGGGTGCGGTACACCGCGACGTCGGGCGAATCCGCTCCGACCACGTCGTCGACCACCCCCGCAGTGGTATCGGTGTTCTGGGAGACCCGGCCGAGACCCGGGAAGTGCTTGAACGTGGGCAGCACTCCCGATGCGCGCATCCCCGTGGCGAAGGCCCCGGCGCGAGAGGCGACCGTCGCCTCGTCGAAGCCGTACTCCCGGTTGAGCGCGCCGATGGGCGGGTTCTGCGCGCCGACCTCGGGGCTCGTCACGATGTCGGCGACGGGAGCGAGGTTCATCGTGACCCCCGCCGCCCGCAACTGCGCACCCCAGCGGGTGGCATCCGCCTGCACCGTCGCGGCGTCGCTCCGCGCCTGCGTCAGCGCCGTCGGCATGTCATCGAAACCGGGGCCCGAGAGCACCTGCACGTCGCCGCCCTCCTGGTCGGTCGCGACCCACAGGGGAGGATCCGCCGGGTCGTGCACCGCGCTGAACGCCCCCACGAAGGCGGCCGCAGCATCCACCCCCGCTGACGACCGGCCGTGCAGGAACACGCCCCCGACGTGCTGATCGGACACCGCGGCGAGCGTGACGGGGTCGGGAGCGGCGACCGACGTGCCCACCATGAAGAGCTGCCCCACGCGCTGCTCGAGGCTGAGGTCGGCGATCGGGTCCACAGTCGTGGGCGTCGGGGTGGGGGTGGGCGTGGACCGCGCGGTGGTCGCCGTCGGGGTCGGCGCGGCGGTCGGGGCGGTCGGCTCGGGTGCACACGCGGCGAGCGCGAGCAGCGCGACCGCAGCCAACAGCGCCGAGGCGCGCGAGGTCTTCGTCACGGTCCCATCGTGGCGGCACTCCTCGGCGAGCGGGTACGGCTTGCGCTCAGCGGGTTTAGGCTTCGAGCAATGCGACGCACCGAGATGCCACCCCGCCCCGCCTGGCGAGCGCGGCTCGATGAGGTGGGCTTCAGCTTCTACGACCTCCCCTCCGAGGGCGGTCGGCCGTACTGGAACGAGACCGCCGCGTACGTCTTCACACTCGATGAGATCCGCCTGATCGAGTCGGCGACGAAAGAGCTCTTCGATCGATGCATGGATGCTGTCGAAGTCGTGGTGCGCGCCGGACGCTTCGCCGAGTTCGGCATCCCCGATCGCTTCCACGAGCTGGTGCGGGCGTCGTGGGACGACGACGACCCGACCGTCTACGGCCGCTTCGACCTCGCCTACGACGCCGGGCCCGACGGCGCTTCGGGCCCGGGCAAGTCCGGCCCTGGGAAATCGGGCACAGTGAAGATGCTCGAGTTCAACGCCGACACCCCCACCTCGCTCGTGGAGACCGCCGCCGCCCAGTGGCAGTGGCTCGACGACCTGCGCGCCTCCGGAGTGCTGCCGGCGGGCGCCGACCAGTTCAACGACCTCCACGACCGATTGATCGAGCAGTGGACGCACATCCGTGACGAGCGGTGGGAGCTCGACCTCGGTGCGCGCCTCCACCTCGCTTCACTCCGCGACTCCGGTGACGGCGAGCTCATCGTCGAGGACTTCGACACCGTCGCGTACATGGCCGAGACCGCCGCCGCCGCGGGATTCTCCCCGAAGCTCATCTTCATGGAGGATCTCCGCTGGAGCGTCGAGCGGCATCTGTTCATCGACGGTGACGACGAGGCCGTCGAGCACATCTTCAAGCTGTACCCGTGGGAGTGGATGATCACGGAGAAGTTCGGCGACTTCCTGCCGCTCAGCCGCGAGACCACGCAGTGGGTCGAGCCGGCCTGGAAGCTGCTGCTCAGCAACAAGCACCTGCTGGTCGTGCTGTGGGAACTGTTCCCCGACCACCCGAACCTGCTCCCGGCCTACACCACCTCGTACCCACTGCTCGGGCGCGGGTACGTCTCGAAGCCCCGCCTGGGCCGTGAGGGCGCCAACGTCACCGTCTACGACGGAGCGGGCACGGTGGTGGCCGCCGCGCCCGGCGCCTACGACACCGACGGTCTCGTCTTCCAACGTCGGGCGCGCTTCGAGCCGATCCCCGGCAAGACCGCCGTGATCGGCAGCTGGATCGTCGGCGGGGATCCGGCGGGGATCGACCTCCGCGAAACGAGCGGACCCATCACCGGCGACCTCGCCGAGTTCGTGCCGCACTACATCGAGGAGACGCCGTGAGCCCTGCAGCATCCGCCGGTCCCGCGCTGACCGGCATCGCCGCGCGTCACCGTGCCTCGATGATCGCCCGGCCCGGACTCGCCCGCACCGCCGCAGTCGCCTCGATCGCCGGCGCCGTGCTCGCCATGTCGGGCTGCGCTCCCACCGAGGAGGGGATCGTGCTGGACGGCGCCGACGGGCAGAAGTACGTCGTGCCCGCGAACGCGGAGCGGCCGCAGTACGACTCGAAAGAGGCGTGCATCGAGGACATCACGGCCCAGATCGCCGAGCTCGAGCGGCAGGGCGAGAGCATCGCCGACAATCCCGAAGACCTCTGCGAATCGGCGGCCGCGTACTCCGGCGGCGGCTACACGCACGCGTGGCTCGGACCGATCATCTTCGCCGGTTCGCGATGGAACTCCCCCAACGTCGCCGGCTGGTCAACGGTCGGATCGGGCGGCTTCGCGGCGCCCGGCTCGAGGCTGCAGGGAGACGTGGTCTCCCCCGCTCCCGCCGGTGCGAACACCGGCGATCGCACCGCCCTCCGGGGCGGCTTCGGAACCTCCGGCAAATCGGGCTTCGGCTCGACCGTCGGCGGGTGACCGGCCGCATCCGCGCGGGGTGGGCGTTGCTCGCCCTGGCGATGGCAGCCGCAACGCTGGCCGGGTGCGCGGCGACCGCACAGCCGACAGCGCATCCCGCCCTTCCCCCCGCGGGCGGCACGCCCGATTACCAGCTCGGTGTCGCGTACCCGCCCGATGCGCGCGTGCAGATCGTGGGGCGCGACCGCTCCGCCGCGCCCGCTGAGGGGCTGTACTCGATCTGCTACGTGAACGGTTTCCAGACGCAGCCCGGTGAGCTCGCTCTCTGGCCCGAGGAGCTGCTTCTGCACGACTCCGACGGTGGGCCGCTCATCGACCCCGACTGGCCCGACGAGGTCATCCTCGACACGGCTTCGGCCGACAAGCGCGACGCCATCGAGGCGATCGTGCGGCCGTGGATCGAGGGGTGCGCCGCCGCCGGCTTCCAGGCCGTCGAGTTCGACAACCTCGACACCTTCACCCGCACCGACGGGGCGCTGAGCCTCGAAGACAACCTGGCCCTCGCGACCGCGCTCGTCGGCATCGCCCACGACGCAGGGCTGGCAGCAGCCCAGAAGAACGCCGCGGAGTTCGCTGCCGACCTGCACGCCGACGCCGGCTTCGACTTCGCCGTCACCGAGGAGTGCGCGGCCTCCGAGGAGTGCTCGGAGTACTCCGAGGTCTACGGGACGGCGGTCGTGGATGTCGAATACACGGATGCTGCGCCCCGGCCGTTCGCGGAGATGTGCGCAGATCCGTCGTCGCCCGCGTCGATGGTGCTCCGCGACCGCGAACTTACGGCCCCGGGAGACGCGGACTACGCCTTCGAGGTGTGCTGAGGATCAGCGCGACGTCGGGCGGGTCGACCACCAGGCCCAGGCGACGAGCACCGGCTGGAAGAACAGCCGCACGAACCGGCGACGATCCGTGTCGAGCCCGAACGCGGAGCGGTGCTTGCGCCACTGGTCGACGTTGCCGGGGAAGACGGCGACGAAGAACAGGGCGAGCAGCGAGCCGATGCGGCTGCGCTCGCGGGGCAGACCGAGAAGAGCTGCTCCGAACGCCATCTCCACGACACCGGAGGCGACGACGACCGCATCCTTGTCGATCGGCAGCTTCTCGACCAGCAGATCGGGCACCTGCGCCTGGAAGTCCTTGCGGGCCCAGAACAGGTGGCTGAGACCGGCGAAAAGCATGGCGGCGGCGAGCGTCCAGCGGGTGAAGGTTCTCATGCCTTCGAGGCTAGTTGTCAAGGGCGGGTGGGCGGACATCGCGGCGCGACACGATGGTGTGACCCGCGATTGCAGATCAGAAAGGCACATCATGGCCCAGATCATCGAGTCCATCGACGTCGACGTCCCCGTTCACACCTCGTACAACCAGTGGACGCAGTTCGAGGAGTTCCCGCAGTTCCTCAGCTTCGTCGAGTCGATCAAGCAGATCGACGACACCACGCAGCACTGGAAGGTCAAGATCGGCGGTCAGGAGCGCGAGTTCGACGCCAAGATCACCGAGCAGCACCCCGACGAGCGCGTGGCGTGGAAGAGCATCGGCGGCGATGAGAACCAGGCCGGTGTGGTGACGTTCCACAAGCTGTCCGAGACGTCCTCGCGCGTCACCGTTCAGCTCGACTGGGAGCCCACCGGCGTGCTCGAGAAGATCGGCGCGGCTGTCGGTGTCGACGACCACGCGGTCAAGAAGGACCTCGAGAACTTCAAGAAGTTCATCGAGTCGCGCGGCACGGAGACCGGCGCCTGGCGCGGCGACGTCGAGAACTGACGTTCGAACGGAAGAGGGGCGGTCGGCGCAAGCCGACCGCCCCTCTTCGCTTCCCGGTTCAGGCGCGGAACGCGGCGGAACCCAGCACCCGGGCCACCGACATCTCCAACACCACGCGGTCGGGGTTCTCGCGCGGCTGCCGATAGCGCTGCGCGTACAGCTCGACGGCGTGGGCGACAGCATCCGGATCGTCCGACACGACCGCAGGACCCTCGAAGCTGATCCAGCGGATGCCGTCAACCGAGCAGATCGAGGCCCGGCCGCGGCGCTCGACGTTGAGGAACTTCTGCGAGCCGCGCGAACCGATCACGCGCACGATGTCGTCCTCGTACGTGAAACCGACGGGCACGGCGTGGATGCGATCGCTGCGGCCGAGGGTCGACAGCGTCGCCAGGTGGTACTCGGCCAGGAACTCGCGTGCGGCGTCGGTGATCATGCGGGCAGCGTAGCCCGCGCGGCTTCGCGCGCGCCCACGATGTCGATCGACAAACCGCCGGAGGAGTTCGCGCTGTTGACGAGCTCTTGCAGCAGGGCCGGATCGAGCATCTCGGGCTCGGCCGATTCGAAGACGAACCGCAGGGGGATCGCGGGCTGGAGCCAGATGGTCGTCCGACCGACGGGGGCGTGATCGGGGTGCACCCACGACAGGGTGAAACTCTCGCCCCGTCGCAGCTTGGTCGCCGTGACGACCTTCACGTGGGCGAGGAGGGCATCAGCGATCTCGACGGCGAGGTCGGTGTTGCCGTAGTAGAGCTGCCCCATGTTGGTCCCCCCATGTCATCGTTCGGTGATCACTTTACTAGACTGTCTAGCTACTTTCGCACGCCGTTTTCGCGCCATCGGGCGACGCAGGGGCGCTCGATAGACTGGCCGAGTCCGCAACACCCGCCCTACCCGCACGGGAGAGCGCTCATGACCGTGACTGAGACTCCGATCCGCGACGCGGCGCGCGCCGCGGAGCTGCTGCGCCTGTCGGAGGCGCGCCTGACGCGCCGTCGGCAGACCAACTGCGGCCCGAGCGAGAACGCGCGCGCGGCGATGCGGTTCATCCTCGAGCGGGCGGATATCGGCGACGACGTGACCCCGAGCGAGATCGCCGCCCACCTCGGTGTCTCGGGAGCCTCGGTCACCGCGATGCTCGACCGGCTGCACGCAGGCGGCCTCATCTCCTTCGCCCAGAATCCGCGTGACCGCCGCAGCAAACTCGTCGTGCCGTTCGACCGCTCGGTCGACCCCGACGACATCGACCCGATCACCGCCAGCATCCGCGCTTTTGCGGCCGACCTGTCTCCCGACGCCGCCGAGCAGATCGCGGTGTTCCTCGAGCGCGTGCGCGAAGCCGTCGACCAGGAGTGCGCCTGAGGCGAGCGTCAGCTCACGCGGGCTGAGTCTCCGCGGCGTCCGCATCGGGTTCGGCCACCGGTCCGAGCCCGTTCGGCCCGCTCGCTTCGAGCATGAGGGCGTCGACCCAGCGCCGGTTCAGCACCGGCGGGCGGCTGCCGTAGAAGTGGAAGACGAGCGGGATCGAGGGATGCACCCAGACCGAGCGCGAGCCGCTGCCGTCGCCCGGCACGTGCTGGAACATGAAGGACTCGCCCCGACGCAGCTTGTTCATGAACACGACGCGCAGGTGGGACAGCGGGCGGTCTTCGATATCGAAGGAACCACCCTGCGCGTTGTAAATCAGTTTCCCCACAGCCAGAGCCTAACCCGCGCAAGGCCCTAAGCATCCGCCCCCTCAGGGCTAAGAACTCACACGGTGTGCGACGGGGTCGCCTTGTCCCCCAAACGGTGGACAAGGGCTTATGCTGGGAGACGGCGGCCCGGCACCGGTCGCCAGCCCTCGCCGGCACGTGACCATGTCCGTTTCGTCGAGGGCTTTAACTTTTCACCCGGCCGGTGCCGGCAGCCCCGGTCGGATCCGCAGCGGGCGAGGGTAGGCTCCACCTGATGGCCAAGCCGACCTCGACGAAGCGTCGACAGACCAAGAAGATCCTGCTGATCAGCGGGATCGTTCTCGCGGGTATCGCGCTCATCGCCATCATCGCTGTCGTGGGGTCGTACGCGCAGACGTTCTTCCAGACGCTGTCGGCACGACCACCCGCCGTGGGGACCGTGATCGTCGCCCCGAACGAGTCCAAGGCCGCGGGCTGGGCCACCGGCGACGCCGCACCCACCGCCGAAGAGACCGCCGCGGCCGAATACCTGGCCCAGCAGCCCACGGCGTATTGGCTGACCCCCGAGCTCGACCCGATCGAGACCGTGCAGGAACGGATCGCGCACCTCGCCTCGGAGGCGCGGGACCAGGATGCTTCGCTCGCGGTCGTCATCTACGGTCTGCCCGGACGCGACTGCGGCAACTTCTCAGCCGGCGGACTCGACCCCGACGACTACGTCGAGTGGACGCAGCTCATCGGGCAAGCGCTCGACAGCGAGAAGGATCTGCAGAAGATCGTGATCCTCGAGCCCGACAGCCTCGCTCTCGCTCCCGACTGCGGCAACATCGCCGACCGGGTCGTACAGCTCTCCGGCGCCGTCGACCGCCTCACCGGCATCGACACCTGGATCTACCTCGACGGCGGCCACTCCGATTGGCTCCCCGCTCAGCAGATGGCCGATCTCATCCGCCAGGTCGGCGTGCTCGACCGCGTGCGCGGCTTCGTCACGAACGTGTCGAACTACCAGCACACCACCGAGGAGTTCGCCTACGCCCACGAACTGGCGGGATTGCTCGGCGGTGACACGCACGCCATCGTCGACACCTCGCGCAACGGCGCCGGGCCGGCGGGCGCGGACTGGTGCAACCCTCCCGGGCGCCTCGTCGGCGATCCCGGCGGCAGCTTCGGCGACGGAGTCGTGGACACCAACCTCTGGATCAAGCCGCCCGGCGAGAGCGACGGCACCTGCAACGGGGGCCCAGCCGCCGGAACGTGGTGGCCCGCGGGCGCGGCTGAGCTGACCCGCGAGGTGCGCTGACACACCCGAGCGCGGCCCGTAACCGGCGCCGAGGAAGTGTGGAAGGATAGCGCTCGACCGCGTGGTGCCCTCGGTCGGACGTGTCGGATGACGCCTTCGGGGGCTCAATCCACCGTTCGGAGAGTAGGGGTATGAGCGATTCCGCAGACGTGAAGACCGCCGTCATCGTTGAAGACGACCCCGATATCCGTCACCTGCTCGTCGAGGTGATGGAATCCGCCGGGTTCTCCACCGTCTCCGTCGGCAACGGCATCGACGGCGTCCGGGCCGTTGTCGCCTATCAGCCGCTCATCACCACGCTCGACGTGAACATGCCCGGGATCGACGGATTCGAGGCTGCCCGTCGCATCCGCGCCCAGAGCGACACGTACATCATCATGCTGACCGGCCTCGAGGACGAGGCCGACGTCGTGCTGGGCCTCGGCGCCGGCGCCGACGAATACGTTGTCAAGCCCTTCCGGCCGCGCGAGCTGCGCGCACGCATCGAAGCGCTGCTGCGGCGCCCGCGTTCGGGCCCTGCCGCGGTGGCCGGGTCGCCCCGCCAGGACTCCGTCGGACCCTCGTTCCCCGGAGCGCGCGGCACCGGCCACACGCAGTCGATCCCCGTGATCCGCGATGCGGACGCGCCGGCGCCGGCGCCGGCACCCGCGATGCCGCCGCTCGAGGAGCACCGTCTCTCCCCCACGGCAGCGATGCCCGGAGGCGCCGTCGTCGTCTCGTCGCACCAGGGACCGGAACCGCACGCGGCCCCCGGCACCGACGTCGAGCTGCGCCCCGAGGGCACGCTCGTTCCCACCGGAGCGAACTGGATCGTCCACCGCGACCTGCACCTCGACCCCGACACGCGCATCGTGCTCGTCGGCGGTCACGAGCTCGAGCTGACCCGCACCGAGTTCGACCTGCTCGCCACGCTGCTCGAGTCGAAGCGGCGCGTGCGCAGCAAGGCCGACCTGACGCTGGTGCTGCGCGGCGAGTCGTACGTCACGAGCTACTTCGTCGGCGACGCCGATAAGCGCGCGATCGAGGCGCACATGACCAACCTGCGCCGCAAGCTCGGCGACAACCCGGCGACGCCGCGGTACATCGAGACGGTGCGTGGAGTCGGCTACCGCCTGACGTCCGAGCTCGTCTCCCCCGCCTGACCCGCCCTCGCCGGGTGGTGAGCGCTTCGTCTCGCTGCGCTCGCTCAGCGGGCGACGCCACCGGGCCGCGCTCACTCAGCGGGCGGGACCATCGCCCCCTGAGCGCGGAGCGAAGCGACGAGACGAAGGGCCGCGAGCGCCCCTGTGGACAATGCGGTCGGCGCCGTGCCGACCTCTCGTATGTTCCCGCCCATGGGCTTCGTCTACATCCTCGAGTGCGCTGACGGAACGTTCTACACGGGAAGCACGAAGAACCTGGAGCTGCGGGTCGCCCAGCACCAGTCCGGGGAGGGCGCCATCTACACCCGCGATCGGCTGCCCGTTCGCCTGGTCTGGTCGGAGGAGTTCGCCCGCATCGACGAAGCCTTCGGGTGGGAGAAGCGTATCCAAGGGTGGAGCCGGGCGAAAAAGATGCTTCTCATCGAGGGACGCGGAAACGAACTCGCGGGGTGGAGCAGCCGCACTCGCCGCCGGTGACGCTTCGTCTCGCTGCGCTCGCTCAGCGGGCGGGATCACCGCGCCTCGCTCGCTCAGCGGGCGGAGCCATCGCCCCCTGAGCGAGGAGCGAAGCGACGAGACGAAGGGCAAGCGCCCGACGCTTCGTCTCGCTGCGCTCGCTCAACGGGCGGGACTATCGCGCCTCGCTCGCTCAGCGGGCGGAAACACCGCGCCTCGCTGGCTCAGCGGGCGGAGCCATCGCCCCCTGAGCGAGGAGCGAAGCGACGAGACGAAGGGCAAGCGCCCGACGCTTCGTCTCGCTGCGCTCGCTCAGCGGGCGGGATTACCGCGCCTCGCTCACTCAGCGGGCGACAACACCGGGCCTGAGCGGGGAGCGAAGCGACAGCCCGCCCCCTGAGCGCGGAGCGAAGCGACGAGACGAAGGGCCCCCGGCGGGACGAGAGAAGGAGTCTCGGGCGAGAAGAGGAAATGTGGGGGGTGTGTGTTCTCTTCTCTGCCTAAGACCACCTCACACGGGGGTGAACCCGCGTATCCGGATGCCCCAGCCCTCCCCAGGGCCGGGGCATCCGCGTTCGCGTCACGCGTGCAGCGTGATCAGACCTTGAAGCCGTGGTAGCGACGGACGAGCTTGAAGAACATGCCGAGCGTCTGCAGCACGGTGACGACACCGACGATCGGCCAGCCGATCCAGAGGAAGGTCGACTGCACCATCGGCGGCACGAGCACCCACATCACGGCCATGGCGATGCCGACACCGAAGAGCACGATGAACGGCGTCCAGTGACCGAGGCCACCACCCTTTTCGGCCTTGGCCTGCATGGCCCAGTTGTCGACCTTCTTGCGGGAGAAGAAGCGGCTCCAGGAGCGCACGAAGTGGCTGAGTCTCACCCACATGAACATCTCGGCCGGGAGGAACGTAGCGGCGAAGAACAGGTCTCGCCCGTTGCAATCCCGCATGGTGCGAGCGATGCGCACGTTGAGCATGATGGCCATGGCGGACGGCAGCAGCCACCACGCCGAGAACACGAAGGCGTTGATCGAGAGCGAACCGGCGAGCAGGGTGACGAAGGCCACGCGCACGAACAGGTTCGTGAGCATGCCGAAGTTCTCGAGCCACCGGAGGCGCAGGTTGGGGTGCAGCGGCTGACCCTTGGTGTCGCCGCGCTGCCCGGGCCACATGAGCTCGATAGCCCCGTAGGTCCACTTGACCTGCTGTGCGTCGTAGCCCGACAGCGTGGTCATGCCGCCGACGGCGGCGCGGGCGTAGGGGCTGATCTTGGTGAGGTAGCCGGCGCTCTTGATCTGGAGCGACAGCAGCGAGTCCTCGACCTCGGAGTCGCGCACCCACGGCGAGTTCTGGTGGTTCTGGCGCATCGCGTCGCGCAGGGCGTTCGTGGAGAAGATCGAGAACTGTCCGCCGAGCACCGCCATGTTGCGTCCGCGCAGCAGGTTCTGCAGGTTGAACGCGGCGAACTGCGTGCGCTGACCGGCGATGAGGAACTTGCCCATCAGCCCCTTGATCGGGCGGTCGTCGATCGAGTAGATCGCCGAGATGCCGCCGATGCGGGAGTCGGCCACCGCTTCGGTCTCGAGGTACTCCACCGCCTGCGGGTCGGCGATCGTGTCACCGTCGACGCCGAGCAGGTAGTCGTAGCCCTCGACGAGCGAGTAGCCGTAGTTGAGCGCGCCGACCTTCTTGTCGGGGTTCTTGCCGATGTCGTGCACGAACACCTCGGTGAACTGCTCGCCGAGCTCGGTGATGATCTCGTGCGGTCCGCTGTACTCGGAGGCGATCTTCACGGTCGCGTCGGAGGTGTTGTTCACGACCACGTGGATGACGTCGGGGACGCGCGTCTGCTTCAGCAGCGCCTCGATGACCTCGGCGATCGATTCCTCCTCGTTGTACGCGGGGATGACGCAGCCGATGGTCGAGCGGTGACCGGAGGTGTTCTCCAGGACCGAGGAGAAGTCGTCGGCGAAGGAGGCTTCGTCGTTGGGTCGTACCGGCTCATGGGCGAGCGGCACCGACGTCAATGCCGGAGAGGCGTAGGAGCTGCGCAGATCGCTCATGGTGGGGTCTTCCTGTCGTGGAGATCGTGTCCTTGCGGCCACAAACCCCACTCTGCTCCTCGCAGCGCAGGAAAACCCCAGGCCGGGCCCTTCCCTCCCCCAAGGTTTCCGCAAGAACCGCGGGGAGGGAATCGCTCAGCCGAGGCTCGGCGAGATGGAGATCGGCACGTACTGGTAGATCGTCTGCTGGGTGAACGAGGTCTCGTCATTGGCCGAGCCCTCGACGGCGACGTTCATCGAGAACTCCAGCGTGATGCCGAAGGTGTCGTTCGGCAGTTGATGGATGCTGGTCTCGGGAACGTACAGTCCGCCCTGGAAGCTGTTGAGCAGCAGACCTCGGTCGGAACGGATCGTGTCGGCGGGCACGAGCGTGCGCGGGTCGGCGCTGAATTGGAACGGACTCTGCGTCTGCCCCGACGCCTGCGCCGTCTGAGACCGGATCGAGATCGCCGAGATGTACACGCGACGCTTCTCGGCCAGCACGGCCTTCTGATCGACCCGACTGTCATGGGCGTTGATGGCGAAGCCGAAAGCCTTGTCCGCCTCGGGTGTCCACTCCATGGTGCGGCTGGGCGCGACAGCCCACATGTCGAGGGTCACCTGCAGCCCGTCGGCGATGTCGGTGGACAGCGACACCGACCCGTTGTAGCTGAAGGCCGAATCGAAGGACATCGACGCGGTGGGCTGCGGGGTCGGGACGACGACGATGGCCGGGTCCTCGACGCTCGCGGCCGTGGGCGCGGTGCCGAACACGTCGAGCACCTGCGAGCACCCGGTGAGCGACAACCCGGCCGCGAGGGCGAGGACGAGGACGGCGGCGCGCGGGCGCGCGGAAAGGCGGTAGGTCATTGCTCACTCCTGAGGAAAGCGTCGCGCAGGCGCGCAGGGTCGGTCGGACGACCATCGCGCTGCGGGGTGCAGGCCTCAGGGGGAGTCTCGCCGGGTCGACACGTTCGGGCGGTCGGCGGAGCAGAGAAGGATGGCGGGCAAGAGAATACACCACGCCTCACTAGACTCGACCTCATGTCTGCGGCGAACCGTTTTCCTGCCGCGACGCCCCTGGACACGTCCGAAATCGACGGCGACGGATCGTCGCCGAACAGCCGTACCCGATCGGTGTGGCTCACCCAACTGGTGCTCGCCGCGAGCGTCGTGATCACCGTGCTGGTGGTGCAGGCCCTCCAGCCCTCCCTGTTCGCGGTCTGGACGTTCTCGGCCGGGGTCGCGGTGATCATCGTGCTCACCGCCGTCTCGCTCATCGTGCCGTGGCCGCGCGTTCCCCGCTCCGCCGTCATCCTGCTGCCGTTCGGCGATCTGCTCGGCATCGCCCTCCTCGCGTACGGCAGCGAGCTGCGCTTCGGCTTCTTCTGGGTGTTCCCGGTGATCTGGATCGCCACCTACTTCTCGCTGCCGAGCCTCATCGTCGCGCTCGGCCTGATCGGCGTCTCGATCCTCGTCGACGCGGCCCTCAACGGGCCCACGTCCTCCACCGCCCTGCGGCTCATCACCGTGATGCTCTCGCTGACGTTCATCGGGATGACGACGCACCTGACCGCCCGGCAGAACAACGCCTTCAAGCAACTCCTGCGACGGCAGGCGAGCCGGTTGCAAGGCACCCTGCAGCGGGTCACCGGCCAGGAGCGTCGGGTGTCGCAGATGCTCAACGGCCTCGACACCGGCATCGCGCGCCTGTCCTCCGACGGCGAAGTGCTCGCGCTCAACGACCACTACGTCGCGCTCTACGCGATCGACCGTGAGGACCCGAAGCGCCCCGGCGGATCGGTCGAGTACGCCACGCTGCGCGGCGACCCTCTGCTCGACGGCGAGCGCCCGTTCCAGCGCGCCGCTCGCGGCGAGCAGTTCGAGGACGAGCGCGTCTGGCTGTACGACACCTCCGGCCAATGGCACGCCCTGTCGGTGTCGACGCGGTTCCTCTCCGCCAACACCGACGAGGGCGCCAGCACCCTGCTGATCGTGCACGACGTGACCGCCCTGATCGAAGCCGAGCGGGCGCGCGAGCAGATCGCCGCCGTCGTGTCGCACGAGCTGCGCAACCCCCTCACGGCCGTCATCGGCCACGCCGACCTGCTCCTGGACGACGAGTCGCTCTCGCCCAAGGCCCGGGAGCAGATCGAAGTGATCGACAACGCCGGCCAGCGGATGCAGACGCTCATCTCCGAGATCCTCGGCAGCTCACGTGCGCACTTCCGCGAGGAGAATTCCACCCGTCCCGCGGATGTGCGCCGGGTGCTCGAGGCCTCGCTCGAATCGTTCCGCCCCGCAGCCCTGGGGCGCCGGGTGAGCGTGCGTCTCGACGCGCCCGAGGTCCTGCCGATCGTGGGCGATGCCTTCCGCTTGCGCCAGGCGTTCGACAACATCCTGAGCAACGCCATCAAGTACACCCCCGGCGGCGGCACCGTCGTGATCACCGCCACCCAGGCGGACGGCGAGTTGCGCGTCGCCTTCGCCGACTCCGGCATCGGCATCGCCCAGGCCGATATCCCCCGCATCTTCGACGCTTACTTCCGCACCCAGGCGGCACGGGAGAGCTCGACGCCCGGCACGGGCCTCGGGATGGGCATCGTGCGCGACATCATCACGCAGCATGGCGGTAGCCTCGACATCGAAAGCGAGCAGGGCACCGGCACCACCGTGACCGTCCACCTGCCGGCCGACACGGGGGCGTAGCGGGTTCATGGAGTCGACGGTCGTCGCCAATCTGGGCATCGCCCAGGCGGTCGTCGCTTCGCTGGGAACCGTGATGGTCGTGGGGCTCGGCTTCCTGCAGCGCCCGAGCCGTTCCTCCCTCCTCTGGTCGCTGGCGTTCATCCTGGCGATGGTGGGCACCTGGGCGAGCCTGGCGGGCGAGTCGATCGGCGACGAGTCCGCGCGCCGGGCGGGGCTCGGGCTCATGCTCGGCGCCCCCGCGCTGATCTGGTCGGGCTTCCGCGCCCGCCGCTCTCAACGCGCCTACCCGTGGATCGCCCTGGTGCAGGGCGTCATTTCGGCCGCGGCACTGGTCGCCCTCACCGACCCCGCGCTGTACAGCATCGGCTTCCGCGCGCTGTTCTTCGTCGCGTCGATCTTCGGAGCCTTGACCTGGCTCGAGATCCGCCGGTCCCCCGACCGTCATGAACGGCTCGTCCTGCCGCTGAGTCTCGTCTCGGCGTGTTTCGGCGTGCTCGGCTTCTTCGTGCTGATCTCGGGTCTGCTGCTGCCCGCCGACGACGACAACGACCTCTCCCTCGTTCGCATGCTCAACGCCGTCAGCATGCTCGTCTACCTCGTCTGCGCGACGGTCACGCTGCTGTACTTCACCTCGGTGTCGCCCGTCGGACGAACGACCGCGCGTTCCTGGGCGCAGTTCACCGTCACCGTCACCGACCGTCTGCGCCGCGCCCACGCCCGGGGCGAGAACAGCTGGGTGATGCTCATGGTGCAGCTCGACGACCCGGCAGACATCCGAACGGCCGCGGGCGAAGCATCCTTCGATCGCGTCGTCGCCCGCTTCGAGCAGACGGTTCTCGACGCCTTCCCCGCCGAAGCCGACATCGGCCGTCGCTCTCGAGGACGGCTGGTCGTGGTGCTGGCGCGCCCGGGCGCCGTGATCCGCCAGCACGTGCGCGAGCTGCTCAACGATGTGACGGAGATGGATGCTGCGCAGCAGCTCGCCGTCAAACTGTCGGCGAGCGTCGGGTGGGCGCCGGTCGACGTGGTGGGGTGGGACTTCGAGGCCCTGGTGAGCGCCGCGGACGCCGCGTCGAACGAGGCTTCGCAGCGTGGTGGCGACCGCTGGCAGCGGATCGGCGCCTGAGCGTTACTCGGCGGGGGTGGCGATCGCGACCGTGAGGGTGTCGCTCGCGGTCTGCTTGGCGTACTCCGACGAGGTCGGCGTCGTCTGCACGAGGAACTCGTAGGTGATCTGCAGCGTCACGAAGGTCGCCTCGGCTGGCACCTCGCCCACGTTGAAGGTCTGGGAGTAGCTGTAGGGGCTCAGCACCGGGTAACCGGGCTGCACCGTGGCCGTATCGACCTGGGGCGGCAGCGCCGGAAGCGACTCGGTACCGATGCCGGGAACGGCGATCATCGTCGCGCGCTGCAGGTAGACCTGCTGCCCGTCGTCGGGGGTGACCGTGGTGATCATCGACAGGTTGACCGGCTTCAGCGCGGTGGCCGTCCAGCGATCCATCGACAGGGTCGACCAGTAGTTGACGCTCGCGGCGACGGAGCCGGCCTGCAGCTGACGTTCGGTGGAACCGCTGGCGAGGTCGTTGGGCACGGGCTGGGGCGCGATGACCTGGGTGCGGGTGGGAGTCGGCAGGGGCGTCGGCGCCGTGGCGCCGGGCTGCGCCCACGGCGGCGTGCCGCAGCCGGCGAGCAGCAGAACGGAGGCGAACGTGGCGCCGATGACGGCACCCGCGCGACGTCGAACGGAACCCGTCATGAGCCACCTCTTCCTGGTACGAGCGCAATTCTACGTGCGACGCATTCTTCAGCAGCACGGCCTAGGGTGATCGGGTGAGTGCATCGACTCCTGCGGGCAGGTCTCGCCACCCTCGCTCGTCTCGAGACGCCGCTCCTTCTTCCTCCGCGAGCCGCTCGCGTACCGCCGGTTTGGTGGTCGCCTGGACGCTCGCCGCCATCCTGCTGCTCACGGTGCTCGCCGCTGCCTGGATCGGCGTGCGGGGCTTCCTCGCCTATGGGCACCTCACGGCTGCACAGGATGCTGCCGCAGAAGTGACCGAGAGCCTCGATGATCCCGCGGCGGCCGCAACGGCGATCGACCGCATCTCCGCCGACACCGCGGCCGCACGGGCGCTGACGAGCGACCCGATCTGGCAGGGCGCCGAGTCCGTGCCGTGGATCGGCCCCCAGCTCTCCGCGGTCGCCACCGTCACCGCCGCAGTCGACGACGTTGCGGGCTCTGCTCTCCGCCCCCTCGCCGACGTGGCCTCGTCGTTCTCGCTCGATGCGCTGCGCCCGCAGGACGGCGCGATCGACGTCTCCCTCTTCCGCACCCTCGCCCCGGCCGCGCGCACCGGAGCCGACGGGATCGCCGCGGCGGCAGCATCCGTCGACTCGATCGACACCACCGCGTTGCTTGCCCCCCTGCGTACGCCGATCGAAGACACGGGCGCACTGCTGCACAGCGCCACCGACGGCGCCGACGCTCTCGCCCGCGCTTCCGAGCTGCTCCCCACGATGCTCGGCGCCGACGGCCCGCGCACCTATCTCGTCGTCTTCCAGAACAACGCGGAATGGCGCTCGCTCGGCGGCATCGTCGGCGCAATGGCCGTGATCAGCACCGACGGCGGGCGCATGTCGCTCGTGGACCAGGGCTCCTCCAGCGACTTCAGGCGCTTCACCGAGTCGGTACTTCCCCTCCCGGAGGAGGTCGCGCAGGTGTACGGGCAGCGCCCGGGCCTGTTCATCCAGAACGTGACGCAGGTGCCCGAGTTCCCCTTGGCCGCGCAGCTTTCGCAGGAGATGTGGGCGCGCGAGACCGGCACCCGCGTCGACGGAGTCATCTCGCTCGACCCGGTCGCGCTGTCGTACCTGCTCGCGGCGACCGGTCCCGTGACCCTGCCCACCGGCGACGTGCTCACGAGCGACAACGCGGTCGAGGTGCTGCTGAGCGGGGTCTACCAGCGCTACGAGCGCCCGGCCGATCAAGACCTCTTCTTCGAAGTCGCCGCAGCGTCGGTCTTCCAGGCGCTCTCGTCGGGCCAGGCCGATCCCACCGTCATGCTCGAGGCCCTCGCCCAAGCGGGCGACGAGCGTCGGCTGCTCCTGTGGAACAGCGACCCTGCCGCCCAGGCTGTACTCGACGGCACCACCCTGCAAGGCGGCCTGCCGGTGACCGACGCCGACCAGACGTCTTTCGGCGTCTACCTCAACGACGGCACCGGTTCGAAGATGGATTACTACCTCGCTGCAGGCACCGCGACGGCGTGGTGCACCGACACCGAGGGCGGCGCGGATGCTGCGCTGACGGTCACACTGCGTAATGACGCGCCAGCCGATGCGGCGAGCCTTCCCCCCTACATCACCGGCGGTGGAAGCTACGGCGTACCGGTTGGTGTTGCCCGCACCCTGGCCTACATCTACCTGCCCGCAGGGGCCGAACTGGTGGCGGCGAAAGCGGCCGGAGCTTCTGTTGTCGACGGATTCGGCGGCGGGACCGACCAGGGGCGGCAGATCCTCACCTGGCCGACCGACCTCGCCCCCGGTGAGACAGCGACCCTGACGATCCGGGTCAGTACGCCCCAAACGGCGACGCTGCAGGCCGCGCTCACCCCAAGTGTTAATGCGCTGGAAACGTCGAAACTTGCATCTGCCTGTGAAATACCTCAATAATCGAGGTGGGGATCCTTCACGGTTGATTATCTCGACCTCGAAGTTTCCCTTTTTTTCTGCAACCGTCGCGATCCCCCGCGGCGCCCTGCTGACCAAGAGACAAGGTGCCTAATATGAAACTCAAGTTCGCAAAGGCAGCCGCTGCGTTGACCATCGCGGCCGGAGCGGTCTTCGTGCCGGTCGCGGCCAACGCCGCCGCACCGCTCCCGTACCCTCCCACCCCGGTGGCGGTCGTTTCGGGTAACACCGTGAACATCACGTTCGAGCCCGGCTCCTTCGCCGGCGCCGAGAACGTCACCATCATCATCATCGGCTACAACGCCAGCGACGCCGCCTTCGGCGCCGTCAAGGCTTCGGCCGCCGACGAGACCAAGACGCTGGGCACCGTGACCGCGGCAGCCGACGGTTCCGTGAGCCAGCGCATCGTGCTTCCGGCCGATGCTCGTGGCACGTACACCGTTCGCGGTACCTCGGACTCGCGCCCCGCGGGCCTGAGCACCACGTTCGTCGTCGCGGGTGGCACCGGCGGTGCCGGTGGCCTCCCCGCAACCGGTATGGACTCCGGCTCGCTCCTCGGCCTGTGGGCCGGCGGCGGCGCGCTCGTCCTCGCCGGTGGTGCTGTGGCTGTCGGCGCGGCGGTTCACCGCCAGCGCAAGCAGACCGCGTAACACCTGTAGAACTCGAAAGGGCCGTCCGGGCACACGGGCGGCCCTTTCGCTTTGCCCCGGCGCAGGCTCATGGAGTCTGGCGCGGCCGCGCAGCAGCATCCGCCCTCTCCCGTTCCCGGCTGCCAGCCGCTCCCCTGTCACACCCTGCGGGTCGCGCCCGCCATTCGTGACAGGCGAACAGCCACGCCCGGCCCAACAGCCCGCTCCCCTGTCACACTCTGCGGGTCACACCCGCCATTCGTGACAGGCGAGCAACCCCGCCCGGCCCAACAGCCCGCTCCCCTGTCACACCCTGCGGGTCACGCCAGCCGTTCGTGACAGGCGAAGAGCGGGGGTCAGGTCGAGATGGGGGTCGGGGTGCCCGTGACCTCGGCAGAGATGAGGATCGGCAGGTGGTCGGAAGATCCCTGCGGCAGCGTGCGGATGCGCTCGATGTCAAAGCCCGACGAGGTGGCGAAGTCGTAGTGCCCCCGGAAGAACCGGTAGCGCGTGTAGGTGCGCGAGTCGCTGAGCGTGAGCTCATACCCTTGCGCCCGCACCTTCTGGCCGAGGCTCTCCTTGAACACGGGGTAGTTGTAGTCGCCGACCATGAGGGTCGGCAGCCCCTGGCCGAGGTCCTGCAGCGCTCCGAGCGCCGTGCGGATCTGGTGGCGCCGCAGCGAATTGAGCGCCGTCAGCGGAGCCGCGTGGAATGACGCGACGATGATCTCGCGCCCGTTGTCGATGTCGTGCAGGCGCACGCCCAGCATCCGCTCCTCCGCGGGCTTCAGCACGTAGTCGTGCAGCGACTTCTTGAGCGCCAGGGCGCGCACCTCGACCGCACGGAACGTGTTGGCCTGGTAGTACACGGCCAGGCCGAGGCGGTTGCGCTGCGTCGCCTCCGCGAGGCGCAGCCCCGAGATCTCGGGCGGCAGGTCGGTCGTGTCGCACTCCTGAACGCAGAGCACGTCGGCACCGTGGCGCTCGACCAGCTCCGAGAGCTCGCCCGCGGCGCGATGTTTGCGCAGGTTGTAAGAGATCACCTTCATGACGGATTCCACCCTAAGCAGTTCGCGTTACGGCTGGCGCTTCTTGACAGGCGCATCTCAGTCGACATCCGGATCGAGATCACGATCGCGCCGCCGCCGCGTCTGTTCGGCACGCAGACCGACCAGATCGTCGGCGGGGTAGCCCACCTCGGTCAAGGTCAGCCCGCGGGCGGCGAGCACCTTCGCTTCGCTCGTGCGCACTCCCCCGTCGCGGATCGCCGTCACCTCGGCCACACTCAACCGCCCCTCGCCGACAGCGACGCACGCGCCGACGAGCGCGCGCACCATGCTGTGGCAGAAGGCGTCGGCGCGCACGTGCGCGACCAGGATGCCGGCGTCGTCGCGGCGCCAATCGAAGTCGAGCAGTGTGCGGATGGTGGATGCTTCCTCCCGCGCCTTGCAGTAGGCGGCGAAGTCGTGCAGTCCGATCAGCGAGCTTGCCGCCGCATCCATGGCCTTCTCGTCGAGCGACGTGCGCACAGAGGTCGTGCGGAGGCGCTCGAGCGGGTCATAGCCGGTGACCGCATCGGCGATGCGGTACTCGTACCGCCGCCACACGGCCGAGAAGCGGGCGTCGAAGCCCTCGGGGGCCACGGCCGAGGCCCGCACTGTCACGTCGGGATACGCGCCCAGCACGCCCCGCAGGCGCCCGGCCAGAGCGGGAACGGGATCGGATGCTGCATCCGCGCGGCGGCGAGGCAGCCGCCGCAGCTGTTCCTCGTCCAGGTCGACGTGCGCGACCTGCCCGCGGGCGTGCACGCCCGCGTCGGTGCGACCGGCGACGACGAGGCGCGCCTCTCCTCCGACGATGCGGGCAAGAGCGTCTTCCAGCGTGCCCTCGATCGTGCGGAGTCCGGGCTGACGGGCCCAGCCGCGGAAGTGCGTACCGTCGTACGCGATATCGAGACGGATTCGCACCGCTCCAGCCTATTGCGCCGGGCGGCTGCGCCCGATCCGCGGCGGGGTGCTCCGCAACCGGGTGACCGCAACGGCGAAAGGCCCGCGCACCGGAACGGTGTGCGGGCCTTTCGGGTGATCGGAAGCATCCGATCGAGGTGTTACTTGGCGTTCTCGTCTACAACAGCGTCGTCGGCGGCGGCCTCAGCGGCTGCGCCTTCTTCCTGCGACTCGCTGCCGGCTTCGGCAGCACTCTCGTCGGTCGCGCTGTCGTCGGCGGCCGAGTCATCGGTCGCGTCGGCGTCGGCCACGGCGGTGGTGGCTTCGTCCTCAGCGGCGTCGTCAGCCGAGACGGGAGCGGCGGCAGCCGGGGCCGCAGCGGACTTCGACGACTTGACCTTCGGGGTGACGGGCTCGAGCACCAGTTCGATGACGGCCATGGGGGCGTTGTCGCCCTTGCGGTTGCCGATCTTGGTGATGCGGGTGTAACCACCCTCACGCTCGGCGACGAGCGGCGCGATCTCGGTGAAGAGAACGTGCACGACCTCCTTGTCGCCGATCACGCCGAGCACGCGGCGACGCGCGTGCAGGTCGCCACGCTTGGCGAACGTGATGAGGCGCTCAGCGAGGGGACGCAGGCGCTTGGCCTTGGTCTCCGTCGTCTGGATCGAGCGGTGGGTGAAGAGGGCAGCGGCGAGGTTCGCCAGCAGAAGGCGCTCGTGGGCCGGGCCGCCGCCGAGGCGGGGACCCTTCGTGGGCTTGGGCATAGTGATCTACTCCTGTGGAATCGAGCGGACTGGCCGCAGGTCAGACGGTCTCGTCGTCGTAGCCGCCGTAGAACTGGGCCCCGTCGAAACCGGGCACCGAGTCCTTCAGCGACAGACCGAGGGACACGAGCTTGTCGCGCACCTCGTCGACCGACTTCTGACCGAAGTTGCGGATGTTCATCAGCTGCGTCTCCGACAGGGCGACGAGCTCGGACACCGTGTTGATGCCCTCACGCTTCAGGCAGTTGTACGAACGCACCGACAGATCGAGGTCTTCGATCGGCATGGAGAGTTCGTTGGAGAGCACGGCCTCGACCGGCGCGGGGCCGATCTCGATGCCCTCGGCCTCGACGTTCAGCTCGCGGGCCAGACCGAACAGCTCGGTCAGGGTGCGGCCGGCCGAAGCGACGGCGTCGCGCGGAAGGATGGACGCCTTCGACTCGACGTCGAGGATGAGCTTGTCGAAGTCGGTGCGCTCACCGGCACGAGTGGCCTCGACGCGGTAGCTGACCTTGAGGACGGGCGAGTAGATCGAGTCGATCGGAACCTGTCCGGCCTCGGCGTACTCGTTGCGGTTCTGCGTCGCCGACACGTAGCCACGGCCACGCTCGATGGTGAGTTCGAGTTCGAACTTCGCGGTGTCGTTCAGGGTTGCGATGACGAGCTCGGGGTTGTGCACCTCGACGCCCGCGGGAGCGGAGATGTCGGCGGCCGTGACTTCACCGGCACCGGTCTTGCGCAGGTACGCGGTGATGGGCTCGTCGCGCTCGCTCGAAACGACGAGCTGCTTGATGTTGAGGATGATCTCGGTGACATCCTCCTTCACGCCGGGGATGGTGCTGAACTCGTGAAGCACTCCGTCGATGCGGATGCTGGTCACGGCTGCGCCGGGGATCGAGGAGAGCAGGCTGCGACGCAGCGCGTTTCCGATCGTGTAACCGAAGCCGGGCTCGAGCGGTTCGATGACGAACCGGCTGCGGAACTCGCCGACCTTCTCCTCGGTCAGAGTGGGACGCTGTGCGATGAGCACGATGTGTTCCTTTCAATCACGTGACCGCTATATGACACGTGCAATGGGTGAGGTATTGAGTTGTGTTCGATGCGCGGGCCGCGGGCCCGGCATGAGACGTACGGAGAGCCGAACCCGGTCCCTGAACGTGTCGGGGAGCCGGGTTCGGCTATCGGAGTGTCAGACGCGACGGCGCTTCGGCGGGCGGCAACCGTTGTGCGCCTGCGGGGTGACGTCCTGGATCGAACCGACCTCGAGGCCGGCAGCGGTCAGCGAACGGATCGCCGTCTCGCGGCCCGAACCGGGGCCCTTGACGAAGACGTCGACCTTCTTGACGCCGTGCTCCTGCGCCTGGCGGGCAGCCGACTCAGCGGCGAGACCTGCGGCGAAGGGGGTCGACTTGCGCGAGCCCTTGAAGCCGACGCCGCCGGACGATGCCCAGCTGATGACCGCACCCGAGGGGTCGGTGATCGAAACGATCGTGTTGTTGAACGTCGACTTGATGTGGGCGTGGCCCAGCGCGATGTTCTTCTTTTCCTTGCGGCGCGGCTTGCGCGCTGCGGACTTGGGGGTAGCCATGATTCTCCTGAAACCTCAGCGCCGGCGGAAGGCCTAGCGCGCCTTCTTCTTGCCGGCGACGGTGCGCTTCGGGCCCTTGCGGGTGCGGGCGTTCGTCTTGGTGCGCTGGCCGCGCACGGGCAGGCCGCGGCGGTGGCGGATACCCTCGTAGGAGCCGATCTCGACCTTGCGGCGGATGTCGGCGGTGACCTCACGGCGGAGGTCACCCTCGACCTTGTAGGCGCCTTCGATGTGATCGCGAAGCGCGATGAGCTGGTCGTCGGTGAGGTCCTTCACGCGAACGTCGGGGCTGATCCCGGTCGCGGTGATGATCTCGACGGAACGGGTACGGCCGATGCCGTAGATGTATGTCAGGGCGATGATCACGCGCTTATCACGCGGGATGTCGACGCCGGCAAGACGTGCCATGCGGCTCTCCTAGGAGTCTTGGAGGTATGGAGCAGGATCGGTGCTCGGGCCTCCGCCCCGAGGTGTCCCCCTGATCTCGATCCCCTCGCGGGGTCCGGGATCAGGGTTCTGATCCTGCCGTTGTTTATTGAGTTGTACGTTCGAGAGCTGCGCCGGGGCGCAGCATCCCTCAGCCCTGCCGCTGCTTGTGACGCGGGTTGCTCTTGCAGATGACCATCACGCGACCGTGGCGGCGGATGACCTTGCAGTGGTCACACATGGGCTTGACGCTGGGGTTGACCTTCATGATTTACCTTTTTCGCTGTCTTCGTTCCCCGCACCGGAGCGCGGGGACGTTACTTCTCGACCGGTCTAGCGATAGCGGTAGACGATACGACCGCGGGTGAGGTCGTAGGGGCTCAGCTCCACGACGACACGGTCTTCCGGAATGATGCGGATGTAGTTCTGCCGCATCTTGCCCGAGATCGTGGCGAGCACTTTGTGTCCGTTGGTCAGCTCGACGCGGAACATCGCGTTGGGCAGGGCCTCGGAGATTGTGCCCTCGATCTCGATGACACCGTCTTTCTTCGCCATATACTCGCTTACACTTTTGCAGACCGGTCGGTCTGCGGTGGATGGGTTTCGGTACTGCGACACGCCAAAGCGGGCGCAACGCACCAAAGAGCAATACTACGTGATATCGCCCGTTCGGGCAAGCGCGCGCCGCCCTCCCCCGCCACCGTGGCGCGAATCAATCCCTTCGCGCCCGAGTCCATGTTCTCCTGCAGCCTCAGAACGTGGATTCGCGCGTCGAAGCATGGATTCGGCGGTGCGGCAGGGGCGCCTCGACGTGGAAGTCCGCGAGCCGACGGCGGAGGGTGTCCGCGGACGCGAGGTGGCTCATGCCCCACCGCAGCACCGGTCGACGAGTCGAGCCGCGGATCCAATCCTCGCGGGCCTTCTCCTCGAGCACCACCTCGGCGGCAGTCCGCCCCCTGAGCATGGTCGGGTCCGTGTATTTTCGCTCCCCGTCGAACTCGGCCCACGCCGGCACGTCGTCCATTCCGAGGTCGAGCGCCCAGTCCTCCCCTTTCGGCCCGCGCACCGGGACCTGCAACCGCGGCGGTGCGAACCCGAGCCACGCGAGGTACAGCCGACTGACGCTCTCCCCCGGCAGTTGCGCCCGTCCGTCGGCGAAGGCGAGTATCCAGCGTGCTTGTGGCGCACCGCGCATACCCGCCCGGTCCGCCAGGCGCTCACCCGCTAGCGCGCGCCAGTCCTCGGCGGCGCCTTCGTCGTACCGCCGCTCGAGCTCGTCCCACGCGACGAGGCGCAGCGCAGCATCGGCCAGCACGATCGCCCCCTCCGGTGGAAGCAGACCGATCAGATCGCAGGTCGTCCTCATCAGTGAGGTGAACCGTACGCCGTGCCGCGTGGTCACGTCCTCGGCGGACAGCTGCCCCCGATGCCGGGCGACGAGCGCGGCGGAGTGAACTCGACCGTCCGCGTTCTCCGCCATCACGTGCACATGGCGCGGGGCGACCCGGAAGAGCGGCAGTTCATGGAGAGCGGCCGCGGAGGTGAACGCGTACACCGGCGCCTCGCCCAGCGCGGAGCCGGCCACCGCGAGAGCTCGAGCGACCTCTCGCCCTTCGACGAAGAAGGACGCCCAGGTCGCAGCATCCATGAACCATCCGCGATGGACCCTCACCAGTTCCCTGCGACCGATCGCCGCCTCGAGAGCGGCGCGGGTCATCCCCCGTTCGCGAAGCTCCCGCGTGGAATGGAGGTGCGCGCCGATCTCATCCGCGTCCATCGCCTCACGGTGCCAGCCCCGAGGTTCGACATGGCGTCGAGCCGACCACCTCCTGGATAACCGCTCACCGCGGGCGCACTGGGGAGGAAAGCTTCCTCACGCTGGCGAATCCACCTCGTGGTGCGTGAATCCCTGCTCCACGGCTGCACCGCGGTATGGATTCGAGCAGCGGGAGATTGATTCGCGCGGGGGGCGGGTCAGGAGAAGCGGGCGAGGATGTCGACCTGCGGGTCTCCGGTCAGATCCGTGCTGTTGGACAGCGTCTGGCCGTTGACCACGATCGTGGGCGTCGAGATGCCGCCCGCGCCCTCCTGGATCGGGGTGTCGCGCGTGAGTGCGGTGACGTACTTCTCGTACGTGCCGCTCTGAATGCAGGATGCTGCGGCATCGCCGGCGCCGACGCTCTGCGCGATCGAGATGATCGCGTCATCGTCGAGCCCGGCGGTGCCCTCCTCGGGCTGGTTCTCGTACATCGCCTGCAGGAACGGCAGGGAGTTGGCGGGATCCTCCTCGGCGACGCAGTACATCGCGTTGGCCGACCGGGTGGAGTACTGCGTGCCCTGCGACTGGCTGTCGAGGATCGCGATGGGGTGGATGTTGAGGGTGGCCGTACCGTCGGACGACACCTGCTCGAGGGTCGAGCCGTAGACCTGCTCGAACTGGTTGCAGACGGGGCACATGAAGTCCACGTACGTGTCGACCGTGTTCTCGCCGCTGCCGACCGCGATCGCTCCGGTGTCGGCATTGATGGCCGAGCTCTGGGGTGCGACGCCGGGGGCCGTGGCCTGGGAGTTGCTCCACCAGACGATCCCGCCCACCGCGACGACGATGACGACGACCGCCACGCTCACCCAGATCGCGAACCAGTTCGTCTTTCCCGCAGCCATATCCCTCATCCGATCCGTGTCGGCACGACACCGAAAGGCGCCAGCTTCTCGGCGCCACCGTCGGGCGCGGTCAGCACCCAGATGCCTCCATCGTGCACCGCGACGCTATGTTCCCAGTGTGAGCCGGGCGAACCGTCGAGGGTCGACACGGTCCAGTCGTCGTCTTCGGTGAAGGTCGCCTGATCCCCCGCGACCACCATCGGCTCGATGGCGACCACGAGTCCGGGTCGCACGTCGGGCCCGGGATCGGGAACCGCGTAGTTGAACAGGCTCGGCGGCTCGTGCATCTTGCGTCCGATACCGTGCCCGACGTAATCCTGCAGGATGCCGTAGCCCCCCTCGGGAGCGTGCTCCTGCACGTACTCCTCGATCGCCGAGCCGACTTCGCCCAGGCGCGAGGCCTTCGACAGGGCGGCGATGCCCGCCCAGAGCGAGCCCTCTGTCACCTCGGACAGTCGCCGGCGTACGGCCACGACGTCCTCGGGCGCCTCGCCGGGCACGATCACCGAGAACGCCGAGTCGCCGTTCCAGCCATCGAATTGCGCACCCGCGTCGATCGAGAGCAGGTCGCCGGCTTCGAGCCGGCGCGGGCCCGGGATGCCGTGCACGACCTGCTCGTTCACCGAGGCGCAGATCGTGTGGCGGTAGCCGCGCACCATCTGGAAGTTCGAGCGAGCACCGCGGGCGGTGATGACGGCGGATGCTGCAGCGTCGAGCTCGAGAGTCGTGACACCGGGCTTCACCAGGGCGCGCACCGCATCGAGGGCGGCGGCGGTGATGAGGCCGGGTTCGATCATCGCCCGCAACTGCGCGGGGGTCTTGTAGATCGAGGGACGGAACCGCACGTCAGCTCGAGCGGACGAGGCCGCGGGCGTCGAGAGCCGCGAAGATGCGGTCGGTGACGGTGTCGAGCTCGCCGACGCCGTCGATCTCGTCGACGATCCCGCGCGTGCCGTACACGCCGAGGATCGGCGCCGTTTCGGATTCGTAGATCGCGAGGCGGTTCGCGATCACGGCTTCGCTGTCATCGGACCGGCCCTGATCGACCGCGCGCTTGTGCAACCGCTCGATCGACTCGTCGCGCGGCACGACCAGTGCGATGACGGCGTCGAGCGACTCGTCGCGGCCCGCGAGGAACTGATCGAGGTGGAGCACCTGTCCGACGTTGCGCGGGTATCCGTCCAGCAGGAACCCGTCAGCCGCATCCGGCTGCGAGAGACGGTCGCGCACGACCGCGCTCGTCAGCTCGTCGGGCACGAGCGAACCTGCGTCGATGATCTCCTTGACCTGGACGCCGAGTTCGGTGCCCTCGACCACGTTCGCGCGGAACACGTCGCCCGTGGAGACGACGGGAACACCGAAGGCTTCCGCGATGCGGACGCCCTGCGTCCCCTTGCCGGATCCCTGCGGTCCGACGATGAGCAACCGCACCATCAGCGAAGCAGCCCTTCGTAGTGGCGCTGCTGCAGCTGCGCGTCGATCTGCTTGACCGTCTCGAGACCGACACCCACGATGATGAGGATCGACGCGCCACCGAACGGGAAGTTCTGGTTCGCTCCGACCGTCGCAAGAGCGATGAGCGGGAGCAGGGCGATGAGACCGAGGTAGATCGAGCCCGGGAGCGTGATCCGGGTGAGCACGTAGTCGAGGTACTCGGCCGTGGGACGACCGGCACGGATGCCGGGGATGAACCCGCCGTAGCGCTTCATGTTGTCCGCGACGTCGACCGGGTTGAAGGTGATCGCGACGTAGAAGTACGTGAACCCGATGATCAGCAGGAAGTACGCCGCCATGTAGAACGGCGAGTCACCGGTGGTGAAGTACTGCTGGATCCACGCGACCCAGCCCGGCACTTCCTGGCCCGGCTGCGGCTGGTTGAACTGGGCGATCAGCGCGGGGATGTACAGCAGCGACGACGCGAAGATGACGGGCACGACGCCGGCCATGTTCACCTTGATCGGGATGTAGGTGTTCGTTCCGCCGTACGTGCGACGACCGACCATCCGCTTGGCGTACTGCACCGGGATGCGGCGCTGGGACTGTTCGACGAAGACGACCAGGGCGACCACCGCGATGCCCACCGCGAGCACCAGCAGGAAGACCTCGAAACCGCGCGAGGCCCAGATGGAGCCCATGGCGGCGGGGAAGGTCGCGGCGATCGAGGTGAAGATCAGGATCGACATGCCGTTTCCGACACCGCGCTCGGTGACGAGCTCGGCGAACCACATGATGAGGCCGGTACCGGCGGTCAGCGTGATGATCATCAGCAGCTGTGCCCACCACACGTCGTTGGTCAGCACCTGCTCGCACTCGGGCACGCCGGTGTTGCCGAAGAGCTGACCCGAGCGGGCGACGGTGACCAGCGTGGTCGACTGCAGCAGCGCGAGGGCGATGGTGAGGTAGCGCGTGTACTGGGTGAGGCGGGCCTGACCGGCCTGGCCCTCCTTGTACAGCGTCTCGAAGTGCGGGATCACGACGCGCAGCAACTGCACGATGATGGTCGCCGTGATGTACGGCATCACGCCCAGCGCGAAGATCGACAGCTGCAGCAGTGCGCCGCCGGAGAAGAGGTTGACGAGCGACAGCAGTCCGTCGGTGCCGCCCGACTGGGCGAGACAGGACTGCACGTTCGGGAAGTCCACGAACGGCGCGGGCACGTGGGCCCCGAGCCGGTAGATGGCGATGATCCCCAGGGTGAAGGCGATCTTCCGCCGGAGGTCGGGTGTGCGGAACACCCGCGCGATGGCGCTGAACAAGAGGACTCCTTCAGAACTGTTCCGGCGCACGAAAGGCGCACAGAGATTCAGCCTAACCCAGGGCGATGACCGCGTGTTGCGGGCATCGCGAGCCCGGGAACGCAACAGGGGCCGGAGGTGACCCTCCGACCCCTGTTGTGGCGTCTTTAGTTGACGGTGCCGCCGGCGGCGACGATCTTCTCCTGAGCGGAGCCCGAGACCTTGTCGACGGACACGGTCAGGGCGACCGAGATGTCGCCGGTGCCGAGCACCTTGACCTTCTCGTTCTTGCGGACCGCACCCTTGGCGACCAGGTCGCTGATGGTGACGTCTCCACCCTGGGGGTAGAGATCCGCGAGCTTGTCGAGGTTCACGACCTGGTACTCGACGCGGAACGGGTTCTTGAACCCGCGCAGCTTCGGAGTACGCATGTGGAGGGGCATCTGCCCACCCTCGAAACCGATGCGGACGGAGTACCGGGCCTTGGTGCCCTTGGTACCGCGACCGGCGGTCTTACCCTTCGAGCCCTCACCGCGACCCACACGGGTCTTCGCCTTGTGGGCGCCGGGGACGGGACGGAGGTGGTGCATCTTGAGCACACCCGGACGGGTGGGCGCAGCAGCATCCTTCGTGGCCGGCTTCTCAGCGGCCTTCTTGGCGGCAGGCTTGCGTGCCGGAGCCTTCTTGGGCTCGGCGGCGACGTTGTCGTTGTCAGCCATTAGTCGATCTCCTCAACCTTCACGAGGTGGGCGACGGTCTTGACGTAACCGCGCGTCTGCGCGTCGTCGGGACGGACGACCGAGTCGCCGATCCGCTTCAGACCGAGGCTGCGCAGCGTGTCGCGCTGGTTCTGCTTCTCGCTCACCTTGGACTTCGTTTGCGTGACCTTCAGACGGGCGGCCATCAGGCACCTACCTTCTGTGCGGCGATCGCGTCGGCCTCGGCACGGACCAGGCGCGGCGGGGCGACCTGGTCGAACTCGAGACCGCGGCGAGCTGCCACGGCACGGGGCTCTTCGAGCTGCTTCAGCGCGGCGACCGTCGCGTGCACGATGTTGATCGTGTTCGACGAACCCAGCGACTTCGACAGCACGTCGTGGATACCGGCGCACTCGAGGACGGCGCGCACCGGGCCACCGGCGATAACACCGGTACCGGAGGACGCCGGGCGCAGGAGCACGACACCGGCTGCGGCCTCACCCTGCACGGGGTGCGGGATGGTGGAGCCGACGCGGGGAACGCGGAAGAAGTTGCGCTTGGCCTCTTCGACACCCTTGGAGATGGCGAGGGGCACTTCGCGGGCCTTGCCGTAGCCGACACCGACCACGCCGTTGCCGTCACCGACGACCACGAGGGCGGTGAAGCTGAAGCGACGTCCACCCTTCACGACCTTCGACACACGGTTGATGGTCACGACGCGCTCGAGGAACTGGCTCTTGTCGTCGCGCGACCCACGGTCACGCTGGTTGGCGTTGCGCTCGCGGCCACCGCGGCGGGGCTCGCGCTCACGCTCGGTGGCAGGAGCGGTCGCAGCTGCAGCCTCGGCGGGAGCGGTCTGCTCAGCATCCACGGTCACTTCGGCCTCTTTGTTGTCACTCACAGGTTCAGACCTCCTTCGCGGGCGCCATCGGCGATCGCAGCTACACGTCCGGCGTAGCGGTTGCCACCACGGTCGAACACGACATCGGCGACGCCGGCGGCCTTCGCACGCTCGGCGACGAGCTCGCCGACCTTGCGGGCCTTGGCGGTCTTGTCGCCGTCCAGGCCACGCAGCTCGGTCTCGAGCGTGGACGCCGAAGCCAGGGTGTGACCCTTGGCGTCGTCCACGACCTGCACGAACACGTGACGGGCGGAGCGGGTGACCACGAGGCGCGGACGCGACTCGGTGCCGATGACCTTCTTGCGAAGGCGGGAATGACGACGCGCGCGGGCGTCGGTCTTCGTCTTAACAGCCATGGTTACTTACCACTCTTTCCGGCCTTGCGGCGGACGACCTCGCCCGCGTACCGCACACCCTTGCCCTTGTAGGGCTCGGGCTTGCGGATCTTGCGGATGTTGGCCGCGGCCTCGCCGACGGCCTGCTTGTCGATGCCTGCCACGGTGACCTTGTTGTTGCCCTCGACCGTGAAGGTGATGCCGGCGGGCGGCTCGACCAGCACGGGGTGCGAGAAGCCGAGGGCGAACTCGATGGAGCCGCCCTTCTGCGCGACACGGTAACCCGTGCCGACGACCTCGAGGCCCTTGGTGTAGCCGACGGTGACACCGACGATGTTGTTGCTGATCAGGGTGCGGGTCAGGCCGTGAAGCGACCGGGACTCGCGCTCGTCGTCGGGACGGGACACCAGAACCTGGTTGTCCTCGACCTTGACTTCGAGGGGGCGCGGCACGGTGAGCGTGAGCTCACCCTTGGGGCCCTTGACGGCGACATCGTTACCGGCCACCGAAACGGTGACGTCGGTGGGGATGTCGATGGGAAGACGTCCGATACGTGACATGTCAGATCACCACACGTAGGCGAGGACTTCTCCGCCCACGCCCTTCTGCTCGGCCTGGCGGTCCGTGAGGAGACCGGAGGAAGTGGAAAGGATGGCAACGCCGAGACCGCCGAGAACCGTGGGGATCTCGCTGGACTTCGCGTAGACGCGGAGGCCGGGCTTCGACACGCGCTTGATGCCGGCGATCGACCGCTCGCGGTTCGGGCCGTACTTCAGCGTGAGCGTGAGGGTCTGTCCGACGCGAGCGTCTTCGACCTCCCACGAGGAGATGTACCCCTCCTGCTTGAGGATGGCGGCAATGTGCGTCTTGAGCTTCGAGCTCGGCAGCGACACGGAGTCGTGGTGCGCCGAATTCGCGTTGCGCAGACGGGTCAGCATGTCTGCGACCGGGTCTGTCATCGTCATGTGGTGCTTCTTTCGTTCATGAGGTTTCGGCTGCCGTTACAGGGCAGACGACCTTCGATGATGGATATGGGGGTTACGCCTGTGCGTCGTCGGTGCGGAAGGGGAAACCGAGCTGACGAAGCAGCGAACGGCCTTCCGCATCGGTCTTCGCGGTGGTGACGACAGTGATGTCGAAGCCGCGAACGCGGTCGATACGGTCCTGGTCGATCTCGTGGAAGACCGACTGCTCCTGCAGACCGAAGGTGTAGTTGCCGTTGCCGTCGAACTGGTCGCCCGACAGACCGCGGAAGTCGCGGATGCGGGGCAGTGCCAGGTTGACGAGACGGTCGAGGAATTCCCAGGCGCGGTCACCACGGAGGGTGACGTGAGCGCCGATGGGCTGACCCTCGCGCAGCTTGAACTGCGCGATGGACTTCCGGGCCTTCGTGACGATCGGCTTCTGACCGGTGATCTTGACCAGATCGTCCACCGCGCCGTCGATCACCTTGCTGTCGCGAGCTGCCTCGCCGACACCGGTGTTCACGACGACCTTGACGAGGCCGGGGGTCTGCATGACGTTCGCGTAGCCGAACTCCTCCTGCAGCGCCTTGGCGATCTCGTTCTTGTACTTCTGCTTCAAGCGGGGCTGGATCTTGCCAGCCGCCGCGGCAGTTGCGGTGCTCATGTTCAGAGGTCCTTGCCTGACTTCTTAGCGAACCGCACACGTACGATCCGCTTCACGCCGTCCTTGACCTGCTCCTCGACACGACGACCCACGCGGGTCGGCTTCTTGCTCGAGGGGTCGACCAGGGCGACGTTGGAGATGTGGATGGGGGCTTCGAAGGTCTCGAGGCCACCCGTCTTGGTGCCGCGCTGGGTCTGGCCCACGCGGGTGTGCTTGGTGACGTAGTTCACGCCTTCGACGATGACGCGGTCTTGCTCGACGAGGACCTGGAGGACCTTGCCCTGCTTACCGCGATCTCCGCCGCGCTCGGGCTTGGGGCCCGAGATGACCTGAACCAGGTCGCCCTTCTTGATTTTCGCCATGATCAAATGACCTCCGGGGCCAGCGAGACGATCTTCATGAACTTCTTGTCGCGAAGCTCACGACCGACCGGTCCGAAGATGCGGGTGCCGCGGGGCTCCCCGTCCGTCTTCAGGATCACGGCGGCGTTCTCGTCGAACTTGATGTACGAGCCGTCGGGCCGACGGGTCTGCTTGACAACACGCACGACGACAGCCTTGACCACGTCGCCCTTCTTGACGTTGCCGCCAGGAATCGCGTCCTTGACCGTGGCGACGATGACGTCGCCCAGGCCCGCGTAACGACGGTTGGAGCCGCCGAGCACGCGAATGGTGAGCAGCTCTTTCGCGCCCGTGTTGTCGGCGACCTTCAGCCGGGATTCGTTCTGAATCACTTCTTACTCCTTGGGTACCAAGCAGCCCGGAGGCTTACTTGGCCTTCTCGAGGATCTCGACCAGGCGCCAGCGCTTGGTGGCGCTCAGCGGGCGGGTCTCGTTGATGAGGACGAGGTCGCCGATGCCGGCGGTGTTCGCCTCGTCGTGCGCCTTGACCTTGGAGGTACGGCGGATGACCTTGCCGTAGAGGGGGTGCTTGACGCGGTCCTCGACCTCGACGGTGATCGTCTTGTCCATACGGTCGCTCACGACGTAGCCGCGGCGAGCCTTGCGGTAACCGCGGGCGTTGGGGTCGCGCACGTCGTGCGCGGCACCCTCGTGACCGTCGTCGGTGACGACGACCTCGACCTGGGGCGTCTCGACGACGACCTCGGCCGGGGCAGCCTTCTTGGCGGCGGGCTTGCGCGCGGGCGCCTTCTTCTGGGTGGTGTCAGCCATTACTCGGCCTCCTCCTTCACGGCCTCGTCAGCGGCATCCGCCTTCTTGGCCTTGGTCTTCTTCGCCTTGGTGGTGACCTCGACGGGGGCGGGCGTGGCACGGATGCCCAGCTCGCGCTCGCGGATCACGGTGTAGAGCCGCGCGATGTCACGCTTGACGGCGCGGATGCGCCCGTGGCTCTCGAGCTGGCCGGTGGCCGACTGGAAGCGAAGGTTGAACAGCTCTTCCTTGGCCTTGCGCAGCTCCTCGACGAGGCGCTGATCTTCGAACGTATCGAGCTCGCTGGGGGCGAGCTCCTTGGTGCCGATCGCCATTACGCGTCGCCCTCCTCGCGCTTGATGATGCGTGCCTTGAGAGGCAGCTTGTGAATGGCCCTGGTGAGTGCTTCGCGGGCGAGCGTCTCATCGACACCGGCCACCTCGAACAGCACACGGCCGGGCTTGACGTTCGCGACCCACCACTCGGGCGAACCCTTACCGGAACCCATGCGGGTTTCGGCGGGCTTCTTGGTCAGCGGACGGTCGGGGTAGATGTTGATCCACACCTTTCCACCGCGCTTGATGTGACGCGTCATCGCGATACGAGCGGACTCGATCTGACGGTTGGTCACGTACGCGGGGGTGAGTGCCTGGATGCCGTACTCGCCGAAGCTCACCTTGGTGCCACCGGTCGCCTGACCGGACCGCCCGGGGTGGTGCTGCTTGCGGTACTTCACTTTGCGGGGGATAAGCATTACGCCGATGCTCCTTCTGCGACGGGGGCGTCGTTGCGGGGCGCGCGACGGCCACGGTCGCCGCCGCGGTCGTCACGACCGCGAGGCGCCTTCGGCGCGTTCGCCTGCTCGCGAGCGAGTTCCTTGTTGGTGAGGTCGCCCTTGTAGATCCAGACCTTCACGCCGATGCGGCCGAAGGTGGTCTTGGCCTCGTAGAAGCCGTAGTCGATGTTCGCGCGCAGCGTGTGCAGCGGCACACGACCCTCGCGGTAGAACTCCGAACGGCTCATCTCAGCGCCGCCGAGACGACCGGAGACCTGAACACGCACACCCTTGGCGCCGGCGCGCTGGGCGCCCTGCAGGCCCTTGCGCATCGCGCGGCGGAAAGCCACACGTGCGGAGAGCTGCTCGGCGATGCCCTGGGCGACGAGCTGAGCGTCGGCCTCGGGGTTCTTCACCTCGAGGATGTTCAGCTGGATCTGCTTGCCGGTGAGCTTCTCGAGGTCGGAGCGGATCCGCTCGGCCTCGGCGCCACGACGACCGATCACGATGCCCGGGCGGGCGGTGTGGATGTCGACGCGGACGCGGTCACGGGTGCGCTCGATCTCGATGTTGCTCACGCCGGCGCGGTCAAGCGAGGTGGTGAGCAGACGACGGATCTTGATGTCCTCGGCGACGTAGTCGGCGTAACGCTGTCCCGGCTTCGTGGAATCCGAGAACCAACGCGACACGTGGTCCGTGGTGATACCGAGGCGGAAGCCGTACGGGTTGACTTTCTGGCCCATTACTTGCTCGCCTTCTTGGTCTTGGTGTCGGACGCGGCGTCGACCGCAGCATCCTCCGGCGTCGACAGCACGACCGTGATGTGGCTGGTGCGCTTCTTGATCTGGAAGGCACGACCCTGGGCGCGCGGACGGAACCGCTTGAGCGTGGTGCCCTCGTCGACGTAGGCGTTCTTCACGAACAGGTCCTGGTCGTCGAGGAACTCGTTGGTCTTCTCAGCCGTGACCCGGGCGTTGGCCATGGCCGACGCGACGAGCTTGTAGATCGGCTCGCTCGCACTCTGCGGTGCGAACTTCAGGATCGCGAGGGCCTGTTCGGCCTGCTTTCCCTTGATGAGAGCGACGACACGACGAGCCTTCTGAGGGGTCACGCGGATGTGTCGCACGCGGGCGATGGAATCCACCATTTCTCTCTCCTTCAGACAGTCACCGCGTTAGCGGCGACGGCCCTTCTTGTCGTCCTTCTCATGGCCGCGGAAGGTGCGGGTGGGCGAGAACTCGCCCAGTTTGTGGCCCACCATGGTCTCGGTCACGAACACGGGGATGTGCTTGCGACCGTCGTGCACGGCAATGGTGTGGCCGAGCATGGCGGGGATGATCATCGAACGACGCGACCAGGTCTTGATCACGTTCTTGCTTCCGGCCTCGTTCTGCGACACGACCTTGCGAAGCAGGTGCTCGTCGACGAAGGGGCCCTTTTTCAGACTGCGTGGCATCTTCTCTTCCTACCTACTTGCGCTTCTTGCCGGCCGTGCGACGGCGGACGATGAGCTTGTCACTTTCCTTGTTGGCGTGACGGGTGCGACCCTCCGACTGACCCCACGGGGTCACGGGGTGACGTCCACCGGACGTCTTTCCCTCGCCACCACCGTGCGGGTGATCGACCGGGTTCATGGCAACACCACGAACCGTGGGGCGAACGCCCTTCCACCGCAACCGACCGGCCTTGCCCCAGTTGATGTTCGACTGCTCGGCGTTGCCGACCTCGCCGATGGTGGCGCGGCAGCGCACATCGACGTTGCGGATCTCGCCGGAGGGCAGACGCAGCTGGGCGTACGGGCCGTCCTTGGCGACCAGACGCACCGAGGTGCCGGCCGAACGGGCCATCTTCGCGCCGCCGCCGGGCCGAAGCTCGATGGCGTGGATGACGGTACCGGTGGGGATGTTGCGCAGCGGCAGGTTGTTGCCGGGCTTGATGTCAGCGCCGGCACCCGACTCGACCACGTCACCCTGCGACAGCTTGTTCGGCGCGATGATGTAGCGCTTCTCGCCGTCGGCGTAGTGCAGCAGTGCGATGCGTGCGGTGCGGTTGGGGTCGTACTCGATGTGAGCGACCTTGGCGTCGATGCCGTCCTTGTCGTTACGACGGAAGTCGATCAGACGGTACTGGCGCTTGTGGCCGCCACCGATGTGACGCGTGGTGATGCGGCCCTGGTTGTTGCGACCACCGGTCTTGGACAGCGGGCGGAGGAGCGACTTCTCGGGCGTCGATCGGGTGATCTCGGCGAAGTCGGCCACCGACGAGCCGCGGCGACCGGGGGTCGTGGGCTTGTACTTGCGAATAGCCATGGTGTCTAGTCCTTATCCGGCTGTCAGCCGACAGCCGTGAAGATGTCGATGGTGCCCGACTTCAAGGTCACGATGGCGCGCTTGGTGTCCTTGCGCTTGCCCATGCCGAAGCGGGTGCGACGCGCCTTGCCGACGCGGTTGATCGTGTTGACGCCGGCCACCTTGACACCGAAGATCTTCTCGATCGCGAGCTTGATCTCGGTCTTGGTCGCGCGGGTGTCCACGTAGAACGTGTACTTGCCCTCGTCGATGAGCCCGTAGCTCTTCTCGGAGACGACCGGCTTCAAGATGATGTCGCGGGGGTCTTTGTTGATGGCGGTCATGCCGACACCTCCTGGGTGACGCCGGCCTTGGATGCGACGAACGCGTCGTAGGCGGCCTTGGTGAAGACGATGTCGTCGGAGACGAGAACGTCGTAAGCGTTGAGCTGGTCGAAGGTCAGCACGTGAACGAACGCCAGGTTGCGCAGGCTCTTGGTGCTCACCTCGTCGCCACGCTCGATCACGACGAGCACGTTCTTGGTCGCATTGAACGCCGTCATGACAGCCGAAGCGGTCTTCGTGGACGGAACGCCCTCGATGCCGAAGGAGTCGACGACGTGGATGCGGTTACCCCGAACGCGGTCGCTGAGGGCTCCGAGGAGCGCAGCGGCGATCATCTTCTTGGGGGTGCGCTGCGAGTAGTCGCGGGGCTTCGGTCCGTGGACGATGCCACCACCGGTCATGTGCGGCGCGCGGATGGAACCCTGACGGGCGTTACCCGTGCCCTTCTGCTTGAAGGGCTTGCGACCGGCACCGGAGACCTCACCACGACGCTTGGTCGAGTGCGTTCCCTGACGAGCCGCGGCGCGCTGGGCGACGACGACCTGGTGGATCAGCGGGATGTTCGTCTTGACGTCGAAGAGGGCGGCGGGCAGCTGGACAGAGCCAGCAGCCGAACCGTCCGCCTTGCGGACGTCGAGCGTCGAGTCAGCCATGAGTTCAGGCACCCTTCACTGCGTTGCGGACGTAGACGATGCGGCCACGTGCGCCGGGGACAGCGCCCTTGACGAGCAGCAGACCCTTCTCGGCGTCGACGGCGTGCACCGTGAGGTTGAGGACGGTCACGCGCTCGCCACCCATACGGCCGGCCATGCGCATGCCCTTGAAGACGCGGCTCGGAGTCGACGAGGCGCCGATCGAACCGGGCTTGCGGTGGTTGCGGTGCGAACCGTGCGAAGCGGACACGCCCTTGAAGTTGTGGCGCTTCATGACACCGGCGGTGCCCTTACCCTTGCTGGTGCCGACGACGTCGACACGCTGGCCGGCCTCGAAGAGGGCCTCAGCGGTCAGTTCCTGACCGAGGGTGTAGTCCGCAGCATCCGCGGTACGAATCTCGGTGATGTGGCGGCGAGGAGTCACGCCGGCAGCGTCGAAGTGGGCCGTCAGGGGCTTGTTCACCTTGCGGGGGTCGATCTGCCCGTAGGCGATCTGGACGGCGTTGTAGCCGTCGACCTCGGGCGTACGCACCTGGGTGACGACGTTCGGGGCCACCTCGATGACGGTGACGGGGACGAGCTTGCCGTCGGCGTCCCAAACCTGGGTCATGCCCAGCTTGGTGCCGAGGAGGCCCTTGGAGATCTTGGAGTTGATGTCAGCCATGTCGAACCTCAGAGCTTGATCTCGATGTTGACATCGGCCGGGAGGTCGAGACGCATCAGCGAGTCGACAGCCTTGGGCGTCGGGTCGATGATGTCGATCAAGCGCTTGTGGGTGCGCATCTCGAAGTGCTCGCGGCTGTCCTTGTACTTGTGCGGGGACCGGATGACGACCACGACGTTCTTCTCCGTCGGGAGCGGCACGGGTCCGACGACGGTGGCGCCGGCACGGGTCACGGTGTCGACGATCTTGCGTGCGGACGAATCCAGCCCTGCGTGATCGTACGACTTCAGGCGAATGCGGATCTTCTGTCCCGCCATTGTCTGCTCTCTCTCTTCTCGCGTCTTACCTCGGTGCTCGTTCGGAGCACCGGGCATCGGACGCACGGCGGCGCTTACGCGCCCTGGCACTTCTGCTCACTCTTGCGAGCGATGCTGCACCGCTGTTCGGCTGTCAAACCGGTTGCTGGGCAACCGGCCCGCCCCTCCTTGCGCACGAAGACGCACTCCGTGAGGAGTGGAGGGATTCGGTGTGGTGTTCTGCTACCCGCGGCCTAGACCGTCGCTCGAAGCGACTTCTATGCACTGCCCTGGTAGTGACCTGCGGCACGCATAGCGGCCACGGGAGTGTGGAACTGGATTAGTCTACGTGTCCCCCGGGCGTGTCGCAAACCCGGGCGTGTCGCGCTCGGTATCCTCTCAGCCCGAAACCCCGCCGGGGGCAACGAAAATCGAGGAGATCCCGGGAATCGAGGACCAAAACCGCCGAAACGGTCCTCGGATTCCGGAATCTCCTCGATCTCCGTCATGCGGGGCGGATGGATGCTGCCGCCGCAGCGCGGGTCACTGGTTGCCGATGTTCTTATCGACGTTGGTGCGCACCTCGTCGACCTTGGCGTGCTGGCCCTCGGGAACGACCTTCTTGACCGCGTCGGCAGCGCCCTGGAGGAACTTGTCGCTCACGTCCTCCGCCTTCTCGCTCTTGAGGGCCTCTTCGATCTTGTCGCGGTTCTGCTCGAACATCTGCTTGCCCTTGTTGATGATGTCGTCGACGCCCATGGTTCCTCCTCGATCGGTGGTGTCAGCATCCATTCTGGACAACGGCGCACGAGCGCCGCCAGGTCTTGACGCCGCAGGCGGAACATGACGAAACCCCCCGGTCCGGAAGGACCGAGGGGTTTCGTGGTGAAGAAGTGTTACTTCAGGATCTTCGTGACCGTGCCGGCGCCGACGGTGCGGCCACCCTCACGGATTGCGAAGCCGAGTCCGTCTTCCATGGCGATCGGCTGGATCAGCTCGACCGACATTTCCGTGGTGTCGCCGGGCATGACCATCTCGGTGCCCTCGGGCAGCGTGATGACGCCGGTGACGTCGGTGGTGCGGAAGTAGAACTGCGGGCGGTAGTTCGTGAAGAACGGGTTGTGACGGCCACCCTCCTCCTTGGACAGGATGTACGCCGTGCCCTCGAAGTTGGTGTGGGGCGTAACCGAACCCGGCTTCACGACGACCTGGCCGCGCTCGACGTCGTCACGCTTGGTGCCGCGCAGGAGCAGACCACAGTTCTCGCCGGCCCAGGCCTCGTCGAGCTGCTTGTGGAACATCTCGATACCCGTGACGATCGTCTTCTGCGTCGGGCGGATGCCGACGATCTCGACCTCGGAGTTGATCGCGAGGGTACCGCGCTCAGCGCGACCCGTGACGACCGTTCCACGACCGGTGATGGTGAAGACGTCCTCGATCGGCATCAAGAACGGCTTGTCCTTGTCGCGGATCGGGTCGGGGATGGACTCGTCGACGGCTTCCATGAGCTCGACGATCTTGTCGACCCACTCGGCGTCGCCCTCGAGAGCCTTGAGGCCCGAGACGCGAACGACGGGAGCGTTGTCGCCATCGAAGTCCTGGCTGGAGAGCAACTCGCGAACCTCGAGCTCGACGAGCTCCAGGATCTCCTCGTCGTCGACCATGTCGGACTTGTTGAGCGCGACGAGCAGGTACGGCACGCCGACCTGCTTGGCGAGCAGAACGTGCTCACGGGTCTGAGCCATCGGGCCGTCGGTCGCTGCAACCACGAGGATCGCACCGTCCATCTGAGCGGCACCGGTGATCATGTTCTTGATGTAGTCGGCGTGGCCAGGCGCATCGACGTGCGCGTAGTGACGCTTGGGGGTCTCGTACTCGACGTGCGAGATGTTGATGGTGATACCGCGCTGGCGCTCTTCCGGCGCCGAGTCGATCGACGCGAAGTCACGCTGAACGTTGGTGGCCGACGGGTACTTGTCGGCGAGCACCTTCGAGATGGCAGCGGTGAGCGTGGTCTTGCCGTGGTCGACGTGACCGATCGTTCCGATGTTCACGTGCGGCTTGGTCCGCTCGAACTTGGCCTTAGCCACTAGGTCCTCCTCAGGACGGTCATGTAGAGGTTCCGGGCACTGGTTTGCGACCGGATCTCTACGGGGATGATTCTCAGCTTAGTAGAGGTCAGATGTGAAGTTGTGGGGTGGCCCTTCGTCTCGCTCCGCTCGCTCAGGGACCGGTTGGTCGCTGAGCGAGCCGGAGGCGGGACGAAAAGCCGAGGACGAAGTTACTCGCCCTTGTTCTTCTGGACGATCTCGTCGGCAACGGCGCGAGGAACCTCGGCGTAGCTGTCGAACTCCATCGAGTAGACGGCGCGACCCGAGGTCTTCGAGCGCAGGTCGCCGATGTAGCCGAACATCTCCGAGAGGGGGACGTTCGCCCGGACGACCTTGACGCCCGCGGCGTCCTCCATCGACTGGATCTGGCCACGACGCGAGTTCAGGTCACCGATGACGTCGCCCATGTACTCCTCGGGCGTACGCACCTCGACCGCCATGAGCGGCTCGAGGATGACCGGGTTGGCCTTGCGCAGCGCTTCCTTGAAGCCCATGGAGCCGGCGATCTTGAACGCCATCTCCGAGGAGTCGACGTCGTGCGAAGCGCCGTCGAGCAGGGTGGCCTTGACGCCCACGATGGGGTAGCCGGCGAGCACGCCGACGTTCATCGCATCCTGGAAACCCTGGTCGGTCGGCGCGATGTACTCGCGCGGGATGCGTCCACCGCTGACCTTGTTGACGAACTCATAGGTCTTGTCGGCCGTGACATCCATCGGCTCGATCGCGAACTGGATCTTCGCGAACTGACCCGAACCACCGGTCTGCTTCTTGTGGGTGTAGTCGTGACGCTCGACGGCCTTCTTGATCGTCTCGCGGTACGCGACCTGGGGCTTGCCGACGTTCGCCTCCACGCGGAACTCGCGCTTCATGCGGTCGACCAGGATGTCGAGGTGCAACTCGCCCATGCCCTTGATGACGGTCTGGCCGGTGTCGGAGTTCTGCTCGACGCGGAACGTCGGGTCCTCCTCCGCGAGCTTCTGGATCGCGAGACCCAGCTTCTCCTGGTCGGCCTTGGTCTTCGGCTCGATGGCGACCTCGATGACGGGCTCGGGGAACGTCATCGACTCGAGCACGACCTGGTGCTGCGAATCGGACAGCGTGTCGCCCGTAGTGGTGTCCTTGAGGCCGATGACTGCGTAGATGTGACCGGCGGTGACGGAGTCGACCGGGTTCTCCTTGTTGGCGTACATCTGGAAGATCTTCCCGATGCGCTCCTTCTTGGACTTGGTCGAGTTGACGACCTGCCCGCCCGAGTCCAGGTGACCGGAGTACACGCGGATGTAGGTGAGGCGACCGAAGAAGGGGTGCGTCACGATCTTGAACGCGAGAGCCGTGAAGGGCTCGTCACGGTCGGCGTGGCGCTCGATGACGATCTCTTCGTTCTTGGGGTCGTGGGCCTCGATGGCCGGCACGTCCAAGGGCGAGGGGAGGTAGTCGACGACCGCGTCGAGCATGGGCTGCACGCCGCGGTTCTTGAACGCCGAGCCGCACAGGACGGGGTAGATCTCGGAGTTGATCGTGAGCTTGCGGATCGCGGCCTTGATCTCGGCCACGGTCAGCTCTTCGCCACCGAAGTGCTTCTCGAGCAGAACCTCGTCGGTCTCGGCGACCGTCTCGAGGAGCATCTCGCGATACTCGGCTGCGCGGTCGGCGAGCTCGGCCGGGATCTCCTGGATCTCGTACTTGGCACCCATGGTGACGTCACCCTTGGAGTCACCGGGCCAGACGAGCGCGCGCATCTCGACGAGGTCGATGACACCCACGAAGTCGTTCTCGGCGCCGATGGGCAGCTGGATGACCAGCGGCTTGGCCTTGAGCTTGTTGATGATCGTGTCGACCGTGAAGTAGAAGTCGGCGCCCAGCTTGTCCATCTTGTTGACGAAGCAGATGCGGGGGACGTCGTACTTGTCGGCCTGACGCCACACGGTCTCGGACTGGGGCTCGACGCCCTCCTTGCCGTCGAAGACGGCGACGGCACCGTCGAGGACGCGGAGCGAACGCTCCACCTCGACCGTGAAGTCCACGTGACCGGGGGTGTCAATGATGTTGATCTGGTTGTTGTTCCAGAAGCAGGTCACGGCGGCAGACGTGATCGTGATGCCGCGCTCCTGCTCCTGCTCCATCCAGTCGGTGGTCGACGCACCATCGTGCGTCTCACCGATCTTGTGATTGGTGCCCGTGTAGAACAGGATGCGCTCGGTCGTCGTCGTCTTGCCGGCATCGATGTGCGCCATGATGCCGATGTTGCGGACCTTGGTCAGGTCGGTGAGCACGTCTTGTGCCACGGGTGGGGTTTCCTTACTTGTGAAGAGGGGTTTCGGACCCCGGCCGGAGCCGGGGTCCGAAGGTGCTGGTTACCAGCGGTAGTGCGCGAAGGCGCGGTTCGACTCGGCCATCTTGTGGGTGTCTTCGCGGCGCTTGACCGCGGCACCCAGACCGTTCGAGGCATCCAGGATCTCGTTCTGGAGGCGCTCGATCATGGTCTTCTCACGACGGGCCTTGGCGTAGCTCACGAGCCAGCGCAGCGCGAGGGTGTTCGCGCGGTGCGGCTTGACTTCGATCGGCACCTGGTAGGTGGAGCCACCGACGCGGCGGCTCTTGACCTCGAGGGTGGGACGAACGTTGTCGAGCGCCTTCTTGAGCGTGACGACGGCGTCCTGGCTGTTCTTCGCCTCGACACCGCGCAGGGCGGTGTAGACGATCGATTCAGCGATGGACTTCTTGCCGTCGACGAGGATCTTGTTCACGAGCTGGCTCACGATGGGAGCACCGTAAACCGGGTCGTTGACGACGGGACGCTTGGTGACGGGACCTTTACGAGGCATCGGACTCAGCCCTTCTTCGCACCGTAGCGGCTACGAGCCTGCTTACGGTTCTTGACGGCCTGGGTGTCGAGTGCACCGCGGACGATCTTGTAACGGACACCGGGGAGGTCTTTCACACGACCGCCGCGGACGAGCACGAGCGAGTGCTCCTGCAGGTTGTGACCCTCGCCGGGGATGTAAGCGGTGACCTCGGTGCCGTTACGGAGCTTGACACGAGCGACCTTGCGCATAGCCGAGTTCGGCTTCTTGGGCGTGGTCGTGTAGACGCGGGTGCAGACGCCTGCCTGCTGGGGGTTCGACTTGAGGGCGGGCGCCTTGGTCTTGGTGACCTTCGGCGAGCGACCCTTGCGAACCAACTGCTGAATAGTTGGCACGTTCTCTCCTTGCTTGTGCTGCACGGTGACAGCGGGTGTGTCTCCCCCGAAGCATCCGATCTTTCGATTCATGACGCCGCGGGCTCACATGTACCCACCAGGGCGCCAGAATGATCTGACGCTTCGTGAGGTGGATATGCCGTGGGGGTGACCTGTTCGCAGGTCGTTCCCTGAGATGGCGTGCCCGACCCGCCTGCAGCGTGGCGGGCACGACGCAGGGCGCGCATGAGCGCACACCCCACCAATGATACGCCCCAATCAGGGGTGCGGGCAACGTCGCTCCGCCGGCCACCGCTCGGGCGGGGGCGCGTCGCCCACCTCGGTCGGAGGATCGCACCAAGGTCGGAGGATTCTGGCGCCTGCGTCCGACAATGGTGCGAATCTCCGACCGGGGTGACCGTTGCCGGGCGGCACGGGTGCCTCGCGGGCGCCGCCGGGCCTCAGGAGCCGGTGGCCACCAGCACGAGGATCACGACGATCGACGCGAGCACCAGCGCACCGGCTACGACCCCGGCGATGACGGCGCGTCGACGTCGACGGCGGGCCCGCGCTGCCTCGCCGGCGGCCACGTCGACGACCTCCTGCGGGGCGCGCGGGGCGGGTGTCGCCCGTGCGGTGACGACGGGAGCATCGGCGCGCGGTTTGTAGATCTCGCGTTCCCCGGCCGCGGGAACACGCACCGGGCGCGACGGATCCGTTCGCGGATCAAGGGGACTCGGATGCTGCGACCGGTCGCGCACGCGCAATACCGGTGCGCTCGCGACGGCCGCGGGATCGGGCGCGCGTCGGGGAGCGCGGATCGTCTCATCCTCGGGCGGCTCGGCAGCTCGAGGATCGGCCGGGCGGCCCAGAATCGCGGCGTCGCGCTGAGTCTCGGCCGCCCGAGCGATTCTCGTGGCGTCGTCGGGAGCGGCCGAGCGCCGCGGGGCGAGGATCGTGGCGTCGTCGGGCGCGGCATCCCCCTCTTCGTCCGAGACGGGGCCGGGCGGTGTCGGCCAGGAGCGCAGGCGACCCGACCAGATCGTGACGTCGACCTCGTCGTCCGCCGGGTCGGACCCGCTCACGCGTCTCCTCGCTTGAGACGCACCTCCGCGTCGCCGAGGAAGAACCTCTCCCCCGCCTCGAGCTGCTGGCCGGGCTGCACTTCGATCTCGGTGCCCATCAGCGTCGCGAACAGCACGCCGTTCGTCGAGCCCAGGTCGGTGACGTACCAGGTGTCGCCCCGCAACTCGAGCTTCGCGTGCGTCTTGGACACGGTGCGCGTCTCGTCGGAGATCGAGATGAGCTGAGCGCCGGGGTGAGCGGGGTCGGGTGCGGGGCGGCGCCCGAGGATGACGACCTCCGACGAGATGTCGACGGGATCACCCTGCGGCGGGATGAGCGACCACGGGATGCGGCGGCGCCGCGCGATGATCGTCTGATCGAGCGCGTCGTCGTACCCAGCGCCGTCGTACCCAGCACTGTCGTATGCAGCACCGTCGTACCCAGCACCCCCGGATCCAGCACCGTCGGATCGGGCGTCGTCCACGAGGGCGTCGTCGTCGTCGGTGTCGGGGATCTCGGGCTGCGCGTACAGCGCCGACACCGACGAGCGTGCCGAGCGGGGCGCACCGGCGTCGGGGGCGCCGATGACGGCCGAGACCGCCTCACTCAGCTCGGGGAAGGCGCCGGGGTCGTTCGAGCGACGCGCGGGCTCGGGCGTGCGCGCGGGGATCCACGGCGCAGGCTCGGGCTCCGGGATCCACGGCTCGGGCTCCGGCGCGGACGTGACGACGACGGGCTCCGGCGCGGGCGGCACCGCCGGCGTGGCGGGGTGCGGCACCTGGGTGAGCGGCTCGGGGCGCGGCGGCTCGGACACGGCGCTGGCCCGGGTGGTCGGCACCGACTCGATCGGAGCGACGCGCTCCACCGGAACGGTCGGCGGAGCGACGGGCGCCGACGGGGGCGGCGGAAGGAACGATCCGGTGCGCGAGGGCGCCGGGGCGACCCGGTCTTCGGGGTCGACGGCATCGTCGAGGTCGGCATCGAACGACGACCGGCGCGGCGGCGCGGGCGGCACCGGCGGAAGCGGAGCGGCGGCCGGAGCTGCCGGTGCCGGCGGAGAGGCGGCGGAGGCGAGGGCCACGGCCGGCGCGGGAGGCGTCGTCGGGGGCGCCCACTGTCCCACCGGGGACGCGGCAGGAGCGGCGGCGGCGAACGGTCCGGAGGGGGCGGGAGCGGCCGGCGTGCGCTGAGGCACCGGCGGGAAGGCCGGGCCGCCCTCGGTGCGTCGGGGTCCGGCGGCGGGCTCCGCTCCGATCCACCGGGAGGATCCGAAGCCGAGGATGCTCGCCCAAATCACGAGGAACAGGGCGGCGACCACGGTCATGCCGGCGCCGTGACCGAAGGCACGGTTGATGCGGTGGCAGGCGATGATGTGGATCACCGGGTAGGCGATCCAGCCGAAGATCGGCACGAGGGCGACGAAGATCAGCCACGGCGAGAAGCCCCCGAGCCGCAGGATGACCGCCTGGTTGTACAGCGGCACCCACCCTTGCCAGGAGGCCTCGCCGGCCTTGCGGAAGACGGCGGACAGCGCGAGAGCGAGCCACACGTACAGGGCCACCGACACCACGAACGCGAGCACCCCCGCGATGATGGGAATGGAATCGTTCATGATGTCGTGCGCCCACCGCTGGTCGGTCGGCGCTTCCCCCTCTCCAAGGTCCGCGACGACCCCGAGCGCGACACGCGTGGCGCCAGAAGCCGGACGAATGATCTCAACGATACGGCTGCGGCCAATCGCCGCCAGATTCCGCGCTCGCGCGCCATCGAGCGGCGCTCGTCGTCGACGATCCGCCAGAACTCCGCGGCATCGTCGGGTGTGGTCGTCTCGCTGGCGAACACGGCGCGGTCGGCCGTTCGCGCCAGGACGTCGCCGTCGGGCGTGCCATAGGCGGCGGCGAGCTCGCTGCGGGTGAACTCCCGAGGGGCGGTGCGACCGGTGTCGACGCCGGCGTCGATGTATTCGTCCCACCCGCCGGCGATCCGCTCGACGGGATCCTCGACGCCGCGGCGTCCGCGCCGTCTCACGGCCTTCGCGCCGACGATCGCGATGAAGGGCCCCAGCACCACGGCGAGGGCGAGAAGCACGATGCCCGCAATACGCAGCACCGGCCAGAGCCAGGCCAGGTCGAGTCCGGAGGAGTCGTCGTCATCGTCGTCGCGCGCGGTGTCGTCCTGCAGCGGCTGCGGGGGGACGACCTCCTCGACGGTGTCGGGGCGCACGTCGGTGACGTTCTCGGGGTCGCGCTGCTCGGTGACCTCGAGGCTCGGCGACTGCGTCCACTGCGGGGAGACGTCCACCGGCACCCAGTCCCCGTCGCTCGAGCGCACCTCGGCCCAGGCCGAGATGTCCTTTCCGCGGCAGGCGCCGTCCTGGCAGGTGGCCAGGGTCGTGTCGGCCGACGACAAGCGAGCGCCGACGACGACGCGGGAGGGGAAGCCGAGCTCCTGGGCGATGAGGGCGACGGCGACGGAGAACTGCTCGTCGTCGCCGATCGCCGCGACGTAGTTGCCGGATGCTTGCGCACGCGGGTCGTTCTCACGCTCGAGCAGGCGCTCGAAGAGCGTGTCGATGCGGGCGAGCGAGTGCCCCGAGGCGCTCGGCTGGAAGGTGTAGTCGGGGAGCGAGGCGACCCACACGGGCGGCTCTTCGCCGATGGTGAGCGCGTGGCTGAGGAAGCCCCGCTCGCGGAGCAGCCGCACGAGCCCGTCGAGGGCTGCTCCCCCGGTGCCGCTGGCGTGCTCCTCCACCCAGGAGCGGAGGTTGTCGGGGGCCTCCACTCCCCCCACGTCGCCACCGGGGGCGGTCAGCGAGGCGAGCTCGGCGACGGGCGGCTCGACGGCACGGAGGTCGTAGACGTCGCCGGGCTCGAGACCGCTGCCGGCGGTCTGCACGCCCGCGGCGGCCTCGGCGTTGTAGTAGAAGCTGTCGGCCAGCGCTGCCGCCCGCTGCCCGGTGAAGTCGACACCCGACAGCTGACCCACGGTCGGCAACCAGATCCCCCCGAGCGCTCCGATCTGCACCTCGGCCTCGACCTCGCGGCCCTCCCCCGCGGCAAGGGTCGACGGCACGCGCACGAAGCGGCCGTCGTCCCCACCCGGGCGGAAGATCTCACCGTCGTACGTGTCAAGGGTCGCCAGGCGCACCCGGTCGGGCAGGGAGGCGTCGCCGGTGACCGTGAACAGCACCTCGTCGGCACGGTCGTCGGTGAACAGGGATCGGTACTGCGTCAGCGGACTGACCGCGGCGGCGATGTCGGGCTCGGGTCCGGCGGCCGAGCGCAGCACCGCGCGGTCGGCGCCGCGAGCCGCCCACGGAACGACCGCGACCGCGGCGACCAGCGCCACGGCGACCATGGCTGCCCCGAGCGCGGTGCGGCGGCGATCGGCTCGGGAGGGGCGACGCGACATCCGCACCCCGCTCATCGTCGCAGCACGACCCAGGGCCTGAACCCGCTCCTCGCGTGTGCGCCAGGCGAGCCAGACGAGCGCGGCACCGAGGCCGCAGACGCCGACGACGGTCTCGACGGGGGCGGGGAGGGTGAGCGGACCGAGCGCGAGCGGCGCGCTGACCGAGGTGCGTCCGAAGAAGAGCCCGAACGACACCATGCCGAGTCCGACCGCGACGGCGGCATTGGCCCAGCGGTCCTCGCGCCACGACAGCAGCACCGCAGCCACGGCACCGACGAGGAACACGATGAGCGCCGGCACGAGCAGGTTGCGGTACGCGCCGACGGGCAGGTCGACGGTGACCAGGTCCTTCCACCCGAAGATCGCACCGGTGAAGGCTTCGCCGATTCCCCGCACGACGTCGAGCGGGGAGGTGAGGCGGGAGGGCACGGCCACCGGCACCGCCAGCACGACGAATGCGGCGGCGACGAGGCCCACGATCGACCATCCGCCCCACCGGCGCCACGACGCGACCGCCACGATCGCTGCGGCCGCGAGCGTCGCCGCGACGACCATGATGATGAACGACACCGAGGCGTAGATGGGCCAGGCCGCGACGGCGGCGACCAGCACAGTGGCGGCGACGTAGAGGGCTCCGCCCAGCATCCGCGAGACCTTCACGAGCCGGCTCCGCGTACGAGAAGTCCGGACAGATCGTCGAGGGTGCCCACGGTCAGCACCGACAGACCCGCGAGCACGCGCATGCGGGGGTGGGCGCTTTCGTCGCAGACCACGCCGACGACCGCGGTGTCGGCCGGGAAGGCGAGGGTCGCTTGGCGCAGCCGCTGGAGGGGAACGGTCGAACCCACCACGACGAAGGCGATCGAGAGCCGCTCGTTCGCCTCGACCGCGAGCCGGCAGACGTCTTCGACGGCCATGGTGTTCTCGATGCGGTCGATGCCGCTGAAGCCGTCGAGCATCGCCCGCGGCGTCACCGTCGGGATGTTCTGGATCGCCCGCATGCGTCCACGGACGACCCGGGGGATCTCGGACCCGGCGACGATGGCGACGTCGCGCGCGTCGCGGACGGCGCGCAGGCCCAGGGATGCCGCCGAGCTGACGGCGAGTTCGAACTCGTCGGCGTCGGCGTATTCGGGTTCGGCGACCGCGAGGACCACCGCCATCCGGGAGCGCCGCGACTCTTCGAACTGGCGCACCATGAGACGGCCGGTTTTGGCGGTGGATTTCCAGTGGATCTGGCGCTGGGAGTCGCCGGGGGCGTACTCGCGGATCGCGTGGAACGACATGTCCGAGTCGACCAGGCGCCGGGTCGGGTTGCCCTCCAGGTCGCGGATGAGTCCCGCGCTCGTGGACGGCAGCGAGACGGTGCGCGGGTGCACGAACAACTCGTGCACATCGTCGAAGGCGTGCTCGCGCCGCAGGAGGCCGATCGGGTCGCTGCGCACCGTGGTCACCGGACCCACCCGCACCACACCGCGTGGCAGCGCGGGGATGTCGAGGGGCTGGGCGACGGTGTGGCCCGGACGCAGCAGCGGCACACCGAATTCGACGAGGCCCCGACCGACGGGGATGTCCAAGCGGCCCGGCAGCGCGATGCGGCGCCCGTCGTTGCGCACGACGATCTCTCCGGTAACCCCCTGGCCGGCGATGATCCGCTCGGAGGTGAGGGTGAGGTCGACGTCGTAGGAGCGCGCGCCGAAGAGGAAGGGCACGCCCATCAGCAGCAGCAGCACCGAGACGGCGCCCGCGACCATCCACTCGACCCAGCCGAACGCGATCCCCGCGACGAGTCCGACCGTCGCCGCCAGGGCGACGAGTGCGCCCGCCGGCTGCACGGTGCGCCCGCTCCACTCCACCGCGGTGCGTGCGCCGCTGCGGATCGCCCGCCACAGGATGGTGGCACGCACGACCGCGCGCACCAGGGCGCGCTCACGCCGGCGCGACGTCGTCGAGGTGATCGAGGTGGCCGTGCGCCCGGTCCCCGTGCGCGAGGAGGTGGTCGTCGAGGTGACGGAGGTGCGGGTGAGGCTCATACGGCCTCGCGCTGCGAGGGTGGGGCGACATCGAGCAGCACCTGGCCGATGACGGCCTCCTGCGTGACCCCGTCGAACTCGGCCTCGGGGTGCAGGATCAGGCGGTGCGAGAGCACCGGAACGGCGAGCGCCTTGACGTCGTCGGGGGTGCCGTAGGTGCGCCCCAGCGAAGCCGCTCGGGCGCGCGTGGCGCGGGTCAGGGCGAGGGCACCGCGGATGCTGACGCCGAGGCGCACCTCGTCGGCCGAGCGCGTGGCGTCGACGAGGCGGGCGATGTAATCGAGCACGAGCGCGTCGACGTAGGTCTCGGCGGCGAGGTCGGCCATCCCGGCGAGCGCCTGCGGAGTGATGATGGGGCTCAGGTCGGCCGTGGCGATGGGAGCCCCGTCGAGGATGCGGACGGTGGCGGCGTGGTCGGGGTAGCCGAGCGAGGTGCGCATCATGAAGCGGTCGAGCTGAGCCTCGGGCAGGCGGTAGGTGCCCGCCTGTTCGACCGGGTTCTGGGTCGCGAGCACGAGGAACGGGTCACCGACCGGACGCGTGACCCCGTCGATCGTGACGCGCTTCTCCTCCATGACCTCGAGCAGTGCCGACTGCGTCTTGGGGCTCGCGCGGTTGATCTCATCGGCCAGCACGATGTTGGCGAAGACCGGCCCGGAGTGGAACTCGAAGGTGCCCGTCTTCTGGTCGTAGACCGTGATGCCCGTGATGTCACCGGGCAGCAGGTCGGGGGTGAACTGGATGCGGGTGTTGGTGCCCTGCACCGATTGCGCGACCGCGCGGGCGAGCGAGGTCTTGCCCGTGCCCGGTACGTCTTCCAGCAGCACGTGACCGTCGCTGAGCATGGCGGTCAGCACCAGCTCGACCACACGTCGCTTTCCGAGCACGGCGCGCTCGACGTTGTCGGCGATCTGGGAGAAGGTCTCGGCGAACCATGTCGCCTGCTCCTGGGTGATCGTCATCGGTGCTCTTTCCTGAGATGGGTGTGGGAAGTCAGGGGGTGGTCGGGGCTGAGGCCTGCGGGGTGCACTTGCCCGTGACCTCGCCGGTGGCGTCGCGGAGGTTCCATCCGCTCGAGGACCACGACACCGTGACCCCCACACGGTCGACACTGGCAGCGGTGGGGGGAACGGCGAGCGGGTCTTCGCCGGTCGGAAGGACGGTGCCGGCCGCATCGCGATACCGCACTCGGGAGGGATCGAACGTGAACGCTGCACGCCCCTCGGTCGAGGACGACGTGAACCGCAATTGGCCGCCACCCTCGCACGAGGCGATGGACCACCGGGCGACGCTCTGGTACGGCGCACTTCCTTGCGCTGGCCGCACGAGCGCGGCCTCGCTCCGCGTCTTCCACACGTCGTGCTCGTAGTACACGCGGATCCCGGGGTCGGTTTCGAACGTGCCGTTACCCGGCCCCCAGTTCTCGAAACGGACGGTGTTGTAGCGGGGCGGATCATCCGTGCTCGACGACGGGTCGCGCGTGATGCGCCACCGCGCCTCCTGTCCATTCACCTCGGCGTTGGGATTGACCTCGAAGGTGAATCCCTTCGGCGCCTCTCGGCTCTGCTCGGCACGGACGGAGGAGCGCGCCTTCACGGTGTCGCCGAATCGCGTGTCGCCATACCAGGACGACACGCACACGACGTAGTCGTACTGACGTCCCGACTCCAGGCCCGGGAAGCTCTCCTGGTTGCCCCCGCGACGGGGATCGCACTGCCATTCGCGGTCGGCGGGCACGATGTCGAAGAGCAGCTCGGACCCCGTGCCGTTCACCTGCGCGGTGGCGACAGCATCCACCGTCGACTGGTCGTCTCCGGAGGATCGTGAGGTCACCGTGAGGGTGACGTTCAGGGGGGCGCCCACCCCGTTGGCGTTCACGGTCTTGGTCTGCCCGTTCGGGGCGCCGCCGAGGCCGGGAGGGAGGGTGAAGCGCGAGAAGGGCGTGACGGTCACGGCGGTCTGCGCGTTGGAGCCGACCCGGAAGTTGCCGACCTCGACGGAGGTCTGGTTCGGGCTGATGTTGACGTTGCGCGTCTCGCCCGCCGGACTGATGATCTGCAGGTACCCGGTCTCGGCGGCGTCGATGCCGCCGATCGACAGGGCGGCGAGGTTGCCCTCGTTGCCGTTGGGCTGCGGGCGGGCCGTGATGGTCGCGGGGGCCGCGGGGGTGTCGTACGCCCACGCGGTGGTGCGCACGCTCGCGCGCGACTCTCCCGTGGCGTTGACGGCCCAAGCCTCGTAGAGGCGCTGTTCACCGTTCGGTGCCGGGATGACGGGACAGACCCCGTCGGCCGAGCAGCGGGCGACATCTTGACCGGCGTAGCGCACGACGAATCCGCTCAGGCCGGGGTATGCGAGCCGCGACTCCCCCGCGTCGACCCGGAGGGTGACCGTGCCGTCGCCGTAGGCGGTCTGCCGCACGCTCGCGGGCGCCTTCGGATACCCCTGCAGGTCGAGCAGAAGTCGGCCGTCGCGCTGGGCCGCCGTGACCCGGCCCTGGGCGTCGCGCACCGAGAACGATGCGGAGCACGTGGCTCCGGGGGCATCACCCGTCCACGACGCGGTGACGGTGCCCGCCGAGCCGACGGCGAAGCTGACTCCGACGCACGCGCCGGTCGGGCGGACGGCGACGAGCTCGAGCGGAGTGCGCGGGAGGGGGTTCACTTCGCCGGGAGTGCCGATGACGGTGATCGAGCAGGAGGAACCGGCGGCCTGGGAGCACTGCTGGGCGGTGGCTCCGCCCTGCGGGAGGGTCGAAGGCGCCGCCCCCACGCGCAGGATCAGGCGCGCGGGGGTGACGGCGGTGTGGCTGGTGACGCCGATGACGGCCGCGTTCTCGGTGCCGGGGATCGCGCGGTCGGTGCCGGTGATCGTGACGATCGACCCCGCGAGGGAGACCTCGAACGCGCCGCCGCTGTAGTCGGCGCTGTACTGGATCGCATCCCAGTCGTCGCGCAGCTCCCACGTGGTCATCGTGCGGAGGTCGAACGTGGTGGTCTCGCCCGGTCCGACGGTGAGGGATGCGGGGCGCAGCACCGGCTGCGGATCGCGCGCCGTGATGAGGACGGGAACAGCGAGGGAGGTCCACTCCTCCGTGCCGGCGATGCGGACCGGCACCTGGCAGGCGTCGCTCCAGGGCGCGCCCGCGCCCGCGTCGTAGCGGATGCGGGTGCCGCTCTCGATCGTGCAGAGGGCCCCCGCACGCGAGCCGGAGGTGCGCACGTCGCCCCCGGCTTCGAGGGTGGCGTTGCGGGGCAGTACGACGAGGTCTGCCATGTCGAAGGAGACCGACTCGAGTTCGTTGACCGCCTGCGGGGCCACTCCGGCGCGCAGCGACAGGTCGAGATCGTCGTCGCCGGGCACGCGCAGGAACGCGTACGTCGTCACCTGCTCCTCGCCGCGGGAACCGGTGACGGCGAAGGGGATGAGCCGGGTCGTGGAGGGCAGGTCGCCCTGCAGCGTGCGCCCGTTCGCCGTCACGTCGTCGGGCGCGCCCCACAGCGAGACGGTGAGGTCGTCGACGTCGCCGCCCGACCAGGCCGCCTTGCCGGCGACCACGTCGACGCCGGTGGTGAACTCCTCACGCGTCTCGGCGGTGAGCACCGTGTCGGCGACGACCGGGTAGTCGGGCACGCTCTCGCGCACCACCTTGACCACGATCAATCCGCGCCCGGTGTTGCCCGAGCTCGATTCGACGTCGTACAGGAACGACATCGTTCCGGGCTCTTCACCGGCGGCGAGCACGACTCCGGTGTCGGTGACGTCGATCACGCGATCGGCGAGCCGCGTGTACTCGGGGTTGTCCTCCCCCTCCTCGAGGGTGGCGGGGAGGTCGGGGCGCACGTCGGTGAGGCGCAGGGTGCCGCGGGTCGGATCCAGGTCGTTCGCGAGCGGGCTGACGCGGAGGGTGTTGTCCGGACCGGCCTGCACCTGCACGTAGTCGGTGAAGGTGACGGGGCTGGGGTTGGAGTCGGCGTCGAGCACGCCGACGCGCACGGTGCCCTCTCCGGCAGCACCCGAGGAGTCGACGGCGCGGTAGCGGAAGGTGACCTGACCGCGGTGGCCGGGGACGCTGGTGTACACGATCGACTCACCATCGGGCGAGACGGTCGCCGAACCGCTGTCGGGCTGGGTCAGGATGCGGTCGAGGGTCACGACGTCGCCATCGGGGTCCATGCCGAAGCCGTCGAAGTCGATCGCGGTCGACTGCCCGCTCAGCACACGGCCCTCGAGGGTGTCGGGAAGCGGCGGACGGTTGGTGTCGCCCGGCAGCACCCGGATGCGCACGGTGGCGGTATCGCTGAGGGAGGGGGTGCCGGTCGTGTAGACGGAGTAGTCCACGCCGTAGTCGCCCGGTTCGGTGGGGGCGAGGTAGCGCAGGGCGTCGGCCGAGGCGAAGGCCAGGGCGTCGGGGGTCGTCGAGGTCACCGAGGCGGGGTTGATCGTCGGGCGGCCACCGGCCGGTGAGACGTCGTTGTCGAGGACGGGGATGTCGATCTGCGCGCCCGCGCGCACGATCACGGTGTCGTCCACGGCGATGGGGGCGAGCTCCGGCGCCTCGGGCAGCAGGTAGACCGTGGCCTCCCCCGCCACTCGAGCACCGTCGTCATCCGTGCCGTCGCTGACGGTGTAGGTGACCGTGCCCAAGCGACCCGGCGCCCCCGTGGGGGTCGACCCCGACACCCGCAGGTTGTTCTGGCCGACCGCGTCGACCGAGAGCGAGGCACCTTCGTCGGCATCGGCTACGACGTCGCTGAGCAGCAGCACACGGCGCGTGGGGTTGGAGACGGCGGCGAAGACGTCGAGCGTCGCGTCCTCCTGCGGTCGCACGAAGGCGACGACCGGAGAGGTGGCGAGTTGGGCGGGAGCGTCGGCGGCGAGCATCGTCACCCGCGCCGTGCCCGTCGCATCCGTCGTGCCGTCGGTGACCGTGAAACCGACGCGGAACGTTCCCGGCTCGCGCGAGCTGAAATCGAAGGTCGTCGTGCCGGCGACGACGGTGGCCGTGGCCGCAGCATCGTCGAGGACGCGCACGGAGGTCACCGACAGGGCCCCGGCGGTGCCGGTGACGTGAGGGGCGACGTCGACGGTGAGGCTCGAGTCGATCGAGTCGACGACGGTGAAGGACTGCACGGTGAGTGCGGGGGTCGGCGACACCCGCACGAGCAGGGAGCGCTGCGAGGTCTGACCCGAGGTGTCGGCCACCGTGACGGGCAGCTCGATCAGCTGTTCCCCGCCCGAGCCGTCATCGCTGTGCTGGTAGACGACATCACCGCCGGGGGTGGCGGCCACGGTGCCGATGCCCGAGGGGTTCGACACCGACAGGAGCAGCAGGGGATCACCGTCGGGGTCGACCCAGCCGGGCAGCACGGGCACGGTCACCGTGCCGCCTCGGGCGACCTCGGGCGTGGGCCACTGCACGAGGCATCGCTCCACCCCGCACCACGTCGGCGGGGCGTCTGAGGTGGAGACGGTGAGGGTCACCGTGGTGGGAGAGGAAAGGAGGCCGTCCTGAGCGGTGCCGTCGGTGACGGCGTACTGGAAGGTGGCGGAGCCGGATGCTGAGGGCTCGACGCGCACGGCGAGGCGTTGGCCGTCGTCGGTGACCGACAAGCTGCCGAAGCCGGGGTCGAGCCCGGTCACCGAGGCGGGGTCGATGCTGAGGACGTCCTCGTTCGGGTCGTGGTCGTTCATCAGCACGGGGAGGGTCGCGAGGCTCCCCGCCCGCACCCCGAACGCGTCCGGCTCGGCGATCGGGGGTTTGGGGTCGATGACGACGCTCAGCTGCTCCTCGCTGGGGACGGCGGCCGGGTCGGTGTTGTCGTCGAGGGCCCAGTTCTGGCTCGAGGCGACGAGCGTGCCGTCGGGCACCATCCACACCCACCCGGTGCGTGTCTCGTTGAGGATCACCGCTTCGTCGGTGGCCACGAAGACCGGGCGCCGCTGTTCGGGCATGATGCCGGTGCCGTAGGCGAGTTCGTGCTCGCTGCCGTTGCTCCAGAGCATGCCGCCGCCGTTGCTCGGACCGAGCCACGCCGCGTACGCTTCGCCGTCGTGCACGATCGGCACCGCGGGGGTGCCCAGAACGGTGTTCCCGCGATCGACCTCGTTGACGGGCGCGGAGCCGTCGACGGGAACGCGCACGAGACTCGATTCGTCGGCGAGGTAAACCGACGCGCCATCGGGGTCGGGTTCGCCGGCCACCGCCGTCCCGGCGAGCTCGACCGGCACCGCAGCATCCACCCCCCGCAGGTACACCGCTCCGGCCTCCGCGTCGAGCAGCGCCCAGGTGTCTCCCGCGGCGGTCAGGGACGGCGCGTCGATGTCGACGTCGAGCGGGTCGCGTCCGCGCAGTTCTCCGGCGGCGATGTCGTAGCGCACCACGGAGTCATCGGCGGAGGAGTAAGAGAAGAGCATCCCCCGACGATCGAGCGCGATCACGTCGGCGGCGTATTGCGGCGCATCCTCGTCGTCTTCGGCGTCGCCGGAGTCTGAGTCGGAGAGAGGGTCGATCTGCGCGGCGTCGCCCGTCGACAGCCGGCCCGCGAACACCGTGCCGGTGTCGGTGAGGTAGGCCGCGAAGTCGCCGGCCGTCGCGACCTGGGTGGTGCCGGCGGGGGTCGACGGGGAGGCGCGCACCGTCTCCTCGTCGAGGTCGACGGGCATCGCTTCGTCGATGCGGGTCAGCTTGCTGTTGCTGTCGGAGAAGAGGTATGCCCCCTCCGTGCCCTGCACGACGTTGCTCGGGTTGCTCACGCTCCGCACCGTGTCCAGCTCGCCGATCGTGGTGTTCACCCGCGCGTAACGGCGCCCGTCGCCGGTCTGCAGCGCCCAGACCGAGGTGTCGACCTCCGGGGTCTCCTGCGCGTCGAGCCCCGGCCACACCACGCTGATCCCCACGATGAGAGCGGCGGCCACACCCGCCGAGACGAGTCCGGCCACCGTGCGGCGGCGCACTACAGCACTCCCGTCGCGAGCAGCGTGGTCAGGACCGCGACGCCCGCCACGACGACGGAGGTGCCGGCGAGCACCCACGGGATCGCGGAACGGGCACTGCGCGTGGGGGCCGAGATGTCGGTGTCCTCATCGCGGGCGAGCCCTGCCATTCCGGAAGAGGCATGCAGCTTGCGGCTGCTGCTGCGTTCTATGCGCGGACGGGCAGGTCCGCGCAGCGAGCTGTCGGAGAAATCGATGCTGCGTTCGCCCGGTGCCCATTCGTCGGCGGCGACCTCGAGCGGCGTCGCCGCGAGGCCGACCTCGGTCTGGACGGCGCGCAGGGCATCGCCGAGCTCGCGCGCGCTCGCGTAGCGCTGGGCGGGGTCACGGCTCATCGCGCGCGCCATGACCGCCTGCAGCGACGGCGGCACGTCGGTGCGGGCGACCTCGGTGTAGGTGGCGCGCGAGATGCGTCGGCGCAGTTGTTCGCGGGTGTTCTGGCCGCGTTCGCGCCGCTCGAAGGGGCTGTGTCCGGCGAGCAGCGAGTACACGGTCGCGCCCAGGCTCCACACCTCGCTCGCCACCGAACCCGCGGTCTGCTCGGAGACCACCTCGGGGGCACTCCACGGGATCGACATCGCGAGCATCTCATCGGCGCTCTCGCGCGCGAGTGATGAGGAGATGCCGAAGTCGGCGAGCACCGGGGTGCCGAAGGTGGTGATGAGGATGTTGCTGGGTTTCACGTCGCGGTGCACGAGACCCGCGCGGTGCGCGGACTCCAGGGCGCTCGCCATCTTGACCCCGATCGACAGCACCTCCGGAACAGGGATGCGCTCGACGCGGTAGCGCTGGGAAAGCGATCCGGGGCAGAACTCCATCACGATGTACGGGCGGCCGTCGGCGGAGATGCCGGCTTGATAGACCGTGACGATCGAGGGATGCGCGGAGAGGTGCGCGAGCACGTCGGCCTCGGCGTTGAACATGCGCAGCAGATCGGGGTCGCGCACATCGCTCGGCAGCACTTTGACCGCGACGTTTCGCCGCGGCATGTCCTGTTCGTAGAGGAACACATCGGCGAACCCGCCCGAACCGAGGGGGCGGATATAGGCGAGTCCCGGCAGGATCGGGGGCGCAGCAGGCAGGCGTGTCGGCATCCCACCCTCCCCCGGTCGGTGATCCCCGCACGTCGTCGCCGACGGCTGCTCTGGTAAGAGCCCCGGTAATGCTAACAAAAGCGACCGAGCGCCCTCGTCACCGACAAACCCCTTGACGCCGGACGGACCGGCGTGGGAAGCCTCAGAGCGCGGTCAGCCCCGGCTCGCCGGGATCGAACGGTGCGTCGAGCGACCGCGTCAGCTCCTCGAGCATCGCCGCGATCTGCGGCTCGACGAACTCGGTCACCGCGCCCTGGATGCGGAGGCGATGGTGCAGCAGGATCGCGCAGACTTCGCGCCCGATCATGTTGGCGTAATCGTCGGCCAAGCCCACTTCCTGACGCAGCGCCGCTTTCGCGGCGTCGCTCAGCGGGGGGAGCTCGGCGATGACGGCGTCCTCCTCGGCGGCGAGTCCGGAGAGGGTGAAGAGGAACGGCGACCCCGGATCCGGATCAGGATCGAGCGGCAGGCCCTCGAACTCGGGGTCGAGGCCCTCGGACGGACGATAGCTGCGGGTGCGGTTGCGCGCGGATTGCTGATCGAGCTCGGTCTGCAGCATCGGCAGGTTTCGTGCCGTGTACTGCGCCACCGCGTGATCGACGATCGTCTTGATCCGGGTGGAGAGACCGTGCTGCACGCCGTGCGGCACGTCGGAGCCGAGGCCGGCGGCCGAGAGGATGGGCGAGCCGAAGCAGCGGCGGCAGGGGGCGATGCGCCCGCGGTGCGTGGCGGGTTCCCAGCGCGGCAACCAGCGCAGCCACGCATCCACTGCCTGGCTGACCTGTGTTTCGAGCGACCGCTCCACCCTGCAACGGTAGCCCGACACGCCCGGAGTTGACAGGCATCGACCGGTACCGGCGCGCCGTGCTACTCGGCCTCGTCGTCGCGTTCCCACCGCCACCGGGGCGTGCCGCCGCGCGAGCGGACGAGCGCGACCCCGCCCGCAGCCGAGACGAGGGCCGCCAGGAACAGCACGATGCCGACCCACCCGACCATCGCGGTGCCCGCCGCGACGGCGGAGGCGGCGAGGTCGGCTCCGCTGAGGGCCCCGCCGAACAGCACCCCCGCGGCGTACGCGAGCACGGTGGCGAGAGCGATGATGGGCGCGGACCAGAACGAGGGATGCTGCGTCCGCACCGCCAGCAGCAGGGAGGCGGCGAACACGAGGCCGGCGCCGATCATGCCCACGATTCCCGGCACCTGACCGAGGCCCTCGACCGCGATGACGTCGGCGTCGAGGAAGAGGCTGGTGAAACCGAGCCCCGCGATCGCGAGGGCGAAGAAGGTGACGGTGGCGAAGACGACCGCGAGCGGCGGCGGCAGCGGGCCGCCGTGCTCAGCGGGCTGCGCCACCGTCGCCCCTCGTCACGCGTGCGTCAGTTGCGGACCGGCTTCGAGCGTGCGCTCGTACTCGCGCTGTGCGGCATCGTTCAGCTCGGAGGCGCGGCGACCGCGGGCCGCCACCCAGGCGCCGAACCAGATCGTCAGCTCGCGACCGAGCACGAACGCCACGATCGCGAGAGGTGCGAGCAGCTGGTCTTCGAGCAGCGTTGCGCCCTCGCGAGCGGTCAGCATCCAGAACGGTGCCTGGAAGAGCTGGCCCAGCAGGTGTCCGCCGTAGGCGGCGAGGCCGACGAGCAGGCCCCAGACCACCCAGTGTCCCCACCGGCCGCGGTTGATGAAGGCGCCCAGCAGCCAGAAGCCGAGGAAGAACGCCACCACCGGCAGCCACAGCGCCCAGGTGCCGAGAGCGTCGAGCGCAGCCTGCGGCACGTCGGCGAAGACGATGCCGCCGTAGATCAGTTCCAGTCCCAGCCACGCCGCGAGGTACAGGACGGCGAAGACGACGGCAGCCAGCAGTCCGATGACACCGGCGGCACCACGGTTTCCGCGCGGACGCGGTGCTTCGGGCGCCTGCACGAAGATCGGCTGCGCGGCGGGTGCGACGACGGGGGCCACAGCGGGCTCGTCGCGGTAGGACGGCTCGTCGCGGGAGTAGTCGGTGTCCCGCGTCTGCACCGGCTCGCGCGCCGTGACCGGCTCGCTGGCGCGCGCGGCGGGCTCATCGTCGAGGGGAACGTCATCGCGCTCGTACCAGGGGACGCCGTCGGGCTCGACGCGGTCCTCGGTGCGCTGCGTCGCCGCGGTCTCTTCGACGACAACCGTTTCGGGCGTGCCATCGGCGTCGGTCACGACGATGGTCTCGGGCTCATCGCGCGGTGGCACCGCATCGGTCTCACCGGGGACGGCATCACGCTGGGCGGCTTCGGCTTCCGCGAGGGCCGCGTTGGCCCGCCGCACGACGTCGTCGTCGACCTCGTTCGGCTCATCGACCGGTTCGCCATAGGACGACTTCGGGTCACTCATCGGAAGCACTCCTCACGCGGGGGCAGGTTCCCGCGTTGCGAGGCTAACCCGCCCGGCGCGCCGCGGCGCGTAGGCGTGCCGTCGTGTGTCGATCTCCGGGCCGGACACCGCCGAGGCCTAGGGTGTGCGCATGAGCCGCCGCCCGCGCCTGTTCCCAGCCGTTCTCGCCGGTCTGGCCGTGCTCACCGTCGCAGCTCTGGCCGGGTGCGCACCCGATGCCGCCGACACGGCACCGCTCCCGACACCCGCCGCATCGTCGGCGAGCCCGACCCCGACCGCCACGGCGTCGCCGACCCCGACGCCGACCGCCGACGCCACTCCCGAGATCCCCACCGACTGTCGGGCGCTGCTCTCGGACGCGGTCCTGGCACAACTGGACGGCGTTCCGCTCAACGACCCGGCGTTCGCTCCGACCGGGGTGCAGTCGGACGGGTCCCTCGTCTGCGTGTGGCGCGACCCGGCCGCCGACACCACCGGGCTGTCGACGAAGATCTCCGCCATGCCGTCGGGCGCCGCGCTCGACATGCTCAATGCGCTGGTCAGCAGCGACGGGTACACGTGTTTCACCCCCGACGGCGGCACCCGCTGCGAGAAGACCTGGGTCAACCAGCAGTACCCGGTCAACGACGGTCGTACCCTCTTCTACCGCTCGGGACTCCTCATCGACACCGCGTACTCGAATCTCGCCCCCTCGGGCTACACCGACAGCGTGGTGGCGCACGTCTACAGCTGACCCGCAGCATCCGATCCCCGCGTTCCCCGCACCGGATAGCGGCCTCACCCCGCACCAGCCGCGATCCGGTGCGGGCGAGCGACCGGCGCCGTTCAGCCGACGAAGACGCGTGACGCGGTCTGCGCGGCGTAGCCCTCGGGCATCCAGTCCGTCATCACGCTCGAGAGCCACGCGGTGCCGAGGAGGTCGTGGATCTCCGTGACCGCGCCGGCGCCACGCTCGCAGTGCACGCGGGCACCGTCGAGTCCGCACGCGAACCCTTCGCTCGTGAGCGCGGCCTGGGCAGCCGCTGCGGAGCCGTCGGCCACCTGGGCGTAGGTCGTCGAGATCGAGCGGCCGTCTTCGGTGCGCCACGTGCAGGTGAACACGACGGTCGGGGCCAGTGTCTGGGCGAGCGACGTCGTGGTGGCCGGCAGCGCCGCATTCTGCGACAGCAGCACTTTCGGCGTCCAGACGAGTTGCGACCAGAGCTCATCGGGATACAGATCGCGGCAGTCGGTCGCCGGTGCCGTCGAGGCGGCGTCGGCGTCGTCGACCGCGGGAAGGGACGTGGTGGCCGCACGCAGCGTGTCGCCCACGAACGAGACGGCGGAGGGGATCCCGGGGACGGCGAGCCACACCAGTGCCCCCACCACCGCGGCGCAGATCACGGCCACCGGCCATGCGATCCACGCGCTGCGTCCGCCCACTCGAGCCACGACTGCCTCCCCTCCTCCACGCTACGCATCACCGCGGCCATCTCCCGGCTGCGGCACGCCCAGGTCGCGGGAACGACGAAGGCCCCCGGCGCGCCTGCGCGAGCAGACGGGCCGGGGGCCCTCGATCAGACGGATGCTGTCAGCATCCGCTCTTCATCAGTTGTAGGTACCGGGCGTGAAGTCGTCCGTGGAGAAGCTGTCGAAATCGACGTAGCTCAGGTCGGCGTCGCTGTAGGCGCCGTCCGAGGCGAAGATGCGGTTGGGGTACCGCTCGCTCTTCGCTTCCTCCGTCGCCTCGACCGCGACATCGCGATACTTCGCGAGTCCGGTTCCGGCGGGGATGAGCTTTCCGATGATGACGTTCTCCTTGAGGCCGACGAGCGGGTCGCTCTTGCCCTCCATGGCCGCCTGCGTCAAGACGCGGGTGGTCTCCTGGAACGATGCCGCCGACAACCACGATTCGGTCGCGAGCGACGCCTTCGTGATACCCATCAACTCGGGACGACCCGACGCGGGGCGCTTGCCCTCGCCGACCGTCTCGCGGTTGATGTTCTGGTACTTCTTGAAGTCCACCAGCTCACCCGGAAGCAGCGTCGTGTCGCCGTGGTCGACCACGGTGACCTTCCGCAGCATCTGGCGCACGATGACCTCGATGTGCTTGTCGTGGATCGGCACACCCTGCGAGCGGTACACGCCCTGGACGCCGTTCACGAGGTAACGCTGTACCTCGCGGGCACCCATGACACGCATGACCTCCTTGGGGTCGAGCGTTCCGACCAGGATCGGCTGACCGACGGTGACGTGCTGACCGTCTTCGACCAGAAGCGTCGCGCGCTTCAGGACCGGGTAGACGACCGGCTCGTCGCCGTTGTCGGGCGTGAGGATGACCTTCTTGGCCTTCTCGGTCTCGTCGATCGTGATGCGACCGTCGGCCTCGGCGATCGGCGATGCACCCTTGGGGGTACGCGCCTCGAAGAGCTCCTGCACACGGGGCAGACCCTGTGTGATGTCCTCGGCCGAAGCGGAACCACCGGTGTGGAAGGTACGCATCGTCAGCTGGGTTCCGGGCTCACCGATCGACTGGGCGGCGATGATGCCGACCGCCTCGCCGATGTCGACGATCTTGCCGGTGGCCAGCGAACGGCCGTAGCAGTTCGCGCAGACGCCGACAGCAGACTCGCATGTCAGGACGGAGCGCACCTTGATGGTTTCGACACCGGCCTCGACGAGCTTGTTGATGAGCACGTCGCCCACGTCGTCGCCGGCCTCGGCCAGCACGGTGCCCGACGCGTCGACGGCCTCGGAGGCGAGGGTACGGGCGAACACGGAGTTCTCGACGTTCGGGTCGCGGGTCAGCGTGCCGTCGGCACCCATGATCGCGATCGGAAGCTCGAGGCCCTTGTTCGTACCGCAGTCCTCTTCGCGGATGATGACGTCCTGCGAGACGTCGACGAGTCGACGTGTCAGGTACCCCGAGTCGGCCGTACGGAGGGCCGTGTCGGCCAGACCCTTACGGGCACCGTGCGTCGCGATGAAGTACTCCGCCACTGACAGACCCTCGCGGTACGAGGAGATGATCGGACGCGGGATGATCTCACCCTTGGGGTTGTTCACCAGGCCGCGCATACCGGCGATGTTCCGGATCTGCAGCCAGTTACCACGCGCACCCGACGACACCATGCGGTTGATCGTGTTGTCCTCGGGGAAGTTGGCGCGCATCGCCTTCTGGACCTCTTCCGTTGCCTCGGTCCAGATCTTGATGAGCTCCTGGCGACGCTCGGAGTCGGTCGTCAGACCCTTCTCGTACTGCGACTGGACCTTCGCGGCCTGCTTCTCGTAGCCCGCGACGATCTCGGCCTTGTTCGGAGGGGTGAGGATGTCGCTCAGCGCCACCGTGACACCCGAACGGGTGGCCCAGTAGAAGCCGGCGTCCTTGATGCGGTCGAGGGATGCTGCGACCTCCACCTTCGGGTACTCCTCGGCGAGCTTGTTGACGATCTGCGACAGCTTGCCCTTGTCTGCCTGCTCGCGAACGAACGGGTAGCCCTTCGGGAGGGTGTCGTTGAAGATCGCCTGACCCAGCGAGGTGTCGACCAGACCGTGGCGCTCGTAGTTCTCGGGGGCCTGGCCCTCGAGGAACGTGAGGCCGTGGATGCGGATGCGCGCCTTCGCCTGCAGGTCGAGGGTGCCCTCGTCCTTGGCCAGGATCGCCTCGCCCACCGAGCCGAACACGCGGCCTTCGCCGGCTGCGCCCGCGATGACCGTGGTCAGGTGGTGCAGGCCGATGATCATGTCCTGCGAAGGCAGGGTGACCGGGCGACCGTCGGACGGCTTCAGGATGTTGTTCGACGCGAGCATGAGCACGCGCGCCTCGGCCTGAGCCTCGACCGACAGCGGCAGGTGCACAGCCATCTGGTCACCGTCGAAGTCGGCGTTGAACGCCGCGCAGACGAGCGGGTGCAGCTGGATGGCCTTACCCTCCACGAGCTGCGGCTCGAACGCCTGGATTCCCAGACGGTGAAGCGTGGGAGCACGGTTGAGCAGCACGGGGCGCTCGCGGATGATCTCCTCGAGCACGTCCCAGACCTCGGGACGGGTGCGCTCGACGGCACGCTTGGCGGCCTTGATGTTCTGCGAGTGACCCAGGTCGATGAGGCGCTTGATCACGAACGGCTTGAACAGCTCGAGCGCCATCTGCTTGGGCAGACCGCACTGGTGGAGCTTGAGCTGCGGGCCCACGATGATGACCGAACGGCCCGAGTAGTCCACGCGCTTGCCGAGCAGGTTCTGGCGGAACCGGCCCTGCTTACCCTTGAGCATGTCGCTCAGGGACTTGAGCGCGCGGTTACCGGTACCGGTGACGGGGCGACCACGGCGACCGTTGTCGAACAGAGCGTCGACGGCCTCCTGCAGCATCCGCTTCTCGTTGTTGACGATGATCTCGGGAGCACCGAGATCGATCAGACGACGGAGGCGGTTGTTGCGGTTGATCACGCGGCGGTACAGGTCGTTCAGGTCGGACGTGGCGAAACGGCCACCGTCGAGCTGAACCATCGGGCGCAGCTCCGGCGGGATCACCGGAACGACGTCGAGCACCATGGCGGCCGGGCTCATGCCGGTCTGCAGGAACGAGTTGACGACCTTGAGGCGCTTGATCGCACGGATCTTGCGCTGGCCCTTGCCCTCGGAGATCTGCAGGTGCAGGTTCTCCGACTCGGCGGCCAGGTCGAACGCAGCGAGACGCTTCTGGATCGACTCCGCACCCATGTGGGCCTCGAAGTACTGACCGAAACGGTCCTGCAGCTCGTGGAACACGTCGTCCTCGGGCTTGAGCGCGCCGACCTCGAGCGTGCGGAAGTCTTCCCACACGCGCTCGAGCTTCGCGATCTGCTCGTCGGCACCCTTGCGGGTGAGCGTCATGTCCTTCTCGGCGGCGTCCTTGACCTTCTTCTTCTGGTCGGCCTTGGCACCTTCCGCCTCGAGAGCGGCGAGCTCCTCCTCCAGCTTGGCGAGGCGGGCCGCGATCTTGGCATCGCGACGGTCGCCGAGCGTCTTGAGCTCGAGACGGATGTTGTTCTCCTGGGTGGCGAGGTCGCGGTGACGCGCCTCTTCGTCCACGGAGATGACCATGTAGGCGGCGAAGTAGATGACCTTCTCGAGGTCCTTCGGAGCCATGTCCAGCAGGTAGCCCAAGCGCGAGGGGACGCCCTTGAAGTACCAGATGTGGGTCACGGGTGCGGCGAGCTCGATGTGGCCCATGCGCTCACGACGGACGGAGGACTTGGTGACCTCCACGCCGCAGCGCTCGCAGACGATGCCCTTGAAGCGGACGCGCTTGTACTTGCCGCAGGCGCACTCCCAGTCGCGGGACGGGCCGAAGATCTGCTCTCCGAAGAGACCGTCCTTCTCCGGCTTGAGCGTGCGGTAGTTGATGGTTTCGGGCTTCTTGACCTCACCGAAAGACCAACGACGGATGTCGTCAGCGGTGGCCAGGCCAATACGAAGCTGATCGAAAGTGGTTGATTCGAGCACTAGTTCTCCTGTGTCGGAATTCTGTTCGTTGCCTGGCCGGGTCAGATCTCGTCGATGGACGAGGACTCGAATCGGCTGGAGATGTTGATGCCGAGCTCTTCCGCGGCGCGGAAGGCATCGTCATCGGTGTCCCGAAGGTTGACCGGGGTACCGTCGGCCGAGAGGACCTCGACGTTCAGGCAGAGAGACTGCATCTCCTTCATGAGCACCTTGAACGACTCGGGGATACCGGGCTCCTGGATGTTCTCGCCCTTGACGATCGCCTCGTAGACCTTGACGCGTCCGAGGATGTCGTCCGACTTGATCGTCAGCAGCTCCTGCAGTGCATAGGCCGCGCCGTACGCCTCGAGCGCCCACACTTCCATCTCACCGAAGCGCTGGCCACCGAACTGCGCCTTACCACCCAGCGGCTGCTGCGTGATCATCGAGTACGGTCCGGTCGAACGAGCGTGGATCTTGTCGTCGACGAGGTGGTGCAGCTTCAGGATGTACATGTAGCCGACCGAGATGGGAGCCGGGAAGGGCTCGCCGTGACGGCCGTCGTACAGGATCGTCTTTCCGGTCGAGTCGATGAGGCGGTCACCGTCGCGCGTGGGGATCGTGGAGTCGAGCAGACCCGCGATCTCCTGCTCGTAAGCACCGTCGAACACCGGGGTGGCGACCTTGGTGCCGGCCGGAGCCTCGAAGACCTCCTGCGGCAGACGGGCAGCCCACTCGGGCTTTCCTTCGACCTTCCACCCCTGCATGGCGATCCAGCCGAGGTGAAGCTCGAGCACCTGGCCGAAGTTCATACGGCCGGGGATACCGAGCGGGTTCAGGATGATGTCGACCGGGGTGCCGTCCTGAAGGAACGGCATGTCCTCGACGGGCAGGATCTTGGCGATGACGCCCTTGTTGCCGTGACGACCGGCGAGCTTGTCACCCTCGGTGATCTTGCGCTTCTGGGCGATGTAGACCACGACGCGGCGGTTGACGCCCGAGCCGAGCTCGTCGTCGCCGTCCTCGGCGTTGAACTCCTTGACCGCGATGATCGTGCCCTGCTCACCGTGGGGAACCTTCAGCGAGGTGTCGCGAACCTCGCGGCTCTTCTCGTTGAAGATGGCGCGCAGCAGACGCTCCTCGGCCGACAGCTCGGTCTCACCCTTCGGCGTGACCTTGCCGACGAGGATGTCGCCGGGGCGCACCTCGGCACCGATGCGCACGATGCCGCGCTCATCGAGGTCCTTCAGCAGGTCGGGGCTCACGTTCGGAAGGTCACGCGTGATCTCTTCCTTACCGAGCTTCGTGTCGCGGGCGTCGACCTCGTACTCCTCGATGTGGATCGAGGAGAGCGTGTCGTCCTTCACCAGGTCCTGGCTGAGGATGATCGCGTCTTCGAAGTTGTGACCCTCCCACGTCATGAACGCGACGAGGAGGTTCTTGCCGAGCGCGAGCTCGCCGTTCTCCGTCGCCGGTCCGTCGGCGATGACCTCGCCGGTCTCGATGCGGTCGCCCGCCGAGACGATGACGCGCTGGTTGTAGGACGTGCCCTGGTTGGAGCGGTCGAACTTGCGGAGGAAGTAGTCCTGCGTTCCCCCCTCGTCGAGCTGGATGGTGACGACGTCGGCCGAAACCTCCATCACGACACCCGGCTTCTGCGCGGTGACCACGTCACCGGCGTCGATGGCGGCAAAGCCCTCCATACCGGTACCGACCACGGGCGACTCGCTGCGCACCAGCGGAACCGCCTGGCGCTGCATGTTCGCGCCCATCAGGGCGCGGTTCGCGTCGTCGTGCTCGAGGAACGGGATGAGCGAGGTCGCCACCGACACCATCTGGCGCGGGGAGACATCCATGTAGCCGATCTCGTCGGCGGGGATCAGGTCGACCTCGCCGCCGATCTTGCGGGCGAGGACGCGGGTCTCCTGGAAGTGACCGTCGGCCTTCAGCGGTGCGTTGGCCTGGGCGACGATGAAGTCGGCCTCTTCGCTCGCGGTCAGGTAGTCGATCTGGTCGGTGACCTGACCGGCGACGACCTTGCGGTACGGGGTCTCGATGAATCCGAACGCGTTGATGCGGGCGAACGATGCGAGCGAACCGATCAGGCCGATGTTCGGGCCTTCCGGGGTCTCGATCGGGCACATACGGCCGTAGTGCGAGGGGTGGACGTCACGAACCTCGACGCCGGCACGCTCACGGGACAGACCACCGGGGCCCAGCGCCGACAGGCGGCGCTTGTGGGTCAGACCCGCGAGCGGGTTGTTCTGGTCCATGAACTGCGACAGCTGAGAAGTACCGAAGAACTCCTTGATCGCGGCGACGACGGGGCGCACGTTGATCAGGGTCTGCGGCGTGATCGCCTCGATGTCCTGCGTGGTCATGCGCTCGCGGACGACGCGCTCCATGCGCGACAGACCGGTGCGGACCTGGTTCTGGATGAGCTCGCCGACGGCGCGGATGCGACGGTTGCCGAAGTTGTCGATGTCGTCGACATCGATGCGGATCTCGGCGGGCTTGCCACCACGAAGACCGTCGAACGTCGCGTCACCGCGGTGCAGGCGCACGAGGTACTTGATCGTCGCGACGATGTCCTGCACCGTGAGCACGGAGTCGCTGAGCGGGCCGGCGAGACCGAGCTTCTGGTTGATCTTGTAGCGACCGACCTTCGCGAGGTCGTAGCGCTTCGGGTTGAAGTAGAAGTTGTCCAGCAGCGCACGGGCGGCCTCGGCGGCGACCTGCTCGCCCGGACGGAGCTTGCGGTAGATGTCGCGGAGCGCGTCTTCCTTGGTGAGGATCGTGTCCTTGGACAGCGTCTCCTCGATGGAGTCGAACCCGGCGAACTCGGCCAGGATGTCTTCGCTCGTGAGGCCCAGGGCCTTGAGGAACACCGTGACCGACTGCTTGCGCTTGCGGTCGATGCGCACGCCGACCTGGTCGCGCTTGTCGATCTCGAACTCGAGCCATGCGCCACGGCTGGGGATGATGCGCGACGAGACGATGTCCTTGTCGGACGTCTTGTCGGGGGTGCGGTCGAAGTACACGCCCGGCGAGCGGACGAGCTGCGACACGACGACACGCTCGGTGCCGTTGATGATGAACGTTCCCTTGCCGGTCTGCAGCGGGAAGTCGCCCATGAAGACGGTCTGAGTCTTGATCTCACCGGTCTGGTGGTTCATGAACTCGGCCTCGACGTAGAGAGGAGCGGCGTAGGTCTTGCCACGCTCCTTGCACTCTTCGATCGAGTACTTCTCGGGTTCGAGGTACGGGTTGGTGAACGAGAGCTGCATCGTCTCGCTCAGGTCCTCGATCGGGGAGATCTCCTCGAAGATCTCCTCCAGTCCGCTGATCTCGGGCACGTCGGTGCGACCGATGGCCTGAGCCTCGGTGACACGGGTCTTCCATGCCTCGTTGCCGACCAGCCAGTCGAAAGACTCGGTCTGCAGCGCCAGCAGGTCAGGGACCGTCAGCGTGTCGGAGATCTTGGCGAACGAGAGGCGGGATGCTCCGCGTCCGTTCTTGGGGGTGGTGGTGTCGGATGCGTTGCGCGCAACAGCCAAGGGATAAACCTCCGCAGAGCCCGGGCAGGGGGCTCATGATTCCTCGTCGTCAGGTGGAGTGCTCCCCGACCCCGAAACCCTGTGCGTCGCACACCGCGGAACGCGGGGACGAGCAGGGACAGCCGACCACCATATGAGGGCAGGGGGAAAGGAGGAGCGCAAAGACCCACTATACGTCGCATATCACGTCGTGTCCAGTGCGATTCTTGACGAGTTTGATCCGCTGCGGTATAACCACCACCGGCCCGCTGTTACGGGTGGATGAAGATGCGCGCCACAGGATGCGGCGGGCGAGGTCGGGCGGCAGGATGGGGGGATGCCCGCTGCACCGCCGCTGCTCTCCGTCCGCGACCTCGCCGTCGACTTCGCCACCGTCGACGGGCCGGTGCGCGCCGTCGACGGGATCGACCTCGACATCGCGGCGGGCGAGACCGTCGCGATCGTCGGCGAGTCCGGCTCGGGCAAGTCCACCACTGCCATGGCGATCATCGGCCTGCTCGCCTCCGGAGGAAGCGTGGCCCGCGGCAGCATCCTGCTCGACGGCGAGGACCTGACGACCTACAGCGAGGCGCGCATGCGGGGCGTGCGCGGCCGCCAGATCGGTCTCGTGCCGCAGGACCCGATGTCCAACCTGAACCCGGTCGCCAAGATCGGCACGCAGGTGTCCGAGACCCTGCTCGCCCACGGCCTGGCCGACCGTAAGAACGTCGACGCCAAGGTGGTCGAGACGCTCGAACGCGCGGGACTTCCCGACGCGGCCGCCCGCGCCAAGCAGTACCCGCACGAGTTCTCCGGCGGTATGCGCCAGCGTGCCCTCATCGCGATCGGACTCGCCTGCAACCCGCGGCTGCTCATCGCCGACGAACCCACCAGCGCGCTCGACGTCACGGTGCAGCAGACGATCCTCGACCAGATCGATCGGCTCACGACCGAACTCGGCACCGCCGTGCTGCTCATCACGCACGACCTCGGCCTCGCCGCGGAGCGCGCCTCGCGGGTCGTCGTCATGCACCGCGGGCGCGTGGTGGAGCAGGGCCCGGCCCAGCAGATCCTCGAGCACCCCCAGCATCCCTACACCCAGTCCCTCGTGGCCGCCGCGCCCTCGGTCGCCGCCGTCCGCCTCCGCCCGGAGGACTTCCGCGGCGTACCGCTCACGGTCGCCGGCGAGGAGAAGAAACCGCGCGACACCATCGTCGAGATCTCGCATCTGACGAAGGTCTACCCGACGCGCGGACGCGGCGAGGACTTCACCGCCGTCGATGACCTGTCGCTGTCGATCCCCCGCGGGGAGACCGTGGCGATCGTCGGGGAGTCGGGCTCGGGCAAGACGACGACGGCCCGGATGCTGCTGAAGGTCATCGAGCCGACGAGCGGAACCATCACCTTCGAGGGCCAGGACGTGACGACCCTCAAGGGCGCGGCCCTCAAGGACTTCCGCCAGAAGGTGCAGCCGATCTTCCAGGATCCGTACTCCAGCCTGAACCCGATGTTCACGATCGAGCGGCTGATCGAGGAACCTCTCACCTTCTATAAGCGCGGCTCCGCGAAAGACCGCTCCGCGCGGGTGCGCTCACTCATGGACGACGTCGCGCTGCCCACCTCGATGCTGCGTCGCTACCCGTCGGAGCTGTCGGGCGGCCAGCGTCAACGCGTCGCGATCGCGCGTGCGCTCGCCCTCTCGCCCGAACTGATCGTCTGCGACGAGCCGGTCTCGGCGCTCGACGTGCTCGTGCAGGATCAGATTCTCACGCTCCTCCGCGACCTGCAGAGCGAGTACGGCCTGAGCTACCTCTTCATCTCGCACGACCTCGCGGTGGTGCGCCTCATCAGCGACTACGTCTGCGTGATGAAGGACGGCAAGCTCGTGGAGGCCGCCTCGAGCGAGGAGATCTTCACCAACCCGCGCGACCCCTACACCCGGCGACTGCTCGCTTCGATCCCGGGCAACGAGCTCGGCATCGCGGGCTGACACTCCGCCGCCGCTGGGCGAAACCCGCCCCCCGAACCCCGCTCCCCGAAACCCGCTCCCCGTGGCGAGACCCGGGCAGAATGTCAGGGTCTCGCCACGCCGGACGGGTCTCGCGGAGATGGCTCGCAGATGACGGATGCGGCGGATCCGCCGCGGCATCGCGCGCTGACGCTCCGCCGCCGCTAGGCGAAACCCGCTCCCCGCGGCGAGACCCGGTCAGAATGTCGGGGTCTCGCCACGGAGAACGGGTCTCGGGGAACGGGACGGATCAGCGGGCGCGGGTGCGCGGGTCCATCGATTCGCGCAGCGACTCCCCCAGCAGGGTGAAGCCCAGCGCGGTGACGGCGATGCAGATACCCGGGAAGAACGCCAACCACGGGGCGATGGCGAGCTCGGACTGCGCGTAGGTGAGCATGCGGCCCCACTCGGGCGTCTGCGGCAGGCCGCCGCCGAGGCCGAGGAACGACAGCGCCGCGGCGTCGATGACGGCGGTGGCCAGCGACAGCGTGCCCTGCACGATGACCGGGCCGACCGCGTTGGGCAGCACGTGGCTCATCGTGATCTTCGTTCGACTGAGGCCGAGCGTCTGCGCCGACAGGACGTAGTCCGCGCCCTTCTGCTGCAGCATCGAGGCGCGCAGCAGACGGGCGAAGACCGGCACCTGCGAGGCGCCGATCGCGATCATGATCGCGAACTGGCTCTGCCCCAGCACCGCGGCGATCGAGACGGCGAGCAGCAGGTTCGGCACCGACAGCAGGATGTCGACGAACCGCATGACGAGGTTGTCGACCCAGCCGCCGAAGGTTCCCGCGAGCAGCCCCAGCAGCATCCCGCCGGCAAGGCCGAAAGCCGTGGAGATCACGCCGATGAGCAGCGACGCCTGTGCGCCCCAGATCAGCTTCGACAGCACGTCGCCGCCGAAGCGATCAAGTCCCAGCGGGAACTCGGGGATCTCGCCGGGCCCCGGGATGTGGGTCGGGGTGATGAAGCGCTGTCCGGGCAGCGAATCACCCGGGTAGGGCGCGAGGATGGGCGCGAGGGCGGCCACCAGCAGGAACAGGGCCACGATGACCGCGCCGACCCAGGCGGTGGGGTTGCCCCGCAGGCGCCGGAACACATCGCGCCAGAACCCGCCGCGCGTCTTGGCCGCGAGCAACTGGGTGTCGACGATGAGGTTGTCGTCGACGGGTCCGCCGCTGGGGGCGGGGGGAAGGATGCTGGAGCTCACGCGAACACCTCGATTGCGGTCACTGCACTCTCACTCTCGGATCGATGAAGCTGTACGAGACGTCGACGAGGAGGTTGATCAGGGCATAGGCGATGGCGATGAAGAGGATGAACCCCTGCAGCACCGGGAAGTCCCGCGCGAAGATCGACGACGCCAAGAAGGCGCCGATGCCCGGGAAGGCGAACACCGTCTCGGTGAGCACCGCCCCGGAGATCAGCAGGCCGGCCTGCAGCCCGACGGTGGTGACGACCGGCAGCATGGCGTTGCGCAGGATGAAGCGGTTGCGCAGCGTCGAGGTGGCGATGCCCTTCGCCCGACCGGTGCGCACGTAATCGGCGTTCTGCACCTCGAGCACCGAAGCGCGGGTGATGCGCACGATGATCGCGAGCGGGATCGTGCCGAGCGCGACCGCGGGCAGGATCAGGTGCAGCAGCGCGTCCCACGCGGCGTCGAACTCCCCCGTGATCAGACCGTCGAGGACGTACAGGTTCGTATAGTGCGTCGCGTCGATGCGCGGGTTCTGGCGCCCGTCCGAGGGCAGCCAGCCGAGCTGCACCGCGAAGACGTACTTGAAGATGAACGCCAGGAAGAACACCGGCACCGTGATGCCGATCAGGCTGAGGACGACGGCGATGTGATCCCACGCCTTGCCGTGCTTGCGGGCGGCCCAGTAGCCGAGCGGGATGCCGATGCCGACGGCCACGATGAGCGCGGCGATCGACAGCTCGAGGGTCGCCGGGAAGCGGCGCACGAACTCTTCCAGCACCGGTCGGCCGGTCTGGATCGAGGCGCCGAAGTCGCCCGTGGCGAGGCGGCCGAGCCACGTGAAGTACTGCACGTAGAGGGGTTGGTTGAAGCCGTAGAGCTCGTTGATGCGGGCAACGGCCTCGGGTGTCGCCCGCTCGCCGAGAAGGGCGACGGCGGGGCCGCCGGGGAGCGCGCGCACCCAGAAGAAGAGGAGAAGGGAGAGACCGAACAGGGTCGGGATGAGCAGCAGCAGTCGCCTGCCGATGGTGCGAAGCACGGGGTACTCCAGGGTCGAGGCGGTTACGGACGGGGATGCTGCGGGCCCGGGCTCCCGAAGGGGCCGGACCCGCAGCATCCGTCACGTCACTCGGACAGCTCGATCATGTTGTAGACCTCGTCCTGCACCGGGCTCGCCGGGTAGGACGTGACCCGAGCGTCGAACGCGAGCGTCGGCACGGGGTTGGCGAGCGGAACACCCGGGATGAACTGGGCGATCTCCTCGTTGATGTCGGAGTAGGCCGGGGCCTGCTCCTCCTCGGTGGCGAGTCCGCGCGCCTCGGTCAGCGCCGAGAACAGCTCGGCGTTGTCGAAGCCCCACTCGTTCGAGGGTGCACCGAAGAAGGTGCCCACGAAGTTGTCGGGGTCGTTGTAGTCACCGGTCCAGCCGAGCAGGTGGATGCCGTGGTCGCTGCCGCCCTGGATGAGGTCGAGGTACTCGCCCCATTCGTTGGAGACGGGGTTGAGCACGACGCCGACGGCCTCGAGCTGCGACTGCAGGTTGGTGAAGATCTGCTCGGGGTTCGGCATGTACGGCCGCGAGATGTTGACCGGATAGTTGAAGGTCAACGTCAGCGGGTTGGCCTCGGTGAAGCCGGCCTCGGCCAGCAGCGCCTTGGCGGCATCCGGGTCGTAGTCGTACGTCGTGACGGCGTCGTTGAAGCCGATCACGCTGTCCGGCATGAACTGGCTCGCGACGGTCGTTCCCTCCGGCAGCACCTGGGTGACCAGCTGCTCCTTGTCGATCGCCTGGGTGAGCGCCTGGCGCACGCGGATGTCGCCCAGCCCGGGTGCGGCCTGGTTGAACGCGAGGTAGAGGATGTTGAACGGGTCGCGGTTCGTCAGCGTGAAGCCGGCGTCCTCGAGAGCGCCGAGGTCGGCGGGGGCGACGAGGTCGTAGCCGTCGATCGAGCCCGACTCGAGCGCCTGACGGCGAGCGGTGGTGTCACCGATCACGCGGAAGATGACTTCCTGCACCTGACCCTGCTCGCCCCAGTAGTCGGGGTAAGCGGTGACCGTGGTCTCTTCGCCCGGCGACGACGACTCGAACATGAACGGTCCGGTGCCGGTGGGGTGGGAGGTCGCGTACTCGCTGAGCGTCGGCGCCTCGGAGGTGCCGCCCACGTTGTCGGCGTCGTACTCCTCGAGCGCGGTGGGGCTCTGGATCGCGAAGGCCGGCAGCGACAGCGCGGGGATGAATCCGGCGTAGGGCTGGGTCAACGAGATGGTTACTTCGGTGGGGCTGACAGCCTCGCAGCCACCGTAGATCGAGGTTCCGGTGTCGGCGTAGCCGCGCATGAGCTTGCCCCAGTAGTACGAGAGGCTCTCGCTCTGGGCGATACCGGTGAAGTTGTTCTGGCGGTCGAAGTTGAAGCAGACCGCGTCGGCGTTGAACTCCGTGCCGTCGTGGAAGGTGACGCCTTCCTTCAGCTGGAAGTCGTACGACAGACCGTCCTCCGAGGGCTCCCAGCTCTCGGCGAGCAGCGGCGCGGGGTCGGCCGTGCCGGGCTCGACGCCGACGAGGCCCTCGAAGATCTGCCGCGAGATGCGGAAGGACTCCCCGTCGCTCGCGAAGGCGGGATCGAGGCTCGAGGGGTCGCCGGATGCTCCGAAGATGAACGTCGAGTCGACGTCGCTGTCCTGGGTGCTGGTCGTGTCTTCATCGCGCTGACTCGTGCAGGCGGTGAAGACGAGGGATCCGATCGCGACGGCCGCCGCGCCGGTGAGCAGGCGTCGTGTCATCGTTTGTGCCATGTGCTGTGCACCTTCCATGTGGGGAATGGATGCACACGGGACGCACGTTCACGTCTTCGTGCAGCATCCGCTTCTGCCGATGTACCGACCGTACCGGGACGCACCCGTCGTCAGCATTGCCCCTGTGTATCGATCGTGTTTCGGAGCATCCGGCTAGCGTGGTGAGGTGGCCAGGGCGCGAGTGGAGAACGAAGAGCTCGGTCGGGCGCGCCTGAGCGACGGCACGATCGCCCGCATCGTGCCGTCCGGATTCACCTCCGGCCACGAGCTCGACGTCGACGGCACGCCGCAGTCCCACGTCGATCTCGATGACCCCACCCACCTGCATTTCGAGTACGTCGCGCGGATGGGGGCGGTGATCGATCGGATGCGGATGCCCGGCCAACCCTTGACGGCCGTGCACCTGGGAGCCGGGGCGCTCACCCTGCCGCGCTACATCGAGGCGACCCGGCCGGGATCGCGCCAGCAGGTGGTCGAACTCGAGCAATCGCTCGTCGACCTCGTGCGCGAACACCTGCCGCTGCCGCGCAGCGCCTCGGTGCGGGTGCGGATCGGCGATGCGCGCGCGGGACTCGCGCGCCTCCCGGCGGGCCTCGTGGGCGCCGTCGACCTGCTGATCTCGGACGTGTACGCCGGCGCCCAGACCCCCGCCCACCTCACCACGGTGGAGTTCTACCGGGAGGCGGCGCGACTGCTCGCGCCCGACGGGGTGCTGCTCGTGAACGTCGCCGACGGTTCCGGGCTCGCCTTCGCCCGCCGCCAGGTCGCGACGGTGCGCGAGGTGCTGCCGCACGTGATCGTGCTCGCCGAGGTGCAGGTGCTGAAGGGGCGCCGCTTCGGCAATCTCGTCGTCGCGGCATCGCCCGCGCCCCTCCCCGTCGAGTGGCTTCCCCGGCTGCTGTCGGCCGGCCCCCACCCGGCGAAAGTGGCGCAGGGCGCCGAGATCGACGAGTTCGTCCGCAGCGCCCGGCCGGCGACGGACGGCGATGCCACCCCCTCCCCGAAGCCGACGGCCGGCCTCTTCGATCGGTGAGGCGGCGCGCCTGGGCGTGCTCACAGACGTGGTGTCGCAGACTGAGTGCGCGACCGTCATCGGGCCGAAGGGAGTCGCAGTGAGCTACATCCGCGGGTACGACCCCGACACTCTGCGCGAGATCGTGGATCTCGATCAGTGCCGCGAGCGGCTCGAGGAGATCGGCATCCAGCGCAGCCTGCCCGCTCTGCTCGAGCGCGTCTGGCTGCTCAAAGTGCTCGACCGCCTCGACGAAGCACTCGTGGTGTCGGACCAGTCGGTGCGGGTGGCGCGCATGGGCGGCACGCGCCGCGACCTGCTGCGCGCTCGCATTCTGCACGCCACGATCCTGCAGAACCGCGGCGCGCACACCGCCGCTCTGCAGGAGCTCACTGCGTGCGCCGAAGAGGCCGAGGGGCAGAACTGGTCGGGGATCGCAGCTTTCGCGCTGCAGCACCGCGGCAAGGTCGCCTACGACGCCGAGGACTTCGAGTCCGCCCGCACCGATTTCAAGCGCGCCCTGTTCCTCCGGCAAGACGCGGGCGCGGCCGACGAGCAGCTCGAGTCGACCCTTCTCGCGATCGACGCCGCCGACCGCCGACGCTCACGGGCCACGGTGGCGAGCTGAGCCCACCGGCCTCGCAAGCATCCGAGTGTCGGACGTACGTTCTAATGTCTCCGGTATGACCGAACCGCAACGCGTGCGCCTCTGGGCCGAGGCGCTGATCACCCTTCACCTCGATTCCTCGTGGTCTTTCGGCTTCGACAACGCCAAGCGGCGCGCGGGTCTCTGCGATTTCCGCCGCAAACGCATCTCGGTGTCGCGCTACCTCTCGGCGCGCTACGACGACGACGTCAACCACCAGACACTGCTGCACGAAGTCGCCCACGCGCTCGCCGGGCCCTCGGCGGGCCACGGGCCGCAGTGGAAGAGCGTCGCCCGTCGCCTGGGCTACGTCGGCGGCACCACGCACCACGGCGAGACGGCCGAAGAACTCGCTCCGTGGGTGGGCACGTGCCCGGCGGGGCACATCGCCTATCGGCACCGTCGAGCACCCCGGGCGACCTCGTGCTCGAAGTGCGCTCCGCGCTTCGACGAGCGCTACCAGTTCACGTGGACGCGCCGCGAGATCACACCGTCCGAGCGCCTCGCCGCGCGTACCCCGCGCTGAGGTCTGCTTCCGAAGTGACGCCACGAGGCTGCGCGTCAGGGAGGATGGGCGCATGCGCATCCTCCTCAAGTTCGTCATCGACTGCGACGCCGACGCCGCGTGGCGGGCGCTGCACTCCCCCGCTGCGGTTGCCGAGCTGTACGGGCCGCTCATGCGCATGGAGCCGCTGGCCGAGCTGCCGCCGACCTTCGCACCGGGCACCGACGCTCCGGTGGAACTCAGCGTCGCGGGCATCATCCCGATGGGGCGCCAGCTCATCTCGGTGTCGGAGAAGCGCCTGACCGACGCCTCGGGTGCTCCCGTGCGGATCTTCCGCGACAGCGGCATCCCGCTGACCGGGCCGCTCGCGAGCCTCGACGTGTGGGATCACCAGATGGCGGTCTCCCCCGCAGCCGGCGACCCCACGCGCACCCTGTGGCGCGACCGTCTCGTCATCGGCGGCCCGACGGCGCCGCTCCTGTGGCCGAGCCTCTGGGCGGCCTGGCAGTGGCGCGGCGTGCGCATCCGGGCCCTCGCGCCGACCTGGGCCCACGACCCCGAGCCCGCCGCCTGATCCCCAGCATCCACTCTTCTTCGCGCGAGCCCGTCCCTATCACCCTCTCCCCCTCCCCATCGCCGCCCTTCCCCTCCCCCTCACCGCCGAGAACGTACGTACTCGGCGAATCCGGCCGTTGCTGCGCACGACAACGGGTGGGCTCGTCGAGAACGTACGTACTCGGCGAGAAGTGGGGTGGGAAGAGGTGGCGCGAGGAGAGGTGGCGCGGGGAGAGGGCTGCGGGGAAGAAGAGCGGATGCTGTCAGCCGGCGAGCGCTGACACGGGAGTCACCCGGGTCGCGAGCCGGGTCGGAACGACCGCCGCCACGAGGGTGAGGACGACGGTCGCCGCCACGATCGCGAGCACCGGGCCCAGCGGAACGGCGGGGAGCACGAGCGTCGGCGAGGTCCAGTTCGGGGGCATCGCGACGGAACCGAGGAGCGATTGCGCGCCGACCCAGCCGTAGGCGATGCCGAGCACGAGGCCGCTGGCGACGGCGGCGATCGTGATGTGCGCGGCCTCCAACAGCACCATCGTGCGCACCTGCGCGTTCGAGACCCCGAGAGCGCGCAGCAGTCCCAGCTCGCGCCGCCGCTGCACCACCCCGAGGGTGAGCAGGTTGACCAGGCCGACGCCGGCGATGACCGCGCTGACGGCGACGAGACCCATCATGATCGCCGAGAACGTGTCGAGGATCTGCGTGATGTCGGCCACCGGCTCGCCGTCGGCCGACGCGACCACGAAGGCTTTCACACTCTCGAGCGCGACGGCGAACATCGTCACGAGCGTCACGCCCATCACGACCCCGATCGCCATGCGCGAGGACCGCTCGGGGTAGCGCAGCGCGTTCTCCGCGGCGAGTCGCGCTGTCGCGGAACGACCGAACATGCGCCCGACGAGGCGCAGGACCGGCGGCATGACCACGCCCGAGCCGAGGATGAGCCCGGTGAACGACGCCAGACCACCGAAGAAGCCGACCGCGACGCCGACGGGGTTCACGAGGCCGACGACCACACCGAGCGCGAGAAGCGCCACCCCGAGGATGAAGAGCACCACGGCGGCGACGGTGCGCCCCGTGCGGCGGGCGAGCTGCTCGTGCGAGGACTCGACCGTGTCGCCGAGCGCCTGCAGCGGCGTGACGGTCAGCACGCGGCGCGATCCGACCCACGCGGCCGCCCACGTGGTGAGCGCGACGACGAGCGGAGGGAGCAGCAGCACGGGAACCACGATCTGGCCGGCCACGTTCTCGAGCGTCAGACCCTGCACACGCACGAACGTCTCGGCGCCGACGAGCGCCAGCGCCGTACCGCCGAGCAGCCCGATGACCGAACCGAGCACCCCCACGGTCAGCCCCTGGCGCGCGACCTCACGGCGCTGCGACCGCGCGGACGCCCCGATGAGACGCAGCAGCGCGATGCGGCGGGTGCGGCCCGCCACGACGGTGGCGAACGTGTTCGCCGTGACGATGGCGGCGACGTAGACGGCCAGCCCGACGACCACGACCGTCACGACACCCAGGGCAAGAGCGAGCATCTCGCTGTCGCCGAGGTAGGGGTTTGACCGCAGCAGCAGGGCGACGAACGCCGTCACGGCCCACAGCACGACGCCGAAACCGCTCGAGAGGGCGGAGACCAGGATGCTGGCGCCCATGCCGGGTTCGCGCAACCACGCCCAGCGGCCGCCCCCCGACGAGGGAGCGCGATCGCGGACGGGAGCCGGAGCGAGCGCGGTCATGCCGTCGCTCCCGCGGGGAGAGCGCCTTCAGCGGCAAGCATGAACCGCGAGATCTGCTCGGCGTTCTGTCGGGGCTTGTCGGCGACCACGCGGCCGTCACCGAGGAAGAGCACGCGGTCGGCGTGGGAGGCGGCGACCGCGTCGTGGGTCACCATCGCGATCGACTGACCGTGCTCACGGCTGGCGCTCGCGAGCACCTGCAGCACGTCGCGGCTCGAGCGGGAGTCGAGGTTGCCGGTGGGCTCGTCGGCGAAGACGAGGTCGGGCGCGGTGGCGAGGGCCCGGGCGATCGCGACCCGCTGCTGCTGGCCGCCGCTCAGCTCGTGGGGACGATGGGTGAGCCGGCCGGCGAGACCCAGGGTCTGCACGAGCGCGTCGACGCGCGCCCGTTCGGCCGCGGTGGGTGCCCGCCCGTCCAGGGCGAACGGCAGCAGGATGTTGCCGATCGCGTCGAGGGTGGGAACGAGGTTGAAGGCCTGGAACACGAAGCCCACGCGGCGGCGGCGCAGGAGGGTCAGCTCCTTGTCGCCGAGGCCGGTGATCTCGGTGTCGCCGATCCAGGCTCGCCCGCCGCTCGGTGCGTCGAGCCCCGCCATCACGTGCATCAGGGTCGACTTGCCCGAACCGGAGGGTCCCATGATGGCGGTGAACTCGCCGCGGCGGATCCCCACCGAAACGTCGTCCAGGGCGCGCACGGCGTTCTCGCCGTTGCCGTAGTGCTTGGTCAGTTGCTGCACCCGGGCGGCGAGCCCGAGCTGAGTCGAAGTGAGGTCCATGCTTCGACGCTACGAACCGACCCGCACCTCCCGCGTCGCTCGGCCGTAGCATCCTGCTACATCGCGAGGATGATCCCGACCGGCCGTCGAAGCGACATCTCCCCGCCGAATCGACAGCGTACCCGCGCGCGGGTACG